>CAVTSP010000026.1:0-279498 GCA_963737375.1 uncultured Actinomycetota bacterium
GGGCGGGCGGGGCTCGAACCCGCGACCTACGGATTATGAGTCCGCGGCTCTAACCAACTGAGCTACCGCCCCTGGATCAACCAGAGTAGAGACTAGCGACGCGCTGGCCACCGACGACGCGTGACCCGTCAGCTGAACACCGTCTGGCCGTCGACGTCGAGCAGGTACTCCTCGGTGCCTTGCTCGACGCGCGGCGCGTCACCGGCCAGCGCAACCGCGATTTTGTTGCTGGCGTTGCGCATCACATCAAGGGTCAGCTCGACGGCTTCGGCGTCGGAGAAGTGGGCACGCACGCCCTCCGCGACGCCCGCCTCCATCAGACCGGGCGACCAGATCAGCGCGTCGGCGTAGCGCAGCGCCGCCTTTTGACGGTCGGTCAACTTCGTCGACTCCTCAAACCGCTCGATGTCCCCGTACAGCGTCTCGGTGCCGCCAGCATTCAGCGCCGTCGTCTCGCGCAGCGACTTGCACAGCCGACAGTTGTGCTGGGTGGCGCCGCGCAACCGCACCACCTCCGCGGTCAGTGCGTCGAGCTCACGCAGTCGGGCCACCGTCGGCAGGAAGGTGTTGAACACGAGGTCGGACGGGTCGGTGGCGTGATCCCACACCACCGGCCCGGTAACCCAGCCGAGGTACTCGTCACCGACGCCGAGGGCTTCCAATCCGGCGCGTACCCGCGGCACGAAATCGGCGATGTACATCTGCACCACGACGCCAAAAGTTCTGTCGCCCAGAGCTTTCCACAGCTTCGAGCGTTGCTCGCCGCTGATTGTCGAGACGTCGATGCTGAACTGCTCGGCGAACTCGGCAACGACTTCATCAGCGGCCGGGTCCGCCGCGAAAGGAAGAGGTGGTAGGCCGAGGGTCTGCGCGCACACGCTACCGCACCAACGCGGTCAACCGACCGTCCCCAGGCGATAACGCCACTAGTCGAGTCAGGTCGTCATGCAACACCACACGCGCGATTATGTCGCTCGACTCCCCGATCACATGTGAAAGTCGCAAATCGGTCAAGGAACGGTGATGCCGAAGCTTCCGAGCGTGGTGTCCCACAGCGCGCTCGAGGAGGTTGGCCGGATCTGCCAGAGAGAAGTAGGTCGTCGCCCCGTCGACCACACCGGCGGTGTCGATCGCGGTCAGTATTTCGGATTCGGGCAAACCTCCGAGATAGACGCCGTGTTCGAAGAATCCCAAGAAGTCCTGCCATAGGGCCCCAAGGGGGTTGGCGGCGAAATCCGCCGGCGTGGCGGTGTCGGCAAAGAAGTCATTGGCAACGGTGAAGACGTCAGTGGGGTAAAGGTCGCTCGGCGTTGTGACGTTGTCCAGATTCGACCAGCCGAGGAAATGGTCAAGCGCCTGGCCGAACGGCGTGGCTCCCCAGGTGTCGAGAAGGCCGGTAGGTCCCGAAGGTGGGTCGGCGGCGGCATCGCCGATCAGGACGAAACGTAAGTCCTCGAGCGGGATCTTGCCTGCGAGTTCCTGTTCCGCCAGCGAGGCGACGACGGCCGACTGGCTGTAGCCGAAGACCGTGAGTGGGTCGGCTGCCGAGAAGTCGCCCGCGCCGTATCCGGTTTCGATGGTGTGGACCAAGGTGCTGACACCGGAGGCGATGGACGGGCCGAAGTTCCCCGACTCTTCAGTCACCAGTGGGATGACCGTGCCGGTATCGGAAAAACCAAGTGGCTGCAGGTATTCCGTGACAGCGCCAGGGATGTATCCCGGAAAAATGGTCGGGTCGGGTATGAATGTGGGCCCCATCACGATTGCGTTGGTCGAACCATCAAGGAAATCCGCGCCACTGCCGACGTCGGCATTCGCTTCGAAGGCCGAACTCCAACTACACGCCGCCGCCAAGGCGAAGACGACGCTCACGGCGCGAGAAAAATAAACCTTGGACATCAGAACCCCCCGGATCGATAATGTGACCGAGGTCACGGTATCGCGGATTCGTCCGGCGCACCGGATTATGTCGCTTGACTCACCGATGACATGTGAAAGTCGGGAATCCGCAGCGACGGCATTGCCGCGCGGGTCACCCAGTCGCCCCACTCACGCGGTAGCGTCTGCTCGCTGACACCGGCCGCAGTTGCCCGCCGGAGCAGATCCAGCGGACTCTCGTTGAAGCGGAAGTTGTTGACCGCCGCGGTCACTTCACCGTCTTCGACGAGGTAGACGCCGTCGCGGGTCAGCCCGGTCAGTAGCAGCGTGGTGGGGTCAACCTCGCGCATGTACCACAGCGTGGTCAGCAGCAGCCCGCGCTCGGTCGCCGCGATCATGTCGGCGAGCTCGGTGCTGCCGCCGGTCATCAGGATGTTGTCGGCGGCGACGGCGACCGGGGCGCCGAACTCGTCAGCCGCGGCCCGCGAATAGGCCAGCGCGTTGATCACCCCGTCCCGAATCCAGTCCACCCGGCCGATATTCATCCCGTTGTCGAATACCGACAGCGTCTCCGACGAACTCGTCGCGGTCACGAACGGCGTGCAGCCCAGCCCGGGCGCCGCGGGATCGCAGTACAGCGTCAGCGGCAGGTCGGTCAGCTTCTCCCCCACCCGGGTCCCGCCCGAAGGCGCCGACAGCGCGTTGCGGCCCTCCTGCGCTCCGCGGCCGGTCATCGACCAGCCGAGGTAGATCATCATGTCCGCGACCGCCGAGGGCGGAAGGATCGTCTCGTAGCGTCCAGCCGGCAAGTCGACGCGACGCGCGGCCCAGCCCAGCCGCATCGACAGCTCGTCGAGTAGCGAATCTGCCTGCACACCAACGAAATCGGGGGTTCCGACCCCCGCCCACGCGCTGGCGCCGTTTCGCTTGGCGTTGATCTCCACCGAACCGGCGGGCTGGGTGTAGCGCCGCCGCAGCCCGGTCGACGTCGCCAAAAACGTCGTCTCCTGTGTGTGCTGCGCGAAGCCGTACAGCTGATCGGCACAGGCGAATCCGCGCGCCAGCGGTTCGGCGATGCCGGAGAACACCTCCGGGCCAGTCGACGGAATCGGGGCATCCCAGTCGTCCGGCGCGGTGTTGCCACTCAGCAGTGGTGCGGCATCGCGAGCCTCGGGCGCCGCAACGGCGGCCGACTGCGAGGCGGCGACCAGTTCCTCGATCGCGGAAGGCTCGACCTCAGCCGTGGTCAGCGAGCCGACCCTGGCGGTATCACCATGCCGGACAACCGAAATCACCGTGGTCTGCCGGGCGGTCGACGCACCGTTGGTGGTCATCGAGTTGTTCGCCCATCGCAGCGACGTCGCCGAGCGGTCAGTGACCAACACGATCGTCTCGGCGGCGCGGCCCAGCTTCGCCGCCGCCTGAAGCGCGATGTCGATGACCTGTTGTGCGGCGATCATTGGCGCCGCTCCTCAGCACTTGCGCCGCTCATGCGGCGCGCGGACCGGTCGCCGGCGCGGATCACAGGCCGCCCTCCGTACGCGTGTTGAGCACGTTGACGCCGCGGAAAAGCGCGGACGGGCAACCGTGGCTGACGGCGGCCACCTGACCGGGTTGGGCCTTGCCGCAGTTGAACGCTCCGCCGAGCCGCCAGGTCGAGGGGCCGCCGACGGCGTCCATCGAATTCCAGAAGTCGGTCGTGGTGGCCTGGTAGGCAACGTCACGCAGTTGACCGTCCAGGCGTCCGTCTCGGATGCGGTAGAACCGTTGCCCGGTGAACTGGAAGTTGTAGCGCTGCATGTCGATTGACCATGACCGGTCGCCGACGATGTAGATGCCGTCGTCGACCCGGCCGATCAAGTCGTCGGTGCTCAAGCCTTCGGGGCCGGGCTGTAGCGACACGTTGGCCATCCGCTGGATCGGCACATGATGCGGCGAGTCGGCATACGAGCAGCCGTTCGACCGCGCTTGGCCCAGTCGCGGGGCGAACGCGCGGTCGAGTTGATAGCCGACGAAGATCCCGTCGCGCACCAGATCCCAGCTCTGGGCCGCCACCCCCTCGTCGTCGTAACCGACAGTGGCCAAACCGAATTCGACGGTACGGTCGGCGGTCACGTTCATCATCGGCGAACCGTAGCGCAGCGTGCCGAGTTTGTCGGGGGTGGCGAACGAGGTGCCCGCGTAGGCCGCCTCGTAGCCAATGGCGCGGTCGTATTCGGTTGCGTGGCCGATGGATTCGTGGATGGTCAGCCACAGATTGGTCGGGTCGATCACCAGGTCCTTACGCCCGGCTTTGACGCTGGGCGCCTTGACCTTCTCGGCCAGCTGCGACGGCAGCTGGGCCAGCTCGTCGGTCCAGTTCCACACGTCGTCGCCGGTCAGCGCTTCCCAGCCGAGACCCATCGGCGGCGCCAGCGTGCGCATGGAGTCGAAGCCGCTGCCGCCGCTGTCGACGGTGATCGCTTCGAATCTGGGCTGCACCCTGACCCGCTGCTGAGTGATCGACGAACCGGCGGCGTCGGCGTAGAAGGTCTGCTCTTTGACCGACATCAGGCTGGCCGAGACGTGATTGATGCCGTCGGCGGCCAGCAGCCGGCCGGAGTATTCGTCAAGGACGGTGATCTTGTCGGCCAGCGGCACGGTGAACGGATCGATGCGATAGCTCGACACCCAGGTGGCGTCGGGATACACCGGCTCGGGTGCCAACTCGACGCGGTCGGTGTTCAGCGCGGACAGCGTGCGGGCCACCGCCACCGCGCGACGGGCGGTTTCAGCGGCGACTTCGGGTGAGAGTTCCGCATGCGAGGCGAAGCCCCAGGTTCCGTCGACCACCACGCGGACCGCCAGGCCGATCTCGCGGTTGAGCACCGCGGTCTCCAGCTCCCCGTCCCGCAGTTGGATGATCTCGTTGATCAGCCGGTGAATTCGCAGGTCGGCGTGGCTGGCTCCGGCCGCGGTGGCAGCGGCCAGCGCGGCGTCGGCCAGTTGCTGGCGGGGCAGGCTGAGGAAGTCGGCATCGATCCCCCGGTTCGGTGTCACCCTTCTACCGTATCGACCGCTTTAATACTTGTATGAGTGACGCCGGACGCCGATCGCCGGCGCTCGGATATGCCTTGCTCGCGCCAAGCCTGTTCGGGGTCGTCACCTTTCTGCTGCTGCCGATCTTGGTGGTGGTGTGGCTGAGCCTGCATCGCTGGGATCTGCTCGGGCCGATCGAGTATGTCGGAGGCCAGAATTGGCGCTCCGTGCTCACCGACAAGACATTCGGCAATTCGCTGCTGGTGACGTGTGCGTTCGTGGCGATCGTGGTCCCCATCCAGACCGTGCTCGGGTTGGCCGTCGGCGCGCTGCTGGCTCGCGACCTGCCCGGTAGCGGCGTATTCCGCACGCTGTTCGTGTTGCCGTGGATCTGTGTCCCGCTGGCGATCGCGGTGTTGTGGCGCTGGATCCTGGCACCCACCGACGGCGCGATCAGCACACTGCTGGGTCATCGCATCGAGTGGCTCACCGATCCCGGGCTGGCGCTGCCGGTGGTGTCGGCGGTCGTGGTGTGGACCAACGTCGGCTACGTCGCGCTGTTCTTTCTGGCCGGCATCCTGGCCATCCCCGCCGAGATCCACTCCGCGGCGCGCACCGACGGCGCCACCTCATGGCAGCGGTTCTGGCGCATCACGTTGCCGATGCTGCGACCGACCATGTTCTTCGTGCTGGTCACCGGAATCATCAGTGCCGCGCAGGTATTCGACACCGTCTACGCGCTGACCGGCGGCGGGCCGCAGGACCGCACCGACCTGGTCGCCCACCGCATCTACGCCGAAGCTTTCGGAGCAGCGTCGATCGGCCGGGCCTCGGTGATGGCGGTGGTGTTGTTCGTCATCCTGGTCGGGATCACCCTCGTCCAGCATCTGTACTTCCGTCGGCGGGTCAGCTATGACCTCACCTAAACGACCTACCGCGGTTCTGGTTTACGCCGGCTTGCTGGCCGGTGCGTTGATCACGCTGGCGCCGTTCGTTCTCGGCCTGCTGACGTCGCTTACGTCGGCGCATCAGTTTGCGACGGGCGCGCCGTTGTCCTTGCCGCGGCCACCGACCCTGTCGAACTACGCCGACTTGGGCGGCGCCGGGTTCGGCCGGGCGCTGGCAGTGACGACGTTGATGACGACGGTGATCCTGCTCGGACAGGTGAGTTCTTCGGTGCTGGCCGCTTATGCGTTCGCGCGGTTACGTTTCCCCGGCCGTGACGCGCTGTTCTGGGTCTACCTGGCGACGTTGATGGTGCCGGGAAGCGTGACGGTGGTGCCGCTCTATCTGATGATGGCGCAGCTGGGTCTGCGCAACACGTTCTGGGCGTTGGTGCTGCCGTTCGTCTTTGGATCGCCGTACGCCATCTTCCTTCTTCGCCAATACTTTCGCACGATCCCCGACGATCTGATCAACGCGGCATACCTGGACGGGGCCAACACCCTCGACGTGATCGTGCATGTGGTGATCCCATCCAGTCGGCCGGTGTTGGTGACGCTGATGCTGATCACCGTGGTGTCGCAGTGGCATCACTTCATGTGGCCGTTGGTGATCACCAGCGGCCCGAAATGGCAAGTGCTGACGGTGGCGACGGCGGCGCTGCAGTCGCGCTATAACTCGCAGTGGACGTTGGTGATGGCCGCGACGGTGGTGGCGATCGTGCCACTGCTCGTGTTGTTCGTGGTGTTCCAGCGGCACATCGTCCGCTCGATCGTCGTCACGGGGCTCAAGTGATCCGGCCGCGGTTCTCCACACTGTTCGCGTTGTGCTTCGTGCTGATCGCCGCGCTGCTGGGCTTCGCGACGGTGGTCTTGGACGTCACAGCGCGACCGCCCACCGGCAAGACGGTCGTCACCGTCCGGCTGTGGGACGAGCAGGTCGCTGCCGCTTACCGAAAGTCGTTCGCGGCGTTCACCCGAACACATCCCGAGATCGACGTGCGCACCAACGTCGTGTCGTACTCGACCTACTTCACCACGCTGCGCACCGACGTCGCCGGCGGTAGCGCCGACGATATCTTCTGGGTCTCCAACGCTTACCTCGCCGGCTACGCCGACAGTGGCCGTCTGATCGACATCGGGAAAACGCTCGGGCCGAGAGCCGCGTCAGCGTGGGAGCCGTCGGTGGTGCAGCAGTTCACCCGCGGCGAAACGCTCTGGGCGGTACCGCAACTCACCGATGCCGGCATCGCGGTGTACTACAACGCGGATCTGCTCGCCGCCGACGGTGTCGACGCCGCGGATCTGTCGACCTTGCGTTGGGGCCCGAACGCCGACGACACCCTGCGTCCCCTGCTCCACCGGCTCACTCTCGACGCCGATGGACACACCGCGGGCACACCGGGTTTCGACTCGGCACGGGTCCGGCAGTGGGGCTACAACGCCGCCAACGACGCGCAGGGCATCTACCTCAACTACATCGGGTCAGCGGGCGGGACCTATCAGATCGGCGACCGCTTCGCCTTCGACAACCCGGGTGCCGTGGAGGCCTTTACCTACCTGGTCAAGTTGATCAACGACGACCACGTCGCGCCGCCCGCCTCGGAGACCAACGACAACGGCGACTTCTCCCGTAACCAGTTCTTGGCCGGCAGGATGGCGCTTTTCCAGTCCGGCACCTACAACCTGGCCACCATCACCGCCCAAGCCAACTTTCGATGGGGTGTGGCGATGCTGCCCGCCGGGCCCAAGGGCCGGGTCAGCGTCACCAACGGCATTGCCGCCGCTGGCAATTCGGCATCGAGCCACCCGGACGCCGTCCGCCAGGTATTGGCGTGGCTGGGCAGCACCGAGGGAAACCAGTACATCGGCCGCCAGGGCAGCGCTATCCCTGCGGTCACCGCGGCCCAGCAGGTGTACTTCGATTACTGGCTGACCAAGGGCGTCGACGTCAGACCGTTCTTCACGGTCCTCAACGGTCCACGGATCGCCGCTCCGGGCGGCGCCGGCTTCGCCGCCGGAAATCAAGTTCTCAAATCGTATTTCGACGAGATGTTTCTGGGCCGCAGCGATGTCGCGACAACGCTGCATAGCGCCCAGGACGCCGCCAACGCAGCCGCACGCCGCTAACAGATCAGCGCGGCACCGGCGGGACGTCGAACCACATCGCGGCGGCACACACCACAAGTGTTATCGACATAGCAAACCAGTCAGCAGATTTCGGTCGAGCCGGCATCGCCGAAATCATGCCGATGCCGCCCCGAGCGGTAATGGCGTCACCCATCTCGTCGGCGCGCCGCAATGTCACCGTCAGCGCCGCGGTGAGCAGGTCGACGAGCTCCGCCGCCAGCCGCCGACGGCGCCCCCGGCGAGTCGTCGCTACCCGCTTGGGCCGCAAACTGCGTGCGGCGTAGAGCACCCGGAACTCATCGATCAGCATCGGGAATGCCCGCAGGGCCAGCGCGATGGTGACGGCCCACTCGTCGACCGGGATCCGCAGCAGCCGCAGCGGCCGACCCAAAGAGGCCACCGCAGGTGCTATTTCAGCGACGTTGGTGGTCCACGACACCATTGCCCCCAACCCCAGCAAGACGATCGACAGCGCCGTGATCCGCAGAAAGTTCAGCAGCCCGCCTAGTCCGACCGATGTTCCGGCCAGCTCGATCACCGGACTGCCGCCGGCGAAGGCGGCCGATATGCCACCTAGGGCCAGCAGGACCCACAGCCAGCGCGGAATGGTGGGCAGCGCGCCGCGCGGAATGTGCGCGATCCGCGCTGCCGTCAGTACCAGCCCGGCTACCAACCCAATCGCGATCCATCCCGGGAAGAACGTCAGCAGTACCGAGATGGCGCCCACGGCCAGCAGTTTGGTGCCGGCCCACAGGTCGTGCACCGCGGAGGTGCCGGGCACCGGACGCAGCACAACCACCGAGCGCGACGGGCGGCGTTCGGATCGTTCCTTCGGTACCGCGGTAGTCACGACAGCCCTCCAGCCGTGGTCGAGACCGCGTGAAGCACCCCGTCGCGAAGGTCCAAGGTACGGGGGCACAGCCCCTCCAGGCCGACGAAATCGTGGGAGATGACCACCACGGTGAGGCCCTGCTCATGGCGTAAGTCCTCGATCAGTCGCACCAAGCCGCTTTGTGTTTCGGCATCTAAGCCGGCCAACGGCTCGTCGAGGATGAGCGCGCGCGGGGAGCGGGCCAGCAGACCGGCCAGCACCACCCGGCGCATCTGGCCGCCGCTGAGCTGGTCGATGCGCCGTGTGCCCAACCCGCTGTCCAACCCCACCACGGCCAGGGCGTTGTCGATTCGGTCCTGGTCCTTCGGCGAAAACCCTGCTGCCGAAGCCACTTCCCGATCGACCCGGCTGCGCATCAGCTGCAGCCGGGCCGCCTGGAATGACAGCGCCACCGCGCCGACCTGCTCGTGCGTGGGTCGGCCGTCGAGCAAGCAGTCGCCAGTGGTCGGCACCGTCAGACCGGCCAAGATCCACGCCAGCGTCGATTTTCCCGACCCATTGCCGCCGTGGATCAACAGCCCATCGCCCTGGTGGACGGTGAAGCTGACGTCACGCAGCGCGGTCTTGGCCCACGGTGTCCCGCTGTTGTATTCGTGGCTGACGCCGGCGACTTCGAGAATCGCCGGGCCGGACTCATGTCCCATGATCGGCGTCGTCGCAGGTGCGGCCATCGTCTCGACCATGCTGGTGTTGTCCCCGGACTCGCTGAGATTGATTGTGCTGTCGGCGGATTCAGCCTCAGAGGCGTAGTGGGTGATGTGCACCAGCGCCGTGCTGTGCTGCCGCTTCAGCCCGGACAGCACGCCCAGCAGACTTTCGCGGCCCTCCTGGTCGACCATGCTGGTGACCTCGTCGGCGATGAGCAATGCCGGCTCACGCGCCAGGGCGGCCGCGACCGCCAGCCGCTGCAGTTCACCGCCGGACAGGCTTCCGGTGTCGCGTTCGGCATGCGATTCCAGGCCGACTTCACTGAGCAACTGGGCCACATCGGTCTTGGTGCCCGGCGGCAAGCCCCACACCACGTCGTCGGCAACCCGGGTGCCCAGCACCTGACTTTCTGGATGCTGCATGACCACCGCGGTACCGCCCATCCGACCCAGCCCCACCGACCCGGGACGTTCGATGGTCCCCGATGTCGGCTCCCGCCCGGCCAACACCAGCATCAGCGTGGTCTTGCCGGAGCCGTTGGCTCCCGTGATCGCCAGATGTTCGCCGGCTTTGACCTCCAGGTCGACCGGTCTCAGTGCATCGTGGGCGGTGTTGGGGTAGCGGAAGCGGACCCGGTCCAACCGCACCGGGACCGGACCCACCGGTGCGCTGTCGAGCGGGGCGTCCAGCTTGTGCACGTCGGGAATGCCGCGCATCCGGTTCAGCACCCGCGACAACGCCCACCACCCGATCAACGACACGACCATCAGCGAGACGACACCGTTGGCGAAGAGCAGCAGCTGCCAGTAGCGCAGTGCATGGGCGATGAACCACTGGAGCCCGTAAGCGGTCGCCTCGAATCCATTCCCGATACGGGTGCTGAGCGGAAACGGGTGCGCGATCGCGAAACGGCCGACAGCGGTCAACATGGCCGCAAGTCCGTCGATGTTGGCGGAGACGGCGTCGAAGATCAGGGTTCGCAGCCGCGTGAGCAACATCAGCGCGCCGACCGCGAATAGGTTGAACACCGCTCCGGCGATGAGCGAGACGACGAGCACCGTCCCGGTGCCGCGGCCCCGGCGTTTGATCACGCCGGTCAGCCCACCGACGTAGGCACTGTTGCCGACCGTCATCAAGCCACCCAGGCCCGCGATCAGGAACGCGATCAAAGCGGCACCGACCGTTCCGGCGATCAGCACGCGAAACCGATAGCGGTAGGCCAGCAACCCCATCGGGACGGTCCCCAGCAAAGACAAAGCTCCGGCGAACGGCACCACGATCGAAATAATCGCGGTCGCAGCACACAGGGCAGCCATCACCGATGCCTGCGCAAGCTCGCCCGGACTCAACGAGCGGGACCCGGCGATCCCGGTCACAGAGCGAGACGCGTTCATTTCAACAATTCTGCCAGCACTCAACGGGGTGTACCCGCGAGCAAACAATGAGGGTTCGATTGAGTTAACAAGACTAAAATTGCCCGGTTGGTGGCCTAGATAGCCTAGCTATGCAACTATATACGCATGACACCATCCGCAGCTACCGAGCGACGCGCCGCCGAGGGGGCTGTCGCCGGTCTTGGCGCGGATCTGCTCGCCGTCGTCGCACGGCTCAACCGCTATGCCACACAACGCATCCAGATGCAGTTACCGGCCGCGCAGGCCCGACTGCTGTCGACGATCGACGCCCACGGCGAAGCACGAATCTGCGATCTCGCCGCGGTGGATCACTGCTCGCAGCCGACGATGACCACGCAGGTGCGGCGTCTCGAAGACGCCGGCCTGGTCACCCGGACCGTCGATCCGGGCGATGCCCGGGCAGTACGCATCACGATCACCGCTGAGGGCATGCACACGCTGAACCGGGTCCGAGTCGATCGCGCTCGTGCGATCGAGCCGCAACTCGGCGCGTTGAATGACGCTGACCGGCAGACTCTCGCCGAAGCCGTGACGGTGTTGCGCCGCCTGCTCGACGACTCGGCGCCTGCCCCGCGACCCTGCACACCTCGATAACAGGCTGCCCCGGCAGCGTCTGGCCAGCGCGGACGACCTACGGTCGATACCAGCGCGTCATGGCGGCTGGATAATGGACTCTCGACTCGAGAAATCGGGCGGGAAAGGGGGTGGCTGCATTGACGGCAACATTCGGGCCCGCCTTGATCATCTGGCTCGGCCCGCGTAGGTACGCCTTTGCCCCTGGCCGTGACGTCACCGTCGGCCTCGACCCTGGCGCGGACATCCGGCTCGACGGTGTCGGCGGGTCTGGCGCGCCACCCCTGGTGGTGCTGCACTTCAACGGAAATCAATGGCTCGCTGTCGATCGCAGCGAAGCCGGTATTTACGTCGACGGGGTGCGAATGTCGACGGTCTTCATCCATGACGGGCGGGCGATCACTCTCGGCGACCCCCAATACGGGCCGCGACTGGTCTTCCAACTCGCCGCCCCGCCTGCTGCGGCCCCGCCCCCGCGAGTGCCGCCGCCAATGCGTCCCCACGCGCCGCCACCGCCGATGCCGATGCCTCCCCATCCGCCACCACCGCCACCGAGACCGGTCCCGCACTTCCCGCCACCCGTTGCACCCCCGCCACAGCAGCGCACGGTGCAGTGGGTAGCGCCACCGCCCAGACCGGCACCGCCACCACCAGCACCGTTGCCGCCACCACCGCCGCAGCAGGTTCACTCGGAAACGCCACCATCCTTCCCGCCGCCCGCGTCCAAGCCGACCATCGGCGCACGACTCACCGGCGCGATCGAGACGCTGAAGGCGCGCCGCCCGAGACCCGAGCCGCCGGACGCGGCGCCGACTGCGCAGGTGCAGCAGCCAACCGACGAGCAGACCGCAGCCCCGACGCCCGAATCGACGACCATCGCCGGTCCACTGGAGGCGCGACGGGTACGGCTCAGCGTCGATGGCGAACAGGCGCTGGCAGATCTGTCGTTCACCGCGTCGCCGGGCACGATCACCTCGGTGATCGGCCTTTCCGAAGCGAGCACCTCCGCCCTGGTCGACGTGCTCGCCGGCACGAGACAACCGAGCGTGGGCGAAGTCGATTTCGACGGCCATGACGTCGCAGCCGACGATGTGCGGCCACACGTCGGGGTGGTGCCGCGTCACGACCTGCTGCGCCCCCAGTTGACCGTGGAGCAAGCGTTGCGCTACGCGGCCGAATTACGTTTTGCACCAAGCACTTCCGCTGACATTCGTAACGAAGCCGTGCGCTCGGTGCTCGACAAGATGGACCTGACCGCACTGCGCACCGCCAAAGCGGGCACCCTGACCGCCGAGCAGCGCAAGCGCGCATCGCTTGCAGTGGAACTGCTGACCGACCCGTCGCTGCTCGTCTTAGAGGAGCCGACCGCCGGACTCGAACCGGAAGCGGCACACAAGATCACCGCGACACTACGTCAACTCGCCGACGACGGTCGCGTCGTCCTGGTGGCGACGACGACACCAACCGAACTCGACGCGTGTGACCAGGTGGTGGTGCTCACCCCGACCGGCATCACGGTGTTCGCCGGCGCACCCTCGCAGATCGGGCCGCAGTTGGGCACCACCGACTGGGCCACGATCGTCCAGCGGGCCCGTACGGATCCGTACGGCGCGCACGACGAATTCCTGGCGCGCCAACAGGAACCGCCGCCACCGGAGCCGCCGGCGGTGTCCGCCACCCCGACCGCCCCCTCGCTGCAACGAAATGTGTTGCACCAGATCATCATTTCTGCCCGCCGGCAAGCCTGGATGATGATCGGCGATCAGCGGTACTTCATCTTCCTCGCGATTCTCCCGGTGCTGTTCGGGGCGATCTCGTTACTGATACCCGGGGACGCCGGATTGGGTCTGGCAAGTCGCTACGGCAACAACCCCGACCAGGCGGTCACGATCCTCACCGCGCTCAGCATCGGCGCCGTCGTCATGGGCACCGCCCTGGGTATTCGCGACCTCTTCGGCGAGCAGCGCATCTTCCGGCGCGAACAAGCCCACGGATTGTCGGCTTCAGCGTTCTTGGCCGGCAAGGCGATCGTCTACAGCCTCATCGCTGTCGTCCAGGTCGCCGTCATCACCATCGTGGCCACCGTCGGCCAATCGGCGCCCACTCACGGCGCAGTCTTGCTCGGCCACAACAAGCTCGAGGCCAGTGTTGAACTGTTCATCGCGCTGGCCGCCACTGCCATCGTCTCGTCGCTGGTCGCGCTGGCCCTATCGTCACTGGCGACGTATTCCGAGCAGGTCGTGTTGATCGCCGTGCTGATCGTCCTGATTTCACTCGTGTTCGCCGGAGCGTTGTTCCCGATCTCCGGCCGGTTCCCGCTGGAGCAGATCGCCGGGCTGGTGCCGTCCCGATGGGGCTTCGCTGCCACCGCGTCCACCGTCGACGTGCACGCGGTCAATCCGCTTGCCGAAGCTGACGATTCGTGGCGGCACTCATCTGGGCAGTGGATGCTCGACATGGGGTTGCTGATCGGCTTCGGCGTCATTGCGACCGCCGCACTGCGCTGGCGACTGCGACGACCGTCGCGCCGGCATCAACCGCCGCTGATCTCCGCCCACAGCGCCCTGTAGCAGTGTGACGCGGCGCTCTGCGGCGCGAACGCGGTCACCGGCGCCCGCTGTTCGGCCATCTGCTCGATGATCGACAGCGCCGGAATGGCGCTGGTCAGAATTCCCGATCGTTCGGTCGACAAATGTTGCACAAGGTCGCAATGCAGCCGCTTGCGGCGGTCCACCATCGAGAAGAAGGCTTGCACTAGCGGCCGGCGGCCTTCGAAGTCGCTGACGAAACCGGTCAATTGATCGAACGTCCGGACCGACAGTGTCGCCGGGATCATCGGCACTAACAGCGTGTCGACGGCGTGCAGAATGTTCTCCGACAGCAACGAGATGCTCGGCGGGCAATCGAGAAAGACGACGTCGTACTGACTTTCCAACGGCCGCAACAATTCCCGGACCCGCCGCGTCGGCCGCTTCATGTCGTCGAGTTGCACATCCAGGTTGCGGTACCGGAAATCGGCGGGCACCAGGTCGAGCCCGTCGAAATCGGTGGCCTTGATCGCATCGTCCAGCGACCGCGATCCTTCCACCAACGCCCGCCCGCCGCCTTTGACCTTGGGCCGCACCCGGAACATGTAGGTCGCCGCGCCCTGCGGGTCGAGATCCCACAGCAGCACGTTGTGTCCGTCGAGCGCCGCGAGATGCGCCAGGTTCACCGCGGCCGACGTCTTACCGACGCCGCCCTTGATGTTGTACGTCGCGTAAACCTTCATCGCCGCACCAATGCCTTGACGCGGGCCCGATTCTCGTCGGCCAGAAACGGTTGCAACCGGCCGGCCAGCGCCGCCCGTGCGTTCAGCTGATGCGCGTCAAGCTGCGCGGCCATCTCCCCCATCGCCAGCAGAGTCTTGGGGGGCGCCGCGCCCTGCTCCATCATCGCCGCGGCGAATTCGCGGACGGCTTCGCGCTGCACTTCACCATCCTGAAAGTCGCCGAGGGTGTCCTGCAGCGACTTGAGCTCTTTGAGCAGCGCCCGGTGTGGCGTGTTGTCGCACACCGGCCGGAACACTTCGAGCAGATAGCGCAGCTCCTTGCACCGCTTGCGCAGCGCGTGGACGTCCTCGCTCGGCGAATCCTCGTCGATCCGCTTTCCCCGCCGTACCGCATTGCGGTACGCCTGCGTGATTCGCCGGTGCGCGAGCATCGCGACCGTCGGGCCGCCGTCGGTGTGGGCCGCCACCTCGACCAGCTCGGCGCGCCAGTCGCTGAGCAGATTGTGAAAGCGCTTCGAGCGCAGTCCGCGGACCAGCCGCCGCCGCTCGGCGCTGCGGTGCTTGACCAGGAATGACCGAAACGGATCGAGGTCGCCAGGGTCGGCCGATGTCAGCCGGGCCGCCATCGGGTCGAGCTCGAGGAGGTAGACATCGAGGTCGCGGACCGGGGTGGTCAGATCGCCAAGCCATTTGAAATCCGGGGCGAATCGCTCGGCCAGTTGGTCGGGCAGCACGTCGCCGACGAGCTTGAGAATCGAGCGGGTGCGACGCACCGCGACCCGCAGGTCGTGCAGGAATTCGGTGTCGATCGACGCGATGGTGCCCGGCACGTTCTCCTCGATGGCCGCCGCGAATTCGGTCAGCATCTCCGCAATAGCGACGGCCGCAGAGGTTTCCGGCTGCAGCTTCACACTCGGGCGGCTCCCGTTGGCAGGGCTGCGACTGGCATGGGTCAACGCGAGGTCGTACGGCGTCGCCGAGACCGCGCTGAACCCGTCGACCCGCGTCAGTAGCCGCGCAATCCGATCGGCCTCGGCGTCGTAGCCACGCAGCGGCTGGATGCGTAGCTCGCTGGTGCCGTCGTCGACGCTCTCGGTCCGCAGCCGGGCCACGGTTTTCTCCTCGGCATCGAGCACCCGAGCCTCCTGCGAGGTGGACCGCACGGTGACGACCGGCATCAGCGCCCGCGGCGCAATGAGCGGTGCCAGCGCGTCACGGAGCGGCCCTACCGGCAGGTCATTCGCCTGCGCGGGCCACTTCAGGCCGGCCCGTGGGGCCTGCAACCGGACGCCGTCGGGAAGCTGCAAGACCAGCGGCCCGCCGTCGGCAAACTGCAGCGAGATGCCTGCCGAATGCAGGCGCCAGTCAAAGGTGTCCAACCAGGTGTGCGAGACCGTCTGCTCCGCCCCGGCCGTCACGGTGAACGTCGGTCGCAACGCCGCCGCAACGGCCTCCGCGTCGACCGGGCCCTCCTTGCTGAACGCGCGGGAGACCCCGCTCATGGCACACCTTTCCTCGACCGCGTGGCTGCGGCCGCGCGACGAACTATAAACACCGTGGGTTAACGCGGCGTCCAGGTCGATGCCGCGCCCTCTCGGCGTCTTGATTCTCATCGGTTACCGTCGGGTATGACCACCATTGCGGAACATTTGCGTAACTCGCTCGACGGACGTTGGCGCGACGTGAAGAACCAGATGCGTGAACGACTTGCCGAAGACATCTTCCGTCCGCATTACACACCGAACACGGTGATCGCCCGTACCAAGGTGGCCGAGCAGATGCGCATCATGGCCGCCGAAGGCGCAGCCGCCGACAGTTTCCGCAAAGAACACGGTGGCAACGGCAACGTCGGGCGCCGCGATCACGACGATCGAGATGCTGGCGATGTCGGATCTGTCGCTGATGGTCAAGGCGGGTGTGCAGTGGGGCCTCTTCGGCGGGGCCGTCGAGAATCTGGGCACCGAGCGCCACCACGAGGTATACGTGAAGAAGATCATCAATCTCGAGTTGCGCGGGTGTTTCGCGATGACCGAGACCGGTCACGGTAGCGACGTCCAGGCGCTGGAGACCATCGCCACCTACGACGCGGACACCGAGGAGTTCGTGATCCACTCCTCGACACCGAACGCGCGTAAGGACTACATCGGCGGCGCCGCTGAAAGCGCCACCATCGCTGCGGTTTTCGCGCAGCTCGTCGCCGGCGAGAACGGCGAGCAGGTCAACCACGGGGTGCATTGTTTTCTGGTGCCGATTCGCGACGACGAGGGCAACGACTTGCCGGGCGTGACGACGTCAGACTGTCAGTACAAAGGTGGTCTGCCGGGCGTCGACAACGGTCGCATCGTGTTCGACCACGTCCGCGTGCCGCGGGTCAACCTGCTGAACAAGTACGGTGACGTCGAGGCCGACGGCACCTACACCTCACCGATCGAGAACCCCAACCGGCGGTTCTTCACCATGATCGGCACCCTGATCCGCGGGCGAATGACCGTCGGCGGCAGCGCGGGCAACGCGGCGCGGGTGGCGCTGGACATCGCGACCCGATATGCCTTGCAGCGCAAGCAGTTCACCGCTCCCGACGACGACGGCGAAGTGCTGATCATGGACTACCTGGTGCATCAGCGCCGGCTGTTCCCGCTGATCGCGAAGTCGTACGCATTGCAGTTCGCGCAGAACGAACTGGTGTCCAAGTGCCACGATCTGCAGACCGCCGACTCCCCCGACGCCGAGGAGCAGCGGGAACTGGAGTCGCGGGCGGCCGGCCTGAAAGCGGCCAACACCTGGCACGCGTCCACCGCCATCCAGGAGGCCCGCGAAGCATGTGGCGGCGCCGGGTACATGGCCGACAACCGATTGATCGCGCTGCGCGCCGACACCGACGTGTTCACCACCTTCGAAGGTGACAACCACGTGCTGACCCAGCTGGTCGCCAAGGAGCTGCTGACCGCCTACGCCGACGACATCAAGGGCATGAGCCCGGTGGAATGGGTGCGGTTCGCCGCCAACTTCGCCGGCGAACGGGTGCTGAAACGCACTGCGGCCGAGACGATCATCCAGACGGTGATCGACGCCCGACAGGACAACGAAGAGGAAGGCAGCCTGTTCAACCGAGGCACGCAGGTCCAGATGTTCGAGGACCGCGAGCAATACATCATCGCCTCGGTGGCGCGCCGGCTGCAGGCCAAATCCAAAGAGATGTCGGCTTTCGACGCGTTCAACTCGGTGCAGGATCACGTACTGCATGCTGCGCGAGCCCACATCGACCGGGTGGTGTTGGAGGCGTTTGTCGCCGGGATCGACACGTGCGAAGACGACGAGGCGCGTGAGGTTCTCGGGCTCGTCTGCGACCTCTACGCGCTGACCGTGATCGAGGACGACAAGGCCTGGTACGTCGAGCACCGATTCCTGTCGACCGAGCGCGCCAAGGCGGTCACCCGCGGCATCAACGACCGGTGCCGGCTGCTGCGCCCGCACGCGAAACTTCTGGTCGACGGGTTCGGCATCCCTGAATCACTGCGCTACGCCGACATGTTGCACCCGGAGAATCTGCCGAGCGGCCCGACGCTGACGAGACGGGCGCTACTGATTCGGCACTGCTCCAAGCCTGACGAGTTGCCCGCCGCAAAACTCACGGCGATCAAAACGTTCTCGACGATCCGCCCGCCGGGTATCCGATCAGCCATGACCGCTGCCATCACCTCGAATGAACTGCGTGAACGAATCGCGTCGGCGACTGGGAAGGCCAAGGTTATGACGCAACCGCGGCATTCAGCGGTGGGATCTGGAGCGCCAGGTCCGCCTGGTCGCCGGATCGATCGTGCTGTCCTCGGTGCTCGGAAGTATCGCGATCCCACAACTGAAGTGGCTGGCCGCCGCCATCGGGGGAGGCCTGACGTATGCCGCCGTCTCCAACACCTGCGCGATGGGAACGGCGTTGTCGAAGCTGCCGTACAACCGCGGCGCGTCAACCGATACCGAGACTGTCCTCTCCCGGCTCGCGTCCGGGCCGAACGACAACGCAGCCGTATCGCGATAGGCTCGAACGCATGAATCCCAACCCCGATTACGACGCGAGCGACGAGCTCCAGTACGGCATCGCCGCGTTCGCGTGGCTGCTGCGGGGCAACTACCCGCCGCCGTCGTACGCGCCGGACCTCGGCAACGCCGACAACAACTAGTCACTGCGGGGGCGGCACATACTTGCCCGCTGAATTGCGCAGCTGCCACAGCTGGGCCGGGCAATAGATGTTCACCGCATTGGAAATCAGGTAGTTCGCCGAATACTCGTCGTTGGGCTGAACATCGTTTTTCACATCACCGATGACCTTGCCGTAGCTGGCCCCGCCGGTGATCTTGTCGCAGATGCCGTGGGCGTAGCTGATCGCATCGGCCGTGTTGGCGAAGCTGTATTGCTTACGCACGGTGGTGTCGTAGATGAACTCGATGTCGGGCGCCGGAACGGCGTGCGCTTGCGGCGCCGGCAGAACGCCGGTCAATGACGCGGCAACGATCAGCCCGGCCAGCAGGATTGCGCCCCTCATTGGTCCGGCTGCCCGTAGACGGCGACAAGCACGCTGCGGTCGATGCTGTTCTCCGACCACACCCCGATCTGTGTGTTGGCGCAGTTCGACATGATCGCCATGTAATCGGGGCGGTAATACCAATTGCCCATCACGTCAAGGTCATTGATCGCAAGCGAATTGTTGATCGCCACCGTTTCGGCCACTGTGCCGCGATATCCGGCGTCGCGGGCCCGGCCGGCCACCGACGACCCGTCGGAGCCCGTGTCAGCGTCGAGGCTTCGGTTGTTGAGCACATCGACGGTGTGGCGCTGTGCGGCGGCCTCCAGCTGCGGGCTCTTCTTCAGCTTGGTGGAGCAGCCGGCCTGGAATTTGATCGTGTCGACGTTGGTCACGATGCCGTTGTTGAGCCGGTCGTTATTGCCGGGCACCCCGGGAGCGGCCGACGCAACGGCGACCGGCGCAATGAGCCCGACGGCCAACGGAATCGAGATGATCTGCGCGAGGTCGCGAATGCGCTTGTCAGTCATGGCGTCTCATTCCTCGAGGTGTCAGCGAATGTTCGCCGCGAGATCGCCGGACATCGCACTGAGCTGCCGTCCCCAGGTCGGCCAGTCGTTGCCGCCACCACGACCCAGGTCGAAGTGAGCGTTCGTCCCGCCGACGTCTCGAAAATGCGAGTAGAACGTCGCGTTGGTGCCCTGCGAGATATCGCCATCGCCGCCCATCGCCCCCTGGTCGGTAGGCGCACCGCTGCCCGGGCTGTAGACCCACAGCCGGGTGTTGTTGTCCACCAGTTGCTGGACGTTCTGGTTCGGCGAATGCCATTTCCAGCGACCCAACTGCGGCGCGCCCCACATGGCACCGCTGTCGGCGCCGCCTTGCAGAAGGCAATTCCTGATCGCCCCGTCCACCGCGGTCCGCTCGGGGGCAAGATACCCCGACAACGATCCGGCATAACGGAATCGGTCGGGGTGGAAGGTGCCCAGCGCCGCCGCGGCGTACCCGCCTTGGGATACCCCGACCACGCCGTGCCCACCCGGCGCCAGGCCCTTGTTGGCGGCCAGCCAGTCCGGCAGCTCCTGTGACAGGAACGTGTCCCACTGTTTGCTGCCGTCCTGCTCCCAGTTGGTGTACATGCTGTAGGCCCCGCCGGCCGGCGCCACCACCGAAATGCCTTTACCGGCAAGGGTGTTGAACCCGTTACCCGCCGTCGCCCAGTTGCTCACATTCGGCGCGGCATTGAATCCATCCAGCAGGAAAGCCGCGTGCGGGCCGCCAGCCAGGAACGCCACCGGGATGTCGCGACCCATCGATGGCGACGGCACCAACAGGTTCTCGAAGCCGGCCGCCTTGCTGGTACCCGTCGCCCCTGCAATCGCTGTCGCCGCACACCACCCGACAGTCAGCGCGATGGCGGACAGCCGCCGGAAACTCTTCGACACACTTTTCATATCCGCGTGACCTCCTTACACCGGGTCGAACTGCGAGATGAGCCAGCGACCGTCGACCTTGTCGAGACTGACGCGCACGCTGGACGTGCTCTGGGTCGGCGCATCGGCGCCGATGGTGGTGGTCTGGTCGACGAAAACCAGTACCACAGCCTGCTTTCCGGTGGCCCACACCGACGCCGCAGCAGGCACGGTGGCCACCGCCGAAATGTGTTGCTGCTTCGCGCCCGGGGCGACGACATCATTGACGAGCTGCGTGTACTGCTGACGGAAGGGTTCCGCAAGCCGGTCGGCAGCGGCCTTCAACTCCTGGTCCACGGTTTCGGGCTTGTACGACAGGATCGCGATGGTGCTGTCGCTGGCGGCTCGAATCGATTGCTCGGCGGCCGCGCGGGACTCCCGGGCCGTGCCGTCGAGCCATTTCAGGTAACCGACTCCGAGAGCCAGGATCAACGCCAGCGCGGGAAGTGCCGCAACCAGTAGCCGGCCCCGCGGGCGTCGCGCGCCCCGTTTTTCCGGTGCGTCCGCCGGTCCGTCGTCGGCGTCGGTTTCGAGCAGGTCTGCCTCGTCCGCGGCTTCCGCCTCGTCGGCCAGGTCGTCGCTCTCGGCGAGGTCGTCATCAGACGGCTCGTCGGCGACCGGTTCATTGTCACCAGACATCTCGGTGTCCTCCTCCACGCTGAGGGCGGTTCGACTGCTCACGGCACGAACTCGACCTTCGACACCTTGGCACCGTCGCCGTTCTTGTCGACCGTAAGACGCATCCGCCACCTGCGCGGCTCCTGGTCGGGGGCGCCGCGGCCATCGACGTCTTGACCGATATCGCGACGAGCACCTGTGCTTGATCCTTCGTACAGGAAAGCAGCCCAGCCTCGGCGATGGTGCCTTCAGTTTTCGATTGGACCTTCTTGACGACCTCGACGAACGGTTGCGACCGATTCTGGAACTCCTCATGGAAGTCGCCGGTCGCCGAGTCCAGAACCCGCTTGATGTCGGCATCGACCTCGGTGTAACTGATCGTGGTCAGGTTGATCGCGGTCTGCCGCGCGACCTGCACGTAGAGATTGCGTTGCGCCCGCACCTGATCGTCTTGGTGCACGCGGAATCCCAGCCAGCCACCTACGCCGAGCAATGCCACGATGACGGCAAACCCGACGGCGATCGGCCTGGAAATACGCGAAACCCATTTCGACACAATCTTTTTGACTTCTAACCGCGCAGCCTCAGCCTCGTCGATGTCCTCAGCGTCGATGTGCTCAGCAGTGCTTTCGACGTCGACGTCTCTCAACGGCAGCTACGGATTTGGCTTGCGCGGCGGCACTATCATGCTCTGCCATGTCTTGCCTTTCGAAGTAAAAGCCAGGTCGGAATCACTGTAATGACGACCGTCTGGCCCGACGTAGTTCCCGGTCGCGGGGTCGTAGGGAATTGCCAGGACTGGTTTCGGCGCCGCTGGATCAACTGGGGGGTGCCAGTGCTCGCCCGGCGAATACGGTGGCCCGCCCTTCGGGAACTGCGGCACACCCTGCCCGCTCAACGTCGCGTTCGGATCGCCCTTCCAGAACAGGCCGTCGTTGAGCGGGACGTATTGCTCGTCGCTTTCACACATCTCGACCGTGGGTGCGCGCTTGCCCGGCTTGGTCTCGCAAGGGACGTTACGAACGCCGCGGACGTTCATGTCGGAGTTCTGCGGGATACGGCAGTACAACTCGCCGTCGGTGCGGTCGGGATAGTCCTCCCGCACCGGGATGCGCTGCTGCTGCACCGGCAGGAACCCGGCATTGCATGGTGGCGGCGAGTTCAGGTTCAAGTTGAAGTCGAGATAGATGCCTTTGTAGTCCATCTTGGCAACCCTGTCGGGCACGATGATCGACGACATCACCGCGGTGCCCTGCGGAAACATGACCAACAGCTGCTCGAGGTCGTTTCGGTAGGTCAGGGTGATGTTGCCCAGACTGACCAGGTTCGCCAGTAGCACCGGCAGCGTGGGAGCCAACCGGTCGAACAGCGCGGTGCCTTCGTCGAGCGCCGGGCCGGCAGTGTTGAGCAGGTCGGCGAACCTGTCATCTTGTGCCTTTAGCTGACTGGTGATCGCGTTCACCCGCCGCGCCCACGTCGCGATCGAATCCGACGTTCGCACCTGGGAGCTGGCTACCGGGGGAAACTCGTCGATCAGCCGGGAGAACGAGTCGGTGGTCTTGCCGGCGTCGATCGCCAACGCGGTGCCACCATCGACGAGCCGGGACAGTTCCGGCCCCAGACCCGCGACAGCTTTCGAAGCTTCATCGACGACGGTGTGCAGGTTGTCCTGCGGGATCGCCGCGAGTGCCTTATTGGTTGTGTCCAGCAGGGATCCGATGTCGACCGGGATCTGTGTCTTGCCAACCGGGATCACATCGCCGTCGCGCAATTTCGGGCCGGTGTTAGTGGCGCTACCGGAATGCGGTGTGAGTTCCAGGAATTGCTCGCCGATAGCCGAGCGGCTGTGCACCGCGGCGGTCACGTCGGAGGGAATCGCGATGTCGGATTTCAGCGAAAGAACGGCGCTGAACCCCGTGCTGGGTCACGTCGACAGATTTGACGCTGCCGACCTCGCTGCCGCGATAGTTGACCACCGAGGTCGGGTACAAACCTCCCGAAGCCGACAGATCGACGGTCACGGTATAGCGGCCAACCCCAAGTAGCGCAGGCACTTTGACGAAGCCGAATGCCATCACGGCGAAAGAAATGACGGTGACCGATGCAAGGATCGTCAACTGTGTCCATATCCGGCGAGACAGCCGCAGTGAGCTCGCACGAGACATGCTAGTAACCCCCCCAGTGGTAGGCCGCGATCAACGGATTGACCGCGGTGTATGGGCTGGGCATCTGGCCAATGGTGCGGCCCCATTGCATCTCGAGTTCGGTGAGATTTCCCTCCCATTTCGACCCGGTGAAGAAACCGCTGTCCAGACGGCTCAGAGTCAGGTCGACGATGAGCGAGATGTTGGCGAAGTCACCCCGAAACCAATTAGGGACAGTGCTTTTCACCCACGGCAGTGTCGAAAGGAAGTCCAGACCTCTGGTCAGCGCGGGCCCGGCGTTAGCCAGCTCCCGCAGCGCCGGCGCAAGATTGCGGAAGTTGTCGACGAGCGATTTCTTGCTCTGTTGGATCGTCGAGGCGGCGACCGCACTGAATTGGCCGACCTTGTCGATCGCATCGACCAACGTCTTCCGGGTGTCTGACAAGACTCCCAGCGCCTGCGGGATCGTCGTGAGCGCCTTATCAACCACCGGGTCTTTGTCCGCCACCTGGCCGACCAGCGAGTTGAGACTGTCGATCGCTGTGATGATGTCGTCGGTCTGTTTTTTCGTCTCAGTGACGAAGATGTCCAGTTGAGTCAACAGGCTGCGCATCTCTTTTTCGCGCCCAGTCAACGCCGTCGCAAAAGTGCGGGTGATCTCCTGAAGGTGACCCAGTCCACCGCCGTTGAGCAGAATCGCCACCGACGCGAGGGTCTCCTCGGTGGTCGGATACGTCGCTGCTCTGGACAGCGGAATGATTGAGCCGTTTTTGAGCTGTCCTTGCGGTGCCTCGTCTTTCGGCGGCGCCAGCTCAATGTGCATGGAACCCAGCAGGCTGGTTTGGCCGACCTCGGCTGTGCTGTTCGCCGGTAGGTGAATATCGCCGTTGATCCGCATGGTCACCAGGGCATGCCAGTCCTGCACCTCGATCTTGGTGACGTTGCCGACGTTGACGTCGGCGACCCGCACCCGGGTATTCGGCTGAATGACGACGACGTCAGGTAGTTGAGCCTGAATGGTGTACGCACCGTCGCCCTTACCCTGGGTTCCCGGCAGCGGTAGCGAGTTGAGGCCCCGCCATCCTGTACAGCTCGTCAGCAAGCACAGGCACGAGATGGCAAGTGCCGCAGACAGTATGCGCCTCACGGTGTACCTCCGGGCGGCACCGGCGCGGCCGCCGGCACCATCAAGCCCGGCAGTCCCCCGCGGGGGTCGGTCGACCGGACTGCGAGCGGCGCCGGTGGTACGGCGGCCCCGGGCAGTGCTTGCGGCGACTGAGGGCAGTGGGCCCAGGGGCCGGGACTGTCCGCGGGCGGCGGTATGTGCGGGTTGAGCTTGTCCTCGCTGTAGGTGAGCTCGTTGGGACGTGCCGATGCACCCACGAAGGGGTTGAAACCGAGCGGCAAGAAGTTGTACTGGCGGTTTTTTATGATCGGAGACAAATACTGCTCGCACAGTCGCGCCGAATTTTTCGCCCCGACACGGCCATCGGACTCGATTGAACCGCAAATGGATTTGACGGTGTCGGCAAAGTTCGACAGGGCCAGAATCCCGGTAACCGCGCTCTGCGCCGGTTGATAGATGTTGAGGAAGTTCTGGAACACGTTCGGCGCGACGTGCAGGGTTTGCTTGATGTCACGGCGGCTGTCGTTCAACGCCGTAGTGATGGCGTTGAGGTGGTCAAAGGTCGTACCGATCGCCTCGCGGTTCTCGGCGACGAAGGGACGCAGATCGTTGACGGCGCCGTCCAATCCGGCAATGGCCTGGCCCCACTCGTTGGGAGTATTGGTCATCACCGTGGTGATATTGGCCAAGTTCTTGTTGAACGACGCCAGCAGCTCACTGCTCGAGGTCAGCGCGGAGACGAACGTCTCCAGGTTGCGCAGCGTGCTGAAAATGTCGGTGCTGTGGTCGCCGAGCGCTGACACCGCCTGCGAGAGCTTGATGACGGTGTCGCGCGCAGTGTCACCCTCGCCGCGCAAGTTCGAGGCCGAGGTGTTGACGAATTGCCCCAGGGCGCTGGTCCCGCCCTCGGTCGTGGGCTGCAGGGACTCGGTCAGCTTCTCCAACTGCTTACGCAGGTCGTCCCACTCGACGGGGACCGCGGTGCGCTCCTCCGGAATGGTCGCGCCGTCAGCCAGTTTCGGCCCCCCGGAGTAGACCGGTACAAGCTGGATCGCACGCGAAGTGACCAGTGACGGCGACAGGATCGCCGCGCGCACATCGGCGGGCACCGCGTACTGGGAGTCGACGGTGAACGTCACCTTCGCCGCGTTGGGCTGCGGCTCGATCTTCTCGATTGTTCCGACCGCGACGCCGAGAATCCGGATCTCGTCGCCGGTGTAAATGCCGTTGGTGTTCGGAAAGTACGCGACGTAGGCGTTCCGGGTGACCTGTTTCCACCACGGCGTGACCATCATGCTGATCCCGACGAGCAGGATCAGCACCAGGCTGATCGCCGTACCGATCTTCGTGAGGCGTCGATGGTTCTCGATCCAAGCCTCGCCGTTCTTGACCCGGTTGCGAAGTCTCGCACGGACTTTCGCGAATGCCATCAGCGACCCCCGTTCGCAGGCACTTCGTTGGGCGCCGGCTGGTACACCGGCGTTTGCCTGGGCGGCGGCTTGAGATCCGCCGGCGGGCCGGGCGGTGGCCCACCCGGCGGCGGCGCCGGTGGCGGCGGCCGGTACGGGTAGCAGCCGGGCCCGGGCAACGGAATGCCGGCGGGCCCGCACGACTGCTGATCGGGATTGCCGGTGATTGCATCCGGGATTGACCGTCGCGGCTCGCCGCCTTGTCCGGTGCGCGGGTACGGCAACGGCAGCAGTGGTAGGCCAGGTTGGCCGTTGCCCGGATCGACAAGTTGAGATGGCAGCAGAACGTTGGGATCAAGCCCCAGATCAGAGAACGCCGCGTCGGTGAACGGCTGCACAAATTGTCCCAGTGTCAGGTTCGGTAGCGATGCCTTGAAGAATGGCCCCGACCCCAGCACTTCACCGAACGACATCGCGTATTTCGGGATGAGGTACAAGGTGCGCTGCAGTTCCTTCTTGCGGTCGTCCAAGATCGACAGCACAGAGTTGAGCTTGTCCAGGGCGGGCTTGAGCTGCGTCCGGTTGTCACCGATGACGGCCGAGATCTCGCGCGTCGCGGCCCCGACGTTGGTCATCAGCGCGTCAACCGCGTTGCGTTGCGTCAGAAGCTCGACCAGCAAGGCATTCGCATTGATGACCAGGTTGGCGATCTGGTCGCTGCGCTTGCCCAGCACCCCCACGACCTTGTTCGCATTGGTCAGCAGGCTGCGCAGTTTCGCGTCGCGGTTGTCCAGCGTGCTGGAGAACTGCGCAACTCCCTCCAGTGCGGCCTTCAAATCAGGTGGGGTGTCTTTGAAGGTGTTCGCCAACGTCGTCAGCGCCGAAGAAAGCTTTGCGGTGTCCAATGCGCTGATGGTGCTGGTCAAGTCGCCCAGGGCATCCGGTAGGTCGTAAGGCGCGCGAGTGCGCTCGACCGGGATCGGGCCTTGCAGCTTGCCGTCTCCACGCGGAGTTATCTCGAGCATCTTCGTGCCGAGCACGGTCTCGGTCTTGATCGACGCCTCGGTCCGGTTGCCCAGTGCGACGTCGTCGTCGACGGTGAATTTGACCAGCACTTTGGTCCCGTCCAGTTTGACGCTGGACACCCTGCCGACCGACAACCCAGACACCCGCACGTCACTATCCGGCTTGATCCCGCCTGCCTCCGTGAAATACGCGGAATAGCCGGACTTTCCGGTGAGGAACGGGATTTTTTCGTAGGAGAAGACGGCGGCGACCAGGGCGACGACGATGCCGATGCCAACCAAGCCGACCGTGGTCCGGTTGCGCTCGGCGAGCGGCTTGATGTTGCGCCGCTTGAACTTATCTTTAACGGTACTTTTGATCGAGGTCATTTTTTCGGCAAGCACCGCCCGGTTACCTGGCTCACCAACTTGACGAACGTGGGTTGCCCGTTCCGGCCGTTGAGCTTGATGATCACATCGCAGATGTAGAAGCCGAAGTAGTCGCCGTAGAGACCCTGGCGGGACAGCGTTTGATAAACGTCGGGAAGTGTTCTGACGAGGTCATCGACGTAGTTGTGGTCGGACTCGATCTGCCCAGAGACGCGATCCGTTTGCACCACAGTGTCTTTGATCGGTTGTCGCGCCTGCGTCAGCAGGTCGGCTACCGATCCTGTCGCGGCATTGATGTAAGCGACGTCCGTGGTGATATCGGTCTTGCGCTCAGACAGTGCCCCGACCAGCAGGGAGAGCTTGTCCAGGCCGTCTGAGAACTGTTTGTTGCGGGTGCCGAAGGTGTGCAGCACGACGTTCAGGTTGGTGATCACATCGCCGATCAGCTTGTCGCGGTTGGCCAGCGTCGTGGTCAGCGCGGAAGTCTCGCCGAGCACCGACGAAATGGTGGCTCCCTCACCCTGGAACACCCTCAGCAGCTGACCGGACAGAGCATTGACCTGGTCGGGATCCAACGCGCGGAACAGCGGCCGGAAACCACCGATGAGCGCGTCGACGTCGAGAGCGGGAGAGGTCCGGGCCAACGGAATCGTAGCTCCCGGCTGCAGTCTCCGTGGCGGACCGGGCCCATCCTCGAGTGCGAGATATCGGTCACCGATCAGGTTTTCGTAGCGCACCGACGCTTTGGTGCCTTCGGTGAGCCTCAGTCCTTTGTCGATAGCGAAGTTGATGTGGACAGTGCCGTCCCTTTCCAGCTTGAGGTCACTGACCTTTCCCACTTCGACACCCGCAATACGAACGAAGTTCCCGCCCTTGAGCCCTGACACATTCGAGAACACCGCGCTGTAGGAAGTCCGGGAGTCAAACCGGAACTGCCCGAAGACCGTCACCAGAATGAAGACGAAAGCAAGAGAGACAACGGTGAACGCCACCACACGCGCGATGGCGCCGGTGTCGGTTCTCATTGCAACTCCTTACTTTTCGGGGTCAGTCAACTTAGGGCGATGGAGGTGGCGCCGGTGGCAGCGGCGGCATCGCAGCCCCCGCATAATCAGGTGCACCGGACGGGGGTTGTCCGGGATAGGCGGGCGCCAGGCCCGGCGCCGGACCGCCAGGGTAACGGATCAGCGGCGGTTGGGGCGTTCCCTTGGTGGCCGGGAAGTAGTTGACATAGCCGGGGAAACCGATGCCAGAGTTAGGCCGGATGTCCAGGCCGGTGCCGAATCCGGTGTCGGTCACCAGATACTTCACCGGGAAGTTCGCGCTCGCGTCAGGCAGCGAACCACAACTCGGCCTGCCGCCTGGACCACCCTTGGCCTGCACGAGGGGCAAGTTGTCGGGATAGCGGTACGGGTCGTCGCCGAAGAGCAGCCCACCGTCGATCATGAGGGATTTGCCGTTGCCCCCCATGTAGGCTCTGCCGCCGTTCTCCAGGTACCACACCGCGCCCTCGAAGGTGCACTTGTAGGTCGGCGAGTACTTGTTCAGCAGTTCGAAAGTTGGCGCCACCAGGTTGATCGAGTTGACCAGGTTCTGCTCGTTCCGGCCGATCGTGTTGATCCCGGCATTCGAAAAGCCGATCGCGTCCAGCAGCAGTTCGTTGAGCGCCTTCTTGTTCTTGGTGATCGCTACGCTCGTTGTCGAGAACGAGTCAAGCGTTGACAAAATATCCTGCGCCGCAACCGAATAGGCCGCAGCAGTCTTGCCGAACAGCTGCCAGTCCTTGCGGATGGTGGCTTGTTTGGGGTTCACGGCAACAAGAAATTGGTTGCCTCCGCTGATCGCCTCTCCTATGCGCTCGCCCTTGCCGCGGAAAGCGTCGGACAGCGCCGACAGCACACCGTTCAGCTTCGCCGGGTCGATCGCGCGAACTATCGACTGCAAGTTCTCGAAGACGGTATTGACCTCGACGGTCGTGTTGCGGCTATGTAGCACAGCACCTTTGGCCAGTTGACGATGGCTGGCGCCCTCTAAGGGAACGATGAGGTCGACATACTTGGCGCCGAACGCGGTGCTGGACTTGATCTCCGCCTCGATGTTGCTGGGCAGGTAGCGGAATTCGTTCGGATAGATTTTCAGCTTCAGCTTCGAGAGATTCGTGCCGGCCGAATCTGCGTAGGACTCAACCTTCGCCACTTCACCGATCTGGACGCCGCGCAACTTGACCTTCGCGTCGTCTTCCATGACCAAACCGGCCCGGTCGGAAATGACGGTGAGCGGAACGGTTGTCTTCAGCGTTCCTTCGAACGCCATCGCGGTCAGCGTGCTGATCGCGACGACCACAAGAACGAGTACCGGTGCCCACCAAATAGGATCAATGCCCCGGCGCCGCCGGGTCTCTTGGCTCATCTCACCCCCCGGACAGGTGGAAGTTGCCGGACTGTCCGTACACCGACAGCGTGATGGTCAACAGAATGAAAACCCCGGCGGTGATCGAAGAACGCACCGCGCGACCCACAGCTTCGCCGACTCCGGCCGGTCCGCCGGTCGCGGTGTAGCCGTAATACGTGTGAATCGCCATCACCGCAGCCGCCATTGACAGCGCCTCGGCGAACGACCAGAACAGATCGGTGGGGTGCAGAAACGACGAGAAGTAGTGGTCGTAGACGCCGCGGGATTGCCCGTAAACGATTGTCGTACCGAACCGAGTCGCCAAAAACCCCATCAGCATCGCGATGGTGTAGATCGGGATGACCGCTACGACTCCAGCCACGATGCGGGTGGACGCCAGGTAAGTGACCGGCCGGATGGCCATCGCTTCCAATGCGTCGATCTCTTCGTTGATGCGCATGGCCCCGAGCTGCGCGGTTGCGCCGGCGCCGATGGTGGCCGCCAGCGCCACCCCGGCGGTTGCCGGCACGATGAAGCGGACATTGAGAAACGCACCCAAAAACCCTGTGAGGGCTTCGATTCCGACGTTGGACAGGGTGTTGTAGCCCTGTACGGCGATCAGCGCCCCGGTGGTCAGCGTCAGAAATCCGACGATGACCACTGTGCCACCAATCACGGCGAGTGCCCCAGTCCCCATGCCCAGGACGGCGATCAACCGCAGTACCTCACCCGGATAACGCCGGACCGCGTCCACGGTGGAGCCAAGCGCGTTGCCGATAAACGCCGTTTGCTCCCCCAAGCTGCGGACCGAGTCGACCACCCGACTCACGGTCTCGGAACCGGGTAGTCGTACCTCTCATCCTGCTCGGTCTGGTACTCATGGAGACACCTTCACACCGAAAGCGGTGGCCAGAATGTTGATCAAGAACAGGGCCATGAACGCAAAGACCACGGTCTCGTTGACGGCGTTGCCGACCGAGATCGGGCCGCCGCCAACGGATAGGCCCTTGTAGCAGGCGATCAGACCCGCCGAAAGCCCGAAGAACAGTGCTTTGACGAGGGATATGATCACCTGCGGAAGGCCAGTCAGCAGTGTCATCCCAAAGATGAAGGCCCCCGGTGTGACGTGTTGCACGTACACCACGAAGAAGTAGCTGCCGGTAAGGCCGACCACCGCGACCGCCGAATACAGCAGCAGCGCAACGAATGTCGCGGCAATCACCCGCGGTACCACCAGCGCCTGGATGGGGTTGACGCCGATGACCTTCATCGCGTCGATCTCCTCGCGGATGGTCCGGGCGCCCAAATCCGCGCACATCGCCGTGGAGCCCGCACCGGAGACCACGATCGCAGTGACCACCGGGCCGACCTGGGTGACCGAGGCCAGCGCGGCACCAGCACCCGACAAGTCACCAGCGCCCACCTCGATCAGCACAATGTTCAGCGTGAAAACGATGAGAACCGTGTAGGGAATCGACAGCACCAGGGTCGGCACAATCGACACCCTCGCGACGAACCAGATTTGATCGATCAGTTCACGCAGCGCGAAAGGCCGGCGGAAGGCGGCAGCGAACGTCTCGCCCGCCATGACGACGAAGTCGCCGATGCCGGACTGGCGGGCTTCGACCACTCAACCCCGATACCGTCGGCCCCAGAGTTCTTTGCGGCACCCGGCTTACCCGCTCCGCCGAGAGCCGTACTCATGTGACCGAAGACCACGACTTTATAGCTGGACAAGTTTGCTCGATAGACTGCACAAACCGGTCGTTCGGACGAGGCGTTCCGGCCAGTCGGAAACGTGGACGTTAATCAGCATCGACTCGCTGACGTCAATCATTGAGACTCGCGGTGATGGCGGCAGCGATCATCGAGTTTGCTCGCACGGCCGGACTCGTCGATGCGACGTCATCACGCTCCTCTGGCTATGGGGAAGGTTTCGGGTCACCCTGATGTCAGCGGGTGCGCGCGCGTGCAAAAGCACGACGGCAACGCCGTGGGCCGACTGCACGCATAGACCACGACGGAGAATTTACGGATTGTGGCCGCGGTTGCGGGAGGGTTCTACTCAGCAGAAAATATCTTGACCGGGGCCGTCGATGCATCAGAAATGGCCAATGAGCTGCGCAAACACCTCGACGCCAACAGCCCGGCAGGCGGCTGCATACCGCGTGCCGGGCTGTTGGAACGACTCAGCCGACGTTTGCGCCGCCGTCGGCGATGCGCCGCACCGCCTTGAGGAAGACGTCGATTTCCTCGTGGGTGTTGTAGAAGGAGAACGACGGGCGCACCGTCGCCTCCAGCCCCAGTCGCCGCAGCGCGGGTTGCGCGCAGTGATGACCCGCGCGGACCGCGATGCCTTCGGCGTTCAGCGCCTTGCCCACCTCGAGCGGCTCGTGACCGGCCAGCACAAACGACAGCACGCTGGCCTTCTCGTCGGCGGTACCTACCAGACGGACGCCAGGGATGTCCGCCAACCGTGGCGTCGCGTACTCGAGCAGGGTCTGCTCGTAGGCCGCGATGCGCTCGATGCCCAGCCGCTGCACATAGCGCAGCGCCTCGGTCAGGCCGACCGCATCGGCGATGTTGCCGGTGCCGGCCTCGAACTTGATCGGCGGACCCTGATACAGCGAGCGTTCCAGGGTGACGTCGGCGATCATGTGACCGCCGCCCTGCCACGGCGGTGTCTCGGTCAGCGCTTCTTCGGTGCCGTAGAGCGCACCGATCCCGGTCGGCCCGTAGATCTTGTGGCCGGAGAACACGTAGAAGTCCGCACCCAGTTCGGCCACATTGGTCGGGATGTGCTGGATCGACTGCGCGCCGTCGATCAGCACCCGGGCGCCGTAGCGGTGACCCAGCTCGACGATCTTGTCGACCGGGACCACGGTCCCCAAAGCGTTCGAGACCTGGCTGGCCGCAACCAGTTTGGTCCGCGGACCCAGTAGCTGTTCGAACTCGTTGAGCAGCAGGTTGCCCGCGTCGTCGATCGGAGCCACCTTGAGGATCGCTCCGGTCTTCTGCGAAATCAGCTGCCACGGGACGATATTCGCGTGGTGCTCCAGGTGGGTGATGACGATCTCGTCGCCCGGCTGCAGGTGCTTGCCGCCCCACGCGTGTGCGACCAGGTTGATCGCCTCGGTGGTGCCGCGGGTGAACACGATGTTGTCCGAGCTCGGCGCGCCGATGAAGTCGGCAACGGTGTCCCGCGCCTCCTCGTAGGCGTCGGTGGCCCGGGCCGCCAACTCGTGCGCGGCGCGGTGAATGTTCGAGTTCTCGTGCGAGTAGAACTTCACCAGCCGGTCGATGACCACCTGCGGCTTCTGCGTGGTGGCCGCGTTGTCGAACCAGATCAGCGGCTTTCCGTTGATGACCTCTTTGAGGATCGGGAAATCCGCCCGCACCGCGTTGACGTCGAACACCTCGTGGTCGTCGGTCAGGTGCGGCACCGGGTCGTTGGCGGTGAGGAAGTGGTAGTTGCCCTCATCGCCGGCCGGCGCATCCGGCGCGACGCGCACTTTGTCCGTCCACCCCAGCTCAGGAACCGACGGCGCACCTGTCGGCCACGACGGCGCCGAACCGCGGGGAGCGACCGGAACAGACGGCACTCCTCCGGCCAGCACTCCCGGCAGCGTCGGGACGATGCCCTGGGTCGGCACCGCAAACGCACTGAGGTCGGCCGGCACGAACGGATCCGCAATGCTTCCGGACGTGGCCGCGGTTGACGGTCCGGCCGTCGTGTCCGGCACGTTGCCCCGCGGAGCTACCGGAACCGCCTGCGGTGGCGGTTCCGGTTCCGGAGACGTCGGAGCTGGAACGTAGACGTTGGCGACACGAGCAGCGGAACCGGAACCGGGTACTGATGCGCGGACCCAAATGCCGTGTGACCCGCCGATGCGGCTGTTGTCGTATCGGGTGCGCTGCCCCGCGGGGCAACCGGGGCTGACTGCGGTGGACTGTCGAAACCGGGCCGGATGCTGGCTGCGTAGAGCTGGCTGGCCAGCGCCGAGAGTTCCGCAGAGCTAAGAGGCAAGTCGCTTTCGGCGTCTACCGCGCGGTGCTCACTTGTACTCATGGAATCGGTCCACGGCAACGCCATCGAGAACGGCGAGGGCGTCGTCGGTGAGCACGGCCAAGGAGTTGTACAGCGTCACCAGGTAGCGGGCGATCGCCGACTCGTTGATGCCGGTGAACCGCACCGACAAGCCCGGCGCTTGCTCGCCGACCAGGCCGGGCTGGAACAGCCCCACCACACCCTGTCGCTCCTCACCGGTGCGGACCAGGATGAACTTGGTCTTACCCTTTTCCACCGGCACCTTGTCCGACGGGATGATCGGGATACCGCGCCAGGTGATGAACTGCGCGCCGAACAGGCTCACGACTGGCGGCGGAACTCCGCGACGGGTGGCCTCGCGACCGAACGCGGCGACACCGAGCGGATGGGTCAGGAAGAAGCTCGGCGTCTTCCACACTTTGGTGATCAGCGCGTCGAGGTCGTCGGGGGTGGGCGGACCGGCGAGCGTCTGGATGGTCTGCTCGGGGGTCGCCTGAGCGAGCAGTCCGTACTCCGGGCTGTTGACCAGCTCAGACTCCTGGCGCTCCTTGATCGTCTCGATGGTCAGTCGCAACTGCTGGGCGACCTGGTCATGCGGGCTGGAGTACAGGTCGGAGACCCGGGTGTGGACGTCGAGCAGGGTGGCGATCGTCCGCAGCGTGTATTCGCGAGGGCTGGTCTCGTAATCGACGTGGGTTTCGGGCAGCGGACCTTCAGTACCCGCACCGTCTTCGGCCTTGACCGCGACCTGCTCCGGGTTGACCACCCGGTTGACGCGATAGATGCCCGCCTCCACCGGCACCCAACTGAGCAGGTGCAACAGCCAGCGCGGAGTGATGGTGGAAAGCTGGGGAACAGTCTTTGTCGCGTTCGCTAGCTGCCTGGCTCCAAGGTCGCCAAGTGCCTGTGACTCATTTTGAGCCGAGGTCATCGTGGTCCTTCCGTCGTGGGTGCTGGTCGGAGGTCGGGTCGCGGGATGCGGACCGACCGGGTGCGCCGCACCGAGCCTTGCCAAGTTTAAAACTCACCGTGATTTTTACAACAGGCGGGGTGCGGTGTTGGGACACGAGCTGCTCGTCGCAAATCTTGCCCTATAGTGGCGCTATGCAACACTCCGCACAGCCGCGCCTCGTTCCCTCGCGCTGCCTCGCCGTGACCTGTTGTTGCTGTTGCTGTCGTTGATTTCCTGACGCCCTTCTGACGCTGTAGAAATCTTCGCGCTTCCCCGCCCGAGGGCGATTACCTCCGCATGGCCGGTGGAATCGAAATGCGCACCGCAACAAAGTCTTTCAGGAAGCTCAAGCAACAATGACTCTTCTATTTCCCACCCACCGTACGGCGGGCCCGATAGCGACTGACAGCCGCGTCGCGATCCGTCCGGCCACCGAGCTGACGTCGATGACCCGCTACCGCGGCGGCACTTATTCGCACACAGTGGAGAAAATCGCATTCACCGACGGCAGCTGGGCGCGCACGGACCTGATTCGGCTCAATCCCAACGTTCCCGCCTACTCCCTCGACTTCACCGGCGTCTCGCCCCGCCACCCGTCGCGCTACCAGCCCGGGACTTGGTCGGAGCTGCCCCACCTACGCGCTTCCGGCAAGGAGGCCGAGGTCGACTGGATACTTCGACAGTCCTATCCCCTGCTGCCCACGGCCGAGCTGAGCCGTCGCGTTCGCGAGGCCGGCTACCCGATCGGCCCGGCCAACATCAGCGAGCACGAAGCGATTGCCGCTACCCAGGCCGCGATCTGGTTCTTGACCAACGGATTGGCCCTGGACACCCGGCCGCTCAACGTGCCGGTCGCCGTGCATCGCGCCCGCGGGGCGGTCACCACCTTTGAATTCGACGGCGAGCCGCAGCTCGGCGGCTACACAGTGTGGACCGCATCTGACGCCGCTGTGGTTCTCACCCTGCAGAAATCTTCCAATGGTGTTGTTTGGCAGGATGTTTCGGGATCACTGCTGACAACCGGCCCCGACGCGGGGCGGTATCAGCGCACGCTCGGCGAAGGCAGCACACTGTCGGCCAGCAGCCACGGCCGCGGCCACCGCGGGCACCGCTATTACCGGCTGATCGCCACGTCGGAGACCGGCGCGCCGAGGATCGAGCGGGTCAGCTTCTGGCTGACCGGCGCACGGCACTACCGCAACTCCGCCAAGGTTGTGCACTTGTACAACTACCTGCTCGCGGGCGCGCGCGACGCAGCCCGCTCGGCCCCGAAAGCCGACGATGCGCCGACTCTGGTCACCACGCATGCCGTCGCCGACGCCGATCTGGTCGGCCCCTTTCAGATAACCGACCCGCTGATGCTCGTCGCCTCAGGTGAGCACGGCCTCGTGGACGCCGACGGATTTCGCATCGATGCGGTCAAGCCCGGGAGCGATTTTTACCTTCGCCCGGCACCGGGGTCATCGAGCGCGACATTGACCGCGAAAACTCTGAACGATCTGTACGGACGCGTCCTGACCGGCGTGGCGTTGGACCCCGCGGCACAACGGTTTACCCCGGTCGCGCTAGCCATCCCCACCGAGACGGTCATAGAGTTCGACATAAGCTGGGAGGCCGACGACCTTTGATCGCGACCGTGGGAGCGAATCGTAAATGAGCATTGCCGAAGACGTCACACAACTAGTCGGAAACACGCCGCTGGTGCGGTTGCGCCGGGTAACTGAGGGCGCCGTTGCCGATGTGATCGCCAAGCTGGAGTACTTCAATCCCGGGGGCAGCGTCAAGGACCGCATCGGGGTCGCCATGCTCGATGCCGCCGAAGAAGCGGGATTGATCAAACCGGACACCATCATCCTCGAGCCCACGAGCGGCAACACCGGTATCGCACTGGCGATGGTTGCGGCGGCGCGCGGCTACAAGCTCGTCCTGACCATGCCGGACACCATGAGCATCGAGCGACGAGTGTTGTTGCGCGCGTACGGCGCCGAGCTCGTCTTGACGCCGGGCAAAGACGGCATGCCGGGCGCGATCGCGAAGGCTGAGGAGCTGGCCAAGAGCGACCAGCGGTACTTCGTCCCGCAGCAGTTCGAGAACCCGGCCAACCCGGCGATCCATCGCGCCACCACCGCTGAAGAGGTGTGGAAGCAGACGGACGGGAAGATTGACTTCTTCATCGCGGGTGTCGGCACCGGCGGCACCCTCACCGGTGTCGGACAGGTGCTCAAAGAACGCAACCCGGACGTAAAGGTGATCGCCGTCGAGCCGGCCGCGTCGCCGGTGCTGTCCGGTGGGCAGAAGGGGCCGCACCCGATTCAGGGCATCGGTGCCGGGTTCGTGCCGCCGGTCTACGACGAGAACGTCGTCGACGAGGTCATCTCCGTCGGCAACGAGCATGCGCTCGGCATGGCCCGGCGCCTGGCCACCGAAGAGGGCTTGCTGGTCGGGATCTCATCGGGCGCAGCGGTTGTCGCCGCGTTGGAAGTGGCTCGTCGGCCAGAGAACAAGGGCAAGCAGGTCGTCGTGGTCCTGCCCTCGTCCGGTGAACGGTATTTGAGTACCGTGCTGTTCTCCGACTTGGCGGACTAGCCGTGCTCGCCGCCATCCGGGGGGACATCCAAGCGGCCAAAGACCGCGATCCCGCCGTCCCCAGCACCCTGCAAGTCGTGTTCGCCTACCCAGGCGTGCATGCCATTTGGGGTCACCGAGTCAGCCACTGGCTCTGGGGACGCGGCGCGAAGGTGGCCGCGCGCACGCTCGGTGAGGTCACCCGAATCTTGACCGGGGTAGACATCCATCCTGGCGCGACCTTGGGGACCGGCCTGTTCATCGACCACGCCACCGGTGTGGTGATCGGCGAAACTGCCGAAGTGGGCGACGATGTCACGATCTATCCACGGCGTCACGCTCGGCGGCAGCCGGCGCAAAGACAGCGGAAAACGTCATCCGACCATCGGCGACCGGGTGACCATCGGCGCCGGCGCAAAAATTCTCGGCGCGATCAAGATCGGCGATGACAGCCGGATCGGCGCGAACGCCGTTGTGGTCAAAGAAGTTCCGACCAGCGCCGTAGTCGTCGGGGTTCCCGGGACAGGCGATCAGCCAGGCCACGGCTCGGGTGGCAGCGACGACCGTTGATGCCCGACCTGGTCGGGCGTCAGCCTGCAGTCCCTGCTCACCGAGTCGCCAAGCTTGAGGCGCAAGCCCACACGCCGCAGACCGACCGCGTCATCCGGCCACCGGAAGCCGGCGTGTGGCACGGCGAGGACTTCTCGATCTAGGCTGCGCCCGACTCTTTCCAGGCGCCGTACCGGCCGAGCAGGTAGCCCACATTCTCGAAGCCCGCGGCACGAAGCATGCTCGCGGCCACCAGCGAGCGGTAACCGCTGGCGCAGTAGGTGACCACAGGCGCTGTGGGCTCAGGCTTTCGATCGAGTCGGTCAGCGTCGGCAGCGGAATCTGTTGCACCCCACGGATCATGCCGTCCTCGGTCTCCCCCTCGCTTCACACCGGCATTCGCCGGATCGAACCAGCCGCTGATCAACGACGCCAGCTCAAGCCGCCGCGGGTATAGGCGAACCAATCCTGTTGACTGCGAACCGAACCTGACGAGTACACGTCAGTCCGATATCGTCGGCATGACCAGGACGCCAGCGCCGCGGGTACGTCGTCGAAAAACTCGCCGTGCAGTTCACCGTTGCGAAAACCCTCGGCGCACACCAGCCCCTGCGCGGCCTTCAACGGCGCCGCCTTCACGTCGGAATCCGGCCAGCCGCAGAGGATTTCCGCCACCTCGGCAGGGCCCGGCGATCGGCACGGCCGGGCAAATCAGCGGCTCTCGTCGATCACCGGCTTCGCCGCGCGGCCTTCGTTGTCGATCAGCCACGGTCGCGAGATGTCGTCGGGTGTAGTCATGGAGCTTTTCGCGGACCGAGTCGGGCTCGAAGTGGTGCCCTCGCTGTCGATGACGATCGCGGCAATCACGTCGTGACGAGTTGGTCGAGAGTCGGAAAACGCTGCCCGATCGCGTCGCGAGTGAAGTCGCCGACCCAGCCGTCTCCTGCTCGAAGAATCGGATCGCCGCGAAGCGTGGATCCGAACCCATGTCGAACCAGTGCCGGGTACCCGCGGGCACGGTCAGCAAGTCGCCGCTTTCGCACACCACCGCGAAGACATCGCGCTCCAGATGCAGATAGCAGCAGGCTCGCCCGGCCACAAAGAAGCGCACTTCGTCTTCGGCATGGCGGTGCTCGGCGAGGAACTTCGATCGCGCGGTGGGTCGCGTCGAGGTGGGGCACCGGGTACGGTCGAAAGTGCCCGGTGCGAGTCGCGACGGTCAGATCCACGTCGCGGTGCGCAGCCGCACCTCGCCGGCGTCGTCGTCAGCCATCCTCAGCAGTGTCATGCGGCCCAAAATTCGGCCGTCCGTCAGTGTCACAACTCGCACATCGCTTCCAGAATTCGAGTCGGTCGCTTCGCCTGCGTGATCTGCGCCCCGGTGGCCGCCGACAATTCCAGTGGCCGGAGATGGAAACCGGGATGAGTGATGGTCTCGGCGTGCCGAGTCCTGATCAGCTCGAACCGCTGAACGTCAGCTTCGGCAGGCCTGCGGCTTCGGTGTCGCGCGGCGCGTCCACGCACCACCGCGTCGGCCGGTGGCCCGGTAGATCGCGGTGAGATGCGGCTTCTGCGACGGGCAAACCCGACAGGCTGCGTAAGATCGGCGACGCTGACGGTCCCATACTCCGACTGTCAGCTGCCCTTACCCAAGTTCCCCGCTGCCGGTGATGAGCCGCCGTCTGAACCCCTGCGTACCGAGATGTTGCCTGCCGTACCCGGCATCCAGCCGCGGGCAGACAAGCTTTGCGCGATGTCGGCGAGCTGTCGGCCCGCGGCGGTATTCGGCTCGCCGATCGGGCCGTTCTCGGTAACGACCGCGGTGATCAACTCCGGCGGGGTGACGTCGAACGCGGGGTTGAACGCCGCGGTGCGGTCCGGAGCGGTGGCGACACCGCCGACATGGGTGATTTCGGTCGCGGCCCGCTGTTCGACGACGATCTCGCGTCCCGTCGCGGTCGCTGCGTCGCGTGTCGATTCGGGCGCGACAACGATGAACGGAATGCCGTGCCGGTGTGCGGCGACGGCCAGCGCGTAGGTGCCGATCTTGTTCGCGACCGAGCCGTCGGCGGTGATGCGGTCCGCGCCGACCAGCACGCAGTCGACCTGATCGGTGGCCATCGCCCACGCCGCTGCCGAGTCGATGGTCAGCCGGTGCGGAATGCCCGCCTCGGCGAGCTCCCAGGCGGTCAGTCGGGCGCCCTGCAGTAGCGGCCGGGTTTCGTCGACCAGCACCTCCGCGACCCTGCCGCGGGCGTGCAGCACCCGCACCGCCCCCAACGCGGTACCGAAAGCGGTGGTGGCCAACCGGCCGGTGTTGCAGTGCGTGAGCACACGAAGCGGACGGTCGGGGCACAGCCGCAACACCAGGTCGGCCGCGTGGGTGGCAAGTATCCGGTTGACGTCTGCGTCTTCTGCCAGCATCTGCTCGGCTTCGCGAGCACGGCGTCGGGACCCGCGGACAACCTCGCCAGAGCGCGCCGCACGCCCCAGGCCAGATTGACCGCGGTGGGCCGGGCCGAGGCGATCCGCTGCGCCTCCGACGTCACCTTCTCGGTATCACCGACGTACGCGTACGCCGCCAGCGCCACCCCGAAGGCACCGGCCACGCCGAGCGCCGGGGCGCCCCGGATGGCCAGGGTCTTGATCGCTTCGATCACATCGTTGACGCTTGCGAGCCGCAACCAGCACAAATCGTGCGGTAGTGCGCGCTGATCGATGGCCATCAGGGTGCCGTCGGCCCAGGCGATCGAACTCTCCGGAGCTGTCGTCACAGGCTCCATCCAACCCTCACTTCGGCGCCGCTTCGAGCCTGTGATTCGGTCGGACCTGCAGGTACCCGCCGTGCGAGGAAGCAGGTTCGGCGAGACAATCGCGTCGATTTGGCCGACAATGATTCGATGCGACTTTTTCTTGGTCTGATCAGCGCAGCCGCATTAGTCGGCCTGGCGGTGCCGGCCTTGGCCGACCCGCCGCCCGACCCGTCCAACACCACCGTCCCGCCGGACCCTGCCGCCGATGCGCACTTCATCGACTCGCTCAGTAAGGCCGGCATGACCTTTCGCAACGGGTCGGATGCCATCCAGGCCGGTAGATACGCCTGCGACATGATGAACAACGGGGCGGCCGAAACGGATGTCGTCAGCAAGTTGAGCATGCTCAATCCCGGATTGAACAACGCGGGTGCGATGAAGTTCGCCGCGCTGGCATCGAGCGCTTACTGCCCGGACTATCTGAGCAAGTCGAGCACGCCGACCAAAAGCAGCGGGGGCCTGGGGGGCCTGTTCGGCGGACACTGAAAAACCTGGCTCCCCCGGGTGGACTCGAACCACCAACCCTCCGGTTAACAGCCGAATGCTCTGCCAATTGAGCTACAGGGGACTGCTAGGTGTCCGCGAACACATCGGCGCGGAACGAGTGATGACTCTAGCGTACCGGCGTGCGCACGCCCAACCAGACCGATCACCCGCCGAGGGGGGCATGTTGGTCGGTATGGGGCAGGATGGACGCACATCCACAAAACCTCGGAAGGGACCGTTTTGATCCGCTACGTCGTCGTGCTGGGACTGGGCTATGTGTTGGGCACAAAGGCCGGTCGGCGTCGTTACGAGCAGATCGTCGGTACCTACCGCGCACTGACCGGCAGCCCGGCCGCCAAGTCGATGATCGACGCCGGCCGGCGCAAGGTGGCGAATCGGGTCTCGCCGGATGCGCGGATGGTGACGTTAACCGAGATCGACGACGCGACCAGCGTGGTCGAGCGCGAACAGACTCAGCGCTAGGCCGTGAGATCGTCGCCGCTGGCCTGCTCGAGCAGGCTGCGCCGGTAGGCCTCCATCGCGACCAGATCGCCGAACAGCGCGTGATATTCGTCGCCCTGCTCCACCGGCGACATCCTCTGTAGCTTCGACTTCACTTCCGCGATCTGTCGGCCAACCCAGACCTCCTGCAGCCGGGCCAACACACCGGCGATGTAGCGCGGCAGCCGCTCGTCGTCCTCGACCCGGATGGCCTCGACGCCGAGCTCGTTGACCAGACCGGCGGCCGCGGGTGACAGCGCCTTCTGGCGTACCGAGTCGAGCCACTCGCCGCCGCCGACCCCGCTTGCGGCACCACCGGCCGCTTCGATCGCGGTCCACACCGCGGCGTACCCGGGATGGGTGAAGCTTTCGACGGTGAGTGCGTCGAACACCGGACCGGCCAGCGCGGGGTACTGCAGCGCCGATTTGAGCGCCTCTCGCTGCGGCCACAACGTCGGGTCCTTGGGATTGGGACGGGGCACAGCCGGCTTTGCGCCGGCGTCGGCCTCGGCGTTGCTGGCCCGACGAGGTCTGCTGCGACCTTGTGCCGTCGGGTTTTTCGCCTCTTCGCGCGCTCGGCTGATGACTTGTGCGACATCGGGCCAACCGACCCAGCCTGCCAGCTGTCGCGCGTACTCGTCGCGCAGCGTCGGATCCTTGATCTGGGCAACGATCGGCACGCAACGACGCAGCGCTGACACCCGGCCTTCGGCGTTGTCCAAGTCGATGTCACTCAACGTGGTACGAATCGCGAACTCGAACAACGGAGTTCGTCGCGCCACCAGATCGCGCAGCGCACCGTCGCCGGACGCCAGGCGGAGGTCGCACGGATCCATCCCGTCGGCCGCCACCGCGACGAACGACTGACCGGCCAGTTGCTGCTCGCCGGAGAACGCCTTGAGTGCGGCCGCCCGGCCCGCTTCATCGCCGTCGAACACGTAGATGAGCTCGCCGCGAAAGAAGTTGTCGTCCATCATGAGTCGGCGCAGCATCGACAAGTGCTCCTCGCCGAATGCGGTACCACAGGACGCCACCGCGGTGGTGACCCCGGCCAGATGCATCGCCATCACGTCGGTGTAGCCCTCGACGACGACGGCCTGATGTCCCTTGGCGATGTCGCGTTTGGCCAGGTCGATCCCGAACAGCACCGACGACTTCTTGTACAGCAACGTCTCCGGCGTGTTGACGTACTTGGCCTCCATCGGATCGTCGTCGAACAGCCGTCGCGCGCCGAACCCGATCACCTCCCCCGACGACGACCGGATCGGCCACAGCAGTCGGCGGTGGAACCGGTCCATCGGACCGCGGCGGCCCTCGCGCGACAGGCCCGCCGCTTCGAGCTCCTTGAATTCAAAACCCTTGCGCAGCAGATGCTTTGTCAGAGTGTCCCAGCCCGACGGGGCGAAGCCGCAGCCGAAGCGACGTGCGGTGTCGCCGTCGAAATTGCGCTCGGTCAGGTAAGTGCGGGCCGGCTGTGCCTCCGGCGATTCCAGCGCCGCCGCATAGAACGTCTGCGCCTCGGCGTTGGCGGCGGTGAGCCGGCTGCGACTCCCCCGGTCGCGCTGCACGTTGGTGGTCGTGCCCCCGGTGTAGCTGATGGTGTGCCCGATCCGGTCGGCCAGCAGTTCGACAGCCTCGACGAAGCTGACGTGTTCGATCTTCTGGAGGAAGGCATACACGTCGCCGCCCTCGCCGCAGCCGAAGCAGTGGAAGTGGCCATGATTGGGTCGCACGTGAAACGACGGCGACTTCTCGTCGTGGAACGGGCAGAGGCCCTTCATCGAATCCGCGCCTGCCCTGCGGAGTTGAACGTAGTCGCCGACTACTTCCTCGATGCTGACTCGTTCGCGGATGGCGGCGATATCGCGATCAGAGATACGGCCGGCCATCGGCACAGTCTAGAGCTGCCGGCGGTTTACCCGACGCCGATCACGCCGCAGGCGAATCGCTTCTCGGCATCGGGGCTGCCCTCGGCGCCGTGCAGCAGGATCGCCGTCTTGCTGCCGGCCAGGAGATCGTCTCTGGTGAAAGCGTCGGTGGTGGTGACCAGATAGGCCGCGCCGTTTTGGCGCACTTCCAGGGAGGTCAGGTCGCCACTCATCGGCTCACCGGTGTGCCCGGGGGCCTGGAAGTGCATGCCGGCCGACAAGAAGTCGCCGGGCGCGCCACCCATCATCGGGTCGACCGAGTTCGGCTCGCACTTGCCGACGCCGTGGATGTGCATGTGGTGAATGCCGGGCGTCAGAATGTTGTCCGCGGTCGTCTTGACGGTCACGGTGGCGAAGCCGTTGGCGAATTCGAAGGTTGCGGTGGCCACCGAGCGGCCGTCGGCGGTGTGCAGTTGCGCGCTCAGGGTCTGGGCGCCCGGCGCTGGGGCGCTCGTCGAACTCGCGGTGGACGGCTCCTGATGCGGGCTACACGCGGCGAGCACGACGACAGACACGGCGGCGGGAAGGAGCAAAGGCTTGACCATGGTCCAGACCCTAGTCCGCGCGCCTACGCCTGGGCCGCCGCTATGCGTTCGAGGCGTCCCTCGGTGTAGGAGGCGATCTGGTCGACGATCACCCGTAGCCGCCCACCGTCGTCGGCGGCGGCGTTGAAGGCCGGGACGAAGATCGGGTCGAGCGTGTTGGGCGCCCCAGCCAGCAGGCCGCGGGCTACCCGATGGATGCAATCCCGCTGCCGGGCCTGGATTTCCTGGTGTCGCGGATCGGACATGATGAACTGCAACGCCAGCGTTTTCAGCAGGGCGACCTCGGCGCGCACCACCTCGGGTACGGACAGCGTGGCCTGGTAACGGGCCAGCGGTCCGGGACCGGCGTCCGCTCGGGTGGCGGCGATCGCCGCCGAGGCGAATCGGCCGACCAGCTCGCTGGTCAACCGCTTGAGCGAGACCGCGGCCGACAGCGTCGCGTCGTATTTGCCGACGGCGGCAACCGCGGGAAGCCCCGCCAGCCGATGCGCCGCGGCGGTCAGGTCGTCGGCGCGAATTCCGGCGAAGTCGCGCTCGCCGAGTTTGGCCAGCGCGGCCGCTTCGTCATCGTCGGCGAGTACGCGAAGGTCGATTCGCCCGGAGACAACGCCGTCCTCGACGTCGTGCACCGAATAGGCGACGTCGTCAGCCCAGTCCATCACCTGCGCCTCCAGGCAGGGCCGATCCGCGGGGGCGCGGTCGCGCATCCACTCGGCCGCCTCGTGGTCGACGTCGTAGAAGCCGAACTTACGCCGATGCTGATCCCGCGCCCATGGATATTTGGTGACCGCGTCCAACGCCGCCCGCGTCAAGTTGAGACCAACGCTATGTCCTTGTTCGTCAAGAACTTTGGGCTCCAAACTGGTCAGGATCCGGAAGTTCTGCGCGTTCCCCTCGAAGCCACCGTGCGCGGCCGCGAACTCGTCGAGGGCCTGCTCGCCGTTGTGCCCGTAGGGCGGGTGCCCGATGTCGTGGGCCAGCCCGGCCATGTCGACGAGGTCGGGATCGCATCCCAGTCCGATCGCCATCCCCCGTCCGATCTGAGCGACCTCGAGCGAATGGGTCAGGCGCGTCCGGGGGGTGTCGCCTTCTCGGGGTCCGACGACCTGCGTCTTGTCCGCGAGCCGGCGCAGCGCGGCGCTGTGCAGAACCCGTGCGCGGTCCCGGGCGAAATCGGTGCGGAGCTGACCTTCGGTGCCCGGCAAGCCCGCGGTCTTCGGCGCCTCGGGCACCACCCGCTGGCGGTCGACATCGTCGTAGGGGTCTTGCTGCGTCATCAACGCTTAGTCTGCCAGTCAGATCGATTGTTCCGGGACCCGCTTCGTGGCGGGGCTAGATTGTCTCCCGTGAGCACCCTCCGCCGCTGTTGTGCCGTGTTCATGGCGATGCTGATTGCCGCGCTGGTGGTCGCGCCGTCGGCCACCGCCCAGCCGCCGTTCCGGCTGTCCGGCTACATCACCGACAACGTCGGCGCATTGAGTGCCGCCGGCCGCTCAGCAGTGCAGTCGGCCAGCGGCAAGCTGTACTCCGACCGCCGCATCCAGCTGTGGGTGGTGTTCGTCGACAACTTCTCCGGACAACCGGCCGCCAGCTGGGCGGACAGCACGCGGGCGGCCAGCGATCTCGGCGACTTCGACGCGGTGCTGGCCGTGGCGACCGTCGACCACTCCTACGCCTTCCGGATTCCGAACCGGGTGAAGTCGATCAGCGCCGCTCAGGTCGACGACCTGCGGCGCAACCAGATAGAGCCCGCGCTGCGCCGCGGCGACTGGAGCGGCGCAGCGGTCGCCGCGGCCAACGGCCTGGACCGCGGCCCGCAGTCGGCCAGCTCGGCGCCGCTGCTGATCGGGCTGGGCGTGATCATCGCCGCGGTGGTGGCGCTGTACGTGTTCACCCGATGGCGCCGCCGTCGACGGCGGGCCGCCGAGTTGGCCGCAGCCAAACGGGTCGACGCCACCGACCCCGATGCGTTGGCCAGCCTGTCGCTGGGCGCCCTCGACGATCTGTCGCGATGGAAGGTCGTCGACGTCGACAACGCCGTGCGCACCAGCGCCAACGAGCTCGCGCTGACGATCGAGGAGTTCGGCGAGCAGCGGACCCAGCCGTTCACCGCAGCGGTCGACGCCGCCAAATCCGCTCTGGCCCAAGCATTCGCCGTGCGTCAACAACTCGACGACGCGATCCCCGAGACCCGCCAACGCCGGCGCGAGCTGCTGACCGAGGTGATCGTCGCCGCCGCGCGCGCCGATCGACAGCTGGAGTCGCAGCGGGAGGACTTCGAAGAGATGCGCGACCTGGTGGTCAACGCGCCGTCGCGCCTGGACGGGTTGACCCAGCAGGTCGTCGACCTGACCGCCCGTGTCGAACCGGCAGAACAGCGAATGACCGAGCTGCACAACGAATTCGACTCCGCCGCGCTGGCCTCGGTGGCCACCAACGTCGCGACCGCCAAGGACCGGCTGGCGTTCGCCGAGCAGAATCTCGGCCAGGCCCGCGAGAAAGCGTCCAAGCCGGTCAGTGGCGAACAGAGCGCCCTCGTCGACGCCGTGCATGCCGCGGAATCGTCACTGGGACAGGCTCGTTCGTTACTCGACGCGGTCGACAGCGCCGCCAGCGACATCCGGCACGCGGTCGCGACACTGCCGTCGCTAATCGCCGACATCCAGTCCGGAATCGAGCATGCCGACACCGCACTGCAGAGCACGCAGAAAACTAAGGCACCCCATCTACGCGATCTGGCCGGCGCCCGGGATGCGGCGGCCAGGGCCCTCGCTGCGGCACACACCGGCGGCTCCACGGACCCACTCGCTTCGTTCACCGCGCTGAGCAAGGCCGGCGCCGAACTGAATCGGCTGCTGGCCGCGGTCATCGAGGAGCAGGCCGCCGCCGAAAGACTGACCCGGACGCTGGAACAAGCGCTGTCCGCCGCGCAGTCGCGGGTGCACGCCGTGTCGGACTACATCGACAACCGACGGGGCAGCGTCGGGCCCGAGGCGCGGACCCGGTTGTCCGAGGCGAGCCGACAGATCGATGCCGCGCAGGACGCGAAGTCGACCGACCTCAACGCCGCGATCACCTATGTCAACAACGCGGCGTCGCTGGCCGCGCAGGCCCAGTCGCTGGCCGAGTCCGACGTACAGTCCGCGCAGATGGCGTACACCTCGCGCTACGGCGGTGGCGATCACACCGGTGCCGTGATGGGGGGCATCATCATCGGCGACATGCTGGGCGACGCGATGCGCGGCGGATTGGTGGCGGCTGGCGGCGGTTGGGGCCCGACATCCTTCGGCGGTTCGGGATCCTCCGACGGCGGTTTCATGGGTGGCGGCGGCCGCTTCTGAGCAGGCATTCAGCCGGAAAATGGTGGACGCGGCAGCTCACCACGCCCTAGTGAGCCGCCGCGTCGACTTACCGATGATATTGAACGGGTGATAAATAGGCTAGAGATTCGCGCAAAATTTTTCAGCAGCCCCGCAGGCGCGCACCGAGATAGTCGACCACCCCGTCGATCGCCACCCGGTCCTGCGTCATGGCGTCGCGTTCGCGGATCGTGACCGCGTGATCGTCGAGTGAGTCGAAGTCCAGCGTCACGCAGTACGGCGTGCCGATCTCGTCCTGGCGCCGGTAACGGCGGCCGATCGCGCCGGCGTCGTCGAAGTCGACGTTCCAGGACTTGCGCAACTCGGCGGCCAGATCGCGGGCTTTGGGGCTCAGGTCGGCGTGCCGGGACAGCGGCAGCACTGCGGCCTTCACCGGCGCCAACCGCGGATCGAGGCGCAACACGGTCCGCTTGTCCACGCCGCCTTTGGCATTGGGCGCTTCGTCCTCGTGGTACGCGTCGATCAGGAACGCCATGAACGACCGGGTCAGCCCGGCCGCCGGCTCGATCACGTACGGCGTGTAGCGGGTGTCATTGGCCTGGTCGTAGTAAGACAGGTCGACACCGGAATGCTTTGCGTGCGTGGACAAGTCGAAGTCGGTGCGGTTGGCCACACCCTCGAGCTCACCCCACGGGTTGCCGGAGAAACCAAACTTGTACTCGATGTCGACGGTGCGATCTGAATAATGCGACAGCTTGTCTGCGGCGTGCTCGTAGAGCCGGAGGTTCTCCGGGTTGATGCCCAGGTCGACGTACCACTGGTGGCGGGTGTCGATCCAGTACTGGTGCCATTCCGCGGCGGTGGACGGCTCGACGAAGAACTCCATCTCCATCTGCTCGAACTCGCGGGTGCGGAAGATGAAGTTGCCCGGCGTGATCTCGTTGCGGAAGCTCTTGCCGATCTGGCCGATGCCGAACGGCGGCTTGCGGCGCGACGTCGTCACCACGTTGGCGAAGTTCACGAAGATGCCCTGCGCGGTCTCGGGCCGCAGATAGTGCAGCCCTTCTTCGGTCTCGATCGGGCCGAGGTAGGTCTTGAGCATCATGTTGAACTCGCGCGGCTCGGTCCACTGACCCTTGGTGCCGCAGTCGGGGCAGACGATCTCGCTCATCGGCACTGAGTCTGGTTCCCCACCCTTCTTGAGGGCATAGGCCTCCTGCAGGTGGTCTTGCCGGTGCCGCTTGTGGCAGTTCAGACATTCGATGAGTGGATCGTTGAAGACCTCGACGTGACCGGAGGCCACCCATACCTCACGCGGCAAGATGATCGAGGAGTCCAGGCCGACGACGTCATCGCGACCGGTCACGACCGAGCGCCACCACTGCCGCTTGATGTTCTCCTTCAGTTCCACGCCCAGCGGCCCGTAGTCCCACGCCGATTTGGTCCCGCCGTAGATCTCGCCGGCGGGATAGACCAGGCCACGCCGTTTGGCGAGGTTGACGATGGTGTCGATGACGGACGCCACGAGGTGAGGACTCCTGTTGTTGTGAAGCGTTTTTGGCGGACGATCCGTCATCGTAGCGATCCGCCCGGCGCTCTTTGACATGCGTGGTTGTGCATGTGACAGTGGACGCAGCATGTCTCTCTCATCCTCCACCGCAGCCGAAGGCGACGAACTGCTCGGCGAGCACCGGCACAGCGACTCCGCGGAACTGCCGTCCCCACCGCCGCGGGAGATCCTCGATGCCGCCGGCGAGCTGCTGCGCGCCCTGGCTGCTCCGGTGCGGATCGCCATCGTGCTGCAGCTACAAGCGTCCCAGCGTTGCGTGCATGAGCTGGTCGACGCGCTAGGGGTGCCGCAGCCGCTGGTCAGCCAGCACCTGAAGATCCTCAAGGCCGCGGGCGTGGTCACCGGGGAGCGGTCCGGCCGCGAAGTGCTCTACCGGCTGGTCGATCACCACCTGGCGCACATCGTGGTCGATGCCGTCGCGCACGCCGGGGAGGACAAGTGACCACCCCGACCGGCGTCCGTGCCACGCGGCAGCGAGCGGCGATCGCGGAATTGCTCGACACGCTGGACGATTTCCGCTCCGCCCAAGAGCTGCACGACGAGCTGCGCCGCCGCGGCGACAACATCGGTCTGACCACCGTCTACCGGACGCTGCAGTCGATGGCTGGCGCCGGCCTACTCGACACGCTGCGCAATGACACCGGGGAATCGGTCTACCGCCGCTGCTCGGAGCACCATCACCACCACCTGGTCTGCCGCAATTGCGGGTCGACTGTCGAGGTGGGCGATCGCGAGGTCGAAGCGTGGGCGGCCGAAGTGGCCACCAAACACGGGTACTCCGACGTCAGTCACACGATCGAGATCTACGGCACCTGCTCGGACTGCCGCTAAGTCGTTACCGCACGGCGGATTTCGGCGCCCTTGTCGAGCACCATCAAGATAAGCGTGCGCAGCGCTTCGTCGTTGAGGCCATTGCCGGGAAAGTTGTAGCGCAACACCACGTCCGCGGCCTTGCCTGCCTTCTCGGTCAGGGTCACCGATCCCAGCAGGGCGGTGCGCGACTGGCCGGCGACACTGTCGCGAATCTTCTTGTTCAGCACCAGATCCCACGCCACCATTTGGGTCAGCGATATCAGGTCGAGGTCTTCGTTGATGGGCACCACCCGCAATGACGCGATGGTGCCGCCGTGATGCACAGTCAGCGCGCCGTCGGATTCGGCATCGACGGGCAGCACCTCGGAGAGCACGGCCAGCAACCGCTCCTGCAACGACGGCATCACGCCGTCCCGAACCGTCGATGCCGCAATGCGTACTCCTCGCAAGCCGCCCACAGGTCGCGGCGGTCGTAGTCGGGCCAGAGCGTGTCCTGAAAGATGTACTCGGCGTACGCCGCCTGCCAGAGCATGAAGTTACTGGTCCGCTGCTCCCCCGAGGTACGCAGCAGCAGATCCACATCGGGAATGTCCGGGCGGTGCAGATGCCGGGCGATCGTCGCCTCGTTGACCCGTTCGGGGTTGAGCTTGCCGGCGGCCGCCTCACGCGCGATATCCCTTGCCGCTTCGGCGATTTCGGTGCGGCCACCGTAGTTGACGCAGTAGTTGACCGTGATCACGTCGTTGTTCAGGGTCAGCTCCTCGGCGGTCGCCAACTCGCTGATGACGCTGCGCCACAGGCGCGGCCGCGAACCCACCCAACGGATCTTCACGCCCATCTCGTTGAGGTTCACCCGGCGGCGTCGCACCACGTCGCGATTGAATCCCATCAGAAAACGGACTTCGTCGGCGGAGCGCTTCCAGTTCTCGGTGGAGAACGCGTAGAGACTGAGCCACTTGATGCCGATTTCGATTGCGCCACAGACGATATCGATGACGACTGCCTCGCCCATCTTGTGGCCTTCAACCCGCGGCAGGCCGCGCTGGGTGGCCCAGCGGCCGTTGCCGTCCATCACGATGGCGACGTGATTGGGCAGCTGCTCGGTCGGAATCGACGGGGCGACCGCCTTGGAGATGTGCTGCGGCGGCCGACGGGGGCCGCCGTCCGGCGAGGGCGGCAACGGCGGGAAAACCACCGGCCACGTCGACGTGTCGGGGAAGACGGGGTAGTCATCGGGCGCCGGGGCGAGCTGCGGGAAGTCGGACTTCCGCTTGCGCTCAGCCCTCCGCTCTGAGCGGCTCACCCGGCTCGTCTCCATGCGCCACATCCTGCCTGACCAGAGCTACCCGACGATCGAGGAGGCTCTTATCGAGCACGTCGACCCGTCGCATCCGCTCGACCAACGGCAATGTGCGCAACTGCCGCTCCAGATGCCATTGCAGGTGAGCGGCCACCAAACCGCTGACGTGGCTACGGGCTGATTGCGGCGTAACCTCCGCCGCTTCCCAATCGCCGTCGCGCAGCGCCGCCATCAGATCCAGCACACCCAGCGGCGGTGTCGTCGCACCGGCGGGGCGGCAGAAGCTGCACACGCTGCCGCCCGCGGCGACGTGAAACGCCCGGTGTGGGCCCGGCGTGGCGCAGCGCGCGCACTCGGTCAGCGCCGGGGCCCACCCGGCGATGCCCATGGCCCGCAGTAGATAAGCATCCAGCACCAGCTCGCGGGGCCGGCTCCCGTCGGCGACCGCCCGCAGCGCACTGACCGTGAGACGGTGCAGTTCCGGCGACGGTGCCCGCTCCTCGCCGGCGAGACGCTCGGCGGTTTCCAGCATCGCGCAGGCACTGGTGTAGCGGCCGTAGTCGCTGACGATGTCGGTGGCGAACGCGTCAAGTGAAACGACCTGCGTGACGATGTCGAGGTTGCGGCCAGGGTGAAGTTGGACGTCGATGTGCGCGAACGGTTCCAGCCGCGCACCGAATTTGCTGCGGGTGCGGCGCACCCCCTTGGCCACCGCGCGAACCAGCCCATTATCGCGGGTGAGCAGGGTGACGATCCGGTCGGCTTCGCCGAGCTTGTGCTGGCGCAGCACCACCGCTCGATCCCGATACAGCCGCATGGGGACCAGTTTGGCACCAGGTTGCGACGGCGCCCCGCGCACGCGCCGATAATCTCGGTACTGATGAGTAACTCCACCGATCGCCGTTTCCCGACGCTGACCGACCAGCTCTACCAATTGGCCAGCGGTGAGGTGACCTCTGTCGAGCTGGTCCGCCGCGCGCTGCACGCCATCGAACTGAGCCAGCCGACGCTGAACGCGTTCCGCGTGGTGCTCACCGCGTCGGCGCTGGCCGGTGCCGCCGAGGCCGACCGGCGCCGCGCCGACGGCGACCAGGCGCCCCTGCTCGGCGTGCCGATCGCGGTCAAGGACGACGTCGACGTCGCGGGCCAGCCCACCTACTTCGGCACGTCCGGCTATGTCCAGCCGGCCGCCCAGGACGCCGAAGTGGTGCGCCGCCTCAAGGCCGCCGGTGCGGTGATCGTCGGGAAGACCAACACCTGCGAGCTGGGCCAGTGGCCGTTCACGAGTGGGCCCGCATTCGGCCACACCCGCAACCCGTGGTCGCGTCGGCACACCCCGGGCGGATCCTCGGGCGGCAGCGCGGCAGCGGTGGCCGCCGGCCTGGTGACCGCGGCGATCGGCTCCGACGGGGCGGGCAGCGTCCGCATCCCGGCGGCCTGGACCCATCTGGTCGGCATCAAGCCTCAACGTGGCCGCATCTCGACCTGGCCGCTGCGCGAGGCGTTCAACGGGATCACAGTCAACGGCGTGCTGGCACGCACGGTCGCCGATGCGGCGCTGGTGCTCGATGCGGCCTCCGGCAACGTCGACGGCGACCTGCACAAGCCACGGCCCGTGACGGTGTCCGACCACGTCGGCATCGCGCCCGGCTCCCTGCGGATCGCGCTGTCGACCCGGTTCCCCTTCACCGCCTTTCCGGCTCGACTGGATCCGGAGATCGCGTCGGCGCTGGAATCGGTGGGCGATCAGCTTCGACTGTTGGGGCACAGCGTGGTCGAGGGCAATCCCGATTACGGGTTACGGCTGTCCTGGAACTTTCTGTCGCGGTCCACATCGGGGTTGCTGGACTGGGCCGAGCGGTTGGGTGACGGTGTCGAGTTCGACCGCCGGACGCTGGCCAACATGCGGATGGGCCGGTTGCTCTCGCAGCAGATCCTGCGCGCCGCCCGGGCGAGCGAAGCCGCCAACCAACGGCGGGTCGGCTCGATCTTCCGCATTGTCGACGTCGTGGTGGCGCCGACCACGGCGCTGCCTCCCCCGCTGGCAGACGCCTTCGACGGGCTCAGCGGTCTGGGCACCGACCGCGAGATGATCGCCGCCTGCCCGGTGACCTGGCCGTGGAATGTGTTGGGGTGGCCGTCGATCAATGTTCCGGCCGGCTTCACCGCCGAAGGCTTACCGATCGGCGTGCAACTGATGGGACCGGCGAACAGCGAACCGCTGCTGGTGTCGTTGGCCGCCGAGCTCGAGGCGGTGGGCGGCTGGGCGGCCAAGCAGCCGGCAGTCTGGTGGAACGCCGAGACCGAGGCCGTGCGCTAAGAGGTCAAAAGCCTAGTCGGCCAAGCTGTTTGGGGTCGCGCTGCCAGTTCTTGGCCACCTTGACGCGCAGGTCGAGGTACACCTTGGTGCCCAGCAGCTTCTCGATCTGATCGCGTGCGGCGGTGCCCACTTCGCGCAGCCTCTCCCCGCCCTTGCCGATCACGATGCCTTTCTGGCTGTCCCGTTCGACGAAGAGAATCGCATGCACGTCGATCAGGTCATCGCGCCCCTCGCGGGGGTTCACTTCGTCGATCATCACCGCGAGCGAATGCGGCAACTCGTCGCGCGCGCCTTCCAGGGCCGCTTCCCGGATGAACTCGGCCATCAGAGTTTCTTCGGGTTCATCGGTCAGCTCTCCGTCGGGGTAATACGCCGGCCCGGGCGGCAGTACACCGGCCAGCACCCCGATCAGCACGTCGACTTGCTCACCGCTGACAGCCGAGACCGGGACGACCTCCGCGGAGTCGCCGACCAGTTCGCTCACCGCCATGAGTTGGGCGGCCAACTTGTCCTTGGGCGTCTTGTCGATCTTGGTGACGACGGCGATCAATTGTGTTCTGGGAGCCGTAGATCGGATCTGCTCCACGATCCACCGGTCCCCCGGCCCGATCGCCTCGTCGGCCGGAATGCACAAGCCGATGGCGTCGACTTCGCTGTAGGTGTCGCGGACCAGGTCGTTAAGCCGCTTACCCAGCAGGGTGCGCGGTCGATGCAGCCCGGGGGTGTCGACCAGGATGATCTGGAAGTCGTCACGGTGCACGATGCCCCGGATGGTGTGCCGGGTGGTCTGCGGGCGGTTCGACGTAATCGCCACTTTCGAGCCGACCAGCGCATTGGTCAGGGTCGACTTGCCGGTGTTCGGTCGCCCGACGAAACAGACGAAGCCGGAACGGAATTCAGTCATCGCGGCTGACCAGTACGGTGCCGATCCGCACCCGGCCACGGTGATCGGGCCCACCCTCGGCATGCAACCGCAGACCGTGTGACTCCACCTCGGAGCCCGGCAACGGCACCCGGCCCAATTCCAAAGCCAGCAAGCCGCCAACCGTGTCCACGTCGAGATCCTCCTCGAATTCCACGCCGTACAGCTCGCCGACATCTTCGATCGGCAACCGCGCCGACACCCGGAACCGGTTGTCGCCCAAATCTTCGACCGGTGCGACTTCGCCGGCGTCGTACTCGTCGGCGATTTCCCCGACGATCTCCTCCAGCACATCCTCGATGGTCACCAGGCCCGCGATCGCACCGTACTCGTCGACCAGCAGCGTCATGTGGTTGCGCATCCGTTGCATCTCGCGCAGTAACTGATCGAGCGGCTTGGAGTCCGGCACGAACACCGCCGGTCGCATCACCTCCGTCACCGCGGTGTCGCGACCGCTCGCCGATGCGTAATACGCCTGTTGCACACAATCTTTCAGGTACACCACGCCGACGATGTCGTCGACGTTCTCGCCGATGACGGGAATGCGGGAGTGCCCACTGCGCACGGCCACCGATATCGCCTCGGCGGCGGACTTGTCGTTTTCGATCCAGATCATCTCGGTGCGGGGCACCATCACCTCGCGGGCCGGTGTGTCGCCGAGTTCGAACACCGACTCGATCATCCGCCGTTCGTCGGCGGCAACCACGCCGCGCTGCTGCGCCAGATCGACGACTTCGCGCAACTCGATCTCGGAGGCGAACGGGCCGTTGCGGAAGCCGCGACCGGGCGTCAGCATGTTTCCGAGCACCACCAGCAGGCGGCTGATCGGGGTCAGCAGTACCGAAATGGTTTGCAGCGGAAGCGCCGACACCAGCGCGATGGAATAGGCATTCTGACGGCCGAGCGTCCTCGGACCGACACCGATGACGACGAAACTGATCACCACCATGACGGCCGCGGCGATGAACAGACCCCAGTCGCGGCTCACTTGCCGATAGAAGAACTGGGCCAGCAGGACCGTTGCGCTGATCTCACAGACGATCCGCAGCAGCACAACCAGATTGATGTATCGGGGCCGATCGGTCATCACCTTGGCCAGGCGCACCGCACCGGGACGCTCATCGCGAACCATTTCCTGCACCCGCGCGATCGAGGCCGTGCTGACCGCCGCATCGATGGCCGCGAACACGCTACCCAGCGAGATCAGCAGGATCGCGCCGAGCAGCGAAGCGGAGCTGTTCAATTCTCGAAATACCTTGATTTGTCCAGCAACAGCTGGTCTCGCTCATGCTGGCGTAGCTTGCGGTAGAACTCGACCTGATCGGCAACCCACTCCTCGAGCAGGCGGCGCTGCAGGCCGAACATCTCTTTTTCTTCGTCCGGCTCGCCGTGGTCGTAGCCGAGCAGATGCAGAACGCCGTGAATGGTCAACAGCGCCAACTCATGTCCCAGTGAGTGACCGGCGGCCGCGGCCTGCTCGGCGGCGAACTCGGGACACAGCACGATGTCGCCGAGCATGGCCGGTCCCGGCTCCGGCGCATCCGGGCGCCCGCCCGGCTCGAGCTCGTCCATCGGGAAGCTCATCACGTCGGTCGGCCCAGGTAGGTCCATCCAGCGCATGTGCAGGTCGGCCATCGCCGCGGTGTCCAACAGCACCATCGACAACTCAGCGGCCGGGTTGACATCCATCTGGGTGATGACAAACTTTGCGACGCTGATCAATTCGGATTCGGACACGTCGATTCCGGATTCGTTGGCAACCTCGATCGTCACGGCGTCACCGGCGACCGGGAGCGCGTCGCGCAGCGCGGTTCAACGTCAGGCCGGGCTGTTGTTCGTGTCGCGCGTAGGCGTCCACGATCTCGGAAACCAGCCGGTGACGGACCACGTCGGCGCTGGTGAGCTCCGAGACGTGGATGTCGTCGATTCCGTCGAGAATATCGACTGCCGCACGCAAACCCGATCGATTGTTTCCTGGCAGATCAACCTGCGTAACATCGCCGGTGACAACGACTTTGGAGCCAAAGCCGAGACGTGTGAGGAACATCTTCATCTGTTCGGCGGTGGTGTTCTGCGCCTCGTCGAGGATGATGAAGGCGTCATTGAGCGTGCGGCCGCGCATGTACGCCAGCGGTGCAACCTCGATCACGCCCGCCGACATCAGCTTCGGGATCAGCTCGGGATCCATCATGTCGTGCAAAGCGTCGTAGAGCGGACGCAGGTATGGGTCGATCTTCTCGCTCAGCGTGCCGGGCAGAAAGCCAAGACGCTCACCGGCTTCCACCGCCGGCCGGGTCAAGATGATGCGGGTGACCTGCTTGGTCTGCAGCGCGTTGACCGCCTTGGCCATGGCCAGGTAGGTCTTGCCGGTGCCGGCCGGACCGATCCCGAACACGATGGTGTGGTTGTCGATCGCATCGACATAGCGCTTCTGGTTGAGCGTTTTGGGCCGAATCGTCTTGCCGCGACGCGACAGGATGTCCAGCGTCAGCACTTCGGCGGGTGACTCGTTTCCGGTGCCGACCAGCATCGCGACGCTGTGGCGCACCCCTTCCGGGGTCAGCGGCTGGCCACCGTCGACAATCGCGACCAGTTCGGAGAGGGCCCGTTCGGCGAGCGCGACGTCGGCGGGTTCACCGGACAGCGTCACCGCGTTGCCGCGGACATGCACATCTGCGGCCAGGAGGCCCTCGAGTGCGCGCAGGTTTTCGTCGGCGGAGCCCAGCAGGCCCATGACGAGGTCGGGCGGAACGTCGATGCTGCTGCGAACTTGCAGATGCGACGGGTCAGCAGCGTTGGTTTCGCGGGGGGTCACGTGGTTTCCGATGCCTGCTTTCTGCGGATTGTCCAGCGGATTAGCGGTTCGAGTCTACCGCCGTGCGGTTTACGAACCCAGCGGTTAGCCGTTGGGTGAGCGGTACCGCACGCGAACCAACAGCATGTCGAGCGCTTGGTCGACGTCTGCCGCGGCAGCCGACCGCTGGCTTCTCATTCCTTGAGAACAGCAGTGCAGGGAATTTCCAGAAAACATGATAGTGGCAGAATATTGGGCCGATTTAGTACACTCACGGTGTGAAACGTCGCTGGTTTGATTCACCACGTCATACCGCGCTCATCGAGGGTGCTGTCTGGGATCGACGACGGGGACAACACGAATCCGCTGTCGAGATCATGAAGTGCGTCAACGGCCGCATAGGAACTCGCTACCTCGTGAAGGGGTTGGAGTCGGGGCGCCAATGGCTCGTCGGACACTCCACCCTCCTGGACACCTACGAGCCCAGAGAAACCGTCCCCCCGCTGTAAACGTCGGCTCCCTTTCAGGCTCCGTCCGGGTCAGACTGCGTCCAGCGCGGTGTTAGTGCGCCGATCGCACCCAGCGCGACGGCGGCGGCGGTCGAGGTGCGCAGCACGGTCGGGCCCAGGCGCACGGCGTTCGCGCCCGCATCGACGATCGCGGCCAGTTCGTCGGGAGCGATGCCGCCTTCAGGGCCGACCACCAGCATCAGCGACGCGGCCTGCGCCAAACTCAGATCCGTCAACGGGCCGACAGCCGACTCGTGCAGCGCCAAGACGAGGCCTCCCGATGACGTCACCTCGCCGATCCGCGTGACCAGCGCCGCGGTCGACAGCACGCCATCGACCGACGGGATGTAGGCGCGTCGGGACTGCTGGGCGGCGGCGCGGGCGACTGCGCGCCATCGCCGCAGACCCTTCTCGGCGCGGGCACCGTCCCAGCGGGCCACGCAGCGCGCGGCCTGCCAGGCCACCAGCGCGTCGGCGCCGGCCTCGGTGGCCAGCTCGACGGCCAGTTCGGAGCGCTCAGATTTGGGCAGCGCCTGGACCACGGTCACCGACGGCTGGGCGGGCGAGACGTGCCGGCGGTCCACCACCCGGGCCTTCAGCCCGTCGCGTGCGGTCTCTTCGACGACACAGCGGGCGACACCGCCGGCGCCGTCGCCGAGAATCAGCTCTTCCCCCACGCGGATGCGTCGCACGGTGGCGGCGTGGAAACCTTCGTCGCCGTCGACGACGGCCAACTCACCGTTGTCGGGCAGCGCGTCGATGTAGAACAGGCCGGGCAATTAGCGCCCGGTGAAGGTTTCGCGCAGACGGCTGAACAAGCCGCCGTTGTTGCTCCCGGCCGTGTGCGTCGACTTGACCTCGGTGACGTCGCGGCCGCGGCGGCTCTTGAACTCGCGCAGCAGGTCGGCGTCTTGGTGGTCGATACGTTCGGGCACCACCACCTCGACGTGCACGTGCAGGTCGCCGCGCACACCGGAACGCAGGTGCGGCATGCCGTGCCCGCGACGAGTCGTCACCGAACCGGGCTGGGTGCCCGCCGGGAAGGTGATCTCGGTCAGGCCGTCGATGATCGCGTCGACGGTCACCGTCGTGCCGAGGGCCGCGTCGACCATCGGCACCGAAATCGTGCAGTGCAGATCGTCGCCGTCGCGCACGAAAATGTCGTGAGGCTGCTCGTGGATCTCGACGTATAGGTCGCCGGCCGGTCCGCCGCCGGGCCCCACTTCACCCTGGGCGGCGAGCCGGACCCGCATCCCGTCGCCGACGCCGGCGGGGATCTTCACGGCGATGTCCCGACGGGCCTGCACCCGGCCGTCGCCGCCACATTGGTGGCAGGGGTCGGGGATGACCTCGCCGACGCCGCGGCAGGTGGGGCACGGTCGTGCCGTCAGCACCTGACCGAGCAGCGACCGCTGCACGGTCTGCACCTCGCCGCGACCGCCACAGGTGTCGCAGGACACCGGCGTCGAGTTGCCGTTGGTGCCGCGGCCCTGGCAGCGGTCACACAGCACGGCGGTGTCGACGGTGACCTGCTTGCTGACACCGGTCGCGCATTCGGTCAGATCCAGTCGCATCCGCAGCAGCGAGTCCGAACCCGGCCGCACCCGTCCGACCGGCCCGCGCGACGTCGAACCGCCGCCGAAGAACGCCTCGAAGACATCGCCGAGACCACCGAACCCGCCGAAGCCGCCGCCGCCACCCGCGGCCGCGTTCTCCAGCGGGTCGCCGCCCATGTCGACGATGCGCCGCTTGTCGGGGTCCGACAGCACCTCGTAGGCGACGCTGATCTCCTTGAACTTCGCCTGGGCGCCCTCGTCGGGGTTGACGTCGGGGTGCAACTCGCGCGCCAGTTTGCGATACGCGCGCTTGAGTTCCGTATCGCTCGCGTTCTTGCCCACGCCGAGCAGACCGTAGTAGTCGCGTGCCACGCTATGACCTTCCTGAACTTTCCTGGGCCCTCAGGCCCAGATCGACCGTGCGGTGACGGCCATCAATGAATTGTGCCTGGAATGCGGGCTCATCGTGTACCCAGCACTTCGCCGATGTAGAGAGCAACCGCAGCGACACTAGCGATAGTTCCCGGATAGTCCATCCGGGTGGGGCCGAGCACACCCATGCCGCCGTAGACGGTGTCGAGGGTGCCGTAGGTGGTAGTCACCACCGAGGTGCCCATCATCTGCTCGGCCTCGGTCTCCTGTCCGATGCGCACGGTGACCTTGCCGGTTTCCTGCTGGGCGGCCAGCAACTTCAGGACAACGACCTGTTCTTCGAGCGCTTCCAGGATGGAGCGCAGCGAGCCGCCGAAGTCCGCGGTGTTGCGGGTCAGGTTCGCGGTGCCGCCCAGCAGCAGCCGCTCCTCGGTGTGCTCGACCAACGACTCGAGGAGCACCGTGGCAGAGCGGCCGACCGCGTCGCTGAGGCTCTTCGACTGGCCACTGCGACCGTGCAGCTGCGCAGCCAGGTCGGCGACCGCGACGGACGCCGCCCCGAGCTTCTTGCCGTCCAGCGCCTGCCCGAGCATCTCGCGCAGCTGCGAGAGCTGGTGGTCGTCGATGACGTCGCCGAGTTCGACAACGCGCTGGTCCACCCGGCCGGTGTCGGTGATCACCACCATCAGCAGCTTGGCCGGGGTGAGCGCGATGACCTCCAGGTGCCGCACCGTCGAGGTCGACAGCGTCGGGTACTGCACGACGGCGACCTGCCGGGTCAGTTGGGCCAGCAGCCGAACGGCGCGGCGCAGGACGTCGTCGAGGTCGACGCCGGACTCCAGGAAGCTCTGGATGGCCCGACGCTCGGCGCCCGACAGCGGTTTGACGTCGTCGAGCCGGTCGACGAACTCGCGGTAACCCTTTTCGGTCGGTACCCGACCGGAGCTGGTGTGCGGCTGGGTGATGTAGCCCTCGGCCTCGAGCACGGCCATGTCGTTGCGGACCGTCGCTGACGAGACGCCGAGGTTATGCCGGTCTACCAGCGACTTCGAGCCGATCGGCTCCTGGGTCGAGACGAAGTCGGCGACGATCGCGCGCAGCACCTGAAAGCGGCGCTCATCGGCAGTTCCCATCCGGATCGACCCTCCTCACCCGACCACTTTACGGGGATCACCAGCGACTACCGTCTCGTCACCGCGCTAACCTTGGCCTTTGTGTCCAGGTCGGGGGAAACGAGCCGCGGATGATCTTCAAGGGTGTGCGGGACGGCAAGCCTTACCCGGAGCACGGCCTGTCCTACCGGGACTGGTCCCGGATTCCGCCGCGACAGATTCGGCTCGACGAACTGGTCACCACCACGACAGTGCTGGCCCTGGATCGCCTGCTGTCCGAGGATTCCACCTTCTACGGCGATCTCTTCCCGCACGCGGTGAAGTGGAAGGGCGTCTGCTATCTCGAAGACGGTGTGCACCACGCGGTGCGCTCGGCGCTGCGAAATCGCACCGTGCTGCACGCGCGGTTGCTCGACCTCGACGCGGTCACCCAGCACGCTGAGTGACCGCGTCCGGCTGTCAGTTAACGGCTGTGGCCGCCTGCACCAGTGCCAGCGCGGCGTCATGCTGCAGCACCCAGGTGCCGCCCTGATCGATGAACACGAGAGTCTTCTCGACCGGACCGGCGAACTTCGGTCCGGTGATGGCGACGTCGGCTTTCACCCCGTTGCCCGGGACCGGCTCGATGTTGCTGACGGCGAACTGCTCCGGGAAGTTTCCGTTGCGGAAGGCCTTGCGCAGGTCGTGGTCGGCAACGTGGCCCTCGCCGAGGCGGGATTCCGTTTTCCACCAGGCCGACTTTGGTCTCGTAGCCCACGCCGGGGTCGGTGACGCGGTTGCACACGTCGGACAGCTGTTGCGGGCTCGGCAGCGGCGGCTGGCCCGGCGCCGGCGGCGGCGGGTCGAGCGGCGCGCTGAGCACGACGGGCACGAACTGCGGTGCGGGTGCGCCGCTGGAGGCCAGTGAGGTCGCGCCAGCCGCGGCGGCTCCCATAGCGGCCACGGCGGCCACCCCGGTGGCGAACATTTTCAAGGTCATCGTTGTCCCTTCGATTTGGATATCGGTGTCATTCTGCTGGTCATCGTCGGATCCCTGGCGACCCGGGTGTTGGCGTGTCGGATTGCCGGGTGTCGTCCATCCAAAACCGGCACGGCTAGCCGACGTGGATTCGCCACTCGGCGGCGTCGCGCTGCTGGCGCCAGAAGTCCTCGAAACGCCCACCTGCGGTGAGCAAGTCGTCGACCGTACCGTCTTCGACGATCTTGCCCGCGTCGAGGAACAGCACCCGGTCGGCATGGCGGATGCTGGCCAACCGATGAGCAACGATCACCTTGGTGCGTAATTGCGGATCGGCGGTGAGCGCGTCGACCACGGCGGCCTCGTTCTCGGTGTCCAGCGCACTGGTGGCCTCGTCGACGAGCAGGATCGGCGCCGGTTTGAGCAGGGCGCGGGCGATGCTGACCCGCTGCCGTTCACCACCGGACAGCGCCGAGCCGGCTTCGCCAACCACGGTGTCGGCCCCCGCAGCCAGTCTGCCGGTGAGTTCGTCCACCCTGGCCAGCGCGACGGCGCGGCTGAACTGGGCCTCGGCGGCTGTGGGGTCTCCGGCCGAGATGTTCTCGCGGATGGTCCCGTGAAAGAGGTAGGGGTGTTGAAACACCACGCTGGTCGCCGCACGGCGGGCTTCGGCGTCGAGCGTCGCGACATCGACGCCGTCCACCAGGACGCGGCCGCGGCCGGGCTGGTACAGGCCGGCGATCAGCGCCAGGATCGTGCTCTTGCCCGAACCGGACGGCCCGACGATCGCCGTGGTGCTGCCCGGTCGAAGCGCGAAGCTCACGCCGTCCAGCACCGGGGCGCTTGCGCCGTCGTAGCCGAAGGTGACGTCGTCGAACTCGATGAGCGGCGCATCGTGCGGGCCGCGACGGGTTTCGGTTCCGGCGGTCATGACCGGGGCGTTGAGCACCGCGCGGATCCGGTCCGAGGGTCGCGCGGGTGCTCTCCAGCGCCGGCCCCAGCTCGCTGATCGAGGTGAACGGCTCCAGGTAGCGGGCGATCACCACGATCAGCGCGACCGCCTCGGGCACGCTCAGCGTGTGGGTGACCGTCAAAGCGGTTGTCGCACCGGCGAACAGGATCAGCGCGAGCTGGCTGGCCAGGCTGAACAGCAGCTGGCCGGGAACCTGCATGGTCAGCAGCCGCATGGTCGCCCCGTGCTGGGCGGCCAGCGCGTCGCCGACCATACTTCGGGCCGGCTCGACGCGTCGCGCCGCGCGCAACGCCTGCTGGGTGCGGGCGAACTCGATGATCCGTTCGGTCAACGACGTATTCGCCTCAGCGGCAGCATGATCGGCACGACGAGCCAGCCGGGCCGAAGCCCACAGTGCTCCGAGTAGCAATGGCACACCGCCCATGGCCGCGGCGCCGAGTTGCCAGGACACCGGCAGCAGCGCCACCGCGATGGCGGCCGGCAGCAGCACTGCGGTGACCAACGGGGTGAGCAGGTTCACGGCGAGCCCGACCAGTTCCGGTCCGGTCGCGGCGATCGCCTGCCGTGCCGTCGCGGTGTTGTCGGCACTGAACCACTCCAGCCGCACATCCGGCAACTGATCCGCCACATCGTGCTGGGTGTGGTCGAGTACCGCGAAGCCGAGGTCGAAACCGATTCGCGCAGTGGCGGTGTCGATCGCCCAGCCGGCGGCGGTCGCGGCGGTGAGCCAGCCGAGCCAGCCCAGCGCCTGGTGCGGGGTGTTGCTGAACAACGCTCCCACCAACGGGACCAGCAGGACGGTGCCGACGGCCCGCACGATCACCGAGATCAACGCGAGCACGGTGTACACCAGAACCCTGCCGCGACGCTCAGCCGGGACCAGGCCGATCCAGGTGCGGATCATCGCGTGGCCTCCTGCGCTGTGGTGGCGGTGACCGGGTCGCGACGGCCGCTGTCCCACAGTCGGCGATAACGTCCGTCGGCGGCCAGCAATTCGTCGTGGGTGCCTTGTTCGGCGATGCGGCCGTGGTCGAGCACGACGATCTGATCGGCGCCGACGATGGTGTGCAGCCGATGAGCGATCACCAGTACCGTGCGGTCTCGGGTCAACCGGTTGAGCGCTTGCTGCACAAGGTATTCCGACTCAGGGTCCGCGAAAGCGGTAGCCTCGTCGAGGATGAGGACACCGGTGTCGGCGAGAATCGCGCGCGCGATCGTCAACCGTTGACGTTCCCCGCCGGACAGGCCGCTGGCCGCACCGAGCATGGTGTCGTAGCCGGCCGGCAGCCGGACGATGCGCTCGTGGATCTGAGCCTCCCGTGCTGCGGCCTCGATCTGAGCGGGCGTGGCATCGGGGACGGCCAGCGCGATGTTCTCGGCGACGGTGCCGTGGACGAGCTGAGTTTCCTGCAGGACGAATCCGACTCGGGTGTAGAGCCCATCGGCGGTCAACGACCGGATGTCTTGTCCGTCAACGGTTATCGCGCCATCCTGCACGTCGTAGAAGCGGGCCAGCAGCGCGGCCAGTGTCGACTTCCCCGACCCGGACGGGCCGACCAGCGCGGTGACGGTGCCGGGCCGCAGCGTCAGCGACACGTCGTGGACGACCGGAACACCGGGGCGGTAGCCGAAGGTCACCCGGTCGAATACCACAGTGGCCGACGTGTCGTCGGGCACTTCGCGTGGGTGGTCGCGCACCGAGAGTTCCGGTTCGTCGAGGGTGATCTGCAGGCGGCGGGCCGCCAGCAACCCGGCGCGGATGCCGCCGAGGCCGTAGGCGATGTTGAGCAGCCGGGCGCCGAAGGTGGTGCCCAGCAGCAAGAACGGCAACAGATTGACCGGCTTCATCTGGCCGCCGACGACCAGCAGGGTGCCGGTCCCGACGATCAGCCACAGGAATGTGGTGGGGCGCGTGACCAGATCCATCAGGGTCTTCTTGCCGGCCAGCGGGCGCTGCCAGTCGGTGAGGAAGCCGACGTATTCGTCCAGGCGGCGGCGGAAACTCGAGGCGGCGGCGCCGCCGAAGACACGGATCACCGGCTGGCCCTCGAGATAGGCGCCGGCCTCGCTGCTCATCCGCTCGGCCCAGCGTTGCGACTGCGGGATGCGCGGGCCGGACTGAATCGTCATCGACGACGTCAACACCAGATAGACCAGCACCGGGATGAACAACACCAGAGCCACCCGCCAGTCGACGACGAACAGGTAGACCAGGACCGCCAGCGGTGCGACCACCGCGGCGACCGCGTCCGGAATGGCGTGGGTGACCAGATAGTGCAGTGACAGTGTGTCGTCGGCGACCAGTTGTTTGATCGACCCCGAACCGCGAGCGGTGAACCACCCCAACGGCAATCGCGAGAGCTTGCTCAGCAACCGCGAACGCAGGTCGCTGGCGAACCGGGCATCCACGACATGCAGCCACAGCGTCAGCGCGGCACCCAGCAAGGTGCCGAACCCGAGCAGCGCCACCGCCGCGACGCCGATCTCGCGCAGTCGCGACGGCTCGGCGCCCGACACCAAAAGCCTGGCGAGTTCGACCAACAACAGGAACGGCGCGAGCTGGACCAGCGTGATGATCGCCTGCAGCACACCGGAGGCGATCAGCGCCGAGCGCAGCGGCGCGAGCAACCGGCCGGCGGCCTGGGCGCGCCAGCTCCCCTTGGCGGTTGGCTCCTGCTGAACCACAATACTTTCCGGCTCTCCGGTCACCGGGTCACTGCCGAGCGCGACGGTGTCGACCGTCGCCTCTTTGTCGCCGCGGCGGATACCCATTTCGCGCCCAGCGCTCCAATAGGCCTGCGCGTGAATCTCGGATTTGGGGAAGCCGAAGTCGTCGCGCAGCCGGGTCCGAACGTGCTTGAGCGTGGTGGCTTCCGGTGTCGCCCAGGCATACCAATCCGACCAGTCCCGGGTCTCGATAGCCGCCGCGAGTGACTTCTCGTCGCGTCGGCTGACCCAGTGCAGCCGCAACCGCGGATGCTCAGCGATCGGAATCTGCCGGTCGTTGTCGTCGTGCTGTTCGAGATACACCTCGATCGGCACGTCGTCCGGGACGACTCCGATGATGCCGTTTATCCCCGGGATCGACGCGGAGTCACCGACCAACAGGTAGCCGGCCGGCTGCTCGTCAGGTGTGTCGAAACGCGACGAACCCATCAGCGACATCACCGCGATGGTCGCGCCGGGTTCGACGGTGCGGGCCCACAACGACGCCGGCCCGGCCGGGTCGTGCAGCACCACATCGACGGCGAAACGACCGGCGGGTACATCGGCTTCGGAGATTGTGTAGGCGCGCTGAAATTCGGTGGTCGACCCCTCGGGGTCAGGGAACCAGAACCGGAGCCAGGCAGCGGGTTCGGCCTGGGCGTCTTGGAACAGAGTGGGTGATTCCATCCGGATCCGCACGAAATGGGGTGCGATGCTGACGGTTTCGATGACGGTCGCGGTGTGGTCGCGGGCGCCGAAGCCCCGCAACATCGCACCCTGGAAACCGCGAGCCACTAGTGGTCCATCGACTCGCGGAGACTCCGGGGCCGCATGTCGGTCCAGTTCTCCTCGACATAGGCCAGGCATTCCGCGCGACCGGCCTCGCCGAAGATCTTTCGCCAGCCCGCCGGGACGTCGGCGAACGTCGGCCACAAGCTGTGCTGGTCTTCGTCATTGACGAGGACGACGAACATGCCGTTCTCGTCATCGAAGGGATTGGTGCTCATCATCTCTCCTGGTCGAGGCTCTGCTGGTCGAGGCTGTGCTGGTCGCTCGAGGGGGGCTGCCGCCCAGATCGGTACCCAGCACCCGGTCGGACAGCAACCCCAGGCAACTGAGGTTGGGGAAGCCGGGTCCCTGGTTGAGCCCGGCGAGGTTGGGCAAGAACAACTTCGGCGCGACATCGATCACAGCGAGGTCGTGGCCGATCGCTTCGGTGACGCGATCACCGGTCAGCGGGCCGCCCAGGCCCAGCTCCAGCAGGTCGAGCGCGTCCTGGCTGAACAGCGAGGTGAACCACAACGGGTCGGCGCCCGAACCATCGATGACCAGGTCGAAACCGTGCACTGTTTCCAGGTTTTCGCTACCCCGGTTGGTGGACAGCGTCAGCCGGATCTGCTCCTCACGACCGACCGCATGGGCCACCCGGCCGCGCAGGTGACGGATGCGGTCGTCGGCCAGCAACGCGTCCTGGACGTTGGACGAGAACACCCCGCGGTCGGTCCGGGCGATCGCGTCGCGCCGCTCGTCCACCGTCAGCGCCGTCCAGTCGCTGGGGTCGGAGAACAGCGCGTTCTCGAAGAAGCTTTCGCCGCGGGTGAACAGGGTTACCTGCGGCGAGATGACCGTGATGGTGGAAACCCGGTGCCGGAAAAGCTCATTGAGCATCGCGGCGGCGGTCTCGCCGCCGCCGATCACCGCCACCCGCTCTGCGTTGATCCGGTCCTGCTGGCCGGCGCGATGCCAGAACTGAGCGATCGACAACACCCGCGGATTGCCCGGCAGCAGTGATCGCTCGGCTTGTCCGGGGCCGGTGATCATCAGACCGTCGGCGTGCACGCACGCTTCGTCGGTGTGCAGCGCCCACTGCGCACCGTCCACCGCGAGGCGTTCGACCTCTCCGTAGACCACTGTCATGCCGATCTCGTCGGCCACCCAGCGCAGATACTGACTCCAGCGCCGATGGGTCGGCGCCGGACGGCCGCGGTCGATCCACTGCGCGAACTGACTGGTGGCGATCAGGTACGACTGCCAGCTGTGCTGGATCATCCGTTCGTCGAGTTCACCGTTTCGGCGCGGCACCAGCGACGAGCGGTACGGGAAGCCGACGTCCTTTTCCGGGCTGGTACCCAGCCGTTGTGCGCCGTCGGTCCAGCCACCGCTGGCCTGCCAGTTGGCCCCGACCCCGGTCCGCTCGATGGCCACCACGTTCGGCGCCTCGACGCCCATCTCGCTCAGCACGTGCGCTTTGGCGGCAACCGCCACCGCTTTCACGCCGGCGCCCAGCACCGCAAGCGTGGTCATGGCACCATCTCCTCGAGCGCCTGGGTCCAAAGCTCCTGTAATGCAGCGATGTCCGATTCACTGAGTATGTCGGGCAGCGCTCGCCACTGTGTCACCAATACCTGGTGATCGCCACTGCCGAGCACGGTGGCTACCAGGCTCAGCTCGTAGCGCACGGCCAGTCCGGGCTCCGGCAGCGGCGAAACCCCGGTCAGCAGACCACGATCCAGCCACAGTCCGCTGGCTCCGCCGACGTCGGCGCGACCCAGATAGTTCAGCAGCAGCTGCGGTTCACCGAAGCCGGCCAGTCGGCTCGCGGTGTCGCCGCGAAGATAGCGCAGCAGCCCGTAGTCGATACCGTGGCCGGGAATCGATCTCAGCAGTTCCCGCACCTGCCGCGGATCTTCGGTGTCGACACGCAACGGGTAGATCGCGCTCAGCAGTCCCACCGTTTCGCCCGTGTCCACCGCGTCGTCGAACAGCGCGTCGGCGCGGCCGTGAGTTTCCAGCGCGAGCAGCGGCGCAGGCGTCGGCTGGCCGCGCCGTTGCCGCCACCGGGTGACCATTCGCGACGCGGCGGCGATCAGAACGTCGAACACCGGCAGGCCGGACTTCAGCAGCCGCGCAGTGGTATCCGACGTCCAGCATCGCCGTTTGGACGAGCAGTCCGGCGGCGACGTCGCTGTCCGGAGCCAGCCGCCGTCGACCCAGCTCGGGATCCTCACCGGCGAGTTGCGTGGTCCAATACGGTTCGCTGTCAAGCGATTCCGCCCGCGCAGTCATCGTGTCGACCCAGTGTCGGTAGCTGGTGTGCTCGCGGACGGGTGCCGGAGTGTTGCCGGCCATCAGCGCGTGCAGGGTGGCGTCGAGTTCGCCGAGCACCACCTGCCACGACACCGGGTCCAGGGCCAGCACATGGGCGGCCAGCACCAGCACGCTCTGGCCGGTCGGCGGCCGCAGCCACGCTGCCGCCAGGAGTTTTCCGTGTTCGGGGTCGATGCTGTCGATCGCGCGCCCGGTCTCAGCAGCGACGGCCGCCTGCAGCTCACCGGAAACGGTGAGCTCGGTGAGGAAATCGCGTGGCTGATCGGGGTGCAGCGTCATGGTTGCGCGGTCCAGCCGAGTGCGCAGTACTTCGTGGCCGTCGACGATGGCTGCCAGCGCTGCTCTCAGCTGTTCACCGGTGACACCGTCGGGCAGCCGAATCGCTTCAGCCTGCGCCAGCCTTCGTGGCTCGCCGAATTCGTAGAGCCAGTGCGCATTGGCCAGCAGTGGTATCGGCCCGCTGTCAGCGTGTGCATCCGACGTCGGGTGGGCAGCCTCGGCGGCTCCGTCAGCGGCTGCTTCAGAGTCAATGGCCTCAGCTAGTTCACGCACGCTGCTGCATTCGAGGACGAGCCTGGCGCGCAGCGCGATGCCGCGCCGGCGGGCCGACTGCACGACCGACAGGGCCACGATGCTGTCGAGTCCCAGCTCCAGAAAGTCGGCGTTCGGGTCGATGCGGGTGACGTGCAGGATCTCGGTGAGCACTTCGGTGAGCGCCGACTCGGTCGCGGTGTCCGGCTCGGTTGCGACGGACTCCGTCGATACTGCCGAATCGATTGCCGCCAAGGCTATTTCGTCCAGTTTGCCGTTGGGGGTCAACGGGATGTCGTCGACGATCACGATGCGTTGGGGAACCATGTAGCGCGGCAACCGGCCAACCAGCATGCGGCGCAGCTCGTTCACGGCCGGTGGCCGGCCCGTCGAATCCCCCACCGCCACATAGGCGACCAACCGCGGAACGCCATGCCGTTCGTGCACCACGACGCTGGCATGCCGCACGCCCGGATGCGATTCGAGCACCACCGCGATCTCGCCCGGCTCCACCCGATGGCCGCGAATCTTGACCTGCGCATCGGCGCGCCCCACGTACTGCAGCGAACCGCCGGGTTGGCGGCGCACCAGATCGCCGGTGCGATACATCCGTTTGCCGGTGGCGAAGGGGTCCGCGATGAAACGCTGCACGGTTTCGGAGCGCGCGGTTCAGGTAACCGCGGGCCAGCTGCGCGCCGCCGAGGTACAGCTCCCCCGCGACGCCGTCTGGCACCGGGCGCAGCGCGGAGTCCAGCACGTAGCCGCGGGTGTGAGTGGTCGGGCGCCCGATCGACGGCTCGTCGTAGCGATCGATGGCCGCCACCACCGCCTCGACCGTGGTCTCGGTGGGGCCGTAACAGTTGAAGGCGGTCATACCGGTGCGGGCGCACTGGGTACGGATGAACGCCCAGGAGCTGCCACCCAGTGCTTCACCACCGAGGGCCAGCACGGCCAGCGGCACCCGGGTCAGCAAACCTGCCGACCTCAGCTGAGCAAACATCGACGGGGTGGTGTCGATCATGTCGACGACCGTGCTCGGCGATCGCTGCGACCAGTGCCTCGGCGTCGGTCTGGGTGTGTTCGTCGACGACGTGCACGATATGGCCGTCGAGCAACGCCACCAGCGGCTGCCAGGCCGCGTCGAACGCGAACGACCATGCGTGCGCGATGCGCAGCGGACGGCCCAACCGGGCCGCCGCCGGTCGCAGCACATGGTCCAGATGATCGTCGGCGTAGGCGCCGACCGCGGCGTGAGTTCCGATGACGCCCTTGGGTTCCCCAGTTGTTCCCGACGTGAACACCACGTAGGCGGCGTGACGGGGATCGACCTCGGCGGGCTGGAAATCGCCGGCGCCGTCGGCCGCGAAGTCGTCATCGATGACGATGGTGGCACCGCTTTGCCGCAGAATCGAATTCACCCGTTCAGCGGGCATCCCCGGCTCCAAAGGCACGTAGGTGGCGCCGGCTTTCAGTGCCGCCAAGATCGCCACAACGTACTGAGGTCCGCGGGAAAGCTGGATGGCCACTGGGGTTTCGGCACCCACGCCGCGTGCTACCAGCGTGCCGGCGAGCCGGTTGGCGGCGTCGTCGAGCTCGCGGTAGCTCAGCGTGCCGTTCGCCCACGTCACTGCCGGACTGTCCGGTGTGCGTGTGGCGACCGCGGCGATCCGGGTGTGAATGCTCTGCGCCGTGTCGGGTTTCGGCGATCCGGCGCCCAGCGGAGCCGCTTCGTCGGCCAGCAGCACGCTGACGTCTCGCAGCGGACGGTCCCACTGCCGCAGCAGTTGCTCGGCGGTGGCCAGTAGCCGTTGGCCGAGTGCGGCCGCGGTGGTGTTTCCAATCGCGCCGTCGATGACTTCGACCATCAGGACCAGACCCTCGTCGGCCATATGCGCGGCGAGCACGATCGGGAAATGCGTGAGGCTTTCCACTGCTGCGGGCCGGAAGGTGACCCCGGTGCCGGCCAACTGGTCGCCGCCAGACATGCCGCCGGTCGGGAAGTTCTCGTAGACCAGCAGGGTGTCGTACATTTCGCCGACGCCACCCATCGCGCGCAGCTCCGCATGCCCGAGGTAGCTGTGCTCGCGCAGGATCGCCGAATCGCGTTGCACGGCAAGGCACTGCTGGCTGACCGGGGCAGAGGCGTCGAGGCGCACTCGCAGCGGGACGGTGTTGATGAACAGACCGACCATGGTCTCGACACCGGCAAGTTCTGCGGGCCGGCCGGACACGGTCACGCCGAACACGACGTCGTCGCGGTCGGTCAGGCGCGACACGATGGTCGCCCACGCCATCTGGAGCAGCGTGTTGAGCGTGATGCCGCGGGAGCGGGCGCCGTTGACCAGCCGTTCGGTGGCCTCGGTATCCAGTTGCAGCTCGGTGCTCTGCGGCAGACGCGTCGATGTGCGGGCCGCGTCCTCTCCGCCGAATGCGGCGGCCAACAGCGTGGGGGCGGTCAGGCCGGCAAGGTGCTCACGCCAGACCCGTTGGCTGGCTTGCTGATCGCGACCGGCAAGCCAGCCGATGTAATCCCGGTAGGGACGCGGCGCCACCGGCAGCGCGCCCAGGTCACCGCCGGCGCGGTAAAGGATCATCATCTCGGCGACAAACACCGGCAACGACCAGCCGTCGATCACGATGTGGTGGGCGGTGATCACCAACCGCCAGCGCGCATCCGGCAATTCGATCAGCAGGAAGCGAAGCGCCGGCAGCCGCTCGAGATCGAACGGCCGTCGTCGCTCATCGCGCTCAATCGCTTCGATGTCCGCTTCGGTCGCGGCGACATCGCGCCACGGCAGATCGACTCGCGAAGGCACGATCTGCACCGGGCGGGCGATCCCCCGACTGAAGAAGCTGGCCCGCAGATTCGGATGCCGGATCAACATCTTGGCCGCGCAATCGCGCAGCAACGCGACATCGAGGGTGCCGTAGATGTCGGCGGCCATGCCGATCACGTATGGGTCGTCGGCGGGCTCGCCTTCGGCGAACTCCGCAAGTGCGGTCAACGAATAGAGGCCCTCCTGAAGAGGACTCAGCGCCATCACGTCCTCGATGTCAGGCGTGATGGCGGCCTCGGTATCGGCCGCCGTCACGACGTTCCATCCCGCGACTTCGACCACAGCTGCGTCACCGCCGCCAAGTCGGTCGCCGACAAGCCCGACGTCGACATCGGCTCGAACCGGGTTTCGGGCACGTCATCGGTTGAACCGGCGTCACCGGACGCCCCGAGCGCATCCACCGCGGCAGCCAACTTCGCCACCGTCGGGTTCTCGAACACCATCCGCGGGTTGACGGATAGTCCGACCGCCCTTGCCCGCGAGGCCAATTGGACCGACAAAATGCTGTCCCCGCCGAGCGCGAAGAAGTCGTCGAACCGCCCGACCTCCGAGGTCGAGAGCAGGTCGGCGAACACCGCGGCCAGCGCATGCTCGGTGTCGGTCCGCGTCGGCTCGGTATGGCCGCTGGTGCTGACGGCAGGCCGCGGCAGCCCCGGCCGGTTCAGCTTCCCCGACTCCGTCTTGGGCAGCGCATCGAGCACCGTCAGCGACGACGGCACCATGTATCCGGGCAGGGTGGTGCTGATCGCGGCGCGCACCGCGGCCGCGAACGCCGCCCTGTCGGCATCGTCGGCGATGAGCTGTTGCGGCACAACGTATCCGGCCAGGCTGGTGCCGTCGTGCACCTCCCAGGTCCGCGCGGCAGCGGCCGCCACACCGTCGGCGGCGGCCAGGGCGGCCTCGACCTCGGCCAGCTCGACCCGGAATCCGCGAACCTGCACCTGGTGGTCGGCGCGGCCGGCGAACTCCAATTGCCCGTCCTCGGTCCACCGGGCAAGATCGCCGCTGCGGTACAACCGGCTACCGGGTTCGGCTGAAAAGGGGTTGGCAATAAAACGTACCGCGGTCAGCGCGGACCGCTTCCAGTAGCCGCGGGCCAACTGGTCACCGGCGTAATACAACTCGCCTACCACGCCGACCGGCACCGGCCGCAGGCCGTCGTCCAGCAGATACGCCTGCGCCCCGGCCACCGGTGAGCCGACCAGCGGGCTCGGCGGGCTCAACCGGCCGCGGGACACCGCGCCGGATGTCTCGGTGGAGCCGATGTTGTTCAGCAGTTCCGGGCCGTGCTCGCCGGTGTCGGCGGCGCATGCAGCTGTCAATCGCTGCAGCAGCGAACTGCTCACCGGCTCTCCGCCGCACACCAGCCGCGCCAACGATCGCACCACGTCGGGCGCGCTGTCCACCAGAGCGGACACCAGGCTGGGCACCGCGGTGATCTGGGCGACGGACTCCCGTTTCATCAGCGCGCCAAGCGCTTCGGCGTCGCGGTGCTCGGCGTCGTCGGCCAAAATCATGGTGGCACCCGCCGCCAGACCGGCCAGCAGTTCCATGCCGCCTTCCAGGAACGTCATCGAGGCCTGCGACAGCCGGATATCGTCGACTCGCGGCGGATAATGCCGGAGTTGCCAATCCAGCCGGGCCGCCATCGCGCGCTGAGTACCGACCGCGCCCTTGGGTTTTCCGGTCGATCCGGAGGTGAACACCAGATACATCGGATCGTCGGGATGCGGCAGGCCCAGTGGCCTTGCGCGCAGATCCGACCCCTCGATCACCGTCCGCACGCCGGCGTCATCGAGCAGGACGACGGAGGCCTCGGATTCGGCGGGCATGGTGTCGAGCGCTTCAACGGTCGCAATGACCACCGGAGGTCGCACGTCGTCGAGCATGAACTGCTTGCGCGCCAACGGATAACCGGGATCGATCGGGAAATAGGCCGCGCCGGCCTTGACGATGGCCACCAGCGCCACCACCATGTCGATGCCGCGCCGGGTCGACAGCCCGACCAAAGAGCCCGGTCGCACACCGCGATCGGCAAGCAGGGCCGCTAAATTGTCCGAACGCTGATGTAGCGCAACGTAGTCCAGGTCTTCGCCGGCGCAGCGCACCGCAACCCGCCCGGCGTCGCGCTGACGGCTCGCTTCCAAGAGTTCCGGAACGGTACGCGGACGATCAGCCGGCGACTGTGCGCCACGGCTCCACTGGGTCAGGATGCGTTGTTGTTCCTGCGCGTCGACCAATACCACGTCCCGCAAACTCTGATCGATGTCGTTAGCAAACTCGGTGACGACGCGCGTCAGCCAGCCGGCCAACCGCTCGATGGTGTTCCGTCGATACAACTCGGTGCGGAATATCAGGTTGCCGTTATAGCCGATATCGTCGGAACCGTCGGTGCCGAAGAAGTTGACGCTCAGGTCGGCGTGGGCCATGTCGAAGACGGGATCCAGCGACGTGCACACCGTGTCCTGCCCGTCGCCGCCGTGCGGCGCCGATTCGACGACACGGGTGGCCGGAAGGTGGTCGCGGACATGGACGATGACCTGGAACAGCGGGTTGCGCGACAGCGATCGCACCGGGCTGACACTGTCGACCACCCGGTCGAACGGCAGGTCCTGATGTGCGTAGGCGGCCAACGCGGTCTCGCGCGAGCGGGTCAGCACGTCGCGCAATGTGGGGTTGCCGCCTAAGTCGTTGCGCAGCACCAGAATGTTGACGAAGAAGCCGATCAGCTGATCCAGCTCGGCCTCGCTGCGCCCGGCGACCGGTGTACCGAGCGGGATGTCGACGCCGCTTCCCGCCTTGTGCAGTACCACAGCGACGGCAGCCTGCAGCGCCATGAATTCGGTGACGCCTAATTCACGGCATCGCTCGGCAAGCTTGGCCCGGGTGACCGCGTCGATGCTGAAGGTCACCGATTCACCGTCGCCGCTGGGCAGCGGCGGGCGCGGGAAGTCGGGTCGCAGGCCGCTGTCCTCCGGAAGTCCGGCCAGTTGGCTGGTCCAGTAGTCCCGCTGCTCGGCGGCGATAGTGGATTCCTGGCCGCCCGGCTCGCCCAGGAAATCACGTTGCCAGGCAGCGTAATCGGCGTACTGGACGCGCAGCGGCGCCCACGACGGAGCTTCGCCCTCGCGGCGGGCCCGGTAGGCGGTCATCACGTCGGCGAACAGCACGCCGGCCGACCAGTGGTCGGAGGCGATGTGGTGCACGACCAGCGATAGGACGTGCTCACCGGTGTCACCGGTGTCGAGCACCGCGACCCGGATCGGCCATTCGCGATCCAGTTCGAAGCAGTGCCGGCGCTCGGCCTCGAGTTGTTCGTGCAGCCACTGTTCGCCGTCGCCGGTGGTGCGACGCACCGCCAGCTCGGCGACAGCGCCGACAACCTGGTACGGAACTCCGTCGTCGTCGACGTAGGTGGTGCGCAGTATTTCGTGGCGCGCGACGACGTCGCCGACCCCCGCGATCAGCGCGTCGATGTCCCACGGCCCGGTCAGCCTGGCGGCGAACGGGATGTTGTTCACCGGGCTCGGACCGTCCACGCGGAAGGCGAACCAGCTCCGAAGTTGCGACGCAGACAGCCGCAGCGGCACGTCGTGGACGGTCGCGACGAGCTTGGGCCGCGCCTGGCCGCGCGTACCGGAACGCAGCTCGTCGACCCGCTCCGCCAACGAACCCACCGTGCCGAGCTCGAAGACATCGCGGATGCCCAACTCGACGCCGCACTCCGAGCGGATGGCGGTGACCAGCTTGGTGGCCACCAATGAGTGACCGCCGAGGTCGAAGAACGAGTCGTCGACTCCGACCCGGTCGTGACCCAGTAGCTCGGAAAACAGTGCGGCGATTCGACTTTCGGTGACGCTGGACGGGTCGCGGTATTGCGCCTTCGCCATGATCTCCGGCTCCGGCAGCGCGGTGCGGTCGATCTTGCCGTGCGCCGTGATCGGGATTTCGTCGATCACCACATAGGCGGCCGGGGTCATGTATTCCGGCAACGCCGCGGCAACTCGCGCGCGAATCCGCTCGAGGTCGACGGTGTCGCTGCCGGCGCCGTCGGCCGGAGTCACGTAGCCCACCAGGCTCTTGCCCAACCCCGGGAGCTCGCTGGCGACCACGACGGCCTGGCCGACGCTCGGGTCGACCGAGATCGCCGCGCCGACTTCGCCCAACTCGATGCGGAATCCGCGGATCTTCACCTGTTCGTCGGCACGGCCGACGAACTCGATGTCGCCGTCTGCGTTGCGACGGGCCAAGTCTCCGGAACGGTAGAGCCGGGCCCCCGGTGTGAACGGATCGGCGATGAAGCGTTCCGCGGTCAGACCGGGCCGCCGATGGTAGCCGCGCGCCACATGCGTTCCGCCGATGTAGATTTCGCCGATTACACCGACCGGGACCGGCTGCAAAGCATCGTCGAGCAGGTGTATCTGGGTGTTGATCTTCGGCCGGCCGATCGGCACCACGCGGGTGCCCTGCGCGCCCTCGACCGGGTAGCTGGTGGCGTTGACGATGGTCTCGGTGGGTCCGTAGAAGTTGTAGAGCAGCGCGTCGAAGGTGGCGTGAAACTTGTCGGCGATCTCGCCGGGCAACGGCTCGCCACCGATCGGCACCCGGCGCAGGGTGCGCCACTGGTTGACGCCCGGCAGCGACAGGAACAGCCCGAGCAGGGACGGGACGAAGTGCATCGAGGTGATGCCTTCGCGGCGTAGCAGTTCGGTCAGGTAGCCGATGTCGCGGAGACCGTCGGGCCGCGGAATGACCAGTCGTGCACCGCAGATCAGTGTTCCAAAAATCTCGCCGATCGATACGTCGAAGCTGGGCGAGGCCACTTGAAGTAGGCGGTCGGTCTCGTCGACGCGGTATTCGTCGCCGAACCAGACGAAGTACTCGGCGATCGGTGCGTGCGGCACCGGTACACCTTTGGGCAGACCGGTGGAACCCGAGGTGTAGATCAGGTACGCGGTGTTCTGCGGCCGCAGTGGCCGGAGAAGTTCGCTCGGCTCGGTGGCCGGGTAGTTCTCCAGGCCGGTGACCGGTTCGCGCAGAACGAGTTTCGCTTGAGCGTCGTCGAGGATGAACGCCAGCCGGTCGTCCGGGTAGGTGGGGTCGACGGGCAGGTAGACGCCGCCGGCTTTGAGGATGCCCAGCGCGGTGATGACCAGTTCGGGTGACTTGTCGAGCAGCACCGCCACCCGGTCTTCGGTGCCGACGCCTTGCTCGATCAGCCAGTGTGCCAACCGGTTTGCCTGGTCGTCGATCTCGCGGTAGCTGTACTGCCGACCTTCGTAGACGACGGCGACGGCATCCGGGGTTACGGCGGCGCGCCGCGCAACCAGGGCCGGCAGCGTGCTGGCCGGATGGTTGAAGTCTTCGCCGGCCGAGACGTCACGTAGCCATTCGGCGTCCGCGTCGCTCATCAGTCCGCACGCGGACAGCGTGGTGTCCGGATTCGCCAGCGCGTGATCCAACAAGACGCCGTAGTGCTGCAGAAGTTGGTCCACCAGCGGGCGCTCGAGAACTTCGACCAGGTATTCGGCTTCGACCTCCGCGCCGCGGCCCGTGCCGTCCAGCTCGATCATCAAGCCGAACGGCAGCTGACTGAAATGGCCGCGCAACTCGGCGCGCTCGCAGCGCACCCCGGGCGGGCTGAAGCCGCCGCCGTCCGCCTCGCGTAATCCGAAGCTGACCCGCGTCATTCGCTCGGCCCCGTGCCTGCGGTCGGGGTTGGAAGCGCGTACCAGCCATTCCAGGTCGACCCGCGAGTGCGCCAGCGCGCCGACAGCGCTGTCCCTCGTCTGCGCCAGCAGCTCGCGGAATGTCAGGTGTGGCTCGGGGCGCATCCGCATCACCAAGGTGTTGCCGAAGTAGCCGATCGTGTTCTCGGTCCCGGCACCGCGGTTGAGCACCGGGGTGGCGACGAGGAAGTCGGAAGCGTGGGTGTACCGATGAACCAGCGCGCCGAACGCCGCCATCAACACCATGTACGGGGTGGCACCGGTCTCCCGGGCGAGTGCACCGGCGCGGTCGATGGTCTCCGCCGACAGCCGCGCCGTGGCCCGCTGGGCTCGCCAGGTGCTGGGTACCACCGAGCCGTTCGGGCCGGGAAGTTCAAGCGGCTCAGGCAGGTCCGTCATCAGCGAACGCCAGTACGCCAGATCTTCGGCGCTGCTGCGAACCGAGTCACCCGCGACCGAGGTCACAGGACGGGCCGTAGTGGCCGCACCGTCGGTGTAGGCGCGCACGAGGTCGGTGAAGAACGGCGCCCAGGAACCGTCGTCCCAGGCGATGTGGTGCGCGGTGAACAGCAGCATCAGCTCGTCGTCGCTGACTCTTGCGGCCTCGATCCGAAGCGGTGAGTCCTGGGTCAGATCGAACGGCTGTCGAAACTGCCGTTGCGCCAACACTTCCAGCCTGAGCCGGCGGGCCTGCTCGGCGAGGCCGGACAGGTCGTGCTCGGCCCAGGCCGGACGCAGGTCGTCATGGATCACCGGATACGGATCGCCCGCGCTGTCGGTCTCATACGTGGTGCGCAGCACCGGGTGGCGTAACGCTACGGCGTCGACCGCCCGGTGCAGCCGTGCGACATCGACGTCTCCGGTGACACGGTAGGAGACACAGATGTTGAGCAGCGCGCCGTCCGGGTCGACAGACTGGACGAACCACATCCGGCGCTGTCCATCGGACATCTCCGGTCGCTGGTCGTCGTCCTCGGCGGCATCCGCCGCCGCAGGCGGTCGGGCCAGGCCGCGCTCGGCGATCTTGCGGCGCAACAATTCCAGGCGCTGCGCGTCCAGCGTGTCCAAGCCGGTGGTGTCAGTCACGCGCGGATCCCCACCTTCCCCATGTCCTGGCCGTTGGTCGAGCCTGCGCCCAGGATGTCGATCAGTTCGTTGACGGTGATTCCGCCGAGCATCCGCGCCACCGGCGCCGAGTGACCCACGGACCGGCGCAGTCGCCGGCGCAGATCGAGTGCCAGCAGTGAATCCAACCCGAGGTCGATCAGCGACGCGCTCGCGTCGATCGACACCGAGTCACCCACATGCAGAGTTGCCGCCAACTCGGCGCGCACGACGTCGACGAGCGGTCGTTCGTCGAGCTCGTGTTGTGGCGCAGCGTCGTCGATGTCGGCAGGCAGGTGCAGCGGCATCGGGCTTCCCTGACTTTCGAAGAACACCCGGAGCCGGTCGAAATCGGCATCGAAGATCAGCGGATCGTCGGCGAACCGGCCGAGGCTGGCGGTCACCGCCGACTCGGGTCTCATCGCGATGAGCCCTGAGCGCTCGGTCCGGGCGATCTCCGCCGCCGCGACCACTCCGGCGTCCTGCCAGAGTCCCCACCGAATCGCCGTGCAGTCCAACCCCGTTGCGCGCAGCTGCGCGGCCTGTACGTCGAGGATCCGGTTCGACGCCGCATAGGCGGCATGGCCGTGGCCGCCCCAGACGCCGAACACCGACGAGCACGCCAGGATCCGGCATTCCGGCTGCAGCGGCCACACGTCGGCCATCGCGGCCAAGCCCGACACTTTCGCGGCGCACACCGCGGCCACGTCCGCGCCGGTCAGCTCGGCGCGTCGGGATGCCGCAGCGATTCCGGCCGCGTGAATCAGCAATGACGCACCGGCGCCGGCATATTCGGCTGCGACAGCCGCGACCGCGGCCCGGTCGGTGATATCGCAGTGGGGAGCGAAGACGTCGACGTGATGCCGCCCGATCAACTGCTTGACGACGCCCCCATCGACTCCGTTGCGGCTCAACAGGATTACCCTGCGGGCGCCGCGTTCGATGCAGTACTGCGCGTATCGAAGGCCGATGGCTCCGCTGCCGCCGGTGATCACCACGTTCTCCAACGCGGCCGCGTCGAGCGCCCGCGCGGTCGTCGGCTCGCGGTGCTCGCGCAGGGTTCGGGCGTAGCGGCGCGGTGCGATGTTGCCGCCCTCGGCACGCAGCGCCAGCACGCCGGCGTCGCCGAGCAGCACATCGAGCGCAGCGGCCGTGGTCTGCTCGTCGATCTCGCCCGCCGGCAGGTCGAGGCTGCCGAATGTCTGGTCACCGAATTCGAAGCCGACGCTGCGGTGCATGGCGGCCAACGCGGCCTGAGCGGGCCGGGTGGCCGGATCGCCGGGCAGGACTCGTTCGCCGCCCTCGGTGAGCAGCCACACGGCCCGGCATCGTGAGCCGATGATCGCGTCGTAGTCCGGCAGTCCCACATCGGCGCGGCCGGCGATCTGCGCCACCGCTTCTGTCGGGTCGAGCTGATCGAGCGCAGGCGCCCCCACCGCAACGATTTCCGCCTCGTGTGGCGGCACTACGTCGTACCCGCGGTGCGCTGACGCGGCGGCGTTGAGCAGCTGCGTCAGCGTGGTGTCGCCGATGATCGCGATGCCGCACCGGGTCGCCGCAGCGGGGGTCGGCACGTCTGTGGGATGCCAGTCCTCGACCGCGATGGTCAGGGAATCGTTCGCTTCGGCGAACTTGGTGGTCACAGGGTCCGGCGCGGCCCAGAGGTGCACAGCTCGCATCGGGGCATTCGGGAACCCGCGCAGCGGCGGACGGACCTCCCCGGGTAGCGCGTCCGCCCATGGGTAGTGCGGGTCGGCGACGGCGGCGGCCGCGATGTTGGCCGACAGCACGTCGGTGATCGACGCGTCACGGTGGCCCGAGCCGAGGATCACCGCCGAGTCGTCGCCGAGAAGTTCGTTGAGCGGATACAGCAGCGAGGGATGTGCCGACATTTCGATGAAGCCGTCCGCGCCGCACTTTTGGGCCGCGACCACGGCGCGATCAAATCGCACTGTGCTGCAGAGAGTTTCATACCAATACTGCGAGAAGTCCACCTCGCTGCCTACCTCTGCGCCGAACGCCGAGCCGATGAACGCCATCGGCCCGTCGCGGAAGGCCGACCGGGGCTGCAGCGCGACCAGTTCGTCGCCCAGCGGCCGCAGCGCGCTGGTGTGACCCGGATAGTCCACGGCGAGTTGCTGGGCGAACACACCACGTGCCTGAGCCAGTTCAGCTACCGCGAGCACGGCGTCGTGGTCGCCCGACACCACGGTCGCCGACGGCCCGTTGACCGCGGAGATCTCCAGCCAGCCCGGTGATTCGATGATCAGCGTCCGCGCCTCGTCGAGACCGAGTCCGAGCACCACCATGGCGTAGTGGCCGGTCAATCGGTCGACCACGGTGGCGCGCGCAGCGACAAGAGCGACGGCGTCGGCTAACGAAATCTTCTCGGCCACATAGGCCGCCGCGACCTCGCCGAGGCTGTGGCCGACTGTGATCGCCGGTAGCACTCCGCAGAACTTCCACTGCGACGCCAGGCTGACCGCATGGATGAACTGCGCACCCTGGATCTCGGTCCGCGACCACTCCCGTTCCTGGCCACCCTGCAGATATGGCAGCGGCGACGGGAAGCCGGCCGCTACGAACGCTGCCGCGCAGCGGTCGGCCTCGGCACGATAGGCAGCCAGTCGCCGGTAGGCGTCTGACCCCATGGACTGCCATTGGTTACCCTGGCCGGGAAACACGAATGCAACCGACGGCGCAACACTTTTCGACGAACGGGATAGCAGCGGATGCTCTTCGTCGTGGGCCAGCGCCGACAAGCCAGCCACCAGTTCGGCGCGGTCCGCAGCCCGTATCACGGCGCGGTGCCGCCGTACCCGCCGAAGACGGAGCAACGTCGATGCGACCTCGACTGTCGGATCACGATCGGCGCCGAGTCGGTCGACGTAATCGAGAATCGCCCAGGCGTCTTGGCCGATCAACTGTTCATCATGCGCCGACAGCAACACCGGTACACGGCCATCGGGCAAGGGTTGCGCCAGCATCACGCGACCTCGGGCAGTGCGATGATGACGTGAGCGTTGGTGCCGGCGATCCCGAACGCCGACGTCGCCGCGACCCGATGGCCGTCGACGGCGGGCCACGGCGTCAGCTTACTTGCGAGCCGCAAACCTTGTTTAGCCCAGTCGATCTCCAGGCTTGGCTCGGCAGCGTGCAGCGTCGGCGGTATCGCGCCGTGTTCGGCGGAAACCAGAATCTTGGCCAGCCCCAGGGCGCCGCTGGCGGCCAGTGCGTGACCAAGATTGGACTTCACCGAACCCAGCAGGGCTCCGCTTTCAGGTTCGGTGTCGCCGTAAGTCTGGGCCAGCGATTGCAATTCGGTGCGGTCACCCAGCCGGGTGCCGGTCCCGTGTCCCTCGACCATGCCGACCTCGTCGGGACGGATGCCGGCCTCGGCGATGGCGCGGCGGAACAGACTGACCTGCGCAGCGCCGCTGGGGGCGCTGAGGCCCGCGCTGCGACCGTCGTGGTTGATGGCGCTACCGAGGATCTCGGCAAGGATCTGTCGACCGTCGCGAAGGGCCGCTGACTTCCGTTGCAGCACAAAGATTGCTGCTCCTTCTGCCCAGACGGTCCCGCTGGCCTGTGCGCTGTAGGCCCGGCAGTGGCCGTCGTCGGACAACGCGTGTTGTTTGGAGAACTCGACGAAGAAGCCGGGCGAGCCCAGCACGTTGACCCCGCCGGCCAAGGCCAGGTCGCAGTCGCCGTTCTGGAGCGCGCGGACCGCAGCGTGAAATGCCACCAGCGCCGACGCGCAGGAGGAGTCGATCGTCACGGCCGGGCCGGTCGATCCGAGCGTGTAAGCGATCCGGCCGGATATCACGCTCAAGGCCGTTCCGGCGAGCAGATGGCCGCTGTATTCCGAGAATTCGGCCATCTGTGGTCCGTAACCGGTGGCGGATGCACCGAGATAGCAACCCATGTCATGGCCGGCCATGTCGTCGGGGTTGATGCCGCTGTTCTCCAGAGCTCGCCACGACACCCGCAAGGCAACGCGTTGCTGCGGGTCCATCGCGACCGCTTCGCGCGGCGAGATGCCGAAGAATTCCGGGTCGAACATCGTTGCACCGCTGAGGAACCCGCCGCGGTCGTGGATCTCTTTGAAGCCGCTGCGCCGAGAGCCGGCGAACAGCTCGCGAACCGACCAGCCGCGGTCAACCGGGAATGGCGTCAACGCCTCACGACCGTGGGCCAGCAGTTCCCAATATGCGGCGGCGGTATCGATCCCACCGGGCGCCTCCAGCGCCATGCCGACCATCACGACCGGATCGGAGGCAGGCGCGAACCTATCCTCAGCCACCGGCATTCACCCGCGCGGCGACGTCGTCGATGTGGTCGTCGAGGTAGAAATGCCCGCCGTCGTACCAGTCCAGCTCGAATGCCCCCGCGGTGTGAACTTCCCACCGTTGCAGTTCGGCGGCGTCGACTCGGAGATCGCCGTGGGCTCCCAACACCGAGATGTCCGCGGCTATTTGGATGTCGGGGCTGCAGGTGTAGCGGTTGATCGCCGCGTAGTCGGCCCGCATCGCGGTGATCAGCAGTTCGGCGAACTCCGGGTCGGCGAGCAATTCGGCATCGGTGCCGCCGAAGTCGGTCATATCCACCAGCAGATCGTCGTGGCTGGTCGGCAAGTCCGGCTTGGCCTCGACGCCGCACGGGGCAGGAGCCGCCGAGGCCCATAGCCGCTCTACCGCGGCACCGCGGGATTCCGCGATCCTCGCGAATTCGAAAGCGACGACAGCGCCCATGCTGTGGCCGAAGAGCCGCAACGGCGCCACCTGACGCCAAGGACCGGCGACGAACAAACTGCGCGCGAGATCTTGGATGTTTCGGGCGGCGGGCTCGTTGAGCCGCTCGGCACGTTGCGGATACTGAACGATGTAGACGTCACCGCCACCGGCGGCCAGCGCGATCGCAAACTTGCGGTAGCCGGTTGCCGCACCGCCGGCATGCGGGAACACCACGGTGGCGCCGCGCGCTTCCCCGCCGCGGCCGGGGATGCGCTTGATCCAGGACGGGAATTCCTTCTTCTGCACCGAGGTCAGGTTGTCGAAAATCATTGCACTGCATCATTTCCAGCGATCGCCGCGACCACGTGGCCGGCGTCCATTCCGATGACTTCCAGGTAGAGTTCGGCCACCTGCTCGAGTCGGCCGGGCTCGGATTCGCGGCGGCCGAGCAAGCCGGCCAATGCGGAGATGGTTCGAGTGGCGAAAATGTCTGCGACGATCGCATCCGGGGTGTCCAGCCACGCCCGGATGCGTGCGACGGCCTGTGTCGCCAGCACCGAGTCGCCGCCGAGGGCGAAGAAGTCGTCGTCGATACCGACCGAGTCGACACCAAGCACGTCGCCGACGATCGCCGCGATCGCGGATTCGACCGGTGTCGACGGGGCGCGGCGGTCGGTTGCCGACGAATCGGTCACGGCGGCAGTCAATTGGCCGGCGACGACGCGTCGGTCGATTTTGCCGGCGAGCGTGTATGGCACGTGATCCACGAACGATATGTGCTGCGGAATCATGTGCGCGGGAACGAAATCGGCCATCTCCGCGCGCACCCTATCGGCGGTGAGCTGTGGGTCGTCGGCGTGTATGGCTGCAGCCAACACCTCACGGCCGCCCGTCGCGGTCACCACGGCCGCGACTGCTGTTGCCACGCCAAGTATCTGACGCAGCGCCACCTCGACCTCGCCGATTTCGACGCGGTAGCCGCTGATCTTGACGCGGTGGTCGGCGCGTCCGACGAATTCCAGGACGCCGTCCGGCCAGTATCTGGCCAGATCGCCGGTGCGGTACCAGGTCCGGCCGTCATGTTCGACGAAACGCTCGGCGGTGAGGTCCGGGCGACCGCGGTAACCCCGCGCGATTCCACGCCCGGAAATCCACAGCTCGCCGGCGACCCAGTCGGGGCACTCACCGCCACGGTCGTTCACCACCCGGCAGACGTTGTTGCTCAGCGGTGTGCCGAACGGCAGCGCGGTCAGCTCCGGCGAGAGTTCGTCGAGATCACCGACCTCGAAAATGGTGTTGTGTGTGGCGGTTTCGGTCGCACCACCGAGCCCGGCGAAGCGCAACTGAGGCGAATCGGCGCGCAGGTGACGGATGACCTCGGGTCGCACCCAGTCGCCGCCGGTCGGGACCACCCGAACTGACGACAGCCGTCCCGCACCGACTTCGATCAGCATCTCCAGCCAACCGGGCATGAAGTGCAACACCGTGACGTCGTGGGTATCGATGAGGTGGGCCCAGGCGTCGGGATCGCGTCGCTGCGCTTCGTCGACCACCACGATCGACCCACCGGTCCGCAGGGTGACGAAGATGTCCATCACCGAGATGTCGCCCTCGAGCGTGGACAACGCAAGGCAACGATCCTTGGGCCCGATGTCGAAATGCTCCGCGATGAATTCCACGGTGTTCATCGATGCGTCATGGGTGACTTCAACGCCCTTGGGCTCACCGGTCGAGCCCGAGGTGAAAAGCACATAGGCAAGCTCGGTGGGATCGGTTGCCGTGAGCTGGAACTCAAGATTGCCGGGCGCATCGTCCAGTAGGTCGGCGATCGTCAACGCGGGCACCGGCAACGAGAGTGGCTGACCGCCACACACCAGGGCCAGCTTCACCTGACCGGCATGCAGAATGCGCCCGGCGCGCTCACGCGGCTGGTCGACACTGATCGGTAGGTAGACGCCACCCGCCGCCAGGATTCCCAGCAGGGCGGGCACCTGTTCGGCAGTTTTGGGACCCACTATCGCGACCGTGTCACCGTTGCCGATGCCGTGGTCGCGCAGCGCTGCGGCCACGGCCAGCGCTTGATGCCGCAGCTGACCGTAGGTCAGATCACCGGAGCTGGACAGGACCGCCGCCGCGTCCGGCCGGCTTTCGGCACACCGAAAGAACCCGTCGTGCAACGCTTCTCCGCTGGGCGCGGCACTTCGGCCGTTGACCGCGTCGCGCACCGCCCGCTGTTCTGCCGGTAGAGCCTGCGGGTCCGGCTGAGTCCACGCGGCGCTTGCGGAGGCGAGTCGTCGTAGTTCGCCGACATGGTGGGCGAACATCGCGTCGATCACACCGGCCGGGAAAACGTCGTCGCGGACATCCCAATTCACCATGACGCCGCCGTCGAATTCGGTGACCTGGGCGTCGAGCGAAACCTGCGGCCCCTGCGAGATGATCCAGCTGGGCGTGCCGAAAGCTTTGGTGACATCGCTGCCGAACAACTCGCCGAGCCCGAGTGCACTGGTGAACACGACCGGGGCCAGCACCGGCGTGCTGCGGTGGCGGGCCAGATCTCGAAGTACGGACAGGCCCGGATAACTCGCGTGCGCGGCGGCGGTCCGCATGGCGTCCTGTACGGCATGGGCCCGCGATGCCGCGTCGGTCGTCCCTTTCAGGTCGATGTCGAGCAGCAGCGACGAGGTGAAGTCGCCGACCAGACTGTCCACGTCGCGGTGCAGAGCCTCACGACCGAACAGTGGCACGTTCAGCAGGAAACGCGAGCTGCTCGACCAGCACGCCAAGGTGTGCGAGAAGGCCGCGGCGAACATCATCGCCGGTGTCACCCCGCAGGAGCGGGCGTGCGCGAACAGCGCATCCCGGGCTTCCGGCTCGAACCACTGCCAACGGCGACTGCTTTTACACGACAACGTCTTTCGGTTTGCCGACGGCAGCGCGGGCGGGTCCGGGAACTCGGGAATGCGGTGCGACCACCAGTCCCGGTCGGCGTCGTGAGCCGGCCGCGGCTCAGCTTCCCTGCGCACGATCTCGTTGCGGTATTCCTGGTAGCTGAAGCCCAACTCCGGCAAATGCTGTCCCTGATACAAGGTCGCCAGGTCGGTCATCAGGGTGCGGTAGCTCACGGCGTCGGCTGCCTGCATGTCCAAGTCGACGTGCAAGCGCGACTTCTCGCCGGGCAGCAACGAGAGGGTCAGCTCGAATACCTGACCATCGAGCTGCTGGTGCGACTTGGCTTCGCGAAGATCGAGGAGCCGTTCACCAGCGGCGTGTTCAGCGAGGTCGCGGAGGTCGTGGACGGTAACGGCTAAGTCGTCCTGCCCTGAAGCCGCGTCGATCTGCTGGGTGCCGTCAGAGAGAAATCGCACCCGCAGCATCGGATGCCGCAGCGCCAACGATGTCGCGGCGTTAGCCAGGCGTTCAGGATCTATTGCCCCGCCGTCGAATTCGACGTACAGGTGGCCCGCAACGCCGCCCAGCGGTTGACTGTCGTGGCGCCCCACCCACATGGCGTGCTGCATGGGGGCTAGCGGGAAAGCACCTTCGGCAGCGGGGGCCGTCGGCACCGATGAGACGTCGGGCTCCGCAGCGTCTACGCCCACCAGTCGCGACCACGCCTCGATGGTGGGGTCGGCAGACAGCGCGGCGAAGTCGACGTCGATTCCGCGACGCCGCCACTTTCCGGCGAGCGACATCATCCGAATCGAGTCCAAGCCCTGGCCGATGAGGTTGCCGGCGGGGTCGACGGTATCGGCGCTGACGCCGAGCAATTCGGCGACCTCAGCGCGCACGTCATTCGGGCTACCAGCAATGGAAGCCCCGACCCAGCCAGTCAATTCTCGACCCTCTCCTACTGGTTAGTTGAGGCTAGCCTAAATTGCTGGTCACTTTAATAGTCGGGGTACCCGCGACGCTACCGCCCTCAGGTCGCACTAAGAATCTCGCAAGGCCAGGGCATGTCGTACGAACGGAGTATCCGACAATCGCCGCCTCAGCGCGACCCTCAACGGCCTCAGAGCAGGAACTATGCGCAGCATCGGGAGGGTGATGTGGACAGCTAAGTGAGGTTAGGCAACCCTATTGTGTCTTAGCCGGTTCTCAGGTACCGTCCGTCGCGCCTCGTAAAGGCAGTTGGTCCCGTTGACGGTTACTTAAGGAGATGCCGTGCATGTAGCTCTTCCCTCCGGCTCGAAGGCGGCTCACGCAAGCCGACTGATGATCGCCGGTGTCGCGGTCGCAGGCGTAGGTCTGTTCACGCTGAACGCGCCGAGCCCCGCCGGCCCGCTGGTCTGGCACCACGACGTCAAGCTCGCCTCTGGCGAAGTCGACTGGACGACGTTCGTCGCCAACGTGGAGGACAACCTGGCGACGCTGCAAACCGAGGGCGCCACGTCGAGCACCGAACTGTCGACGGCACTCGGCAATGTCTCCGACGCCTTCAGCACTCAGATCAGCACCGCTCTGACCGGCTTTGACACCGGGATCAACAACGCGCTGTTCGGCGGCTGGTACGGCGGCGACGACGGCTATGTCTTCGGCCTTTTCGGCGGCGAGCCGGTGACGGGAGCCGATGGCCCTGAGACCGGCAGCCTCCTCGCGACGCTCTCGAACGACTTCGCGAACATCTCGACGAACCCGAACGGAAGCGAGCAACTTTTCAGCGACATCAACGCCTACGAGTTGGAGCTGCTGGACCACACGGCCAAGCCGCTGCTGGCCCCGCTTCTTGACGAGACCACCAAGGGTCTGACGACGTACTCGATTCCCGTCGAACTGTCGCAGATCCAGACCAACCTGCTTGAACAGTTCGGCACCTACACCGAGCTGAAAGGCTTCACCGAGACCTTGCTGTCGCCTGAGATCAGTGGCATGTTCGCGCTGTCCACTGACTTGGACACCATCAGCGCCGCGTTCACGGCTGGCGATAGCGCCACGGGCCTGACTGACCTGAACAACCTGCCGTCCGATGTGCTCAATGCCATCATCAACGGCTACGACGCCGGCGTGAACCCCGTCAATGGCGTTGAAAACCTGTTCCCGGGCCTGCTCAACGCGGGCAGCTTCCTCGACGAGCTGTACACAACCTGGACCGAGCAGTTCGTCACGGCGCTGGGCACGCTCGGCGCCGAGTCCGGCGCGTCGGTTGCGGCGGAATCCGTCTCGACTGCACTGCCCGACCTGTTCACGGGGCTGTTCTAACCTCTGAACCAAGGATGCTGCTGGAGGCAAGCGATGTCGTCTTCCATCATGGAAGGCTTTGTGCCGTTTCCGCCGGACCGCGCTGCCAAATATCAGGCAGCCGGTTACTGGAGGGGCCGGACCGTCGACTCGATGCTGACCGACGCGGCCCATCGCTGGCCGACCCATGTCGCAGTCGTCGATGCCGACGGACCGGGGCGGCTGACATTCGCGCAGTTGGACGAACGCGCCGACCGTGCCGCGGCCGGTCTTGCTGAGTTGGGCATCGCTGTCGGCGATCGGGCGCTGCTGCAACTGCCGAACACCTGCGAGTTCGCGGTGGCGTTGTTCGCACTCCTGCGGGCCGGCGCGATCCCGGTGATGTGCCTGACCGGCCACCGCGCGGCCGAACTGGGACATTTCGCCGCGGTCAGCGAGGCGACGGCGTTGCTGATACCGGACAGCGCAAGCGGTTTCGACTACCGCCCGATGGCGGCAGAGCTCTCACGCGACCATCCCGGGCTGCGTCACGTCATCGTCGACGGCGACCCGGGGTCGTTCGTCTCGTGGTCACACGTCTGCGCCAGCGACGCCGAAAACCCAGAACACCAGACAGATCCGCAATCCCCGGCGTTGCTGTTGGTGTCCGGTGGCACCACCGGAACGCCGAAGCTGATCCCCCGCACTCACAACGACTACGTATACAACGCCACCGCCAGCGCTGAGCTCTGCGGGCTCACCACCGACGACGTCTACATGGCGGCTTTGCCTGCCGCACACAACTTTCCGCTGGCCTGCCCCGGACTTCTCGGCGCCATCACAGCAGGCGCGCCCACGGTCTTTCTCGCCAACCCCAGCCCGGAGTCGGCGTTCGGCGCCATCGCGCGCCACGGTGTCACTGTCACCGCGCTGGTGCCCGCGTTGGCCAACTTGTGGGCACAGGCCACCGAATGGGAACCGGAGGCGCCAACCTCGTTGCGGCTGTTGCAGGTTGGAGGCGCAAAGCTGGAAGCCGGCGATGCCCGACGGGTCCGCGAGACGCTGACCCCGGGCCTGCAACAGGTGTTCGGTATGGCCGAAGGGCTACTGAATTACACCCGACCGGGCGACCCCCCGGACGTTGTCGACCACACTCAGGGTCGGCCGCTGTGCGTCGATGACGAACTACGCATCATCGACGACGCCGGCCAACCGGTCCCAGCCGGCACTGAGGGTGAGCTGCTGGTCCGGGGTCCCTACACCTTCAACGGCTATTTCCGCGCCGATGAAGCCAATGGCCTCTCCTTCGACCCGGAGGGTTTCTACCGCAGCGGCGATCTGGTCCGTCAGCACGCGGGTGGAAACTTAGAGGTCACCGGCCGAGTGAAAGACGTCATACATCGTGGCGGGGAGACCATTCCCGCGGCCGACCTCGAAGAGCACCTGCGTACCCACCCGGCGATCTCGTCTGCGGCGGCAGTGGCGCTGCCCGATCCGTACCTGGGCGAAAAAATCTGCGCGGCAGTCGTTTTCGCCGGGAAACCAGTGACGCTGGCGGAGCTGCACACCTATCTCGACCAACGTGGTGTGTCCCGACATGCCCGGCCCGACGTGCTGAGCGCGATGACCTCATTGCCGACCACGCCGGTCGGCAAGATCGACAAAAAGGCCATTGCCCGGCAATTACAGTCTTAAGATTCGCCGCTGAATTCACCGAGTACGGACAGAGATCCTTTACCTTTCGTCATTAGTGTCAACAGCATGAAGGCAACTGATAGCAGCACATCGTCCGCGGTAAACGGCCGCACGGAGGCGAAGCGTTCAGTCATGTCGATCGCCTTTTCAGTGCTCGCCACCGGCGCTGCGTTCCTCGGAGCGGGTGCCGCGATGGCGTCGCCGTCCAGCATGATTCCCGGTGACGCCCTGCTAGCGTTCCACGGCAAGTAATTCCGCTGTAGCGTTCCACAGCCGCGACTCGCGAGCGGGTTCCTTACCCAGGCCGCCGCTGCGCTCAGAACACGGCCAGACACACCGCGACGAAATGGCACGTCGCGGCGAGCGCAGTGCACGCGTGAAAGACCTCGTGGTACCCGAACGTCATTGGCCACGGGTCGGGCCGGCGGAGTGCGTAAGCCACTGCACCGAGACTGTAAAGAACCCCGCCGATCGCCAAGAGCACAGTCGCTGCGACGCCGGCATTATGCAGAATCAGTCCGGTGTACCAAACCCCCACCCAGCCCAGCAGTAAGTAGAGAGCCACGCTCAGCCAGCGGGGGGCGTCGGGCCAGAAGAGCATCAGCGCAATGCCAACCAGCGCCGCCCCCCAGACGATAGCCAGCACCACATGCCCAGTTGAGCGAGGCATGTCCAACCGTGCGAACGGTGTGTAGGTGCCCGCGATGAAGACGTAAATCATCGAATGGTCGAGACGTCGCATCCAAGCCCTGGCCACGTCCGAGCCCCACTCGACGCGGTGGTAGGCGGCGCTGACGCCGAACATGGCGACGATCGCCAGCGTGTACGCCAGCGTGGCGTGCCCCGCGAGCCTAGAGGCGACCGCCCACGACACCGCCACCAATGCCGAACCGGCCACGAAAGCCGCAGCAGCGCAGTATACGTGAATCCATCCGCGCAGCCGAGGCTTAACGGCAGGCGTGGATGCCGTCAACACCATGGGCGACTGACCTTCACTGATCTGATGACTCATTGCCCCGCTCCCCTGTGCTCTACTGAGACTGTCGCCACCAAACGTATTGCTAACAGAAGAAATAACGCGCACAGCACCCACGCCGCGGATAGCGATGCGCCCGCTCTGGACGGTGCGTCCATCGCCGTCGAGGTGGTCATTCACAGGCTCCACCTGCGCATCCAGGCCGGGCACTGAGCGCGCTCCAGCCGCCAGCGTCTTGTGGCTCCTCGACATCGACTTCGACGTCAATCATCGGCGTCCACGTCGGCGATTCGCTGATCTCGAGGTAATCGGGATTTGACTGGTGGAAAGCGCTGATGACCAGCGCCTGACAGTCGTCGGGACCCGCTTCATGACCCGCGTGAAGAAATGTTCCCGAGGTACGGTGGTCGAAATGCGCTGGGGCCAAATATAATCCCGTGCCCTGCATCCAACCTGCCGAGGAGTCTTCGACCACGACCGGGAGGCGGCCCGGAAGGCCTCCGAGGATGCGGAGCAGTTGCTCAACGTTCATCGACAACACCAATCGTCAGTCGCCGCAGTTGCATTCGCCGACCAGTTGAGGTGGCGCACGTCATCGTCAACATGGGAGCACCAGGGTAGGAGCGAACCGCTGAGAAGCCGCTGAGAGCGATAACGGACCGCTATCACCCGTCCGCATCACCAGAGGCGTTGGATGAGTTCCTCGTAAGCGGCGCGTCCGCGCGCGAACGTCGCTGTATCACCGCCTTGATCCGGGTGATGGCGGGAGGCGTAAGCGCGCCAACTGCGACGTAGTTCTGCCAGTGTGCACGGCTCGGTCAATCCCAGGATTGTCCATGGATCTGTCGGGGGCTTGGGCAGTGCTTTCAGGGATCCCGCGCCGGCAGTTGGGCTTGGTTTCATCCGTGACGGCGCTTTCTTGGCCGCAGCCTTCTTGGCCGGCGCTTTCTTGGCAGCAGCTTTCTTAGCAGAAGCCTTCTTGGCCGGCGCCTTCTTGGCCGGCAGCCTTCTTGGCCGGCGCCTTTTTGGCCGGCGCCTTTTTGGCCGGAGCCTTTTTGGCCGGAGCCTTCTTGGCCGGCGCCTTCTTGGCCGGCGCCTTCTTCGCAGGTGACGACTTGTGCCGCCGCTCTAAGTCGCTCACCTGGCGACATCCTCGGCGATGCCGAGCGGGGTTTCAAAAGTTGCGTGGCGACATGGGAGCGCCAGGGTAGGAGCGGACCGCTGAGAAGCCGCTGAGAAGCGGGCGGACCAGCCGTTCTCAGCCGATTCTCAGCGCTACCCGATCAGACTGTATAGATGTCTGCTGGGCGGTCGTGTCGGCTGCGCGCGCTCGCGCGCCGGTGGCGGCTGCAAAAGTTGGGCATCGCGGCTCGCTCAGCGACGGTGTCGGCGGTCGCCGTGTTGATTGCGCTGACGCTGGCTGGGGCCATCCTGGACGTCGCGCTGTACCGCTACCTGTTGGCCGGTGTCGACGATGCCACGGCAGGCAGAGTTCGCAGCCTTGCCGTCGCGTTGAACACGACGTCACCCGACGGTCTCGACGACGCGCTGATGGCCACTAGCCAGCGAGTCATCGCCATTCAATTGGTCGGGCCGAATGGCGATGTCGTCAAACGGGCCGGCGCGGCACCCGCCACCGCGCTGGTGCCGGTGAACCGCTTCGACGACCACGTACTGCGAGGTCTGTCCGACGACGAGGTAGCCAACGACGATATGCGAGTGAGCGGCCAACGAGTCAATACGCCGCACGGCACGTACACGGTCATCGTCGGAGGAGGCAGCGAAGCAGTCGAGGCTACCGCTCGGACCGTCGCAGCGCTATTGGCTTGCGGCGCACCGATTATCGTCGGTGTTGCCGCGGCGGCGACGTACCGGCTCGTTCGTCGCTCGTTGCAGTCGGTGGATGCGATTCGCAGCAGGGTCGCCGAAATCTCCGCCTCGGACTTGGCCGAGCGGGTGCCCGTGCCCGCAAGCAGCGATGAGATTTCTGCGCTCGCCGTCACCATGAACGAAATGCTGGCACGACTCGAAGCGAGTCATAGCGCCCAACAACGCTTTGTCGGCGACGCCTCCCACGAACTGCGCAGCCCCTTGACCACAATCATCTCCGGGTTGGAAGCAGCCGAGGACCACCCCGAACTCCTCAACAGAGGGTTGGCAAGCACGACCCTGCTCCCCGAGGCGCACCGCATGCGAACCCTGATCGACGACTTGCTGCTGCTGGCTCGAGCCGATGAACAACGATTGGTGACGCGGACGAAAGAAGTGTTCGTCGATGAAATTGCCGAAGCCGAAATAGCTCGGGCGCGGCAGGATGCCCATTGCGCAATAGAGACCGTGATTACACCGGTCCGAGTGATCGGTGACTCGACCGCGATCTCGCGTGTGATACGCAATCTGTTGGATAACGCCCTCCGGCACGCGACGTCACGTGTCGAGGTCTGCGTCGGTCACCGGGATCGAGAAGCGATGATCGCTATCAGTGACGATGGCCCGGGCATCGCAACCAAAGATCGAGTGCGGGTGTTTGAGCGCTTCGTGCGACTGGACTCGGATCGGTCCCGCAGCAGCGGAGGAGCCGGCCTCGGGCTGGCGATCGTCGCCGAACTGGTGGCCGCGCACGGCGGCACCGTCGCAATCGAAGGTCGACCCGTCAGGGGCACGACGCTGCTGGTGTCGTTGCCTCAGCACACTAATCGGTAACCGACCCCACGTACTGTCTCGATAGTGTTGGTACCAAAGGGCACATCGATCTTGCGTCGCAGGTACCCCACGTAGACCTCGACCACGTTGTCAGGTCCCTGGTAGTGCTCATCCCATACGTTGCGCAATATCTCGGTCTTGGTGATGACCGCATCTTTCTTTCGCATGAGGAACGCGAGTAGCCCGAACTCGCGCGGCGTCAGTGCAATCGGACTCTGCCCGCGTCGCACCGTGCGTCGAGTGGGATCCAGCGACAAATTCCCCGCCGTGAGAACCACCGGCCGCTCTGGAGCTCCGCGCCGCGCCAGCGCGCGCAACCGGGCGACGAGCACCCGGAAGGAAAATGGCTTCGTCAGATAATCATCAGCCCCGAGATCGAACGCGTCGGTTTCCTCGTACTCGCCGTCCTTCGCGGTCAGCATAAGCACCGGCGTCCAGATTCGTGCGGCCCGCATACGACGCAACACCTCGTACCCGCTGAGGCCAGGCAACATGATGTCCAGAACGACCACATCGAAGCTGTTCGCCGTTGCCTCCTGCAATCCGTCGGTACCGGTACCTACGGCCACGACGACAAAACCCTCGGCTTCCAGGCCCGCCGACAGTGTTGCCGACAGCCGCTCTTCATCCTCGACTAGCAGCACCCTCATGCCCGCACGCTACTTCTTCGTGCACCACCAGCGAAACACCCAGTCGTTTACAGCCCGGCGGCCAAGCTCCAGAGGGCTTCGGGATGAGGAGGACTCCAGCAGCCATGCTGCTGCCAACGCCCCCTCGAGCGTTCAGCTATTCCTAACGATCTGAGGGCACTTCAGCGAATCCCGGTTCACCGCCATCGGCAACGGAATTGAACCGGACCCGCGTCTCAAGTCGCTCGTTGATATCGCTAATGGCTTCCTCGGGAAGCGCGGAGACATCGAAGTTTTCGTGAATACGCGAGGGAGTTACGGACGCCGTCAACACCGCACTTCCCCGCTGGATGCCCCAGGCGAGAAGCACCTGCGCCGGCGTCTTTCCCACCTGGTCCGCGATCGAGACGATCAGTTCGTCATCGAGCAGCCGCGGTTCCAGCGCGTGGCCAAGCGATGCGAACGCCAGCAGGATGATTCCGTGCGCCATGCACAGCTCGTGCAACTCCCATTGCGGGTGGTAGGGGTGTGACTCGACCTCCACGACCGACGGTGCAATTCGAGCGGTGTCGATGATCTTACGGGCGCGTTCCGCACCGATGTCGGATAGACCAATCGCTCGGGAAAGGCCTTGATCGACAAGGTCTTCCATAGCCGACCATGTCTCTTCCAGTGTGATGTCTTCGTCGTAGATGACACCGCCATCTGGGTGGCGCGGGTCCTGGTCATCCCCCGGCTGGAAAGCGAATGGCGTATGCACCAGGTACAGATCGATGTGGTCAAGCCCGAGCCGGTCCAGACTCTTCTGCAGCGCACATATGACCCGCTCGGGTCGATGGTTGTTGTTCCACAACTTCGTGGTGACGAACAGATCCTCTCGCCGAACAACCTTGTCGGCCAACAACTCTTTGATAGCCGCTCCCACCTCGGCTTCGTTGCGATAGCGCTCGGCAGCGTCCAGATGACGAAAGCCCACTTCGACCGCGGTCTTGACAGCACCACGTGTCTTGGTGTTGTCGGACAATGATGTTCCAAATCCGAGGGCCGGGATTTCTCCGCTTCCGTTGTTCAAAGGAAACCGGCGCTGACTCAGATCTTCGTTCGGTGCCATGGCTGTTCGGCCTCCTGGTTCAGGTGTTTGCGAGAAGTGGTGCGTAGAAGGCGTCGGCTCTCGTCGTAGCAACCCCGAGTTCTGCTGCCACCGCGTCGATCGACTGCTGCGTTATATCGATATCTATCTTGCGACCGGCGAGAAAGTACGGTCCGACATAGCGGTCGAAGTATCGTTGCGCCTCGTCGCGCGTGAGCCTGTCGAGGAACCACGCGAGATAGTCGACTCCTCGGCTTGGTTGTTCGGCAAGCAGGCGCAGCGCCCGCTGATTAGCCCGCGCCACCCCGAGGAGAGCGGGGCTGCCCAAGGGGACGTGAGTCGGGTCGACGACGACGCCGACGGTGGGGATCTGGAAGTGATCGCCCACCCAGGCCAGCACGTGGAACCCTTCCTCTGCGGCCACCTGTTCAGGCGACATCGTGCTGCCCACGTACGCTGCGTCGATCGATCCGTCCCGTAGCCGACGGAGATCCATTTGGTAGTCGCCGGGGTGCCGCACTACACATTTCACATCGCGATCAGGGTCTAAACCGTTCTGACGCATCACGATTCGGGCAAAGATACCGGGCGGTTCAGAGGGGCCATGGACGGCCAGGCGGCGGCCCCGAAGATCGGCCATCGACTTGACGTCGGCGTTACCGAGGAACCAGAACAGTGGACGATCCGTGCTCACGCTGACGGCTGTCCAATCGATCCGATCTGTCAGCCGAGATTGCAGAGCCCTACCAAGACCGATGACCGCCCCACGACGTAGCCGTTCCGCCGGCCAGCCGATCCCGTCACGGATGGCGACGTGAACTCCCTCGTCTTCGAAGTAGCCTTCTTGGTCGGCGATATGGGCGATGAGTTCCTCGTGCATTCCCCGACCGACATAGGCGAGATCGATATTTTCCACCGCACAAACCCTTCTCAGCCGACTGTTGTCAGTCCATTGCCAGTCCGCCGTTGATCTCCACACAGTGACCGGTGATGAAGCCGGAATCCGCGCCGGCGAGAAACGCAATGGTGTGAGCCACCTCCTCGGGAGTTACGAGACGTCCCATCGGGTTGGTGGCCCCGAGATGATGCAGATCGTCGGCGGCCAGCAGCTTGTTGGCCTCGGTGTTCGCCACCGTGGCCGGCGAAACCAAGTTCGCCGTAATGCCATGCGGAGCAAGCTCCAGAGCGACATAGCGGACGAATTGGTCCATCGCAGCCTTTGCTGTACCCAGTGTGATCATGCCGTCACGCGGCCGGCGTGACAGGATCGTGGTCAAAAAAATCAGCCGACCAAATCCACCCGAAATCATCTCGGGCACAACCGCTTTAGTGAGCAAGAATGCGGCATGCAGCTCGCGTTCCAGCTTGCCGCCAAGCTGCTCCCAAGTCAGGTCCGCGAATGACGTGACGTCGTATGGGATCAGTGCGTTGTGTACGAGCACGTCGACGCCACCCCACTTGGCCTTCGTCTCGTCCACCATCCTGTCGACGTCCTCGGGCGAGGTGACGTCCGCTCGAATGGCAAACGCCTCGCCGCCGGCAGCGGCAACCACCTGTTCCGCTTCAGCGGCACTGGACCGGTAATTGACGACGACGCGGAACCCCTGCTGCACCAGAAGAAGCGCAGTTGCCGCACCGATGCCCCGACTGGCGCCCGTGACTACCGCAACGCGTGACATCGGAGTCGACCTCCGTCTCCGCTCATGGCAGGGCCACCTACACGGTGCCCCGACAGCACACTGCTAGCAGGTCGGAACAATACGCCAGCGATGAACCTCGGTAAAGAGACCGACTGCCCGTCGACTAGCTGCGTTTGGCGCGCAGTCGCTGAACCTGGCCATAGGTGTCGATCGGGCTCTGCAGTGCCAACCCGCCATCGGCCAAGACGGTTTGCCCTGTGACCCAACTCATTTCGAGCGTTGCAACAATGGCCTCGGCCACATCGTCAGCCTCACCTACCCGACCCAAGGCCGTTCGATGATTCAGAGCATCCAGCCAACCCGGAAGCTGCTCGGCGCCGGCAAGCATGGGGGTTCGGGTGACGCCGGGCCCTACCGCGTTGACCCGGATGGCGTGCGGTCCCCATTCGCTTGCCGCTACCCGGACGAGCATGTCGACCCCCGCTTTGGAGACGCAGTATGCGCCCATGTCACGGTCGGCGACGGTGCCGCTGATGCTCGACACGGCGACAATAGAACCGCCGCTACCGTTGTTGATCATCGCCCGCGCGACCGCGCGCATCGTCAGCCAGGTTCCGGTGAGGTTGACATCGATCACGCGCTTCCAGTCGGCCGGATCCTGCGCGATCAACATGCCGGACGCGCCCACCGCGGCACAGGCGACCAGGCGATCAGGCACACCGACTTTCGCCAGCGTTTGCTCCAGCGCTGCGCCCACCGCGTCGGGATCACTTATGTCACAGGCGATGTCGCCGCCGCGCAGGTCCCAGGTGATGACGTCGTGCCCGGCTTTGCGTAATCGGTCAGCGGCGGCGGCGCCGATACCTGACGCGCCACCGGTCACGATGGCACTCACCGCGCGGGCCCGATCAGTTCGACGCGGACACCGTCCGGTGCTGCGACCACCGCCATTTCGACCTGCTTTCGATCTGGGGCGGGGACGACGATCTGCCTGACTCCGTCGGTGAATCCCAAATCGGCCAACCGGCGAAGCGTCGGCTCGACGTCGCGATTCAACGAGACCAGAAAGAAGCCAGGCGCCGGGCCCGCTGCAGGCGCCCCGGCAGGTTCTGGATCGTCGAACACGACCAGTTCGAGGATGCCGGTGTCGGGCGCCTCGGGGTCACCGAGAAAAACCGACCGAAGCTTGTCGGTCTTGGCATCGAACAGCGTTGGCCAGTCACCGATGAAAGCATGATCGAAGAGGGTTGTCAGCCCCAGTCCCTCCTGCCAAAAGCGCAGCGCGCGTTCCACATCGGTTGTCACGATCGCCGTGTGATGAATACCGTTCATGCGCCACCAGCCTTTGTGGTTTCGAAGACATCCAGGTTCACTGCGGCGAGCCGCCGCGCGAACATGCTTCCGCTGTAGGGGTACTGAGTCACCATTTTGCCGCTGGGGTGGCGGAAATAGTTGCTGCAGTTCGCCGCCCAGACAGTCGTGTCCAATACCGCCTGGATCTCGGCGTTGAATTCGTCGTGCGGGCCGCGCTTGACCTCGACCGCCGCGATAGCTTCTCGGCTCATCGTGTCAAGCAGTCGTCGCACGAATTCCGCCTGAGCTTCCAGGATGTAGATCATCGAGGTGATCCCATTGGTGTTCGGCCCGTACAGCGTGAACAGATTCGGATAGCCGGGCACCACGGTGCCCAGATAGGCCTCGGCACCATCACGCCATTCGTCGTGCAGCCGCCGGCCACCGCCGCCGTATACCTCGAGACTGCTCAGGTAATCAGCAGCCTTGAACCCGGTTCCGAAGACCACCGTGTCGGCCCGATGCTCAACGCCGTCCGCGGTACGCAGACCGTGTTCGGTGAAGGCAACGATCGGTGCGGTCTCCAACGTGACATTCGGTAGCGCGAACACCGGAAACCATGTCTTGGACTGCAGCGGACGCTTGCAACCAACGGGATAGTCGGGCAACAACTTCGCGCGCAGTTGCGGGTCCTGCACCTTCTTCATCAGATAGTCGTACGACATGTCGGTCAGCATCTTGGTCATGTCGGATTCGACATCGAAGTCGGCCGCCTCGTACTGCTCGAAGGCCGCGTCTCGCAGCTTGAGCGCCTCGGCAGGATCGCTCGCGAACAACTCCTGCTGGTCTGGGGTGAACGGATCGTCGAATCGCGGGGCCACCCAGATCGGGGTGCGCTGGAATACGGTCAGATGCTCGGTCTCCGCGGCGATCGCCGGGACGTACTGCACGGCGCTGGCGCCCGTGCCGATCGACGCAACCCGTTCTCCCGCAGTCGATTTCGAATGGTCCCAACGCGACGAGTGGAAGACTCTTCCAGCAAAGCGCTCCCGGCCCGGGATGGCCGGAATGTTGGGGACGTCGAGCATGCCAACCGCGCTGACGACAACATCGACCTCGTGCGACTCCCCCTGCTGGGTCTCGATGGTCCATCGCGAGTCGGCGTCCGACCACCGCACCGCGGTCACGGCCGTGTTGGCCCGCAGATGCTTGCCGAGGCCATGGTCGTCGGCTACTCGCTCCAGGTAGGTGAGGATTTCAGGCTGGTTGGCGTACGTCTTGCTCCAGTAGGGATTGAGCGCGAAGGAAAACGAGTAGAAGTGTGACGGCACATCGCACGCCGCACCCGGGTAGGTGTTGTTACGCCACGTCCCACCGAACCCGTCGCCGCGCTCGAAAATCGTGAAGTCGTAACCGCCCCGGGCCAGTTGTATCCCCATTGCAATACCGCCGGGTCCAGCGCCGATGACGCCTACCTGGGGCTTACCTGGCGGCAAGACCGCGCACCCCGATTGTGACGACGTCCATACTAGGCAATGTTACATACGCGGGATCATATGTAAACACCGCGGCGGTTAGTTCTGTCGATTCGACCTCGAGGCGCATGCGCCACTCGGGAGGAGGCAAACCGCGGTCAACATGACAGCGGCAGTTAGCCGCCCATCAGCAGCTCTGCCGCCACTACGGCCGCGCAAAGTAAGAAAGTGATCGAAAGCACACACCAGTCAGCGCCTTTCGGACGCGACGGGCCAGCCGAGATCTGACCGGCGCCGCCGCGGGCGGTGATCGCATCTCCCATCTCGTCAGCGCGACGCAGCGTCACCGTGATAACCGCGACAATCAGGTCGACCACGTCGGTGACCGCCTGGCGCAGTTGGGAGCCGCGGGTCCGGGACGCCTCCTCGGGACGCAGTCGGCGTGCGGCATAAAGCACCTGGAATTCGTCGATCAGCATCGGGAACGTGCGTAGCGCGAGCGCCGAAGCGACCGACCAGTCGTCGATCGGAATTCGCAGCGATCGCAGTGGGCGGCCCAAAGTAGCTATTGCAGGGGCGATTTCGGCAACATTGGTGGTCCATGACAGCAGCAAACCCATGCCGAGCAACACGATCGACAGCGCAGTGATGCGCAGGAAGTCAAGCAGGCCGCCGAGACCGAGTGACACCGCGTCCACCCGGATCACCGGGCTGCCGCCAGCCGAGGTCGCGATGACACCGCCGATGGCAAGCAGGATCCACAACCAACGCGGCACCGACGGCAGCGCGCCTCGGGGGATATGCGCGCGCCACGCACCTGCCAGTGTCAGCGTGGCAACCAGCCCTATCGCAGCCCATCCCGGATACAACGCCAACAAAGCTGAAACAGCAAAAACAACAATCATTTTGGTGCCGGCCCACAGCTCGTGGACGGCAGATCCACCGGGTATCGGGCGCAGCAGCGTCACGGGACGAGGTGTGCGGCGGCTCGGGCGATTCGCCGCACATGTAGCCATCGCCTCGTTGCCCGGGGCAACGGCCGGAGCCGGTTCCAGTCGACCATCACGCAGATGCAGGGTGCGCGGACACAGCTCCTCCAAGCCGGCGAAGTCATGTGAGATGACGACCACTGTCAGACCGTCATCACGGCGCCGATCCGCGAGCAGTCGCACAAGTCCCCGCTGGCTGGCGGCGTCCAACCCGGCCAGTGGCTCGTCGAGGATCAATACCCGCGGCGATCGAGCCAGTAATCCGGCCAGGACCACGCGGCGCATCTGGCCGCCGCTGAGCTGGTCGATGGGCCGAGACGCCAGCCCAGAATCCAGTCCGACGAGGGCCAGCGCATCGGCCACACGGGCGTGATCGTCGGGTGAAAAGCCGCCGGCCGAAGCCACTTCCAAGTCGACCCGACTACGCATCAACTGCAGCCTCGCCGCCTGGAATTGCAGTGCGACCGCACCGACTTGTTCAGAGACCAAGCGTTGGTCGAGCAGACAAGTACCTCTTGTCGGTTGCGTCAACCCGGCCATGATCCAAGCCAGCGTTGACTTACCGGAGCCGTTGCCGCCGTGGATGAGAAGCCCGTCGCCTTCGTTGACCACGAAGCTGATATCGCGAAGCGCGGTCTGCGACCAGGGGGTGCCACTGCCGTATTCGTAGCCGACGCCGGAGAGTTCGAGCACCGGCGCATGCGATTGATGGTCCACTGGAGCAGTCGACGGAGGAGCGGATGCGTGCTCGACCATGACGGCGTTATCCAGTGAATCGCTGAGATTAATTGTGCGATCGGCGTATTCGGCATCGTCATTGTAGTGGGTGATGTGTACCAAGGCGGTGTGGTGGCGCCTACTGAGGCCGGACAGCACGGCCAGCAGCGCCTCCCGGCCCGGCTGGTCGACCATGCTGGTGACCTCATCGGCGATCAACAAAGCGGGCTCCCGCGCCAGCGCCGCGGCCACGGCCAAGCGCTGCAGTTCCCCGCCGGACAGGCCGCCGGTGTCGCGTTCCGCCAGACCTGCCAACCCGACTTCATCGAGTAACCGCTCGACATCAACGGTCTCGCCCGGGGGAAGCCCCCAAACGACATCGTCGGCGACCCGGCTGCCCAAAACCTGGCTTTCCGGGTGTTGCATGATGACCGCAGTGCCGCCGAGTCGACCGATGCCCACTGCGCCCGGGCGTTCGACAATGCCCGACGTGGGTTCGCGGCCGGCCAGGATCAGCATCAGCGTAGTTTTCCCCGAGCCGTTGGCACCGGTGACCGCAATGTGTTCGGCTGGCCACACATCCAAGCTGACCGACCGCAACGCATCATGGTCGCTCCGCGGATAGCGGAAGCGCACCTGGTCCAGTCGCACTGGAACCGGCTGGATCGGCCCCATGCTGAGCGGCGCGTCCAGCTTGTGCACGTCGGGAATGTGACCTAACCGATCCAGCAGACGCGAAAGCGCCCACCAACCGATCAGCGAAGCGCCCATAATCGCGGCGACGGCGCCTCCGAGGACGAACCACTGCCAGTAAGCCAGTCCATCAGCGAAGAATCGCTCAAGCTCATGGGCGATCGCCTGCAGCGGCGGTACCCGCGCCGCGACGGTCGCGCCTCCGTTCACGGCGACCGTCAGCGTGTGAAACACCAACTGCCGAAGCCGCACCAGGACCGTCAACGCGACGACCGCCGCGGCGCCTACGACAACACCCGCGCCAAGCGATGCCGCGATCACGGTCAATGTGCCGCGGCGGCGACGTTTCACGATGCCGGCGAGCCCGCCAACGTACGCGCAGAGCACGACCGCACCGAGACCGCTCACACCGACCACTAAGAAACCGATCACGGCAGCGGCGACGGTGGCGTCGATCAGAACGCGAATCCGAAATCGATATGCCAACAGTCCCATTGGCACAGCGCCCAACAGCCCCAGCGCTCCCGCGTGCGGAAGGATGACCGCGACGATCGCGACCGCCGCGCACAGGGCACCCATCACCGACGCGTGTGCCAACTCGATGGGTCGTAGCGATCGAGGTCGAGCCGACCCGTTCACCGACAGCGCGTCATCCCGCATCCAAACCATCTGCGGCGTCACCTGATCGAGTCCCCTACTCGTGTGCTGGTCCACCAAAATGAGCCGGTCCTGAACCATGGAATGCCAGCGTATAAACGGGCCGCTGAGAAGTCGTTGAGAGCGACAACCAGGCATTCATCGGTTGCGTCGACGACCATGTCAATCGCAGTTCACGCTGACTTTCGGAAGAAACGCCGAACGTTGCCATTGACGAATGTCACCATTTTGTGTTGACTCTATCGAATGACGGAGTCAATGCCGACTCGCGGATCGCTGCGATCCCGTTCCGCGGCGATAGTGAGCCTGGCGACATTGCGGCAGGTCAGCGCGGTACTACCGCCCGAGAAGGCCTGGGGCTTGTGGGCGTCACGACGGATCATCGCCGGCATCATGGATGCCTTCGGACCTCCACTGGCCGGGACCCGCATCGAGCACATCGACGTACAACACGATGGGCGTCGCGTGGTCGGTGAGTGGGTGCGCGCCCCCGACGTCTCGACGAGCCGGGGCGCCATCTACTTCGTGCACGGCAGCGGGTTTGCGTTGTGTTCGCCACGCACGCACCGTCGATTGGCATCGTGGCTGTCCCGGCTCACCGGACTGCCGGTGTTCACCGTCGACTACAGGCTGGCGCCACGACACCGCTTCCCCACCGCGGCCGACGATGTGCGCGCCGGCTGGGCCTGGCTCACCGCCCAGGTGCCGGCGGATCGCATCGTGATTGCCGGTGATTCGGCCGGTGGCCACCTGTCGGTGGACTTGCTGCTACAGCCCGACGTGGCCGTCCGCGGGCCGGCTGCGCTGGTGCTGTTCTCACCACTGATCGACCTCACGCTCGAACTTGCCCGTGCGCGTGAAGATTTGCGCCGAGACCCGGCGATCCGGGCCGCCGATGCCGCCCGCCTGGTACGGCTGTACAGCACCGGTGTCGATTCCGCGCATCCGCGTCTGAAACTCGATGTCGCTGGCGGGCCGTCCCTGCCGCCCACGCTGATCCAGGCCGGCGGTGCCGAGTTCCTGCTCGCCGACGCGCGCCACCTGGCCGCCGACATCCGCACCGGCGGTGGCCGCTGCACGCTCCAGGTGTGGCCGGACCAGGTACATGTGTTCCAGGCATTGCCCCGGCTGACGCCCGAAGCCGCCAAGGCGATGGCACACGCTGCGAGGTTCATCGGTACCGCGCTGCGCGACAACAACCTTGAGAACATCACAGGAAAGGCGGGCTGACCATGATCGGGCCGTTCGGCAAATCACCCAAGGTCAGCCACAATGCGCGTGCGGTGGTGACCGGTGCGGGCAGCGGGATCGGCGCGGCGTTCGCCATCGAGCTGGCCAACCGCGGCAGCCGCGTCGTCTGCAGCGACATCGACGAAGTCGCGGCAAAGCGAACAGTCACCGCGATCACCGACCGCGGCGGTCAGGCCGTCGCGATCGGTTGCGACGTCACCCAACTCGACGATGTCGTCGATCTGGCCGCGCAGTCGCAATCCTGGTTCGGCGCCGCGCCCACGCTGGTGATCAACAACGCCGGCGTCGGTTCCGGCGGGGCCCCGATCGGCGAGCTGCCGATCGAGGACTGGCAGTGGGTGCTCGGTATCAACCTGTGGGGGCCCATCCACGGCTGCCATGTCTTCGCCCCGATCCTGCGGACAGCTGACTCATCCGAACCGCGCGGCATCATCAACGTCGCGTCGGCCGCGGCATTCGGCGCCGCACCCAGCATGGCGGCCTATAACGTCAGCAAGGCCGGCGCGCTGTCGCTGTCGGAGACCCTGGCCGCCGAATTGTCCGGCACCGGAGTCAAAGTCACCGCGTTGTGCCCCACCTTCGTCAAAACCAACATCCTGGAGTCTGGTCGTATCTCGAGCGAAACGAATCAGTTCGCCCACAAAATCATGCGCTGGACCGGAGTCTCGGCGGAGAAAGTGGCGCAAACCTGCCTCGACGCCCACGATCGCGGGGACCTGTACTGCATGCCGCAACTCGAAGCCAAGATCGGCTGGAGCATCAAACGCTTGATCCCCGGTACCTACACCCGCGCCATCGGCCTGGTGTCCCGCGCCGCCCCGATGTAACAAGCCGATTCAAAGGAGAATCCAATGAGTATCGACATGGACGTCATGCTGGCCAAGATCAAAGACCGCCAATGGGCACTGGCCGACATTGACTGGGACGCAACGGGCGCCGAAATGATCAGCGACGAGCAACGGCCGAAACTCAAGGCGTTCATGGCCGACCTGTGCTGGATCGAGAACATCGGCGCCCGAGGTTTCGCAGCGCTGGCGAAGAAGGCACCCACACCGACCATCGCTGAGATTTACCGCTACTTCCATGCCGAGGAACAGCGCCACGCCAATGCCGAACTGGCGCTGATGAAGCGCTGGGGCATGCTCGAGGACGGTGAGGTTCCCGAGCCGAACGTGAACATCCGGCTGGCCATCGATTGGCTGGACCGCTGGGCCGACGACATGCCGCTGTCTCTGCTAGGCACCGTCATCCCGATGCTGGAAGTCGCGCTGGACGGCGCCCTGTTGAAGTTCCTCCTCGACGAGGTCCACGACCCCGTTTGTCACCAAGTTTTCGAGAAGATCAACAACGACGAATCACGCCATCTGGTGGTCGATTTCGAAGTTCTCGACATGATCGGGCACGCGAAGGTCCGACGGCTGCTGATCGACTTCGTCGGTCACAACGCCACTCCGGGTCTCATCATCGGCGCGATCATGGGCGCACCGCTGATCAACCGGATCCGCAACGAGATCATCGAAATGGGCATGGAGCCCGAGCGCCTTTACCGAGCTGTGAAACGATTCAAGGAGCTCGGCGACCGCGGCCAAAGCACCAGTCGGGTGCCGACTTATCGGTTCCTGCGGCGTTACGCCGGTGTGGTCACCAATCCGCGTCACCCCTATCACCTGCTGGCGAATTCGATGGTGTGGCTTTCCGACCGGTATCCACGGCCGCTGCTGCCGGCGGTACCCACCTGGGTTCGCGAAGTCACTCACGAGCCGGCCGCGTGATCATGGCGAAGACACACACCTATGCGACGCTGATCGTCGGAGCCGGTTTCAGCGGTCTTGGCGCGGCGATCAAGCTGGCCCAGGCGGGCATCGACGACGTCGTCGTCCTGGAGCGCAGCGACCGCGTCGGCGGAACCTGGCGGGACACCAGCTATCCGGGTGCCAGCTGCGACATCCCGTCGCTGCTTTACTCGTTCTCGTTCGTCAAAAACCCGACCTGGTCGCGGACCTATTCGCCGGCGGACGAGATCCGCAACCACATCGAGGACATGGCCGATCGGTTCGACATCCGTCGCCGCATTCAGTTCGGTCAAGAAGTCACCGGGCTGTCTTTCGACTCCGATGCGGGCGCTTGGACCGCAACCACGGCCGGCCGCAAGCGTTTTCAAGCCCGCACGGTGATCCTGGCGTCTGGGCCGTTACCCGATTCCAGCTTCCCTGACATCCGGGGAATCGATACCTACCAGGGACACAAGATTCACAGTGCCCGCTGGGACCAGGATTACGACTTCGCCGGAAAACGGATCGGTGTCATCGGCACCGGCGCTAGCGCGATTCAGATCATCCCCGAACTGGTCAAGCAAGCCGAATTCGTGAAGGTATTCCAGCGGACCCCTGGCTGGGTGCTCCCCCGCTTCGACTTCGCGACGCCGCCCGCTGTCCAGAAGGCCTTTGCCAAAGCTCCTGCGGTGCAACAACTTGCGCGCCAAGCACTGTATTGGGGGCATGAGGCCAGTGCGACAGCGCTGGTGTGGAATACCCCGTTGACCTCTGTGGTGGCCCGGCTCGGCCGGATGCACCTGAACCGTCAGGTCAAGGACCCGTGGCTGCGCCGCCAGCTGACGCCTGACTTCACCCCGGGCTGCAAGCGGATGCTGGTATCCAGCGACTACTACCCGGCTTTGCAGCGCGACAACTGCAAGCTGATCGACTGGCCCATTGCGACGTTGAGCCCGGTGGGTGTTCGCACCAGCGATGGCATCGAACACCACCTGGATTGCATCGTGTTCGCCACCGGTTACGACGTGCACCTCACTGGTCCGCCGTTCCCGGTGACCGGACTGGGCGGACGGTCGCTGAGCGACGAATGGACTGACGGCGCACAGGCTTACAAGAGTGCCAGTGCGCACGGCTACCCGAACCTTTTCATGATGACCGGCCCGAACTCGGGGCCCGGCCACAACTCGCTGCTGGTCTACATCGAGGGTCAGCTCGATTACGCCGTCCGCGGCATCACCACCATCCTGGACAATGAATTGCGGTACCTCGACGTCCGTGCCGATGTGCAGCAGCGCTACAACGAACGCATCCAGAAGCGGCTCACCAAGACGACCTGGATGTCGGGTTGCAGCAGTTGGTATCTGACCAAGGACGGCCACAACGTGTCGATGTACCCCGGGTTCGCCACGCAGTATCTTCGACAGATGCGCGATTTCCAGTACGCCGACTACGAGGCGGTCGAACATGCCGCTGTACGCGTGAGCTCGACCGCCTGACACGATGGCGCCCAACCGACCGCCCCGCGCTGAAACCGGCACCATCGCCGGCGTTCTGGCGAACCTGCGCCGCGCCCCCAAACGCGTCCGGCGCCAATCGCGAGAGGTCATCGAAAACGCGGTCTCGCAGTTGTTCGACGCGGCGGTCCGCTATCCCTACGGCGCCTTGGGTTCCGGGGAATACCGCATCGAGGACCTAGCCCGGCTGGCCGGCACCACCACCCGCAACATCCGGGTCTACCGCGACCGTGGACTGTTGCCGCCCCCGCTGCGGGTCGGACGGATCGCGCTGTTCAACGACACCCACCTGACCCGGTTGCGGCTGATCACCTCGATGCTCGACCGCGGATACAACATCGCGCATGTCCGGGAAATGCTCAGCGCCTGGGAGGAAGGCAAAGATCTCGGCGATGTACTCGGCCTGGAAACGGCCATTGTCGGTACCTGGACCAGTGAGAAATCCCAGACCATGCCGGTGGCAGAAGCGCAACGACTCATCAACGACGTCAAGGCTTTCGACCGGCTGGTGAGTCTGCAGGTGATTCACATCGACGACGGGCAGGCCACCATCACCCGTCCGAAACTGGTCGAGGCGTTCAACGAGGTTCGCGGCTACGGCATGAGCATGGACAAGCTCGTCGACCTGCACGAGCACATCGCCCCGCTGATCGACCAGATCAGCGAGATGCTAGTGCGCGCCGGAGCCGAACACGTCGCCGACCGGATCAAGCCTGGGGAGGCTCTCCCCGCCGACACCGAGATCGCTGAGCTGATCACCATGCTGGTCCGATTCCGCACGCAGGCGGTCGCGTCGGTGACCGCCACCTTGGCATCGTCGATCGAAACGACGATCGAATCGTTGGTCAGCCAGATCCTGGCCGAATATCTGGAGCGGTCGCCCGAGGCCGACGTCGGCTAGGACGTCTCGCGGCGCGCAACCAGATACGGCGCCAACGTGGTCAGCTTCTCGCAGGTCTCCTCGAATTCCCGGTCGGGATCGGACGCGGCGATGATGCCCGCGCCGGCACGTAGCCAGGTGCGGCCGTCGCGCTCGTAGACGGTTCGAAGCGTCAACGCTGCATCGAGCCCGCCGTCATCCGAAAACCTCACTACCGCACCGGAATACAACTCACGTGGGCAATCGTCGAGACGCAGGATCGCGTCCACGCTCGCCGCCTTGGGAATGCCCGAAGCGGTGACCGCGGGGAAAAGCGTCTCCAGCACATCCATCCGGTTCTTGGACGGGTGAAGTCGTCCGGTGACCGTCGAGCCGAGGTGCTGCACGCTCCCGCGTTCGCGCACCGTCATGAAATCCACGACCGCGGAGCTACCGGGTTCGGCGACCTCGTCGATCTCCCGCACCGAGCTGCGCACCGACATCGCATGCTCGACAATCTCTTTGGTGTTGGACTCCAGGTCCTCCCGGGCCGCACGGTCAAGCTCGGCGCCGCGGCCCAATGCCCGGGTGCCCGCCAGCGGTTCGGTCACCACCACGCCATCGTGGTGCAAGGCGGCCACCAATTCCGGACTGTAGCCCAGAGCTCGAAATCCACCGAGGTGCAACAGAAATGAACGCGCCGGGGTGTTGTGTCGGCGCCCCACCCGGTACGTTGACGGAAAGTCCAGCGCGAAAGGCACATTGACGCAGCGGGACAAGATCACCTTGTGGTAATCCCCAGCGGTGATTTCGTCGATAGCGGCGCCTACGCGGGCACGGTAGTCGGAGGTGTCGGCAGACACGTCGACAGCCGAAGGCGTTGGCAGCGGCGGCAGTCCAGCGCCGAGTAGTCCACTCACGTTTTCGATGTGGCGGTCTTCGGCGTCGAACAACGCTACGGCGTCGGCGGAAACGACGATGCGGGTGCGCGGCCAGAACACCCGCGCCAGCGGAGTCTGCGGCGCCAGACGCTCCTGCAGGCCGAACCGGTATGCCCCGAACTCGAAGGCGATCCAGCCGAAAGCTTCGACGGTTTCCAGTAGCAGGCGATCGACGGCCTCACCGAGCACCGGCCCGGGCCGACCGGACCACGTCTGTCGCTGGGTGACGCCGTCTTGGATGATCCGCAGTTCGTCGCAGTCCAACTCGATGATCGCCAGCGCACCGATGGCCAGCATCCACTGTCCGTCGCGCTCGTAGAGCAGATACTCCTCGCCGTCGGCCTCAGCCAACGCGGCCGCCAACTCGGCGGCCAAGTCTGCTGGCGCGACGCCTGCCGGCAGCGGAAACGACAACGAAGCGGCGCCAGCAGGACTGGTCTCGACACCAACTTGGGTCACGGCTAGTAAATTTAGCCTAACCTATTAACGGGCGGGCAACTCCGTTCGGTGAGCGCCAGCGTTCGACGCCCTCGGTGCTGGCCACAGTACTTTTCCGCGGCCTGGCGCGAACCACCGAACGACCTCCTCGCGGACCATTCCACGCTGTTCACGGCCTGGCCTCACAATGAAAGCAGCCCTGCGGCGGGCGACCGATGGATCGTCCAAGCCCGCGGCCGACGAGAGGACGACATTGTGTTCGTTATCCGACTGCGTGACGGCGAGGAGATTCGCGGGTCCGCGAACGACGCGCTGACCGTCAACGAAAACACCGGCGTCCTGTGCGTGCACCGGGTCGACGGGTTTGAGGAAGTCACCACGCACTACTCGCCGTCAGCGTGGGCGTGGGTGACGCACCGAGTCAAGAAGCCGGGGGTGGCGGCGGTAGGAGGCGCTCGGATAGCTCGATATCGTGTCAAGCGACTTCTAACCAGTTTCTGTAGAGTCTGGGCGAAGGTGTCGTCGCGTTGGAGCCCGCGTTCGATCGGGAGATGACGGTGGGCCAGACGCCGAAGTGGTTGGCAGCGGCGGTGACGGTGATGTTCTTGGCCTGGCGGGCCGGGCGCAAGTCGACGTATTCGGGCACCGCGACGTGGCGGGTCAGCAGTTTGAACATCTCGCGGGCGATGGCCCGTTTGAGTTTGCGCAGTATCTCCATCTTGCTCGTGCCCGTTGAGCAGTTGACGTTGGGCATAGTCCTTGGTGGGCTGGTGACTGGACATGCGCACCAGAGCGATGCGGTGCAGGGCGTTGTTGGCGGCGCGGTCACCGGCGCGCGAGAGTCGGTGTCTGTTGGTCTTGCCCGATGATGCGGAACGGGCGCCGCACCGCACAGCGCGGCGAATGCGGCTTCACTGTGTAGTCGGTGCGGGTTGGTCCCGGCGGTGATCAGTAGCTGGGCGGCGGTGTCTGGGCCGACGCCGTAGGCCGCGCGTAACCCCGGGTTGGCGTCGGTGACGAATGCGTCGATCTGGGCGTTGAGAGTCTCGGTTTGAGTCTCAAGGAACTGCACCCGCTGGGCGAGCATCTTGGCCGCGGTGAGTAGAGACTGCGCCCACGGTTCAGCCAAGGCATCGGGCCGGCACCGGGACGTTCTCCTCGATTACTCGGCGATGTTGTTAACCCGCAGGACTTTTCACGTACCGAATCGGCACGGACATCAGTATCCGTCCTTGAGTCTAATTGTTCACCGCGGGCGGTGCTCGATCTGCAGAAGTCGGCGGGCGATGTGCAAGGCCGCAGCCCAGCGGTCGCATCGTCTTTCGGGGTGGCAAGCCCCGCGCCAGCCAAAGCGGTACGGGCAGCGCTGTAGGCATCAAGCGGATCGGATTTGCCTTTGAGGCGGCGGGTGGACTTGACCGCCCGGGTCACCTCGACGACCTCGATACCGGCGGCGATGAGCTGCTCGGGTGAACCCGGCGCCGTAGCTGGCGGTGCCCTCCACCCCGATCCGCTCACCTGCCCCAACGAGAGTCAGGAATTTGATCGCCGCGGCGTAACCGGTGCGTGACGGTCGGAAACTCGCGGTCACCGATCGCGGCGCCGGTCGATGGAGATCGCCGCAACGATGGATGGTGTCGGCGTGGGTGTCCGCGCCGGCGACGATGAGCACAGATTCTGTCACGATGGTGGTGTCCCTTCTGACTGACGTTGGGTGGGGCACACACCGGCCAGGGCGGGCAGACAAGACATTGGTGAGGAACGGCCAGGCTCCTGATTAAGTCATGTCCGTCCTGTCCGGCGTGAACAAGACGCGCACCACGCAGGCCGGACAGATCACGTTAAAGACAGCCCAGCACAGCGTCAGTCAGACCCAGAGTCACGATCTACGCGGTAACGCTCTTCCATCATCAATGTCAGACCTCGGTATAGTCGAAAGTATGTTCGAATCATTGGTGTCGGTTGACCCTTTTGCCGACGAGTCGATGCTGGTCGAGCGCATTGCCGAGCTGGAACGGATCAAATCCGCTGCGGCCGCGGGTCAAGCGCGAGCGGCGGCAACTCTGGATGCCGCCCGCCGTAGCGCGGAGGAGGCGGCAGGCATGCCGGCCGCACGGCGAGGACGCGGTGTCGCCAGCGAGGTCGCGCTGGCACGACGAGATTCCCCGGCCCGCGGCGGTCGGCATCTCGGCTTTGCCAAAGCACTGGTCTACGAGATGCCGCACACCCTGGCTGCTCTGGAGGTAGGGGTGTTGACCGAATGGCGGGCCACCCTGATCGTGCGGGAAAGCGCTTGCTTGGACGTCGAGGACCGGCGGACTCTGGATGACGAGTTGTGCTCCGATACAGCAACTTTGGATGGGATGGGCGACGCGCGCGTAGCCGCGGCAGCCAAGAAGATCGCCTACCGGCTTGACCCGCATGCGGTCGTCGACCGGGCGGCCAAAGCCGAAACCGAACGCACGGTGACCATCCGGCCCGCCCCTGACACGATGACCTATCTGACCGCACTTTTGCCTGTCGCGCAGGGCGTCTCGGTGTACGCGGCACTGCGCCGCGCGGCGGACACCACGTTCGACGATCGAACCCGCGGGCAGGTCATGGCCGACACGCTCGTCGAACGCGCCACCGGTCGCAGTACGACGACGCCGACGCCGATCGCGGTCAACCTGGTGCTCTCGGACCGCACGCTGCTGGGCGACGACACCACGCCAGCGAGTGTCGGTGGCTACGGACCGATCCCCGCCGAAGTGGCTCGTAAGTTGGTGTCGGCCGCCGCTACTGGCTCAAAGTCGCGCGCGACGCTGCGGCGGCTGTACACCCATCCTCGGTCCGGTGCGCTGGTGGCTATGGAGTCACGAGCCCGGAGCTTTCCGACCGGATTGGCCACATTTATCGGGCTGCGCGACGAACGATGTCGCACTCCGTATTGCGACGCGCCGATTCGACATCGCGACCATGCCACACCTCATGCCCGGGGTGGGCCAACAACAGCGGACAACGGACTGGGATTGTGTGAACGCTGCAACTACGTCAAAGAGGCTGCGGGCTGGCAAGTCCACACGAATACTGACGAAACCGGTAGACACACAGCGGAATACATCACCCCAACCGGCGCAAAGCACCGGTCAGCAGCGCCGCCGCGCGGCGCGACTTTCGTAATCAGCGAACTCGAAGTTAGCGTTGGCATCGCCCTGGCGCAGCACGCCGCCTAGCTCACTCTCGGCGCATCGCCAATTTCGCACTTCATGCGACTGCGGTCGTACGATCTTTGTCGTGCCGACTGAAGAGTCGACGTAACGAACTGCGACGTCAGCGGAGGCTTACATGCCGGGAAAGCATCTCGACATCTCGCTCGATACCTACCGATACCTCCGGGCCGGTATGGCAGTCATCATCGTCGGACTCGCAGCGGCGGTCCTCTAGAACGGTCAACGGCCCGATGCTTCGAGACTTCAATCAGTGCTTACTATTTCACGTCGGCGCACAGCATTTTCATCGCCGTGCTGTGTGCACTCGGGGCGCTAATGATCATCTACAGAGGTAGTTCGGACACCGAGGACGCGCTGCTGACGCTGGCGGGAACACTCGCCTTCATCGTCGCGATGGTGCCCACCAGACGACCGCCCGGCGAGCCGGCGAACCTCGTCTGCGGGCGGTTCGATCTGCCCCGCGACTATCAAGTCGAGCACGGCGTGACGAACAATGTGTGGGCGGTCGTCATCGCGCTATTCGTGGCCCAGATATTGACCTGGTGGCAGTATCGCCGAACGAAGACAGCGCAGCGCCCAAGTTGTGGCGGTGCCGTCGTCCGAGTGATTCTGTGGACGATCATGGGTCTGGGCCTAGTCGCCTTGATCTTCTTCGAGCCGGAGTTCATTTCCCTCGGGCACGGTGTTGCCGCGGTGACCATGTTTCTGGCGATCATCGCGACGGTGTGGATCAACGCGTTCCTCAACGGTCGCCAAGTCGATACCAAGTCTCACAAGCAGCTTTATCGGTTCGCATACCGCTTCATCGCCGTGACGATGTTCGTGACCGTGTTGATCGTTGTTGCTTCACACTTGGTGCTGCGCGAATGGATTCTCGTCGTCGAGGCTCTGCTGATCCTAGAATTCACCATCTACTGGGTCGATCCAGACGATCGAACTGTGGAACACGCACAGCCGCATCACGCTCCTCCCCGAGGCCGACCAGCAAAAGCTTTCGGAAAGCTGGACCGAGAGTCGTCGGAACGACATCGCACCCGAAGCCCCGTCCCGGCGCGGGACGCACTGCGGCAGACAGGGCGCTGCGAGCTCTCTAGGCGCCGAGGGCTTTTCGCCCCGCTAGCTCACGCCAGCAGGTTGCGGACGACGCCGTCGGCCAGCAGCCGTCCCCGGTCGGTGAGCACGAGCCGCTCACCTTCACGTAGCAACAGGCCGTCCTCAATCGCGACGTCGGCGCGTTCGCGCTCGCCCTGGTCCAGCACGTCGGCTCGCAGACCCTGACGCAGCCGGATCCTCAGCAGCACGTCCTCGGTGTGACGGGTGCCGGCGTCCAGCTGCTCGAAACCTGCGACCGGCAACATCGCATCGCCCAGAACCTGGGCATAAGCGTTGGGGTGCTTGACATTCCACCAGCGCGTCTGGCCGACGAAGCTGTGCGCGCCCGGGCCGGCGCCCCACCACTGACCGCCGTCCCAGTAGCCCAGATTGTGTCGGCACTCCCCGCCGGGGCGACTCCAGTTCGACACCTCGTACCAGTCGAGGCCGGCCTGCGACAGTTGCTCGTCCAGCAACTCATAGCGGCGCGCGAGCACGTCGTCGTCCGGGGCGGCCAGCTCACCGCTGCGGACACGGCGCGCCAGCGCAGTACCGTCCTCCACGACGAGCGCGTAGGCGGATATGTGGTCGACGCCGGTCTCGATCGCGGTCTCTACCGACCACAGCAGATCGTCGTCGGACTCCCCTGGCGTGCCGTAGATGAGGTCGAGGCTGACGTGTTCGAACCCTTCGGCCAGCGCCTCGCGGGCCGCCGCCGCCGAGCGGTTCGGTGTGTGAATCCGGTCGAGAACGCCCAGCACATGCGGCGCCACCGACTGCATGCCCAGCGACACCCTGGTGCAGCCGGCCGCGCGGGCTGCGGCAAAAAAGTCAGGCCACGCCGACTCCGGGTTGGCCTCGGTCGTCACCTCCGCGTCGTCGGCCAGCTCGAAGTTGTCCCGCACCAACTTCACTACCTGGGCCAGGCGCTCACCGCCGAGCAGCGAGGGCGTCCCGCCACCGATGAAGACCGTCTGCACGGTCGGTCCGCCCAGCTTGGCGGCGGCCAACTCGAGCTCCACTGCCAAGTTCTGCAGCCATGCGTCCGGGTTGACGCCACCCAACTCGGCCGGCGTGTAGGTGTTGAAGTCGCAGTAGCCGCAGCGGATGAAGCAGAACGGCACGTGTACGTAGATGCCGAATGGCCCACCTGGGCTGAGCTGCAGATCGGGAAGGCCGATCGGCGCGGAGGATGCCGTCACGCCGTCTCAATATTCCGCACGACGGCCCTGACCTCCACCCGTGGCAACCCACGTCGCGTCTCGGCCACGCAGGCGAGTTTCGCTCACCGTGAGCGAAACTTGACCCTGGTAGCAGAGGCGGGCGATATCCGTGGCACAATGGTCGGGTGACCGTTGCCCACCACAGCCAGATTCGTATCCCGTTGGTGGCGCGCCGTCATGTTGACTTCAAGCGCGTGTGCAGCTGTCGCTGTCCGGCTTGACTTCGTAGACCCGCCTACCTGCACCTTCAGCTGGCTTCCGGATCTGCGCCGCCGGTACAGCCCCCGGAGGTTTGCGCGCCCCACGCCGGCTACTCCACGTAAGGAGATCGCCGAATGACGACCCCCCGCCCCACCAAGAGCCAAGGCCAGTGGGCGCTCGGTAATCGCGAACCGCTCAACCCCAACGAGCAGTTCAAGAAGGACGACGACGCCCTCAACGTCCTCGACCGAATCGTGAACCAGTACGCCAAGACCGGTTTCGACAGCATCGACAAGAACGACCTGCGTGGGCGGATGCGCTGGGCCGGGCTCTACACCCAGCGTGAGCAGGGATACGACGGCAGCTTCACCGGCGACGAGAACATCGACCTGCTGGAAGCCAAGTACTTCATGATGCGAGTGCGCTGCGATGGCGGGGCCATCTCCACCGCGGCACTGCGCACGCTCGGAGAGATCTCCACCGAGTTCGCGCGCGACACCGCCGACATCTCCGACCGGGAAAACGTTCAGTACCACTGGATACAGATCGAGGACGTCCCAAAGATCTGGGAGCGCTTGGCCGCGGTCGGCCTGCAAACCACCGAGGCCTGCGGCGACTGCCCGCGTGTCGTGCTGGGCTCTCCCCTGGCCGGCCTGTCTGTCGACGAGGTGCTCGATCCCACTCCCGCGGTCGACGAGATCGTCCGCCGCTATATCGGCAACCCGGAGTTTTCGAACCTGCCACGCAAGTTCAAGACCGCGATCTCGGGTCTGCAGGACGTCGCGCACGAGATCAACGACATCGCGTTCGTCGGCGTCAATCACCCCGAACACGGTCCCGGACTTGATCTTTGGGTCGGCGGCGGCCTCTCTACGAATCCGATGTTGGCGCAGCGGGTTGGCGCATGGGTGCCACTGGACGAGGTCCCCGACGTCTGGGAGGCGGTCACCTCGCTCTTCCGCGACTACGGTTACCGGCGGCTGCGGGCCAAGGCTCGGCTGAAGTTCCTCGTCAAGGACTGGGGAATCGAGAAGTTCCGCGAGGTGCTCGAAACGGAGTACCTCAAACGCAAACTCATCGACGGCCCGGCGCCTGACCCGCTCGCCCGCCCGATCGACCACGTCGGCGTGCAGCGACTGAAGAACGGGCTCAACGCGGTTGGTGTCGCGCCGATCGCCGGCCGGGTGTCCGGCACGATCCTCGCCGCGGTTGCCGACCTGGCTGAGCAGGCGGGATCGGAAAAGGTCAGCTTCACCCCGTACCAGAAGCTGATCATCCTCGACGTTGCCGACGACAAGCTCGACGACTTGGTCGCTGGTCTCGATGCGCTGGGGCTGCCGTCGCAGCCATCGCACTGGCGTCGAAACCTCATGGCGTGCACAGGAATCGAATTCTGTAAGTTGTCATTCGCCGAGACCCGGGTGCGTTCGCAGTCGCTGGTGCCCGAGCTGGAACGCCGGCTCGACGACCTCAATACGCAACTGGACGTGCCGGTCACCGTCAACATCAACGGCTGCCCGAATTCGTGTGCGCGCATTCAGATTGCCGACATCGGCTTCAAGGGTCAGATGGTCGACGACGGCGATGGGAATTCAGTCGAGGGATTTCAGGTTCACCTAGGGGGCAGCCTGGGTCTCGACAGCGGTTTCGGGCGAAAGCTGCGCCAGCACAAGGTCACCAGCGACGAGCTCGGCGACTACATCGATCGCGTGGTGCGCAACTTCGTCAAGCAGCGCGACGGCGCCGAGCGGTTCGCAAATTGGGCGCTGCGCGCCGAGGAGGCTGATCTGCGATGAGTACAGCGGAAGTGGGAGGCTTGACCGAAGCCGAACTACGCGAACTGGCCGACAAAGGCGCCGCCGAGTTGGAGGGCGCCAGCGCCACCGACCTGTTGCGCTGGACTGACGAGAACTTCGGCGGCGTCGGCGGGCCCCGGTCGTCGGCGACCTGCAACTACGTGGTGGCCTCCAACATGCAGGATGCCGTGTTGGTCGATCTGGCGGCCAAGGTCCGCCCGGGTGTGCCGGTCCTGTTCTTGGACACCGGATATCACTTCGTGGAGACCGTCGGCACGCGCGACGCGGTCGAGGCGGTGTACGACATCCGCGTGCTCAACGTCACGCCCGAGCACACCGTCACGGAGCAAGACGAGTTGTATGGCAAAGATCTGTTCGCCCGTAAGCCAAGCGAATGCTGCCGGATGCGCAAGGTCGCCCCGCTGGGCAAGTCGCTGCGCGGCTACTCCGCCTGGGTGACCGGCCTGCGGCGGGTCGAATCGCCGACGCGCGCCAACGCACCGCTGGTCAGCTTCGACGAGGCTTTCGGCCTGGTGAAGATCAACCCGTTGGCCACGTGGTCCGACGACGAGATGCAGACCTACATCGACGAGAACGATGTTCTGGTCAATCCGCTTGTCTACGAAGGGTATCCGTCGATCGGCTGCGCGCCGTGCACGGCCAAGCCCGTCGAGGGTGCTGACCCGCGCAGCGGTCGCTGGCAGGGTCTGTCGAAAACGGAATGCGGGCTACACGCGTCGTGACGCACCCTGGTTCTCGCGGCGCATGGCAGCGCAGATCCACGATCGGCCGCCAATGCCCGGGCTGTCGCCAACCGGATTCGCTTCATGCGGCCCGGCTTACGCGTGCGTGTCGCATTCTGCGATCTGAATACGCCACGCCTGGTTGACGTCCTTGCCCCGGACGCGCTGGTCACACCGTTCCTGCTGGCTGACGCCTACCACGCGCAAATCGACATTCCGCATCAGATCGCGAGCTCCGGTCTGCCCGTCCCACAGGCCGCAGTCCTCGGCGAGGACGACCGGTTGGTGGACGTGATGCACGAGCGGCTGGCAGAGCTGGGCGTTAACAAGATCGATCCGGAACTCGGCGTACTGGTCGTCGCGATCGGCTCGACGCATGCCGCGGCCAACGCCCGCACCGCGCAGGTCGCGGACAAGCTCATTGCGGGAACTCAGTGGGTCGGTACGACAACAGCGTTCGCCACCGGCGCAGGGCCGTCACCGGCCGAGGCTGCGAATCGATTGCGCTGCCTTGGCGCCCGCCACGTGGTTATTGCGCCGTGGTTTCTGGCTCCCGGCCGACTGACCGATCGAGTCGCGAAATTTGCTGCAGCGGAGAATATTCCGATGTCTGCGCCGCTCGGCGGGCATCGGCTGGTGGCCGAGACGGTGCTGGATCGCTTCGATACGGCGATCGCTCAGCGCGTAGCCGCTTAGTCAGAATCGCTCGGAGGCGGTTGCGTTTAGATTGATGGAACCTTAACGGAAGGTTACGGTAGCCATCACCATGACAACGCCGCCAGAGCCAGGCCCGACCACCGCTGATCGCCCGGTCAGCAGATGGGCGATCGCTACCTTCCTGCTCGGGTTGGTGAGCCTCATCCCGCTGAGCCTGCTTTCTGGGATCGTCGCGCTGATCAAGACCAGAGGGGCCAAGGAGCCCGGACGCGGCCTCGCCGTCGCCGGAATCGTGATCTGCCTGCTGTGGGGCGCGATCTGGGCATACAGGTTTTGGCCTAGAGACGCGCTGATCACTGGCACCCTGCAATCCGATCGCGTCGGCACGTGCTTCCGCGGGGATGTCAATTCACCGGTGAGCTGCCAGAAACCACACTCCGACGAGCTCTTCGCGATGCTGTCACTGTCGCGGTTCCCCGACAGCGACCCCGAACAGCAACAAATCGAGAATCGCTGTAAGGCCGAGCTCCGGAAGTATTCAGCCACCGCTGACCGCGACCCGAGTATTCGGGTGGACGCGTGGTCGCCGGGCGCCGAATGGAAACAGCTCGACACGCACGCCGCCGGGTGCGTCGCGCATTCCAGCGCCGACCGAGACCAGTCGATCAAGGTCGGACCAGCCTTCAGCTGGAACTCACCGTGAGCCCGTCCGCGTCGACGTCGTTGGGTGCCAACGGTTTCTCGAGGAGTGTCGGTACCCGGGTCGCCCTCACGTAGACGGTATCGCCCTGCTTCAGGCCGAGCGCCTCGGCGTCACCGCGGGTGATCTGAGCAATGAACGGCCCGCCGGTGGCAGCGTTGGTCAGTTCGACGCGCACCTCGAAACCGAGCGCGACCACACGGTCGATGGTCGCGCGGACCACGCCGGTGGCCTCGGCGGTGCCGTCGCCGGCGGCGATCGCCATATCGGGACTGCGACCCACCCGGATGTCGTGCGGGCGAACAAGAGTCCCGTTCAGCGACGAAACCGCGCCCAGGAACGACATCACAAATGGGTTGGCCGGGGTGTCGTAGACCTCGCTCGGCGATCCGACCTGTTCGATGCGTCCGTCTTTGAGCACGGCAATCCGGTCCGCCACGTCGAGCGCCTCGGACTGGTCGTGGGTGACCAGCACGGTCGTGACGCGCACGTCGTCATGCAAGCGCCGCAACCAGGCCCGCAGATCGTCGCGGACTTTCGCGTCGAGGGCGCCGAAGGGTTCGTCGAGCAGCAGCACCTGCGGGTCGACCGCGAGCGCGCGCGCCAATGCCATGCGCTGGCGCTGACCGCCGGAAAGCTGACTGGGATAACGGGTCTGGAATCCGCTGAGGCCCACCACCTCGAGCAAATGGTCGACCTTCTCGGCGATCTCGGCCTTCGGCCTCTTCCTGATCTTCAGGCCGAAGCCGACGTTGTCACGCACGGTCAAGTGCTTGAAGGCCGCGTAATGCTGGAACACGAAACCGATTCCACGCCGTTGCGGCGCAACGGTGGTGACGTCACGGCCACCGATCGTGATCGTCCCGGAGTCCGGCTGGTCGAGTCCTGCGATGGCGCGCAGCAGGGTCGACTTACCCGACCCGCTGGGCCCCAGCAGTGCCGTCAAAGATCCTGTGGGGCACGTCGAAGTCGACGTTGTCCAGCGCGGCGAAGTCGCCATAACGTTTGTTGGCGCCCCGCACTGTGATTGCGTTGTCGGTCATGATGCGCCACTCCTCCCTGTCATACCTGCTTGGCTGCCCGGTTGCGGCGAGCATCGAGAATCACCTGAACGATCAGAACCAGTACGGACACCGCCATCAGCAGCGTCGAAAGTGCGTACGCGCCATATTCGGCACCCCGGTTGTAGCGGTCGGATACCAACAGCGTCAGCGTCTGCGATTGCCCCGGCAGGTTGGACGACACCATGACGACCGCGCCGTATTCACCGAGCGTGCGTGCGATGGTCAGCACGATCCCGTAGGTCAAGCCCCAGCGGATCGACGGCAGGGTGATCCGCCAAAACGTCTGCCACCAATTCGAACCCAGCGTCGCGGCCGCCTGCTCCTGATCGTCGCCCAACTCGTGCAGCACCGGCTCGACCTCGCGGACGACGAAAGGCAGCGTCGCGAAAATGCTGGCGAGCACGATGCCCGGCAAGCCGAAGATGATCTTGAAGCCGAAGTCCTTCTCGACGAAGCCGAGCAGTCCCGCCGATCCCCACAACACGATCAACGCCACGCCGACCACCACCGGCGACACCGCGAACGGCAAGTCGATGATCGCCTGCAGCACGCCCTTGCCGCGGAACCGGTTGCGCGCGAGCATCAGTGCGGTCGGGATCCCGAAGACGACGTTCAGTGGCACCACGATCGCCACCACCAGCACCGACAGGTTCAGCGCGGAAATCGCAGCCGGCGTGCTGATCCAGTCAAAGAACTGGCCGACACCGGGCGCGAAGGTCCGCCACAAAATCAGTCCCACCGGGACGACGAGCAGCACCGACACATAGGCCAGGGCGAGGAAACGAAGCAGGTAGCGGACTTTCAACGAGAGGGTCACTAGGCCAACTCCTCACGCTTGGCCGCGCGCGATCCGAACGTGCGCAGCACGAGGAGCACGAAGAACGAGATCGCCAGCAGCACAATCGATATCGCGGCGGCGCCGGTGCGGTCGTCGTTCTCGATCAGGGTACGGATCCACTGCGAGGACACCTCGGTCTTACCGGGCACCGCGCCGCCGATCAGCACCACGGAACCGAATTCGCCGATGGCCCGGGCGAACGTCAACCCGGCGCCGGTCAACAGCACCGGGGTCAGCGAGGGCAACACGACGGTGGTGAATATCGTCGCGTTGTTGGCGCCCAGCGACGCGGCCGCTTCCTCGGTCTCGTGGTCGATCTCGAGTAGCACCGGCTGCACGGCCCGCACCACGAACGGCAGCGTGACGAATGCCAACGCCACTCCCACACCCCACCCGGTGTGCTGCAGGTGCAGGCCGACCGGACTGTGTTTCCCGTAGAGGGCCAACATCACCAGGCTGGCCACAATCGTGGGCAAGGCGAATGGCAGGTCGATGAGGACGTCGACCACCCGCTTGCCCGGGAAGTCGTCGCGCACCAAGACCCACGCGATCAGAAGTCCGAAAAACATGTTGAGCACGGTGACGCCCGCGGAGATCGTCAACGTCACCCGGAACGACTCCAACGCCGCATTCGAGGTGACCGCAAGCCAGAACGCCTGCCAGCCCCCGCCCACCGATTGCCACAGGATGGCGGCCAGCGGCAGCAACACGATGACCGAGAGCCAGACGATGGATACGCCCACCCGCAGCGATGTGCCGTTGTTGGCCAGCTTGTTGCGGCCCAGCGGTTTACCGCGGCCCGTTACCTCGCGCGTGATCGCCGTCGTCATCCGGTGGCCTGCGTGTAGATCTTGGTGATGCTGCCCGATTTCTTGTCGAACAGCTCGGTGTCCACCGACGGCCAGCCGCCGAGATCGGCGAGCGTCCACAGCTTTTGCGGTGCCGGGAATTGGTCGCGTACCTCGGCGGCGATCGCGGGGTCGACCGGGCGGAATCCAGCGGCCGCCCAGACCTTTTGGGCTTCCGCGGTGTACTGGAAGTTCTTGAATGCGACCGCGGCGTTCACGTGTGGACTGGTGGTCACCACGGCGACCGGGTTCTCGATCTTGATGGTCTGCGGCGGGTTGATGTGAGTGATCGGCTTTCCTTGTTGCTCGGTGGCGATCGCCTCGTTCTCATAGCTGATCAGCACGTCGCCGCTGCCCTGAACGAACACGTCGGTCGCTTCACGTCCCGATCCCGGGCGTAGTTTGACGTGCTGGCCGACCAACTTCTCGATGTAGTCGAGGCCCGCCTTCGGGTCGTGGCCACCACCGCTCTTGACCACGTATGGCGCGAGCAGGTTCCACTTCGCCGACCCGGAACTCAACGGGCTCGGCGTCACGACCTCTACATCCGGACGTAGCAAGTCGTCCCAGTCCTTGATGTTCTTGGGATTGCCCGGTCGCACCACCAGGGTCACGATCGATCCGAACGGGATGCCCTTGGTGGCGTCCTTGTCCCAGTCTTTGGAGACCTTGCCCGCCTTGACCAGTCGGGTGATGTCGGGCTCGACCGAGAAGTTGACGATGTCGGCGGGCTTGCCGTCGACGACGCCGCGGGACTGGTCACCCGAGGCGCCGTAGGAGGCGATCACCTGGATGCCCTTGCCTTCCGGCGAGGCGTTGAACGCCGGGATCACCTTGCTCCAGCCGGGCTCAGGTACCGAGTAGGCGACCAGCGTGATGCTCGTGTTCGCACCGGCCGGGCCACCACCCCCGACGACATCGCTGGCGCCCCCGTGGCACGCGGCGATCAGGCCCGCGGCGAGGGTCAACGCGACAGCGTGCCGCCACCTCACGGGATTTTTGTTGTCGTCGAACAATGGTCGACCTTTCGGAATTGAACGTGGCGTCTGACGGGTCCCGTTGCGAAGGAAGGCGAGTTTCGGCGCGCGGGCAGAAAGTCAGCGACAACAATGCACGTCAGCGACGGCGCAATCGCCCACGGCAATGAGCGCCAAGACAAGGCACTCGGTACTGCCGGACGCTGCGTGCATGGGCGAAAGCGTAACAGAATCGATCCGGTCGAAAGCAGCAACCGATGCAGGTCAGCGGGTCAGAAACCAGGCGACGATGACCAGCACAACCAGCGCGATCAGTATCAGCGTGACCCGCGATCGCGGCAGGCCGGTGTTTCGGCTCATCCGGCCTCTTTGTCGCTGTGCCGCAGGCGGCGCATCACGTGGATGCCGCGGCCCAGCGCGCCGTCCAGTGCTGCCGCGATCAGGTAGGCCAACGCCAGCACGACCGGCATCACCACGATCGTCTGGAAGACGAACCCCAGGCCAGACAGCCACAGCTCGACGCCGTCCCACCAGTTCAGGATCGCGTTCATCGCGCTCACCCTACTAAGCTGATCCGCGCACGTCTCGTGGCAACAGGAATCCGGTGAAACCCCGGGGCGGTTCCGCCACTGTGAGGGCCTCGGTATCCAGCCGTCGACCTGAGCCAGACACTGGTCACGAGGCACTCCACTGGACGGGGCGAGAACCCCGGGGAGGACCTGAGTGAGTACCGTCGACACACCGCAGCGTGTCCACCGCATCGCCTTGCTGTCCACATCGGATACCGACCTGCTGTCGGCGCGCGCGTCACTCGCGGCCTACAGCTTGGGCAACCCCGCGCGCCAACCCATCGAGGACGTTCTCGGCGACGCGGAAGTAGTGGTACTCCGGGTGCTCGGCTCCTCGGCGGAGGTCGCCACGGAACTCGCCACGCTGCGCGCGACCGGTTTGCCGTTGATCGTGCTGGGCGGCGAACGCGCGCCGAGCGCCGAGCTGATGGAGTGTTCGACGGTCCCGATCGGGCTTGCCGCGCAAGCACACTCGTACCTCGCCGAAGGTGGGGCGGCCAATCTGGCGCAGCTGCATGCTTTTTTGTGCGACACCGTGCTGCTCACCGGTCATGGTTTCGACGAGCCGGTGGTGATTCCCGAGTGGGGATTCGCCAAGCGCCCCGCTGAGGCAAGCCCGAAATCGCGGATTGGCGTGCTGTACTACCGGGCCCACGAGGTCAGCGGCAACTCGGGTTTCGCGCACGCACTTGCCGACGCGATCGATGCCACCGGCAGCGCGGTCGGCGTCCCGATCTTCGCGTCCTCGCTGCGTAGCGCGCCCGATGAACTGTTCGGCGCGCTGGGCGATCTGGATGCTGTCGTGGTCAGCATGCTGGCCGCCGGCGGGTCGAAGGCAGCCTCAGCCGGCGCGGGCGAAGACGACTCGTCATGGGACATCGAACGCATCGCTGCAATGAACATCCCCGTCCTGCAGGGGCTTTGCCTGACATCATCCCGCGAGGAGTGGGAGTCCAACGGCGACGGTGTCACGCCGCTCGACTCGGCGACACAGATCGCGATCCCCGAGTTCGACGGGCGCATCATCACGGCGCCGTATTCCTTCAAGGAAGTCGACAGCGACGGACTCCCCCACTACGTCGCCGACTCGGAGCGCTGCGCGCGGGTCGCCGCCATCGCGGTCAACCACGCGCTGCTGCGTCGGGTACCCAACGCCGATAAGAAGCTGGCGCTGGTGCTCTCGGCCTATCCCACCAAGCATTCTCGCGTCGGCAACGCCGTGGGCCTCGACACACCGGCGTCCGCGGTGCGGCTCCTGCGGCGTCTTGCCCAGGACGGCTACGACGTGGGTGACGGATTCGGCGTGCTCGGCATCGAAGACGAGACCCAGGCCGGCGACCGGTTGATGCACACGCTGATCGACGCGGGCGGCCAGGACGAGCAGTGGCTGACCAGCGAACAGGTGGCCGGTGCGCAAGTGAAGGTCACCTCGGCGCAGTACGCCCAGTGGACCGCCGCCCTTCCCGCTGAACTGCGCGATGCGATGGCACAGGCGTGGGGCCCGGCACCGGGACGGCTTTTCGTCAACGGAGACGGCGATCTCGTGATCGCCGCTTTGCGGGCGGGCAACATCGTGCTGATGATCCAGCCGCCGCGCGGATTCGGTGAGAACCCGGTGGCGATCTACCACGACCCGGACCTGCCGGCCAGCCATCACTACCTGGCGGCGTACCGGTGGCTGGAGCAGGGCTTCGGCGCCCACGCGGTGGTCCATCTCGGCAAGCACGGCTCGATGGAATGGCTGCCGGGCAAGAACGCCGCGCTGTCTGCGGCATGTGCCACCGACGCCGTGCTGGGGAACCTGCCGTTGATCTACCCGTTCCTGGTCAACGACCCCGGCGAGGGCGCGCAGGCGAAGCGGCGTGCGCACGCCACCATCATCGACCATCTGATCCCACCGATGGCTCGCGCGGAGAGCTACGGCGACATCGCACGACTCGAGCAACTGCTCGACGAGTACGGCAACATCGCGGCGATGGATCCGGCCAAGCTGCCGGCCATCCGCGGCGAGATCTGGAACCTGATGCGCGCCGCGGAGATGCATCGCGATCTCGGGCTCGATGACCGGCCCGACGACGAAGAGTTCGACGACTTCTTGCTGCACGTCGACGGCTGGCTGTGCGAGATCAAGGACGCCCAGATCCGCGACGGGCTGCATGTGCTGGGCGAAGCGCCGACCGGAGCGGCGCGGGTCAACCTGGTGCTGGCGATCCTGCGCGCCGCCCAGGTGTGGGGCGGCCAGGACCATGCCGTCCCGGGATTGCGCACCGCCCTCGGTTTGAAGGAGGGCGCCGAGCTCACAGCGGTCGACGACATCGAGAACCAGGCGCGCGCATTGGTCGAGGCAATGGAAGCCGGCGGATGGGATGCGGCAGCGGTCGACGCACTGCACGACGCGCCGGATGTGCAGGCGTCGCTGCGGTTCGCGGCAACCGAAGTGGTACCGCGTTTGTCCGGCACCGCGGGTGAGATCGACGCAGTGATGCGTGCTCTGGATGGCGGGTTCGTGCGGCCCGGACCGTCCGGTTCACCGCTGCGGGGTCTGGTGAACGTGTTGCCCACCGGCCGCAACTTCTACACCGTGGACCCCCGCGCGGTGCCGTCGCGGCTGGCCTGGCAAACCGGGCAGGCGATGGCGGAGTCGCTGCTGCAGCGCTACCTCGACGACACCAGCACCTACCCCGAATCGGTCGGATTGTCGGTGTGGGGCACCAGCGCGATGCGCACATCCGGCGACGACATCGCGGAAGTGCTGGCGCTGCTGGGCGTTCGGCCGGACTGGGACGAGGCATCACGGCGGGTCAGCCGGTTGGAGGTGATCCCGCTCGAGGAACTCGGGCGGCCGCGCATCGACGTGACCATTCGCATCTCCGGTTTCTTCCGCGACGCGTTCCCACACGTCGTGATGATGCTCGACGATGCGGTGTGCATGGTGGCGCTGCTCGACGAGCCGGACGAGGACAACTACGTGGCCGCGCACGCCCGCGCCGACCTTGCCGACCACGGTGACGAAAGACGATCCACCACAAGGGTTTTCGGATCCAAACCGGGATCCTACGGCGCGGGCATCCTGCAGGTCGTCGAGGCGGGCACCTGGCGCGACGACAAAGACCTGGCCGAGGTCTACACCGCCTGGGGCGGGTTCGCCTACGGGCGCGGGCTGAACGGCGTCGCCGCAGCGGATGACATGCGCATCAATTACAAGCGAATCAAGGTGGCGGCCAAGAACATCGACACCCGCGAACACGACATCGCCGACAGCGACGACTATTTCCAGTATCACGGCGGCATGATCGCGACGGTGCGGGCGTTGACCGGATCCGATCCCAAGGCTTACGTGGGCGACTCGACCACACCCGATGCGGTGCGTACCCGAACGCTGGCCGAGGAGACCGCACGGGTGTTCCGCGCCCGGGTGGTCAACCCGCGCTGGATCTCGGCCATGCGCAGGCACGGGTACAAAGGCGCCTTCGAGCTGGCCGCCACCGTCGACTACCTCTTCGGCTTCGACGCGACCGCGGGCGTCGTGCACGACTGGATGTACGAAAAGCTGGCCGAGTCTTACGTTCTCGACCCGCAGACCCGGGAGTTCCTCAACCAGTCGAACCCCTGGGCGTTGCACGGCATGGTCGAGCGTCTGCAGGAGGCCGCGGACCGGGGCCTGTGGGCCGACCCGTCGCCGGAGACATTGGCCGCGCTGCGGCAGGCCTACCTGGAGGTGGAAGGCGACATCGAGGGCCGCAGCGGTGCCTGATCCGGTCCGGGTCCGCATCCTGGGGGTCGGCATGGGCCCTCAACATGTCACGCCGGAAGTCGCCGAGGCGCTGCGCTCGGTCGATTACGTGCTGGCCGCCGACAAGGGTTCTGACGGCGACGACGACGGACTGCTGGCGCTGCGGCGCGCGATTGTCGAGGCGCACACCGACGGCTCGGTGGACATCGTCGGGGTGCGTGATCCACAGCGGGACCGCGCGGCGGATTTGACTGCCGCCGGCTACCAGAGTGCGGTGGCCGACTGGCACGACGCCCGGGCCGCTGCGTACGCGGACGTACTGAGGAGGCGCGGCGGCAGCGCAGCGTTCCTGGTGTTGGGTGACCCCTCGCTGTACGACTCGACCATCCGCGTGGTCGAGAAGATCGAGAAACTCGGTGTGCCAGTCGAGTTCGACGTACTGCCGGGAATCAGTGCTCCACAACTCCTCGCCGCGCGACATCGTATCGCGTTGCACGAGGTTGGCCGCTCAGTGCACATCACCACCGGCCGCCTGCTGCAGGACGCCGTCGCCGCCGGGCAGGACAACATCGTCGCCATGCTCAACCCGCCGCCGGACCGGCTCGAGCTCACCGGCCTGGACGACTGGTCGGTGTGGTGGGCCGCCAATCTCGGCGCTGCCGGCGAGCGGCTGATCTCTGGACGACTCGGCGACGTCACCGGGCAGATCGCCGACGCCCGCGAGCACGCCCGCTCCGACACCGGCTGGGTGATGGACATCTACTTGCTGCGGCGGCGCTGATGCGAGTGCTGCTGCTGGGCGGGACGTCGGAAGCCCGCGCGCTCGCCGCGCGTCTGGTCGCCGACGGAATCGAGGTGACGAGCTCGCTGGCCGGCCGGGTCGCCCGGCCACGAATGCCCGAGGGGACAGTGCGCGTCGGCGGGTTCGGCGGTGTCGACGGGTTGCGAAAGGCGTTGGCCGACTTCGACACCGTGGTCGACGCCACTCATCCCTTTTCGGCGACGATCTCGGCCAACGCCGTGCGCGCCTGCACTGACGAGGGAGTTCCGCTGCTGCGCATTCAACGTCCCGGCTGGGCCGACCGGGCCACGCCGGCGTGGCACTGGGTGAGCTCGCATAGCGAGGCCGCCGATGAGGCGGGACGGCTGGGCACCCGGCCGCTGCTGACCGTCGGCCGCCAGCAGCTGGCGGAGTTCGTCAGTGCGCTTGGTGAGCACGCCGTGCTGGCGCGCGTCGTCGACGACCCGGACTTCGCTTTGCCGCCGGCGTGGCAGCTGATCCACGATCGCGGGCCCTACACACTGCCCGGTGAAGTGGCCCTGTTGCGCGAGCATCGAGCGGATGTGTTGGTCACCAAAGACTCCGGTGGTGAGTACACCTGGCCGAAGATGACGGCCGCCGAAGATTTGGGTATCCCGGTCGTCATCGTGCGCCGGCCGGCGGTGCCGTCGGGCGGGCCGGGGGTGTCCGATGTGGAGGCTGCGGTCGAATGGTTACGCGGAATTGCCTAGACGGCGCGCAAGCTCGAGCCGCCGGTGAAGCCGTCGGCGCCGCGCCCAGAGCGCAAGATCCAGTGTGGCTCCGCAGAACATGATCGCCACGATCACGAGATTGAAGGTCCGGTGCCGCACGGGGTCGAGGACATCGCTGATCAGGAGCACGACGCCCAATGTCGACAAGGCGGTGAAGACCGCATAGCCCCGCACAGTGACTCACCCACTTCTGGTATTCGCCCGAGCATGGTGCCAGTCCTACCGTCACCTACATGTGATTCGCGCCGGACCGCTGTGAGGTTTGTGCCCTAATGCTTAGAGTTTGCTGAGATACATGGACGGCGTTGGCGAATCGCTGTGCCAGCGCGGGGTAGCCCGCCCAGTGCGTATGCAGGTAGGCGGCGTGCAGCGTCGGCGTGGCGAAGCCTTCGGGGCCCGCGGGTAGCTGCCACGCGGCGTGGCCGTCGAGGTCAGCAGAAGTGATTGCCGTGCGGTGGAATTCGTGCCCGGTGACGACGACCCCTTTTTCGGCGAGCACGGAATCCGCTGGGCTGGTGGCGGTTCGGTAGCCGAGCGTGAGCCGCGGTGTCATCGCCGCGTCGGTGGGCACCGCGCCGACCATCGGTGTGCCGTCTAGCGACCGGCATAGGTAGAGCAACCCGGCGCATTCGGCGACGGTCGGGACACCCGCGGCGATGGCGGACCGTAATTCGGCCATCAGACAACGGTTCTCGGCGAGCTCTGCGGCGTGCACCTCGGGGAAACCGCCGCCGAGATAGATGCCTGCGGTGCCAGCAGGCAGGGCCGCGTCGACCAGCGGATCGAATTCGGCCACGTCGCATCCGGCGGCGCGCAGCAGTTCTTCAGTCTCGGCGTAGCGGAAGGTGAACGCCCGCCCACCCGCCATCGCGACGACGGGCCGGGCCGGTGTGGGCGGCGCGATGTCCTGCGTTGGATTCCACTGCGTCTCCTGTACCGCCTCGGCACCACGAGCGACGTGCAGGACCGCGTCGATATCGACGCGCGCAGCAATCACTTCCGCCATCCGCTCCAGCGTCTGCGCGGACTCGGCGCGCTCGGCGGCGGGCACCAGACCCAGGTGACGTGACGGCGTCTCGATGCCGTCGTCACGGGGAAGAACTCCGAATACCGGAATGCCGGTCGGACCGAGTGCGTCGCGAACCTCGTCGGCGTGCCGTGCGCTGCCCGCCTTGTTGAGGATCACGCCCGCGATGCGGACTCCCTTGTCGAACGCCGCCAATCCGGCGATCACCGCCGCATGCGTTCGGGACGCGTGCGAAATGTCGACGACCAGCAGCACCGGCGACCCCGTCAGCGCGGCCACGTGGGCAGTCGATGCTTCCCCGGCGGTCCCCAGCCGGCCGTCGAAAAGGCCCATCACACCTTCGATCACGGCGACGTCGGCAGAACGTGCGCCGTGTAGCAGCAGCGGGACGACGCGGTGCTCGCCAACCAGGAACGGGTCCAGATTGCGGCCCGGCCGGCCGGTGGCCAGGGCGTGATAGCCAGGGTCGATGAAGTCGGGCCCGACCTTGTGGCCGGAAACCGACAACCCACGCCCGGCCAGGGCGGCCATCAATCCAGTTGCCACAGTGGTCTTCCCGTGGCCGGATGCCGGCGCGGCGACGACGATGCGGGGAAGCTCGGTGGCTACCACTCGATGCCTCGCTGGCCTTTCTGGCCGGCGTCCATCGGGTGCTTCACGTTGGTCATCTCGGTGACCAGGTCGGCGATGTCGATCAGTCGCGGATCAGCTCTACGGCCGGTGATCACGACATGCTGATGGCCTGGCCTATCCGCGAGGGTTTCCACGACATCGTCGATGTCGACCCAGCCCCAGCCCATCGGGTACGTGAATTCGTCGAGCACGTAGAGGTCGTGGGTCTCGGCGGCGAGGCGCCGTTTGATCTCGGCCCAACCGGCGGCGGCCTCCTGGGCGTGGTCGACGTCGCTACCGGGCTTGCGGCTCCACGACCAGCCCGACCCCATCTTGTGCCATTCGACGGGGCCGCCTTCACCGGTCTCGGTGTGCAACGCGCCCAGTCGCTCGAGCACGGTCTGCTCGCCGATCCGCCACTTGGCCGACTTGACGAACTGGAACACCCCGATCCGGAATCCCTGGTTCCACCCGCGCAGCGCCAATCCGAAGGCGGCGGTCGATTTACCCTTCCCGTCGCCGGTATGCACCATCAGCAGTGGCCGGTTGCGGCGCTGGCGCGTCGTGAGCTGGTCGTCGGGCACCACGGATACCTGACCCTGGGGCATCAGGCCGCTCCCGGAGTTGTTGCGCCGCGGACGATGTCGGCCAGCGCCTGGGCGTTCACGTGCGCGAGCGGCACATGCTCGGCATGGAGATGCTCGGCCAAGTTCGCTGCCAGACCCATTCGCATCCGGCCACTTTCGCAGTCGACGACGATGCTGCCGATACCTTCGTTCACCAGATACGCCGCGGCCTGCTGGGCCCGGCCGACAGCATCTGGGCCCGCGGTCGCGCGACCGTCGGTGACGACGACGAGCAGCGGCCGCCGGCTCGGGTCGCGCAGCCGTTCGCGCCGCACCACCTCGGCTGCCTTCATCAGCCCCTCGGCGAGCGGTGTCCGACCACCAGCCGGCAGGTCGTCGAGTCGCCTGGCCGCGATGTCGATCGAACCGGTTGGGGGAAGGGCGATCTCCGCCGTCCGGTCGCGGAAGGTGACGACGCCGACCCGGTCACGTCGCCGGTAGGCATCGAGCAACAGCGACAGGATGGCCGTCTTGACCTGATGCATCCGCTCGCGGGCGGCCATCGAGCCGGAGGTGTCGACGACGAACACCACCAAGTTGGCTTCGCGTCCTTCGCGGACCGCTCGGCGCAGGTCGGTGGGCCTCAGCAACAGTCGACCACTGTTGCGGCCCCGGGCGGCCTGGTGGGGCGCGGCGGCCCGCACCGTCTCGACGAGATGGATACCCGAGTCGGACAGCGGGGTGGCCCCGGTACGTCGACCCGTCGTCGTCCGGGCGCGGCTGCGACGGCCGGCGTGCCCGTCCCCCACTCCGCGGACCGTGAAAAGCTTTGTCCGGTAGGGCTCACCGGCGCCGACCGGCGGCGTGGACGTCGGATTCTGCTGGCCGCCGGAACCTGGCGGGACGACGTCCGGGAAGTCGTCGGTGTCGTGTCCGCCGCCAGGGTCGTCGGGATCGGTGTCGGGGTCGGGATCGGGTCCTTGATCCGTGTCGGGCGGCAACAGCTCGTCGAGTTCGTTGTCGTCGAGCCCGGGCGCGTCGAAAGGGTTGCGCCGACGGCGATGTGGCAGTGCAAGTTTGGCGGCCGCCCGCAGATCGTCGATGTTCGGGTGTTCGCGGTCGTGCCAGGCGGCGTGGGCGGCGGCGGCCCGCGCCATGACGATGTCGGCTCGCATGCCGTCGACACCGGCCGCCGAACAGACTTCGGCAATCCGCAGCAGTGCCGCATCGGTGAGCTGGATGTGGGCCAGGATCGACTGGGCGTGTCGGATCCGATCACGAAGCCGCTCTTCGGAATTCGCGTAACGGGCGCGGAAGGCCTGCGGATCGGCGTCGAACTGCAGCCGCCGTCGCACGACCTCGGCGCGCTGCGCCGGGTCCCGCGGGGCGGCTACCTCGACGGCGAGGCCGAAGCGGTCGAGTAGTTGCGGACGCAGCTCGCCCTCTTCGGGATTCATCGTGCCGATCAGCACGAACCGCGCCGCGTGGGTGACCGAGATGCCGTCGCGTTCCACGGTGACAGTTCCCATGGCGGCCGCATCGAGCAGCAGATCAACCAGGTGGTCGTGCAGGAGGTTGACTTCGTCGACGTAGAGGATTCCGCGGTGCGCCTTGGCCAGCAGGCCCGGTTCGAAGTGCACAGCGCCATCGGCAAGTGCCTGTTTGAGGTCGATGGATCCCGCGACGCGATCCTCGGTGGCTCCGACGGGAAGCTCCACCAGGCTCACGGGTCGGGTCCGCACGGGTGCGTCCGGCCCGAAGGCTCCGTCGGGTGAGGCCGGACTGTGCTCGGCCGGGTCGGTGGAGAACCGGTCACCGGCGATGACATCGATGGGCGGCAGGATCTGGGTGAGCGCGCGCACCAGAGTGGATTTCGCGGTGCCCTTCTCGCCGCGCACGAGCACTCCCCCGATGCCGGGGTCGATGACACTGAGAACAAGCGCCAAGGCCATGTCGTCGAGCCCACCGGGCGCGTCGGGGTCACCGCCGAGGACGGCGGGAAACGGGTACAGCTGACCGGTCGAGGTCACAGTGAGGCTCCGCTCGTGGTTGCCAACTCTGGCATGCGAGGCCGGTATTCGGACTGACCGTTCGTGCGCCCGTTGACCGGGCGGCGCGACGGATCACCGTAGCGGGCCTGTGCCGGAATCTCACCGGCTTCCCTCGTTGCCCCAACGAACCGATTACGCCTGTTCGCGGGGTGCCTCGCGGGCCTTACGCTAGCATCGCCGCAGTGTCGTCCTCTGACCTGCGGGTAACTGTCGTCGGCGTCGGCGCCGATGGCTGGGACGGCCTGACGCCGGTTTCGCGGGCTCTCATCGGTTCGGCGGAAGTCGTGCTCGGCGGTCCGCGCCAGCTGGAGCTCGTGCCCGTCACGGATGGCCAGGTCCACCAGCCGTGGCCGTCTCCCTTGAGCGCGGCGTTGCCGGAACTGTTGACGCAATTCGCAGGCCGGCACGTGGTCGCGCTGGCCTCCGGCGACCCGATGCTCAGCGGAATCGGCACCACGCTGGTCGACATCCTGGGGGCCGACCGGGTCACGGTCATCCCCCATCTGTCCTCCGTGACGCTCGCGCGGGCGCGGATCGGCTGGTCCGCGGAATCCACCGTGGTCGTCAGCGTGGTGGGCCGAGACGTGCACGCCGTGCTGCGTGAACTGGCCCCCGGGCGCCGAGTCCTGGTGCTGTCGTCCGATGAGAAAACGCCTGCGGCTCTTGCTGATCTGCTTGTCGCGCGCGGATACGGGTCTAGCCGCTTCGTGGTGCTCGGTGGCATCGGCAGCGACAACGAGACGGTCGAAGACACCACGGCCGGCGAATTCTCGGGCGTATCGCCGCGGTTGAATATTGTCGCGCTGCAAATGAACGGACCGCTGCTCGCCGGGTGGGCGACCGGCTTGCCCGATGAATCCTTCGAACACGACGGCCAACTCACCAAGCGGGATCTGCGCGCCACCGCGCTGGCCCGGCTGCTGCCCGTGCCGGGTCAACTGTTGTGGGACATCGGCGCCGGCGCGGGGTCGGTGGGCATCGAGTGGATGCGTGCTCACCCCTTGTGCCGAGCCGTTGCGGTCGAGGCTGATTCCGTTCGCGCTGAACGAATCGGGCGTAATGCGCGGTCGCTCGGTGTGCCCGCGCTGCACGTCGTCTGCGGGTCGGCCCCGGAAGCGCTGAGCGACTTGGCCACTCCCGATGCAATTTTCGTCGGCGGCGGCGCGAGCCGTCCCGGGGTTGTGCAGCGATGCCTCGACGGGCTGCGAGGCGGCGGCCGGATCGTCGTGCACGGGGTGACCGTGGAGACCGAGGCGGTGCTCGCCACGGCGTATGCCGAGCACGGGGGTGAACTCACCCGCATTCATGTCGAGCATGCTGCGCCGGTCGGGTCGTTCACCGGCTGGACACCGGCGCGCGCGGTGACCCAATGGGCGTTCACCAAGCCGCCTGGCTGATCTCACCGGGTGGCCGATCGATCGCGCCGAGGGTCGTAAAGATGACTCTCCCCCGTGCGCTCACCGAGCGCTTCGCCCACCAGAATCACTGCGGCTTGGCGCAATCCGGCTGCCTCGACCTGGTCGGCAATGTCGGCGACGATCCCGCGAAGGACAAGCTCCTCGGGCTGAGAAGCCCGGTACACCACCACAACCGGGCAGTCCCGGCCGTGTGTCGGTGCAAGCTCATCCATCAGCGCACGGATGGCGGTAATTGCCAAGTGCAGCACCAGGGTTGCCCGCGTCGCCGCAAACGCCGCCAGCGACTCGGTATCCGGCATCGCGGTGGAACGCGCCTGCGTCCGCGTCAACACCACGGACTGTGCGACCAGCGGAACGGTGAGCTCGCGACCGACGCGCGCTGCCGCGGCAGCGTAGGACGGCACACCCGGCGTGATCTGCCAGGGCACGCCTGCCGCGTCGAGTCGTCGAGTCTGCTCCGATACGGCGCTGTAGAGCGAAGGGTCGCCCGATACCAGACGTACGACCCGTCGGCCGGCGCTGTGCGCCTCGACAATGCGAGCGACTATCTCGTCGAGATCCAGACTCTGGGTGTCGATCAATTCGGCCGCCGGAGCGCAGCTCGCCAGCACGTCGACATCGAGATAGCTTCCGGGGTACAGGACGGCGTCGGCCGCTTCGAGCAGCCGGACAGCGCGGACGGTCAGCAGATCAGCGGCGCCCGGCCCGGCGCCGACGAAGTGCACCACGCCGGCGGCGGTGTTCATCGCACCCACCGTGGCGTCCACACCCGGCCAGACGCGGTCGCGCGGGTGATCGATGCTCCAACCAAGACAAGGCTTTTCATGTCGATGACGTTGGTATCAAGGCTGCCGAGTGTCGTCACGGTCAGCGATTCCTCGGCTCGTCCGACGTCTCGTCCGATGACGACCACGGTCTCGGCGCGACGGTGTTCGAGCAGGATGTCGCGGGCCAGCTTGATCTGGTCGGGCCGGCCTCGCGAAGCCGGGTTGTAAATCGCCAGAATGAGATCGGCCTCGGCGACGGCGCGCAGTCTCTTCTCGATCACCGACCACGGCTTGAGCCGGTCCGACAGGCTCAGCACCGCGAAGTCCGCCCCCAGCGGCGCTCCGGCCAGTGCGGCGACGGCGTGGACGGCTGACACGGCGGGCAGCACCCGGATCGGAACCTCGGCGAATCGTTCGTCGTCGGCGGCCTCGAACACCGCCGACGCCATCCCGAACACCCCCGCGTCGCCACCGGAAACGACGGCCACTGACTCGCCATTTAGCGCGAGCTCGAGCGCGAACCGCGCCCGGTCGACTTCGACGGTGTTGCCGGATACGTGCCGCTGCAGGCCTTCTCGCTGTGGCACCCGCGCCACGTACGGTCCATAACCGACCACGTGCTGCACTTGGGCCAGCGCGGTCGCCGCCTCCGGCGTCAGCCAGCCGTCCGGCCCGGGCCCCAACCCGATGACGAGTAGTTCGGCGATACCATTCCTGGTAGAAACTGTTGCGGGACTGGGCTTTTCGACCACAATGCGGGAACGGGGACCGTTGAGCGAATCGCCATTGACCACGATCAGCGACAGATACGGCACCGTTGACTCGTCGACCTCAGCCACCGGCATCCAGCGCTGCTGTGGGTGACTGGCCCGCTCGACGTACATCGCGTGATCGAGCCGTCCGGCGGCGGCGAGCGCGCGACGCACGGCCGGAAACGTCCGGCCGAGCTTCATGATGATCGCGCCGTCGGTGTCAGCCAGGCGCCGGGCGAGTTCGGCTTCCGGCAGGGTTCCGGGCAGCACGGTCAACACGTCGGTCTGGCGAACAAGCGGCGAGGCGACGGCCGCCGTCGCGGCAGCGAACGCCGGTATGCCGGGGATGACCTCGGTGACGAAGCGGGCGCTGAGCCGGTCGTGCATGTACATGAAGGAGCCGTAGAACAGCGGATCCCCTTCGGCGAGCAGCGAAACGGTGCGTCCGGCTTCCAGATGCGCGGCGAGTCTGGCAGCCGATTCCTCGTAGAACTCGGCGAGTGCTCCGGCGTATCCGCCGGGATGATCTGTCGTCCCGGTGGTGAGCGGGTAGCGCAGCTCCTCCTCGACGGCACCCGCCGGAATCAGTTCCGCAGCGATGGTCCGCGCGTAGGACTGCTTGTTGACGCCCGCGTGGTAGGCGATGACATCGGATTCGCCGATGACCCGTGCCGCTTTGAGCGTGATCAGCTCGGGATCCCCTGGGCCCAAGCCGATTCCGTAGAACCGGGCGGCCGTCACTCTGCCTCCGAGGCCAGCGCGTTGATGGCCGAGGACGTGATGGCCGACCCGCCGCGCCGCCCCCGCACCGTCACGAACGGGATGTCGATCCCGTGATCGCGGGACAACGAGGCGAGGGCCTCCTTGGATTCCGCGGCCCCGATGAATCCCACCGGACAGCCCACAACGGCAGCGGGTCGAGGCGCCCCGTCGATCAGCATCTCCAAAAGGTGAAACAGCGCGGTTGGGGCGTTGCCGATGGCGACGACCGCGCCGTCCAGCAACGGCTCCCACAACGAGACCGCAGCCGCGGTGCGGGTGGTGTTCCACTGCTTGGCCAATGCTGGCACGCCGGGGTCGTTCAGGAAGCAGTGCACCTCGTTGGCAGCCGGGAGTCGCCCGGCTGTGATGCCAGTGGCGACCATGCGTGCATCACACAGGATCGGCGCGCCGGATTGCAGCGCGGAGCGCGCGGCAGACGCCAGCGCGGGGTGAATCACCAAGTCGTCGACCAGGTTTGGCTGCCCGGTGCCGTGGATCATCCGGACGGCCAGTTTCTCGGCGTCTGGCGGGACTCCGGACAGGTCGGCTTCGCGGCGGATGGTGGCGAACGAATCCGCGTAGATCGCGGGGCCGTCGGCGATGTAGTCGTAGCGCCGGGTCGGCCGGCGGGCATCGCTCGTCTGGGTCACTCGGATACCTCCGGGGTCTTTGGGACGAGGACGCCACGCCAGGGCGTGACGACGACATGTGTTGCATCAGTTGCTTGTTCGAGTATCAACTCAACGAGTTCGGGAGTCAGGGCACCGTCGTCGGCCGGCATGTGGAGCCCGCCGGGCACCGGGCCATACGGCAGCGGTGGCGCCGGAGCAGGGATCCGAGGGTCGGCGGCGACCGGCGGTTGCAGTGGCCTGGTGAGCTCGCGGATGTGCCACGGCGCATCGGTACCGGTTCCCCGGGCGTCGAGGAATTGCGACGCCAGATCGGCCAGCCGGTCGGCGACCTCATCCACCGGGGCGACCGCTCCCCAGTGACCGCCGACGCGCAACTGCGCCAGGTCATCGCCGAGCGCCACGCAACCGAGGTCGGTACCGCGCTTGCCTGCTCCGGTGAGCCGGTCGAGCAGATCGCCACGACCGTCGTCGAGCGTGAACAGGAAACGCCCCGGCAGCCGGCCAAGGTCAGGATTTGCACATAGCAGCGAGTCGAGGTGGTCGATCACCCCGCGCAGATCGGCGCGGCCACCAGCCTGGCCCGTCTGCGGTGAGGCAAGCACATTGCGCACGAGTTCATGTGTGCGGGTGGGGATCAGCCCGGTCGACTCGAGTGCCGCCGCGGCGGCCGCAGTCAGCTGCGGCCCGTCGGCTGGCAGCCCGCGCAGTTGCAGATTCGCACGCCGGGTCAGGTAGACGCGACCGTCGGCGTGACGCCGGCTGACCTCGGACAGTCGTTGCAGCGCCGCCGTGGGCAGCCGGCCACCCATCAGCCGGATGCGGATCAGCATGCCGTCGTCGGCCTGCCACGGTCGCCACACACCGGGGCACATGTCGGCGCGTGTGCGAGTGTCCGGGATCATCAGCGATTACGGGGTCAGCTGAGGTGGCTGACCTTCTCCATCATTGCTCGGGCGACGTCGACGGCGCTGCCGTCCGGGTCCGCCGATCCTGGATCGGTTGGTTGCCGGTCGCCGAAGAAGACGATCTCGACCTCGACAATGCAGTTCATCCGGACACCGATGGCACGGGCCTGAGGTGTGGGCTGCAGGGCGGGCATGTTGGGCAGCGTCGCGGTCGCAGTATTCGTCACTGCGACAACAGAATCCAGGGACTGGACTTCGCCGATCTCCGTCGTCGTGCTGATCGGACCGGTCTCTTCGGTCATCGTGCGGCCTCTGCACCGCTGCCACTGGTCGGGGAACTTCGCGAACAACGCCTGCGCCTGCTCCGCCGAAGGCAAGGCGACCACGCCCTCCATAACGCTGATCACCTGTGCCGGGTCGCCGTCGTTCCACCACGACACCGATGCCACGTTCTGCACGTTGGCGGAGTCGTACACGCTCTTCTGCAGCATCGCCGAGACGCCCAGGCAGTCAGCCGATTCCGCGGGGACCTCTCGCTCATCAAGCCGGTCGGCCCCACCGAATTTCGCCGGCTGACGCGCGACGAACGGCTGGCCGAGCATCCGCGACAACACCTTGCCGTCCAGCAATACATGTTCGACGGTCCGGCCGGACAAGGGTCGCGGCTTCAGGTTCGGCGCCGGCTTCACCGTGCCGGCGACGACCGAACTACAGCCCACCGCGAGCGCGGCAACCACCGCGCACGCCGTTGCCGCTGCGAGCCCCCGCATGGCTACTTCTTACTGCCTTTGTCCCCCGCGGCGTCCGCGGACAGCGCGGCGACGAACGCCTCCTGCGGCACCTCGACCCGCCCGATATTCTTCATCCGCTTCTTGCCCACTTTCTGCTTCTCGAGCAGCTTGCGCTTACGGGTGATGTCACCGCCGTAGCACTTCGACAACACGTCTTTGCGGATGGCGCGAATGTTCTCCCGCGCAATGATTCTGGATCCGATCGCGGCTTGTATCGGGACCTCGAACTGCTGGCGCGGAATCAGCTCTTTCAGTCGGGTGGTCATTTTGTTGCCGTAGGCCGCGGCGCCGTCTTTGTGCACGATCGCACTGAACGCGTCGACGGCCTCACCCTGCAGCAGGATGTCGACCTTGACCAAATCCGCCTCCTGCTCGCCGGATTCTTCGTAATCGAGGCTGGCATAGCCGCGGGTGCGTGATTTCAGCGAGTCGAAGAAGTCGAAGATGATCTCCCCCAACGGCATTGTGTAGCGGAGCTCGACACGTTCCGGCGACAGGTAGTCCATGCCGCCGAGTTCACCGCGCCGGGTCTGACAGAGTTCCATGATGGTGCCGATGAATTCGCTGGGCGTGATGATGGTGGTCTTGACGACGGGCTCGTAGACCGCGCGGACCTTGCCTTCGGGCCAGTCCGACGGGTTGGTGACCACCAGTTCGGAATTGTCCTCCTTCACAACGCGATACACGACGTTTGGTGACGTCGAGATCAGGTCGAGGTCGAACTCCCGCTCAAGGCGCTCACGGGTGATCTCCATGTGTAGCAGCCCAAGGAACCCGCAACGGAAACCGAAGCCGAGCGCCACCGAGGTCTCGGGTTCGTAGGTGAGCGCGGCGTCGTTGAGTTGCAGCCGCTCCAACGCATCACGCAGGTCGGGGTAGTCGGAGCCGTCTACGGGATAAAGCCCGGAGTAGACCATCGGCTTGGGTTCGCGGTACCCGGTCAGCGCCTCGGTTGCGCCGTGTCGCGCGGAGGTGACGGTGTCGCCAACCTTGGATTGGCGGACGTCCTTCACACCGGTGATCAGGTAACCGACCTCCCCCACGCCGAGCCCGACGGTGGCCTTCGGCTCGGGCGAGACGATTCCTACTTCCAGTAGCTCATGGGTAGAGCCGGTGGACATCATCGTGACCTTCTCGCGCGGCGTGATCTTTCCGTCGATCACTCGGACGTAGGTCACCACACCACGGTAGATGTCGTAGACGGAGTCGAAAATCATTGCGCGCGTGGGTGCGTTGGCGTCGCCGACCGGCGCCGGCACCTCGCGCACCACGTGGTCGAGCAGTTCGGTGACGCCCTCCCCCGTCTTACCCGATACCCGCAGGACGTCGCCGGGCTCGCATCCGATGATGTGGGCGATCTCGCCCGCGTAGCGGTCGGGGTCGGCAGCGGGCAGGTCGATCTTGTTCAGCACCGGAATGATGTGCAAACCCCGGTCGAGTGCCAGGTACAGGTTGGCCAGCGTCTGCGCCTCGATGCCCTGGGCGGCGTCGACCAGCAGCACTGCGCCTTCGCAGGCCTCCAGCGCGCGGGACACCTCGTAGGTGAAGTCGACGTGGCCGGGAGTGTCGATCAGATGCAGCACGTACTCGGTGTCATCGAACTTCCACGGCAGCCGCACGTTCTGGGCCTTGATGGTGATCCCGCGCTCTCGCTCGATGTCCATCCGGTCCAGGTACTGGGCGCGCATATCCCGGTCAGCGACGACACCGGTGAGCTGCAGCATCCGATCGGCCAGCGTGGACTTGCCGTGGTCGATGTGGGCGATGATGCAGAAGTTCCGAATCTGCGCCGGCGCGGTGAAGGTCTGGTCGGCGAAACTGCTGATGGGAATCTCCTGGTGAAGCCGGGGTTAGGCGCTACCAGCGTATCGAGGGACAGGCGCTGCAGCACAATCGCGGGCTGGTGGGCCAAAACGAAACCCCCGGAGTCGCCCCCGGGGGTTCGTGGTGGAGCGGACGCTTATCCCGGGATCACGACGCCGCCAAACCACGCCACGAGGTCGCTGAAACCCGTGTCGAGGAAGGTGCCGAACATGGCTGCATCGGTGGCGCCACCCATAGCGGTGCTGATGTCTGTCGCGCCAATCAGGTCGCTGGGCGAAATCACGGCATCGCCAAGTGCGAAGGACGCCAGCGTGTTGTAGGCGTCGTCGAACTCGACTAGCGCGCCGTCGAACAAGTCCTGGGCGCCCGGCGCAGCGTCGAAAGGGCCATTAAGGAGGTCCGCGAGCGGCCCGTACAGCTCGTAGTCGAGAGTCGTCAACGGAGCCACATCCGGCGCGTCCGCCGGAAGGATCGTGTCCAAGACGCCGGTGCCCCCTAGAGTGACGTCGGCGGAGTCGCCCGCGAGGGCGGCTTGGCTCTCGAAGAGGGAGTTCAGCGACGCGATCTCACTGTCGACCGTCGTGGTCAGGTCGTCCGCCGCAGCGAGCGGCGCAAACGCCAATGCCGCACCGGCCACGATGCTGCCAACCGCAGCGAGTTTGCGAATGTTCATAGTCTGCCTTTCACGATGTCTCCCGGCGGGCGGGGCAGTGCACACGTCGAAGTTCCTCAGCGTCGCTGCTGATGAAATCTGAGCGTAGCTACGCAATCAGCTGAGTGCAGGTTAAGTGTGTGCCGAACACGTTAAATCTCGCGGCGGGTCCACACCGGCAAAACGAAACCCCCGGAGTTGCCTCCGGGGGTTCGTTGTAGAGCGTGAATCAGACCGATCAGAAGTAGCCGGCGACGTCGGACAGGCCGAGCTGGAGGAAATCGGTCACCGCTGTGGAGACGCCACCCGTCAAGAAGTCGGCGTGGGTTCCGATCACGTCGGCGACGGGCAGAATGGCGCCACCATTCAACAGCGAGTACAGCTCGACGTTGGAGGCGTTGAAGAACTCTCCCAGAGCACCGTTCATCACGTCGTACGAGCCCGGGTCAGTGCTGGGGCCAGCCGCTCCGAACACGAGGTCGTTGAAGGTCGTGTTCAGGTCTGTGGTCGGGATGGTGTCGAAACCTACGTTGGTGCCCGCCATGGTGTGCGGCGCGATGTCGGCGTACACACCGGCGAGCTTACCGTCGAGCTCAAACAGGTTGTTGAGCTGGACGATCTCGTTGGATTCATAGGGAAGGATGTCAGTGGGTGCGACCGTCGTCGTCGCCGGCGCGAAGATCGCGTCGTATCCCTTCAGGTCGCCCAAGCCGAAGTTGTAGAGGTACTGTTCCGCGGCCTGCGGGGTGCCCAGGGTCAGGGCGTGGTTGAGGGCATTGTTTTCGATGTAGTCGGCGGTGTTGGTGTCCAACATCCCGTTGTTCTCCGACGCGTACAGCGCGACGTCGTAAGCGTTGAAGAACTGGCTCAGCGCACCGTTGAACTCGCTGTAGGGGCCCGAGTCAGAGGAGATGCCCGCCAGGATTGGGTTGGCCCCGTACAGGTAGGTCTCGATCGGCGTGACCGCACCGAATGTCGTTGCCTGCGGTGCGTCCGTAGCCACGCTGCCGAACGAGTCGAATACGCCGGGGCCGCCCTTGACGACATCGGTGACGCCACCCAAGGCGGCGTAGCTTTCGAAGAGCGAGTTCTCGGCCGAGATCTCACTGTCGAGAACGCTGGTAACGGCGGCCGGGTCTGCAGCCGCGAGCGGTGCGAACGCCATTGCCGCTCCGGTCGCGAAGGTGGCAGCTGCCGCGAGCTTACGAATGTTCATTATTGCCTTTCGAAGAATTCCGCCGACGGTTCGGGCGTAACCGCCGGAGGTCCCCCCAAGCTCACCCGGGGTAAAAACCTGAGAAGAACATAACAACAAGATGTGCGAATAAGAAGCGCTTCACTGAGAAAAAGTGAGAGTTCACCCGTTCGTACTAGTAGTGCCGCGACGTTCAGCTGTTTAACCCTTTATGCAGGGCAAATACGTGATCTCAGCGCGGCTTCACGTCAACTCAGGTCACCGGAATAACTGTCCGGAAAGTCGGACTTCCCGTCCGATAACTGAGAAACGGTGAGCGCCCATGCGGTATTTAGCTGAGAATTTCCTATGAGACGGGGCGTCAATTCGTCAGCGGAAGCTTGGGTGCGCACTTAGGCAATGCTGAGGGATTCCTCTGGGGTTCAATCAATGAGGGTTTCCCTACACTTTTGAACCTGGGCGTGAGCCGCGTCGCACCGCCGGTCCGTCCTATGCTGCGAAGATGGCGTCAGGGTGGAGGACGTTCCAGCGGCTCGCTGAGAATCTGGTGTTCAGCGAGGCGCCCAAGCTGATCCGTCAACTGCAGCAGTCGCCGACCGTCCAGCGCAGCATCAAGATCGGCCTGGACGTGCTCGCGGCCACCGCGACGGAATCGCCGGCCGAGATCACCGCTGGCCGGCCGGTGACGCGCACCAGCGTGCCGACCGCCCACCGGGCCCGAAAACTGGTCTACGCACCCGACTTGGACGGTCGAGCGGATCCGGGCGAGGTCGTATGGACCTGGGTGACCTACGAGGAAGACCCGACCCGCGGCAAAGATCGCCCGGTGCTGGTGGTCGGCCGCGACCATGCCACCCTGCTCGGCTTGATGCTGTCGAGCCAGGAACGTCACGCCGCCGACCGGTCCTGGGTGGGCATCGGCAGCGGTAGCTGGGACGGCGAGGGCCGGCCCAGCTGGGTGCGTTTGGATCGCGTACTCGATGTCCCCGAAGAGAGCATCCGGCGCGAAGGCGCGATTCTGGAGCGCACCATCTTCGATGAGGTGGCCGCGCGGTTGCGCCGCGACTACTCCTGGAGCTGAGCTATCCCTGGGTGATGTAGGACTGCAGCTGCTCGTGCTCGCTCTCCAGCTCCTGCATCCGCGTCTTCACGACGTCGCCGATACTGACGATGCCGATCAGCTTGCCGTCCTCGAGCACCGGTACGTGCCGCACCCGGTTCTCGGTCATCAGCAGCGTGAGGCTGTCGACAGTGTCTTCCTTGCTACAGGTCGAGACCACCGACGTCATGATCTTCTCGATCGGCTGTGACAGCACCGACGCGCCGTGGGTGTGCAGCTGTCGCACCACGTCACGCTCGGAGACGATGCCTTTGACGCCGTCAGGCCCGGCCACCACCATGGCACCGATGTTGTGCTCCGCGAGGCCGGCGACCAGCTCAGCAACCGTCGCGTCGGGGTTGATCGTCACCACCGCGCCGCCTTTGCCGCGCAAAACATCTGCTATCCGCATGGAGCCTCCCGTCGAGTGTGATCAGGTTCACATCCAGGCTACGGCGATATCGGCCTGCATGTCAGTAGCTGAGCGAAATCGAACGAACAGGTCAGCAACGCTGGGCCCGATCTAGGCCAATCGAGTGATTTCGACGACCACGTCGAGATCGGTCGCACCTTGCCCGTGGTAGATGCCCTTGAGCGGGGAGACGTCAGAGTAGTCGCGGCCGACCCCGACGGTGATGTACTGCTCGTTGATTCCGGTGTCGTTGGTGGGATCGTGGTCCCACCAACTCCCGGTCCATGCCTGGATCCAGGCATGGCTCTGCCCGTCGACGGTCTCCCCGATCGTCGCGTCCGCGTCGGGATGGTGGTATCCAGACACGTAGCGCGCGGGAATTCCCATGCCGCGCAACACCATCAGCGACAGGTGGACGAAGTCCTGACAGACACCTTTGCCTTCACGTAAGGCGTCCGAACCTGATGTGTGCACGCCGGTGCTGCCCTTGACGTAATCCAGTTCGCTGCGCACCCAGTCGGCGGCCGCGATCACGGCGTCGGCAGGTTCGTACTCTTTGGCGATCCGCTTGCCCACGGTCGCAACACGTTTGCTCGCCGGTGCATAATCGGTCGGGCCCAGTAACTCGTCGTACCGATCGATCACGGCCTCTTGCTTCAGGTCAGACCAGGACAGCTTCTCGGTCACCGGGTCGGGCCGCTCGGTCTCGACTATCGACGCGGATGTCACCGTCAACTCCGTATGCGGCGCGTGCAGGTCGAACGCCGTCACCGCGGTGCCCCAGTAGTCGACATACCGGTATGACCTTGTGGCAGGCAGGGTTTCGACGCGGTTGAGGACGACGTTTTGCCGGGAGTCTGATCGCGGCGTCAGCCGGGCCTCGTTGTACGAGGCCGTGGCCGGCGACGGGTAGGCGTAGCCGGTCGCGTGAAGAACGCGGTTGCGCCACATCAGTTCTTCTCCTGCCCCGCCAGCAGCGGATCACGATAACCCGCGTCCGACCAGGCAACCCACGGCACGGCGTGGAAGTACTGCGACGCCAGGGCTTCTCCAACGTCGAAGCACGACTTCTGCAAGCCGGCCAAGCGCATCTCCAGGGATTCGAGCAGAACCCCCGGGCGGACGAATTCCAGCTCGCTGCGCGCCCGTCCCAACAGGCGCTGAGCCTCGGACGTGGCGCCGATGCGACTGCCCCGACTGTGCAGGAGTTCGTCGAGGCTGTGCTCTGCCAACTTCAGCGAGTAAAAGATCGACCTCGGGAAGAGGCGGTCCAAAAGGATGAACTCGACAACCCGATTCGCGTCCAGCACACCACGATACGTACGTAGATAGGTGTCATGCGCGCCGGCGGAGCGGAGCACGGTCACCCACGCCGGGGACACCGCACTGTCGCCGACTCGCGACAGCAACATGCGCACAGTCATGTCTACCCGTTCGATCGCGCGACCCAGCACCATGAAGCGGTAACCGTCGTCGCGGGACAGCGTCGAGTCGGCAAGCCCGGCGAACATCGCGGCACGACCTTCGATGAACGATAAAAACTCATGCGGCCCAAGCCGTTTGGCTGCCCGCTCACGTTCACCCAGCGCATTGAAGGTGGTGTTGAGGCACTCCCAGGTCTCGGTGGATGTCACCTCTCGGGCAGACCTGGCGTTCTCCCTGGCGGCCGTGATGGCGTCGACGATGGAGGAGCCGTCACCCGGGGCGTTGTGGCTGAAAGCCACCAGGTCGGTCAACGACCAGACGTCTAATTCGGTGTCGGGGGCTTCGATTCCCAAGACCTGCAACAACACTCGTGATATGTGGTCGGGGTCGACGCTGGAATCCTCCAGCAGTTGGTGCACCGTGACGTCAAGGATGCGTGCCGTGTCGTCGGCGCGCTCGACATAGCGACCAATCCAGTACAGTGCCTCGGCATTGCGGGCGAGCATCAGCGAATCACCACCTGCTGTTGTAGCTGCTGCTGTTGACCTGGCTGTTGTTCCATGGACGGTTCCGACTTCTTCGTCTGCCGCTGCTGCTGGAATTGCTTTTGCGACTGCGACTTTCCGCCGTCCGCCTCGCCGTTGGACGACGTGGGCGCTTTGGGCAGCTTCTTCACCACCTCGGCGGCACCCAGCTCACGGTCGGCGCCCGACGTGCGCGACGCCAACACCCAGGTGTCCTTGGACCCGCCGCCCTGGCTCGAGTTGACCACCCGCGACCCTTCGACCAACGCCACCCGGGTCAGCCCGCCCGGCAATACCCACACGTCGTCGCCGTCGTTGACCGCGAACGGCCGAAGATCGACGTAGCGGGGTGTGAGCGCGTCGCCGACCTGCGTCGGAACGGTCGACAGCTGCATCATCGGCTGGGCGATCCAACCCCGCGGGTCGTCGCGGATGCTCTTGCTGATCGCGTTCAGCTCTTTGGGGGTCGCTTCCGGGCCGAAGACGATGCCGTAACCACCCGAGCCCTCGACGGGTTTGATCACCAGCTCGTCGACCCGGTCGAGCACCTCTTCGCGCTCGTCGTCCAGCCAGCACCGGAATGTGTCCACGTTGGCCAGCAGCGGCTTCTCACCGAGGTAGTACTCGATGATGGTCGGCATATAGGTGTAGACGAGTTTGTCGTCGCCGACCCCGTTGCCGATCGCGCTGGAGATCACCACGTTGCCCGCGCGGGCCGCGTTGAGCAGGCCCGCGACGCCGAGCACCGAATCGGGGCGGAAGTGCATCGGATCCAGGTAGATGTCGTCGATGCGCCGGTAAATGACGTCGACCTGCACCTCGCCCTCGGTGGTGCGCATGTAGACCTGGTTGTCGCGGCAGAACAGGTCGCGGCCTTCGACGAGCTCGACGCCCATCTGACGGGCCAGCAGCGAGTGCTCGAAATACGCCGAGTTGTAGACGCCGGGGGTGAGCACCACCACGGTCGGATCGGCCTCGTTGGTGGCCGCGGACTTACGCAGCGCGCGCAGCAGGTGCGCTGCGTAGTCGTCGACGGCGCGCACCCGGTGGCTGGCGAACAGGTTCGGGAAGACCCGCGCCATCGTGCGCCGGTTCTCCATCACATAGGACACCCCCGACGGTGATCGCAGGTTGTCCTCGAGCACCCGCCAGGTGCCTTTCTCGTCCTTGATCATGTCGATGCCCGCGACGTGGATGCGCACGCCGTTGGGCGGGACGATCCCGACAGCCTGGCGGTGGAAGTGCTCGCAGGAGGTGATCAGCCGACGCGGAATGACGCCGTCACGCAGGATCTCCTGGTCGCCGTAGATGTCGTCGAGGTAGGCCTCGAGGGCTTTGACGCGCTGGGTGATTCCGCGCTCCAGCCGCGTCCACTCAGCGGCCGAGATGACGCGCGGGACCTGGTCCAGCGGAAACGGCCGCTCCTGGCCGGACAGCGAGAACGTAATGCCCTGGTCGACGAACGCCCGGGCTAGCGCCTCGGCGCGGTCGTGGAGGTCGGAAGCATCCGACGGCGCCAGCTCTTTGTAGATGCCCTTATACGGTCCGCGGACGTTGCCCTGCCCGTCGAACATCTCGTCGAACGCTTCCAGGTAGCACCCGGTGGCCGTGTTATAGCCGTCGAAGATGGGCTCGTAGGGCGGCGGCGACTGCGGCTTGCTGCGCTGTTGGCGTTTGGTTTCTCCAGGCAAAGTTCGAAGGGCCACTGTGCCATGCTGCATCAAATCGTCCTGCTCCGCAGGTCCGGGGTCTTCGCTTTGGTTGAAGGCATCGGGGACTGATACCCTGGGCAGTCGTCGCTTAAGCGCTGAGTCGCTAGAGCAAACCGTGACACAAGCCATTCAGATTTACGAAGGAATTACGCGTGGCCAACATCAAGTCGCAGCAAAAGCGCAACCGCACGAACGAGCGCGCCCGACTGCGCAACAAGTCGGTGAAGTCGTCGCTTCGCACGGCTGTCCGCCACTTCCGTGAAGCCGCTGAGTCCGGCGAGAAGGACAAGGCCGCCGAACTGCTGGTCTCCACCAGCCGTCAGCTGGACAAGGCCGCCAGCAAGGGCGTCATCCACAAGAACCAGGCTGCGAACAAGAAGTCCGCGCTCGCCCACGCGCTGCACAAGCTCAGCAGCTAGTCAGCGACGAGCTCAGCGACCTTTCGCACCGCCGCTTCCAGGGCATAGTTCGGGTCCGCCGCGGCGCCTTTTACGTCGGCGTTCAATGCCGCCACTAGCCGCATCGCGGTAGCCACCGAGTCGCGCGACCAGCGCCGGGCCTGCTTCTGCGCTTTCTGCACCCGCCAGGGCGGCATCCCCAACTCCGTAGCCAGCCGGTAGGGGTCGCCCGACAGCGACCCGACTCGCCCGATACTGTGCACGGCCTCGGCCAGCGCGTCGGCCAACACCACATGCGGCTCACCGCGCAGCATGGCCCAGCGCAGCGCCTCGACTGCGCCCTCGACGTCACCCACGACGGCCTTGTCGGCGATGTCGAACCCCTTCACCTCGGCCTTGCCGTGGTGATAACGCCGCACCGCCGCGACGTCGACGTTGCCGCCGGTATCGGCGACCAATTGTGAGCACGCCGAAGCCAATTCGCGTACATCAGAGCCGACCGCATCGAGCAGCACGCTGAGCGTGTCGTCGTCGACTTTGACCTTCAGCGCGCGAAATTCCTTACGCACGAAGTCGAATCGTTCGCCGGCCTTGGTGATCCGAGCGCAGGGATGGACCTGCGCGCCCAGCGCTTGCAGCTGATTGGCCAGCGCTTTGGCGCGCCCGCCGCCGGAGTGCACGACGACCAGTTCGGTGCCGGCCGGCACATCCGCGGCGGCTTTGGCGATCAGCTCGGCGGCTTCCTTGCCGGCCTCACCGGCAGATTCCAGGACGACGACGCGCTTGTCGGCAAACAGCGACGGGCTCAGCAGTTCGGCCAGTTCATAGACGCCGACATCGCCGGCCCGTACCCAGTCGACCGGAACGTCGTCGGTGCCGGCACGCTTGCGTGCCGACCGCAGCACATCGCCGACGGCACGCTCGACCAGCAGTGCTTCATCTCCCAGTACGAGATGCACTGCCGAATCCTGCTGGCTCACCGGTTGATCGTGTCATGTTCGGCCGACAGGTCCACCGGCCCCCGCCAGCAGACCGGACAGCGACCAGGCCAGCAGCGCGCACACTGCCACCGCCATCCCCGCCCGGAACCACCGCCGCCGCCACAGCAGCACTGCCAGCAATCCCCCGGCGCCGACGACCACCACACCGGAGAGCCCCGAGGGCACCGGCACGCTCGCGCCGGGCACGCTCGCCGCCCAATGCGCGATCCGCAACAGCCACCACAGTTCCGGGCCGGTGAATCGGATCAGCAGCTGCGCCCCGTCTGGCCAGAACAGGCAGAGTGCTGTCGCGGCGCTGCCCAGCACGGTGATCGGAGCGATCAACGCCGCCACCGCCAGGTTGGCCGCCGCGGACACCAGGCTGAGCCGGCCGGAAATACCGGCGATCAGCGGCGCCGTCACCAACTGCGCCGCACACGCAACACAGACGGCGTCAGCGAGCGACTTGGGCCAGCCCGCCGCCACTAAACGTCGCGACCAGATCGGCGCGATGATCACCAGCGCCGCCGTCGCCACCACCGACAAAGCCAGCCCGACATCCACCGCCAATTGCGGCGCGATGACCATTAGCAGCAGCACGGTGGCCGCAAGCGCCGGAATCGCCTGCCGGCGCCGCGCCGACAGCACACCCACCAAAGCGATCGCGCCCATCACCGCCGCGCGCAGCACGCTCGCCGAGGGCTGCACCACGACGACGAACAGCGCCAGCGCGATGCCGGCCAGCCCGACCGCGGCCCGCGGGCCGATCAGCCGTGACGAGAACAGCACCGCCCCACAGACGATCGTGACGTTGGCCCCCGACACCGCGGTCAGGTGCGTCAAACCCGCGGTGCGGAATTCTTGGCCCGCGATCGGGGTGACGGCCGACATGTCACCGAGCACCAGCGCCGGGAGCATCGCCGCCTGGTCGGCGGGCAGGACACGACGAGCCGCGTCAGCGAACCTGGCCCGAACGGCATACGCAGCGCGGTTCAGCGGCCCCGCGCCGCCCAGCGTCGGCGCACCGGTCGCGGTGATGACAGCCACGCTCAAGTCTCGACGCGTGGGCGCGGTGATCCGCGCGTGGAACCGCATCGGCCGACCGACCATCACCGCGCCGAAGTCGCGTGCCTGCGCGAAAACCACTACGCGGCCAGATGTCTCGTCACGTCCGAGCTGCCGCAGGCTGGCGCGAAACAGCAGTCGATTGTGACCGACCGACACCGCGCTTTCGGTCGGCGTGACGGCCACCTCCGCGGTGGTACCGAATGCCGCGGTAATCGGGTGGTGCGCGACTGCGTTGGCGCGCAACGCGATTGCGAACCCGAAGCCCGCACCGACTATGCCCGCGGCGATCAAGCCAACGCCGATCGCCCGGATCCGGGGACGCCGGGGCCCGAAGCGGCACAGCAGCGCGCCGGACGCACTGGCGACCAGACAGAGCGACCCGACGACCGTGCCGATCGGCCAGACGATTCCGGCGGCGGTCACGATCCAACTCGTCAGCGCCGCCGGCACCAGGCGTGCATCCAACCGCGCTGCAGTGGGATCGGTGGTGGATGGTTGCGCCACCGGCCTCAGACACGGACCAGCGGACGCAGCTTCTCCAGTCGCCCGGGGCCGATGCCGTCGACCTCGCCCAGTTGGTCGACGCTGGTGAACTTGCCGTTGGCCTGCCGCCAGGCCACGATCGCCGCGGCCATCACCGGCCCTACCCCGGGAAGGGTGTCCAACTGCTGCACGGTCGCGGTGTTCAGGTTGACCATCTGCGCCGGCCCGCCTTTGGCCGGGCGGGATGCCGAATTGGTCGGAACCGGGACGGCCGATCCGGGGCTCACCGAACTTCCCAACACTGCGGGCTGGCCTTTGACCGGCGCCAGCCCGACCACGATCTGCTCACCGTCGTCGACTTGGCGGGCCATGTTGAGCCCGATGGTGTCCGCGCCATCCGTCGTGCCCCCGGCCGCTTTCAGTGCGTCGGCGATTCGCGAACCGGGCGACAGCGTGACAAGCCCCGGCATGTGCACCAGGCCCACGACGCTGACCACCACCGACTGGTTCGGATGCGCCGCGGGACTCGGAGTGCGGCTCGCCGTGGCCGCCATGTCGACGGGCGGCAGCTTCGCCGATGCCACCGGCACGGGCTGTTCGCGCATCAGCGTGAAGATGGTGACCAGCACGGCGATGGCTGCGACCGCGGCCAACGCGATAACCCCGGCGCGGCCGGGATCGGCGCGCACCTTGGCCAGCCAGCCGTCGTGCTGTGCCGAACCGTCCGGAAGCCAACGCGGCAGAAGTGAGTTCGGGTCGGTATCGGCATGATCGCCGTCGTCGGCGTCGTGGTCGGGTTGCCCAACCGGGCTCGGCTGAGCACCAAGTCGCCGGCGCAATCGCTCGGCAGGCAGTTCTGTTCGCATGGGCCGACCGTAGGGCTGCGCTCCGCCGCCGGGGTGCCGTCGCGGTGTCCGTGACGTGCCCGCTGTGGATCGACCGGCGACTGTGCATGAACGATTCAGCGCCGAGCCGCCTGACTGGTTGGTTGGGCGGCCGGATAACGTGCAATACAGGACCGTCTGATCCAGCTAGAGGAGACTGCCGTGCAACTGGCGCTCACGAAGGACGAAGCCGCCTTCCGCGACGAGCTACGCGAAATTTATACGACGAAGATCCCTGCGGAAATCCGCGAGCGGAGCCGCTCGGGCGAAGGCCTCAACCGCGACGACATCGCGACCAGCCACAAGATCCTCAACGAGCACGGCCTCGCGGTACCCCACTGGCCCGTCGAATGGGGCGGCAAGGACTGGACGCCGGCCCAGCATCAGATCTGGCTCGACGAGATGCAACTGGCCTCCGTGCCGGAGCCGCTGAACTTCAACGCGAAGATGGTCGGCCCGGTCATCGCCGAGTTCGGGTCGCAGGAGATCAAGCAGCGCTTCCTGCCGCCCACGGCTGCCCTGGACATCTGGTGGTGCCAAGGCTTCTCCGAGCCCGAAGCCGGTTCGGACCTGGCCTCGCTGCGCACCACCGCGCTGCGCGACGGCGACAGCTACGTCGTCAACGGGCAGAAGACCTGGACCACGCTCGGCCAGTACGCCGACTGGATTTTCTGCCTGGTGCGCACCGACCCGCAGGCACCCAAGAAGCAGGCTGGCATCTCGTTCCTGCTCATCGACCTGGACACCCCGGGGATCACGATGCGCCCGATCAAGTTGATCGACGGCAGCGTCGAGGTCAACGAAGTTTTCTTCGAGGACGTCCGAGTGCCCGCCGATCAGCTTGTCGGAGAAGAGAATCAGGGCTGGAGTTACGCGAAGTTCCTGCTGGGCAACGAGCGGACCGGCATCGCCCAGGTGGGCCGCACCAAGGTCAAGCTCGCCGACGTGAAAAAGCGGGCTGCCGAAAGCGGTCTGCTCGACGATCCGCTGTTCGCCGCCCGGGTCGCCGAAGCCGAGAACGACTTGCTGGCGCTGGAACTCACGCAGATGCGGGTCACGTCCGGATCGACGGACGGCAAGCCCAACCCGGCGTCCTCGGTGCTCAAGCTGCGCGGCAGCCAGTTGCAGCAGATCGCCACCGAATTGCTCGTCGAGGTCGCCGGCCCCGATTCGTTGCCATTCGAAGCCGGCGACGACATCGCTTCCCCGTCGTGGGCACAGGGCAGCGCGCCGCACTACCTGAATTACCGCAAGACCTCGATTTACGGCGGCAGTAACGAGGTACAGCGCACCATCATCGCGTCGACCATTCTCGGCTTGTAAGACAGGAACTGACATGGACTTTCAACTGAGTGAAGAACAGACGCTGCTACGCGACACCACTCGCGACCTGCTGGCGCGGAGCTACGACACCGAAAGCCGGATCAAGGCCGTCGACTCCGAGTTGGGCTGGAGCCGGGAGGTGTGGACGCAGCTGGCCGAAACCGGGATTCTCGGACTGGGATTCGACCCCGACGAGTCCGGGCAGATCGAAGTGATCACGGTCCTCACCGAAGTCGGTCGCCGGCTGGCACCCGAACCCATCGTGCACGCCGCGCTGGGGCCCGGCGCGATTATCGCCGAGGCCGGCACCGACGCCCAGAAAGAACTGCTCGCCGAGGTCGCCGAAGGTCAGCGATTGCTGGCGTTCGCACACCTGGAACCCGGCGCCCGCGGCACTTCCGCCGACACGGTCGCGACAACCGCTGTGCAGCAAGGTGATTCGTGGGTGCTCACCGGGCGCAAGAACCCGGTGCTGGCCGGCGACTCGGCCGACACCCTGGTCGTCAGCGCGAAGCTGCCGGACGGCGGAGTCGGCTTGTTCCTGGTCGACGGAGAAGCGGTCAGCCGCCACCCATACCGCACGTTCGACGGTCAGCGCGGCGCGCAGATCGACCTGGACAACGCCCCCGGTGAGCCCCTCGGCGACGCGGTGGACGCGTCGACCGCGATCAGCAACGGCATCGTTCGGATCCAGTCCGCCCTGGCCGCCGAGGCGGTTGGCGCGATGGAAGAAGCGCTACGACTGACGACCGATTACCTCAAGCAGCGCAAGCAGTTCGGCGTCACCCTGAACACCTTCCAGACGCTGACGCAACGTTCGGCCGACATGTACGTATCGCTGGAGTTGGCCCGCAGCATGAACCTCTACGCCGGGCTCTCGGTTGCCGACGGCAACTACGATCCGGTCATTGCGGCGCGCGCCAAGCTGCAGATCGGGCGGTCGGGTCGCCACATCAGCCAAGAGGCGATCCAGCTGCACGGCGGCATTGGAATGACCAATGAATACCCGGTCGGCCACTACGCGGCGCGGCTGACCGCGATCGACCACACCCTCGGCTCCGCCCAAGACCAACTGCACGTGTTGATCGATCAGGTCGGTGACTACGAAGTAGTCACGCTCTAAGGCCTTGCCTGCAATGCGATCGACGTTAGCGTGAGGACTTCTCGAGCTTTCTCACGCTAACGTCATCTGACACCCAGCGCATCAACTCTGGCTGTTCGACCAGCTCGCCGGCTCCGCACTGGCCTCTGCCGGCACTTCCGCAGGAGTCGGCTCGCCCTCGGCATCCGGCATCTGGGCTGCAAGGTACTCGCCCAGTCCGCCGATCGTGGGGTAGTCGAACACCGCGGTGGCGTTGATGGTGAACTTGCCACCGAACTGGCTGTGCAACCGGTTGCGGAGCTCGACCGCCATCAGCGAGTCGGTGCCCAGGTCCAGGAATCGGCTGGTCGGGGCGGGCGGCTGGGCGAGCCGCAGGAAGCCCTGCACTTCACGTTGCAGGAATTCGGTGATGAATGTGGCGCGCTCCGACACCGGGAGTTCCTGCAGTTGCTTGAGCAACTCGCTGTCGACCACCTCCGCCTTTTCGCTCGGCAACACCAGGTCCAGGATCGGTGGTCGCGAGCTGCCCATGACTTTCGCCGCCCGCGCCCAGTTGGCCTTCAGCACCGTCGCCTGCCCGGTGCCGTTGGCGACCACCTCGGCGAGCGCACCCAGCGCACCTGCTGCGTCGAGCGGAAGCAGCCCCTGCGCACTGATGTTGGAGCTGGCGGCTTCCGAGGAGGCCATCCCGGCCCCGCCCCACGGACCGAAGTTGATCCCCGTCGCGGGCAGGCCGTGCGCCTTGCGGTCCGCGATCAGTCCGTCGAGCAGCGCGTTGGCCGTCGAGTAGTTGGCCTGTCCGGGCGGGCCGAGCAAGCTCGAGACCGACGAGGACACGATGAAGAAGTCGAGCTTGTCCTCCCTGGTCATCCTGTCCAGGTAGAACGCGCCGAACGCCTTGGGCGCCAACGTCGTCCGGAACCGGTCCAGATCCTGCTGGTTGAGCAGCGCGTCATCGAGGACACCGGCAAGATGCGCGACACCAGCAAGCGGAGGTAGCTCACCGCGGATGCGCTCCAACAGCTTCTCGACATCCGACTCCTCGCCCACGTCGGCTGAGAAGGTGTGGATGCGCGTCTTGTAACGCTCGGTGATCTCCTCGATCGTCCGCTGCGCCTCCGCATCCGGCTCACGCCGGCTGGTCAGCACGATGTCACCGGCCCCGCGCTGCGCCAGGTATGACGCGGTGCTCAGACCGATGGCACCCAGACCACCGGTGATCAGGTAGCTCCGATCGGGCCGCGGTGCAAGCGGATTCGGCATCTGGCAGACGATCTTGCCGATGTGCCGTGCCTGCTGCATGCGGCGGAACGCCGTCCTGGCCTCCGTCAGCGGGTAGACCTCGGCGGGTAGTGGCGTCCACTCCCCCTTGGCCAGCCCGTCCGACACCTCGGTGAGCAAGTCGCGGATGCGATCGGGTTCGGTGAACATCACGGTGTCCAACGCGACGATCTCGTAGGCGATGTCAGGTCGGGCCTCCGCCATCTGCTCGGGAGTCCAGATGTCGCGTTTGGCGATCTCGGCGAAACGACCGTTCTTGGCCGTAGCCCGGACGGTCGCCTCGACGAACCCTTCGCTGGTCAAGCTGTTGAGCACCACGTCCACGCCGGCCCCGTCGGTATCCGCGAGGATCTGGTCGGCGAAATCGGTTGTGCGCGAGTCGTACACATGCTTCACACCGAGCTTGCGCAGCGTCGCCCGCTTGAAGGTGCTCGCCGTCGCATACACCTCCGCACCGTGCTGTTGCGCCATCTGGATGGCGGCCAATCCGACACCACCACTGGCGGCGTGGATGAGCACCTTGTCGCCAGGATTCAGCCCCGACCAATCGAACGAGAGCCGAACCGTGAGCGCCGCGGCCGGAATGGTCGCGGCCTCAACCGCGCTCACCCCGTCCGGGATCGGTGCCAGGAACTGGGCCGGCACGTTGAACCGGCTGGCGAACGCACCCTGCATGGAGCCGTAGACCCGCTGACCGACCTCGAGTCCGGTCACGCCCTCGCCCAATTGGGTGACGGTGCCGGCGAAGTCGCCACCGACCGGACCGGGGTCACCCGGGTAGAGGCCCAGCACGTTGAGCACGTCGCGGAAGTTCAGACCCGCGGCCTCGACCCGCACCTGCACATAGCCCTCGTCCGGCGCCGACACTTCGGCCTCGGTCAGACGCAGGTTGTCGATCGCGCCGCGCTCCGTGGGAAGCAGAGCGTAGTCGTCGGCGCGCGGGACGTTGAGATGCCCGCTCCGCGACCACTGCAGCAGCCGCGATGCCAACGCTTTGCCTTGGCGCAGCGCGATTTCCGGCTCGTCGATGGGTGTACTGAGCAGACCGGTCAGCAGCTTCACCGCCTCCGGCGATCCGTCGACATCGATCAGCTTGCTGCGCAAACCGGGCTCCTCGTTGAGGATGGTGCGCCCGAGTCCCCACAGCGCGGCCTGCACCGCGTCGACCGGCTCACCGGACTCGGTCGCCACCGCTCGTTCGGTGACGATCCACAGTCCGCCGGGCAGTTTCACCGAATTGTCGGCCTGCGCGGCGTGCACCGCGCTCAGCAGATTCTCGACCTCGGCCTCCAGTCGGCTGATCTGTCCTGCTGTCGACTCTTGCGGCTTGGGCCCGGAGCTGCGCCAGACGATGCCGGCGTACGGCATGCCCTTCTCGTGCGCTTGGGCCAGCACCTGACCCAAGAGCTCGGCGTCGGAAGCCCGGTCGAACGGGATGCAGCCCGGCAGCGCAGCCGCCAGTTCGCTGAACCCGGCGACCAGCCATGTGCCACTAGGGGTTTCGGGCCGCCCCCTCGGTTGGCGAAATGGGCACTTCGTGCCAGCCGAGGGTGTACAGCAGCCGAGTGGCGTCGCCGACGAGCCCACGCAGCAACGCCTCTCGCGGCGCCCGCTTGACGGTGAATCCCTTGATCCCACCCAAAAGTCGGCCGTCTCGATCGATGTAGTCGAGATCGAAGACCTGAGTCTCGCTGTCGAGTTCATTGGTGTGCCATTTCGCGCGGCAGTAGAACCGGCGAGGCATCTTCTCCCGCAGCGTCACCCGTTCGTAGCGCAGCGGCAGGAACAAGCCGTTGACGCCCTGCTCGGCTGCGCGCAACGCCGGGAACGCGGGGAAGGCGACGCCGGTGCACAGGTCCATCAGGACCGGGTGCATCGGCTCGGTGCCGAGATTCTCGGACAGTTCTTCGCCGACGGAGATGTCACCGATCGCCTCGCCCTCACCCAGCCACAGCGACTTCAGCGACCCAGACCAGTTCGGCCCCCACGACAATTCCATGTCGTCGAAGGTCTCGAACAGCTCTTGCGGACGCATGCGCTCCATCCGCTCGATCGCCGCGTCAATCGGCTCCACGGGGTCGGCTGCCGGCTCATCTTCTTCGACGCCCGGCATTGCGGTTCCGTCGGCGTTCAACGACCAATCGGCGTCCTTAACACCGAACGGGCGGCTGTGCACCTGGAATTTCCAGCCGTTGCCTTCGTCGAGCGGATGCAGCGTCAGCTGAACCTCACGAGAAGCCTTCTCCGGCAGAATGATCGGCTCGTAGAAGAAGACCTCTTTGACGTGTGCCGGCGTACCGACGGCGGCCAGCGCCATCGCGGCATATGTGGCGCCGGGCACGACGACGGTGCCGTAGATGACATGGTCGGACAGCCACGGCTGCGACCTGACCGACAGCCTGCTGGTGTAGACGGAGTCGCCAGAAGCGAGATCCTTTCCGCTGCCGAGGAGTCCAGACATCGCCGGACCGTCGACGGTGATCGCCGAACTCTTGGGCCAGAAACGACGGCGCTGGAATGGATACGTCGGCAGTTCCGGCCGGCTGCCGTGCTGCTGGTGCAGCGCGGCGAACGTCGGCCGGTGTCCGCTGACGTAGGCGTTGGCCAACGCGTCGGCAATCTGGCCGCGGTCAGCGACACCCTTACGCAGCGACACGATCGCCCGCGGCGCGGCCAGATGCTCCGGCCACACCTGCACCGCGGCCCCGGTCAGCACCGGCTGCGGGCCGATCTCCATCAGCACCGAGCAGCCCAGCGCCGCAACGGTACGGACGCTTTCGGCGAACTGCACCGGCTGGCGGGAATGCCGCCGCCAGTACTGGGCATCCAGCGGGGTTTCCGTCGTCAGGATGGCACCGGTGCGGTTGCAGACCAGCGGCAACGTGGGCACCGCGAACTCGAATTGGCTTGCGAACGCTTCGAACTCACCGAGCACCGGCTCCAACAGCTCGGAGTGGAACGCGTGGCTGGTCTCCAGCCACGTGCAGCGCACCCCGTCCTCGCTGAACTTCGCGACGACCTGTTCGAGGTCTTCTCCAGGACCCGAAAGCACGGTGTTGGGGCCGTTGTACGCCCCGACCGACACCTTCGGGAATTCGCCGGCAACCTGCTCGACGACCTTGGGGTCGGCGAATACCGCCACCATTCGGCCGCCCGCGGGCAGGCTGCCGAACAGCCGTCCGCGCTCGGCCATCAACCGTGCACCGTCCTCGAGGCTGAACACCCCGGCGACGCAAGCCGCCGCGTACTGGCCCACGCTGTGCCCAAGGACCACGTCGGGCTCGATGCCCCACGACTGCCACAACCGGGCCAGACCCATCTCGATCGCGAACAGCGCCGGCTGCGCAAATGACGTGTGCTTCAGCGTTTCTCCGGCCTTGCCGCCGGTCTCGCGGTCGGTGGCGAAGACCACCTCCAGCAGCGGCTGCGGCAAGATCTCGCTGACCGCCTCGGCGCAGCGTTTCACCGTCTCGGCGAAAACCGGTTCAGCGGCGAACAATTCGCGTGCCATACCGGGGTACTGGCTGCCCTGGCCGGTGAACAGCCAGGCCGTCGTCGGCCGGTCGGTGCACTCACCGCGGACCACACCGGGACGCTGCTGACCCGCAGCCAGGTCGGCCAGGCCCGCGCTCGCGCTCGCCACGGAATCCACCACGAGCGCGGCGCGATGCTCGAAGTGCGAACGACCCACTCCGGCCGTGCCGCTCACCTCGGCGATGTCGGCGTCCGGGTTGTTGGCCAGCCAGGTCCCGTAGCGCTGTGCCAGTTCCACCAGCGCCTCCGGGGAACGCGCCGACAGCGGCAGCACGCTGACCGACGCGTCCTTGCCGCTCGACTCGGCGGTTTCCACAGCGTCGTCGGTCGGCTGCTCGTCGATGATCGCCGGCTGTGCGACCGGAGCTTCCTCGATCAGCACGTGCGCATTGGTGCCGGTGAATCCGAACGAACTCACACCGGCCCGACGCGGACGGCCATTGGGCTCCCACGGCGTCGACTTGTCGACGACCTTCACCGGCAGTGTGCCCCAAGGGATGTGCGGTGACGGGTTGTCGAAGTGCAAGCTCTGCGGCAGCTCCCGGTTCTGCAGGGACAGCACGACCTTGATCAGACCCGCGGCTCCCGATGCCGATTCGGTGTGACCGATGTTGGTCTTGACCGATCCCATCAGCAGCGGCCGGTTGGCGTCGCGGCCGCCGCCGTAAGCGGCACCGGCAGCCTGCACCTCGATCGGGTCGCCGAGCGGAGTGCCCGTCCCGTGCGCCTCGAGGTAGTCGACGTCTCCGCCGACCAGGCCGGCCCGAGCCAGTGCGGTGGAGATAAGCCGTTGCTGCGCACCACCATTGGGCACAGTCAGGCCGCTGGATGCGCCGTCCTGGTTGACGGCGGTGCCCGGGATCACCGCGGCAATCCGGTCGCCATCGCGCTCGGCGTCACTCAGCCGCTTGAGCACCAGGATCCCGCAGCCTTCACTGCGGACATAGCCGTCGGCTGACGCGTCAAAGGTCTTGCATTGCCCGACCGGCGACAACATCCGGGCGCGTGAGGCAGCGACGACCGTCACCGGGCTCAGCAGGACGTTGACGCCACCGGCCACCGCGAGATCGCAGTCACCGGAGTGCAGGGCCTGGACGGCCTGGTGGACGGCCACCAGCGATGAGCTGCAGGCGGTGTCGACCGCGACGGCCGGTCCTTCGAATCCGAGCGCGAAGGCAACCCGACCGGAGATCGCATTCAGCGCGTTACCGGTGATGAAATACGGCTCGATCTTGTCGATCGACTCGGCGGACAGCAGATGGGCGTATTCGTTGGCGGCCACGCCGGCGAAGACGCCGGTTCGGCTGCCGCGCAGCGACGCCGGCGACAAACCGGCCCGCTCCAGGCCTTCCCAGACCGTTTCGAGCATCAGTCGCTGCTGCGGCTCGATCCAGACCGCCTCCCGCGGAGAGATGCCGAAGAACTCGGGATCGAATCCGTCGATCCCATCCAGGAATCCGCCGAAACGGGTGTAGGTCTTGCCCGCGACGTCGGGGTCCGGGTCGTAGAACTCGTCGATGTCGAAGCGGTCCTCGGGGACTTCCCGGATCGCGTTGACACCGCCGGACAACAGATCCCAGAACGCTTCCGGGTTGGGGGCGCCGGGGAAGCGGCAGGATACGGCGATGATCGCGATCGCCTCGTCCGAGCGGGTCGTCACCGCGGTCGCCAAGGCGGCCCCGGACTTTGATGCCTGCTCGCTCAGCGCGAGTACGTCGCTGAGTAGGTAGTCCACCGTGTCAGACAGACGTGGGTGGTCCATCGCCAGCGTCGCCGGGATCTCCTTGCCCACGCCCTGCTCGATGCGCCGCCGTAGCTCGACGGCCATCAGCGAATCCATGCCGAGGTCGAAGAATCCGGCGTCTTCCCGGATTTCGGCGGGATCGACCCGGGTCACGTCGGCCACCGCGTCACGCAGGAAGTCGGACATGAGTTTCCGCCGCTGCTGCACCGGCGCGTTGGTGAGCCGCTCGACCAGTTCGGTCTTCCCAGACGGCAAGGTGACCGGTACCGCGCTGGGCACTTCCCGCTCCAGCTCGGCCAGGAACGCCCGTCGGCCCGCCTGCTGATACAGCGGAAGGAATTTCGCCCAGTCGATCCGGGCCACCACACCTTGTGCTGCACCCTGCTCGGCAGAGACGGCGATCAACTCGGCCAGACCCGCTAGCGCATCGGCCGGCGACAACGTCTTGATGCCGCGCTTGCTCAACTTGGCGCGAGACTCCTCATCGGCCATCCCCGCCGACCACGGACCAAAGTTCGCGCTGACACCGGCGATGCCCTGCTCGCGTAGACGCCAGGTGAGCCCGTCCAGGAAGGCGTTCGCTGCGCCGTAGGCGGTCTGACCGTATCCGCCCCACACCGAGGCGATCGAGGAAGTGGTCAGGAAGAAGTCGAGCTTCAGGTCCGCGGCTGCCTCGCTCAAATGCCAGGCACCCCAGACCTTTCCGGCGAAGACACGGTCGACTTCGGCGTCGTCGAGGTCGCTCAGCGGTGTGGTGCTGATTTCACCTGCGGCATGCGCGATGCCCGCCAGCGGCGGTAGCTCGGATTTGACTCCTGCCAGCAGCCGCGAGACGTCGTCCGCGTCGGCCACATCGGCGGTGACGACCCGGATGTCGGCGCCGTGCTGTTCACTCAACGCGTCGATGCGCTGCTGCGCGGCCTCGCTCGGGTCACGTCGGCTCGTCAGCACCAGGTGCTTGGCACCGTTGGCAGCCAGGTATCCGGCGATTTCCAATCCGATCGAGCCCAGTCCGCCGGTCACCAAATATGTTGCGTCAGCACGCAATGCGAGCGGCTTGGTGCTCGCCTGCCCGGCTCGCCGAACCAGCCGTGGCACGTAGACCGCTTGGTCACGTACGGCGAACTGGTCCTCACGGCGCGGCTCGGCGGCGACCTGGTTGATCAGCTTCGACCATTCGCCGGCGGTTCCTTCGGCCAGATCGGCCAGGCCACCCCACAATTGCGGCAGCTCCAGCGAGGCGGCGCGCCCGAATCCCCACAGCGCAGTCTGCTCGGGTGACACGGTGTCGGTATCGGTAACTCGTTGGGCACCACGGGTTATCACCCAGATAGGCGCGCGCAGTTCAGCGGCGGCCGCGGCGCGGAAGAGCCGCCGGGTTCCGGTCAGGACCTGCTGCTGCACCCGCAGCAACGAACGCTGCGACGACACGGTGTCGCCTTCAAGTGCGGCGACGTGGACGATGCGCAGCGCCGGTGATTCTTCGGCGGCGGCACGCAGCGCGGCCGTCAACTCTTGCTCGTCGGCATCCGACCCCGGCAAACCGAGAATCCGGTGCTGCTGGCCCGCGGCCGCCAACGCCTCGATCAAGGGATGGACAGCGTCACCGTTCTCGCCGATCAGCAGCCAGGTGGCCGGCTCACCGAGGTCGGCGGGAGCTGCTGCGTTGATCTTGTCCCAACGGAACTCGTACCGTGCGTCGGAGATCGACTTGGTCTTGCGCTGCGCGTTGTGTTGCGCCGCAACCTTTGTCAGAACATTCAGGGTCAGTGGGTCGTCCCCGGCGCCGCCGAGCAGTGCGGCCAGTTCTTCGAACTTGCCGTCTTCCAGAAGCCGAACGGTGTCGCTGGTCGCCGTGACGTGGGATTGCTGCGTCGGCAACTCGCGATTTTCCCGGAACCAGTACTGACGGTGCTGAAACGGATAGGTGGGCAGGTCGAGCTTGCGCGCGGGTCCTTGCTGGACAGCGCCGAAGTCGGGCAGATGTCCCAATGCGTACGCGTCGGCCAGGGCCTCGGTGATCTGGCGGTGGTCGGCAGTGTTCTTACGCAGTGACGCGATGGCCCGCGGCGTGGTGGCCGGGTCCGGCCAGGCCCGCAGCGCCGCTGCGGTGAGAACCGGTTGCGGGCCGATTTCGAGCAGCACCCTGCAACCCAGTTCGGACAGCGTCTGCACGCTCTTGGCGAACTCGACCGGCTGGCGGGCGTGGCGACGCCAGTAGTTACCGTCCAGCTTCTGGCTTCGGCCAATCACGGCACCGGTCCGGTTGTCGACCAGAATCCGTTGCGGCGAAGCATATTTGAAGCCGTCCGCATACTTCTCGAACTCGTCGAGGATCGGGTCCAGCAGCGCAGAGTGGAACGCGTGGCTGGTTTCCAACCAGTCGCACCGCACGCCGTCGGCCGTCAGCGTGGCCACTGCCTTGTCCAAGTCACCTGCGGGCCCGGACAATACGGTGTTCGCCCCGTTGTAGGCGGCGACGGACAGGCTCGGGAACTGGTCGGTCAGACTCTCCACGCGCTCGGCGGCGGCGAACACCGCGACCATCCGGCCACCCGCGGGCAGGCTGCCGAAGAGGCGGCCGCGCTCGGCCATCAGCTTCGCGCCGTCCTCCAGGCTGAACACGCCGGCAACGCAGGCCGCCGAATACTGACCCACGCTGTGACCCAGCACCACGGCGGGCTCGAAGCCCCACGACTGCCACAGCCGCGCCAGACCCAGCTCCACCGCGAACAACGCGGGCTGGGCATAGGCGGTCTGCCGCAGCACTTCTTCGGCTTCCGGGCCGTCGACGTCAAAAATCACATCGAGCAAGGGCTTTTCGAGAACATCGGCGATCGCAGCGGCGCACCGGTCCACAGTCTCGGCGAACACCGGCTCGGTGTCGTACAGCTCGCGCGCCATGCCCGGGTACTGGCTGCCCTGGCCGGTGAACAACCATGCCGTCTTCGGCGTGGCATCGGAAACCCCGCGCACCAACCCGGGCGCCGGGCGATCGTCAGCAAGTGCGCCGAGCAGCTCGCTGGCAGATTCCTTGGAGTTGACCACCAAAGCGGCCCGGTGCTCGAAATGTGCCCGGCTGACGCCAGTGGTCAGGCACACGTCGGCCAGCGTGGCCTCCGGGTGCGTACTGAGCCAATCGCGGTACTGCTCGGCGACCTGAACCAGCGCTTCGGGTGTGCGCGCCGAGACCGGCAGGATGCCAAACCGATTGTCCGACGACGGATCGGCGGGCACGTCGGCTTGGGCCGCGCTGACGGGCGCCTCTTGCAGGATGACGTGCGCGTTGGTACCGGCGAACCCGAACGAGCTGACGCCGGCGATACGCGGCTCACCGTTGCGCTCCCACGGCGTGGCCTCCTTGACCACCTGCAGCGCAAGCCGATCCCACGGAATGTGCGGCGACGGATTCTCGAAGTGCAAATGCGCCGGCAGCAACTCGTTCTCGAGCGACAGGATGACCTTGATCACGCCCGCGATGCCCGCGGCGGCCTCCAGGTGTCCGATGTTCGTCTTCGCCGAGCCGATCAGCAGTGGGTCGCCGGCTTTGCGCCCCTCGCCGAGGACCGCACCGGCGGCCTGCGCCTCGATCGGGTCACCCAGCGACGTCCCGGTGCCGTGTGCCTCCAGGTAGTCGACGTCGGCGGGAACCAGGCCGGAACGCTTCAGCGCGTCGGCGATAACCCGTTGTTGGGCAACACCATTCGGCACGGTCAGGCCACCCGACGCACCGTCCTGGTTGATCGCGCTGCCGCGGATGACGGCCCGGATGTGGTCGCCGTCGGAGATCGCGTCTTCGAGTCGCTTGATGACGATGACGCCGCAACCCTCGCCGCGCACGTAACCGTCTGCGGCCGCGTCGAACGTCTTGCATCGACCATCGGGCGCCAGCATGTGCGCACTGGAGAAGGTGATCATCGTCGCGGGCGTGAGCAGCGCATTCGCGCCACCGGCCAGTGCCAGGTCACACTCTCCCAGACGCAACGCCTGGCAGGCCTGATGGATAGCCACCAACGACGAGCTGCACGCCGTGTCGACGGCGACCGCCGGGCCCTGCAGCCCCAGCCGGAAGCTGATCCGTCCTGCGGCCGCGGCGTTCGACGTCCCGATCGCCATGTAGGCCTCGATCTCGGGGAACGTCAGCTCACCGGAGGCCATACCCAGGTAGTCGTGGGTGGCCAGACCGACGAACACACCGGTATTCGTATTCGCCAAAGCCGTTGGCGCAGTGCCGGAATGCTCAACCGCCCGCCACGCGGTCTCTAGCAGGAGCCGGTGCTGTGGGTCCAGCATCCTGACCTCACGCGTCGACATGCCGAAGAACGGCGCGTCGAAACCGGTCACGTCATCGACGAAACCCGCCCGACGCGTCGCGACCTTGCCCGGCGCGTCCGGATCAGGGTCGAAGAACTCGTCGACATCCCACCGGTCGGCCGGCACGTCGGAGATCGCGTCGCGGCCTTCTCGCAGCACATCCCAGAACTCGTCGGCGTTCGCGGCTCCGGGAAAACGCGCCGCGTAACCGACGATCGCAAAACTGGGTGTTGACTGCTGTTGGCCTTCGACGGAAGCCATGCGTTGTCCTCTCGGCTTGGGGACTGTGAAAGATTCGGTCGCCGCGTACGGCCCGGATGCGCAAAAGAATTGCTGGCGCGCTCGAGGATTGCAAGTGCCGCTCCGGCGGCGATACCGGACTTCGCGAACCGTACCCCAGGGTATGGCTAAGGTCACCCTTTGCCACGCCGGGTGGTTCCCTGTCAATAGCCGTACAACTTGACACTATTAATGCAGTCAGTGAGCCGTGCGGGCCCGCTGACGCCGGGCGACAGTGACAGCCGTGGGGGCTATCTTGGTCTCGCCGCAAGCAGCGCGGCCGGCCCGGAGCCGTTCAACCGAGGAGGACACTGATTTGCGGATCGGGCAGATTACGGTCGGCTCACTAAATGAGTGGACGCTGACCCCGGGCACCGTCACCTCGTGGCACCCGACCGCCGTGGCTGCGGAAAAAGCGCGCCGGGCGCCGGTGAGCTCGGTGCCGGTCAGCTACATGCAGAGCCAGCATCTACGTAACTATTACGAGCGGGACGCGGCCGGACTGAACTTTTCCCGGCAGATCATCGCCAGCTGCGACGCGAAGGGCGAGTGCGACATCGCCGCCATGGACGCCGCGCTGAACGCCTACCTCCGTCGACACGACACCTTTCGCAGCTGGTTCGAACGCACCGATGACGGCGGATTCATCAGGCACACGATCACCGATCCGACCGAGATCGAATTCGAGCCCGTCAACCAGGGCCATATGACCGTCGACGAGATTCACGAGCACACCATCGCGATACCCAGCCCGTTGGAGTGGGGCTGCTTCACCTTCGGGGTTGTCCAACGTGAGGGTCAGTTCACGTTCTTCGTCGCGATGGACCACGTACACGGTGACGCAACGCTGATCGGCACCACGATGATCGAAGCCAACGGCATGTATGCCGCGTTGAGCAGCGGCGGCGAGGCGCTGGAGCTACCCGACGCCGGCAGCTTCGACGACTTCTGCGTTCGCGAGCGCGAGTCCACCGCGGCGTTGACCGTGGATTCCCCCGGCGTCCAAGCATGGATCGACTTCGCCGAGAACAATGACGGCGGATTCCCCGAGTTCCCCCTTCCACTCGGGGACCCGGAGAAGACACTCAGCAGCGAAATGTCCTCCGAACTGCTGATGGACCCGGCGCAAGCAGAGCGGTTCGATGCGGCGTGTGGGACGGCCGGCGCGCGATTCGTCGGTGGCATCTATGCGTGCCTGGCTTTGGTCGAGCACGAATTCACCGGCGCTCTCACCTACTACGGCCTCACGCCGCGGGATTCCCGCACCGGCGCCGACAACTTCATGACCCAGGGCTGGTTCACCGGCCTGATCCCGATCACCGTGCCGATCGCCGCGACCTCGTTCAACGAGGCGGCATACGCCGCCCAGACGTCATTCGACTCCGGTCTGGACATGGCGCGGGTGCCGTATTACCGAGTGCTGGAGTTGGCGCCCTGGCTGAAATGGCCACAACCGAACTTTCCGGTGTCGAACTTCCTGCACGGCGGGGCGGCTCCGCTCAACGCTATCCTCGCGGCCGGCGACCTGGGCCTGGCGGACAACATCGGCATCTACCCCGATGGCCGATTCTCCTACCAGCTGACTATCTACATCTTCCGGTACAAAGAGGGCACGGTGATGGCGATCATGCATCCCGACAACCCCATCGCCCAGAAGTCGGCTACCCGCTACATGGAGGCGATGCGGTCCGTCTGCGTGCGGGTCGCGGGCAGCGGACACTGGGGACGCGTCGCCTGACGGGGGCCGGTTCGATGCCTGAGGCCAGTCAGAAGTGCGCAATTGGGGGGAAGCTACATGCGACGGCTAGCTGATTTCGTGGTGCGATGGCCCTGGGTGGTGATCGGGGTATGGGTCGCGATCGCGGTCGCGCTGCCCCTGTCGTTCCCGTCGCTCAATGAGATGTCCGAAAAGCATCCGCTCTCGATCCTGCCGAGCGATGCGCCATCGAACGTCACCGCACGCAAGATGACCGAGGCCTTCCACGAATCGGGCTCCGAAGATCTCCTCCTGGTCGTCCTGACCGACGACAAGGGACTCAGCCCCGCCGACGAGGCCACCTATCGCGCCCTGGCCGACACCTTGCGCAAAGACACCAGCAATGTCGTAATGCTGCAGGACTTCATCACCACCCCTCCGCTGAAGTCGATCGTGACCAGCAAAGACAACAAGGCCTGGGTCCTGCCGGTCGGCGTGGCGGGCGAGTTGGGCACGCCACGGTCGTATGAGGCGTTCAAGCAGATCTCCGACGTCGTCAAACACACCGTCGCGGGAAGCTCGTTGACGGCGAACGTCACCGGCCCCGCGGGAACCGTCGCAGACCTCACCGTCGCCGGCCAACAGGATCGGATGCCGATCGAGCTGGCCATCGGCGTGCTCGTGCTCATCGTTCTGCTGATCGTCTATCGCAGCGCGATCACCATGCTGTTGCCGCTGATCTCGATCGGGTTGTCACTGGTCATTGCACAGGCGGTGGTGGCCGCCTACTCCTTCCTGACCGGCTCCGGCGTCTCCAACCAGTCCATCGTCTTTCTGAGCGCGATCATGGCCGGCGCCGGAACGGATTATGCCGTCTTCCTGATCAGCCGCTATCACGACTATCTGCGCTTGGGCGAGAACCACGAGACGGCGCTCAAGAAGGCATTGTTCTCGATCGGCAAGGTGATCGCCGCGTCTGCCAGCACCGTCGGCATCACCTTCCTGGTGATCAGCTTCGCCCGAATGGGCATCTTCCAGACGGTCGGTATCGCTTCGGCGATCGGTATCGGCGTGGCATTCCTGGCCGCGATGACCTTGTTGCCCGCCATCATCGCGCTCGCCGGCCGACGCGGCTGGGTCAAGCCGCGACGTGAGCTGACCGCGCGGTTCTGGCGCCGCTCGGGCATCCGCATCGTGCGCCGGCCGCGTCTGCACTTGGTCGCCAGCTTGCTGGTGCTGGCCGCCCTGGCCAGCTGCGCCGGGCTGGTGCGCTACAACTACGACGACCGCAAAGCCCTGAGCGCCTCTGCCCCGAGCTCGATCGGCTACACCGCGCTGGATCGCCACTTCCCGGTGAACCAGTCGATTCCGGAATACATCTTCATCCAGTCGCCGCGCGACCTGCGCAATCCGCAGGCCCTCGCGGACTTGGAGCAGATGGCGGACCGGGTGAGCCAACTGCCCAACATCGCGGCCATCAGCGGCATTACCCGACCCACCGGAAACGTGCCGGAGCAGTTCCGGGCCACCTACCAGGCGGGCGCCATCGGCACTTTCCTGGCTGGCGGATCCACCCTGATCAACGACCACACCAACGATCTCAACCAGCTGTCCGAAGGTTCCGTCGTCGCTGGCCGACAAACTCGACCAGGTTCGCGGCCAAGTCACCGAACTCGCCGGCAGCGTTGCGGAGTTGGAGAACACCTTCAAATCCACGAAGGACAAGTACAGCGGCGAAACGCTGGTTCACGAGGTCGACCTCGCGGCTCAACTCGTCGACCATGTGAACGCGATCCAGAACGACATGGGCTGGAACTACACCGGGGCCAAGAACCTGTTCGGGTGGATCCTCCCGGTGGTGAAGGCGCTGGAGGGCAACCCCACCTGCGATCTCGACGAGTCCTGCAGCGACACCCGTGGGGTGTTTGAGCAGCTGCTCGGCGGCCGAGACCAAGAACACCTCGACGCGATCAGCGACCTGGCCCATCAGATGCAGGACTACCCGGACAAAAATGAGCTCAAGGCGACCACAGACCGGATGCGTGCGTCGATCAAGAAGCTCACCGGCGTGCTGCAGTCGCTCGGAATGGACCAGCCCGGCGGCCTGAAGGGGAACCTGGACCAGCTGCAGGGTGGCGCAGACCAGTTCGCCGGTGGCAGCCGGCAGATCGCTGACGCGGTGAACCTGCTGGTCGATCAGGTCAAGCAGTTGGGCGCCGGACTCAGCGAGTCGGCGACATTCTTGCTGTCACTCAAGCACGACGCGTCGCAACCGTCGATGGGCGGGTTCAACATCCCGGCGCAACTCCTACACCTGCAGGAATTCCAGGACGCCGCCAAGGTCTTCATTTCCGCCGACGGCCATTCGGTGCGTTATCTGTTGCAAACCAAGCTCAACCCGTTCAGCACCGAGGCCATGGATCAGGTGAATTCGATTCTGGCGACCGCCAAGGGAGCGCAGCCGAACACCGCATTGTCCGACGCCAAGATATCGATGGCGGGCTACACCGTCGGCCTGAAAGACACCCGCGACTACTACCAGCACGACATTCGGTTCATCATCGCGGTGACCCTGCTCGTGGTGCTGGTGACGCTGATCGTGCTGCTGCGCGCGATTGTCGCCCCGCTGTATCTGGTCGCCTCGGTCGTCATTTCGTATTTGTCGGCGGTGGGGATCGGCGCGGTGGTATTCCAATTCATCCTCGGCCAGCACCTGCATTGGAGCGTGCCTCCGTTGGCCTTCGTGGTGCTGGTCGCGGTGGGAGCCGACTACAACATGCTGCTGGTCTCGCGAATGCGCGACGAATCACCGAACAGCATGCGCTACGGCATCATCCGCACCCTGAGTTCGACCGGCGGTGTGATCACCGCGGCCGGACTGATCTTCGCCGCCTCGATGGCCGGCCTGCTGTTCTCCAGTATCGGCACCGTCGTTCAAGGCGGTTTCGTGATCGGCATCGGGATTCTGCTGGACACATTCCTGGTCCGCACCATCACAGTTCCCGCCATCGCCGCGCTGATGGGACAGGCCAATTGGTGGCCCTCACGACTGACCCCACGAAGGTCGGCAACCGGCCGTACGCAGGCACAAACGAGTTAGCGCGCACCCGTTATGTATGTGAAACTACGACACGAACCCACGTGGTCAGGGGTAGGGATGAAGAAACTTCTCGCAGGAGTATCAGCGCTGGTAACTGTCGGCGCCACAGGATGTTTCGGCGTTGGAACCGCTGCGGCCGACGGCCCGGAAATCAGCGGTCCGCCATCGCCCGGAGCGCCGGGCGACCAGACCGCCTACGCCCTCGGTGGCGCTCACGTGCTGGGCATTCCTTACGACAACTACATCCGTATGGAGGGCGCGGAGTGGTTCCCGGGCCAGCAGCGCCAAATTGTTCGCTACCCGGCGGGACAGGTCCAAGGCCACGTGCTGGCGCGACTCTTCCCGGGCCTGGGACCGGAAATCAACAAGATCGACCAGCAATTCCCGGGCGTCGGCCTCGACGGCCAGAGCGTCGGCGAATCGGTCGACGTTGGCGTGGACAACCTTGATGCGGCGATTCGCACCACCGGGCGGCCCGGCACGGCGATCGGACTGTCCGAGGGCGGGTTCGTGGTCGACGGCGAGCAGGCCCGGCTGGCGACCGCGCCGGACGCTCCCCCGCCGAACGCGCTGAACTTCGCCACCTTCGGCGACCCGATCGGGCGGCACGCCTTCGGCCAGAGCTTTCTGAGAGCCACATTCCCGGTCGGCAGCGTCGTCCCGGCGCTCGACTACACCATGCCGCCGGAGTACGTGAGCCAATACGACACCAACCGGTTCGTGGCGTCCTACGACTCGATCGCGGACTTCCCGGACCGGCCGGACAACATCTTCGCGTTCGCCAACACGCTGATGGGCCTGGCCACCGGTCACACCGCGGTGGCGTTCACGAACGCGTCCATGGTGCCGCCGGGAAACATCCGAACCACGATCAACTCGCGCGGCGCGAAAGACACCACGATCATGGTTCCGCAGAAGCACCTTCCGCTGGTCATGCCGCTGAAATACATCGGGATTCCCGGAGGACACGCTCAACAAGCTCGACGCCATCCTGATTCCGCGGGTGAATGCGGGTTACATTAGGAACGACGATCCGGCGACGGCGCCGGTTCAGGTGGATCCGGTGCGCGGCTTCGATCCGGCAGAGGTCACCGCTCCGGCCAACCAGGCGACGTTCGGCGGCGGCGCCGATCCGTTCTCGCAGATTCTCAGCGGTGCCATGTCCGTGCTGTCGCACGGCGCCGGCGAAGCGCCCAGCTGACCGTTGAGTCCACGCCCCGATATTCGACTAGTAGTACGGACGACATATGTCTCAATCGACGATTCTCTCGATGCTCCACGGGCGAGCCAGCCTGCGGCCCAATGACGTCGCTTTCACGTTCACCGACTACGAAAAGGACTATGCGGGCGTTCCGGAAAGTCTGACCTGGGCGCAGCTGTCCCAGCAGACGCTGAATGTGGCGCGAGAACTCCGCGCGCACGGGTCGGTCGGAGATCGCGCCGTCATCCTGGCCCCGCAGGGCCTCGACTACATCCGGGCATTCCTGGGAGCCATGCAGGCGGGGTTCATCGCGGTTCCCCTTCCGCTGCCCCACCGCGGCTCGAGTTACGACCGGGTCGGCGCAGTCTTCGCCGATACCGCCCCCTCGGTGGTTCTCACGACATCCGCGACTGCAGAAGATGTCGGCGACTATGTCGACCAGTCGCGCATGGATACCGCGCCGAAGATCGTCGAGATCGACACGTTGAACCTGGATGCCCAAGGCGGGCCGAGCCTTCCGCACATCGATATGCCGAATATCGCGTATCTGCAGTACAGCTCCGGCTCGACGCGGCTGCCAACCGGCGTCATGATGTCGCACCGCAACGTCACGGTGAATTTCGAGCAGCTGATGGTCAGCTTTTTCGCGAGCGCCAAAGCCCCTGCTGGCGTCACGCTAGTGTCGTGGTTGCCCTTCTACCACGACATGGGTTTGGTGCTGGGCGTCTGCGCACCGATCCTGGGTGGCTATCACGCACAGCTGAGCAGCCCGGTCGCATTTCTGGAAAGGCCGGCGCGGTGGGTGCGAGCGCTGGCCGAAAACCCTCATGCCTGGTCCTCGGCTCCCAACTTCGCTTTCGACTTGGCCGCCCGCAAAACGACCGACGCCGATCTGGCCGGGCTCGACCTCGGCGGCGTGCTGGGCATCATCAGCGGCGCCGAGCGTGTCGAGCCGAGAACCCTGCACCGCTTCGTCGATCGCTTCTCGCACTTCAACTTCAAAGACCACATGATGCGTCCGTCCTACGGCTTGGCGGAGGCGACTGTGTTTGTGGCGGCGGGCACCTGGAGTGAATCCGAGCCCGCGGTGCACTTCGATGTCGGCGAGCTCGGCGTCGGCCGCGTCGAACGCTGCGCCCCCGGGGGTGGGTCCGAACTGGTCAGCTACCAGATCCCACGATCGCCCATGCTGCGGATCGTCGACACCGAGACGAACCGTGAGTGCCCGCCGGACCTGGTGGGCGAGATCTGGGTGCACGGCGAGAACGTCGCCGAGGGCTACTGGCATAAACCGCCGGAAGAGCAGGCCTGCTTCGGCGCCACGCTCACCGACCCGTCGCCCGGCACCCCGGATGGCCCGTGGTTGCGCACCGGCGACCTGGGCTTCATCTACGAGGGCAAGGTGTTCATCGTCGGCCGCATCAAAGATCTGCTGATCATCCGTGGGCGCAACCACTACCCGGAGGACATCGAGGCGACGGTCCAGCAGATCGCCCAGGGGCGGGTCGCGGCGATATCGGTTCCGGTGGACAGCACCGAACAACTGGTCACCGTCATCGAGGTGAAGAAGAAGCGCGGCGAGGCCAACGAGGATCTGCGGCACCGGCTCAGCGACGTCAGAAGCCATGTCACGTCGGCAATCTCCAATGCGCACGGGTTGAACGTCGGGGACGTCGTCCTGGTACCGGCCGGCTCAATCCCCATCACCACGAGCGGCAAAATCCGCCGCGCAGCCTGCGTCGAGCAGTACCGCCACGATCAATTCGCCCGCTTGGACGCCTAGCCCCGTCGAGGGTCGCACCACCACAATCAAACTCATGCTGGCGACGGTCCTGATAATGGCGCTCGCCGTCAGCGTCGAACCATTTCGAATCGGCATGACCGTGCTCATGCTGAACAGGCCGAGACCCGCACGGCAGCTATTCGCATTTTTGTGCGGAGGTTTCGCCATGGGAACGACGGTGGGCCTGATCGTCCTCTTTGTGTTCCGGCGCATCCTGCTCGGAACGTCCTTCGTCACCGTCCCCCGGGTTCAACTCCTGATCGGGCTGCTGGTGTTGGTCATCGCCGCCGCCATCGCCATCGACCTCTTCGGCAGGCTCGGCCCGCGGCCGGCGAAATTGGCGAGGCCGGCCACCGAGCTGCTGAAGGGTGATTCGCTCTCGGTCGCCGGGGTCGCCGGCCTCACCATCGCCCTGCCGTCGGTCGACTATCTGGCCGCGTTGGCCGTCATCCTGGCCTCTGGGACCGCGGCGCTTACTCAGGTGACCGTGCTGATCGTGTTCAACGTGGTGGCCTTCGCACTCGTCGAGATTCCCCTGCTGGCCTACCTCTTGGCGCCCAAGCCAACCGCTAAGGCGGTGACAGCGCTGCACGAGTGGATCCGATCGCGCCGTCGCCGGGATGTCGCAATCACACTGGCCGTGATCGGCTGTGCCTTCATCGCCGCCGGCGCATCCGGACTCTGAGCTGCGCTCAAGCGCGAAAGCAACTCCGCCTCAAGATATTTCAGCCTTCGTTGACGTCGAACTTGTCCGCGATCTCCTGCCAGGCGCGAGCGTTCTTTCGCGCAATCTCGGCGAAGGTGCCCGAACAGTGGGTCGGAACCAAGTCGGCGAACTCGTTGCAGGCACTGATCGCGACCACGACCGTGGACAGCAGGCGCAACAGCGCCCGTCCTCGCTCGGACGAGCGGACCGATGGATCGTTCCTCAGCCGCTGGAGCAGGTCACGACCACGACCCTCCGGGATCACCCGCCTCCCGGTCTGTGATCCATCGGAGCAGTTCGTGGCGACGACGGTGGGCGCGAAGGATTCGGCCGCCTTCTTGGCGAGGTTGTCGGGCAGCGGATTCTCACCCTTGTCGACGCGCTGGCGCACATCGCGCGCGGTCGTGACCGAGACGCCGGCTTTGCGCGCGATCTCACGCAACGATGCCCGAGGGTTCATCGACAGAAATTCGGCGGCGCGACGCCGGCCGATGGCCGGGCTGACCGGTCGCACTTTTCCGTCACGCCCAAGGCGGGGGTTCAACTGGGAAATTTCCTCGGTTGTACACCCGCGCAATTTTCCAACCGTTTTGTTCGATACGCCTGCGATCAACCCAATAGACCGATCCGACCAATGCGGGTACGATTTCAGGACTCTTTGGGCCGCGTCCTTGCGCTCAGAAAGCGTCAGCGGTAGACCGTGCGTGACATTCAAATGCACGGCGAGCGCAAAAGCTTCGGCGTCATTTCCTTCGAAAAGCCGGGCCGCAATCGTGCTGTGGCCGCGCAATTCGGTTGCGCGAAGTCGATGCACACCGTCGATAACCCGCATCGAGGCTCGATGAATCACGATCGGGGGCAGAGGCAATGGCGACTGAGCCAATACCTGGATGTGATTCTCGTTGGCTTTGTTCTTTCGAGGGGTGTACGAGTTGCGGATCGCGGCCACCGCGATGTGCTCGACCGGCAGCAGGCTCCCCCGCCTCACCCACTCCTCGACCGCACACGCAGACAACGGGTCCAGTTGGCCGTAGCCGGGCAACGACACGGGAGTCATCTCGGCCTCGCCGATGACCCGTGCGCTGCTTTCATGTAGTTGCGACATCGTTGGGACGCCCGGGCTATCTTCTCGGACGTCTTTCACCGCAAGTTTGCTGCGTGCCCATGCGATCAGACCCCTTTCGGCGGTTCGAACAAACTTACGCGGGCGTAGGTTACTTTAGAGTAAGGTCAGCAAAAGCGGCTTGTCAACTTGCTGAGCAAAATTCAGTGAACAATTGATCACTCGCGTTCGCGGCGCCGAAGCCGCGCGCCCATCGCTTGCGGCAGAGGCGATTTGGGCCAACAGTCAACGCTTGTTCAACGCATAAAACCACGTCCAGCCGATATTGACAGGTGTCGAATACTGGTTGCTCGCTCCGGTCGGCATCACCCGGCCAGCACGCGCCGTAGGTTCGGCCGGCGGGCGTCGAGCGGTAGGACGGTCAGGAAATTATCAGGCACGGCAAAATTAACTCTGCGTAAGAGCTGCCCGGCTCCGGCCGGCGTCGGCGGGATGAACATAATGAGTTCAATCACACCGGCAGAGGAGCCCCAGATGAGCGCGACAACAGCAGGCCATCCGTTCCGCGTCATCCAATGGACCACCGGCAATATCGGGCGGCGGTCGCTGCACGCCATCATCGGCAGGCCGGACATGGAATTGGTCGGCGTCTACGCGCACGGTCAGGACAAGGTCGGGGTGGATGCCGCGGAGCTGTCCGGCTGGCCGGAACCGACCGGGGTCACGGCGACCAACGACATCGATGCGCTACTGGCACTCAAGCCTGATGCGTGTTGCTACAACCCGCTCTGGCCCAGCGTCGACGAGCTGGTCCGGCTGCTCGAGTCGGGCGTCAACGTGTGCACCAGTGCAGCCTGGATCACCGGCGGCAAGCAGACGCCGCAGGACCGGCAGCGGATCCTCGACGCCTGCGAGCGGGGCACCTCGACCATCTTCGGCAGCGGTGCGCATCCGGGGATGACAAACCTGGTCGCGATGGCGCTCAGCGGGTCGTGCGAACGCGTCGACGAGATCCGCATCACCGAATCGGTGGACTGCTCGACCTATGAGTCGGCGGAGACCCAGACCGCCATGGGATTTTCGCAAGACCCAGAGACACCCGGACTGGCCGAGAACGTGCGGCGTGAAAGCGAAGTCTTCGCCGAGTCGGCCGCGATGATGGCCGACGCAATCGGGGCGCGGCTGGACAAGATGACCTTCGACGTCACATTCACCGCGGCTACCGGCGACTCCGACTTGGGCTTCATGCAGATTCCGGCCGGCACCGTCGGCAGCGTCCTCGGCTACCACCGCGGCTGGGTGGGCGATCGCAATGTGGTCAGCGTCGGATTCAACTGGACGATGGGCACCCACGTCACGCCGCCCAAGCCGCTCGAGCACGGCCACGTCATTCAGGTGTTCGGCGTGCCCAACATGCGGACAGTGGTGCACTGCCTGCCGCCGAAGGGCTGGACCGAGCCGGGATTCATGGGTCTGGGCATGATCTACACCGCGATGCCGGTGACCAATGCGGTGCCGGCCGTCGTCGCGGCCAAGCCGGGAATCGTCACGCTGGCCGACCTCCCGCCGGTCACCGGGCGGGCCCGGTAGCCGTTGCGCCACTTGCCATGCGGATTCAAATGCTGACCCTGGTAGGGGTGGCGACCTCACTACTCGCGACGGCGACGGCGGGATGTGCCCGCGATTCCGCGCCGATGAGTCACGGCCAGACTTCGAGGACGGCGTCGCCCGACCCATCCGTCATCCACCTACAGCCCAACGATCGCGGATATGTGCGGATCGAGATGCCGGCGACGTCGGTCGGCTGTTCGATAACGGCCGAACTTGTTGCCTGTGAACGGCTTTCGGGTGCATGGCACGACACGACCGGGCAGCTTCACCACACGGTCAGCGTCAGCACGGGTGGCGAATTCCACTGGGTCGAGGCTGATCTCGGTGAATTACAAGGTCGGGTCTCGCTCGGATATCACACCTACGGCGCGCAGGGCTGGACGATACTCACCCAGCCCGGCGTTACCCGATTCGTCAACGACCACGGCGGACACGGCATGACGGTTGACGCTGAAAGCGTGACGTCATTCTGATGCCGGTGGGCATCGAGCCGTGACGCACTCCGCTACGACAGCTGCGGGAGGATCTTGCGCGCAAGGTCGACCGCCGCCGCATTGCGCTGGTCCGGCGTCAGTCTGATCACCGCGACCTGAACGGTGTTCTCCCGGTTGCCGCCGGCGAACTTGACCGCGCCGAAGTCGATGTAGCGCATCCCATCGGGGCCAGGTTGCTCGGGGAAGCCGGGTAGGGGTGCAGCCAACGTGTTGTGCGGCGCCGAGCCGGGATTGCCGAGCTCGACAGTCACCGATTCCTCACTCGTCGTGTCCTCCCACGTGCAGCCGCTCCGCACAACACTGTGTGTCGTCGATTTACCCTGCACGCTGGTGCCGAGCAGCGATGAAATGTCCTGCGGCGACAGCATTGTGCACGCAACCATGGGCTTCGCAGCTTGGGGTGCGTCGGAGCTGGACGAACTACCGGCCGACCCACCAGGCGCAGTGCCTGGACCGCTATGGGATTGACAGCCGACCGCGGTGCAACACAGCACCACGGCGACGAGCGCACGCCGGATAGAGCCGCAGAGCACGGACAGGTCAGAGGGCGCGGCAACGCAGTGTCGACTCACGACGCATCCTTCTCGGTAACAACTACATGGGCCTCGAACTGACGTGACCCTACTGAGAACCAAAGCAGGGCGAATCAGGGATTTCCCTACATCTCGGATCGCTCGACGCTCATGGCCGCGCACCGGAAATGTAGGGAAATCCCTGATTTCTCGGCAGCCGCAACGTTGGTAGCGTCCGGACCGGACAACGCCGGTATGCCCGCTTCGCGGCTTACCGCCGCACTCGCGGAAGGTTGCCGCGCGCCCAAAACATAGGGAAATCCCTGATTCGGTCACCGCTTCTGCGCCGTAGGGTCGAGAATCACAACGAAACCACCTGGGTATCGAAGGAATCCTCATGACCGATGGCCCGACGAACCGCATTGGCCAACCCCCCGGAGGCTGGGCTGGAAGCGACGATGCCCCTACGCAGCGCGCGTATCAGCAGAGTCCTTCAGCGACCCCGCCGACATCGAAAATCCGCGGCTCGAACGGGCCGGCTCAGGTCAGCCCGCAGGCTTGGTCCCAGGCGACCGGCGAACCCGGGTACTACCGCGAGTCCGGCGGCTACTACCCAGAGGCGCAGCAGCCGAGTTGGGATGCCGCTCCCGATGTGTACTCGGCTCCGCAGCCGGACGCTGGTGAGCTCTCACGCAAAGCCTGGTTCCGTTCGGCGCCAACCTATTTGCTGGCCGCCGCTGCAGTTGCGGTCCTCACCGCTGGTGGCGGGCTGGCGTACACGCTGACTTCGTCCAACCATCCAGCGCCGGCCCACCCCGCGGTGCAACCTGCTCCCCAGCAGAGCAACGACGCACCGCCAGCTCCTCAGGCACCTCCGCCCGCCCAGGACCAGCCCCCGGCGCCTGCACCCGACGCACCGATATCAGCGCCAGATAACAGCTCCGGGTCCGCGCCGAATGTTGTGCCGGCACCAGCCTTGGCGCCGGCACCTGTGGTCGTGCCGGCGCCCGCACCCCAGCAGCAGACGGATCCGAACCCGCCGCTGCCCGATAACCAGCAGCAGCCGGATCCGAACCAGTTCCCGAACAACCAGCAGTTCCCCAACGATCAGCAGCATCCGGGCCATCACCACCCGCCCAACAACCAGCAGAACCAAAACCAGCAAAACCAGAACCAGCAGAACCAGAACCAGCAGAATCAGAACCAGCAGAACCAAAACCAACAGAACCAACAGAATCCACAGCAGAACCAACAGAACCAGAATCAGAACCAGCAGAACCAACAGCAGCAGCAAAAGCCGGAGTCGGCCAACGACACGTTGTGCCACCCGAAAGCGCCGCCCTGCTAGGGAAAGCGTCTGAGGTAGCGCGATCGGCAACCGAGGCTCCCCAGACGTCGACGTCCGCATCAACAACGTCGCCGAAGGATTGATAGCGCCGAGCCCAGCACCTCCGGTAACCAGGCTTCGTCGCTGCCGGAGAACGCCGACGAGCTCAACCCCGGTGTTGGTGCGCGCCGCAGGCCCGCCGCGTCAAACACACTTGCGCCAGGGACCTAGCAGAACGCATGCGTGCCCTATGCTTTAGCATCGTTAGCCGAGCGAAGCTTCTGACGGCATCCTTGACGCAACTCGCTTACCAGTGGAGTACGTACGTCTTTGCAGCGCTCCGGACGGCCGGCGGAAGGAGACCAGTGAAGGCGATATCGATCAGCGGAGTGCTCAAACGTGCCTGGATACCCTTGCTGCTCATCGCCGTGCTGTCGGTGTCCACGCTCGCCGTGACGCGGTTGCACAAGGTGTTCGCCTCGCAGGACCTCAACGCGAATTCAGGAGCCGGAATCAAGATCGTGCAGTTCAACCCGAAAGTCGTGAAATACGAGATTTTCGGCGCGCCCGGTAGCACCGCGAACATCAACTACTGGGACGCCGATGCGAACACGCACCAGATCAACGACGCGGCGCTGCCCTGGTCGTACACGGTGTCGACAACGCTGCCCACAGTGAGCGCCAACATCATGGCGCAGACCGACGGCGGATACATCGGTTGCCGCATCACCGTCGACGGGGAGCTTGCGCGAGCACCAGAGTTCCGACGGACACAACGCCCAGACTTTCTGCCTGGTGAAGTCCGCATGAGCAACCACGAGACCGCGACAACCGCCGACACCGAGGCCACACCCGAAGCCACACCGCACCACCCGTTCATCCCACACTTCATCCGCATCTTCGCGATCCCGATCATCATCGGCTGGGTCGCGTTGACCGTCATCGTCAACGTCGCGGTCCCGACGCTGGAAGTCGTCGGCGAGGCGCACTCGGCGCCGATGGCGCCCCTGGACGCACCGTCGATGAAGGCGATGATGCGGATGGGACAGAACTTCCAGGAGTTCAACTCCAACAGCACGGTGATGATCGTGGTGGAAAGCCAGCAGCCGCTCGGCGAGGCCGCGCACCACTACTACGACGACATCGTGCGCAAACTGCGCAAGGACACCGCCCACGTCCAGCACCTCCAAGACTTCTGGGGCGACAGGTTCACCGCGGCGGGCGCGCAGAGCGCCGACGCGCGGGGCGCCTATGTGCAGGCCAACATCGCCGGCAACCAAGGCACCACGCAGGCCAACAACTCCGTCGAGGCCGTCCGCAAGGTCGTCGACGAAGAAAAAGCACCACCCGGAGTGAAGGCCTACGTCACCGGTCCCGCAGCCCTGTCCGACGACATGCACGTCATCGGCAACGACAGCCTGGCGAAGATCACGCTGTTCACCCTCGGCGCGATCGCGATCATGCTGCTGCTGGTCTACCGCTCGATCGTCACCACGCTGATCCAGCTGTTCATGACCTTTGTCTCGCTGGCCTGTGCGCGAGGAATCGTCGCAGTTCTCGGTTACAACAACGCATTTGGGCTCACCACCTTCGCGGCGAACATCCTGACGATGCTGGCGATCGCCGCCGGGACGGACTACGGCATCTTCCTGGTCGGCCGCTATCAGGAAGCACGCCGCGAAGGCGAAGACCGAGAAACCGCGTACTACACGACATTCAAGGGCGTCGCACCCGTCGTGTTGGGGTCCGGCCTGACTATTGCCGGTGCGACGTACTGCTTGAGCTTCTGCCGACTGCCCTGGTTCTCCACGATGGGCGCGCCGGTGGCGATCGGCATGATCGTGGTGGTGGCGGCCGGGTTGACGCTGGGTCCCGCCGTGGTATTCCTGGGCAGTCGTTTCGGCCTGTTCGAGAAGAAGGGCCAGGCCCGCGGCAAGCTGTGGCGTCGGGTCGGCACCGCGGTAGTGCGTTGGCCCGCACCGATTTTCGCGGTGAGCGCCGCGGTGGTTCTGGTCGGCATGGTCGCGTTGCCCGGATTCAAGACGAGCTACAACGACCGGCACTACCTACCCGAGACGGCACCGTCCAACATCGGGTACGCCGCGGCGGACCGGCACTTCTCGGAAGCGCGGATGAACCCCGACCTGCTGATGATCGAGGCCGACCACGACATGCGCAACACCGCCGACATGCTGGTGCTGGACAAGGTCGCCAAGAACGAGATCCGCACCGTCGGCATCTCGATGATCCAGGACATCACCCGGCCGCTGGGAATTCCCATCCAGCACAGCTCAATTCCGTTCCAGAACAGCATCCAGAGCCAGACGACCATGCAGAACATGAAGTTCCTCAAAGACAGAATGGCCGACATTCTGAAAATGGCCGACCAGATGCAGATCATGATCGACGTGACGACCCGCCAGGCGAAGGTCACCCATGACCTGGCCACCGCCGCCCTGGACAGCGCGAAAACCACGCAGGAGACGTCGGAGATCACCGACACGCTGCGTGACCACATCGCGGATTTCGAGGACTTCTACCGGCCGATCCGCAGCTACTTCTACTGGGAGAAGCACTGCTACGACATCCCGGTCTGCATCTCGTTCCGGTCGTTGTTCGACTCGATCGACGGCTTCGACCAGCTCGCCGAGAAGTTCCACGATCTCTCCGGTGACATCAGCCGCACCGCGACGGCCTCCCATGAGTTGGAGCAGCTGATCCCGATCATGCTCGACACGCTGAAGACGACGCATGGTTTGACGCTGACCATGTACCAGACATTCAAGGCGATGATCGATCAGATGGAGGCGATGAGTAACACCTCCATCGTGATGGGACAAAGCTTCGACAAGTCGCAGAACGACGACTTCTTCTACCTGCCACCCGAAGCATTCGCCAACCCGGAGTTCATCCGCGGCGTGAAGATGTTCTTCTCCCCCGACGGAAAGTCGGTGCGGTTCTTCATCACTCACCAAGGTGACCCGATGACACCGGAGGGCATCGACCGGGTAGGCGCGGAGCGCACCGCGGCTCAGGAAGGGCTCAAGCAGTCGTCGCTGTCGGACGCCAAGGTCTATCTCGGCGGCACCGCCGCGACCTTCCGCGACATGGCCGACGGTGAGAAATACGACCTGATGATCGCCGTGGTGTCGGCGTTGACGCTGATCTTCATGATCATGCTGCTGCTCACCCGAAGCGTGGTGGCGGCGCTGGTGATCGTAGGGACGGCGAGTAGTTCGATCGCCGCGTCGTTCGGGTTGTCGGTGCTGATCTGGCAGGACCTGTTGGGCATCCACATCCACTGGATCGTGATGGCGCTGTCGGTCATCATCCTGTTGGCCGTCGGCTCCGACTACAACCTGCTGCTGGTGTCTCGATTCCGGGAAGAGATACACGCCGGGCTCAAAACCGGATACATCCGGTCGATGGCCGGCACCGGCGCGGTGGTGACGTCGGCGGGTCTGGTGTTCGCCTTCACGATGGCGGCCATGCTGGGCAGCGAGCTGACGGTGCTGGGCCAGTTCGGCTCGACGGTCTGCATCGGTCTGTTACTCGACACCCTGGTCGTGCGAACGCTGTTCATGCCATCGCTGGCAACGCTGCTGGGACGCTGGTTCTGGTGGCCGCAGGTCATTCATCCTCGCGGCGACCACGCCAAGCCGAAGCCGCCGTCGGCTGCCACCGACGACGCCAACACCGCGCCGCTTGCCGCGCAGAAGTCGTGACGAGCTCTAGTCGCCCAGTTCCACGCAGACGCCGAGCGCGCCGGCGCCGACGTGTAACGCCAGCACCGGGCCCAGCCCGGTGACAATCGCCGGCGCGCAGCCGGGCAACCGCTCGGCCAGCGCGTCGACCAGGTTCTGTGCACCGTCGGGGTTGGCGACATGATGCACCGCGATCGAGGCGGGCCGCTCTCCGACAATCTCACATACCCGGTCGACCATCGTCGCTACCGCTTTGTTGGCCGTCCGAACTCGTTGCGCAAGAACAAGTTTGCCGTCTTCTATGCGAAGCAGCGGCTTCAACGACAGCTTGGTGCCCAGCCACGCTCCCGCGCCGCCGATGCGTCCGCTACGCCGCAGATTGTCCAGCTGATGCACGACGATGAACCCGTGGTTGCGGTCTGTCGCGGCCGCGGCGGCGGCGGCGACGGCGTCCAGGTCCGCGCCATCGGCGGCGGCGCGCGCCGCCGCCACCGCGATGAAGCCGGTGTTCATCCCGGTGAACTTCGAGTCGAGAACTCTTATTTCTGAACCGATCTCGGCAGCGGTAGATTCGGCGGCGTTCAGCGTTCCCGACAGCGCCTTGGACAGGTGCACCGCCACCACACCGTCACCGCCGCTGTCGGCCAACGCCAGCCGATAGACCTCGGCCAACTCAGCAGGTGTCGCGGCAGCCGTCGTGGCGTGGCCGTGCTCGTGGATATCGTCGGGAATCTCGTCTACACCGTCGCGCAGATCGGTGTCATCGAGCAGGATGTGCAGCGGGACTTGGCGTATCCCCCATTGCCTGCGCAACTCGTCGGGAAGGCGTGCCGACGAATCGGTGACGACAACGACGGGCATGAACTCAGCCGCGCGATTTCTCGGCGTCAATGCCGGCCTGGGCGAGCGCCTTGAGCATCAACTCCGCGACCGCGCGGTGGGCTTCGAAATTCCAGTGAATGCCATCGGGATTGCCGCGACCGCTCATCACCTCTTCGCCGACAGCGGCTTTCAGGTCAACCAATGGGACATTGTGCTCATTGGCCCACTGGGTGATCGCCGCGACGGTGCCGGCCCGCCCGTGATGGGCCTTTCCGTAGGCCTCGGCGATATGCACCGACGGCAAAGACGCCACCATGGGGATCCCCGGCCGGTTGAAATCGATTGCGCCGCGGGTCTCTTCGAGATACTCGGCGCTGAGGTGCGGCGGAAGCGCGGGCCTTGCCACCGGTGACAGCCGCGGCTGCAGCCAGCCGTAGCCTTCTCGGACCCAACGACGCAGCCACGGTGGGCGTACATAGCGGATCAGCTCCCGCAGTGCGGTGGGCACCGGCGAAGGCAGCGAATCCATCCCGCTTGTCGCGAAGACCACCGCGCCGGCTCGGGGCAGGGCTGCCCAGGCTCGTGGATCCTGGGTGGCCGCCCACCAGACATCCCGGCATGTCCACCCGATGCGGCCGATCAACTCTAAGTCCCAATCAAGTTGTGCGGCAACGATATTAGGCCAGATACGCGGATCGTCGGACGGTAGTCCGCCGGTCGGCCCGTAGTAGGCCAGCGAGTCGGCGAAGACCAGCAGGGTCGGCCGGGACTCAGAGGACATCGCCCGCAACCTGTGCCGATGCGTTCCACACATCGAGCCGCCACCGGATGGCGTCGAAGGCGTCGGCCCCAGCCCCGTCGGCCCCAGCCCTGGAAACACTGTGCCCGGACAGCTGCGTCCAACTGGCGTTGCCCATGCCGCCCAACGCCGGCCAGTTGCCGACCGGTAGCCGCAGCAGCGCCGCGGTCAGCGCGGCGATCAGGCCGCCGTGGGCGACCAGCACCACCGGCCGTGCCGCGTCGTCGTCGGCGCCCCACTCGGGCTCACCGGCGACCAGTTCGGCGACCAGCGGCACGCTGCGCGCGGCCACGTCGACCCGGTTCTCCCCGCCGTGCGGCGCCCAACTGGCGTCGTCGCGCCACGCCAGCCGAGCACCTGGCGCGACCGCGTCAATCTCGGTGTGGGTCATGCCTTGCCAATCGCCGAGATGCGTCTCGCGCAACCGGTCGTCGGCCCGCACCGGCAGACCGGTGCGCTCCTGCAACGCGACGGCAGTGTCATACGCGCGGCGCAGATCCGAGGACACGATGAGCAGCGGCTGGTGCTTGGCGAGCGCCTCGGCTGCGGCCACCGCCTGCGCCCGGCCAAGATCTGTCAGCTCGGTGTCGAGCTGGCCCTGCATCCGGCTGCCGAAATTGAACGCGGTCTGGCCGTGCCGCAGCATTACCAGCCGACGGATCGTCATGACAGATCCACCGCTAACACCGGACAGTCTCGCCAGAGCCGGTCGAGGGCGTAGAAATCGCGTTCGTCCTGATGCTGGATGTGCACCACGATGTCGACGTAGTCCAGCAGGGTCCAGCGGCCCTCGCGGGTGCCCTCGCGGCGGGCGGGTTTGTATCCGGCCTCGCGCATTTTCTCTTCGACCCCGTCGACGATGGCGTTGACCTGCCGTTCGTTGGACGCCGATGCGATCACGAAGCAGTCGGTGATCACCAATTGGTCGGATACGTCGATGACGATGACGTCGTCGGCAAGCTTGGCGGCCGCCGCCCGTGCGGCAACTTCCGCCATGTCGATCGCCTCGGCTGCGGCGGTCACGTCTGCTCCCCCGGTTTGCGGTAAAGGTCTCGCTTGGAGACGTACTGCACTACGCCGTCGGGCATCAGGTACCACAGCGGGCGGCCTTGCGCGGCCCGTAGCCGGCAGTCGGTGGAAGAGATTGCCAGAGCCGGGATTTCGACGAGTGAGAGCGCGTCGGAGGGCAGTCCGTCGAGGACGCCGGCCAGGTGCTCGCTGCCGAGCTCGTAGCCGGGTCGGCTGACACCGACGAACCGTGCCGCCGCGAACAGCTCGTCGAGGTCTTGCCAGGACAGGATGGACGCCAGCGCGTCGGCCCCGGTGATGAAGTACAGATCGGAGTCGGGGTTGAGCGCCTGCAGGTCCCGCAACGTGTCTTTGGTGTAGGTGGGGCCACCGCGGTCGATGTCGACCCGGCTGACCGAGAAACGCGGGTTGGCCGCGGTGGCGACCACCGTCATCAGGTAGCGGTCTTCGCCCGGGCTGACCTCGCGACCCTTGAGCCAGGGCTGGCCGGTCGGCACGAACACCACCTCGTCGAGCTCGAACCGGTCAGCGACCTCGCTGGCAGCGACCAGGTGCCCGTTGTGGATGGGATCGAACGTCCCACCCATGACTCCCAGCCGCCGCTTTTGCACGGTTTGCCAGCTTACTTGAGCGCGGCAGGGCGAGGCTCCAATGTCACATAGGCCACACCAGCACCCGGGCTAGCCAATGTCGGAGTTGCCCACCTTCGAGCGACAACGCCAAGGAAGGTGGCACCCATCTGCCAGACATGGTCAGAAGTAGGCGGGGTTGAAAAGGTCTTCGACGGTATTTACCAGGGCAGTGATCGCTCCGCTGTCCGCAACGCCATGGGAAAATGCGCCTAGCAGCGCTGCCCCGTCGTTGATGATCGAGCCCATGTCTGACCCGTCCGGAATGGTGATGGTCGTGGTCAAGCCGGTGGTCGTGGCGACGCCGCTGGCGACCTCCTCCGGCGTCAAGCCCAGGTATTCCACGTGGGTGGTGAAGAAGTGGTAGAGACCGTTCCCGAAGGCTTCCAGAGGGCTGCCGCCGCCGGCGAGGACAGCGTTCCAATCCTCTTGCCAGTCGGCAACCCCGTCGGTGTCGATCGTGTAGACGGTCGTGGGGTACAGGTCATCCGGTGTGTAACCGGCAAGCAGGCCGCCGGGCGCGAATTGGTCCTCGTTGATGGCGGTGAGAAGGTCGTTCGTCATGGTGGTGCCGGTTGTACCGCCGCCGAACAACTGGATCAGATCTCCGTAGATGTTGGTCGCTATCCCGTTGGCGTCGCTCGGGTCGCCGATGAACACGAAATGCAGGTCGGCCTGGGGAACGCCGTCTGCCGCAAGCATTTTCTCGGCCGCCGAAACGGCAATGGCGCTCTGCGAATAGGCGAACACCGTCAGCGGATCAGACGGACTCATCTCGCCCGCGTGGTATTCAGCTTCCAGCGCATACACGATGTTCGTCTCGTCCTGCAGGCTGCTCGGGCCGAACTCGAACACTTCCGGTGTCGTCAGCACCTGCAGCGGAGCGTCGCACGGCAAGTTTCCGGCCATGTCGCATATCGACGCGGCATCGGAGAACCCCAACGGTTCCAGAAACAGCTTCTCTGCGGCGTCCACATAAGCCGTCGACGGTGTGGGCTCGGCAGTGCCGCCGAGAAAGATCGCATTGGTGCTGCCCAACAATGGGTCGTTCACATCGACGTCGGCGTGCCCCGACGCAGATAGGGCGATCGACACACCGGTCGCACCGACAATCGGCGCGATGACGCGAAGACACTTCAGCATGACGAACCCCACTCGATTCTTACGCTTATCTGATGCCGAGCTCACAATAACCTCAGTTTGAGCTGTCGCAAGTGAGGAAGTTTTTCGCGCTGCAAGTGGCCCTAGACCGGCAGCAGCTGGTCGATCACCGAAGCCAGCTGCTTGGCGGAGCGGCATTCATGCATGGTGATGACCTCTTGGTAACGGGGCACCGCCGAGTCGCCGCTGCCCCACAGGTGTTTGGGCTCCGGGTTGAGCCAGTGCGCATGCCGGCTGGCGGTCACCATGTGTGACAGCACGTCGATGGCCGGGTCGCGATAGTTGGTGCGCCCGTCGCCGAGCACCAACAGGGAGCTGCGCGGCGACAGCACGTTCGGGTGGTCCTGGATGAAGGAGACGAAGGCATTGCCGTAGTCGCTGTGGCCGTCGCGGGTGTAGACGCCGGCCTCGCGGGTGATCCGCTGGATCGCGACGGCGAGATCGGCGTCCGGGCCGAACATGTGCGTGACCTCATCGCTGGTGTCGATGAACGCGAAGACCCGGACCCGGGAAAATTGCTGCCGCAGGGCGTGCACCAGCAGCAGCGTGAAGTGGCTGAACCCGGCGACCGAGCCGGACACGTCGCACAGCACCACCAGCTCCGGGCGGGCGGGACGGGGCTTGCGCAACACCAGGTCGATCGGCACACCGCCGGTCGACATCGACTTACGCAGCGTCTTGCGCAGGTCGATCGCGCCCGCACGGGCCCGGCGCCGGCGCGCGGCCAGCCGGGTGGCGAGCGTGCGGGCCAGCGGTTGCACGACGCGTCGCATCGACCGCAGCTGTTCGCCGGAGGCGCGCAGGAATTCGACGTTCTCGGATAGCTGTGGGATGCCGTACATCTGGACATGGTCGCGGCCGAGCTGCTCGGCCGTGCGCCGTTTGGTCTCAGCGTCCACCATTTTACGGAGCTGGGTGATTCGCTGCGCGGCAAGAGCTTTGGCAATCTGCTCCTGGGTCGGAGTGGGCTCTTCGCCGTAGGGGGCGAGCAGGCCGGCCAGCAGCTTGCCCTCCAACTCATCGAGTGCCATCGACTTGAGTGCCTGATACGACGAGTACGACGGCCCGCGGCTGGAGTTGTATTTGCCGTAGGCGTCCACGATCTGGGCGATCATCGCGACCAGCCGCTCGTCCATGTCGGCGAGTTCGGGGTTGTCGGTCAGCAGATCCAGCAACATCTGCCGCATCGCGTCGACATCATCGGGAGGCAATTGCATCTCGGGATCGATCGCATCTTCCTCGGTGACGGCCGCCCGGGTGCCCAGTGCAGCCGGCCACCACAGATCGAACATCGCGTCGTATGTCTCGCGGTGCTCGGGCCGGCGCAGCACCGCACACGCCAGACCTTCGCGCAGAATCTCGCGGTCACCGAGTCCGAGGACTCCCATCACCCGGCCGGCATCGACGGTCTCCGAGGGGCCGACCGAGATGCCTTGTCCACGTAGCGCTTCGACGAACCCGACCAGATGGCCCGGCAGGCCATGCGGGGCCAGCGGCTGGCTGGGACGAACTCGGCGGACGGCCATCAGCGACGCCTCAGTTCAGCCGCAGTTCGGAGGTGGCGCGATTTTGGTCGGATTGATGCTTGAGCACGACGCCCATGGTCGCGGCGATGGTCGCGTCGTCGATGGTGTCCAGGCCCAGGGCCAGCACGGTGCGTCCCCAGTCGATGGTCTCGGCCACCGATGGCACCTTCTTGAGTTGCATGCCGCGCAGCACACCGATGATGCGCACCAGTTCTTCGGCGATGTGTGCCGGCAGTTCCGGAACGCGAGACAACAGGATTCGGCGTTCCAGCTCGGGAGTGGGAAAGTCGATGTGCAGGAACAGGCAGCGGCGTTTGAGTGCCTCGGACAGCTCACGGGTGGCGTTGGAGGTCAGCAGGACGAACGGCTTCCGCTCCGCGGTGATGGTGCCCAACTCGGGGATCGTCACGGCGAAGTCAGAGAGCACCTCGAGCAGCAGGCCTTCGATTTCGATGTCGGCCTTGTCGGTTTCGTCGATCAGCAGCACGGTGGGGTCGGTGCGCCGAATCGCGGTCAGCAGCGGCCTCGACAGCAGGAACTCCTCGGTGAAGACGTCGGTTTTGGTCTGGTCCCAGTCGTCGGATCCGGATTGAATGCGCAGGATTTGCTTGGCGTGGTTCCACTCGTAGAGCGCGCGAGCCTCGTCGACGCCCTCGTAGCACTGCAGGCGGACCAGTTCAGAACCGGTGGCCTGCGCGACGGCGCGGGCGAGTTCGGTCTTGCCGACTCCGGCCGGGCCTTCCACCAGCAGCGGCTTGCCGAGCCGGTCGGCGAGGAAAACGGCTGTCGCAGTGGCGGTGTCGGGCAGGTAGCCGGTTTCGGCCAACCGCCGACCGACGTCGTCGATGTCGGCGAACAGCGGCGCGGGCCGCGCGGGCACACTCACGTGGTTTTTCTCCTCAGCTATCTCAGACCGGGCGTATCTGGCCGTCGCCCCAGCCGATCCACTTGGTCGAGGTCAATTCGGCAAGCCCCATCGGGCCCCGGGCATGCAGTTTCTGGGTAGAGATGCCGATCTCGGCGCCGAACCCGAACTGCTCACCATCAGTGAAACTCGTCGAGGCGTTCACCATTACTGCGGCTGCGTCTATGCCCTCGGTAAAGCGTTGCGCCGCAGCCATGTTCGACGTGACGATGGCTTCGGTGTGACCGGTGCCGTATTCGTTGATGTGGGCGATTGCCGCGTCGACGCCATCGACGACCTCGACCGCGATTTCCATCTCCAGGTATTCGCGGCGCAGATGGTCTTCGTCGGGGTCGAGGTGAACGGTCACACCGGCGTCTTGCAGCGCGTTGATCAGCCGCGGCAAGGCCTGGTCGGCGATCGCCCGATCGACCAGGAGCGTCTCAGCCGCGTTGCACACGCTCGGGCGACGGGTCTTGGAGTTCAACAGGATTCGCTCGGCCATGTCGAGATCGGCGGCGTCATGCACGTAGACGTGGCAGTTGCCCACACCGGTCTCGATGGTCGGCACCTGAGAGTCACGGACCACCGCGTCGATCAGGCCGGCTCCTCCGCGCGGGATCACCACGTCGACCAGACCGCGAGCCTGGATCAGATGCGTGACCGACGAGCGGTCGGCCGACGGGAGCAGTTGTGCCGCGTCGACGGGCAGGTCCTCGCTGCGCAGCGCTTCGCGCAATACCGTAACCAGCGCCTCGTTCGAGCGCACCGCGGACGCGCTGCCGCGCAGCAGCGCGGCGTTACCGGATTTCAGCGTCAAACCGAACGCGTCGACCGTGACATTGGGCCGGCCTTCGTAGACGATCCCGACGACACCGAGCGGGACACGTTGCTGACGCAGGGCCAGACCGTTGGGCAGGGTATAGCCGCGAAGTACCTCGCCGACCGGGTCCGGCAGACCGGCGACCTGACGCAGCCCCGCGGCGATCCCCTCGACGCGCTTGGCGTCCAGCGCCAGCCGGTCGATCATGGCGGTCGGAGTGTCGGCGGCCCGGGCCGAGCGCAGGTCGTCGGCGTTGGCCGCCAGAATCCGGTCGGTATTGGCCACCAGCACATCGGCTGCAACGTGGAGCGCTTGGTCCTTGGCCACGGTCGGCAGTGAGGCCAGAATCCGGGCGGCCACCCGAGCCCGGCGTGCCGCATCGTGCACCTGCTGGCGCACATCCACCGCCGAGAAGGCATGCACACTCATCGACCCAGGGTAGCGGGCTTTCTACCGCCGCGTAGATACGGCCCCAATCGCCGATGCCTCCTTGCGGCGGTCCTCGATGATCCGGCCCAATTCCTGCAGCAGCAGCGGTGTCCGAAGGACGAGGTCTTCAATGTGCTCGCGCTCGATCTCGAGTGCCGTCACTTCTTCCAGTGCATAGGCGCCGTGAAGACTCGGCTGCCGGGTCAGGGTGCTCAGCCCGAGGAACGAGCCTTCCTCCAACAGGCTCAGCGGAATGATCGAACCGTCGTCGGCGGTGAAGGTTCGCCGAATGCTGCCCTTGATCAAAAACGTCATCGCCGTAGGCACTTCGCCCGCGTACTGCACGATTTCGTCGGTGCCGTAGCGCACCATCTTCGCGTGCGGCATCAGTGACTGCTGATCGGTCAGGCTCAGCCGCAGTGCGGGCGCCACCACGTCGCCCATTGCCATCTGCACCCGGGCCGGCGTCGAATAATCGTCGTCAGCACCGTCGAGATGCAGGCCTTCGCGTCGGGCTGCGTACCAAATCCACCGTAGGAAGGTCGCTTTCGCGGCACCGTCATCGGCCGGCGACTTCAGCGCGATGCCGACCTGGTACTCGCCGGAACCGCCGGCCGAGGATGTCGGTGTGGAATCGGCTTTGCGTTGCGGCAGCGCTTGCGCAACCCGGACCAGGAGAAGGCGCACGCGATCCGGTGGATCCTCGACCGAGAACGTGGTGCTGATCGACAGCTTGTGCGCGCCGGGTGGCCGGCTGAGGTTGGTGAACGACGTGGCCGCCAGCACCGAGTTCGGCGTGATCTGCAAACCGTGGCCGGTCTGGATGTGGACGGCGCGCCAGTTCGCTTCCACGATGCGTCCGCGCGCGGTCGGCGTGTCCAGCCAGTCCCCGATCCGGAATGGCTGCTCGAACAACATGAACAATCCGGACACGATCTGACCGACGGAGTTCTGCAGCATCAAGCCGATGACCACCGAGGTCACGCCCAGCGCGGTGAACAAGCCGCCGACGCGCACGCCCCAGACGTAGGAGAAGATCAGCGCGAGGCCGATAGCAATCAGCAGAAACCTTGTGACATCCCGGAATATCGCCGGTACCCGCTTGCGCCATGAGCTCTGCGGCGCTCCTTCGAACACCGTGGCGTTGAGGCCCGACAACAGCAGGAGCAGCACCACGAAACCGAATACCGTCGCCAGCAGCCGCACCGAGTCGAAGTGGGCGGGCACCCGCGCCACCTTGACCAGCAGCACCAGCAGCGCCGCCAGCGGCACCAGGTAGTTGCGCAACAGATTGACCGGCCTCGCCAGGGCGCTCTCCCGGCGCGCCAGGAACTGCTGCCACTCCGTGAGGCTGATCAGCAGTAGGGGCAGCCCGATCGCCAGACCGATGGCCCAGTAGATCCACAGCGGGTCGATGTTCATTTGCGCTCCGTCAGACGCCAGATCGCCTGCTCCTCGCCGTCGACCGTAACGGTTCCCGCGCTGGCGAATTGGCGGATATCGCGCATCACCTCATAGACATCCGAGGTGACGAAGATCCCGGACTCCGTTGCACCGCTTCGCATCTGGTGGGCCAGATTCACCGCGGTACCCCACATGTCGTAAATGACGCTGGATCTGCCGACCAATCCGCTGATCACATTGCCGGTGTTGACACCGGCCCGGATGCTGAGGTGGTAACCCTTGCCCGAATTGAAGCGCTCCATGATGCGCTGCATCTCCACGGCGAAGTCGATGGTGCGGGGCACGCTGTCCAGCCGGGGCACGTTCAAGCCACAGCTTGCCAGATAGCCGTTGTGCACCGTGCGAATCGGTTCGACGCCAAAGGATTCGGCTGCCGAATCGAGTTCACGCATCAGCTCGTCGACGATTCCGACCAGTTCGTCGCCGGACAGCCTGCTGGAGATCTCGTCGAGTCCGACGATGTCGGCGAAGATGACCGTCACGTCATGGTGCTCTTGTGCGATGGTCTGCTCGCCGTCGCGGTAACGCTGCACGACCGCTTCGGGCATCAGCGACAGCAGCAGACGGTCATTCTCCTTTCGCTGTTCGGTGAGCAGCCCCTCTTTGATCTCCAGGTTGCGACTCATCTCGTTGAAAGCCGTAGTGAGATCGCCGATCTCGTCGCGTGAGGTGACCGGTATCGAGACGTCGTAATTCCCGGCGCTGATCTCCTCGGCGCCGGCCCGCAGTCGCTGGATCGGGCCGACGAATCGTCGAGCAATCAGCATCGCGAGCACACACAGCGCGAAGACCATCGCCGCCGCCGTCACGACCAGCGTGCGGGTGAAGGCCACTATCCGCGAGTACGCCTCTTCGCTGTCCCGGGTGGCCAGGATCGACCAGCGCAGATCGGAATTCGGGATGGCCACCGGGGCGTACGCCGCGAGTTCCTGGTCGCCTAGATAGCCCCTATCCATCACGGTTCCACTCTGCCCGCGCTGCGCGGCGTGGAACGCCTCGGTTTCGACGGGCTGCACCAGCGTGGTGCCGTGCCACCGCATTGCCTCGGCGACAATGTCCGCTGGGGTGCCCGCCGCGACCGCGTCGCGTTGATACTTCGTCGGGTCTTGCAGGAACAGCCGTGAGTCAGAGCGCATCAGCCCGTCCGGACCGGCCAGATACGTCTCGGCCGTCGCTCCCATCCCGGCGGCTTTCCAGTGCTGGTCGGCGGTCATGATCCGGTTGACCTTCGCGATCGGCAGCGGGAGCGCCATGACGCCACTCGTCTTGCCTGCCACACCGATCGGAGACACCAGCCAGGCAATGGGCATTCCGCCGGCCGCCTGGAACGGCTGGAAATCGGTGATCCAGACGAAATCGAGCGAATCGGCGGTCATTGCCTTTTCGTACGCGCCACGCAAGTTCGATGCGCGATACGGGCCGTTGAGGATGTTGGTACCCAGAGCAGGACCTTTGTTGACGCTGTAGACCACGTTGCCGCGGGTGTCGAGCAGCATCGCATCGCGGTATTCGAAGCGGGTCGCAATCTCGCGAAAGTACTCATTGAAGCGCACATTCGCCGCCGACCAGGCACTGCCGTCGCCGGCGTCCTCGGGTGGAGTCGAGGCGCTCGCTGACGGAACCGTGTAGTGAAGCTGCAGGTATCGCTGCGCGTTGTTGTTCGGCAATATCGCGGCCAGGTCCAGCTTCTGCCCGGTGGCCTGCTGGATCGGTGTGACCAGCTTGTCGGTGTAGAACTTCTCCAACGCGTGTTGTTGCCCGGGATCGGCTGGGGCGTCGGCCAATTGGTCGAATCCCGCCGCGAAAGCCTGTACCGCTTCGTCCGCGGTGAATCCGCGACTGTAAATCGCCAGCGAGTTCGACAGGTCGGCGAACAACATTTCAATGGCGCGCTTTTGCCCTTCACGCAATTGCGTCATGCGTTCGGCGGCGATCGGCATCAGCGTGCGCCGACCGGACACGTAGCCGACGACACCGATCACCGCCAGCGACCCCAGGCTCGCGACCAGCAGCATCACCATGAGCTTGGACTGAATGCTCAATCTGGCCAGCGGCCACGGGCGACGGCGCCAACCAATTTTCGCCGGAACCGTTTGCTCAAGCGGTGCCGGATCAGCTGAGCCCTGCGGCGTCAATCGGCGTCCTTTCGCAGCCGGGCCAAAAGGCCCAGATCACGCAGCAGAATATCGCCTACTGGCGGGTGAAAACGGATTTGCCGAAAACCGTTATCAACACGACGTTTGTGTATGCGGGCGCTTCTCCATAACGTCGGCGGAATGACACGGGTTTGTGTGGTGGGCAGCGTGAATATGGACATCGGCCTCGATGTCGAGACACTGCCCCGGCCCGGCGAGACGGCGTTAGCGGCCTCGATGCGGTCGACACCCGGCGGCAAGGGCGCAAATCAGGCGGTGGCAGCGGCGCGCGCGGGCGCGGACGTGCAGTTTGTCGGCGCCGTCGGTGACGACGCCGCGGCAGCCCAATTGCGCGAGCACCTCGAGGCAAACCGCGTCGGCACCGACGGGCTGATCACCGTCGCCGGGCGCAGCGGCAACGCGGTCGTCATCGTCGACTCCAGTGGCGAGAACATCATCGTCGTCGCTCCGGAGGCCAACGGTCGGCTGACTCTGGACGAGGCAGCACTGCGCAGCCTCATCGCGAACAGCGATGTGTTGTTGCTGCAGTTGGAGATTCCGGTAGCCACGGCGACGGCGGCTGCCCGCGCGGCTCACTCGGCCGGGATGACCGTCATCCTCAACGCGTCACCGTCGGGCGGCGACGAGGCGGAACTGGCTCAGCTGGCAGAGCTGATCGATGTCCTGGTCGTCAATGAAACCGAAGCGGCTCAATGGGTTTGGCCGGTCCCCCATCGGGTGACCACCCTCGGCGCCCGTGGCGCCCGCTATAGCGGCGACGGCGCGGAGATCACGCGTGCCCACGCCCGTCGTGGATCCAGTCGACACCTCCGGCGCCGGCGATGTGTTCGCCGGCGTCCTGGCGGCCGGTTGGTCCGGCGACCGTGACCGCGCACTGCGGCGGGCCTGTGCCGCAGGCGCTCTCGCAACCTTGGTTTCCGGCGCCGGCGACTGCGCGCCGTATGCCGGCGCGATCGACGCCGCTGTGCTGCCGAGCTGATGACCACGTCGCCGTCGGTTGCCGCCGCTACCGCGCTGGTATTGCTCGCGGCATTTGGTGTCGGGGGTCCACTGTGGCGACGGTCGGCATCGGGCTGACGGTCTGGGCGCAGCTGGCAATGGGCGACTCCTGGCGCATCGGCGTCGACAGCGAGGAAACGACCGAGCTTGTGCACAGCGGAATATTCGGCTTGGTGCGCAACCCGATCTACGCCGCGATACTCGTCTTCGATTTCGGGATTGCCTTGCTGGCAACGAATCTGGTGACTACCGCCGGATTGCTCTTGGTGCTCGCAGCTTTAGAGCTTCAGGTGCGTCGCGTCGAGGAGCCGTACCTGCTCGCCAAACACGGCGGGCACTGTCGGGACTACACCGCCCGGGTCGGCCGGTTTGTTCCCGGCGTTGGGTTGATCCACTAGGACAACACTTCAGCGACGTCGGCTACTGATGTCACCCGGAGCGCCGGTCCGGCCCGCGACGCACGTCGTGGGCGATCGCGAGTCCGTCGCCGGTGTCGAGTTCGGCGGCGGACTGGTTGATCAGCACGCGACTGCGTTTGGGCGAGAGCAGAATCGACACATAGTGATGCGGCGAACCCGCCACGAACGCGAGTCGATTGAGTCGAAGTAACGGGGAACCGATCGCCGTGCTGAGAAGCTTTGCGTTGCGAGGGCCGGCGATCTCGGCGGTGATCTCGTGCTGCATTTGTTCGACGACAAGGCCTGCCCCAGCGAGTAACTCGTACAGCGGGCGACGCCGCAGCGCTGCGACGCTCAACGTGTCGAAGAGATCTGTCGGCAACCAGGCTTCGGTAGACAACAAGGGCTCACGGGTTCGACGTTCGCTTCGGACTCGCAGGATATGCAGCATCTCTTCGGTAGAGCCCAGCGCCGCACCGATTGCCAAAGGGGGTGTCCGGATGTCGTGCTCGACCACGTCGACCGACGTCTGGAACTGCGTCTGACGGAGATTGTCCATATACGACCCGGGCAGCGGCGCCTCATCTGACCGATCACGTTGCCGGACGAAAGATCCCACGCCTTGCCGGCGTTCGATGTAGCCCTGCTCGGCCAGATCGGCCAACGCTCGTCGCACGGTGATACGGGATACCCCGAACTGATCGCACAGCGACTGCTCGGTCGGTAGCGCCTCGCCGGGAGCGATGGCGCCGCGGGCAATCTCGTCATGCAGTACCAGAAACAGCTGACGATGCAACGGCACCCCGGCACCTGCAGTCACCCCGCCGCTGGCCTCTTGCATAAACACCAATGCTGTCACACCGCCCTTGCCGTCGAGGTCAGAAGTTGTTATAACTATATAACAATGTGACAACTCGGCAACCCCTTCGAATATAGGACCGACAATGACCGTGACCGCTGTTCACCAGGAACCCGCCACCGATCCGGACGGGCCGACCGGACGATTGGCCAGTCCCTGTCCTTACGTCGGCCATCATGGTCAAGTCCTATGCGGTGATGGGCGGCCTGCACGGAGCCGTCGACGCGGCTCGCCAACTCCGTCAGTCCGTTGTCGCCGAGAATATTTCGAAGATGACATCAAGTCGGGAAACGTTAACGGCTGGTGACAAGCGCCACTGACCGCCCCTAATGAACATCCTATGCGACGACTCCTCCACCCCCCCGAGCATACCCCCTACCCATTTCTTGATCGACGTCACCGATGTTCACCTGGACGAGTCGTTGACCGATGCGCCCCTGAGCGAACGGTTCCGCACCGACCTCGCCGTCACAACCCGCGACGGCGCCGTCCATCAGATTCGGGTCGTCGCGCCGCACGGAGCGCCGTCGGATCCGGTCACCAACGACGAACTGGTCGCCAAATTCCACGCCCTGACCGACCGCGTGACCAACCGCGACCGTGCGACCGCCATCGAACACGCGATGGTCGATCTGGAAAACCTCGACGACATCAGCGATCTGGTCGATCTGCTGGCTCCGCCCGTCGCCGGCGCACTCGACTGAAAGGACACCAGATGACCACCACAGCTGCCAGGCAGAACCTGCGCACCTTGCTCGACGGGGGCGAACTCATCGTCGCGCCAGGCGTCTTCGACGGCATCACAGCGCATCTGGCCCGTCGCACGAATCAGTCAGCGGCCTACATGACCGGTGCGGGCGTGGCCGCATCCGGCTTCGGCCTCCCGGACATCGGGCTTGTCACCGCCACCGAGATGGCGGAGCGCGCCCGAATGCTGGTCGGCGCGCTCGGTGACGTGCCGCTGATCGCCGACGCTGACACCGGCTACGGCGCCGCAATGAACGTGGTGCGCACCGTCCGGCATTACGAGCAGGCCGGCGTCGCAGCAATCCAGTTGGAGGATCAGGTATTTCCGAAACGCTGCGGCCACCTCGACGACAAGCGCGTCGTCGAGGCCGCCGAATTCGAACAGACATTGGCGGCCGCCCTCGACTCCCGCACCGACGAGAACCTGCTCATCGTCGCGCGGACCGATGCCCGTGCTCCGCTCGGCTTGGACGCCGCGATCGAGCGGGCGAACCTGTACGGCCGAGCAGGTGCCGACCTTATCTTCGTCGAGGCTCCACAGAGCGTCGAGGAGATCGAGCGCATTGCCCGTGAGGTCGAGACACCGTTGCTGATCAACCTGGTGTTGGGCGGCATGACGCCGCTGGAATCGGCGACCCGGCTGCAGGAGCTCGGCTTTGCCGTCGCGATACATCCGAGCAACCCACTTGCCCGCGCGGTGCTCGGAATGCTCGAAGGACTCTGCGAACTCAACGGCGGCAACGTGGCTGACCACTTGCCGAGTCGGCCCGCCGAATTCTTCAATCTGGTCGGCATGGCTGAGTGGCTGGACCTCGACACCAAATACGCACGCTTGGAGGAAGTTCGATGAGCATGACCATCATCGAGAAGATCTTCGCCCGCAAAGCCGGCCTTGATCAGGTCGCGGCGGGCGACACCGTCGTCGTCGACGTCGACATGACCGTGCTGATCGACCTGCAGTTCGCCACCATGTGGATGGAACCGCTTCGTATTCATGACCCGGACAAACTGGCGATCGTGATGGACCACGCGGTGCCCGCGCCCACCATCAAGGACGCCGCCGGCGGGCCACTCGCCCGAAAGTTCGCCGCCACCTTCGGCATCGAGCGGTTCTACGACGTGGGCCGACACGGCATCTGCCACCAGGTCATCGCCGAGAACAGGCTGGCCCGCCCCGGCGAGGTTCTGGCCTGCACCGACTCGCACACCTGCGCGGCCGGCGCCTACAACACCGCCGCCCGCGGACTCGGCCCGGCAGAGGTGTTTTCGATCATGTGCACCGGCAGCACCTGGTTCCAGGTGGCGCCGACCATTCGCTATCAATTCGAGGGCGTCAAACCCGCCACCGTCAGCGGCAAAGACATCTTTTTGCACATCGCCAACGAGTACGGCGACACACCCAACCTCAACCTCGAATTCGGCGGACCGGGGCTGGCCAGCATCCCGATGCACGACCGGCGCACCATCGCCACCCAGGGCGCCGAGGTGTCGGCCGACTTCAGCACTTTTGAACCCGACGGTGTCCTGACGTCGTACCTCGAGGACCGCGGCATCACCGGATACCATGCTGCGGCAGCCGATTCCGATGCGGTCTACCGAGACGTGCGGCAGGTGGCCCTGTCCGCGCTCGAGCCCTACGTGGCCCGCCCGGGCACCGTGAGCCGCAACGGCCTGCCGGTTTCGCAAATCGAACGGCAGAAAATCGACCAGGCCTTCATCGGGTCGTGCGCCAACGGTCAACTCGAGGACCTCGAAATCGCCGCGAAGATACTGCGCGGCAACACTGTTGCGCCAGGCGTCCGCCTGCTCGTCACGCCGGCATCGCAAGCCGTGTATCGCGACGCGATGCGATTGGGTTATCTGCAGGACATCGCCGACGCGGGTGCGGTGATCACCAATTCCACCTGCGGCGCGTGCTTCGGCTATCACATGGGGGTGGTGGGCCCCGGGGAAGTGTGTCTGACGTCGAGCACCCGTAATTTCACCGGCCGCATGGGCAGCACCGAAGCCCAGATCTTCATGGCATCACCGGCGACCGTCGCCGCCTCGGCACTCACCGGCCACATCACCGACGCGAGGAGCGTGACCGCATGACACTGTCTATCACCGGAAAGGTATGGGTGTTCGGCGACGACCTCAACACCGATGCCATGTACCCGGCATTCGCGATGAAGATGGACCCGCCCGAGGCGGCCAAACACGTCTTCTACGAAGTGCGCCCCGGCTGGACCGACGAGGTGTCGCCAGGCGACATTGTGCTGGCCGGCAAGAACTTCGGCGTCGGATCGTCACGCCCGGTCGCTGCCCTGTTTTCCGAACTGGGCGTCGCCGGATTAGTCGCCGAGGAGTTCAATTCGCTCTTCTTCCGCAACGCCGTCAACGCGGGCCTGCCTGCAATGACCCTGCCGGAGGCGACCACCATCTTCAGCGAGGGCGACACCGGGACGTTCGATTTGGCGTCAGGCCAGTGGCGCAATGACACGACCGGCGCGTCTGGTTCAGTGCCCACGCTGCCCGATCTGATCCTCGACATCATCTCCAGTGGCGGCGTGCTGCCGAGGCTGGCGGCGCAGGGTTACCTGCCCGCCGAACTAGGTGAGGTGTTGCGGTCCAGCACCGTCGCCATTCGCGGCGCAGGCAGCGGCGCATGATCGGCAAGCTGCTGCGCAATGTTCGCGCCGGTGAGCATCGAAGTCCTTTCGCCGGTTCGGGTTTCGCCGCTCCCGACGGGATCACCGTTACCAGTGCGGAATTCGACGACGTTGGCCTCATGCCGACGACGAGCGCCGGCAAGGGAGTCGGTGCGGACAGGTCACCGCAGCTGAGCTGGAGCGGCATACCGCCACAGACGCAGCAGTTGGTGCTGATCATCGACGACGTCGACGTTCCACTGCCGCGGCCACTGCTGCACACCGTCGCGGTGATCGCGCCCGGCGTACGCAATGTCGAAGCCGGAGAACTCAGACCGGGTACCGACGGATTGCGTTTCATCCCGGGCAGTGTGGGGCACCGCGGCTATGCAGGCCCGCGGCCGATTCCCGGCCACGGTCCGCACCGCTACCGGTTTCTGGTGTTCGCCCTCGACGAACCGGTCGCGGAGAGGGTGACCAAAGCCAAGGCGCTGATGAACCAGATGGCTGGACACGTGTTGGCCCGCGGCGTGCTGACGGGGACATATGAACGTCCATGATCGCGGCCTGTCGTTAGACGGGCCATACTGGATTGACGGACCCGGCGTTGCTCAGAGCCCGGCAGCATGGGTGACCCGAGCGAAACGACTGGCCGGATCGCAGGCATTGCGCACCGCGACGACATCGTCGACGACGTCGACGTCGGTCAAAAGATCCACCGAAGTCACGTCGATACCGTTGTCGCGCAATGCCTTCAACGTGCGCTCTCCGGTGTCGGCCTGAGACATCGGGACGCTCCGCAGGCATTCGGCCACCGCCGGCGTCCGTAGTCCGAGCACCCACCAACCGCCGTCGTAGGCCAGTCCGAGCACGGCCTGTGTCTGCAGCAGTCGGCGCGCGCAACGTGCCACGAGTTCAGCTGTGACCTGGGGGGTGTCCATCCCGATCTGCAACACGGGCTCACCCCCGGACGCTGAGCTCGCGTCTGCGTGCGCGTTGGCGAGCCGGTCGGCGAAGTCGTTGCCGCGCTGCGGAATCACGGTGAAGGACTCGAGTCGACGACGGATCTCAGCGGCGCTCGCGGCGGCATCCAGGTTTCCGGTGAGGGCCACCACCCGCGCCGTCACCGGCGCCGCGGCCACCGCGTCTAGCGTGTCGAGCAACGCCGCGGCGGCGATCTCGGCCGCAACTCGGTCGCCGACGGTTGCCGCGAGCCGTGTCTTGGCGCGGCCGGGCTCCGGGGCCTTGGCGACCACCAGCAGGGTCACTGGGAGGGCGCTCACGAAATCACCTTCCAGAAGTCCAGGATCGCGGTGACGCTGCCGCGCAGGGAACCGCTGACTTTGGATTTACCGCCCGTGCGGGGTCCGTAGGTGACGTCGAGCTCGACCACCCGCCAGCCTGCAGCGGCGGCGCGAACCAGCAGTTCCAGCGGATAGCCTGACCGCCGATCGACGACACCCAGATTCAGCAGTGCCTCGCGCCGGGTCACCCGCATCGGGGCGATGTCGTGCACTGGCAGGCCATGGCGAGTGCGCAGCCGCCAGCTCATCACCACGGTGCCCACTCGCGCGACCCACGGCCAGTGCAACCCGGGCACCGGCCGCCGCCGGCCGATCACCAGATCGGCACGCTGGTCGAGTGCGGCAACCAACCGGGGCAGTTCCCCGGCATCCATCGAGCCGTCGGCGTCGATGACCGCCACGATCTGGGTCTTCGCAGCGACCACTCCGGCGTGCACCGCAGCGCCGTACCCGGCTCGCGGTTCGACAACCACCTCAGCGCCGTGACGGCCGGCCACCCCGGCGGTGTCGTCGGTGCTGTTGTTGTCCACCACCAGCGCCCGGTAGCCGGCCGGAATCGCAGCCAGCACCGCCGGCAACGACTCCTCCTCGTTGAGGCAGGGCAGTACCACCGTGACGTCGTCGGGTTCGGGCATGTTTTCCTACCCTAGGGCAACAGCTAGCGCAGCGGCGCGAACGCGAATTGGCGCAGGCCCTCGAGGGGGTCGACGGCCGCGCGGAAACCCAGCACGTCGGCCGCCCGTGCGGGGTCGGCGACGATGTGGCGCACGTCGCCGCTGCGGTACTGCCCGGTGACGACCGGGGACAGTGCGCCGCCGCGGGTATCGCACAGCGCAGCGGCCACTTCGAGGATGGCGATAGGGCGTCCGGAGCAGACGTTGACCGCGGTGAAGCCGTCGCGGTCAGACATAGCGGCGATGTTCGCGGCGGCCACGTCGTCGACGTGGACGAAGTCGCGCATCTGACCCCCGTCTTCGAAAACCCTTGGTGGTTGGCCTTTTTCGACTGACGAGCGGAAGATGGCCGCCACTCCGGAATACGGGGTGTCACGCGGCATGCCGGGACCGTAGACGTTGTGGTACCGCAATGCCACCACCGAACCGCCCGTCGACTCCGACCATGCCAGCGCGTAATGCTCCTGCGCGGTCTTGCTCGCCGCGTAGAGGCTGCGCGGGCGCAGGGCGGCATCCTCGTCGACGAGTCGCCATTGCAGCTCCTCGCCGCCGAGCGGGCACCGGTGCTCGAAGATCCCGGCGTCCAAGTCAGCCCGCCGCCGCGGCAACGGCTCGACCGGTCCATGCTCCGGGCAGGCGTACCGGCCCTGCCCGTAGACCACCATCGACGACGCCAGCACCAGCCGTCGGACCCCGGCGGTGAACATCTGCGCCAGCAGCACAGTCGTGCCGAAGTCGTTGTGGCCGCCGTAGGCCGGAGCGTCGGCGGCGTCTACACCGGCCCCGACCATCGCGGCCTGATGACACACCAGGTCGACACCGGCCAGCAGCGGCGCCAGCGCCTCGCCGTCTCGGACGTCGACCTGATGACATCCCGGCGGCAACTCCGATCGGGGTCCGTGCGCGGCCGGCAGTAAGAGGTCGACACCGACCACGTCGTGACCGGCGGCGAGCAGCGCCGCACCCACCCGCGAACCGATGAAACCGGCCGCGCCGGTCAGCAATACCCTCACGACTCCCCTTCTATCTCTCAGGCCGCCGGCAGCAGATTCGCGGTGATGATCTGCAAACCGCTGTCGCCACCTGGATCGCTGCCCGTCACCAACGCGTTGCCTGAACGTGGATCGACCGCGACCGAATTAGGCTGTCGCACAGTAGGAACGTCCCCGAGTATCCGCGGCTTCGTGGCGTCCGAGACGTCGATCAGCCGCAACAAATTGGCAGCAGTCAACGTGACGTACAGGCGGTGGCGCGTCGCGTCGTAGGCCAGTCCGTAGGGTTTGCCCGGAGCATCGATCTTGGCGGCTTGGGCGAGCTGCGGGTCGACGCGCTCGACCAAGACCGCGCCGCCGTCGGTGTCCGCAAAGGCGGCCAGATCACCCGACATTGACACCGCGTGGGTCAGTTTCATCCCGACCGGTCCCTGCGCTACCTGCCGGTGAGTCGAACCGTCGTACACCCACACCCCATTTCCCTGAACGTCGGCCACTGCGACGTTATCGCCCACCGCCGCGACACCGCCCGGCTGCGCCGGGCCGGCGGGAAGTGACCCAACCACCGCGCCGGCGCGCACGAATACCACCCCGCCCCCGCGCTCATTGGTGACGATGATCGTGCCCCCGGCCGTTTGGGCTGCGTCGTGCGGTTGGCGGCCCACACCCACGGTGGTGGACGCTACCCGGCCGTTGGCGAGGTCGAGCGCCCACAATTCATTCGAACTCTCGAGCGGCACCAATACCGGTCCGTCGGGTCCGGCCAGGCTCAGGTGCCGGGCCGCTCCCCTCGTCGGAATGGTCTGCCGTAGCGCACCCGTGGCGGCGTCGAACAGCACGACACCGTCTGGGTTGCGCACCGCGACGGCCCCGATTCCCGACTGTCCGATGACGATGCCTTCCGGGGCATTGCCCACCTGGACCACCGTGCCGACCGGCGGCACGGCCGGGGCTCCGGCGTTCGCGGGTTCGGCCGGGGGTATGGCGGCGCGGGCAGAGACCGTGGTTGTGCCACGGGCGGGTGACCCTCCGTCGCCGCTGCAGCCGACGACCAGCAGACCGAGTGCCAGCAAGCACACCGGGGTGCAGCGCAAGTTCACCTTTTCACTGTGCCTGATATGCCTGTCCCGGCGTCGCCAACCCAGCAAGCGGGCGCATCGTAGATCGGCCTGAACGAGAAGCCAAGCGACCAACCATCGAGGTCGATCGCCATCACGGCGCTAGGGTTTGAGCCGTTCGGCGCGTCCGGATGCGGGGCCATTGGTTTTGAAATTAATACGCTGGCAATCCTCACCGCAATCAGTACCGAATAGCATTTATTTGCCCGATGATGCGAATGGGTGGGTGGTGGAGGTTGTCACATCTTTCCGGGCTGAGCCGCGTCCGTCGCCTGAACTGGACGGGGGCTCCGATGGCCGTTGCCGACGGACAAGTCGGGAGCGGCGATGACGGCTGACGCTTGCGAGGTAGAGGCCGTGCAGTCGGCGGATCTGATCTATCAATCGGCCGCCGGGGGTGGCTCATGCTGGGTCCGCAATCATCACGGATACCGCCGTGAGTTGCCGATGGCCCGCTGGATGGGCGGGCCGGAAACCACGCATGAGGATTGGCTCGCCGACGAGCACGTCCTCGGGCACTGCTCGTCACGCCCGACGCTGGACTTGGGCTGCGGTCCCGGGCGCTTTATCGCTTCGTTGCAGCAGCGCGGGTTGCCCGCACTCGGGGTGGACAGTTCGGCCGAGGCGGTCGAGATGACGCGCCGGCGCGGCGGGACCGCAATTCGCGCCGACCTGTTCGCGCAGTTGCCTGCCGAGGGCAGTTGGCAACAGATTCTGCTCACCGACGGCAACATCGGTATCGGCGGCAACCCGGTCCGGACATTGATGCGGGCTGCGGAACTTCTTGCCGAAGGCGGCGTCGTCATCGTCGAGATCGACCCTCCGGCCACTGCGTTCGGTTACGAGATGCTGCGCTGGGAAACCGATCAACATCTGGGCCATTGGTTTCCGTGGTCGCGGATCGGGGCTGGGGCGCTTGGCGTGATCGCGCACACGGCCGGGTTCACCGTGAGTCATGTCGTCGAGATTCACGACCGGGTGATCGCAGTACTGACGGTTGCAGATTGTCGCGGCGTACACCGCTAGCCGGCGAAGACACGCCTGTGCACGACCATCGAAGTAAAGTCAGGCTTTGATGACAACCCCAACCCCGCCACCGAGTTCGCCTGGGGAACCAACCGAGCCGGTCTACGGGTTTCCCGCACCGCTGTGGCGTGCGGTGGAGCGGCACCGCCCACCCGGTATGGGCTTGCTACAGCGGTGGCGAAGTCCGTTGCGGGGGCCCTGGCTGACATCGGTGTTCGGCGCAGTGCTGCTTATCGGCCTGCCCGTGGTGACGCTGACGGGGTTGCTGTCATACATCGCGTACGGTCCGCAGTTCGGTCAAGCGATCCCTCATGACGTGGGATGGCTCAAACTGCCCACGTTCGACTGGCCGAGCCGACCATCGTGGCTCTACCGTCTCACCCAGGGTGTGCACGTCGGGTTGGGTCTTGTCATCGTCCCGGTGGTGCTGGCCAAACTCTGGTCCGTCATTCCCCGGCTGTTCGCATGGCCGCCGTTGCGGTCGATCGCGCAGCTCGTGGAGCGTCTCTCGTTGTTGATGCTGGTGGGCGGCATCCTCTTCGAGCTCGCGACCGGGGTGCTCAACATCCAGTACGACTACATATTCGGGTTCAGCTTCTACACGGCGCATTACTTCGGGGCGTGGGTATTCATCGCCGGATTCGTCATCCACGTCCTGATCAAATTGCCGAAAATGGTCAGCGGTCTGCGGTCTCTGTCGTTCCGCGCTGTTCTGCGCACCTCACGCGCCGACACCCGTCCCGAACCACCAGACGTCGACGGGCTGGTCGCCACCGATCCTGCACCGCCGACGGTGAGCCGCCGCGGGGCGCTGGCACTGGTCGGCAGCGGCGCGCTGTTCGTCGCGGTGCTCAGCGCCGGACAAACGCTCGGCGGGTTCAGCCGCCGTGCGGCGCTGCTGCTACCTCGGGGGCGCAGTCGCGGCAACGGCCCCAACGATTTTCAGGTGAACCGGACCGCTGCGGCCGCTGCGATCACGGCTGCCGACGTCGGCGATCATTGGCGACTCAGTCTGCGGAGCCCTTCGGGACAAAGGCTGCTGGACCGGGCCGCCCTCGAAGCGATGCCACAGCACACCGCCGAACTGCCGATCGCCTGCGTCGAAGGGTGGTCGACCACCCAAACCTGGAGCGGCGTTCGTCTGCGCGATCTGGCCGCCCTGGCCGGGATGCCCAACCCCGGCAGGGCCACCGTGCGCTCACTGGAGCGGTTCGGTGGCTTCAATCACGCCGTCCTGCAAGCTAATCAGGTGGGCAATCCGGATTCGCTGCTGGCCCTTCGGGTCAACGGCGCCGACCTGTCTGCTGACCACGGCTATCCGGCGCGGATCATCGTGCCCGCGCTGCCCGGTGTGCACAACACCAAATGGGTGCGGTCCATCGAATTCGGGGCGGCCTGATATGCGCGCCGTGCTTGCCCGGTTCACGGGCTTCTACGGAAGTAATCCGTTACATCTGATGGGCACGATCGCCGCCTTGGCACTCGCGGGATACGTGGTGTCCGTGCTCGGGCCGCACGCGTTGTGGAACCACACGGTGTGGTGGCAGTCGATCGGGGTCTGGTTTCTCGCCGCGGTCGTCGCCCACGACCTGATCCTGTTTCCGCTCTACGCACTCGCTGACCGCTCCCTGACGGGTGCGGTTGCGGCAGTGCGGGGTCGATGCGCGGGGCCCGCACCGCGGGTGTCGCCCCTGAACTACCTGCGCGTTCCTACGCTGGCGACGGGATTATCGCTGCTGCTGTTTTTCCCCGGAATCATTCGGCAGGGGCAGTTCAGTTACCTCGCGGCCACCGGGCAGAACCAGCAACCCTTCTACGGCCGCTGGCTGCTCCTGGTCGCCACCCTGTACGGCCTCAGTGCGCTCGCCTACGCTGTCCGGCTTGCCGCGACCGAACGGCGCGCGACGTCGCGCGTGCCGGAACTGAAGGACCAGAGGCGTTGACGTGAAGGTCGAACGTCGCGAAGCCGTCGCGTTGGCACTGGCCGTCGCACTGGTGGTGGCGGCATTTGTGGTGCCGCATCTGCACTTGGGCATCGTCACTCCGTTGATTCACAGCACGTCCAAGCAGATCCACGATTACGCCGGCACCGCGCCGATTTTCGGCTGGTGGAAACTCCATGTCGGTTGGGGCAGCATCCCGGCCGCCGCCATCGGGATCGCAGCGGTCCGGTGGGGCCCCGGCCTGGCGCAGCGTCTGTCGTGGCGGGCCCTGCACTCGTCACCTGGGCCACCTCATGCGGGTGGGCCTTTGCGATGGCGATGATCGACGGCTGGCAGCTCGGGTTCGCCGGACGACTGACGGCCCGCCACGAGTATCTACGCCAGGTGCCGACGATCACCGATATCCCGGAGATGCTTCGCACCTTCGCCAGCCGCATCCTCGATTTCCAGCCCCACTCATGGATGACCCATGTATCGGGGCACCCCCCCGGTGCGTTGCTGACGTTCGTCTGGCTCGACCGCATCGGTCTGGGCGGCGGCGCGTGGGCGGGAGCGTTCTGCCTGCTGGTCGGGTCGAGTGCGGCGACCGCCGTCATCGTCACGGTGCGCGCCGTGTCCGACGAGTCGACCGCACGGATGGCCGCACCGTTCGTCGCGGTCGCCCCGACTGCGATCTGGATCGCCGTCTCGGCGGATGCCTACTTCGCCGGCGTCGCCGCCTGGGGTATCGCCCTGCTGGCGCTCGCGGCGAGTCGCACTGTGCGCCGGCCGATTCTCGTCGCGACCGCTGCCGGGCTGCTGCTCGGCTGGGCCATCTTCCTGAACTACGGGCTGATGCTGATGGGCATCCCCGCGCTGGCGGTGCTGATCGCCGTGCACAGCCGCCGCTCGGCGCTTACCGCGTTCGCGGCCGCGGTGCCCGCTGCGGTGGCAGTGGTGGTGACGTTCGCGGCGACCGGGTTCTTCTGGTTTGACGGTTATACCCTTGTCCAGCAACGCTATTGGCAGGGTATCGCAATGAACCGCCCGTTTCAGTACTGGGGCTGGGCGAATCTGGCCTCGGTCGTGTGCGCAATCGGCCTGGGCAGCGTCGCTGGTTTGGCTCGAGTGTTCGATCTCGCCGCGATCCGCCGCCGCTCCGGGCTGCACCTGCTGGTGCTGGCCGCAGTGACGGCAATCCTGTGCGCCGACGTGAGCATGCTCAGCAAAGCGGAGACCGAACGCATCTGGCTGCCCTTCATGGTGTGGCTGACTGCAGCGCCGGCCCTGCTGCCTCCGTCGACCCACCGTTGGTGGTTGGCAGCCAATGTCGTTGGCGCTCTAGCCATCAACCATTTCATCCTCACGAACTGGTAACTACGGCATTAGAGTGCTCGCATGGTCAGCACCGCGACACCTTCCCTGCAATCGGATGACGGTGCGTTTCGGTTCGATCGGGCGGAATTAGCCGGGGCGGTCGGCGATCTCGGCGTGCTGGTACCGATCGCGGTGGCGTTGATCGTGAAGAATGGCCTCACGCCGACGGCGGTACTGCTGCCGGCCGGGCTGCTGTATGTCGTGGCCGGCTTGGTGTACCGGCTTCCGGTGCCGGTGCAGCCGTTGAAGGCATTCGGCGCGATCGCTATCGCTCACGGTTTTGGCTCCGACGACATCGCCGCCGGCGCCATTCTGATGGGCGTCATCTTTGTGGCGCTCGGGGCGTCGGGCCTGCTGGATCGGGTCGCCAAGGTGTTTCCTCATCCGATCATCCGGGGCATTCAACTGTCGGTGGGACTGCTGTTTTGTCAGTTGGCGTGGAAGCTGGTGTCCGCAACGCCGAAAACGTTCACCGACCACCGGCACTCGATCTGGTGGCTGGGCGGTGCCACCGCGGTCGTCATCGCAGCGGCGCTGCTGCTGCGTCGCCGCCAGATCACATTGCTGCTCCTTGTGGTGGCCGGGGCGGCGGTGGCAATGACGTATCGAGGCTCAGTCAGCTTCGGCCCGTCGACGCTGCATTACCCCCACCTGAGCTGGGCCGCATTCAGTGCCGCGGCGGTGGCGCTGGTGCTGCCACAGTTACCACTGTCGTTCGCGAACTCGTGTCTGGCCACCGCGGACGCGGCCCACACTTACTTTGGCGACGCCGCCCGACGGGTGCGTCCGGGACGCCTGGCCATCACCTTCGGCCTGGCCAACCTCGTCGCCGGCGGGATCAGCGGGATGCCGGTTTGTCACGGCGCCGGCGGGATGACGGCGCACCGCAGCTTCGGTGCCCGCAGCGGCGGCGCGCCGATCATGCTGGGCGGCGTCCTGATCGTGCTCGCACTCGCGGTGGGCGCGAGTCTGGCCACTGCGCTCGGCGGGTTTCCGGTGCCGATCCTGGCAGGTCTGCTCACGGTCGCCGGCATCATGCACATTGCGCTGCTCAAAGATCTCCGGGGCCCGACGCAGTGGGCGCTGGCCCTGGCAGTCGGGGTGACCGGGCTCCTCAGTAATCTCGCCGTCGCCCTCGCCGGGGCTCTCCTCGTTTGGTGGGCGGCCGGCTGGGTTAGGGCTCGCAATGCGCGCCGCCACGGCGACGACGCCATTTCACGGCAGGCCGATTCGGAGCCCGCTCAACCGAATTGAGCGTGCAGACCGGTCCTGGTCAGCGCGAGTGGTCTTTTCCGGCAATTTGGTCCAGCGCGTGGTCGAGCACTTCGGCGATCACGCCGAGACCGTCCCTGACCCCGCCCGGCGATCCCGGCAGGTTGATCACCAGAGTCCGCCCGGCTACCCCGCACACGCCTCGCGAGAGAACCGAGGTCGGTACCTTCGGCAAGCCGGACCGCCGGATGGCGTCGGCCAGCCCCGGAACCTCGTAGTCGAGCACCGCCTGAGTTTGGGCCGGGGTGTCGTCGCTAGGCGATATGCCGGTGCCACCGGAGGTGATAATCAGATGGACATCGTCGGCGAGCGCTTCGCGTAACGCCCCGCCCACCGGGTCACCGTCTGCCACCAGCGCCGGCTGTCCCGTCGAGAACCCTTGCTGCGTCAGCCATTCGACGATCAGTGGCCCACAACGATCCTCGTACATTCCGGCCGACGCGCGACTGGAGGCGATGATGACTCGCGCCGATCTGCCGGCCATCACCTCACCCAAGTTCCGCGGCGGCCACCGTCCTTGCGAAGTACCCGGACGTCGTCGATTCGCGCAGTCGGGTCGACCGCTTTGACCATGTCGTAGAGCGTCAGGGCCGCCACCGCCACTGCGGTCAACGCTTCCATCTCCACTCCGGTGCGGTCGGTGCTGCGCACCGTCGCCGTGATCTCGACATCGGTGTCGCCAATGGCGAATTCGATGTCGACGCCGGTGAGGGCCAGCTGATGGCACAGCGGGATCAGGTCGCTGGTGCGCTTTGCCGCCAGAATGGCCGCCACGCGCGCGGTGGCCAACGCGTCACCCTTCGCCAGCCCGTCCGCCGAGATCAACCGCACCACTTCCGCGGAGGTCCGCAGCGAACCCGCCGCCACGGCCGTGCGGTCGGCAGCCGGCTTCTCGGTGACATCGACCATGTGTGCCGCGCCTCGTTCATCCAGGTGCGAAAGCGGGCCTGACGTCACTTCGTCGGAGGGGCGGGAGCGGCGTGGCACCCGATCATCTTACGGAGGGTTAGCTGAGATCCCAGATCTGCAGCTGGGACCCGGCAGGGATCTCCGCGGCATCGGCCGGGATGTCCAGCAAGCAGTTCGCCGACGCCAGCCAACGCACATGGTGTGACCCGGGAGGGCCGGAGCTCGCGACGGTGCCGGCCGCGGCGTCGAAGATTCCGCGCCGGAACTGGCGCTTGCCGGGCGGCGACGCCAACGTTTCGGTGAGCACGGCGGATCGTCGCTGCCGATACCGAGCCGGTAGCCCCATGGCCGAACGCAGCGCCGGCCGGATGAACACCTCGAAGGACACCAGCGCGCTGACCGGGTTACCGGGCACGGTGACGATCGGCGTTCCGGCCACCCGGCCAGCGCCCTGCGGCATCCCAGGCTGCATGGCTACCTTGACGAACTCCACCCCCTGGTCGCCGGCGCGTCCGAACGCGTCCTTGACCACCTCGTAGGCCCCGGCGCTGACGCCGCCGCTGGTGATGATCAGATCCGATTCGGCCGCGTACGCATTCAGCAATGAGACAAACTGTGCGACATCATCATTGGTGATCACTGTGGCGACCACGTCGGCTCCGGCATCGCGGACGGCGGAGGCAAGCATCATCGAGTTGGACTCGTAGATCTGCCCGGCCTGCAGCGGCCGGCCTGGCGAGACGAGCTCTGATCCAGTAGAAATCACCAGCACTCGCTGCCGCGGCAACACTTTCAGCTCGTGCAACCCCAGCGCTGCAGCCAGCCCGACGACCGCCGGAGTGACCACCTGCCCGGCGCGCAACACCGTGGTGCCGGCGCGGACGTCCTCGCCGGCCCAGCGGATGTAGCGTCCCTCCGCGCTGGGTTCGTTGATCGTGACGACGTCGGTGCGCCCGTCGGTGGCCTCGACGGGAACTACCGCCGTCGCCCCGACGGGGATCGGCGCACCGGTCATGATGCGGTGCACCGTGCCCGGCTCGAGCACGGGGACGTCGATGCGACCGGCCGGAATATCCTCGGCCACAACCAGTTTCACCGGGCTCACCGCCGTCGCTGGGGCCACCTCTTCGGCGCGCACCGCGTAGCCGTCCATCGCCGAGTTGTCGAAGATCGGCAGCGATACCGGTGCAATCACATCGTCGGCCAACACCAGACTGGCTGCATCGGCCAGGGCGGCGGCAGCAGCGGGCCGGGCGGCGATCAGTCCGGCGACGATGCGCTGATGCTCCTCAACCGATCGCACGCTCTCAATCGTCCACCATCGATGCGTAGTTCACGGCTGCGCCCCCCGGGAGCCAGTCCCTGTGCAGGTCAACGAAACCGCAACTTCGGGGTCTATGTTTGGAGTTCATGAACCTGAGGTCGGTTTCACTGCACCTCGCGTCAGGCCGATTCGACCACGACGACCGACGATGACATTGGTGGCGCGGGCCTCGATTACGGATCAACCGATTCTGCTGGCCGAGGTCGAAGAACTGGTGAGCCATCAGGCGGCGGGAGCCGTCGTCGGATTCGCGGGCGTGATTCGCAACCACGATGGCGGCCGTGAGGTGACGAGGCTCGAATATTCGGCGCACCCGTCGGCCGCCGATGTCATCGCGGAGATCGTGACCGAGGTCGCCGCACAGTCTCAGGGGACGCGGGCTGTCGCGGCCGTCCATCGGGTCGGCGTCCTGCAAGTCGGCGAACCCGCCTTGGTTGTCGCGGTCGCCGCCGATCACCGCCGGGCGGCATTCGAGACATGCGCGCAACTGGTGGACGCCATCAAGGCGCGGTTACCGGTGTGGAAGCGGCAGCTCTTCGCCGACGGAAGCGACGAGTGGGTCGGCTCGACATAGCCGCCTGCATTCATCCACCGGCAAACGGCGGCAATACGTCGACCGTGTTGCCCGCCCGCAGCAGTTGAGCCCGATCCCGGACCGCCACACCGTCGCAGAGAAACGAGCAACGGAGCAGCACACGCGCCAATGTCGGGCCGCGGCGCGCAAGACTGTCGGATTAGGTCATCGACACTGGCGCCGGAGCGGATGGCCATCTGCTCGGCATCGGCCCCGGTGGCAGCCAGCGCAGCACCGAAATACCGGACGGTGATGTGGACCGAACGGGCCGTTTCATCGGCCACCTCAGCCGCCGATCGCGCTCATCGGGCGCGGCGGTTGCACGAAGTTGGGGTCGTTGATGCCGTGACCCGCTGCTTTGCCCCACATCACCGCCCGCCAGGCCGCCTCGATCGCACTATCGTCAGCTCCCCCGCGCAGCAAGCCGCGCAAATCGGTCTCCTCGACGCTGAACAGACAACTGCGGAGCTGGCCGTCGGCGGTCAACCGGGTGCGGTCGCAGCTCGAGCAGAAGGGTCTCGACACCGAGGCGATGAAACCGATCATTCCGGTACGGCAGGTTGTGGGATCGGTAATCTGCCACAACTCTGCCGGCGCCGAACCGCGTTGCTTCGGATCGGGTTTCACGACGAAGAGGTGGCGCCGCAGTTCTGCCAGCACTTGGACTGTGGTGATCGTCGCGTCACGGCTCCACTGATGGCCGGCGTCCAGCGGCATCTGCTCGATGATCCGAAGCTGGTAGTCGTGGTCAAGACAGAAGCGCGTCAGTGATATCGCGTCGTCGAGCCCAGTCCGGGCGTCTAGCACGGCGTTAACCTTCACCGGTCGCAGCCCGGCTGCATGCGCGGCGGCCAAGCCGGCCAGCACGTCATCGAGCCGGTCGCGACGTGCGATCGCCGCGAAATGTGCACGATCGACGCTGTCCAGGGACACACTCACGCGGTCCAAGCCGGCTCGCGCCAACGCCTCCGCACGCTCGGCGAGCAAAACACCGTTTGTGGTGAGCGCGATTTCCGGCCGCGGCCGTAGCGCCGCCGCTGCGGCGATGACCTCGTCAAGGTGCCTGGCCAGCAACGGTTCTCCACCGGTGAGTCGCACTTTGGTTATGCCGAGACGGGTGACGCCGATTCGCATCAGCCGGATGAGCTCGTCGGGTTGGAGCAACTGCGTGGCGGGCAGCCATGGCACGCCCTCGGCCGGCATGCAGTAGGTGCACCGAAGATTGCAGCGGTCGGTCAACGACACCCGCAGATCCGTCGCGACACGTCCGTGGGTGTCAATCAGCGGGCCACTGGCCGGGGCCGGCGTGGCGGTGTCGCGCGGTCGAGCCGGCACCACGGGAACGCCGAGCGGCGTGCTCATCATGGCGCCCCCCGGACGCGCTCGCGAGCGATGATGTCGCTCCCTTCGTCCTTCGTCATTCGGAACAAACCGGTCGCCGGGACAAGGTCAGTTCGCCGGCGGATCTAGTCCTCGGGGATCTCGCGTTCGATCGCGTCGAGCCAGGCGCGCGCCGACATGTCCGACGGGGCACGCCAGTCCCCGCGCGGCGACAGCGCCCCACCGTGGGACACCTTGGGCCCGTTGGGCATCGCCGACCGTTTGAACTGGCTGAACGAATAGAATCGCTGCACGAAGACTTGCAGCCAGTGCCGAATCTCTTTGAGCGTGTAGGCCGGCCGCTTGTTCTCGGGAAACCCCGGCGGCCAGTTGCCGTTCTCTGCATCGCTCCACGCGTGCCAGGCCAGAAACGCGATCTTGGCCGGCCGGAATCCGTAGCGCAGCACCTGGTACAGCGAGAAGTCCTGTAGCGCATACGGTCCGACTTTGGCCTCGCTGCTCTGCAGCGCTTCGTTCTCGCCGGCGGGGACGAGTTCGGGGGTGATCTCGGTGTCGAGCACCGACCGCAGCACCTCCCCTACCTCGGACGGGAACTGGTCGGACGAGATCACCCAGCGGATCAAGTGCTGAATCAGGGTCTTGGGCACACCGGCGTTGACGTTGTAATGCGACATCTGGTCGCCGACACCGTAAGTCGACCAACCCAATCCCAGCTCCGACAGGTCGCCGGTGCCCAGCACGATGCCACCGTGCTGATTGGCCAGCCGGAACAGATAATCGGTGCGCAGCCCCGCCTGGACGTTCTCGAACGTGACGTCGTAGACCTTGTCGCCACGGGAGAACGGGTGGTCCATCTCCTTGAGCATCAGCGACGCGGTGTCGGTGATGTCGATCTCGGCGAAGGTGACACCGAGCGCGCGGCACAGTTCGACCGCGTTGCGTTTGGTGTGCTCGCCGGTCGCGAAGCCAGGCAGGGTGAAGGCCATGATGTCGCTGCGCGGCCGCTCTTCTCGATCCATCGCCCGCGCGGCGACGATCAGCGCGTGCGTTGAGTCGAGCCCGCCGGAGACCCCGATGACGACCTTCGGAAAGTGCAAGGCGCGCAGCCGTTGTTCGAGCCCGGCGACCTGAATGCTGTACGCCTCGTAGCAGTCGTGCTGCAGCCGATTCGCGTCGGCAGGCACGAAGGGGAACCGCTCGACGCCGCGGAGCAGCCCGATGTCACCGGCCGGCGGCTCCAGTCGAAAGCCGATCCGCCGCACCGCTTCCGCCGACGCGCGGTGGTGACGCCGGTTGTCGTCGAAGGTGCCCATCCGCAACCGCTCGGCGCGAAGTAACTCGAGGTCGATGTCGGCGACGCTGCGTCGCTCTCCCTTGGGGAAGCGCTCCGACTGCGCGAGCAACCGACCGTTCTCCCAGATCATGGTTTGGCCGTCCCAGGCCAGGTCGGTGGTCGACTCACCTTCTCCGGCAGCGGCATACACGTAGGCGGCCAGGCAGCGCTGCGACGCCGAGCGTGCGAGCAGCGAGCGGTCGTCGGCGCGACCGATCGTGATCGGGCTGCCGGACAGGTTGGCGAGCACCGTCGCCCCCGCCAGCGCCGCTTCGGCACTCGGCGGGATCGGGACGAACATGTCCTCGCAGATCTCGACGTGCAGCACGAAGCCGGGCACGTCGGATGCTTCGAACAGCAGATCCGGGCCGAACGGCGCCTCGATCCCCGCGACCCGGATGGTGCCGCGTTCGTCGTCACCCGGGGCGATCTGGCGGCGCTCGTAGAACTCGCGGTAGGTGGGCAGGTACGACTTGGGTGCCACCCCCAGGACAGCGCCGCGGTGGATGACCACGGCGGTGTTGTAGATGCGATGCCGGTGGCGCAGCGGGGCGCCGACCACCAGTATCGGCAGCAGTTCGGTCGACGCGGCGACGACGTCGCGTACGGCGTCCTCGACCGCGTCCAGCAACACGTCCTGCAGCAGGATGTCCTCGATGGAGTAGCCGGACAGCGTCAATTCCGGAAAAACAGCCAGCGCCACACCCTCGTCGTGGCACTGCCGGGCCAGCCGCAGTACCGAAGCGGCGTTGGCCGCGGGGTCGCCGATCGCAGCGTGATGGGTACACGCAGCGACCCGGGCAAACCCCTGGTTGTAGACGTTGTAGAAGTCCATCGTCCCCTTATTGTCTCCCGACAGGTGTCAATGAGCGGCCATCGGGTGCGTGCACCACGTGAGTGTCCCGCAGTGCGCGTAGTCGATATACCAGCATCCCGACCGAGAACCCGTGCTGCCCAACGTCGAAATATCATCGTCCCACTGGCCGATCTGGTCCACCGACCGCGACGCTGACGACGTCGACCTCCTCTACGCCAACGCCTGCAAGGGAGAACGACCATCTGACCACAGCGGCGGACTGCCTCGGCTAACCACCGAGTGCAGGTCGCGGCATTCGGTAGCGGCGGTCCCTCAAGCGGAATACGGCGTTGCTGCCACGAGGCGGCCTGCCGTTGGGAATCTGCCCGATGCTGGGCATGCCTGCCTGGGTGTTCGCCACCGGCTTTGCCGTCCACGGTGGCAGCACCCGCGAAGCCGGCTCGGGCACCGCGGGCGATTCCGCCGCGGAGCCGGCTGACGGAGTCGCCGCCGTCCAATTCTGCGGAACGGACAACGTGCCGATCGGCTCCGCCCGACCAACACCGGCGAGCACGGGTTCGCCCGCGCCTCCGGGCATGACGTTCCCTGTCTTGGTAGCGGTGGCAGCCTTCCCGGCGTCCTCCTCTGCGATCACAGGCAGGTCCTTGGCCTGGATCTTCGATTGCGTCAGCCCGTTGTAGAAAGTCCCGCCCGAGAACGCCGTATAGGGAATTTGATAGACCAGATTGAGCGGCCCGTCGAGAGTGTTGAGGTCACCGACGGCGGTCAGGATCGACGTCGCCGACGAAGTCGTAGTCGCCGACGAATCTGCCGCGGAAATATTCGTTGCCCCACCGGAGGCAAGGGTCTGAAGTTGTTGCGGCACAGCCGATATCAGCTGCGAAAGGATGCCTTGAGCCTGTCCGGCGGAGGCATCCATACCCTGGGCGGCCGCGTCGCTTTGCGCGGACTTCGCAACCGGATTAGTGGTCTGCGGAGGCTGACTGAACGGACTGAGGGTGGCAGCCGCTGAGGCGGAGGCGGCGTAGCTGTACATCGCCGCGACGTCTTGCGCCCACATTTCGGCGTAGGCAGCCTCGGTAGCCGCGATCGCCGCGGTGTTCTGGCCGAAGAAGTTGGTCGCAACGAGCATTGCCAGCTGGACGCGGTTGGCCGACACCGCCGCGGGATGCACGGTCGCTACGAACGCTGTTTCGAACGCGCTGGCCGCCACCCGCGCGCGGTCGGCCGCCTCCTGGGCTTGCGCCGACGTGCTCGATGCCCACGCCACGTACGGTGCGGCCGCGGCGGCCATGGCGGTCGACGCCGGGCCCGACCAGCTCTGACCTTGAAGCGTTGAAATCGATCCGGCGTACCCGGTCGCGAACGTCTCCAGTTGCGCGGCCAGCGCATCCCAGGCAGTGGCCGCCGCCAATATCGGACCCGCGCCCGGGCCGGCGTACATCCTGGCCGAGTTGATCTCGGGCGGTAACGCCCCGAAATCAAGCATCAGCGGTCCTTTCGCAATGTTCGCGGTTTCGAAGCCAGGATCTCTGCGGCGCCGTCGGCCCAGCGAGCCCAGTCGAATCGCTATCCGCCCAGGGACGGACGCGGCATTTTGAAGCCGCGGGACGGCACGCGCAACACATTGTTGATCGAGGGACGCGCCCACTGACCCGGCGTCGGGCCGATGCCCATCATCGGACCAGCACCGGGGGCGCCCACTCCCGTCGTATCCGCCGCCGCCGGCACCGCCGCGAGGTCGCCGTCCGACAGCCACTGCGGCTCTTCGAATGCACTGGCCACCGGCGTTGCGGACGCCCAGCTCTGCGGCGCCGACAATCCACCGATGGGTTCCGCCCGGCCCACGCTGGCAAGGACTGGTGCCCGAATGCCTTCCGGCACCAAAGCTGAAGCCTTCGCCGCTGCGCCGCCGGCGCCCTTGGCAGCGTCTTCCGCTGCGATCTTCGGCAAATCTTTCGCCTGCAGGGCACTGCGGTATGCGCCGGTGGCGAAGCTGCCGCCACCGAAGAATGTACGGGTAAACCCTGCGGCGAGATTCGACGGCGAGGACAGGGTGTTGAAATCACTGAAAAGGCTCAGAAACGCCGTGGAATCTGCTGACGTCGAAGCCGACGAGGTCGACGACCCTGCTGCCGCGAGACCTTGTAGCTGCTGCGGCACCGCAGCCACCAGCTGCGACAGCGCCGACTGCGAGTTTGAAGCCGTCGAGACTCCGCCTGCCTGCGCCACCGCGGCGGACTGCCCGGATTCCGCCGAAACGGTTGTGGTCTGCGGCGGCGCGCCGAACGAAGTCAGCGCAGTCGCTGCCGACGAGGACGACGCATACCGGTACATCGCCTGGGCATCCTGCGCCCACATCTCGGCGTAGGCGGTCTCAATGGCCGCAATCTCGGCGGTGTAGTGCCCGAACAGATTGGCCGTGACCAACTCCTCGTATTGCATGCGATTGGCGGTGACTAGCGCCGGCGGCACCGTCGCCGCAAATGCCGCCTCGTACGCGGCAGCGGCCGATCGCGCCTGTCCGGCTGTCTGCTCGGCTTTGGCCGCGGTAGTCCCCGCCCACTTCACGTAAGGTCCGGCCGCGGTTGCCATCGCGTCGGATGCACCGCCCGACCATCCTTCGCCTTGCAGGCCGGAAATCACCGCGGAGTAATCCCGCCCTAGCGACTCCAGTTGACTGGCGATTGCCTGCCACGCCGACGCCGACGCCAAGATCGGGGCCGACCCCGGCCCCACATACATCCGCCCCGAGTTGATCTCGGGCGGTAGCGCCCCAAAATCGAGCACAGTCGACTCCCCCGTTCCGTCGCTCACGCGGTTACGCCAGCGCGCGAAACCCTCGCCACAAGCCGGCCATGGCTCCAATCACACGCGACTGACCCGGACCCGTGCTGAAAGTTATGCGACCCCGCTGGCAAGTGATTCACAGGAACATGGCAGGCGCGGGCCGCGCTCCGCATCGCCAGCAAAGTCACCACGCAAAGAGAAGGACACCCGACACCGCTCGGCATGTGGGCAAAGAGGCGTTTTACACGGGGTAAACAACAGGTGAACGGTGGGCAGGCAACATGGGTCGGCGCCTGGGAAATATTGCAATCAGAGTGAGTTAAAGGCTTCGGCGAATGTGGGCAAATACCAGCGTCTACCTAGCCGAGCGGTTGCCTGACCCGCCCTGCGGCGCGTGCCCATCCGTACCCTCGAAGAGGTGACGGCTGTGCGCGCGGAAGCCCCGGAGCTGGTCGCTGCGCTGACCGGTTGCCGGGTCGCTGTGCTGACCGGCGCGGGCATGTCGACCGACTCCGGCATTCCCGACTACCGCGGACCCGATTCACCGCCGGCCAACCCGATGACGATTCGCCAGTTCACCTCCGACCCGGTGTTCCGCCAGCGGTACTGGGCCCGCAACCACGTGGGGTGGCGACACATGGACGACACCCGGCCCAACGCCGGGCACCGCGCGCTGGCCACGCTCGAGCACCTCGGCGTCGTCAGCGGCGTCATCACGCAGAACGTCGATCTGCTGCACACCAAGGCCGGCAGCAGCAACGTGATCAACCTGCACGGCACCTACGCGCAGGTGATCTGCCTTGGTTGCGGGTGGACGATGAGCCGCGCGGCACTGGCCGAGGAACTGGACGCGCTGAACCCGGGATTCACCGAGCGGGTCGAGGCCGTCGGCGGGTTGGCGGTGGCGCCGGACGCTGACGCCGTCGTGACCGACACCGCATCGTTTCGCTACCTCGATTGCCCCTCGTGCGGCGGCATGCTCAAGCCCGACATCGTTTACTTCGGCGAGAGTGTCCCCAAACACATTGTGCAACAGTCATTTTCGATGGTCGAAGATGCTGATGCGCTACTGGTCGCCGGCTCGTCGTTGACGGTGTTCTCCGGTTACCGCTTCGTGCGTCACGCCGCGGCCCTGGGCATGCCGGTCGCCATCGTCAACCGCGGCCCGACCCGCGGCGACGAGCTGGCCGGCGTCAAGGTCGACGGCGGCTGCTCGGAGCTGCTGACGCTGCTGGCCGAAGAACTCTCCCCCGCGTCGTGAACTAGAACGTGCAGGGCATGCTGCGGATGCCGTGGATGAAGTTGCCGGCCACGAAACGCCGGGTCGCCGGCCTGAATATCCGGCAGCTGGTGCAGCAGCTCACCGAAGATCGCCCGCAGCTGCGCCCTGGCCAGGTTCGCACCGAGGCAGAAGTGCACGCCGCCGCCACCGAACCCGACGTGCGGGTTGGGATTACGGCTCAGGTCGAGGCGCTCGGGATGGGAGAACACATCGGTGTCGAAGTTGCCCGAGGAGTAGAACATCACGACCTTCTCCCCGGCGCGATGGCTTGGCCGCCGATCTCGACATCCTTGGCCGCCGTGCGGCGGAACGTCATCACCGGCGTAGCCCAGCGGATGAACTCCTCGACCGCTCCGCCGATGCGGTTGTCGAAATCCTCCAGCAGCCAGGCCCGCTGGTCGGGATAGTCGGTGAGGGCCTTCAGCGCGTGACTGGTGGTCTGGCGGGTGGTGTCGTTGCCGGCGACGGCGAGCAGCACGAAGAAACGCCGCGACGTCGGCGTCGGCCAACTTGTCGCCGTCCACCTCGGCGGTCACCAGGGCTGGTGAACAGGTCGTCGCCGGGGTGCTCGCGCGCCGCTCGGCGGCGAGCGCGCCAGGCCACCTGATGCATGTACATCTGCGCCTCGAACAACACCTCCAACGGGTGGCGACCATTGAGGTAGATCCGGGTCGCCCGACGAGACCATGGCGTCGGCGGCGTGCGCGAGCTTTTGGCGCTCGGCTTCGGGGATGCCCACCATGTCCGACAACGTGCGAATCGGTAGTTCCTTGGCGCAGTGCTCGACGAAATCGACGCCACTGCCTGCGGCTTTGAGTTCCTCGACGATGGCCTTCGCGTTCGCCTTGATCGAGTCCTCGATACGCCGGATCTGCCGCGGGGTGAACGCGGCGCTGACGAGTTTGCGCAGGAACGTGTGCCGCGGCGGGTCCATCGCCAGGAAGGACTGCGACGCCTCGAGCAGTTCCTCGGGAACGTTCTCGAACATGCACGCCCTTGCCGGACAGGAACGATCTCGTTGTCGCGGCTGATCGCGACGATGTCATCGCGGCGGGTGACCGCCCAGTAGCCGGGGTCGTTGGGGTCAGGCATCAGCGGGTCTTCCACCGGCGGATGCCAACTGACCGGGCGGTCGGCTCGCAGCTCCGCGAACGACCTGCTCCCGGTCCCGCGCGCTGGTCGACCAGAAGGCGCGTGACGACAGGTCGATGGGGTCGTAGGCGCGAGGGGCGGCGGTCGTCGCTGTCATGGCGGAATCCTCCATCGGATATGACGCGGGTCACAAACTCAGAACACCGACGACCATAAAACTAGACAGTATGTCTAGTCAAGATGTCATACTGTCGGCCATGCCTTCCGTCACCCGAAAGCCGCAAGCCAAGCGGCAGGAGCGACGCCAGCAGATCGAGCGGCGGCTACTCGATGCCACCGAACGGCTGATGCGCGACGGCGCGAGTTTCACCGAACTCAGCGTCGACCGCCTGTCCACCGAGGCGGGGATGTCGCGAGCCAGCTTCTACATCTACTTCGAGGACAAGGGCGACCTGCTGCGACGGCTGGCCGGCCAGGTGTTCGGCGACCTCGCCGACAGCGCCGAACTCTGGTGGGGGGTGGCGGGTCGACACGATCCCGACGACGTGCGGGCGGCAATGGCGGGAATCGTCGCCAGCTACCGGCGGCATCAGCCCGTGCTGGTCGCGCTCAACGAGATGGCCGGGTATGACCCATTGGTCGCGGCGACCTATCGCGAGCTTCTCACCGGCATCTCCAGCCGGCTGACCCAGGTCATCGAGGACGGCCAAGCCGACGGGTCGATCCGCCGAGAGCTACCTGCGGCTACCACGGCAAGTGCGCTCAGCTGGATGGTCGAGCGGGCCTGTCAGCAGAACCTGCCCGGCAGGCCGCCCGAATACGATGCCGAGCTGACTACGACGCTGACCGAGATCGCCTGGGGTGCACTGTATCTCGTGCCGATACCGAAGGCCTAGACGGCGACCAGGTCGTCGGCGTGCACCGCGGGCCGGCGTAGCTCCGCGGGCAGATCCGACGTCGACCGGCCGATCATGGTGGCCAGTTCAGCGGCGTCGTAGGCGACCACTCCGCGAGCCACCAGGACCGCGTCGGGCCCGTTCAGATCGACGACGTCGCCACCGTGAAAACGGCCGTCCAGCGCGGTGATTCCCGCAGGTAGCAGCGAACGGCGTTGGCCCAGTACAGCACTCACCGCGCCATGGTCCAGCGTCAGCACCCCGGCGGCCTCGGCGGCGTATCGCACCCAGAACCGACGCGCCGACATACGGTTGGGACGCGGGGCGAACACGGTGCCCACCGAGGCGTCGGCCAGCGCCGTTTCGGCACTGGTGGCGGCGGCCAACAGCACCGGAACGCCCGCGTCGGCGGCCAGCAGCGCCGACGACAGCTTGGACGCCATGCCGCCGGTGCCCAAGTGACTGCCCTGCCCCGCGATTACGCCGTCCAGGTCATCCGGCCCGGAAACCTCTGCGATGAAATGTGTTTCGTCAGATTTACGCGGGTCGGAGTCATAAAGACCATCGATGTCGCTGAGCAGGATCAGCGCGTCGGCGCCGACCAGGTGCGCCACCAGCGCGGAGAGTCGGTCGTTGTCGCCGAACCGGATCTCGTTGGTGGCCACCGTGTCGTTCTCGTTGACGATCGCCACCGCGTGCAGTGCCCGCAGCCGGTCGAGTGTGCGCTGAGCATTGTTGTGCTGCACTCGCATCGAGACGTCATGCGCGGTCAGCAGTACCTGACCGACACTGCGCTGATAGCGGGCGAACGCGGTGCTCCAGGCATTGACCAGGGCGACCTGGCCGACACTGGCCGCCGCCTGCTTGGTGGCCAGATCGGTGGGCCGCTTGCTCAGACCGAGCGGCTCGATACCGGCCGCGATGGCACCGGAGGACACGATGATGACGTCGGAGCCCGCCTTCATTCGCGCCTCGATGGCGTCGACGAGACCGGCCAGCCGACTGGCGTCGAACATGCCGGTCGGTGTGGTCAGTGCGGTGGTGCCGACCTTGACGACGACGCTGCGCGCGGTCCGAATAGCCTCGCGCGCAACACTTCTATTCATTGTCAGCAGCGCGGCGTTGCTTGCGCGCCGCTTTACGTTCGTCCGCGCCGATACGGTCGTTGTTTTCCAGGCGCAGATCGGCACCGCGCCTCGTCATCAAGGCGTCGATGCCGGACGGTGTCTGCGGCTCCCAGTCGAAGGTGACGTCGCCGATCGTGACCGCACACCCGGGCCGTGCCCCTAGTCGCACCAGTTGGTCCTCGACGCCCAGCCGGGCCAGTCGGTCGGCGAGATAGCCGACTGCTTCGTCGTTGTCGAAGCTGGTCTGGGCGATCCAGCGCTCGGGCCGGCGGCCGCGGACCACGAATCCACCCTCGCCGTCGGACTTCACGGTGAAACCGGATTCGTCAACGGGTACCGGACGGATCACCGGCCGTCGCGGCACCAGCGCCGGCTGGGCGGCCTGATAATCCCTGACCATGTCGGCCAGACCGAAGATCAACGGCTGCAGCCCTTCCCGGGCAACCGTCGACACCATGAACACCGGCCATCCGCGTTCGGCGATCTCGTCGCGGACGAACTCGGCCATCTCGCGGGCTTCCGGCACGTCGATCTTGTTGAGCACGACTGCGCGTGGGCGATCCACCAGATCGCCCAGCGTTGAATCCCCTTGCAGGGTTGGCGTGTAGGCGGCCAGCTCGGCTTCCAGCGCGTCGATGTCGGAGATCGGGTCGCGGCCCGGTTCGGCAGTCGCACAATCCACCACGTGCACCAGCACCGCACACCGCTCGATGTGGCGCAGGAAGTCCAGCCCCAGACCGCGGCCTTGCGACGCACCCGGGATCAGGCCCGGCACATCGGCAACAGTGAACGTCCGCTCCCCTGCTGAAACCACCCCGAGATTGGGGGCCAGCGTGGTGAACGGATAGTCGGCGATCTTCGGCTTGGCCGCCGAAATAGTCGACACCAGTGAGGATTTGCCGGCCGACGGAAAGCCGATCAGCCCGATGTCGGCAACCGTCTTGAGTTCGAGGGTGAAGTCGCGGGCTTCGCCTTTTTCCCCCAACAGCGCGAACCCGGGCGCCTTGCGGGCACGCGACGCCAGCGCGGCGTTACCCAACCCACCGCGACCGCCGGCGGCGGCTTCGAAGCGGCTGCCGGCACCGACCAGGTCGGCAAGAATGCGGCCGTCCTCGTCGACCACCATGGTGCCGTCAGGGACCTTGATCTCCAGATCGGGAGCGGCAGCGCCGGCGCGGTTACCGCCCATGCCCTGTTTGCCCGACGCGGCAACTACGTGCGGGTGGAAGTGAAAGTCGAGCAGGGTGTGCACCTGCGGGTCGACGACCAGCACAATGCTGCCGCCGTGGCCACCATTGCCACCGTCGGGACCGCCGAGTGGCTTGAATTTCTCGCGGTGGACTGAGGCGCAGCCGTTACCACCGGAGCCGGCGCGCGCATGGATAACGACGCGATCGACAAACCGAGGAGCCATCGGAATTCCTCTAACTCGTCGAGTGTGAAGCTAGTGCGGCCTCACACTCGCCGAGTGGTCACTTGGTCGCAGGAAGGTTGGCCGCGGCCGAGACGATATTGACCGTCTTGCGGCCACGCTTGACGCCGAACAAGACGGCGCCCGCCGCCTTGGCGAACAACGTGTCGTCGCCGCCACGGCCGACGTTGACGCCGGGGTGGAAGTGCGTGCCGCGCTGGCGGACGATGATCTCGCCGGCCTTGACGACCTGGCCGCCGAATCGCTTCACACCCAGCCGCTGCGCGTTTGAATCGCGACCGTTACGTGAGCTGGAAGCGCCCTTTTTGTGTGCCATGTCTGTCGCTCCTACTTGATTCCGGTGACCTTCAGGACCGTCAGCTGCTGACGGTGACCCTGACGCTTGTGGTAGCCGGTCTTGTTCTTGAACTTGTGGATGCGGATCTTGGGGCCCTTGGTGTGCTCGAGCACCTCGCCGGTGACCGCGACCTTGGCCAGTGCGGCGGCCTCGGAGGTGACGGTGGCGCCGTCGACGACCAGGGCGACCGGAAGCGACACCTTGGCGCCCGGCTCGGTGTCGAGCTTCTCGACCTTGACGACGTCACCAACGGCAACTTTGTACTGCTTACCGCCGGTCTTGACGATTGCGTAGGTCGCCATGATTACGTCTACCTCTTCTTCTGGGCGTCGCGCAGCCACGAGCTGCGCGGGCTGGTTGGGGGTGTCGGCCGGCTACTTGTCCCACTTGGCGGGCCAGCGGGCCTGGCGACAACTGGTCAAGGGTACGTGACCAGCAGCTACAGGGTCAAACCGGCGTTTCAGTCCGCACATCAGTCCTCGTGGGCGGGTGGACCGGCGGGCCGGGCCGCAGCCCGACGCCTTCGGGGTCGCCCGTCGGAGGCGGAAGCGGCGCCGACATACGACTCCTGCGCCCGATCGGAGTCCTCGTCCTCGTCGTCGCTGTCCTCGAAGTCGTCGTCATCATCATCATCGTCGTCATCCTCGTCGTCTTCATCGTCGAGGTCGTCGTCCTCGTCATCGAGGTCGTCACCATCGTCGTCGAGATCGACCTGTTCGGTCTCGTCGTCGTCCGAGTCGTCCGAGTCGTCGTCCGAGTCGTCTTCGTCGTCGAAGTCATCGTCTTCGAGGTCTTCTTCTACGGCCTCCTTCGCAGCCTGCTTCTGCAGCTGCTCGTCGGCTTCGGCATCGCCATCGTGCTGATCGGCGGGTACGTCGTCCGTGTCGTCGCCATGTGCCAGCTCGTCGTCTTCGTCATGATCACCGTTGGCTGCGGCCATGGCTTTGAACATCGGATGTTCGCCGGGCGTATGCACGGGCACGCTGGCGACAGCGGGCTCTTCGGCCTTGCCCTTCTTGGACCGCCGGCCACGCCGACCACCGGACTCCGGTTGTTTGCGGCCGGTCGACGGGGCCGAGTCGACTGGATCGCCGTGCAGCATGATGCCGCGGCCGCTGCAGTGCGGACACGTCGTGGAGAAGGCTTCGATCAGCCCGGTGCCCAGCTTCTTGCGGGTCAGCTGCACCAGACCGAGCGAGGTCACTTCGGACACCTGGTGACGGGTCCGGTCGCGGGCCAGCGCCTCGGTCAGCCGTCGCAACACCAAATCTCGGTTGGACTCGAGGACCATGTCAATGAAGTCGATGACGATCATGCCGCCGATGTCACGCAGCCGCAGTTGGCGCACGGTCTCCTCGGCCGCCTCGAGGTTGTTCTTGGTGACGGTCTGCTCGAGGTTGCCGCCCGAGCCGGTGAACTTGCCGGTGTTGACGTCGACGATGGTCATCGCCTCGGTCCGGTCGATGACCAACGTGCCACCCGACGGCAGCCAGACCTTGCGGTCCATCGCCTTGGCCAGTTGCTCGTCGATGCGGTGCACCGCGAAGACATCGGGGCCTTCTTCACCGGCCGGCGCGTATTGGTTCAGCTTCGAGACAAGTTCGGGCGCAACTGAACTCACGTATTCGTTGATAGTGGTCCAGGCATCCTCGCCGGACACGATCAGCTGCTTGAAATCTTCGTTGAACAGGTCGCGGATGACCTTGACCAGGACGTCGGGCTCTTCGTAGAGCGCGACGGCGGCACCGGCCGCTTTTTTCTTGGTCTCCTCGGCCACCTCCGCGATCTCGGTCCACCGCTGCTGCAGCCGGTTGACGTCTCCGCGGATGTCGTCTTCTTTCACGCCTTCCGAAGCGGTGCGGATGATCACGCCGGCGTCGGACGGCACGACCTCGCGAAGAATCTCCTTGAGCCGTTGGCGTTCGGTGTCGGGAAGTTTGCGGCTGATGCCGGTCGACGAAGCGCCAGGCACGTACACCAGGTAGCGGCCGGCCAGCGACACCTGCGTAGTCAGTCGGGCGCCCTTATGGCCGACCGGATCCTTGCTGACCTGCACGACAACGTAGTCACCGGGCCTGAGCGCCTGCTCGATCTTGCGGTTGGAACCGCCCAGGCCGGCGGCCTCCCAGTTCACCTCGCCGGCGTAGAGCACGCCATTGCGGCCGCGGCCGATGTCGACGAACGCAGCCTCCATCGACGGCAGCACGTTCTGCACGATGCCCAGGTAGATATTGCCGACAAGGGAGGCCGACGCCGCGCTGGTGACAAAGTGCTCCACGACGATGCCGTCCTCGAGCACGGCGATCTGGGTGTACCGGCTGCCCTGGTGCGGCGGTTCGGTGCGGACCTTGTCGCGGACAACCATCACCCGGTCGACCGCCTCGCGGCGGGCCAGGAATTCAGCTTCGGTCAGGACCGGCGGGCGCCGGCGTCCGGCGTCACGGCCGTCGCGACGGCGCTGCCGTTTGGCCTCGAGCCGGGTCGAGCCGTCGATGCCCTGGATCTCGTTGTTGCTGGAGTCGGGTTTGTTCTTGGCCCGGGGTGCCCGCTCGTGCACCACGGTGTTCGGCGGGTCGTCCGGTGACGAGCTGTCGTCGGAGTCATCGGCGGAACCCGACTTGCGGCGGCGACGCCGACGGCGACGCTTGGTGGCGCCGTCGCCGGAACCGTTGTCGTCGTCGGAGCCATCGGAGTCGTCCGAGTCGTCCGCAGAGTCGTCGCTGTCGTCCTCGTCACCCGAGTCGTCTGACGTGCCGCCGTCGCCCGAGCCGTTCTCGGAGCCGTTCTGCTCGCCACGGCCACGGCCCCGTCCGCGACGTCCACGACGACGACGCCGATTGGCCGGACGGTCGGCGTCCCCGTCCCCGTCCCCGTCGCCATCGAAGTCGTCGTCATCGTCATCGTCGGACTCGGCGACGTCGGGCTCGGCATCTTCCGATGTGTCGGGCTTCTCCGGGACCTCGACCCGCTTGACAGGTTGGGGTGCCACGAACAGCGGCATGTATTCGGGACGCTCGGCCGGCGCGGTCTCCAGCATCAGCCGCGACTCGGGTTCCTCGGCCTCGCCGGCGGCAACCGCCCCGGCCACCGCGACCGACGCGCTGACAGCCGCGGGCGCGCTGGCGAGCAAGTCGCGCACGCGAACCGCGTCGACGCGCTCCACCGTCGAGTGAGCGCTGCGGATCCGACCGTCGAGCTCGGTCAGCGCGTCGAGCACCTGCCTGCTGGTAGTTCCCAGCGCCCGCGCCAGGGAATGAACCCTTAGCCGCTCTGGCAGGTCTTCAAGCTGCGACGACTCTTCCGGAACTTCTGAGAATGGGCCACCGTCTGTCACGTATTCTCCTCAAGCCCTCGGGCGCGTCCTTTCGACGCGGCCACGCGAGGGCTTCGCTATGAACCCGGGTCACTTTCTCCCGGGCTTGTGATGGTCTTGCCCCGAGCAGTTCGGGTCGAACACACTCGGTGCCGGTCTGAATGATGGCTGGACAGCCGCGCCGCGAGTCGCGGTGGTCGCGCTTGTCAAAGTCTTCATTCGGGCGCCTGTCGACGTTCCTAAGCCGGTCCGGCGACGTTCACCCGGCTACCAGTGTCCCATACCGAGGTACCGGGTAGGACCAAGTGCTGCCGACCCGTTATCAAGCCTTGCTGAACCAGAGCGCGATCTCGCGCTCTGCGGACTCCGGCGAATCGGAGCCGTGCACCAGGTTGAACTGCGTCTCGAGGCCGAAATCACCGCGGATGGTGCCGGGCAGCGCCTTCTCCACCGGGTCTGTCCCGCCCGCGAGCTGCCGGATCGCGGCAATCGCCCGAGGGCCTTCGATAATCGCTGCTACCAGCGGTGATGACGTGATGAACTCGACCAGCGAGCCGAAAAACGGCTTGCCGTCGTGTTCGGCGTAGTGGCTGCGGGCCAGCTTCTCGCTGACGGTCCGCAGTTCCAGTTCCGCGATGGTCAGGCCCTTGCGTTCGACGCGGCCGAGGATCTCGCCCACCAGACGACGCTCGACACCATCGGGCTTGATCAACAGCAGGGTCCGCTCATTACCGCTCGTCACGGCGCACAGCGTACCTGGATCAGCCGGGTGGGCCGTCTTGACCGGGGAGCAACCCGAGCCGCTCCCGCCGCAGGACCTCCGAACGCACGTAGACGATCAGTGCCCACACCGCGGCGAAGATCAGGCCGATGGCGCCGACACCCGGATAGACGGCGAATCCGGCGACCGCGACCAGCTGCACGCCCAGGTCCGCCCAAATGGCCCACGACCGACGCTGCAGCCCCGAGAGAACGATCAGGATCGCCGCCAGACCGAGCAGATACGTCAGCGCAACCGCGTTCAGTCCGCCGCCGATCGTCGCGACCACCGGCAGCGCCAGCAGTACCACGATCGCCTCCAGGATCAGAGTGCCGGCCGTGACACCGCGAAAGCTCTTCCACGGGTCAGGTTTTGGAATATCGGACGTGTCCTCATGGCGCCGCTCCTCGAACCCGGCTTCACCGGGCTCATCGTCGTCGGACGCGGTCACGCGGGGTCACGACCAAACAGCGAACGAGCAGCGCCGGCGGTGACGACCGAGCCGGTGACGACGATGCCCGTTCCGGAGAACGACTCACCCTCGGCGTCGGCGTCATCGACCAGCGCGGTGGCGGTGTCGATGGCGTCGCGCAGGTTCTCGGCGGTGACCACCCGGTCGGGCCCGAAATACTGCTGCGCGATCAGCGCCAACGATTCGACATCCAACGCTCGCGGTGATCCGTTGTGGGTGATCACGATTCGATCAAACACCGGCTCGAGCGCGCTCAGAATGCCGCCGACATCCTTGTCGCCCATCACGCTGACCACTCCGACCAGGAACCGGAAGTCGAACTCCTCGGCCAAGGTCTGGGCCAGCGCCGCCGCACCCGCCGGATTGTGCGCGGCGTCGACGAACACCGTGGGCGCGCTGCGCATCCGCTCCAGCCGGCCGGGACTGCTCACGGCGGCGAATCCGGCTCGCACGCTGTCGATGTCGAGTTGGCGCTGTGGGCCGGCTCCGAAGAACGCCTCCACCGCCGCCAGTGCGATCACCGCGTTGTGGGCTTGGTGTTCGCCGTGCAGTGGGAGGAACACTTCGCTGTAGACCCCGCCGAGACCCTGCAACTCCAGCAGCTGGCCACCGATCGCGACCTGGCGACTGAGCACCGCGAACTCCGAATCCTCGCGCGCGACAGCGGCATCGGCACCCACGGTCTGCGCCAGCACCACCTCCATGGCCTCTGCGACCTGACGACCGATGATCGCGACGGTGTCCGGAGCGCCCCTCCTCCGGCTTCGCGGATGATGCCGGCTTTCTCACCGGCGATGCCGGCGATGTCCTCGCCGAGGTATTCGACATGGTCGACGCTGATCGGGGTGATCACCGCGACCGGCGCGTCGATCACATTGGTGGCGTCCCAGCGTCCGCCGAGACCCACTTCGATCACCCCCACATCGATCGGGGCATCGGCGAACGCTGCGAACGCCATCGCGGTGAGCACCTCGAATTTGCTCATCGCCGGGCCGCCGGCCGCCTGCGACTGCTCGTCGATCATCTGGATGAACGGCTCGAGCTCGGTGTAGGTCGCCACGTATGTCGCGGGGCTGATCGGCTTTCCGTCGATCGCGATGCGTTCGACCGCCGACTGGAGGTGCGGGCTGGTGGTACGCCCGGTCCGCCGCTGCAGCGCGGTCAGCAGCGCGTCCACCATCCGCGCCACCGAGGTTTTGCCGTTGGTGCCGGCGATATGGATCGACGGGTAACTGCGTTGCGGCGAGCCGAGCAGATCCATCAGCGCCGAGATTCGGTCCAGGCTGGGCTCGATCTTCGTTTCCGGCCAGCGTTGGTCGAGCAAGTGCTCGACCTGCAGAAGTGCCGCGATCTCGTCCGGGGTGGGTGGAACCTCAGCGAGTTCCGCGTATTCGGGTTCGGGCTCGAGCGTCACTTCAGTCCGGCCAACCTGGCGGTGATCCGGTCGGCTTCCTCACGCGCCACCCGTTGTCGCTCCCGTTGCTTGGCGACGACCGCTTCGGGCGCCTTGGACATGAAGTCCGCGTTACCCAATTTCGCTGTGGTCGAGGCCAATTCCTTTTGCGCGGCGGCCAAGTCCTTCTCCAAGCGGCGACGCTCGGCGGCCACGTCGATGGTTCCCGACGTGTCCAGTTCAACGACGACGATACCGCCCTTGAGCCCGACCTCCAGCGACGCCGAGGGCGTGAAGTCCGCGGCGGGTTCGGTCACCCACGCCAGCGAGGACACGGCGCCGAGCTGGGCGCTCAGGTCGGCGGTGTCGATACCGGACAAGCGCGCCGGCACCTTCTGCCGGTCGGCCAGCCCTTGATCGCTGCGGAACCTGCGGATCTCGGTGACCAGCCTCTGCATGTCGGTGATCCGTTGCGCAGCAACGGTATCCAGCGCGAAACCCGAGGGCTGCGGCCAGTCGGCGATGACCACGGACTCACCGCCGGTCAGGTTCTTCCACAGCGTCTCGGTGACGAAGGGAATGACCGGGTGCAGCAACTTGAGCAGCGTGTCGAGCACGAAGGCCAACACGGCGGTGGTGTGCCCGCCGTCCGGGTTCGACAGCTGCACCTTGGCCAACTCCAGGTACCAGTCGCAGAACTCATCCCACGCGAAGTGGTAGAGGGCTGCGCAGGCGCGGCTGAACTCATAGCCGTCGAACGCCGAATCCACCTCGGCGCGAACTTCTTCCAACCGGCCGAGAATCCAGCGGTCGGCGTCGGTGAGCTCGTCGAGCCCGGGCAGCGGCGCCAGTGCGGCACCGTTCATCAGCGCGAACCGGGTGGCGTTGAACAGTTTGTTCGCGAAGTTGCGCGACGCGCGGGCGGCGTCCTCGCCGATGGACAGGTCACCACCGGGGCTGGCGCCGCGGGCGAGTGTAAATCGCAACGCGTCGGCCCCGAACGACTCGACCCATTCCAGCGGGTCGACGACGTTGCCTTTGGACTTACTCATCTTGCGGCCGGATTCATCGCGAATCAGCCCGTGCAGGAAGACATTCTGGAACGGCACCTGCGGGCTCCGCGCGCCGTCGAGGGTGATGACATCGTCGCCACCGACAAAGGTGCCGAACATCATCATCCGAGCCACCCAGAAGAAAATGATGTCGTACCCGGTCACCAGAACCGTTGTCGGATAAAACTTCTCGACCTCAGGCGTGCGGTCAGGCCACCCCAGTGTGGAGAACGGCCACAGCGCCGACGAGAACCAGGTATCCAGGACATCGGGGTCCTGCTCCCAGCCCTCGGGCGGGGTCTCGTCCGGTCCGACGCAGACCTTCTGCCCGTCGGGTCCGTGCCAGATCGGAATGCGATGACCCCACCACAGCTGGCGCGAGATACACCAGTCGTGCATGTCGTCGACCCAGGCGAACCAACGCGGCTCGAGGCTCTTCGGATGAATCACGGTGTCGCCGTTGCGAACCGCGTCACCCGCGGCTTTGGCCAGCGACTCGACATTGACCCACCACTGCAACGACAGCCGCGGCTCGACCGGCTCACCGCTGCGCTCGGAGTGCCCGACGCTGTGCAGGTACGGGCGCTTCTCGGCGACGATGCGGCCCTGGGCGGCAAGCGCCTCGCGAATCTTCACCCGTGCCTCGAACCGGTCCTGCCCGTCGAACTGCGTTCCGGTGTCGGCGATCCGGGCCTTGGTGTCGAGCATCGTGGGCATCGGCAGGTTGTGCCGCAGCCCGATCTCGAAGTCGTTGGGGTCGTGAGCCGGCGTCACCTTGACTGCGCCCGTACCGAATTCGGGATCCACGTGCGCGTCGGCGACGATCACGATGTCGCGCTCGACGAACGGATGCGGCAGCGTCTGGCCGACCAGATGCCGGTACCGGTCGTCATCGGGGTGCACGGCGATCGCGGTGTCACCCAGCATCGTCTCCAGCCGGGTGGTGGCGACCACGATGTGCGGCTCGTCGTCGTTCATCGAGCCGTACCGGAACGAGACCAGCTCGCCCTCGACGTCCTCGTATTTCACCTCGAGGTCGGAGATCGCGGTCTCGAGCACCGGCGACCAGTTGACCAGTCGTTCGGCCTGATAGATCAGGCCGGCGTCATACAGCCGCTTGAAGATGGTGCGGACTGCGCGCGACAGGCCCTCATCCATGGTGAAGCGGTCTCGGCTCCAGTCGACTCCGTCACCGAGGCGTCGCATCTGGCCGGTGATAGCGCCGCCGGATTCCCGCTTCCAGTCCCAGACTTTGTCGACGAAGAGTTCCCGGCCGAAGTCCTCTTTGGTCTTGCCGTCAACGGCGAGCTGCTTTTCCACCACGCTCTGCGTTGCGATCCCGGCGTGGTCCATGCCCGGCTGCCACAGCACCTCGTAGCCCTGCATGCGCTTGCGACGGGTCAGGGCGTCCATCATGGTGTGCTCCAGCGCGTGGCCCATGTGCAGGCTGCCGGTCACGTTCGGCGGCGGCAGAACGATGGAGTACGGCGGCTTGCCACTGGTCGGATCCGCGGTGAAATAGCCGGCATCCACCCAGCGCTGATAGATCTCGCTTTCGACCGCGCCCGGGTCCCACGCCTTGGGCAGGTCTTCAGCCCGCGTGTCAGCGGCGCGTTCTGGGCTAGTGGTCACGCGTCAAGTCTAGAAAGGACCGACGCGTGCGACGAACACCGCCCGTCGCGGGCGGTGTCGGGCTACTTCTTGCCGAACAGTCCGCCGAGGATGTCGCCCGCCTTGGCGCCCAGCACGTTGCCCAACACCGTGCCCAGCGACTTGTTGCCGCCGGCAACTCCGCCGAGGATGCTGCCGAGCACGTCGTTGAGGCCGCCACCGGAGGAGGCCTCCTGCGTGGCCGGGGCGCTCTTCTGACCGAGCTGCTTGCCGATGTACGCGAGAACGATGGGCGCGAGGATCGGCAGCAACTGCTTGAGTAAATCGCTGTTGCCCCCGCCGCCACCGGCGAGCGCACTGGCGACCTGGCCGGCGTCGTTGCCGCCGAAGATCTTCGCGACCGCCTGCAGGCCGTCGGCCTCGTTGACGTGGTCGAGGCTCACGCCGCCGTCGAGCAGGCCGCTGGCTGCGTGGTTGTCAGCCGCCGATTCGATGTTGCTGGCGTGATCGGGGTCTTGGGCATTTTCTTGCAGTCCACCGACCAGCACCGGCACCAGCAATTGCACCGCTTTGTCGACTTCGCCTTCGTCAACGCCGAGCTTGCTGGCGATGTCACTCGTGGGAATCTGAGACAGAAGATCTTCAAGGCCAGACATGGACCCGTCCACCTAACGTTGCTGGGATGGTTTGACTCTGAGACGACACTAGCGCCCGCTGATCTTGTCCGACAGGGTTCTTTCCAGACCAGATCGCTGGGGTCAGCGGTGCATCAGCCGTGCGGTCTCCAGCGAAACCTCGGCCGCCGGGAATCGCGCCAGCAGCGCGTCCCCCATCGCCGCCGCCGGTGTCAGCACTCCGCGCAGTTCGGAGAGCGCGTCGCGGTCCAGTGCCAGCGACAGCCCGCTCTCGCCCAGCAGCACCGCGGTCGCCTTGTAGCCAGGGTCGCCACGCTGAGCCATGGTGGCGATGTAGCGGGCCCCGGATGTCGTCGTGGTGTAGGTCTCGGCCTTGTAGAAACCGCGCTCGCGAGCGGCTTCACTGGGGCCGGTGCCCGGTTTGGGCAACGCCCGGTCGACCAACCGGCGTGGCAAAAGCCGGAAATAGCGACTGCCCAACGCGGTCGTCGCATTGCCGACGGCGTTGATGGCGGCCGATGCCACCGGCGCCAACGCCGACGAGCCCACGTTCATGTGTTCGCTGTACTGGAACCGCCTACCGTACGCCCAGTCTTGTAATGCGTTGCTGCGGCGGACAATTCGCGTGTTGGCCGGTGCCATCATGAAACCCGCGGTCCACAGGCCGGTGAGCTCGGGTGCGATCTGGCGGCCGCGCCGACGCCGCAGGTCGGGCTGGGCGCCGAGTTCGGGTTCGGCGCCGCGGTCGGGACTCAGCGTGTAGGGATCGGCGAATTGGCGGCGCACCTCGGGATCCCTCGACACGGCGTCCAGCACTTCCACACCCGAAGCGATGGTCCCGCCGGATAACCCTCCGGACATCGCGCGAACCACGAAGTCGGTGCCGACGAGCTCGCCCGCGCCGTCCTCGAGCGCCCTGCGGTAGAGCGCGTAGACGGTGAGATCGGAAGGGATGGAATCGAATCCGCACGCGTGCACGATGCGCGCGCCGGTGTCCTGGGCCTGCTTGTGGTACAGGTCGATGCTGTCGCGGACGAACGGGGGCTCGCCGGTCAGGTCCGCATAATCGGTGCCTGCGGCCGCGCAGGCCGCGACCAGCGGCAGTCCGTATTTGGTGTAGGGACCGACCGTCGTGACCACGACCTGGGCCTGGGCGGCCATCGCATCCAGCGTCTTCGGTGACGAGGCGTCGGCGGTCAGGACCTGCCAGGACTGCGCTGACTCCCCCAGCGTTTCCCGGATCGCCAGCAGACGGTCGGTCGAGCGGCCGGCCAGCGCGATCCGGGCCCTGCCGCCGGCCCGGGCCAGGTACTCGGCCGTCAACTTGCCCACGAAGCCGGTTGCCCCGTACAAGACGATGTCGTATTCCCGCGTTGCAGTCACGGGCGCGACGGTACTCCGAGCGCCTCCGGCCATTCCGCGCTTTCCCCCAGCACGTGCTCAGCCAGGAAGGCGATCACCACCTCGTACCAGATCTTGGTGTGCTGTGGCGCGATCACCCAGTGGTCCTCGGTCGGGAAGTACAGAAACCGGTGCGGACTGCTGCCATCGTCGCCGGCCGGCAGCGCCGAGGTGGCCAGCAGCTCGTACCAGAGCCGCAGGCTCTCGCCGATCGGCACCCGATAGTCCTTGTCGCCGTGAATAACCAGCATCGGTGTACTGATGTTGCCGACGAATTGGTGCGGCGAGTTGGCTGCGGTCATCTCCGGCGTCATTTCCCTGCGCCAGTAATAGGCCGTGTCGGTGGTCGGCCCGAACTGGTCGAGCGCCCACAGGCTGGCGTGGGTGACGATCGCGGCGAAACGGTTGGTGTGGCCCGCGATCCAGTTGGCCATGTAGCCGCCGAACGATCCGCCCATCGCGGCGATCCGGGTTGCGTCAACTTGTGGATGCTCGCACGCCGCGTCGGTCGCGGCCATCAGATCGTCGAATGGTGGTCCACCCCAAGCGCCCCAGCCCCGCTGGATGAAGTCCTGCCCGTAACCGGTCGACAGCGCCGGGTCGGGCAGCAGCACCGCGTAGCCACGCGATGCCATCAGCCACGGGTTCCATCGCCAGGCCCAGCTGTTCCAGCTGCCCAACGGACCGCCGTGCACCCAGAGCAGCAACGGGGCCGGTGGCGCTGCGCCGGCCGGCAGCACCAACCACGATCGCACCGTGGACCCATCGGCGGTCGTCGTCGCTACTTCGGTCAATGTTCCAGGCAGCGAGGGCAATTCGATACACGGCAGCGTCGTGACGGCACCGTCGGAACCGATGCGGACCGGATGTGGCGGTGCCGCATACGAACTCCGCAACGCGTACAGCACGCCGCCCGGTGCGGCAACAACATCGGTATAGCCGAAATCGTCATCGGTGAGCTGCGTGACCGTCGACGTCTTCACGTCAACGCTGAACACCGGTGCCCGGCCGTTCTGGTCGGCGGTGACGACCAGTGCGGTGCCATCGCTGGACCACGAGATCGAACTCGGCCGACGATCCCAGCCGTCGGCAACCGGTCGGGGCTGATCGCCGAATCGCAGATACTGCAACGTCATTCGCGGAGCTCGGTCAGGAGTCGAAATGGTCTCGCGGGCGTAGGCGACGCCCGACCCGTCCGGTGCGATCGCGGGGTGCTCGAGATTGGCGTCGGGATCGTGGGCGATGACCCGTCGCTCCCCGGAAGCCAGGTCGACCCGCATCAGCACCGACCGTTGGGCGGGTCCGGGCCCGGTGAGCTGCCACGTCGTCACGAGGAAGCTGCCGTCTGCGCTGATGTCGAAGTCAGCATCGTCAAAGCCGGCGGCCCGCAGGGCGTTACCGGGCTGTGGCGTCAGGTCACGCGGTCCGTCGGCGTCGAGCAAATGCGGTTCATCCGGGCCGATGTCGGAGTTCCAGAAGCGAACTGGGTAGTCGGTGTGCAGGATCGCCGTCACCTGGCCGTCGTTACGCAGATCGCGCAGCCGGCGATCGTCGTCGATGTCGCCGGCCGCCGGCAGCATCGCCGCCCCGACGACGACAGCGTCGGCGCCACGTGCGGTACGCACGGCGCTGATTCCGCCCGGCACCCGCAAAACCTCGACCGCCTCGCCGCCTCCGGCAGGCAGTCGCCACAGCGAGGCGGGCGGCTTTCTGCCGTCGCCGGAGTTCTCGGCGCTGGGCCGCGACGAGAGGAACAGCAGGTCGCCGTCTGCCGTGAATGTCGGTGACGACTCTCCGTAGGCGCTGCGGGTGAGCCGCTGCGCTGGGCGCCGGCCGGCCGGATCGAGTTCCCAGACGGCACTGACGTGCTGGGACCGCTTGTCGTTGAGTGTGGCCACCGTGGTCACCACGCGCGACCCGTCCGCCGACACGGCGAGGCCGGAAACCCGCGGCAGCGCAAGGTAGTCGTCGAGGTTCTCGAATGCCGTCGCGGTCATGAGTCGTTGGTAACACAGCGCGACCGGCGCGTGCCGGACACCCTGCTGATCTTCGACCTCTGCCGAGACGCCAACGGCGGTGGCGGGCATCAGCCCGGCCACCGCCGTTGGTCAGTGATGTAGTTGGTTCAGCCGCGACGGCCGCAAACCGGCCACGCGCCGATGCCCTGCGAGTGCAGCACATTCTCGGCCACCCGGATCTGCTCCTCACGGCTCGCGCCGTTCGGGGAGCCCGAGCCACCGTTGGAGCGCCAGGTGCTCGACGTGAACTGCAAACCGCCGGAGTAGCCGTTGCCGGTGCTGATCCCCCAGTTGCCACCCGACTCGCAGCCAGCGATCGCGTCCCAGTTCACGCTGTACGCCTTCTTGGGCGCCGGCGCTTCCTCCGGCGCCGGAGCGGCGTCGGCGGGCGCCGGGGCTTCCGGCGCGGGCGCAGGCGCCTCAGGTGCGGGCGCAGGCGCCTCAGGTGCGGGCGCAGGTGCCTCAGGTGCAGGCGGCGCATCCGGGGCTGGGGCCGGCGGCGCGTCCGGAGCCGGCGGCAGGTCGGCCGGAGCCGGCGCAGCGTCGGCCACTGGCGCAGCGTTCGGAACCTCTGGAGCGGGCGGCGCGTCCGGGGTCGCCGGGGCGTCGTCGGCGGGCGGCGCGACCGGAGCCGGCACGAAACCGGCCAGCTCGACCGGCGCGTGCGGGGTCACCCGCTCGAAATCGGCGGAGGCAATCGCGTTGGACAGGCTCAGCGGGGCCGAAGCGAGCACCGCAGTGAGCGCAGCCATGCGAAGCGTCTGGCGGACGTTCTTCAACATCGTTCCTTTCGCGGGTGCGCGCGCCGAAGCAAGCCCAGCGAGATGGGCTTAGTGCCGGTTGTCCGGCGAATTGCTACTTCGAGCCGTGCCGTCTCGATCAGGCACGACAGCAAGGGCGAGCTGCCGATCCGGGCTTGAGCCCAGCGGCCGCACGGCGGCGTCGTCGCCGTCCGTAGCCCCCGCTCACACGCGGGTCCGTGGATTCGGATTTTCTTCCGGCTTTGTGGGCCGACACGGACCGTACGAGAAATGCACTGCGCACGTCATGTCGAGACACGCCGGTGTACAACGCCGATTACAGCCTGGTTAAGTCCGACTCAGCCGATGGACTGCGCAGGTCAACCGCATCTTTGTCGCACGTGTCAGTTTCCGGAATTTTTAATCCTTTGGTGACTCATATCACGCACTTTTTGTGAGCTGCACCACCGGTTTTCGCGGGTCGGGAGGGCATGAATCGTGAACGTGCGACGCTGGGCCGCGCGTATCAGAAGTCGTCAAGATCACACGTTAGTTCGGCATTTCCCAAAGCATTTCGTTTCACGGGTTCTATGCACACCGGCTATGTCTTGGACTCCGTTGAGACGGGATTCGTCAATGATGCTGTCGCACAGATATTTTCAGGCTGAATCGGTCAGTACCGAATCGGCTTCCGCAAGCATCTGGGGTAGGCATCCTGCGCCGGAATGCCAAAGATGTTCTGCCGCAAAAGAATATATGCGAATCGGCGACTGAGTCGAAACGCCTACGGCGACGCGGGTGCGATCAGCGTCCGGCGTTCAGCAAGCTACGCAAACCGGACGTCGACTTGGCCTTGGCCGGTGAACCCGCGTCGCCGATCACGACCCGCTGTGAGTCGACCCGAGCGATCAAAGCGGGAATGCCCCGCTCGCCCGAAGCGACGAGATCGTCGACCACAGAAGCCAATTCGGTCCGATACACCGCGGCCAGGTAGTGATTCCGCCCGTCCCACGGCAATACGATATCGGCTTCGTCCTGGGCCGCGCGCGCTGCCAGCAGGTCGATCACGTCTGCGCTGAGGATCGTTGCATCAACGGATGCCAAAAAGGCGTACTTGGCACCGGCATCGGCGGCGGCGCGCAGCCCCCGGCCGATCGCAGACAGCTGTCCTCCCCCGCGCAGGTCGTCGCGCACCACTTGCGCCGACAGTTCCGGTAACGACTGCCCAGGCGAGGTCACCACGAAGATCGGTTGGCATCGCTCCTCGAGGATGCTCACGACGTGTTCGACCGCCGTGGTGTGCCCACCGGCGGTCTGCTTGAGGGCCTTGACGCGGCCCTCCCACGGCGATTCGCCCGCGGCCACCACAACACCGGCCAACGATGCTGCCGGGGTGGCCATTTCAGTTCACCGTCCAGGTGTCGCGACCGTGCAGCAACGACTGCAAGGCGGCGCGGTCGGAGGGCTTGGACTCCTGCGCGGCCTGAATCTGCGACCGCGCGGCATCGTCGTAGGTGGGCCGGCTGACCTGCCGGAAAATGCCCATCACCGTGTGCTCGAGGTTTTGCTGCGACAGCCGGGACAAGGCGTAGGCGTACGCGGAGTCGTCGGCGTGCGCGTCGTGCACCACGATCTCGCCGACGCTGACGTCCGCTGTCTTGGCCACTTCGAGGCTGTATCCGGAGCGCACGACGCAGTATTCGCCGTTGGCACCGAAGACGATCGGCTCGCCGTGGTGAACGTTGATCACCCGCTCCTCGGCGCCCTCTTTACGCAGCGCGTCGAACGAACCGTCGTTGAAGATCGGGCAGTCCTGCAGGATCTCGACGAGCGCGGAACCCCGGTGCTCAGCGGCAGCGCGCAGCACCTCCGAGAGGCCCTTGCGATCGGAATCCAGTGCGCGCCCAACGAAACTCGCCTCGGCACCCAGTGCCAGCGACACCGGGTTGAATGGCTGGTCCAGCGAGCCCATCGGCGTCGACTTGGTGACCTTTCCGACCTCGGAGGTCGGCGAGTACTGGCCCTTGGTCAGGCCGTAGATCCGGTTGTTGAACAGCAGGATGGTCAGGTTGATGTTGCGCCGCAACGCATGGATCAAGTGATTACCACCGATCGACAACGCGTCGCCGTCGCCGGTGACGACCCACACCGAGAGGTCTTCACGCGACAGCGCCAAACCGGTTGCGATTGCCGGCGCCCGGCCGTGGATCGAGTGCAGACCGTAGGTTTCCAGGTAATAGGGGAACCGGCTCGAGCATCCGATCCCACTGACGAATACGATGTTCTCGCGCCGCAATCCCAACTCGGGCAAGAAGTTTCGCATCGTGTTGAGGATGACGTAGTCGCCGCATCCCGGGCACCAGCGGACCTCCTGATCGCTGGTGAAGTCCTTGGCCTTCTGCGGTTGGTCCGTAGTGGGCACGCGGCCGTGCCCGGACAGCACGTCCGTGAGGCCCAGGTCTGCGCCGATCAGGTCAGTCATAAAGCTAGCTCCCTGCTCCAACCGTGGCCGCCGCTAATCTCGCGACCATTGTTTTGTCTTGCTCGATTTCGGCCAGCGTGCCGCCCAGGGCCGCGCGGATAAGGCGCCCCACCTCGTCGGCCAGGAACGCGACGCCCTGAACCTTGGTGACCGATTGCACATCCACCAGATACTTTCCGCGCAGCAGCAGCGCAAGCTGACCGAGGTTCATCTCCGGGCACACCACCTGCGGGTAGCGTCGAAGCACCTCGCCCAGGTTGGGCGGGAACGGGCGCAGATGGCGCAGGTGCGCGTGGGCGACTTTGATGTCGTTGCGCCGCGCGCGCCGGCAGGCCTCGCCGATCGGACCGTAGGAGCTGCCCCAACCGATCAGCAGCAGTTCAGCGTCACCCGTCGGATCGTCGACTTCCAGATCGGGAACCGAGATTCCCTCGATCTTGGCTTCCCGCAACCGCACCATGAGGTCGTGGTTGACCGGGTCGTAGGAGATGGCGCCGGTTCCGTTCGCGGATTCCAGCCCGCCAATGCGGTGCTCGAGCCCGGGCGTGCCGGGGATGGCGAACTGGCGGGCGAGCGTCTCCGGGTCCCGGGCGTACGGCATAAACGGTTCATCGGGGTTGGCGAAGGTGTGTTGAATGGGTTGCAAATCATCAACATTCGGGATCCGCCACGGTTCGGAGCCGTTCGCGATCGCGCCGTCGGACAAGATGAGCACCGGGGTGTGGTACGACACCGCGATGCGCACCGCCTCCAGGGCCACGTCGAAACAGTCCGACGGCGACCGCGGCGCCAGCACGGCCACCGGCGACTCGCCGTTGCGCCCGTAGAGTGCCTGCAGCAGGTCGGACTGCTCAGTCTTGGTCGGCAGACCGGTCGACGGCCCGCCTCGCTGTACATCGATGACGATCAGCGGCAGCTCGGTCATCACCGCGAGACCCAGCGCTTCGGATTTCAGCGACAGGCCGGGACCCGAGGTGCTGGTGACGCCCAGCGCACCCCCGTAGGAGGCGCCCAACGCGGCGCAGATGCCGCTGATCTCGTCCTCCGCCTGGAAGGTCAGGACGTTGAAGTTCTTGTGCTTGGAAAGCTCGTGCAGGATGTCCGACGCCGGCGTGATCGGGTAGCTGCCCAGCACGACCTGGAGGTCGGCCAACTGGCCGGCAGTGACGAGGCCGTAGGACAACGCGGTGTTGCCGGAGATCTGGCGGTAGTCACCGGCGGGCAGCTTGGCCGGCGACACCTCGTAGGTGACAGCGAAGGCCTCGGTGGTCTCGCCGTAGTTCCAGCCGGCCTTCAGCGCCAGCACGTTCGCCTCGGCGATGTCGGGCTTGCGGCCGAACTTCTCGCGGATGAATCGCTCGCTGGTCTCGATCGGCCGCCCGTACATCCAGGACAGCAGGCCCAGCGCGAACATGTTCTTGGCGCGCTGGCCGTCCTTCTTCGTGGCGCCGATCGCCTCGACGGCACCGAGGGTCAGCGTCGTCATCGCGACGGCTTCGACCTTGTAGTCGGACAGCTCGCCGGATTCCAGCGGGTTGTTGTCGTAGCCGACTTTGGCGAGGTTGCGCTTGGTGAACTCGTCGGAGTTGGCGATCACCAGTCCGCCGATCGGCAGGTCGATGATGTTGGCCTTCAGCGCCGCCGGGTTCATCGCGACCAGCACGTCGGGTCGGTCACCGGCGGTCAGGATGTCGTAGTCGGCGATCTGAATCTGGAACGACGAGACGCCGGGCAACGTGCCCTGCGGCGCACGGATCTCGGCCGGGTAGCTCGGCTGGGTGGCCAGGTCGTTACCGAAAAGCGCTGCCTCAGAAGTGAATCGGTCACCGGTGAGCTGCATGCCGTCGCCGGAGTCGCCGGCGAAACGGATGACGATCTTTTCCAGTTTCTCAGGTTTTCTCCGCCCGGGGCGCGCCGCGTCGGCTCCGTTTCCGTTCGGACCCACGTGGCCGCCTTCCGTCGCTGTTCACCGCCGTGGCATGTCACCGAAACCGGAGCGAATCGTCCGGGCGTCGCGCCGACCGATCTTTATGTCACTGGCGGTACCGATTATTGCACTTCTCTTAGGGATTCAGTGACGCACCTCCCTACCGCCACGCTACCGCTTCGCCATTAAAGCGCGTGGTCAGACACACGCGGCCAATGCAAGCAGGGGCAAAGTGTGGCGTTGGTCACTTTTGCTGGATGAAAAAGTCTAAGAACCGAAGTTACGCGTGAGTAACATTTGCCAGCGATCGGCCTCCCCCATTTGGGGGAGGCCGCCAGCCTGGGCTAACCAGCTTTTCCAGCGGCCTTGGGCCCGGTTTCCGGCATGGCCACCGCGTAGAGCCCAAGACCCGCAGCGGCGATGATGCCCAGCGAAATGAAGGCCGCGTGGTAGCCCGCGACGACCACGATCCAGCCGGCGAGGATGTTCGAGACGGCGGCGCCGACGCCCCACACCGACGTCAACGCGCCGAGGCTGACGTTGAATCGCCCCGTGCCGTGCGTGAGGTCTTGTACGACAAGCGGGAAAAGCGCCCCGAAGATCCCGGCTCCGACGCCGTCGAGGACCTGCACACCAACCAGCCAATAGGGATCGTCGGACAACGTGTACAGGAAGCCGCGCGCGGTCAGGAAAGCGAATCCGATCAGAAAGATCCGCTTTCTTCCCCAACTGTCGGCCTTGGTGCCGGCCAGGTATGCCATCGGCACCATCACGACCTGGGCGGCCACCACGCACGTCGCCATCAACGCGGTGCCGACGTCTTTGTTCTGCAGGGCCAGGACTTGTCCGACCAACGGCAGCATCGCGGCGTTCGCCAGATGAAAGGCAGCCATGGCCGCCCCGAAGATCACCAGTCTGCGGTCGTGGAACAGCGCCGCGAACCCGGACGGGCGTGGGTGGGCGTCCCCAGGTGTGTGGTCCATGCCGCGGGCCCTGTCATGGTCGATCGCCTCGCCAGGGATCCACAGCGTGGCCGCAACGCTCAGCGCAGCCATGGCTGCCAGCACCCAGAACACGACCACCGGGCCGAAGCCGTAGGCCAGCCCGCCGGTGATGGCGCCGGCGGTCGCGTTGCCGGCGTGGTTGAACGACTCGTTGCGCCCGATCCGCCGGGCGAACCGCCGGGCACCGACAACACCCAGGGTGATTGCGGCCAGCGCTGGGGCGAAGACCGAACCAGCGATCCCGGTCAGCGCCTGCAGCGCCGAGATCGCGACGAAGTGGGGTATCAGCGGCATCGCTAACGTCCCGACGGTGACGGTCAACGCGCCGGCAACGATCAGCGCGCGCTTGGCGGAGGTGCGGTCCACCAGCGCGCCGACCGGCGTCTGTGCGGCGATCGCAGCGATGCCGCCGATCCCCATCACGAACCCGATCGAGGCCTGATCCCAGTGATGGGTCAGCAGCAGGTAAATCGACAGGTAAGGGCCGAGGCCGTCGCGCACATCGGCCAGGAAGAAGTTCGACAGATCCAGCGCGTGAGCGATTCGGCCCGGTACCGCCTCAGCGGCATCAGAACTCAATGTCTAGCGGACGAGCAGCGGAGCTAGGCGGTCTTGTCGCGGCGCTCCGCACGCGAAGGCTTGCGCGGCACGATCGTCGGCAGCACGTTGTCCTGCACGGTCTCCTTGGTCACCACGACCTTGGCGACGTCGTCGCGGCTCGGGATGTCGTACATCACCGGCAGCAGGACCTCTTCCATGATCGCGCGCAGCCCCCGAGCTCCGGTGCCACGGTGAATCGCCTGCTCGGCGATCGCCTCCAGCGCGTCCTGGCTGAACTCGAGTTCGACGTTGTCCATCTCGAACAGCCGGGTGTACTGCTTGACCAGCGCGTTCTTGGGCTCAGACAGGATCGTGACCAGCGACTCCTTGTCCAGGTTCGTCACCGAGGCGACCACCGGCAGACGCCCGATGAACTCGGGAATCAGGCCGTACTTGATCAGGTCTTCGGGCATGACCTCAGCGAAGTGGTCTTGGGTGTCGATCTCGGCCTTGGACCGCACCTCGGCGCCAAAGCCCAGACCACGCTTGCCGACGCGGTCGGACACGATCTTCTCCAGACCGGCGAATGCGCCCGCCACGATGAACAACACGTTGGTCGTGTCGATCTGGATGAACTCCTGGTGCGGGTGCTTGCGACCGCCCTGCGGTGGCACCGAAGCCTGCGTGCCTTCCAGGATCTTCAGCAGCGCCTGCTGCACACCTTCGCCGGAGACATCACGGGTGATCGACGGGTTCTCGCTCTTTCGGGCGATCTTGTCGACCTCGTCGATGTAGATGATGCCGGTCTCGGCCCGCTTGACGTCATAGTCGGCGGCCTGGATCAGCTTGAGCAGAATGTTCTCGACGTCTTCACCGACGTACCCGGCTTCGGTCAGCGCGGTGGCATCGGCGATCGCGAACGGGACGTTGAGCATCTTGGCCAGGGTCTGGGCCAAGTAGGTCTTTCCGCAGCCGGTCGGCCCCAGCATCAGGATGTTGGATTTGGTCAGCTCAACCGACTCACTGGAGCGGGATTCGCGACCCTTCTCGCCGGCCTGAATTCGCTTGTAGTGGTTGTAGACCGCGACGGCCAGCGTGCGCTTGGCAGTGTCTTGGCCGATGACGTAGCCCTCCAGGAACTCCCGGATCTCGGCGGGCTTGGGTAATTCGTCGAGTTTTACGTCGTCGGCGTCGGCGAGTTCCTCTTCGATGATCTCGTTGCACAGATCTATGCATTCATCGCAGATGTACACGCCAGGCCCCGCGATGAGCTTTTTGACCTGCTTCTGGCTCTTCCCGCAGAACGAGCACTTAAGCAAGTCGCCGCCGTCTCCGATGCGCGCCATGGTGCTGGGGGCCTACTTCCTGTTCACCGTGTTGATCGTGCTACGTCGCGTGTATTTCCCGACGCTACCCGCTTGCTCCACGGCGATGCGACCGATAGAGGTGAATCGCGTCGGTGATATTCGTGTTGTGCGCAAGAACATATCGCTTAGGGCGCCCCTACGCTTGGCGGGCGCGCCGCCGTGTCGCGGACGTTATGCGACTGAGAGATAGGCGTGCCTGGCAGTCCTGTCGGGATCGCCTGTAGCCGACGATACCCGGTTGGTCGCCGGCGGGGGTTTGGCGACCGAATTGGAACTAGCCTGCGCGACAGCCGGTTAGGCCGTCGACGCGGAGAGCTTGCGGTACTCCAGGACGGTGTCGATGATCCCGTAGTCCTTCGCCTCGGCGGCGGTAAGAATCTTGTCCCGGTCGGTGTCCTTGCGGACGACCGCGGCGTCCTTGTTGGTGTGGTGCGCCAGCGTCGTCTCCATCAGGGTGCGCATCCGCTCGATCTCCTTGGCCTGAATCTCCAAGTCGGAGAACTGGCCCTGGATCACCCCGGACAGCGACGGCTGGTGAATCAGGATCCGGGCGTTGGGCAGCGCCATGCGCTTACCCGGGCTACCCGCGGCCAACAGCACCGCCGCGGCCGAGGCGGCCTGACCCAGGCACACCGTCTGGATGTCGGCCCGGACGTACTGCATGGTGTCGTAGATCGCCATCAACGAGGTGAAACTGCCGCCGGGTGAGTTGATGTACATGGTGATGTCGCGGTCGGGGTCCAACGACTCCAGCACCAGCAACTGAGCCATGACGTCATTGGCCGACGCGTCGTCGACCTGGACACCGAGGAAGATGATGCGTTCCTCGAACAGCTTGTTGTACGGGTTCGACTCTTTGACACCCCAGCTGGAGTGTTCGACGAAGGACGGCAGGATGTAGCGCGCCTGCGGCTGGGTCTCGGGGTTCATTCGGCTTCTCCGGTGATGTGAGCGGCGCGGGTGATGATGTGGTCGACGAACCCGTATTCCAGCGCTTCGGGTGCGGTGAACCACCGGTCGCGATCGGAATCGGCCTCGATGCGCTCGATGGACTGGCCGGTGAATTCGGCGTTGAGCCGGAACATCTCTTTCTTGATGACCGTGAATTGCTCGGCCTGGATGGCGATGTCCGCCGCGCTACCGGTCACCCCACCCAGCGGCTGGTGCATCAGGATGCGAGCGTGCGGGAGCGCGTAGCGCTTGCCCTTGGTGCCCGCGGCCAACAGGAATTCGCCCATCGACGCGGCCATGCCCATGGCGTAGGTGGCGATGTCGCACGGCGCCAGCACCATCGTGTCGTAGATCGCCATCCCGGCGCTGATCGATCCGCCGGGCGAGTTGATGTACAGGTGGATGTCTTTGGTCGAGTCTTCCGCGGCGAGCAGCAGGATCTGTGCGCACAGCCGGTTGGCGATGTCGTCGTCGACCTGCGACCCCAGGAAGATGATGCGCTCGGAGAGCAATCGCTCGTAGACCGAGTCGGTGAGGTTCAGACCCAGCGCGCTGGCGCGCATTTCAGTCCCACGGCTCACAGTGGGTTACCTGCTTTCTCGAGTTCCATATTCACCGACACTAACCAACCGGGACCGCCGAAGACTCCCCGAAGTCCCTGCTGTTCGCTCACAGCGTCACTTCGTGTCGCCTGATGGCTCCTCGGACGACGCGTCGGCCTCATCAGTTTCGTCGGCTTCGTCTGTGCCTTCTACGTCCTCCGGACGTTGGCCGCCGAAGAACTCAGAGGTCTCGATCACCTGTCCGTCGGTGTCGCTGACCGTGGCCGCCTCGACCGCCGCGGCGATGGTCTTGCCGCGGCGCACGTCGGCGAACATCGCCGGCAGCTGGTTCTGCTGCTGCAGGTAGCCGAGCAGTTCCTGGGGCTGTATGCCGTACTGCCGCGAGGTCATCACCAACCGCTCGGTCAGGTCATCCTGGCCGACCTGGATGTCGAGGTCGTCTGCCAGCGCGTCGAGCAGCAACTGTGTCTTGATCGCCTTCTCGGCCTCGGTGCGGGCGTCGGCGTCGAACTTCTCGCGCGTGGTGCCCTGCTTTTCGAGGGCCTCGGCGAGCTTGGCGTCGTCGTGGTCCAGGCCGTGCAGCGCGTTGTGGATGGTGTTGTCCACCTGGGCCTGCACGATCGCTTCTGGCAGCGGCATGTCGACGCCCTCGAGCAGGGCCTCCAGCGCGGCGGTGCGGATCTCTTCGGCCTGCTGGACGCGCTTGGTCCGGCTGACCTGTTCGGACAGGTTGGCCTTCAACTCGTCGATCGTGTCGAATTCGCTTGCCAGTTGGGCGAATTCGTCATCGGGTTCGGGCAGCTCACGTTCCTTGACCGAGCCGACGGTGACGGTGACCTCGGCCTGCTTGCCGGCATGCGGCCCGGCAGCCAACTCCGTGGTGAAGACCGTGGACTCGCCGGCCGACAGGCCGACGATCGCATCGTCGAGGCCGTCGATGAGTTGACCGGAGCCAACCTCATGCGACAGGCCCTGCGTCGAGGCATCAGGTACTTCCTCGCCGTCGATGGTGGCCGACAGGTCGATCGAGACGAAGTCGCCGGACGCGACGGGCCGCTCGACCCCGGTCAGGGTGCCGAACCGGGAGCGCAACGACTCCAGCTCGGTGTCGACGTCCTCGTCGCTGACCTTGATCGGGTCAACGGTGATCTTGAGCGCGCTGAGGTCCGGCAGGGTGAAGTCGGGTCGCACGTCGACTTCGGCGGTGAAGACCAGCTCCTGGCCGTACTCCTTCTTGGTGACCTCGATCTCGGGCTGACCGAGCGGCCGCACGTCGGAATCGGTGACGGCCTGGCCGTAGCGGCTCGGCAGCGCCTCATTGACAACCTGGTCGAGGATTGCTTCCTTGCCGACCCGCGCCTCCAGCAGCTTGGCAGGGGCCTTGCCTGGGCGGAACCCCGGCAGCCGTACCTGCTTGGCGAGCTCTTTGTAGGCCCGCTCGAAGTCTGGCTGCAGTTCCTTGAATGGCACCTCTACGTTGATGCGAACCCGAGTGGGGCTCAGCTGCTCGACGGTGCTCTTCACGCGTGTGCTCCTTGATTGTGCTGACGGTCGTGTACTGCTCGAGCCGGTTGGGGGTGGCGTGCCAGTCGGGGTGACAGGATTTGAACCTGCGGCCTTCCGCTCCCAAAGCGGATGCGCTACCAAGCTGCGCTACACCCCGCGGTGACCACGCGATCCTACGGCCACGGCTCGCCGGACCTGTACTGGCCTCACGACGAGATCACGGGACGGCAACATTTGGATTTGATGTCTGCCGCGCCGTAAAGTCGCGCTCGACTAATACACGCGGGCGTAGCTCAATGGTAGAGCCCTAGTCTTCCAAACTAGCTACGCGGGTTCGATTCCCGTCGCCCGCTCCAAGCCGGGCGCGGGCAACCGGGGCCGACTAGGCTAGAAACGCTAAACAGGCCAACGACGGCCGCCAGGTCGACGTGCGCACCCGGAGGATCAACAGGCCGCCGGCGAGGCTGAGGAGGCCGACCCATTCCGCATCCAGGCGCCACGGCTGACATCCACATTCACGGCACCTGCGCGGCGCCCTTCCAGGGCGTGCGCGACGCGTTCGCGGAAAACTTTCTCCAGGGCAAGGAAATTGGCGCAGCAGTCGCCGCCTGGGTGGACGGAAAACTGGTCGTCAACCTCTGGGCCGGCTCGGCCGACGAAGCCGGCACCCGCCCGTGGCAGGTAGACACCCTCTCCACTGTCTTATCCGGCACCAAGGGCTTGACCAGCACCTGCGTGCATCAACTCGTCGAGCGCGGCGAGCTCGATCTGAACGCGCCGGTGGCCCGGTACTGGCCGGAATTCGGCGCAGCCGGCAAAGAGGACATCACCCTGGCCATGGTGATGAGCCACCGGTCAGGTGTGATCGGGCCTCGGCAGCGGATGGACTGGAAACACGTCGCCGACTGGGATTACGTGTGCGAACGTCTGGCCGAGGCCGAACCGTGGTGGGAGCCGGGGACCGCGCAGGGCTATCACATGACCACGTTTGGATTCATCCTCGGCGAGGTGTTCCGCCGCGTCACCGGTGGCACCGTAGGTCAGTACCTACGCACCGAGATCGCCGAACCGTTGGGGGCCGAAATCCACATCGGCACGCCCCGAACCGAACAGCACCGTTGCGCCGATCGGGTCGCCAAGCCGCATATCCGCCAGATGCTGGCCGACGTGAACGCCCCGGGTTACCCAACCTCACTGGCCGAACACCCGAAGGCAGGCCTGGCCGTGTCGATGGGATTCGCCCCGGACGACGAAGTCGGCTCCAACGATCTCGACCTGTGGCGTGAACTCGAGTTCCCGGGCACCAACGGGCAGGTGTCGGCTCTCGGCTTGGCGACGTTCTACAACGCGCTGGCGCAGGAGAAACTACTCAGCCGCCCCCAGATGGATCTCATCCGTGTCTCACAGGGTGGCCTGGAGACGGATTTGGTCCTCGGCCCACGCGTCGCGGACCACGGCTGGGGCCTGGGGTACATGCTCAACCAGCGCCGCGTGAACGGGCCCAACCCGTCGATCTTCGGGCACGGCGGGCTGGGTGGCTCGTTCGGTTTCGTCGATCTGGAGAACCGGATCGGCTACGCCTACGTGATGAACCACTTCGACGCGACCAAGGCCAACGCCGACCCTCGCAGCGTCGTCATGAGCAACGAGATCTACCGGGTGCTCGGCGTCGGGCAACACTGACTCGGACCTGGCGCACACGATGACAGTCGCGGGGAGGCGACTGTCACCTGCGCTGGAAGTGGTTAACGGTGGCCGCCGCCGTGGTCGCCACCACCGCCGCCGCCGTGGTTGTCCCATCCGCCGCCGCCGTGGTTATCGCGGTCCCATCCGCCGCCGCCGTGGTTGTCCCATCCGCCGCCGCCGCCGCGGTTATCGCGGTCCCATCCGGGTCCGCCCTGTCCACGAAAGTTGTCGTGGCAACCCCCGCCGTCCCAGTTGTTACCCCAACCCGGGTCCCAATAGTCACCTGGACACCACTGCGGGAACGGGCCTACCTGAGCTTGAGCCTCCGTAGGGGCACCCAAACCGGCCAGTCCCAGGCCTGCGGCTATCACGGCTGTTGCTGCGGCAAGACGAGCGGAATTCTTCACATCGTGTCGCATACCCAGCAAAAGCCGTGAGAAACAAAAAGCGCGATAAGCATGGCGAATTCACAGCTGAGCAAACGAGCGGGTCGACCTGCGGGCATGACGGGCTGGGTGGCTCGTTCGGTTTTGTCGACCTGGAGAACCGAGCAACGAGATCTACCGGGTGCTCGGCGTCGACATGCACTAGCGGTCGAGGCTCGAACGCGAAACGGCATTGCTACGAGGTGAATACGCAGCAATGCCGTCTCGCATCGAGTGGGATTCAGGTGCCAACCGAATGATTGGTCAGCGGTGATCCCAGCCGTCATGGGGTCCGAAGTTGTCACGCCGACCGAAGTCGTCGTGGTGATCGAAGTTGTCGCGCGGTCCGCCTGCCCATCCACGGTTGAAGTTGTCGTGGCACCCGCCCCAATCCCAATTGTTGCCCCAGCCCGGATCCCAGAATTCGCCGGGACACCAAGTCGGGAGTGGCCCCGGTTGGGCGTGAGCTTCGGTTGCGACAGCCAAGCCGGCCAACCCCATACCGGCGGCGACCGCCGCAGTTCCTGCGACGATGCGTACGGTTCTTTTCATTCGGCCAGGCTACCCAGGCCATCAGCGCCGAAAAGAGCAGGAGCACAACCTTTTTCGATCTGTGATTTTCGGTGTTCGGCGAAATTCCGCCCGTTGCCGCGATGCGAAAGCGTGACAATGGGGGCCTGTCGCGATCGTCACCTGCGCCGACGATGATCTCGAATTGGTCACTGCCGCTTAGGAATCGGCCCCACTGGACGAACCGCCTCCAGCCGAAGAGTCCGATCCGCCGGACGAGTTGCCGCCGCCCATGTCAGTGCTTCCCGACGAGTCGCCACCGCCACTTGAGTCTGACGGTCCCGTCGATGCCCCGCCGGAGTCTGACGCTCCACCGGTGTCCGGCGCAGAAGGGCCCGCGTCCGGAGCGGAGGCTCCGCCATCGGGTGCCGGCGCACCGGCCACCGGCCCATTAGCGCCCGGCCCACCAGGATCGTGTCCCCCGGGTTCGCCAGGTCCGCCGGGCCCACCCGGGTCATGTCCGCCCGGCCCACCTGGGCCACCGGGGTCGCCGGGGTCATGTCCGCCCGGTCCGTGGCCGCCGTGGCCACCACCCGGTTCATGTCCGCCGTGCCCGCCGCCCGGTTCATGTCCGCCGGGGCCAGCCGGATCACCTGGTCCACCGGGGCCATCCAGACCGCCGGGGCCTGGGCCGCCCGGTCCACCGGGGCCTGGGCCACCGGGTCCAGGTCCACCCGGGTTACCAACGATCGGGGGCGGCCGCTGGACGATGGTTGGTCCGTTGTTGATGATCGTGGGAGCGACCGAGTTGCCGTGGCAGGCGTTCCAATCCCAGTTACTGCCCCACGTCGGGTCCCAGAAGTCGCCCGGGCACCAGTTCGGTCCGGGTTGCGCGTGAGCGTCGGCGATGCCGCCTAATCCGAAAGCTGCGGCCATCGCTGCCGATGCGATGACACAGCTCGCAAACTTATTCATGAGCTATGCGTACGTGGTCAGGCTATGCGCGCGCCCAGCGGACCCTATTGGCCGGATGAGAAGTCGGCGGCGTCCCTACGGTCAGGTCTGGCAGATCGGGCACCAAAAGAGGTTACGGCCCTCCAATTCGGCTGTGCGGATTGATGTTCCGCACACCCGGCACGGATCGCCGGTACGGCGATATACATAGGTCCGGGGCCGCCCGGGGCCGTATGACGGTCCCCCGTGGTCATGTTCGGGCCGCACCGTGATGATCTTGCCGCGTCGAACCCCGACCTTCATCAGGGCCACCAGGTCGGTCCACGACTCGGCGAACTCGGCTTCACCGATCGCTCGCCCGGAACGGTACGGATCGATGCCATGACGGAACAGCAGCTCGTTGCGGTACACGTTGCCGACACCGGCGATGATGGTCTGGTCCATCAGCAGCGCGCCGATTGGCCTGCGCGACTTGTTGATCCGCTCCCACGGCCACGAGGGATCGGCATCACGGCGAAGAGGGTCGGGTCCCAGCCGGGCGACGACGTCCGCGACTTGAGCCTCGTCGATGATTTCGCACACCGTGGGCCCGCGAAGGTCCGTGCCGTACTCGGCGCCGATCATCCGCATCCGGACCTGCCCGACCGCAGCGGGCAGATCCTCATCGGGCAGTCGCGCCCATTCGGTGAACTTGCCATACAGGCCGAGGTGAACATGCACGGTCGCACCACCGGCGTAGTGATGGAACAGGTGCTTGCCCCACGCGGTCGCCCGTTGTAGCACCTGACCGTCGACCTCGGATGCCTCCGATGAGAATCGGCCCTGCGGGCTCGAGACCGCGACCGGCGATCCCGCGAACCGACGCTGGTGCAGGCGGGCCAGTCGATGAAGGGTGTGCCCTTCCGGCACCGAAGGCTACTCGCTGCCGGCGCCGGGCACCGGTGGCGCCTGGTGAGTGCGCTCGTATTCGTCGAGAATGTCAATACGCCGTTGGTGGCGTTCGGCTTTCGACCACGGGGTGGTCAGGAACGCATCGACAATCGCCAGCGCTTCCGGCACCGTGTGCATGCGGCCGCCAATGCCGATCAGCTGAGCGTTGTTGTGCTGGCGGGCCAGCGACGCTGTCTCCACGCTCCATCCCAACGCGCAGCGTGCTCCCGGAACCTTGTTGGCCGCGATCTGCTCGCCATTGCCGGACCCGCCGAGCACGATGCCAAGGCTGTCCGGATCGGCCACCGTCTTCAGTGCGGCCGCGATGCAGAAGGCCGGGTAATCGTCCTCGGCGTCGTAGGTATAGGCGCCACAATCGACCGGCTCGTGGCCGGTCTTTTTCAGGTGCTCGATGATCTGCTGTTTGAGTTCGTAACCGGCGTGGTCGGAGCCGAGGTAGACACGCATGACCGTGATCTTTCCCCGACAGTCGCCGCTAGTCGAATTCGGGGCCCTCGGTGCGGCTTCGCTTCAGCTCGAAGAAGTGCGGGTAAGACGCGAACGTCACCGATGCGTCCCACAGCTTGCCGGCCTCTTCGCCGCGCGGAATCCGCGAGAGCACCGGACCGAAGAACGCGATGCCGTTGATGTGAATGGTGGGCGTGCCGACGTCGTCGCCGACCGCGTCCATTCCGGCGTGGTGACTCTTGCGCAGCGCCTCGTCGTAGGCCTCACTGGTGGCGGCGTCGGCGAGCTCGGCCGGCAGGTCCAGCGCCTTGAGCGACTGCGTGATCACGTCGTCCATGTCTTTGTTGCCCTCGTTGTGAATTCGAGTACCCATCGCCTCGTATAGCGGGGCCAAAATCTCGGAGCCGTGGGCCTGCTCGGCGGCGATCGCCACCCGAACCGGGCCGAACGCCTTGGCGAGCCTTTCCTTGTACTCAGACGGCAGGCCCTCGCGGTTCTCGTTGAGCACCGCCAGGCTCATCACCTGAAAGTTCACCTCGATATCACGAACCTTTTCCACTTCCAGGATCCAGCGCGAGGTGATCCATGCCCACGGGCAGAGCGGGTCGAACCAGAAATCGGCGACTGACTTCTCGGACATGCGGAATCCTCTCGTCAACGGTGGGCTAGCCGTTCAGCACAACCCTAGACGCGGCGGTCCAATTCCCGCGGCCGGTCTCCCGGCGCCTACCAGCATCTCGTCAGGCCACTTCGCGGCCTGCATCGTCACCGCCCTAAGTTGGACACGTGCCTCTCCCCAACCTCACCCGCGACCAGGCTGTCGAACGCGCCGCATTGGTCACTGTCGACAACTACCAGATCGCCTTGGACCTCACCGACGGTGACGGCCGGCCGGGCGAACTCACCTTCCGCTCCGTCACCACCGTCACGTTCGACGCGCTGCCCGGGGCCGACACCGTCATCGACATCGCCGCCGGGACTGTCCGCGGCGCGACACTCAACGGCGACGACCTCGACGTGTCCGCCTATGACGAGTCGACCGGTATCGCGCTGACCGGGCTGGCCGAACACAACGTCCTCGTGGTCGACGCCGACTGTCGCTACTCGAACACCGGTGAGGGGTTACACCGGTTCGTCGACCCCGTCGACAGCGAGGTGTATCTGTACTCGCAGTTCGAAACCGCTGACGCCAAGCGGATGTTCGCGTGCTTCGACCAGCCCGACCTCAAGGCCACCTTCGACGTGTCGGTGACCGCGCCGCCGCACTGGCAGGTGGTCTCGAACGGGGCCACGGTGAGCGCCGTCGACGGCGTGCACACTTTCGCCACCACGCCGAAAATGAGCACCTATCTGGTCGCGCTGATCGCTGGCCCGTACGCCCGCTGGGACGACGTCTATCGCGACGAGCACGGCGAGATCCCGCTCGGCCTGTTCTGCCGCGCGACACTGGCGGAGTTCATGGACGCCGAGCGGCTGTTCACCCAGACTAAGCAAGGATTTAGCTTCTACCACAAGAACTTTGGCGTTCCATACGCCTTCGGCAAGTACGACCAGTTGTTCGTGCCGGAGTTCAACGCGGGCGCCATGGAGAACGCCGGCGCGGTGACGTTCTTGGAAGATTACGTTTTTCGCAGCAAAGTTACCCGGGCGTCCTACGAGCGTCGTGCCGAGACGGTTCTGCACGAGATGGCGCACATGTGGTTCGGCGATCTGGTCACCATGCAGTGGTGGGACGACCTATGGCTCAACGAATCGTTCGCCACGTTCGCCTCCGTGCTGTGCCAAGCCGAGGCGACCGAATTCACCACGGCGTGGACGACTTTTGCCAACTCCGAGAAGTCCTGGGCTTACCGCCAGGACCAGTTGCCGTCGACCCACCCGGTGGCGGCCGACATTCCCGATCTGGCGGCCGTCGAGGTCAACTTCGACGGCATCACCTACGCCAAGGGCGCCAGTGTGCTCAAGCAGTTGGTGGCCTACGTCGGGCTGGAGCACTTCCTGTCCGGGCTGCGCGACTACTTCGAGTCGCATGCGTTCGGCAATGCGACGTTCGGCGACTTGCTGGGCGCGTTGGAAAAGGCTTCCGGCCGTGACCTTTCCGACTGGGGTAGGCAGTGGCTGAAGACGACCGGGCTCAACACCCTTCGCGCGGACTTCGACGTCGACGCTGACGGACGGTTCACCCGGTTCGCCGTAACGCAGAGTGGCGCCGCGCCCGGCGCGGGTGAAACCCGCACGCACCGGCTGGCGATCGGCATCTACGACGACGACGGCAGCGGAAAGCTGAAGCGATCGCATCGCGAAGAACTCGACGTCTCCGGCGCAAGCACGGACGTTGCTGCACTGGTTGGGGTTTCGGCGGGCAGACTGGTTCTGGTCAACGACGACGATCTGACCTATTGCTCGTTGCGGCTGGACCCCGGGTCGCTGGACACCGCGCTGGGCCGCATCGCTGACATTGCTGAACCCCTGCCGCGAACTTTGGTGTGGTCGGCGGCGTGGGAGATGACCCGCGACGCCGAGTTGCGCGGCCGCGATTTCGTGTCGCTGGTGTCGGGCGGCATTCAGGCCGAATCCGAAGTCGGTGTGGCCCAGCGGCTGCTGCTGCAGGCGCAGACAGCGCTGGGCTCCTACGCCGACCCGGACTGGGCAGAGTCGGAGGGCTGGCCGGCCTTCGCCGACCGGCTGCTGGAATTGGCCCGCGGCGCGGTGGCCGGTTCAGACCACCAGCTGGCGTTCGTCAACGCGCTGTGCACATCGGTGCTGTCGGCCCAGCAGGTGTCCGTGCTGACCGACCTTCTGGAACGCGATCCCGCCGATTTGGGCCTGGCGGGCCTGACCGTCGACACCGATCTGCGTTGGCGGATCGTCACCGCGCTGGCCGCCGCCGGCGCGATCGATGCCGACGGCCCGCAGACACCCTTCATCGACGCCGAAGTCCAGCGCGACCCGACGTCTGCGGGCAAACGACTCGGCGCGCAAGCCGCGGCCGCGCGGCCCCAGGCGGCCGTGAAGGAAGCGGCGTGGACTCAGGTCATCGACGACGACACGCTGGCCAACATCGTCGGCCGATCGATCATCAGCGGGTTCGTCGAACCCGGGCAAGGCCGAGCTGCTCAAGCCGTTCGGGGCCAGGTACTTCGCCGCGATCGCCGGCATCTGGGAGCGGCGGTCGAGCGAAGTTGCGCAGACGGTGGTGGTCGGCCTCTACCCGTCGTGGGACATCAGCGACGAAGGCATAGCCGCCGCTGACGCGTTCCTCGCCGACCCCGGGCTGCCGGCGGCCTTGCGACGACTGGTGCTCGAAGGCCGCGCTGGAATCGAAAGGTCGCTACGCGCGCGACGACTCGACGGTGGCGGCGAGGCCTGACCGGGCGCTAAACCCGCGAAATGCCGGCGCTGGTCACGCGGACCGCGCTGACCAGGCCGTCGATCAGGTGGCCGTCCTTGAACGACGCCGCCGCTGCGGCGACACCGAGCGGCGCGGCCGACTCGGCTCCGCGGCCGCGGACCGCTGAGCCGTAGACCACCTCGATCACGTGCTGATCCGGCGAAACGGCGATCAACACCGCGTCGTTCGGCGTGGGCACCTTCGCCAGAATCTCGCGCGCCCGCGCACCGGTGTCGCTGCCCAGGTCGCCGATGTAGACCGCAAAGCGTGCACCTGCGGCCCGCGACCCGTAGGTCAGCGCGTCGTCGAGGGTGACCAGGTCCTTGATCGGGAACGGGTAATGCACCGAGAGTTCGCCGGGTTCGGTGACACCCGAGATGCGGCCGCTGGTCGTGATCGCCGAGCCGTGCGGCAATTCGGCGGGTAAGCCTGTCGCGACGGTTGCTACCTCACCACTTGCCACTTGCGCCACCTCCCACGCTGAACTCGTCGTGGCCGTGGTGACCGTGACCGACGGCCTCGTCAGTGGCGGCCCACAGGATCGGCGGATGTGTCCAGGACTCCGACAGTTTGTAGGTCGCGGGGTGCGGACCCTTGCGTGACCAGATCGGCGCGGCGATCAGGACGGCCAGCAGTAACGGGACACCCAGGAAGTAGGCGTGAATCTCCATGGTGCTCACGACGCAAACCGTATCTCACCGGCGATCCGTGAGCCACACACGTCGCGCCTAAGCCGCGCCTTCGCCGAGGTATCGCGCCCACGCTGGGTCGAGATCTTTGACCGTCGACAGCAGCCGCCAATGCTGACCCTTGGGCGGGGTGGGCGCCATCCGCAGCGACCAACCCAGCTCGGCCAGCAGCTTGTCGCCCTTGCGGTGGTTGCAGGTCGAGCAGCACGCCACGCAGTTCTCCCACGAATGACCGCCGCCGCGGCTGCGGGGCACCACATGGTCGACCGTGTCGGCCTTGGCTCCGCAGTAGGCGCAGCAGAACCGGTCGCGATGCATCAGCGCCGCGCGGGTCATCGGGACCCGGGCCCGGTAGGGCACCCGGACGAACGTGCGCAACCGGATCACCGACGGCACCGCGATCGAACTCGTCGAGGAGTGCACGATCGGACCGGTCGGATCGTCATGCACCACGTCGGCCTTGCCGCAGATCAGCATCACGATCGCCCGCCGAACCGGCAACGCCGTCAACGGCTCGTAGGTCGAGTTCAGCAGCAGCACCCGCCGGCGATTCCAGATGGATCCGGCGTCATGCACGGCGGGAGGAGGGGAATCAACGCTCTGAACGCTGTGCAGGGCTGAGCCGTTTGCGGGCCTATTGAGGCCTGCCGCCGCACCTGAATTGTGGTGGCTGCGGCGTTTTGTGCGCTGCGCCATGCGTCCTCCGCCAACCAGTCCACCACGATTCGTCAGCGAGTGCACGCCTAATTGGCGGGTGTTCGCTGGTCAATCCGGTTAACACCCGGTAGCGAGTGCTCGCCCAAGGTTCATATGTCGCTCGGCGGCCCGCTCTGGGCATAGCCCACAATGGAGGCGATGGAACAACCACAAGAGACCTTCTACGACGCTGTCGGCGGCGCGGACACGTTTCATGCGATCGTGGCGCGCTTCTACGAGCTGGTCGCCGAGGATGAGATTTTGCGGCCGCTCTACCCCGAGGACGACCTGGCGGGTGCCGAGGTACGACTGCGGATGTTTCTCGAGCAGTACTGGGGTGGCCCGCGCACGTACTCCGAGCAACGCGGCCATCCCCGACTGCGGATGCGGCACGCGCCCTTCCAGATCGGCCCGTTCGAGCGCGACGCCTGGCTGCGTTGTATGCACACCGCGGTCGCATCGATCGACTCAGCAACCCTCGACGACGCACATCGCAAAGCGCTGCTGGACTACCTGGAAATGGCGGCACAATCAATGGTCAATTCGCCGTTCTGATGAGCACCCAACGACAGCGAACGTGGTGGACGGATGCCGTGTTCTACCAGGTGTATCCGCGATCGTTCGCCGACAGCAGCGGTGACGGTGTCGGCGACATCGATGGTGTGGCAGCGCAGTTGGACTATCTGGACCGACTCGGCGTCAACTCGATCTGGTTCAGCCCGATCATGGTGTCCCCCATGGCCGATCACGGCTACGACGTGTCGGACCCACGAGACATCGATCCGCTGTTCGGCAGCCTGGCCGCACTGGAACGACTGATCGCTGCTGCGCATCAGCGCGGTATCAAGATCACCATGGACTTGGTGCCCAACCACACCAGCTCCGAGCATCCCTGGTTCCACGAGGCGCTGACCGCCGAGCCGGGCAGCGATGCTCGCGACCGCTACATTTTCCGCGACGGACGCGGACCCGGAGGGGCTGAGCCGCCGAACAATTGGCAGTCCATGTTCGGCGGCCCGGCGTGGACGCGGGTCGTCGAGCCGAACGGCGAACCTGGGCAGTGGTACCTGCACATCTTCGATGTCGAGCAGCCGGACCTCAACTGGGACAACCCCGAGGTCTTCGACGATCTCGAAAAAACGCTGCGGTTCTGGTTGGAGCGCGGCGTCGACGGCTTCCGCATCGATGTCGCACACGGGATGGCCAAACCACCGGGCCTTCCGGACACCAAGGTCGAGATGCGGCCGCGGATGCTCAACGAGGGCGATCCACGGTTCAACCATCCCAATGTGCATGCGATTCATCGCAATATCCGCCAGGTGATGAACGACTACCCGGAGGCGGTGACGATCGGCGAAATATGGGTGTTCGACAACGCCAGCTGGGCCGAGTACGTCCGCGCCGACGAGTTGCACTTGGGCTTCAATTTCCGGCTAGTGCGAGCCCAATTCGACCCCGCTGAGATTCACGACGCGATCGAGAACACCTTGGCGGCGGCGGCGATGGAAAATGCCACTCCCACATGGACGTTGGAGAATCACGATGTCGTTCGGGCGCCCACGCGCTACGGCGGGGGCGACGCCGGATTGGATCGGGCACGCGCGATGGCGATGCTGACCCTCGCCCTGCCCGGAGCGGTATTTCTCTATAACGGACAGGAATTAGGCCTGCCCAATGTCGAATTGCCCGACGAGGCGCTGCGCGATCCGACCTGGGAACGCTCCGGGCACACCGTTCGCGGCCGCGACGGGTGCCGCATCCCGATTCCTTGGCGTGGCGACGCTCCCCCCTTCGGTTTCTCCACGTCGGCCGACACCTGGTTGCCGATACCGCCGGAATGGGAGTCGCTCACCGTGGAGAAGCAGCTGCGCAATGCCGACTCGACATTGTCGTTCTTTCAGCGGGCTCTCGAAATACGGCGCAGCCATGTCGAATTCACCGGAGAGGGTTTCGAGTGGCTGGAGGCCCCTCGCGACATCCTTGCCTTCGCCCGCGGCGACGACGGGTTGCGCTGCGTGCTGAACGCCGGCAAGCAGCCGATACCGCTTCCGGATGGCGAGCGGCTTCTAACCAGCGCACCACTCGTTGACGGGCAGCTACCTCCGAACGCGGCGGCGTGGCTGGTGCCGTTGCCTGAGCCCCGCGGCTAGCGCATGGCTGCTCGTATCTCTATACATAACGCATGACGTATGCATGGGCAGTCATCGGCGCCGGACCCGCGGGCATCGCAGCCGTGGGCCGACTTCTCGATCACGGCATTGCCGACAAAGACATCGTCTGGATCGATCCCGAGTTCGCGGCAGGTGATCTCGGTGCAAAGTGGCGATCGGTGTCCAGTAACACGAAAGTCGGTGCTTTCCTGGACTATCTGAACGGCGCCAAAGCCTTTCGCTTCTCCGAAGCACCCCCGATGCCGCTGACCGAAACAGATCCCGAGGAAACCTGCGCGCTTGCCCTGGTCGCCGATCCATTGAGGTGGATCACCGACCACCTTCGGGAGCGGGTGGACACCGTCGAAACCACGGCCAGTGGCCTGGTGCTGGAGAACCGGCAGTGGTGGATCGAGACAGACCAGCAGGACGTGGTGTCGGCCAATGTGATCCTCGCGGTAGGGGCGACCCCGAATAAGCTCGACTACCCTCAGCTGCAAGAGATTCCGCTTGAAGTCGCTCTCGACCCGGAAAAGCTTGCTGACGAACCGCTGGAGAACGCCACGGTCGCGGTGTTCGGTTCGTCGCACTCCTCGATGATCGTGCTTCCGCACCTGCTGCGTCACCCGGTGGCGAAAGTGGTCAACTTCTACCGTAGTCCGCTCAAATACGCCGTCTACTTGGATGATTGGATCTTCTACGACGATTCAGGTCTCAAAGGCCAGGCAGCGGTCTGGGCCCGGGAGAACATCGACGGTGTGCTGCCGGACCGTCTCGAGAGGTGTCTGGTCGACGGCCCGGACTTCGACGACAAGCTCGCCGAGTGCGACCTCGCGGTGTACACGGTCGGCCTCGACCGGCGAGCCCTGCCCGAAACCCGGCAATGGGGTCAGCTTGATTACAACGCCGACAACGGCATTCTGGCGCCCGGACTCTTCGGGGTCGGGGTCGCGTTTCCTCAGCGCTCAGTCGACCGCTACGGCTACGTCGAATACCGGGTCGGGCTGAAGAAGTTCATGGATTACCTCCGCGAGATCCTGCCGTTGTGGCTGAAGTACTCCACGTAATCAGCGCAACACGACCGCTGGGTCGCCACGTCGTCGGTACACCGATCCGAACCGCGCGTCGATGCGCAACCAGGTCCGCAGAGTGCGGACCCGCACGATCTCGCCGGAGCCGATGGCGTCGGCATCCTGCGGCAGGAAACCCATTGCGGTCAGTGCGAATACGCAACGCATCGGCACCCCGACACTGTCGCCGGCCGCACTGACCCGGATCACTTCCTGATCGAGCAGCGAGACCGGTGGCCCTTGCGCGCTACTGTGCTCTTTGGCCAGCTGCGAACCGCGCTGCGCCAAGTCCAGCAGCAGGCGGGCCGGCACGTCGTCGAGATGGGTGAATCCCGAGTCTGGCGGCAAGGCGCCGCGCCATGCGGAGTCCATCGGAAAGCCGGGATCGACGTAGCCCGACATATCGAGATCAGCCAGCCCCCGTCCCAATTCGTCTGCGCCGACGGACAAGTCGTCAGGCCGTACGGTGCCGGCTACCACCCTGCTGGCCAGCACGTCCAAACCCGTTGATGCCCAGGCGGTGAACTCCCCGGCCGAACGCGTACGCAACCGGATCACCGTGGCGACGTCAAGCCGTGCCGCCCGTTCGACGAATGCGGCCAGGTCGGCGCGGTGGGCGGCGACGGATTCGGGGCCCAGCCACACGCCCCGATCGGCTACCTCAGCCACTGCTGCAGGTATTCCCGGTGGCGGGGCGTCAGACGCACCAGTCGCTGCTCGTCGATGTGGAAAGCGGCCAGCTGCGACTCGCCGATCACCGCGGGCTTTGACTCCGGATCGGCACTGACCGAACGCACTTCGTAGCCGAGGGTGAAATCGACCGCCCGCAGGCGCTTGGTCCACATCGTCACCTGCAGCGGCGAATCAATCAGCCGCAGTTGACCTTTGTAGGTGACACGAACGTCGGCGATCAGCAGGCCGACGTCAAGGATGTCCGACTCGAAAGCCGGTTTGAGGAACGGAACGCGGGCCTCTTCCATGATCGTGACCATGGTCGCATGGTTGACGTGCTGGTACATGTCGATGTCCGACCACCGGACCGGAACCTGCGCGACGAATCCCACGGGCGCGGTCACCCTGCTGCTCCTCGCCCGCTGGTGCGCGTCATCGAGCGAATCTGACGCGCCGCCACCGATAACGTGGCCAAATCCCGTTGACCGCTTTCATAGATCTCGATCAGGGTCCGTCGCGCCCGTTCGACTCGCGAAGCGCTGGTGTGCTCCCATTCGGCGATCTTCTCCTCGCCGGTCTCGTCCGGCTCGCCGACCGCGAGCACGTCGAAACACAACGAGCGCAACGACGAGTAGATGTCGTCACGAATCGCCAACCGCGCCAACGAGTGCCAGCGATCGGCGCGAGGTAGTTCGGATACCGCGGTCAACAGGCCGTCGGTGCCTAGACGGTCCATCAGCGCGAAGTACGTGTCGGCGACCTCAGCGGGCTCGCGGTCCTCGATGTCGGCGACGTCGATGATGTCGAGCAGGCTGTACCGGTACAAGCCGACCGCCACCATGTAGCCGAGCTCGTCGGAAGCACCGTGGGAGACGAATTCGGCGGCTTCCTTCTCGACGATCGCCTTGTCGTCACCGCGCAGCCACTCGGACATCAGCGGCGTCAGCGTCGCGACTTTGTTGGCAAACCGGTTGATTTCGGCGCCCACGGCCAGCGGCTGCGGACGATAGTTGAGCAGCCAACGTCCGGCGCGGTCGATCAGCCGACGGGTGTCGAGCGTCATCTCATCGGACACCGCGACCGGCAGCCCGGCCTCGCGGATGCTGTGCCACAGCGGCTCAATCCCGAAGATGGCGTCGGTCGCCGCGTAGGTGCGCACGGCATCCACCGGGCTGACCCCGGTGTCCTGGGTGATGCGGAAGTCGTAGCTGATGCCGGCCGTGTCCACCAGATCGTTGACCAGCATGGTGGTCACGATCTCGCGCCGCAGTTGATGCGAGCGGATTGCTGACCCGCACCGGGCTCGCAGCTGCGACGGGAAGTAGCGGGGTAGCTTGCGGGCGAACACCTCCTGATCGGGCAGATCGGTTTCCAGCAGTTGGTCTTTGAGCGACAGCTTCACGTGTGCCATCAAGGTCGCGAGTTCCGGCGAGGTCAATCCGAGTCCGACCTCGAGCCGACGCGCGATCTCTTTCTCCGAGGGCAGCGCTTCGAGTTCGCGATTGACCCCCCGCTCTGCCACCAGGTACTTGATCTGATCGGCGTGCACCGGCAACAGACTCGGGGCGTTGGCGCGGCTGGTGCCCATCAAGTCGTTCTGGTCGGCGTTGTCGGCGAGCACCAGCTCGGCGACCTCGTCGGTCATCGACTCGAGGAGCTGTGTGCGTTCGCCCGGATCGATCTTGCCGGCGGTCACCTGCGCATCGATCAGGATCTTGATGTTGACCTCGTGGTCCGAGCAATCCACACCGGCCGAGTTATCCATCGCGTCGGTGTTGATGCGTCCGCCGCACAGGTCGAATTCGACTCGGCCGAGCGCCGTGACACCCAAATTGCCGCCCTCGCCAACGACTTTCGCACGTAGTTGGTTCGCGTTGACCCGCAGCGCGTCGTTGGCGCGGTCACCGACATCCGCGTCGGATTCTGCTTCAGCCTTGATGTAGGTGCCGATGCCGCCGTTGAACAACAGGTCCACCGGTGCCCGCAGGATCGCACGTACCAGATTGGGTGGCGTCATCTCGGTGGCATCGTCCTCGATGCCCAGCGCCACGCGTACCTGATCGCTGATCGGGATCGACTTGTGTTCGCGGCTGTACACCCCACCGCCGTCGCTGATCAGCGACGTGTCGTAGTCATCCCAGCTGGAGCGCGGCAGGTCGAACATCCGTTGTCGTTCTTGCCATGTCGAGGCCGGATCGGGGTCGGGATCGAGGAAGATGTGCCGATGGTCGAAGGCGGCCAGCAGCCGAATGTGCTTGGACAGCAACATGCCGTTGCCGAACACGTCGCCGCTCATGTCGCCGACGCCGACGACGGTGAAGTCCTCGGTTTGGGTGTCGACGCCCATCTCGCGGAAGTGCCGCTTGATCGCTTCCCAGGCGCCCTTGGCGGTGATGCCCATCGCTTTGTGGTCGTAACCGACCGATCCGCCGGAGGCGAAGGCGTCGCCCAGCCAGAAGCCGTAGGACGCCGCGACCTCGTTGGCGATGTCGGAGAAGGTGGCGGTGCCTTTGTCGGCGGCTACCACCAGGTAGGCGTCATCGCCGTCGCGCCGCACGACTTCCCTTGGGGCGCTTATCTCCCGCGTGACGTGGTCGACGTTGTCGGTGATGTCGAGCAGGCCGGAGATGAACAGCTTGTAGCAGGCGATGCCTTCGTTGCGGTTCGCATCGCGGTCGGCCGCGGCGTCGCCGGTGGGCAGCGGCGGCTGCTTGACGACGAATCCGCCCTTGGCGCCGACCGGCACGATCACCGCGTTCTTGACGGCCTGCGCCTTGACCAGGCCCAGCACCTCGGTGCGGAAATCCTCCCGGCGGTCCGACCAGCGCAGGCCACCGCGCGCCACGTAGCCGAACCGCAGGTGCACGCCCTCGACTCGGGGCGAGTAGACGAAAATCTCGAACCTCGGACGCGGCAGCGGCAGCTCTTCGATCAGCTGGGCATCCAACTTCAGCGACAGCACATTCTGACTGCGGGCCGAACCCTTCTGCGTGACAAAGTAATTGGTCCGCAACGTGGCCTGAATCAACTCGGCGAACGCACGCAGCACGCGATCGGTGTCCATGCTGACCAGCGCGTCGATGTCGGAGGCGACCGCCGCCGCCGCAGCTTGCGCGTCGCGGGTCTTCGCTCGTGCCGGGTCAGGGTCGAAGAGCGCCTCGAACAGCGCCACCAGAGCCCGCGCAGTGGAGGGGTTTTCGTTGACCACCGACTCGATATGCGACTGGCTGTAGGCGAAACCCGCCTGCCGTAAGTACTTTGCGTAGCTACGCAGCAACACCACCTGCTGCCAGTTCAGGTCGGCGCGCATCACCAGCTCGTTGAACCGGTCGATCTCAGCGCGGCCTTCCCAAATCGCGCCCACCGCGTCGGCGAAGCGCTGGGCGGTGGCCTCCCGTTCCGGGCCCGGCTGCGCCAGCGGGACGGTGGCTTGCGGCGCGATCCTGAATTGATAGATCCAGATGGGCAGTCCGTCGGGACGGGTGACGGTGAACGGTCGCTCTTCGAGCACCACGACACCCATCGACTGCAGCATCGGCAGCAGCTCACTCAACGACGCAGTTCGTCCACCCAGATACCATGTCAGCCGAACGGTTTCGTCGTAGTCGTGGTCGGAGAGCACCAGCTTGACCGAATCGTCAGTGAGCTCGTCGAAGATCGCGATGTCGTTGATCGCATCCGCCGGGGTGACGTTTTGTTTGTATGCCTCGGTGAACTCGACCGCGTAGTGCTCGACCTCCAGAGGATCGACCTCGGCCGCAACCGCTTCAGTGATCAGCCGGTCCGACCAGGTACGCGTGGCGTCGGTCAACAGGGATTGAAGCCGAACCCGATTGGCGTCCGAGGTGTCGATTTTCGTGGCACCGTCGTCGCGCAGCCGGACCATGAAATGGAGCAGTGCCCACGGCGATTCGGTGACACGCGCGGTGAATTCGAGGCTGGTGCCACCGAATTCCCGAACCAGGATGTCCTCGATCTGCAGGCGCACTGCCGTGGTGTAGCGGTCGCGCGGCAGGTATACCAGGGACGACACGAAGTACTCGAGGCGGTCGGCACGCAAGAACAGCAGGGCGCGGCGCCCCGATCCGAGGTCGACGACCGATTTGGCCATCGCCAGCAGCTCGTCGGCACTGCGCACGAAAAGCTCTGAACGAGGCACGGTTTGGATGACGTCGAGCAATAGCTGTCCGGGATGGCCGGGGTCGAGATCGGCCAGGGTGAGAACCTCGTGCACCCGGCGCGAGATGATGGGGATCTCCAGGACGTCGGCGTTCATCGCCGCGACCGTGAACAGCCCAATAAGGCGATGCTCGAAGACGCTGCCGTCGGCGTTCTCACGGACCGCGAACACATACGGGTAGGCACCGAAGCGCAAGTAACTGGCCACGTCGGTCTGCGCGAGCGCCAGCAGTTCGTTGTCCAAGGTCAGCCGCGGGCGAGATCCCTTGCGCCGGCGCAACACTCCGAGGCTGGCCGTCGCTGCATCACCCGACACCCGCCCGTCGCGCACCGGGCAGCGTTGATAGCCCAGCAGCGTGAAATGTCCAGCGGCCAGCCAGCGCAGCAAGGTCGCGACGTCGGCGTTGTCGTTACCCGGGTAGTGGCCGTTCGCGTTGGACTCGACGTCGTTGGCCAGGTCGTCGAGCACAGCGATCATCGCCGTCGCGTCCGCCGCGACCGTGCGCAGGTCGGCGAGGACGCCCGGCAGCAGGCGCTCGGCTTCGTGCAGCGCGTTGCGGTCCACCGACGGTGAGAGCTGGATGTGCAGCCAGGTCTCGTCGATCCCGTCGCCGCCGGATGCCTTCGGGCCTACGGCGAGCAGGTCGCCGGTGTCGTCCCGGCGCACGTGGAAGACCGGGTTCATGATCGCGGCGTAGGACACCCCGAGTCGATGCAGCAGGACGGTCACCGAATCCATCAGCATCGCGCCGTCGTCGGTGACCACCTGGAGCGCGGGCCCGAAGCCACCCGGGTCGTCAGGCGGGTACACGGCGACCCGGCTCTCCCCCGCCGGTCGGTGCGAGCCCAGCCGGTAGTGCGACTTCAGTAGTGCCGGCGTCACCGTCGGGGCCGGCTTTTCCGCTACCGACTGGGTGCCGGCCTCGTCTTCGTGTGGGCCTTGATAGCTGTCGGAATAGGCGTGCGATATCCACTCGGGAATCTCGTTGCCGTCAGTGAACTTCGTCCAGTCAAGAGCATCAACCGTCATGCCGACCGCTCCTCAGCACGCATACCAACGCTGGCATGCCTGACACTAGTCGCGCGTGAGCCTTCGGTGAGTTACCCGGTGCGGACGCGCCGCATCGGCTCCGAGGCGCTCGACCTTGTTCTCCTCGTAGGCGCCGAAGTTGCCCTCGAACCAGAACCACTTGGCTTCGTGGTCTCCGTCGCCCTCCCACGCCAGGATGTGGGTACAGGTCCGGTCGAGGAACCAGCGGTCGTGGGAGATCACCACCGCGCAGCCGGGGAACTTCTCCAGCGCGTTCTCCAGCGACCCGAGCGTCTCGACATCGAGATCGTTGGTCGGCTCGTCGAGCAGGATCAGGTTGCCGCCCTCTTTGAGGGTGAGCGCCAAGTTGAGCCTGTTGCGTTCACCACCGGAGAGCACGCCGGCCGGCTTCTGCTGGTCGGGGCCCTTGAAACCGAACGCCGACACGTAGGCCCGCGACGGGATCTCGTTCTGCCCGACCTGGATGTAGTCCAGCCCATCGGAGACGGTCTGCCAGACGTTCTTCTTCGGGTCCAGGCCGCCGCGCGACTGGTCGACGTAGCTCAGCTTGACGGTTTCGCCGACCTTGACGACGCCGCTGTCCGGCTGTTCGAGCCCGACGATGGTCTTGAACAGCGTGGTCTTACCCACACCGTTGGGACCGATCACGCCGACGATGCCGTTGCGGGGCAGGGTGAACGACAGATCCTTGATCAGCGTGCGGCCTTCGAAGCCCTTGTCGAGATGGTCGACCTCGACCACCAGGTTGCCCAGCCGCGGACCGGTCGGGATCTGGATCTCTTCGAAGTCGAGCTTGCGCGTCTTCTCTGCTTCGGCCGCCATCTCCTCGTAGCGCTGCAGACGGGCCTTGCTCTTGGCCTGCCGGGCCTTGGCGCCGGACCGCACCCAGGCCAGCTCCTCGGTGAGCCGCTTCTGCAGTTTGACGTCCTTGCGGCCCTGCACCGAGATGCGCTCGGCCTTCTTCTCCAGGTATGTCGAGTAGTTGCCCTCGTAGGGGTAGGCGCGACCGCGGTCGATCTCCAAGATCCACTGGGCCACGTTGTCGAGGAAGTAGCGGTCGTGGGTGACCGCCAGAACCGCGCCCTCGTAGACGGCCAGGTGCTGCTCGAGCCACTGCACACTCTCGGCGTCGAGGTGGTTGGTCGGCTCGTCAAGGAGCAGCAGGTCCGGCTTGGACAGCAGCAACTTGCACAGCGCCACGCGGCGCCGCTCACCGCCGGACAGGTGCGTCACCGGCTCGTCGGGCGGCGGGCAACGCAACGCGTCCATCGCCTGCTCGAGCTGCGAGTCGAGATCCCACGCGTTGGCGTGGTCGAGTTCTTCCTGCAGCCCGCCCATCTCCTCCATCAACTCGTCGGAGTAGTCGGTGGCCATCAATTCGGCGACTTCGTTGAAGCGGTCGAGCTTGACTTTGATGTCGCCGAGCCCTTCCTCGACGTTGCCGCGAACGGTCTTCTCCTCGTTCAGCGGTGGTTCCTGCTGCAGGATGCCGACCGTCGCGCCGGGGGCCAGGAAGGCTTCGCCGTTGTTGGCCTTGTCCAATCCGGCCATGATCCGCAAGACGCTCGACTTGCCCGCCCCGTTGGGGCCGACGACACCGATCTTGGCGCCCGGGTAGAAGCTCAAGGTGACGTCGTCGAGGATGACTTTGTCGCCGTGCGCCTTGCGGACCTTTTTCATCGTGTAGATGAACTCAGCCATGCGGCGGTGTTGCCTTTCTGATTGCGGGGTGATGCTCGCGCCCCATCCTAGGCAACGCCGCGCGCACGCAGCTAAGCCGACAGTGGCAGCGGCGCCTCCGCGGCGGAATCCTCGTCCGTGCTATCCGGCTCTTTCGCCTCCTCGGCCTCGGTCGCCGCGGTCGCCGTCCCGGACCAGACGGTCTTCTCCACCCGTGCGATACAGCGGGACAGATCGGGGCCGACCGCGATCGCACGCATCTCCAGAGTCGACCGCTGATTGCCGTCGCGGTCCTCGTATTCGCTGGTGTAGAGGTGCCCGGAGACGATCACCGGCGAGCCCTTGCCCAGCGACGCGCCGACACCGGAGACCAGCCGGCCCCAGCAGTTGACGGTGACGAACAGCGAGTTGCCGGGCTCCCAGTTGCCATCGGCGGCGCGTCGCCGGGAATTGCTGGCGACCCGGAACTTCAGCACCTCCTGGTCACCGACTCGGCGACGCTTCAGGTCGTTGACCACGTTTCCGACCACGGTCACTGGTGTTTCGAACATTTCTTGTTCCCCTTTCTGTATCGCACCGCAACCGGTGCTGCCTGCCAGCCATTCAGCTCCGAAAGGCCGACAGCGAGCCCGCCCGACGCGGCGGCCTCGGCGGTGTTGGGGATAGAGGCGCGACTGTGGACGAGCGCGGCCGGGCGCGAAACAGAACCTACGGTCGTGGTTCGGCGAGGATTGCAGCCCTGACTTATGGCTCGCGAAGACCTAGCGATCGCCCCGGGCGAGCTCAGCGAGCATCGCGTTGTACGCCACCAGCTCGGCGTCGTCGTCGCGGTCGGCGGCACGATCGAGTCGACGCGCAGTCCGCCGGTCGCTGCGCGACCATTGCATCAGCAGCGCGATCATCACGACCGCCAGCGGTATTTCTCCTGCGGCCCATGCCATTCCACCGCCGAGCCGCTGATCACCCAGCAGATCGGTGTGCCAGCTCAGGTGCAGCGATTGGTAGAAGCTCCCGCCGAGCACTTTGTCCATGCTCATCAGGATGATGGCGAAGAAGGCGTGCAGCGGCAGCGAGGCGAAGACGACGGCCACCTTCGCCAGCGGCGGTATCGGCCGCGGCGTCGGGTCCACTCCGATGACGACCCAATAGAACAAGTAGCCGCTGGCCAGGAAGTGCACATTCATGATCACGTGGCCGATGTGGCTGCCCACCGCGGCGTCGAAAAGGCCGCCCAGGTAGAGCCCGTAGAACCCGGCAACGAACAATGCCGTCGCGACCAACGGGTTGGTCAGGAACCTCGAGACCTTGCTGTGCAGGGCGGCCAGTATCCATTCGCGCATGCCCGGTGGTTCTCCGCGCCCGGCCGCCGGCAGCGCTCGCAACGCCAGGCCGACCGGACCCCCTAACACCAGCAGGACAGGCACCAGCATCGACAGCATCATGTGCGCCGCCATGTGCATGCTGAACATCGCCGGCATGTAACGGCCCACGCCCGATGAGGTGACGAACAGCAGCGCCAGACAGCCCAGCAGCCAGGCCACGGTCCGGCCCATCGGCCACGCGTCGCCTCGACGTCTCAGCCGACGCACCCCGGCCACATACAGCGCCGCGAAGATGATCGCCGCGGAGCCGAAGATCAGGTCGAACCGCCAGTCGAAGAGCATCCGGACCAGCGTCAGCGGTCCGTCGAAGTCGTAGCCGATCTTCACGTCGGATAGCGAGGGGATGCCGATCGGCAGCGGCGGCGGGGGTGTGCGCCCCAGCCCGACAGCGACGCCGAACGTGAGACCGAACAGGACCGCCTCGATCAGAGCCAGCCGGACCAGTCGGGTTCGTGATGTCGGATCTGCTTGCAGTGCAACGACTCCGGTGCGCCGTTGACGCCAACCGACGAAACCGAGCAGACACAGCGCCACGAATTTAACGACGACCAGTCGTCCATAGTCGCTGGACAGAAGGTCCGATGGGCGGATCCGCACCGCGGCGTTGACGATGCCGCTGAGCGCCATCGCGCCAAAGCACCACAGCGCGATCGTCGAGAATCGTCGCGAGGCCAGATCGGCGTGCTGCCCCCCGCGGACCACGTGGGTCAGCAGCGCCAGCAGACCGCCGGCCCACAGGCTCCCGGCGAACAGGTGGATCAGCAGGCTGTTGGTGGCCAAGTCGTGCGAACCGCCAGCTGAGGAGTGCCCGGTCAGCCCAAGCGGTATCAGCGTCACCAGCGACCCGGCCAGCAGCAACGGCGTCCACGACCAGCGCAGCACCGGAAGGCTGAGCACCGTCAGCACCGCCGCCAGCAGCGCGGTCCACCGCCACGCCGCCGAGATGTTGATGATGCCTGCCAGCGACCACAGACTCGCGGGGTTCAGGTGGGCAGTAAAAGGCTGACCGGATACGTCCGAGATGGTCAGCGGCACCAGCAGTGCGGCGCACACCGCCCATGCCCCGGCCGCCACCGTCCCGACCCGCAGCGCGCGGTAGCCATCGGCATCGAGGACGCCGTTTTCCTGCGGCGGGACGAGAAATGCCGCCGTCAAGAAGGATCCGACGGCGATCACGGCCGCGACCTCGCCGGCGGCCCGCACGAACGGCAGGCCGAGCGTGGTCACCGGACCCGGATCGGGCAATCCGGTAGCGGTCAATGCCGCTGCCAACGACAGCACCCCGATCCCCGCGGCGGTGCAACCGGCCAACGCCGCCACCCCCACGAGCAGCGGCCACACCACCGCACGGCGCTTGGCAGCCGGAGAACCCGTCATACCCAAAGAGTACGGCGGCGTTACCTACGACTGCCCCGCACCGCGGGCCTCGGCCTCGCGGGCGTAGAACTGGTTGCGCGCGATCTGCGCGACGTGGTCGAAATCCTGCAGGATGGCTTGCAATTCGCGGCGGAACGCGAGTCGCCGCTCGGCTAGATCCGGCGCGGGCTCGAGCAGATCCTGGTCGGCGACGACCTGGCGTGCGGTGTCGAACAACAACGTCGATACCGGCTCGCTGCTCCGCACGCGACCCTGCGCAACATACTGCTTGCCGACGCCGAGCGCCAACTGGGTGAGTTCTTTCGCGCCGATGTCCGCCGGCGCATCGCGAAGTACATCGGCAACGATCTCGTAGGCCTCGAAGAACACCCGCAGCATCGCGTCCGACATCAGCGGGCGCTTCGCGTACAGCATCGCTTCGATCTCGGCGGGGCCTGCCGCGACCTTTGCTTCCCAGCCGTCGTACCAAGCCAACTCGTCGGCGATGTTCTGGCGGAATGCGGCCGAATCGGCAAAGTAGAAGTCGAATTTCAGCAGATCCCGCAGGCGCATTGCCTGGGTCCAGAACGCCTCGAGCCGGTCGCCCTCGACCCGTGCCGCATAGGCCAACGCCAGCTCGACGATCACGGTCTCCAGGAACGCGTGGATGACGGAGTTGCGGTAGAACGCCGCGGTGTGCTCGTTCTCAGGAGCGATGCGCCACACCGGTTCTCGGCCGCTGTCCACCCGGGTCACCGGATGACCATTCGACAGCGAGTCCACCGCCGCACGAACACCTTCGGGTGTGCGTAGCCGCAGCGCGCTGGTGGACATCGGAGTGTTCTTGCGCTCGAGATAGTCCAATGAATCCTGCAGGGTGTGATGCAGCTGCGTGAGGGTCAACGCCAATCCGTGGGTGGTCAGCAGCAGCGCAGACACCAAGCCAGTCGCGTTGACCGGGGTGGACTGCAGGATCCGCCATGCGACTTCGAACGACATCTTCTGCAGCGCAAGCCGTTTGGCGGCTTCATCGTCGACAATCTGGCCGTGTGGGCCCAGATAATCGCGCATCGAGACCGCTTCGGGGAAGCGGACATAAATTTTGCCGTAGTTGCGTTCACCCTGGGCTTTGATGAAGCTGTACATCCAGCTCAAGCCCTCGGCACGCTTCTCACCGCCGCGGGCGTAGGCGGCGTATTCGGCGGTCTCGTGCAGCTGATCGAAGCTGATCGAAACCCCTTGCAGCAGAATGTCATCGCTGCGGCCGTCCAAATAGGCGTCAGCCACGTAACTCATCAGCCCGAGCTTGGGCGGCAACATCTTCCCGGTGCGCGAGCGGGTGCCCTCGATGGACCAGCTCAGGTTGAACCGCTTCTCCACCACATAGCCGACGTATTCCTTGAGCACGTACTTGTAGACCGGATCGTTGCCGATGTTGCGGCGGATGAAAATCGTTCCAGCGCGGCGCAGCAGCGGTCCCATCACCCCGAAAGCCAGGTTCACACCGGCGAATACGTGCACCGGCGGCAGCCGATTCTCCTGCCATCGCCACCGGCATCACGGCGCCGTCGATGTAGGACCGGTGCGAGAACAGCAACACAGCCGGGTGAGATTCCAGCGCGGTGCGAAGCGCCGCGACCTGGTACTCGTCGTAGTCGATGTCGCGATCGAACCCTCGGCTGAACAACCTGCCGAGGACGCGAGACCAGGTCGACAGAAACCCGACTCCAACCGGTGGCGAGTTCGTCGAGCATCTTTCCGGCTTGCTCGAGGTTGGCACCCGGGATCTTCTCCAGGCCGGCGCGAAAGCGGGCAGACGCCATGATCTCCGGCCGTACCAGCCGCGGCGACTTGTATTGCGGTCCGAGGATTCGGTATTCGGCGCGTTCCATCGCCAGCAGAGCCCGGCGGGTGACGAAATGCGCGAATTCACGGGGATTGTCGCCGACAGTGATGTCGCGCCACTGTTGACGAAGTTCGGATACCTTGGCCGACTCACCGGCTACCACTTGGGCGCGGGCACGGTCTGACCGCAGGATATGACGCTGCTGACGTTCGCTGGGCTGGTAGGGATTTCGCCCCGGGAGCAACGCCGTCACCCGGTTCAGCGCCGTCGCGTCGGCCGCCGGCATCCAGAAGACCCGCACCGGGACGATCGAGCGGTCCTCGTCCAACTCGAGCTGCTCGACGAGTTGCGCCAGCGCGCCGGGCGACGGGTTCTGGTCGGGCAGCGCCAGCACCTCGAGCTTGGTCTCCGGATGCCGGGCACGTTGCTGATCGAGCCACGTTGCCAGCAGTTCCGACTCGATCGCCGACGATGCCGATGCCAGCACCAGGGTGTCATCGCTGGCGCTGAGCGAGGCGGAGTCGGCGGACGGGGTGGTCACGATCGCCCCTTCGGCCGAGGCGTATTCGGTTGCGCTTTAGTCGCTTTGCGCGGTGCCGCCTTTTTCGCGGCGGTTTTCTTCGCCACAGCCTTCTTCGCGGGCGCGGCCTTCTTCGCGGGCGCGGCCTTGGCGGCCTTTGGTGGCGCCTTGCGCGGCGCTGGCTTCTTTCGGTACACGTCGTGGTCAGGCAGCTCGTCGACCGGCCAGTCGGCCAACGTGTCCACATACAGCTGACGCACCTCGGCGATCCGATCCGAGAGCGTGTCCACGGTCCAGTCGGCGACTGAAATCGGCGGGAAGACAGCAACATCCACCGTGCCGGGGTTCATCGTGGTGGAATTGCGCGCGGCGATGATTTCGGCGTTGCGGATCACGATCGGCACGATCGGTATTCCCACCGACATCGCCATCCGGAACGGCCCCTTCTTGAACTGCCCGACGCTGGTGGTGTCCAGCCTGGTGCCCTCGGGCGCGATCATGATGGACAGCCCTTGCCGAGCGCGGTCCTCGACCTGGTGCAGCGACTCGACGGCCGCGGCCGGGTTGTCCCGGTCGATGAAGACGGAGTCGAGCACCTTGCCGAGCGTGCCCATGATCGGATCGCCTTCAAGTTCCTTCTTGCCCACCGCAACCCAGTTGTCGCGGATCAGCGCGCCGACGATGACGGGGTCGGCCTGGTTGCGGTGGTTGAAGATGAACACCGCGGGCCGCTCGGCGGTCAGATTCTCTTCACCGAGGATGTTCAGCTGAACACCGCTGGCGGTCAACAACAGCTGCGACCACGTCGCGGTGAAGAAGTTGACACCGCGGCGCCTGCTGCGGGTCAGCAATCCGATCCCGAGCGCGCCGGCCGCGACGGGAACCACCGAGCCGACGCCGGCCAGCGTGCGCAGTTGAGCGGTGATGCCCCCGCCGCTGCGACTGGTGAACCGCAGAATGGGCCAGCCACGCCGCTTGGCGACAGCGGCCATCTTGCCCTCGGGGTTGGTCGGCCGCGGATTGCCGACCAGATACATCAGCGCGACGTCTTCGTCGCCATCGGCGTAAAAGTAGCTGTCCTTGAGGTCAATGTTGTTCTCGCCGGCGAATTTCTGCACTGCGGCGGCCTTGCCCGGACCCCACAGAATCGGGGCGACCACGCCGCCGGTGAGGATGCCGTCGTCGTCCGTCTCGAACTTGTTGGTGAGCGTGTTCAGGATGCCGAGGAACTTCGCCACCGGAGCGACCTGGATGGTGAGCGCCGAGGAGCTGAGCACCACGGTGTGCCCGCGGGCCAAGTGGGCGCGAACCAGTTCACGCATCTCCGGGTAGATCCGGGACTCGATGCGCTGGACGAACAACCGCTCGCCGATCTCCTCGAGGTCACTCAGGATGCGCCCGCGCAGCGCGCCCGAGGCCTTACCGATCAGCTCTTCGAATTCGATACGCCCGAGTTGATGGTTCAAGCCGGCGGTAACCATGCTGATCAGCTCGCCGACCCCCATGTCGCGACGACGCAAGCGTTCCTGGGTGAGGATGATGGCGGTGAAGCCGGCCACCAGGGTCCCGTCCAGGTCGAAGAACGCGCCGATCTCGGGTCCGGGAGGGCTGGCCATGATTTCGGCGACGGAGCCCGGCAGCCGGAGATCACGCGGCGGCTTCTTCGACTCTTCGGTGCTCACGAACCCACCACCGATCGCTTCGACGTGTCGGACGGTTCGGCGTCGAACGAAGCCGGCACCGCCTGCGGGGCGGGATCGCCTGCCAACGCCAGGATTTCGTTGAACGCGTCCAGCAGACATTTGGCGAACAGCTTCTCATCGCGGATCGCAGCACGGTCGTAGCGCGCCGTGATGGTGCAGTAGCCACCCCGGGAAATCAGCACGACCATCATCGCCACACCGGGAAGTGGGCCGATACCGTACTGCCGCAACACCTTTGCACCGGCAAGGAAAGTCTCACCGGGATAGACCGGAACGTTGCTGGCCTGTACGTCGGAGCCGACCACTGAACTCGTCATCGATTCCAGCAGCGGCCCCGGTAGCACGCTCAACACCGGCGCGATCGATCCGACGATGTCCATCGCGGGCTCGTCGCGACGCTGGGTCATCTGCAAGCGAATCTTCTGCATGCGGGCGACCGGATCCTTGGTACCGATCGGGGCCGCCAGATTGACACCGGTGAAGCGGTTGCCGCCGGCCGCGTCGGACTCGGCCCGCAGGCTGACCGGCACCGCCATCGGCAGCGTCGAGATCGGCACTCCGAGCGCTTCGTGGTAACGCCCCAACGCGCCGGACAGACCGGCCAGATAGGCGTCGTTGATCGAGCCGCCACCGGCTTTCGCCGCCCGGTGCAAATCGGACAGCTTGATGTCGATGGCCTCGCTGCGGGTGGCCAGACTGCGGCGACGAAGCAGTGGAGACGGCTCGGCAGCGCGGCTCATCACCCTCGCCCCCGAGCGGGCGTAGCTCAGCGCACCAGACAGCGCGGCGCTCGGACGGGCCACCGCGCGCCCAAGTACCGACGCCGCACCCCACAGCGCGCCGCCTGCGCCTTTGGCCACATTGATGGCCAGATGGTTGAGCCCCTCACGCATCAGGTCGTTGGCCGACAGATCCTGCGGAATGGGCTCGGTCGGGGCCGGTTGCGCCGGTGGATCGCGTTCGAGGTCGTAGATGTGGGCGAACATTTCCACACTGCCCACACCATCGGTGACGGCGTGCGACAGATGCAGCAGCGTCGCGGCCTTCCCGTCGGGAAGGCCCTCGATCAGGGTGGCCGTCCACAACGGCCGGGCGATATCCAGCGGCGACTGGATCATCAGCTCCGCGATATCGAAGACCTGTCGCAGCGAACCCGGCTCGGAGACACGCATCCTGCGGACATGGAAATCCAGGTTGAAGTCGGGATCGACGACCCACCGTGGCGAAGCGGTCGGCAACGTCGGCACGACCACCTTTTGCCGGAGCCGTAAGGCCTTTCGCGACGCGTTGTCGAAGCGGGTACGGAACCGCTCCCAATCCGGTGTCCGGTCCAGAATTTCCAGCGCCATGATCCCTGAGCGGGTGCGAGGGTTGGCCTCACCGCGATGCAAGAGGTAATCGACTGGCCCCAGTGCCGTGGGCATCCCGGCGGCATCGAGCTGCTCAGCCACAGCTGATCCGCCGTCTGGTCGCCGCCCTCGCCGACACCGCTTTCGCCACTCAAGCCTCCCGTTTCGGAACCATCCCACCGTCACGCCCCCGCGACGTCAGCTGACTGTTTGCCAGGATGACATGCGCTCTCCAACGTAGTCCGGTCGGCAGGACGACGGTAGCTAAATGTGCGGATCAGAGCGCCGAATTAGCCCACCTGCGATGGTCGATGAAATCCGCTGGCGGATAGCTGAATTAACGGTAAAGGCGCGGTTTCGCCCCCGCTGAATTCAGCTGGCCGGGTTTGCGCGGTCGCGCGAAACCGCCGACTGTGCGCGCGCGTATCGTCCGTACACCACACCGAGGAAGTCGGCCACAGCGTTAGCGGCATATCTGGACCGCACCGTGGAGAACAGGTCAAAAGCGTGGTGCGCGTGGGGAAGCTCGGCGTAGCCCAACGTCTGAGCGCCGGCCTCACGAAGTGCGTCGACGAACCCCCGGGCCTGCATACTCGGGATCACCGCATCGCTTTCACCGTGCAGTACGAAGAATGGCGGAGCATCGCGGTGCACGTGCGAAATCGGCGAAGCGAACTCGAAGAGTTCGGGGTTGTCGGCGTACCGCTCTTTCATGACGAACATTTCCAGGAACTGCATCATCATTTCGTGCATCTTCTGGTCGTCGGTCAGGTCATACACGCCGTAGTAAGGAACCGCCGCCTGCACCGTGGTGTCGACATCTTCGAAGCCGGGCTGCAGCCGCTCGTCGTTCGCCGTGAGCGCGACCAGCGAGGCCAGGTGCCCACCGGCGGAGCCACCCGTGACGGAGATGAAGTCGGGATCGCCGCCGTAGTCGGCGATGTTCTGCCGGACCCAGGCCAGCGCGCGCTTGACGTCGATGATGTGCGCGGGCCACGCGTTGCGGGGGCTCTTGCGGTAGTCGATCGACACGCAGATCCAGCCCTGCTCGACCAGCCGGCTCATCAGGGGATACGCCTGCGGCCGTCTTCCGTTGACGGTCCAGGCGCCGCCCGGGATCTGCAGAACCACCGGCGCACGGCCGCCTGCTTTGACGTCGCGGTGACGCCAGATGTCCAGCATGTTGTCGCGGGGATCCGGCCCGTAGACGATGTCCGACGTCTGTGCTGCGTAGCGGCGGCGGTGTCCAGCCGCTTGCAGCAGGCCGACTCGGCCAGTACACGCGGCGCGGTCGATTGGCTGGAGGGCCTCGTCGCGGTAGTCCGGGCCGAACGCGTCCGCCAAAGCCGCGGTCAGCACCTGGTCTGCCCGCTGCGCGGCCCAACTCGTCGCCCACCGGTCAAGCGGCGCCACCCCGGACAGGGCGTGACCAGTCACGACGTGCGGCGGGAACTCAGCGGACAGCCAGCCGGCCAGGAACCGTGCGACGACCGGCGAGCCGCGTAGTAGCAGTGCGCCGGTGCGATACGCCTCGAGCGGCATCGCGGCCAGCTGCAGCACTTCGCTACGCGCCTGCGAGTAACGCGTCCTGACATCAATGGCTACGGTCATGCCCTTGCGGCTCCTCGTCGCTGAGGTCGTAAAACACACGCTGACCCGCGGCGTTGCCGTCCCGGGCGTGTGGCAGGCCTCACACTAAACCAATCACGGTCCCTGCCAACGCCATTTCGGGCGGCGTTGCGAGGGCGGGGATACCCATTTCTTCCGTTGGCTACACTGACCTGGGCTTGAATTCCTCGGCCCCCGTAGCTCAGCTGGATAGAGCACATGACTTCTAATCTTGTGGTCGCAGGTTCGAGT
>CAVTSP010000027.1:0-495309 GCA_963737375.1 uncultured Actinomycetota bacterium
GTCGACGTCATGCCAGCGGCGCAACTGTGCACCCGCCGCCCAGGTGGCGTGTGTGCCGCTGGAAACCCGTCGGGCAGAGCCAGTTTGAACACCGGCCCGTCGCTGAATCGGGCGGCGTCGAAGATCACGCAGTACGAGGCGTCGGCCTCCATGTCGGTGGTCAGCGTGATCAGGTAGCCGTCGTCTTCGGCGGTGGGATTCGGTCGCGGGGCCATCGCGGCTTCGCTGCCATACACCCCGTCAGCGAACTGATAGTGCTGCTCGCCTCCGGTGCGCAGGTCGTGCTTGACCAGACCGTCGAACAGGAACCAGCCCGGCTTGCCGGTGGCGGCGTAGGCGTAGCGATAGTTTGCCGCGGCGTAGTCCGGGTTGATCGTGCCGAATTCGGTGATGGATTCCGACAATTGCTGTTCTTTGACCTCGCCGGTGACCAGGTTGAACCGCCACCGGTGCAGCCGGGCCTGCAGTCGATCCAGCGCCAGGAAGCGAAACAGCTTGTCTACTTGTACCTCCGGTGTCCACCGGCTGCGGCGCGCCCTCGTAGAAGCCGTCGAGCACGATCTCGTCGCCGTCCTCATAGGCGTTGGTGAAGTGCAGCACGAAGGTCGGGTCGGCCTCGAACCAGCGGATGTCGTTGCTGCTGCCACGGCGCGGCACCACCGCGAAGCGTGATGGCATGTCGGGGTAGAAGCGAGGCAGGTGCACATCGTGTTCGAGCAGGCTCGGATCCCAGAACAGCGGGAAATCGTTGAGAATCGCGTAGTTTTCAGTGAAGGCCATGTCGTGCGGCAGCCTCGGCCCGGGCAGCGGGATGTCGATGTAGTGCGCCAGCTCGTTGCCCTCGTCGACGACGCCGTAATGCATGTACGGGGCCTGCTTGCTGTAGTTGAAGAACAGCAGCTCGCCCGATTTCGGGTCGACCTTCGGGTGAGCCGACACACCCCAGTCGATCGGGAAGTGCCCGTTCCAGGACTCCTTGCCCAAGGTGTTGGCGGAGAACGGATCGACGCGATACAGATCACCGCACTGGTAGAAGCTGGTCAGCGCGATGCCCCGGTGGACGATGACGTCGGTGCTCGACGCGTCCTTCATCCGGGTGCGGGCGCCACAACCCCCGTCGCGTTTGGCCAGCTGCACCGGTTCGGCCAGGCCCGGCCACAGCGGCTCGCCCGCCTCGTTCTCGGCCTGGAAACCATCGGTACGGACAAAGCGGTTGCGGTAGAACGCTTTTCCGTCACGGAATCCGACGATGTGCAGCATGCCGTCGCCGTCGAACGGGTGATAGGTCTTCAGTGCCGGGTGCAGCGGGTTTTCGGTGTTGCGCAGATAGACACCGTCCAGGTCGCGGGGTATCTCGCCCTCGACGGCGACCAGGTCGTCGGCGTCCCACTCGCTGGTCTGCGGTCGCCACGGCCCGGTTCGGTAAGGGTGGTCGTCGTCTTCGGGCAGAGTCGACAGGTATTTGCCGACGACTTCGACGTCCATGTCAGGATCCTTCGGCCGCGTGGACAACGAAGCTGACCGTGGTGGCGGTGCTGCCGCCGAAGTTCAGCGTGCCAAAGGTTTTCGCGTTCTCGACTTGGTAGTCGCCGGCCGCGCCGCTGACCTGTTTTGCCGCATCGACGAGCATTCGCACGCCCGACGCGCCGACCGGGTGGCCACCGCCGATCAGTCCTCCGCTGGGGTTGATCGGCAACCGTCCACCGATCTCGATCTCGCCGTTCTCGATGGCTTTCCACGACTCGCCCGGCCCGGTGAGGCCGATGTGGTCGATCGCCAAATACTCACTGGGAGTGAAGCAGTCGTGCACCTCGATGCCCTGCAGATCGTCGAGGTTGGCTTGGGCTCGGCGCAACGCGTCGAGCACCGCCGCGCGGACATGCGGCATGACGTACGGGGCCAAGTCTCCCGTGGCGGCTCGTCGCAGTTTCTGCTGCAGGCCCAGCCCGACGGTGCGATGGCCCCAGCCGGCGATGCGGGCGATCGGTCGCGCAGTGGGATGGTCGCGCAGGTATTTATCCGTGACCAGTACGACTCCCGCGCCGCCGTCGGTCATCTGGCTGCAGTCGAATCGCCGCAGCCGGCCCTCGATGAGCGGGTTGGTCGCGCCGTCGTCACCGATCGGGTTGGGCACGGTCCAGTCTCTGGTCTGGGCGTTGGGGTTTCGGCGGGCGTTGCCGAAGTTGACCTGTGCGATGGCCCGCAGGTGGGTCTCGTCGATGCCGTAGCGGCGGTCGTACTCGTCGGCGACCGTGGCGAACATGGACGGCCAGAGGAACTTCGCGTCGGCGCCCTCGTGTCCGGTCCAGGCCGCGGCGCCCAGGTGACGGGCCGCGGTGTCACCGGGCACCGTCTTCTCCAGTTCGACGCCGAGGACCAATGCGGTGTCGTAGTTGCCCGCGCGCAGATCGGCCATCGCTGCGAGCGCGGCAATGCTGCCGGACGCGCACGCGGCCTCATGTCGCGACGCCGGGGTGTCCCACAGCCCGTCGCACACGGTCGCAGGCATCGCGCCGAGGTGGCCCTGCTCGGCGAACATTTCACCGAAGGCATTGGCGACGTGCACGACGCCGATGTCCGCGGCCTCGATTTTGGCCGCGCTGAGCGTGGCGTCGACGATCTCGCGGGTCAGATCCGCGAAGTCGAATCCTTCCTTGGTGAGGTTTCGGGCGAAGTCGCTTTGGTAGCCGCCAAGAATCCAGACGTCAGTGTCCATAGCCCGCACGTTACTACAACTAAAAGAGTGACACAGCCCAATGAAAGCGGTCTCACCAGCTCTCGGCTGAACCGGTGAGACCTAAACGATCGCGTTGGTCGACCAACGCGTCCGCCTCTGTACCGGCATTGCCGCCGACGGCGCGCGACAAACCTGTTTTCGCAGAACCGGACTAGTTGTCTCCGCGTGTCACCGGTCGGGCGGGGTTCGCGCTCCACTCCGACCATGAGCCGGGGAACAGTGCGGCCTGATGTCCCGTCGCGGTGAGCGCCGCGACGGTGATGGCCGCGGTCACGCCGGAGCCACAGTACGCGCCGATGCGGCCGTCGGGGACGTCGCGCTCGGCGAGCAGTCGGGCGATCGCGTCGTGTGCCAGGAACGTGCCGTCGCTGTTGAGCACTGCGCCGCTGGGCAGGTTTTTGGCGCCGGGGATGTGTCCGGCAACCGGGTCGATCGGCTCGACATCACCGCGGAAGCGTTCCGGCGCGCGGGCGTCGAGCAGGTCGAAGTCGTCAACCTGCTGCGCGGTCAGGGTCGGCAGCGCGCCGTTGTACAGGTCGTCATGCAGCACGGCCACATTTCCGGTTGGCGGGGCGACCGGGCCGGTGGCCAGATTGCCGCCGGCGGCTCGCCACGCAGCCAGGCCGCCGTCGAGGATGCGGACGTCGGCGATGCCAGCCGCGGTCAGCACCCACCAGGCCCGCGCCGAACCGGCTCGATTCCAGTCGTCGTAGACGACGGTGGGCGCGCCCGCTCGGACACCCCAACGCCGCGCCGCGGCCTCGACGCTGCGACCGGACGGCAGGGGGTGCCGGCCTCGCCCGGTAATGGAGTGATCGCTGAGTTCGTCGTCGAGGGAGACGTAGACCGCGCCGGATAGGTGGCCCTGCAGATACGTCGGATGGCCATCGGGCTCGTCGAGCCGCCAGCGGACGTCGAGGATCGTCACGGGATCGCCGGCGTCCAGCAGATCGGCCAACTCGGCGGCGGTGATCAGCACGCTTATGGCTTGAACCCCAGATCGTGCAAGGCGTCGATGCAGCCGCCGAGCCAGTCATTCTCGTTCGCCGGTGGCGATCCGCCGCCCATCTCGACCTGGCAGGCCAGCGCAGCGGTGTAGCCGCCTTTCATCTCGCTCGCGAGGTAGGCGTGGTTCTGGGGAGTCGCGAAGTAGTCGTGCTCGCTCTTGTAGCCGTCTTTGTATGACGGACTGTTGACGTTGGCGGACGGCGGGTTGTAAGCAGGCCCCGGCGCGTTGTTGGCCGGGCCGTGTGGGCAGCCGCTTGCCGGGCACTGCGGGTCCGCGTGGACCGGCGCGGCCAAGCCGAGGGCGGCCATCGCGATAGCCGCCGCGGTGAGGGTTAAGCGGTCGAACACATCGTGCATCATTTCACGCGTGGCCGTGCCCCCGGCAGGATTCGAACCTGCGACACCGGCTTTAGGAGAGCCGTGCTCTATCCCCTGAGCTACGGGGGCTGAAATCACCGTTAAACCTAGTCGCTCTGTCAAAGGCTGTGGCGACGGTATCGCCGCAGGCGGTGAACGTTGGCCAGAGTCGCCGGTTCGGTGCACGGACGCAGCGCGGCACCAAGCCGAGCGCGTACCTCGTCGGTGTCGAGGCGCATCCCGATCGCGACCAGAAAGTTGGCTGTCGCTCCGGGCGGCGCCTTCGCAATGTGAATCGTCGGGCCGACGAGATTGACCGCAAAGGTGGGCGTGGCTCGTCCGTATCGCATCTTCACGGCTCCTTTGAGCCGGTACACCCCTGCGGGCGGTTCTTCGAGCAGGTCAATCAGGGCGCCGGGGTCGACTTCGCCGTCGGTGGTCACCGTGACGGAGTCGGCGTGCACGTGGTCGTGGTGGTCGTGAGCCACCGCGTTGTCGGTCTCGTCGACGAGCAGTTCGCGCAACGAGAGTTGGCCCGGTTCATCGCCCGACCCTGCGACGTCGTAGAGCAGCCGGGGGTCGATCTGCCCACCGACCGCCCCGACGACGGTCGCCCGTGAATTCCGTTCACGCACGCGTTGTTCTACTCGCTCGACCATGGCGGCGCGCTCGCTGCGGGGGAGTTGATCGAGCTTGTTCACGACGACGAGAGACGCCGCACGGTAACGCGCCGGCAGCACCTGGCCAGTGTCGACGACGTCGAAATGTGTTGCGGCATCGACGACGTCGACTAGTCCGCCGTACCGTAGGCCGGTCACCGGGCTGAAGCCGATGATGCGGGCAACGATCAGCGGATCGGCCAAACCGCTGGCCTCGACGATCACGGCATCGAGATTGAGTCGCGGATCGGCGAGCTTGGTCAGCGCGTCGTCGATGCCACCGTCATCGGGCAGACAGCAGATGCAACCGCCGGCAATCGACACCGGCTCGTCGATCTGCCCGGCCACCAGCATGGCATCGACGTTGAGCTCACCGAAATCGTTGATGATCACGCCGACCCGCGCGCCTGGGCTGCGGAGCACGTGGTTGAGCAGCGTCGTTTTGCCAGCGCCGAGGTAGCCGGTCAGGCAAATGACGGGGATCGGCGCCGCCAGGGGGCTTAAATCCAGACCAGGAGTTGCGGGCTACCCGGCGTCTCGCGCGGAAAGGCAATCGGCGCGTCGATGCCGTCGAGCGTGAGCCACACCGCTGTCGCGTCCGCCGAGATGGCGACGATCGTGCCGATGGCGTACTGGCTGTCGTCGTCCCACTTGACCGTGGCGTACTGCCCGAGGTGTTGCACCGCAAGGTCTTTAGGCGCGACCTCGGTCGGGTCCGGCGGCAGTTCCGACACCACGGCATCCAGCTCGTCGGCAACCGGTGATGGCCCGGCGTCGTCGGCCCACGCGTTCTCGTCGCCGAAGTACTCGCCGTCGTCGCCGGCCTGTTTGAGCCGCCCCAGCGCAGACGGCGCCTCGGGGCCATCTTCCTCCTCGACCCACAGCCGCCAGCCCTGCGGCGGCGGCGGCCACGACGGGTCCGGTGACCAGTCCGCATGCGGCACCCAGCCCTTGGGAGGCTTTGGCCAGTTCGGGGGCGGGTTGTAATGCATCAATCCACCATACGGAACTCAGCGTTCAGCGGAGCTCGGCAATAACCTTCGTGATCGTGTCGACGTGATTCTCCTGGAAGGTGAACGACGTGAGCCCGTACTTCTCGCGGTAGCCGCGCAGGGTGTCGGCGATGTCGCGTGGCGTTCCGCTCAGCACCGACGGCAAAGCCAGTAACTCCTCGTCGGACAGGTCCACGAACCTGCGGGTGAGTGCCAGATCGGGCTTCCCGGAATTGTCCGACGGGACCGCGGTGATCGCGAGGTTCAATTCGAGATCGGCGAACCGGTCGCCGGCGGCCTTGCGGACGAACTCGACGCGATCTGCGAGCGGGTCGACGGCGTCACCGGAGCTGGCGCCGGTGAGCCCGATGATGTCGGCCTGCTGGGCGGCGATCGTCAGCAGGCGATTTCCGTTGCCGGCAATCAGCATTGGCACCGTCGGCAGGTGCTTCTTGAGGTAGGTGGTGACGTGTTCGAGGTAGTCGACGCGTTGCCGCGCGGTCGGGTAGGGAAGCTCAGCCGCTTCGAATTCCTCACGGACGTAGCCGGCGCCGAGGCCGAGGTCCAGACGCCCCTCGCTGAGCCCGTCGACTTCGGCGGCGTCACGAGCCAGCAGGGCGGGCTTGTAGAACCCGGCGTTGAGCACATAGGTGCCCAACCGGACGGTCTTCGTCGCGGACGCGATCGCCGTCAGCGCCGGAAACGGCGCCGGCGCGCCGAGGTGGTCGGGCAGATGCAGCGCGTCGAACCCGCTGTCCTCAAGCCGCTTTGCCTTGTCCTGCAACGCAGCACGGGACTTGACCGCGTGGATTCCCACCGAGAAACGAAAGGCCATTGGCCACCTCCGATTGTAGTTATCTGGACTGCAATTTCCATGCACGAGCGGCTGCTGCCAAGCCTTGCACCAGTGCAGCGGTCACCGGTGACAAGCAATCGGCCCCCGGCTCAGGCTGTTTCGCCCGGCTCCTCAGTGGTCCGTACCGGACCCCAACGTCGCCGGGCAGGAGACTACGCGGGCTGATCCCCCGGACCCGAGTAGGGAGTTCCAGTTGTGCTCCGCCGTAACGCGTTTGGTTCACCGGGTTCTGTGGATGCTGCCCGCGAAGCTCGCGCGGAATCTCGTCGAGGTCGGTGATGACGTGGTAGCCGGGCAACTCGAGGTGTTCGGCGACGTGGGCGGCCAGCACGCGGTTGCGCCCGCCGGCCAGCAGTTGGGTGGCGCGGCCGATCCGCCCGTAACCGTGCAGCGACACCGTCACGTCGACGTGGTCGAGGAACTCCGCGAGACGCGCCGACTCGGCCGCCAGGAAATGCGCCGACGACAGGTGATGCGGATACCGGTCGGGATGGCGGAGCAGATACACCGACGCTTCGGCCACGTCGGCGGCCCGCTCGGCGATCACGTCGGTCATCTCCTCCAGACCGCCGCCATGGATGGCCAGGAAGCCGAACCGCGACCGCAACCGGCTGACCTCGACCACACCGGGTTCGGCGAGCAGCTCGGAAAGCGATTGCGGCGCAGGCGTTGTGGGCCGTGACCGCGGCTGGGGCCAGCGTGACGGATCCCATCGCCGTAGGAAGTCGATCCAGCTCTGCGGCAACCCGTGATGCAGCGCGCCGTCGATGATGCGTTCCAGATAGCCGGGTCGCGGCGGGCCCGGATTCACCCGGTGGTCGATGTAAACCCACGCGTCCGACGGCCCGTCCTCGGTCTGCACCGTCATGTGGTCTCGCCGGTAGTGCGCGGGCACGCTCTCGGCCCTGTCGAGGTGGGTCAGATCGTAGTCGGACACATCCCAGACGACGCCATGCACCTGCGTCCCGTCGAACGGTTCGACGGTCGCCACCCCACGCTGGTTGATCAGCCAATCGTGGTCGGCCAGCACCGCCCGGCGTGGGTTGCCGGCATCAGGGCATCGCTGCGCCATCTGCCCCACGGACAGGTTGGACCCGTACGCGAAGTAGGAATGACGGCGCCGCTGCGTCACGGAATCGATGTTAGCCGAGCGAAGTATTTGACCTTGATCGGCCGAGCTTCCGAACGACTTGTGAGCGCGAGATTAATTCCACGCGTCGCGCCGCTGATGGGCTGCGCGGAATGAAAGGATTGCGAGATGAGCGGCGCGCAAGACGGCGGCACCCGGGACCGGCACACGATCGAGCGTGAGTTGCGGCTATTGGCCGGCGTTCGCGATGCCCATCGCGAGCGCGGCAAGGAGATGCCGTCGACCGCCCAGATGGACGCGCTGCTCGATGAACTCATCGCGCTGGAAAGCGGTGGGAAACACCGGCGGGAGAGCGAGAACTCCGACGCCTGGCCTAGCCTTTGGCGCTGATCGTCAGGAAGATCAGCACCACGTTCAGCAGACTGATCATCGTGCCGATCACCCAGCCCACAGCCGTGGTGACGCGGTGATTGGTGTCGGCCCCCATCAGCGCGCGATTGCTGGTCAGTCGAACCAGCGGTAGCAGGGCGAACGGAATGCCGAACGACAGAACGACCTGCGACAGCACTAACGTGCGCGTCGGATTAAAACCCAACGCCAGAATCAGCAGTGCGGGCGCCAGCGTCGCCAGCCGGCGCAGCACCATCGGGACCGACCGGCGCAGCAGCCCCTGCATGATCATCGCGCCGGCGTAAGCACCCACCGACGCCGAGGCCAACCCCGACGCCAGTAGGCCGATCGCGAAAAGCACGGCGATCAACGGGCTTACGGTGTCGTGCACTGCGGCATAGGCCACTTCGATCGAACTGATGCTGCCGCGGCCCCGCATGTTCAGTGCGGCGACCAACAGCATGGCGACGTTCACCGCGCCCGCGACCACCATCGCCAGCCCAACGTCCCACCGGGTGATCCGCAGCAGCCGTCGCCGGTCTGGGCCCGCGTCGGGATGGCCGTGCCGGTCGCGGGCCAGCCCGGAATGCAGATACACCGCATGCGGCATTACCGTCGCGCCCAGGATGGCCGCGGCCAACAGCACGCTTTCCTTGCCGAGGAATCGAGGCACCAGACCGCCGAGCACCTCGCCGGGCGGCGGCGTCGAGACGAAAAAGCTCGCGGTGAAGCCGATGGCGATCACCAGCAGCAGACCGGTGATGACGCGCTCGAAGATCTGCTGGCCACGCTGGTCTTGAATCCGCAGCAGCAGCAACGACACCACCCCGGTGATGACGCCGCCGAGCAGCAGCGGCAGCCCGAACAGGATGTGCAGCGCGATCGCCCCGCCGATCACCTCGGCCACGTCGGTGGCCATCGCGACGACCTCGGCCTGCAGCCAGAAAGCGACCCGGGTCGGGCGGTTCAGCTTGGCGCCGATCGCCTCAGGTAGCGAGCGTCCGGTCACCAGGCCGAGCTTCGCTGACAGGTACTGCACCAGACCGGCCATCACGTTCGCCAGGACGATGACCCACAGCAATGCGACGCCGAACTGCGCGCCGGCGCTGATGTTCGCGGCGACGTTGCCCGGGTCGACATACGCGATGGCGGCGACGAAGGCGGGGCCGAGCAGATACCACCCGGTCTTGAACCGGGCACGGGTGTCCTGGGCCACCTAACTCACTTTCAGTCTACGAATCAGAAAGTTAGGTTAGCCGAAACCGCTACGTCACCGAATACAGACCGCGTCCGGTGATCAGCGGCAGGTCCAGCGTGGTCCGTATTCCGGCGGGGGCTTCGACGACGGCCGGGATGGCGTTGACCACCCGCATCGCCGTCGCGACCAGGCCGGCGTGGTTGTGGTCCCCGTTGGGGCTGCTCAGGCAGACATCGACGGCGTACGACGGTTCGCCGGTGATCTCGATCCGATAGCACCCACCGGGCTGAGCCGGCTGCGGCCAGTCCGGGCACAGGTCTTCGCGCAACCGGGTGACATGTTCGAGGACGACGGCGGGATGCCCGTCGACCAGACCCTGCACCTCGAAACGCAGCGCCGCGGCACTCCCCTTGGGAATGTGCCCAGACGCGATGTCGAAATCCTCGGGCGCCGGAACCCGCTCCTGGCGTTCGGTGATCGAATCGAGTGCGATGCCGAGACCGGCTGCGAGTTGGCGCACCACCGATCCCCACGCCAAGCTCAGCACACCCGGTTGCAGCAGCATCGGGATCTCGTCGAGCGGCTTGCCGAATCCCATCACGTCGAACATGACCGTCGGGCTGTCATAGGTGGCGTAATCGACGATCTCCATGCAGCGGATCTGCTGAATGCTCTGGCAGGTCCCGGCCAGCGCCAGCGGAATCAGGTCGTTGGCGAAACCGGGGTCGATGCCGTTGACGAAGAGGCTCGAATTGCCCTCCTGTGCAGCATCTTCGATCGGTTTGAGCATGGCATCCGGCAGCACCTGCCACGGGTACTGCAGGAAGACGGCACTGCTGCCGACGACGTTGACGCCGGCGGCCAAAATACGCCGGTAATCCTCGAGGGCGTCGGGCAGCCGGTTGTCGGCCATCGCGGTGTAGACCGCGCACTGCGGGCCGGTGGCCAGTACCGCGTCCAGGTCGGTGGACGCGGTGATGCCGGTCGAAATATCAAGGCCGGCAAGCTCTCCGGCGTCTTTGCCGGCTTTGGATTCCGAGGACACCCATACACCGGTGAGTTCGTAGTCCGGGTTGGTGATCAGTGCCCTGAGCGCGTGGACGCCGACATTGCCGGTGCCGATCGCGGCGACTTTGATAGCCATGCTCACAGGTCCGGGATCGGTAGGTCGAGGTTGGGAAAGGTGATGCCGCCATCGACCTCGATCACCTTGCCGGTCAGGTAAGCGCCGGCGGGCGATGCCAAATACACCGCGGCGGCAGCGATCTCGTCGGGCTGACCCAGGCGGCGCATGGGGGTCGCCTGCTCCATCGGCTCGCGCAGCTGGTCGTTGGAGGCGACGATGTCGAGCGCGGACGTGGCGATCGAGCCCGGCGCGATGGCGTTGACCCGGACCCGCGGGCACAGGTCGAGCGCGGCCAGCCGGGTGTAGTGGGCGAGCGCGGCTTTGGCGGTGCCGTACGCGGCGAAGCCGCGGCCGGCCACCCGACCCATCGTCGACGTGATGTTGATGATGCTGCCGCCACCGGAATGCTCGAGCATCAACGGCACCGCAGCGATGGTCAGCGCGTGGGCGGTGGCGACGTTAAAGGTGAACGCGCTTTTGAGGTCCTTCGTCGACGTGGTCAGCAGCCCGTTGGGCATGGTGCCGCCGACGTTGTTGACGACGATGTCCAGTCGCCCGAACGCCTCGACGGCGTGAGCCGCCAGCTCGGCGGTGACCTCGGGCTGAGCCAGATCGCCGGTGACGATGTGGGCGCGCCGGCCAAGGGCGCGGACCTTCTCGGCGACGGCCTCTAGTTCGGATTGGGTGCGCGAGGCGATGACGACGTCGGCGCCGACCTCGGCGAACGCCAGCGCGATGGCAGCGCCAAGGCCACGCCCAGCGCCGGTAACGACGGCTACTTGGTCGTCGAGTCGGAATTTGTCCAGGATCACGGGCGTCACCGTAACAAGCCCCGGACGACCGCGGAACCCTATTTCTGAAACACGTTCTAGTTTCCCTGCTCGCGGTCGCCGTTAAGGATCTGACAAGCGGTCGCGCCTACTTTTCGGACAGACGCCGCCTCCGCCTACGCCTTACGATCCCGGGCCGTTCGTCATCGACCGAAACGACTGCCAGCAGATACTCGGGATGTCCTGCCCGAAGGCGTGAAACTTGATGCTCCTATTCATGTCAAGCGACTTCTAGCCAGTTTCTGTAGGTCTCGGCGAAGGTGTCGTCGCGTTGCAGTCCGCGTTCGATGCGGGAGATGAGGGTGGGCCAGACACCGAAGTGGTTGGCTGCGGCGGTGACGGTGATGTTCTTGGCCTGGCGGGCTGGGCGCAGGTCGGCGTATTCGGGCACGGCGATCTGGCGGGTCAGCAGTGTGAAGATTTCGCGGGCGATGGCCCGTTTCAGCTTGCGCAGAATCTCCATCTTGGTGTGTCCTTTGAGCAATTGACGCTGCGCGTAGTCCTTGGTCGGTTGGTGACAGGACAGGCGCACGAGGGCGATGCGATGCAGTGCGTTGTTAGCGGCGCGGTCCCCGCCACGGGAGAGTCGGTACCTGTTGGTCTTGCCCGATGATGCGGGGACCGGCGCCACGCCGCACAGCGCGGCGAATGCGGCCTCACTGTGCAACCGGTGTGGGTTGGTCCCGGCGGTGATCAACAGTTGGGCGGAGGTGTCCGCGCCGACGCCGTAGGCCGCCCGCAGCCCGGGATTGGCTTCGGTCACGAAGGTATCGATCTGGGCCTCGAGAGCCTCGGCTTGGGTTTCGAGGAACTGCACCCGCTGAGCGAGCATCTTCGCCGCGGTGAGCACCGACTGGGCCCAGGGCTCGCTCTGCGCGTCGGGGCGGCAGCGAGCAAGCGCCTCGATCAACTTCAATATCGTTGACCCACGGTACTTCTCACGCACAGAGTCCGGTGCCGACACGAGCATGGCCTTGATTTGGTTGATTACCGCGGTGCGGTGCTTGATCGCCGAGCGACGAGCGATGTGCAAGGCGCGCAGCCCTGCTGTGGTGTCGTTCTTCGGGGTGGCCAGCCCGTCGCCGGCCAGAGCGGTGCGGGCAGCGCTGTAGGCATCGAGTGGGTCGGACTTGCCCTTGAGTCGTCGGGTCGATTTCACCGCGCGGGTGACCTCGACGACCTCGATGCCGGCAGCGGTGAGCGCCCGGGTGAACCCGGCGCCGTAGCTGGCGGTGCCCTCCACCCCGATCCGCTGCACCTGCCCCAACGAGGTCAGGAATGTGATCGCCGCGCCGTAACCGGTGCGGATGGTCGGAAACTCGCGGTCACCGATCGCCGCACCGGTCGCCGAGATCGCTGCAACGTGGATGGTGTCGGCGTGGGTGTCTGCACCGGCGACGATGAGCGCGGATTCTGTCAAGATGATGGTGTCCCTTCTGACGAGCGTTGGGTAGGGGCACACACCGGCCAGGGCGGGCAGACAAGACATTGATGAGGAACGGCCAGGCTCCTGATTAGGTCATGTCCGTCCTGTCCGGCGTGAACAAGACGCGCACCACGCAGGCCGGACAGATCAAGTTAAAGACAACCCAGCAGGGCGTCAGTCAGACCCAGAGTCACGACCTGTGTGGTAACGCTCTTCCATCATCAATGTCGGACCCCCGTTCTACTATCGAATTTATGTTCGAATCGGAGCTTGCGACGACGCGCGAGTCGACGGCGTTGCTCGAGCAGGTCGACGCTGCGGCGCGTGCGGAGGCGCAAGCCACGGCGCGGCGTCTCAGCGTGATCGCCGACTTGATGTCGCTGCGTTATCGCCAGCATGGTGACCCCTCCGAGTGGGTGGTCGACTTGTGGGACGCGATGGCTGCCGAACTTGCTGCGGCCCTTCGGATCAGCCGCGCGTTGGCCTCGAGGTACATGAGTGATGCGGAGTTGATACGCGAGCGGCTGCCCAAGGTCGGGGAGTGTCTGGCGGCCGGCGACATCAACTACGCCATGTTCAACGTGATTGCCCATCGCACCGCGCTGATCACCGACGAGAAAGCGTTAGCCGAGGTTGACACTCAGGTGGCGTTGCGGGCGCCGCGATGGCCTTCGTTGACGCGCGGCAGGCTGGCGATGCGGGTCGACGCCATCGTGCTGCGGGTCGATCGAGACGCGATTCGCCGCACCGACAAAGAGGTCAAAGACCGCTATCTCCATGTGTCGAAGTCGCTGTCCGGCACAGCTGAGGTGTACGGCAACGTGTTCGCCAGCACTGCGCTTGCCCTGGATCGCCGGCTGGATGAGCTGGCAGGCACGGTGTGTGAGGCCGATCCGCGGACCAGGGCACAGCGGCGGGCCGACGCGCTGACAGCGCTGGTTACGGGCGTCGACCGGATGGCGTGCACGTGCGGGGATTCGGACTGCGTCGAGAGGCGCGGTCGCATGCGCGACCGCAGTCTGGTCATTCATGTGGTTGCCGAGCAGGCCAGCATTGAGGGCACCGGAACGGCGCCGGGGTATATGGCCGGGGTGGACGAGCTCATACCACCACAGGTGGTCGCCGAGCTGGCCAAGTCGGCGACGTTGCGGCCCTTGGCTTTTCCGGTGGCCGCCGAACCGCGTTACACGCCGTCGGCAAAGCTCGCCGAGTATGTGCGGTGCCGTGATCTGACCTGCCGCGCGCCCGGGTGCGATGTGCCGGCGACTCGGTGCGACATCGACCACACCACACCGTATGCCGACGGGGGCTTGACGCATGCGACCAACTTGAAGTCGCTATGCCGAAAGCACCACTTGCTCAAGACTTTCTGGGGCTGGCGCGATAAGCAGCTAGCCGACGGGACAGTGATCTGGACGCTGCCGTCAGGCCAGAGCTACGTGACCAGTCCTGGCAGCGCGATCCTGTTTCCGGCGCTCACCGTGCCCACCGGCGATCTGCCCGAAGCCTCGCCGACTCCCGACATTCGCTGCGGTGAACGCACAGCCATGATGCCGCTCCGGCGGCGCACCCGAAAACAAGAGCGATCGCAGCGAATTACCACTGAGCGCAACCAAAATCGCAACGACAGGCTAGCCCGGCAGCGCGCCTTCGGTTATGCCCGCGCATCGTCGGATGAGCCGCCGCCGTTCTAGTCACATCAGCGGTGGGCTGGGATTGAGCCAACTCATTGAGCTGTCGCCGTGGCCCTTGTATTGCGGGCAGTAGGCCGCTACCGCGACCCCGATGAAGAAACTGGATTGGCTGAAGTTGAGGTCGGTGTCCCCGACCAACTTCATCGCCAAAACGCTGGTTTTGTAGTGCTTGTCGAGCCCGTCGCAGACCATATGAGCTTCGGCGAGCGTCGTGCCGCGATCGGTGAGCTGGATGTTGCGTTTCGCCAGGGCCGCCATCACCGCATCATCGGTGGCATCGGCCGACGCCGGGGCTGCACAGAACACCATGACGGCGGACAACGCCACCGCCCACCGCGTACATCGGACTTCCATGAAATAACGCTACTGGAGATCACGCGACTGTGCGCGGCGAGCGCGCGTCAGGATTCCGTTAACCCCAACTACCCGGGGTGCCCTGGGGCACCTGCTGGCCCAGCCAGTTGCAGGGCATCATCGTGCGCCACGCGGTGAACGCGCACTGTTGTTCTGGAGTCAACGGGCTCGGGCCGGCGCACGGCCTGTCCGCGGTACCGCAGATCGGTGGGTCGGCATGGGCGGCGGGAGCCGCGCCGATCAAGCCGTACGATGCGGCGGCCGCCGCGATCGCGAGTCCTGCTGTTGTTGTCTGAATACGACCCATGTCGAGTTCTTCCTACACGCGGCCTGGATCTGGCCACACTACGCAGGACGATACCTCCGGCTAACCGGCGCACGCTGGGGAAATGGCGAGATTAAAGCGTTCTAGCGCTTTGCAGCCGCCTTCTTCGCCGGCGTCTTTTTCGCCGCCGTTTTCTTGGCGGCCGTCTTCTTCGCCGGAGACTTCTTCTCGGCGACCTTTTTGGCCGGCGCCTTCTTCGCGGGTGCTTTGTCGCCACCGGAGCGCGCCTTCACGCTGGCCTCTAATTTGGCCAGCAGGTCCGAGACGTCTTCGGTCTCGTCGAGTTCTTTAGGCTGCTCTTCGGTGGTAAAGGCCTCGCCGCCTTCGAGCTTGGCCTGCACCAACTCCTGCAGATGTTCCTGATAGTCGTCGTGGTAGCGGTCGGGGTTGAAGTCGTCGGCCATCGACTCGACCACCTGGCCGGCCATCTTGAGCTCAGCCGGTTTGACCTCGACCTTCTTGTCCAGCACCGGGAAGTCGGGATCGCGGATCTCGTCAGGCCACAGCAGCGTGTGGATCACCATCACCTCGCGCTTGCTGAAGTCCTTGACGCGCAACGCCGCAAGCCGGGTCTTGTTGCGCAGTGCGAAGTGAACGATCGCCACCCGATCGGTCTCGGCCAACGTCTTGGCCAGCAGCACATAGGATTTCGTCGACTTGCCGTCAGGCTCGAGGAAGTAGCTGCGGTCGAACATCATCGGGTCGAGCTCGCTGGCCGGGACGAACTCCAGCACTTCGATTTCGCGGCTGCGCTCCTCAGGCAGGGTCGCGATGTCGTCGTCGGTGATGATCACCGTCTGGCCGTCGTCGGACTCGTAAGCCCGCGCGATATCGCGATACTCGACGACTTCGCCGTCCACCTCGCACACCCGCTTGTACCGGATACGGCCATTGTCTTTGGCATGCACCTGGTGGAACTTGATGTCGTGGTCCTCGGTCGCGCTGTACACCTTGACCGGGACGTTGACCAGCCCGAAAGAGATCGAGCCCTTCCAGATCGAACGCATGCTGCCAGTATGCCCATAGTGCTGGGCAGATACGCCTCTATCGCAGCTGCGCCGCGGCGGCCAGCGCTTCCCGATCCGGCAGGTCAGCGCCCGCGCGTCCGACGGTGACCGCCGCAACGGCACTGCCGGCCTCCAGCGCGGCCGTCAGCGCCTCGAGATCGAGCGCGGCAAGCGCGGGACGTCGGTCGGCGCCGAGCAGCCCTTGCGACCACAGCGCGTCGAGCAGACCGACCATGAAGGAATCGCCGGCACCGACGGTGTCGACCACGTGCGCCGATCGGGCCGGCACCCGCACCACTCCGGACGCGCAGGTTGCCTCGGCGCCCTGGTCGGCCATCGTCACCGCCACGATCGCGGGACCCAGCGACTGCCAGGTCTGGGCGATGTCTTCCGGCTTGCGGTCCGGGTCGAGCCAGCGCAGGTCTTCCTCGCTGACCTTCACGATGTCGCTGCGCTCGACGAGGTGCTCGACACGGGCGCAGGCCAGTTCTCGATCGGCGATCAGCGACGGCCGCACGTTGGGATCGAAACTGACGGTGGCCGATACCCGGTAGGCGTCGACGAGCGCGGCGACGGCCAGGCACCCCGGGTCGTGGACCGCGGCAATGGATCCGGTGTGCACGAAGAGCGGCGGCGCCACCGGCGGCGTTCCTGACAGCTGCCAATCCAGGTCGAATTCGTAGTTCGCCGAACCGCTTTCGTCCACAGTCAGACGTGCGGTCGTCGTTCGTTCCGCACTGTGGCTCCCCGCAACGAGCCGTGCCCCGGACGCGTCGACATACTCGGCGATGCGCCGGCCGTACGGATCATCACCGATGTGGGTCAGGAAATCGACGTCGCGGCCCAGTCGGGCCAGCCCGACTGCGACGTTCAGCGGGCTCCCGCCAACATGCTCGCCGACGATGCGGTGCCCGTCTTGGACGATGTCGATGAGTGCTTCGCCGATCACCAGTCCGCGGGTCATTGCACCAACGCCTCCAATGTCGCGCGAGCTCCCTTGCTGTGCAACGAATCCAGCGCCCAGCGATAAGCTTCGACAAACCGGTGCTGATGGGCCAGGTCGCCGAACACCGCAGTGATCTCGATGAACGCATTGGGATTGTCGTGCTGCGACCGGGCGATCGGGATGAGCGAATCCGCCAGCTGGTCGAGCACCTCGTACGGCTCGCCCCACTCGTCGACGCCCTCGGCGTAGCGGGCCCAACTGGCCACCGCCGCGGACGCCATCTGGACCGGACCATCGTTGGCCAGGTTGTCGGTGATGACGGGGAACAGCCACTTCGGGATGCGGTCGGAGGAGTAGGCACATATCCGCGCCACCGTGTCGCGCACCGCCGGGTTGGCGAACCGCTCGATCAGCGTGCGGGCGAACTGATGCAAATCGACCCCGGGCACCGACGGCAGGGTCGGGATGGCTTCGTCCTCGAGGTACGACACCAAGTACTTGGCGAACAACGGATCCTGTGCCGCGTCGTGAACGAACTCGAAGCCGCACAGGTGGGCGAAATAGCACAGGCATTGGTGTCCCGCGTTGAGCATGCGCAGCTTCATCAACTCGTACGGGCGGACGTCGTCGACCACCAGCACACCCGCCTTCTCCAAAGGCGGCCGGCCATCGGCGAAATCGTCCTCGATCACCCAGGCGCTGAACGGCTCGGCCACCACCGGCCACCGGTCATCGACACCGAAGTCGCGGCGCACCTCGGCGGCCATCTCCAAAGTCGTTGCGGGAGTGATCCGGTCGACCATCGAGTTCGGAAACCTGGCGTGCTCGCCTACCCACTCGGCCAACTCCGGATCCACCCGTTCGGCGCCGGCCAGCACCGTGCGTTTGGCGACCTCGCCGTTGTTCTCGATGTTGTCGCAGGAGACGATGGTCGGGGCGGGGATTCCTTGCTTGCGCCGCCGGGCGAGCGCCTCGGTGATCAACGTGAACGCAGGACCGTCGGGATCACGGTAGCCGCCTTCGGTGATGGTCAGCGAAATGATCCGGGTGGTTTCGGCGGCCAGCACCTCGAGCGCCGATTCCGGATCGTCTGGGGCATACCGGTAGTCGATGATCGACCCGATCACCTGCGCGTCGCGGGTGCCATCGGGGTTCTCCAGGATCAGCGTGTACAGCCCATCCTGACCGTCGAGGACGTCGCGCATGGTCCAGTCCGCGGGCATCACGCCTACTCCGCAGATGCCCCACTCGTGTGCCAGTCCCTGCTGCAGCAACAGGTTGATGTAAGCAGCCTGGTGAGCGCGGTGGAAGTGCCCGGCGCCGATGTGGGCGATGCCGACGCTGACCTTGCTGCGGTCGTACGTCGGTGCGTCGATCGGCAGGTGTGTCAGTGCTGAATTGTTCAGAGCTATTGCGTCAGGCACGATCTCACAACTCCTTAAGGGGTGGCGATGCCTAGCCGAGCGCGGAACCTCTACTCGTGACAGCGGCCAAAATGAGGGAATCGGCGAGGGCGCGCCACGAGTCGGTGACGGCGACAGCGCCGGCGTCGAGCAATTCTCTTGTGCGGCTCTGCCGTTCATCGGCAGGAACGAACATCACGTTACCGACGGCGTAATACCCGGCGGCGACGGCCGAGGTCACACCGGGCACCGAGTCTTCCACAGCCAGCCCGTGCGAACCCTCGACGCCGAGTACCCGGCCGGCATGCAGGTACACCGCGGGGTCCGGCTTGCTGGTCGGCACCGGTAGCGAATCTTCGGCACTGAAGCGCACCGCCTCGGGGACGAGCGGATCGAGACCGGCGGCGGTAAAGGATGCCTTCAGGCGAGCGAGGGCGCTGGAGCTGACCGCAGCCATCGCGAACCGAGGTGCCAGTTCCTGCAGCGGCCCGAGCACGTCTGGGTCGGGCGTCAGCGTCACGGCGAGGTGCGCGGTAACCTGTTCGCGCTCCTGGCGTACCCACTTTTCGAGCTCGTCGGCGGTCAGCGCGCGACCGCTGGCCACGTCACTGTCCGACGCCACCTGCGCGTCGGGACGGCCGTCGGCCAGCGCCCTCTCGAACGGAATTAGGCTCAGCACGGCCAGATCGGTCGCGGTGCTGCGAAAGTTCTTGCCCACAGCCTTCTTCCGCAACTCGTCACCGCTCAGCGGCGAGTTGACGCCGAACCTGGCCAGGAACTGCGTGGTGACCTCGGCCGAGGCGTCGAAGGCGGGCGACTCCGACGGGAAGAGATTGTCGTCGGCGTCCAGCAGAAGCGTGGTGATCGACGCGGGGTCGAACGGGCGCACGAACTCCAGGGGATGGCTCATCACGACACCAGCTCCTCTATGTCATCCTGCAGAGACCGGCGCAGGGTGGCCTCGACACCGTTTTCGTCGATGGCAGTGATCATCGCGCGCAGGCGGTCCACAAATCCGGGAATCACCCGAAGCTCGGCAAAGATCTCATGGCGCAACAGCGCGTCAGGATTGTTGCCATCCATCGACGCCAGCTTGGTCAGCAGCTCTTTCTCCGGGTCGTCGATCTCGATCGGGCAACCCTTGAGGTCGGTGCCCCGCAGGTAACGGATCCACCCGGCCAGGGCGAGCATCAGCAGCGTGTGCGGACGGTCCTGCTCGATCGCCTCCGTCAGCGAGGGCAGCAGGAATGACGCGATCTTCTCCGATCCCCGGCGTGCCAGTCGCGACAACTGGTCGCTCATCTGGGGATTGGTCAGCCGCACCAGTAGCGACGAGCGGTACTCGGGGGTGTTCATCCCCGGCACCGCCGGCAGCAGTGGCTGAACCTCGTCGCGCATCAGCTGCTCGACGAAGTCGTAGATGACTTCGTTGCCCATCGCTTCGTCGGTGCGGCGGTAGCCGGCCAGCGTGGCCAGGCACGACATCGCGATGTGGGTTCCATTGAGCAGACGCGTCTTCACCAACTTGTGGTCGTCGACGTTGGTGACGAACTGGGCGCCGACCTCATCTAGCGGCGGGCGACCGTCGCAGAAGTCGTCCTCGATGACCCACTGGCTGTACGGCTCGGTGAGCACCGGCCACTTGTCGGCGATCCCGAAGGTCTCCCTGACGAAGTCGACTTCGGACTCCGATGTCTGCGGCGTGATCCGATCGACCATGGTCGACGGGAACGCAACGTAAGTGTCGATCCAGCGAGCGAGCCCGGGATCCTTCAGCGAGGCAAATGAGACCAGCGCGGTACGGGCCGCCGCGGTGTTGTCCGGAATGTTGTCGCAGCAGAGCACCGTGAACGGCGGGGTCCCCGCCCGGCGACGCAACTCCAGCGCGTCGGTCAAGTACCCCCACGCGGTGACATAGCTGCCTGACGACTGGGTGAGATCAGCCCGGACGTCGGGATGGCTCGCGTCGAACTCGCGGGTGACCGGGTCCAGAAAGTAGCCGTTGCCGGTGATGGTCAGGCTGACCACCCGGGTGTGGGGGTCTGCCAGCGCGGCACGAACCGCTGCGCCGTCGTTGGGTGCGTAGTGGACGGAGCCGATCGAGCCGACCACCCGGGCCGTCTCGCCCTCATGGCCGCGCTCCACGACGGTGTACAGCCCGTCCTGGGCCGACAGCACGTCCTTGACATCGGGGGAGCGCAGGCTGATGCCGGTGACCCCCCACTTGTCGGAAATCCCGGAGTTGGCCAGGTCGTCGAAGTAGACGGCTTGGTGGGCGCGGTGGAAGTTTCCGGCACCGATGTGGACGACGCCGCGTTGCAGGGTCGAACGGTCGTACGTCGGCACATCGATGTGCTGCGACTGAGAATGCAGTGGAAGAGTGTCGTTACTGAGCGGAACTCCTGCGCTTGGCCGCCAAGGAATTACTTTTCGCATGTGCCCCTTATGTGTCCAGCTCACCGCCACTTAAACGTTCCAGTGTGTTAAGTCACGGTGTCCTGAGTCACGACCTCGTCATGGGCCCGTCATAAGAGGTGGTGAGAGGGTTAAATCGCGGCGTAAGTTGGCACCATGGCGCCACGGGTGAAGTTGACCAACGCCGACAAGATCTTGTACCCGGCGACCGGGACGACCAAGTCCGAAATCTTCGACTATTACACCGATATCGCAGACGTGATGGTCCCGCACATTGCCGGGCGCGCGGCTACCCGTAAGCGTTGGCCCAACGGCGTCGAGCAGTCCTCGTTCTTCGAAAAGCAACTCGCCGCTTCGGCACCGGAATGGCTACCGCGCGGCAGCATCACGCATCGATCCGGCACGACGACCTACCCGATCATCGACAGCGTCGACGGTTTGGCCTGGATCGCCCAGCAAGCCGCGCTGGAAGTGCATGTGCCGCAATGGCGTTTCGCCGCCGAGTGGACGCGCGAAGGCGAAGAGCTCAAGCCGGGCCCGGCCACCCGCCTGGTGTTCGATCTCGACCCCGGCGAGGGTGTGACGATGGCGCAACTCGCCGAGGTGGCCCGCGCCGTGCGCGATCTGATCGCCGACATCGGGCTGACCACGTATCCGCTCACCAGCGGCAGCAAGGGGATGCACCTCTACAGTCCGCTGGACAAGCCGGTGAGCAGCCGGGGTGCGGTGGTGTTGGCCAAAAGGGTTGCTCAGCAACTGGAAACATCGATGCCCAAGCTGGTCACGTCGACCATGACCAAGAGCGTGCGGGCGGGCAAGGTGTTCGTGGACTGGAGCCAGAACAGCGGCTCGAAGACCACCATCGCGCCGTATTCACTACGCGGCCGGGAATATCCGACCGTGGCCGCTCCGCGCACCTGGGACGAACTCGACGACACCGAGTTGCGTCAACTGCGCTTTGACGAAGTACTCGAGCGAGTCGAACGCGACGGCGATCTGCTGGCGGCCCTGGACGCTGACGTGGACACCCCTGACCGGCTGACCAAGTACCGAAGCATGCGTGACTCCGCCAAGACGCCAGAGCCGGTCCCGCTATCCAAACCGTCTGTGGGGCAGGGCAATACATTCGTCATCCAGGAGCATCACGCCCGTCGGCTGCATTACGACTTCCGGCTCGAGCGCGACGGTGTGCTGGTGTCGTGGGCCGTGCCGAAGAATCTGCCGGAGACCACCGCGGTCAATCACCTGGCGGTGCACACCGAAGACCATCCGCTGGAGTACGGCGGATTCGAGGGGACGATCCCCAAGGGCGAGTACGGCGGGGGCAAGGTAATCATCTGGGATGCCGGCACGTACGACACCGAGAAGTTCAATCGATGACGAAGTCATCGTCACCCTGCACGGCCAACGGATCTCGGGCCGCTACGCGCTGATTCAGACTGACGGCAACCAGTGGCTGGCGCACCGGATGAAAGACCAGCATGTCTTCGACTTCGACGGTCTGGCGCCGATGCTGGCGACCCACGGTTCGGTGGCGAAGCTGACCGCATCGCAATGGGCGTTCGAGGCCAAGTGGGACGGCTACCGACTGCTGGTCGACGCTGACCACGGCAAGGTGCGGTTGCGCTCGCGCAGCGGGCGTGACCTCACCGAGGAGTTCCCCCACCTTCATTCACTGGCAGCCGATCTCGGCGACCACCATGCCGTACTCGACGGCGAGGTCGTCGCGCTGGATGCATCCGGCGTGCCTCGTTTTTCCGAAATGCAGAATCGGGCGCGCGCCACCCGCATCGAATTTCGTGCTTTCGATCTGTTGTATCTGGATGGGCGATCGCTGTTGCGGGCCAAGTATCGCGACCGTCGAAAGCTGTTGGAAACACTGGCTTCCGCCGGTGGTCTGAACGTGCCCGACCTGCTGTCGGGCGACGGCGCCGAGGCGCTGGAGTATTCGCGCAAACACCAGTGGGAAGGCGTGATCGCCAAGAAGCGCGATTCCACGTACCAGCCGGGGCGTCGTTCGGCGTCCTGGATCAAGGACAAGTACTGGAACACCCAGGAAGTCGTGATCGGTGGTTGGCGCGCCGGCGAGGGCGGGCGTACCAGCGGCATCGGTTCGCTGTTGATGGGTATCCCCAGCAGCGAAGGACTGCATTTCGCCGGACGGGTCGGCACGGGGTTCACCGAGCGTGACCTGGCCAACCTGAAGAAGACACTCGAGCCGTTGCAAACGAACGAATCGCCGTTCAATGCCAGGCTTTCCGGCCCAGACGCCAAGGGCGTGACATTCGTGGAACCGACACTGGTCGGAGAGGTCCGCTACAGCGAATGGACGTCGGATGACCGGCTCCGCCAACCCAGTTGGCGGGGATTGCGGCCCGACAAGGATCCCGGTCAGGTGGTCCGGGAGTAGCTGGTGTCGATCGCTTCCAGCAAACCCCGGGTCGCCAGCTCGTCGGCCAGCTCGTTGTCGGCGACTCCCGAGTGACCCTTCACCCAGAACCATTCGACCTGGTGACGCGAGCAGGCCACCTGAAGCCGCCTCCAGAGGTCGACGTTCTTCACCGGCTGCCTGGCGGCCGTCTTCCAGCCGTTGCGCTCCCAGCCGAGCACCCACTTGGTGATGCCGTTCCGCACATAGGTGCTGTCGGTGTAGAGGTGGACCACCACGGGCCGGGTCAGCGCCTCCAGCGCCATGATCGGCGCGGTCAATTCCATTCGGTTGTTGCTGGTTTCGCCAGACTCGCCGCCGCACATCTCACGGACGCGCTCCCCGTGGCGCAGCACCGCACCCCAGCCGCCGGGGCCGGGGTTGGGTCGGCATCCGCCGTCGGTATGTATGACGACGGGGCGATCGGCTGGATCGGTCACGTGCCGAGAATAGGCGCTGAGATCATCGCGGACCGAACCGACATTCCGAGCTCGTGATGTCGCAGTGTGGTGATCCGGCGTCCGGGCTGCACCGCATCCTTGACCGGGGCTGTGCGATCGCCGAAGTAGGCGGCGGTCACGTCGATGTTCGCGACTTCATAGGTGATCCCCCACAGCGTTGACGGTCCCTCGCTCGCGGCATCCGGCGATCCGACGACCTCGATGATCACGTCCCCGAACCGGACGAAGATCTGGCGGATCGGTCGTCCGCCGAGCTGGGCGTCCCGCTCGCGGCGGGGTTCGACGCCGATCGCGGCGAGGGCTTCGACGGTTCGACCCAGGTCGGGCGAGAGCAGCACGATGTGGTCGATGTCGGTGATGCCGTTCGGGTGCAGCGCCGGCATCGAAAGCACCGCACTGGACCTCGTCGTGGGGATGCCGTCGAGCTCATCGCCCGAGCTGTCCGGCAGGCCACGCAACGACCACCCAACGATGCCGGTGCCGCGGCCGCTTCCGACCAGCCGGATGTCGACGCCGCCGACTCGGCACACGTCGTCGGAGTCCACGGTGAACCCGGCTCGTGCCCAGGCGTCCGGTGCGTCGGCAACGTCGATTTCGGCGACAGTGATGGTCATGGTCGCATACGGTATCTCGATGCGGTGGCTGACATTTCGTGATGGCACTGGCCAACGGACCGGAGTGCTCGCCGGTGACGTCATCCATCCACTGCAGCCGGGCCTGAGTTTGCTCGAGTTGATCGGGCGCGGTGCGGCCGGGCTGGCGGAGGCGGGGGAGAACGCGCTGCGTTCGTCGACTGTGCCGCTGGCAAAGGTCACGCTGATGGCGCCGATCCCGCGGCCGCCGTCGATCCGGGACAGCCTGTGCTTCCTCGACCACATGCGCAACTGTCAGGCGGCCATGGGTGGCGGGCGGGTGCTCAAAGACACCTGGTACCGAATCCCGGCGTTCTACTTCGCCTGTCCGACCACCGTTCTCGGTCCCTACGACGACGCCCCGATGGCCCCCGGAAGTGTCTGGCAGGACTTCGAATTGGAAGTGGCCGCCGTGATCGGATCGGCGGGACAGGACCTTTCGGTGGACGAAGCCGAACAGGCGATCGTCGGATACATGATCTTCAACGACTGGTCGGCGCGCGACTTGCAGCAACTGGAAAGTCAACTGGCGATCGGTCAGGCCAAGGGCAAGGACAGCGGCGTCACGCTGGGCCCGTACCTGGTCACTCCGGACGAGCTCGAACCGTATCGCCGTGACGGTCGGCTGAGTCTGGACGTGACCGCACTGGTCAACGGCGAGGTGATCGGCTCCGGGTCGACCGGGCAGATGGACTGGAGCTTCGCCGAAGTCATCTCCTACGCCTCTCGTGGCGTGACGCTCACCCCCGGTGACGTCTTCGGCTCGGGCACGGTGCCGACCTGCACACTCGTCGAGCACCTCGATCCGGCGGCGCCGGAGTCCTTCCGTGGCTGGCTGCACGACGGTGACGTCGTGACGCTCCGGGTAGAGGGGCTGGGTGAGACACGTCAAACGGTGCGGAAAACCGCTGCGCCTCAACCACTGTCACCCAGGCCGAACCCGGATGCCAAGCGTGCGGCGCCACGGGTCAACCGTGCGCCGGCGAAATTCCCGTACACCCGTGGGCTGCACGAGGTCGGCGAGCGGGTGTGGGCATGGATGTTGCCGGACGGCGGGTTCGGTTGGAGCAACGCGGGTCTGGTTGTCGGGGACGGGGCGTCTCTGCTGGTGGACACGCTGTTCGACTTGCCGTTGACCCGCGAGATGCTGGACGCGATGGCGCCGCTCACCGCGAGCGCACCGATCACCGACGCGCTGATCACCCACTCAAACGGAGACCACACGCACGGCAATCAACTTCTGGATCCCTCGGTGCGGGTGATCGCCGCGACGGGTACCGCCGAGGAAATCGCCCACGGGATGGCGCCCGAGATGATGGTGATGGCCATGAGCGCTGACCTCGGGCCGGTCGCGACGCCATACTTGCGAGAACGGTTCGGTCCCTTCGATTTCGGCGGGATCACACTGCGCAACGCCGATCAGACTTTCGACGACCGGCTCACCATCGTGGTCGGCGGGCGCGAGGTGCATCTGCTCAACCTCGGGCCGGCGCATACCGCCGCCGATTCGGTCGTGCATGTGCCAGACGCCGGCGTGCTGTTCGCTGGGGACCTGCTGTTCATCGGCTGCACCCCGATCGTATGGGCCGGCCCCATCGCCAACTGGGTCGCCGCGTGTGACGCCATGATCGCGCTGGACCCTGCGGCGGTGGTGCCCGGGCACGGCCCGGTGACCGATGTCGAGGGAATCCGCGGCGTGCGTGGATATCTCGTCCACGTCGCAGAGCAGGCTGAGGCTGCCTATCGCAAGGGCTTGTCGTTCGTTGAGGCGGCCGACACCATCGATCTCGGAGAGTATGCGAGCTGGCTCGATGCCGAACGCGTAGTGATCAACGTCTACACGCATTACCGCGAACTCGACTCCAGTACACCGCAATTGCCCGCGATGGGTCTACTGGCAATGCAGGCCGATTGGTTGGCCAAGCGCGGCTAGAGAGCGAAGCGATGAGGAGAAGTGGCGCCATGAGTCGCGCCGACGACGATGCAGAGCGAAGCGATGAGGAGAAGTGGCGCCATGAGTCGCGCCGACGACGATGCAGAGCGAAGCGATGAGGAGAAGTGGCGCCATGAGTTCTGTGGAATTGGAAACGCTCGAAGACAACATCGCCGGTGTGACGTTGAACCGGCCGGATCGGCTGAACGCCATCGACGGTTCGCTGATCAACGAGATGGACGACGCGCTGGATGCGCTCAGCAGCGGCGAATTCCGCGCCGCGATCCTGACCGGCGCGGGTCGCGGCTTCTGCGCGGGCGCTGACCTGAGTGGCACCGGCGAGGCCTGGACCAAGACAACGCCGGGGGTCCCCGCGTTCAAGATCAACTATGACGCCCAGGTCCGACTGGCCAACCTGTACCTGCGGCTCTACGAGTTGCCGATACCGGTAATCGCCGCTGTCAACGGCGTCGCGGTCGGTGGCGGGCTGGCGTTCGCTCTGCACTCCGACATCCGAATCGCCTCGGAGAAAGCGCGATTCGGCTCGGTGTTCATCAAAGCGGGGTTCTCGTCGATGGACATGGGGACCAGCTATCTGCTGCCCAAGATCGTCGGGGCGGGCGTGGCACGGGAACTGATGCTGACCGGACGGATCTTCGACGCGGACGAGGCATACCGCATCAAACTGGTGCACGAGGTGGTGCCGCCCGAGGAATTGATGGCGGCGGCCCTGAAGATGGCCCGCTCGATTGCCGACAACAACGCCTTCGGGGTGTGGCAGACCAAGATCGGGCTGAACACCGCGCTGGATGCGCCGAGCCTGCGGCACGCGATCGAGATCGAGAACCGCACCCAGATTCTGACCGGTTTCACCAACAACCCGCTAGAGGCGGCCAAGGCGCACCAGGAGAAGCGCGCGCCGGTGTGGGATCCGATGTAGCCGTTGGGATGTAGCCGCTAGTTTTCGGCGACGGCCCGCTGCGCCCGGCTTCGCGCCGCGCTTGCGACCGCCGCTAGGCTTTGGCGATCACGTTCTCCGCGAACATCTCGAGATTGCGGATCTTGTTCTCCAGTGGCTCGGTGTCCGATCCCATGATGTACGGGATCCGGAAGCCGACGATTACATCGGTGACGCCTTTGTCTTCCAGACGCTTCACGCCGTCGAGGGTGAAGCCGTCCACCGAGATCACGTGGATCTCGAACGGGCCGGTCCTGCCCTCCTCGTCGCGGAGCTGCTTGACCCGTGCGATGAGACGGTCGAGCTCTTGCGGGTCGCCGCCGCCGTGCATCCAGCCGTCGGCGCGAGCGGCGCGCCGCAGCGCCGCGTCGGCGTGGCCGCCGATCAGGATCGGAATCGGTTCTGTCGGAGCGGGAGTCATCTTCGTCTTGGGTATGTCGTAGAACTCGCCGTGGAATTCGAAGTAGTCGCCGGTGGTCAAGCCGCGAATGATCTCGATGCATTCGTCAATTCGCTTGCCCCGCTTGGCGAACGGTACACCCATCAGCTCGTAGTCTTCGGGCCACGGGCTGGTGCCCACGCCGAGACCGACGCGGTTGCCGATCAGCGCGGCCAGCGAGCCGGCCTGCTTGGCCACCAATGCCGGCGGGCGGATCGGGAGTTTGAGGACGAAGAAATTGAACCGCAGCGTCGACGTCACCGCTCCCAGTGCAGCAGTCAGCACGAAGGTTTCGATAAACGCCTTACCGTCCAGGAACTCGCGGTTGCCATCGGGTGTGTAGGGATAGGTGGAGTCCGACTCGAGCGGGTAGGCAACGCTGTCCGGAATGGTCATGCTGGCGTATCCGGCTGCCTCGGCGGCCTTGGCCAGCGGGATGTAAAACGTCGGGTCCGTCATCGCCTCCGCATAGCTGAACCGCACACCGTCATAGTAGGGACCGCCGATTGCCGACGTGCCCGAATCGGGCGTTGCCGGGCACTGGGAAAAGTTGGAACGCGATCAAAGCCGATTCTCCGGACCTATGAGGGCCCACACCGTCTTGCCCGACGGCCTCGGCGCGTTACCCCAAGCGCGGCATACCGAGGCGACTATCGCCAGGCCGGAGATCCGCTCGCCGCCGCGACGCGAATCCTCGTGGCGTGCCGCCGGAGCCGAGCTGGCGTCCTGCACCGAAACAGCGACCGTCGCGCCGTCGGTCTCCAACACCAGCACCCCCGCATCAGGAGTGTGCTGCAGAACGTTTTCGACGAACACGTTGACGACCACCGTCGCGACCGGAACCAGCTGCTCAACGGTCCACTCGGCAAGCCGCTGCGCCACGAATTCGCGTGCTGTTCTAAGACTCGCCAGCGCGGCCGGCAATTCTGTGCTGGCTCGCGACACGGCGCGCCGAGTGTCGGTGAGGGCGGCGAGCGCAGCCTCCACCGTCGAATGCACGCGCAGGTGGCGCGTGACACCGTTGCGCACCAGGACCTTTCGCTGTCCGGCATCTCCGCACACGAGGTGAACAGGGATGGCGGGCCAGGTGTCGACCAACCAGCGCGCGCTGGTGAACACCGCCAACGCCGTGGGCGCTGGGACGTCGAGTTTGTCTACGTCGACCAACACGGCTTGTGGCTCATCAAGTGCGCCCTCCACGATGGCGCCGCGCAACCGCAGGTACGTGCTGCTGTCGAGCACACCCTCGACGGTGAGGAGGCGGGCATTTCCGATGATGTCGTCCGAAACCGCCAACGAGCTGGCCGGCCTATTCATCGGCAGCTCGGTCCACGCGATAGACAGTTGGACCTTCGGCCAACGCAAGGCCCGACAAGGTCTTTCAGCGCCTCGACTCCACCGGCCGAGGCGCCTATCGCCACTACGTTGAGCTTGCTGTTGTCGGTTGCCATTGCGTTTACCCCATTCGGGGGATACCCAAGGGGCCAACCAGGCAATCTTGCGGAGCGCTGGCTAGGTGAACTGAAGATGCGCGAGCGGATAGGGCGGCGCGCCGACCCCGGCGATGGAGTGCGTGCCCTGCGGTGTCTGTTCGGTGATACGGGCTACGGCGGTGCGTTCACCCACCGTCACGGTCAATTCGCGGGCGCGCACCAGCTCGGCTGGTATCGCATCGAAAACTGTTCCCTGCCAATGATATTGACCGTCGATTGGTTCAACATGACCAGTCAGGGCGACTCTGACGTGTTCTGCGGTGTCGGCGGCTCTCAACATGGCCGGACCGTCGTAGGAGTCGTCGTGCGCTTCGGTGGCCGACGACAGCTCGAATGCAGAGGGGTCCAACTCCCACGAGGGACGATGCAGGTGAAGCCGCTCATTGAAAACACCCTGTGCGCTGCGGCGAACCTCGATCCGGCGGTGCGGCCCCAGGAGCTGCAGGCACCCGACGACGTAACGCATCGCCGCTGCGAAATCGGGCCCGCTGAGCGTGAAGTAGTTCGGGAAATTGTGCACTGCCACCCCGAGGTAGGGCTCGGCACCGTCGGTCCAGGCCCGCTGGATACTCATGCCGCGAGAGCCCACCAGCGTGTCGTCCGGAAGCCCGGCGCGCACCGCAAATCCGGTGCCGTAGACGATCGCGTCGGCATCGTGGTGCACGCCGTCGACGGTGCGAATACCGACCGCGGTCACCTCTTCGATAGGCGACGAGATCACCTCGATGCGGTGCCGGCGCGGGATGCGTATGCCGCGTCGCAGCCGTGGAACAGCCCGGCGCGGCGCCAACGGGAAGACCTTGATCCGCGCGCCAGAATTGGCCATGCGGTCGATCAGCTCGCCGGCAATGGAATCGGCGCCGATGACGGCAACCCTTTTACCGGCCGGATCGAAATATGCGGCGGGCATCGCCGCATGCATCGCTGTACCGCGAAAGTCTCTGCGGCCCACCAAATCAGGCACCAGGGGCACGAATGGCGACTCGCAGGTGACCACCACGCGACCGCGGCAGGTCTCGCCGTCCTCGGTTGCGAGCGTCCAGGTGTCGGTGTCGTCGTCGAACACCGAGCTGACCACTTCGCGGTCGAAAATCATGAAGTCGTGGATACCGGCTGCCAGCAACTCGTTGGCTGCGTCTGGGTCGCCGACCAGGACGACGCCGTGGACGGGCTCGGTCACAGGAACTTGGTGCGCGTCCAGCCGCGGCGCGCGATCGGGCCCATCAACCCGACCTCGGAAAGAAACGCGGCGAGCGGCGCGAACCCCGCGACCTGCACCTCTTTACGGTGCGCGCTGTTGCGGGCGAGCCTGCGGGCCTCGCGGGCGTTGAGGCCGGCCCGCGCATATTGGACTTGGTTGGTGAACAGGTAGCGGAAGAACCATCCGCCCAGTCCGTTCACGTTGCCGACGAACCACCGCTCCGGCCGGCGCATCTGCGGCGACCGTTTGCGCAGCCCGTCGCGCGCGAACTGGATGTGACGGGCTTCTTCGGTGACGTGAATTCGCATGAGCCGCTGGACAATCGGCTGCAACTCGGGGTCGTCCATCATCTGCCGCTGCAGCGAGTCGAAGATCTCCTCACCGATCAGCGCGGCAACCCAGAGCACCGATCCACGGAAGAAGAACGGCAGCGTGTTGATGATCATCCGGTGGTAGAGCCTGGGGCGCACCGGCTTGGCACCGACCCGTTCGATGGCTTTGCCGAACATCACCATGTGACGGGTTTCGTCACCGAGTTCGGTCAGCGCGTAATGGGTTGCGCTGCTGGTGGGGTCGGTGTGCATGATCTTGCGCAGCAGCGCCTGGTTCAGGATGTTCTCGAACCAGATGCCGGCTGACAGGGTGTTCACCAGCTCCTGGCGGGACAATTCGATGCGCTGAGCACGAGTCATGCTGTCCCACATCGGCGTTCCGTACAACGACACGACGCGGGGCGGAAGGTAGAACTTGTCCGGGTCCAGGGGCGCATTCCAGTCGATGTCGACTACTGGCTCGTACGACTTTTTGACCGAACCCTTGAGGAGACGGTCGGAGAAGTCTTCACGACCGCGCCCCGCCGGCTTCACCGCACTGGTCATGGTGCCGCTCCTTGTCGCCTATTCGCGCACGTCTTCGTCGACGTACGTCCAAACGGTAGGGAGCGTGCGCGAAGATGTCAATACCCGCGGTACCGGATACTTGCGGTTCGCATTGGAGGCCAGAGGCCAGAGGCCAGAGGCCAGGCCGAAGGAGGGGAGCTATTGACACCCGGCCGCTCCGGCGTGGAGTAGGCGTCGAGCACGGTTGGATTACGGACCCCCATTTGCTGGGTCCCGCGGAGTAGCTTCACCCGCATGAGAGCATTCGTCATCCGCGCCGCGGTCACCGGATTCGCGCTGTGGCTGGTCACCAAATTCGTTCACGGGCTGAGCTTCGTCGGCGGCGACACCCGGCTGCAGCGGATCGGCATCATCCTCGTCGTCGCGGTGATCTTCGGTCTGGTCAACGCCTTCATCAAGCCGATCGTGCAGATCCTGTCGATCCCGCTCTACATCCTTACGTTGGGCCTGTTCCACATCGTCGTCAACGCACTGATGCTCTGGATCACCGCGCGGATCACCGCGGACACCACCCACTGGGGCCTGGCGATCGACCAGTTCTGGTGGACCGCGATCAAGGCCGCCATCGTGTTGTCGATCGTCAGCTGGGTGCTGTCGCTGGTGGTACGCAGCGCCCGGCACTGACCGGCACACTGGATACATGCCCGAACTGCCCGAAGTCGAGGCGCTGGCCGACTACCTTCGCCAGCACGCCGTCGGCAAGACCGTCGGCCGGGTCGACGTCGCCGCGCTGTCGGTGCTCAAGACCTTCGCCCCGCCGATCAATGCCCTGCACGGACTGACCGTCACCGGCGCCGACCGGTGGGGCAAATACCTCGGCATGCGGGCCGGCGAGCTGATCTTGATCACCCACCTCTCCCGGGCCGGCTGGCTGCGCTGGTCGGACAAGCTCTCCGCCACGCCGCTCAAACCCGGCAAGAACCCGATCGCGTTGCGTGTCCACCTCGGCCCGCCCGGCGAGTCGCCGGGTTTCGACCTCACCGAGGCAGGCACCCAGAAGCGGTTGGCGGTGTGGCTTGTCGACGATCCGCTCAAGGTGCCTGGCATCGCCGCGCTGGGGCCCGACGCGCTGACCCTCAACGCCGATGACCTCGCCAAGCTGCTGGCCAAGAACACCGGCCGGATCAAGTCCGTGATTACTGACCAGAAGGTCATCGCCGGCATCGGGAACGCCTACAGCGACGAGATCCTGCACGTCTCCAAGCTGTCGCCGTTTGCCACCGCCGCGAAGCTCAGCGAGGCACAACTCGCCGCACTTCACGACGCGATGGTGTCGGTGCTCTCCGATGCCGTGTCGAGATCAGTGGGCCAGCAGGCCGCCACGCTGAAGGGCGAAAAGCGTTCCGGAATGCGGGTACATGCCCGCACCGGCTTACCGTGCCCGGTCTGCGGTGACACCGTTCGCGAAGTGTCGTTCGCCGACAAGTCGTTTCAGTATTGCCCGACCTGCCAGACCGGCGGCAAGGTGCTGGCCGATCGGCGAATGTCGCGTCTGCTGAAATAGTCGGATGACTCGACAGAGAATCCTGATCACCGGAGCCAGTTCTGGCCTGGGCGCCGGCATGGCCCGCGCGTTCGCCGCCAAGGGCCGCGACCTCGCGCTGTGCGCCCGCCGTACCGAACGGCTCGAAGAGCTGAGAACCGAACTTGCGCAACGCTATCCGGATGTCAAAGTCGCGATAGCTGCGCTGGACGTCAACGACCACGACCAGGTGCCGAAAGTGTTCGCGGAGTTGTCCGACGCGCTGGGTGGCATCGACCGGGTGATCGTCAACGCCGGCATCGGCAAGGGCGCGAAACTGGGCTCCGGCAAATTGTGGGCCAACAAGGCGACCATCGAAACCAACCTGGTGGCTGCCCTGGTGCAAATCGAAACCGCGCTGGAGATGTTCTCCGAGCAGGGGTCCGGGCACCTGGTGCTGATCTCCTCGGTGCTCGGATCGAAGGGCGTGCCCGGCGTGAAAGCGGCTTACGCCGCAAGTAAAGCCGGTCTGAGTTCATTGGGCGAATCGTTGCGCGCCGAATACGCCAAGGGCCCGATCAAGGTCTCGGTGATGGAGCCGGGTTACATCGAGTCGGAGATGACGGCCAAATCGCAGAGCACAATGTTCATGGTGGACAACGAAACCGGCGTCAAGTCGCTCGTCGCCGCCATCGAGCGCGAACCGGGCCGCGCCGCCATACCGTGGTGGCCGTGGGGGCCGATGGTCCAATTCCTGCGCGTGATGCCGGTCTCGTTGGCCAAGCGGTTCGCTTAGTCCGCGCGCCCTCTCTCGCTGCGGTAGCGGCGGACCAGAGCGTCGGTCGAGCTGTCGGATTGCGCTGCCGGAGAAGCGTCTTCGGTGAGCACCGGCAGCAGCGCCTTGGCCTGAGTCTTGCCCAACTCCACGCCCCACTGATCGAACGAGTCGATGCCCCAGATGACGCCCTCGGTGAACACCTGGTGTTCGTAGAGTGCGACCAGTTGGCCCAGCACCGACGGGGTGAGCCGGGTCGCCAGGATCGAGGTCGTCGGCCGATTGCCCGGCATCACCTTGTGCGGCACCACATCTGCGTCCGTACCCTCGGCGGCGATCTCTTCCGCCGTCTTGCCGAAAGCCAGCACCTGGGTCTGGGCGAAGAAGTTGCTCATCAGCAAGTCGTGCATGCTGCCGGTGCCGTCCATGGTGGGCAGGTCGTCGGTCGGCTGGCTGAAGCCGATGAAGTCGGCCGGAACCAGCCGCGTTCCCTGGTGCAGTAGTTGATAGAACGCGTGCTGGCCGTTGGTTCCCGGTTCGCCCCAGAAGATTTCGCCGGTATCGGTGGTGACCGGCGTGCCGTCGGCACGCGTCGACTTGCCGTTGGATTCCATCGTCAACTGTTGCAGGTACGCGGCAAAGCGGGCCATGTCGTTGGAGTACGGCAACACCGCGCGGGCCTGCGCGTCGAAGAAGTCCGAGTACCACAGTCCGATCAGGCCGAGTAGCGCCGGTGCGTTCGATTCCAGCGGCGCGGTCCGGAAATGTTCGTCGACAATATGAAACCCAGACAGGAAGTCCGCGAACGCTTCCCGGCCGATCACTGCCATCACCGAGAGCCCGATCGCCGAGTCGACCGAATAGCGTCCACCGACCCAGTCCCAGAACCCGAACATGTTGTCGGTGTCGATGCCGAACTCGTCGACCAGTTTCTTGTTGGTCGAGACGGCCACGAAATGCTTCGCCACCGCGTCATCACCGAGGGTGTCGGTCAGCCAGCGTCGCGCGGCGGTGGCGTTGGTCAGCGTCTCGAGCGTCGTGAAGGTCTTGGATGCGATGATGAAAAGCGTTGTGGCGGGGTCTAAGTCGGCCAGCTTCGCGATCAGGTCGGCGGGATCGACGTTGGAGACGAAACGTGCCGAGATGCCGGCGTCGGCGTAGTGCCGCAGCGCCTGGTAGACCATCACCGGGCCGAGGTCCGAGCCGCCGATGCCGATGTTGACGACGGTGCTGATCCGTTTTCCGGTGGCACCGGTCCACTCGCCGCTGCGCAGCCGGTCGGTGAAATCGCCCATCGCGTCCAGCACTTCGTGGACGTCGGCGACCACGTTCTGCCCGTCCACGGTCAGGGTGGCGTCGCGCGGAAGCCGCAGCGCGGTGTGCAGCACGGCGCGGTTCTCCGAGACGTTGATGTGTGTCCCGTCGAACATCGCGTCGCGGTGGCGCTCGAGTTCTGCGGCGTGCGCCAGATCGATCAGCAGCTTCAGGGTGTCGCGGTTGATGCGATGTTTGCTGTAGTCGATGTACAGGTCGCCGACTGTGACGTTGAACTCGCGGCCGCGGTCCGGGTCCTCGTCGAAGAACTGACGCAGGTGGGTCCCACCGATCTGCCGGTGGTGTTGTTGCAGCGCACTCCATGCCGGGGTCGCTGAGATGTCGGGAATCTGTTCAACCGCAGTCATCCCTCGACCCTAGTCAGGTGGACCATGGCTCGTCGCGGCCGACGCTGAAGGCACGGTGAACGGGTGGCGAACCGGCTTGCTCAGTGACCGAGCCGGCCGCGGCCCAGCCTGAGCAGCAGCATGGCCAGATCCTTGCCCTCGGGGCCGAGTTCGCTGTAACGCTCGATGACCTGCATCTCGCGGCTGTGCACCAGTCGGGTGCCGCCGGAGGCCATCCGCGCTTTGCCGATCTCACGGGAGACCTCGGCGCGACGTTTGACCGCGGCCAGGATCTCGGCGTCGAGCCGGTCGATTTCCTTGCGCAAGGCGTCGATGTCGATGAGTTGTTCTGTTTCGATTGTCATTTCAGACTCCGGAATCTCGTTGTGTGGAGGTTGGTGCGGTGGTGTCATCCGGTTTCGGGCCTCACACAAGAGACGAGCCCCGGATCCGGAAGTGGACCGCGGGGCTCTGGGAAGCAGCTACACCACGGGCACCGGTGGCCGGTACCCGTAGAAAAATCGCCACTGCGCATTGAGCACGAAATGAGTGTGCCACTTGCAGGCGTTCCGGCGCAAAGGTGTCGCCGATCGGCGGTAGGTTGGTTTACCAATGAGTGTGCAGCACGTGGCCGAATCCGAAGGCGATCAACTTCTCGATGGTCTGAACCCCCAGCAGCGCAAGGCGGTGCTGCATGAGGGCTCGCCGCTGCTGATCGTCGCCGGCGCCGGCTCGGGCAAAACGGCCGTGCTGACCCGGCGGATCGCCTACCTGTTGGCCGCGCGTGACGTCGGCCCCGGTCAGGTGCTGGCGATCACCTTCACCAACAAGGCCGCCGCGGAGATGCGGGAACGGGTGGCCACGCTAATAGGAGCCCGGGCTGGGTCTTCGATGTGGGTGTCGACCTTCCACTCGACCTGCGTGCGGATCCTGCGCAACCAGGCGTCGTTGATCTCGGGCCTCAACTCCAACTTCTCGATCTACGACGCCGACGATTCGCGCCGTCTGCTGCAGATGATCGGTAAGGACATGGGCCTCGACATCAAGCGGTATACGCCGCGGCTGCTGGCCAACTCCATCTCCAACCTCAAGAACGAGCTGATCGACCCGCAACAGGCGCTGGCCAACCTGTCCGAGGACGACCTTTCCGACGACTTGGCGCGGACCGTGGCCGCGGTCTACGCCGAATACCAGCAGCGGCTGCGGGTGGCCAACGCGCTGGACTTCGACGACTTGATCGGCGAGACGGTCGCGGTGCTGCAGGCCTTTCCGCAGATCGCCGACCACTATCGTCGACGCTTCCGGCACATCTTGGTCGACGAGTACCAGGACACCAACCACGCGCAGTACGTATTGGTCCGCGAACTGGTCGGCCGCGATCTCGAACCCGGCGAAGACGGTGTGCCGCCCGGCGAGCTGTGCGTGGTCGGTGACGCCGACCAGTCGATTTATGCGTTCCGCGGAGCCACGATCCGCAACATCGAAGACTTCGAGCGGGACTATCCCAACGCCACCACGATCCTGCTGGAGCAGAATTATCGCTCCACGCAGAACATCCTGTCGGCGGCCAACTCGGTGATCTCGCGCAACCCCGCCCGGCGCGACAAGCGGCTCTGGACCGACGCCGGTGATGGCGAGCTGATCGTCGGCTATGTCGCCGACAACGAGCATGACGAGGCCCGGTTCATCGCCGAGGAAATCGATGCGCTGGCCGCCAATGGCGACCTCACCTACAACGACGTGGCCGTCTTCTACCGCACCAACAACTCGTCGCGGTCGGTCGAAGAAGTGTTCATCCGCGCCGGCATTCCCTACAAAGTCGTTGGGGGAGTGCGGTTTTACGAGCGCCGCGAAATTCGCGACATCGTGGCCTACCTGCGGGTGCTCGACAACCCCGGCGATGCGGTCAGCCTGCGGCGCATCCTCAATACGCCGCGGCGCGGCATCGGTGATCGCGCCGAGGCGTGCGTCGCGGTGTACGCCGAGAACACCGGGTCCAGCTTCGCCGACGCATTAGAAGTCGCCGCCGAAGGCAAGGTGCCGCTGCTGAACACCCGGTCGGCCAAGGCGATTGCGGGTTTCGTCGAGATGATGGACGAACTGCGCACCAAGCTGGCCTCGTCCGAAGGTGACCTCGGCGATCTGATCGAGGCGGTGCTCGAGCGCACCGGATATCGCACGGAACTGGAGTCGTCGTCCGACCCACAAGACCTGGCCCGGCTGGACAACCTCAATGAACTCGTCAGCGTCGCACACGAATTCGCCACCGATCTGGCCAATGCTGCCGCGCTCGACGACGGCCCGGTGGATGAGGACGTGCCGGACACCGGTGTGCTGGCGCAGTTTTTGGAGCGAGTCTCACTGGTCGCCGATGCCGACGGAATACCGGAGCACGACTCCGGTTTGGTGACTCTGATGACGCTGCACACCGCCAAGGGGCTGGAGTTCCCGGTCGTGTTCGTCACGGGCTGGGAAGACGGAATGTTCCCGCACATGCGGGCTTTGGGCGATCCGACCGAGCTGTCCGAGGAGCGCCGACTGGCCTACGTCGGGATCACCCGAGCGCGTGAGCGGCTTTTCCTCAGCCGGGCCAAGGTCCGCTCGTCGTGGGGGCAGCCGATGCTCAACCCGGAATCGCGTTTCCTGCGCGAGATTCCGCAGGAGCTGATCGACTGGCGCCGCACCGACCCGACTCCGTCGTTCAGCGCGCCGGTCAGCGGCGCCGGCCGCTTCGGCACACCGCGTCCATCGCCGACCCGCAGCGGCGGAGGCAGCAAGCGCCCGCTGATTGTGCTGGCGCCCGGCGACCGGGTCACCCACGACAAGTACGGCCTCGGCCGAGTGGAAGAGGTGTCCGGTGTCGGCGAATCGGCGATGTCGCTGATCGACTTCGGCAGCTCAGGGCGGGTCAAGCTGATGCACAACCACGCCCCGGTGGCGAAGCTTCTAGCCGGGCATCTCTCTAGTCCTCCAGCAGCCAGTCGCGGGTGCGGGGCAGCAGCGTCAGCACCGCGCTGGCGATCGGGAGTATCGGCAGCGTGTGCACGATCCAGGCCACCCGCGCACCGGCGATGAACACGCCGAGATAGGTCAAGATCGCGACCGCCGCACCGGCGACGATCAGGTAGCGGCTCAGCGGTTGGCGCAGCAGAAGCAGGATCACCCCGGAAATCGTGGACAGGGCGAAGACCAAGCGCCAGGAACGCGACCGCAACGCAGAACAGCCGGTCGGAGTGCCACCAGCCGGCGATCAGGTCGGTCGCCACCACCGAGGTGGCCCAGCCGCTGACGATGCTGACGGCCGCCGCAGCCACCGCGGTGGTCCGGCTGGGCTCACCGAAAGGAGCATGCGCGGGGGCGGCCGGCGCGAACTGCGACTGTTGCGGCGGGGCGGGCGGGCGCGGGATGTGCGTCGTGCGGGCCTCGTCGACAGCCTGCGGCAGCGGACCGGTGGGCGCGCGCCGAATGATGCGTGTTTCAGGGTTCGCGGGACGAGCTGCCGGGCTGGGATTGCTCGGGTCGGTCAACGGCTCAACCGGCGAAGGTACCGACGGACAGGCCGCGCTTGGCCAGCCACGGCACGGGGTCGACCCGCTGGCTACCGCCCAGCAACACTTCGAAGTGCAGGTGTGGGCCGGTGGAGTTGCCGCGGTTGCCGACGGTGGCGATCTGGTCGCCGGCCATCACCCGCTCGCCGACGCTGACCATGGTGGTGTTCACGTGCCCGTAGAGCGTCACAGTCCCGTCGGCGTGGCGCAGCTTGACCCACATGCCGTAGCCCGCGGTCGGGCCGGCGGCGATGACGACGCCGTCGGAGACGGCGTGGATCGGGGTGCCGATCGAGTTGGCGAGGTCGATGCCGGCGTGCAGCACGCCCCACCGGTAGCCGAATCCGGACGTGAAGATGCCCTTGACCGGCATCACGAACAGCGGCTGCTGCAGTCGGGCCTCGCGCTGCGCGCGCTCCTCAGCGAACGCGACGCCATGTGCCAACTCGGCGTTGTGCACGGCGACATTGGCGGCCGGTTGCACGGTGACCATCTGCATGCCGCCGTCGGAGGTGCTGATCGGCCCGGTCGCGGCGGACTGGGCCGCCAGAACCGTCTGTGCCTTGGAGTGTTCCGGGGCCTCAGTGGCGGAGTGGGCGGCGGCTGCGGCGGCACCGGCGGCCAGTGAGCCGATCAGAATCCGGCCGCGAGTGGGTCCGGTGAGCTGTTTGCGGTGCTGCCCGCGACCGATGAGCGAATCGGCGTCGGTGCGGGCCCGGTTGGTGCCGCGCTCGAGCGGGCTGAGGCGACGCTCGGATGCGCTGGGCCCGGCGAGGTCGAAGACGGCGAGGTTGTCCGTGTCGTCGAGGTCATCGAGTTCGGGGGCGCCAAGGACCTGCGCCTCTTTCGCAAAAGTGCTGTTATCGCTGAAGTCCGAGTCGGCCAGTTTGCCGAATTCGTTGAACGGAATGATGTCGGTGACTTCGTTGCGGTGAATGGTTGACCTGCGCTGGCGCGTCGCCGAGAGATCTCCTTGGACAGGAGTCGCAGCCGGGATTTGCTGGGTCAACGTGATTTGTCCTTCGAGCCGTAACCATAACGTTATCTGGACCCTGAGACGTTAACCGGCGGGCGCGAGGCGCCGCAAGTTTAGCCAAAAATCCATCCGGGATTGTGATTTGAATCACTTCCCAGCGCTCGGTGAGATCTACCACATCAACCGATGCCGACGATGGAACCTTCTGGCCGTCTCGATACAGTTCCCGCAAGCGAGCAACGGAAAACCTTCGGCTCGCTTGCAAATAGGCCGACACACAGAAGTGAGCCCATGGATCTTTTCGAGTACCAGGCGAAAGAGCTGTTCGCCAAGCACAACGTCCCAACCACACCCGGCCGGGTGACAGACACCGCCGAGGGGGCCAAAGCCATCGCCGAAGAGATCGGTCACCCGGTCATGGTCAAGGCGCAGGTCAAGGTCGGTGGACGAGGCAAGGCCGGCGGCGTGAAGTACGCCGCGACCGCTGAGGACGCCTACAACCACGCGAAGAACATCCTCGGCCTGGACATCAAGGGCCACGTGGTGAAGAAGCTGCTGGTCGCCGAGGCCAGCGACATCGCCGAGGAGTACTACATCTCCTTCCTGCTGGACCGCTCCAACCGCACCTACCTGGCCATGTGCTCGGTAGAGGGCGGCGTGGAGATCGAAGAGGTGGCCGCCACCAAGCCCGAGCGGCTGGCCAAGGTCCCGGTGGACGCCGTCAAGGGGGTCGACGAGGCGTTCGCCCGCTCGATCGCGGAGCAAGGCCACCTGCCGGCCGAGGTGCTCGACGCCGCCGCGGTGACCATTTCCAAGCTGTGGGATGTCTTCGTCGGCGAGGACGCCACCCTGGTCGAGGTCAACCCGCTGGTCCGCACACCCGACGACCAGATCCTGGCGCTGGACGGCAAGGTGACGCTGGACGGCAACGCCGACTTCCGCCAGCCCGGCCACCTCGAGTTCGAGGACCGCGACGCCACCGACCCGCTGGAGCTCAAGGCCAAGGAGCACGACCTCAACTACGTCAAGCTCGACGGCTCAGGTCGGCATCATCGGCAACGGCGCCGGCCTGGTCATGTCGACCCTCGACGTGGTCGCCTACGCGGGCGAGAAGCACAACGGCGTCAAGCCGGCCAACTTCCTCGACATCGGCGGCGGTGCGTCGGCCGAGGTGATGACCGCCGGGCTCGACGTCGTCCTGGGTGACGAGCAGGTCAAGAGCGTGTTCGTCAACGTGTTCGGTGGCATCACGTCGTGTGACGCGGTCGCCACCGGCATCGTCAAGGCCCTGGAGATTCTGGGCGACGACGCCAACAAGCCGATCGTCGTTCGCCTCGACGGCAACAACGTCGACGAAGGTCGACGGATCCTCACCGAGGCCAACCACCCGCTGGTGACGCTGGTGCCCACGATGGACGAGGCCGCCGACAAGGCCGCCGAGCTGGCGAACGCCTGAGAAAGGGACTACATGACCATGGCTATCTTCCTGACTAAGGACAACAAGGTCGTCGTCCAGGGCATCACCGGATCCGAGGCCACCAAGCACACCGCCCGGATGCTCAAGGCCGGCACGCACATCGTCGGCGGCGTCAACGCCCGTAAGGCCGGCACCACCGTCGCGCACAAGAACGTCGACGACGAGCCGGTCGAGTTGCCGGTGTTCGGCAGCGTCGCCGAGGCCATCGAGAAGACCGGCGCCGACGTGTCGATCATCTTCGTGCCGCCGGTCTTCGCCAAGGACGCGATCATCGAGGCCATCGACGCCGAGATCCCGCTGCTGGTCGTCATCACCGAGGGAATCCCGGTGCAGGACAGCGCTTATGCGTGGGCGTACAACCTTTCGAAGGGCAACAAGACCCGGATCATCGGCCCGAACTGTCCCGGCATCATCACCCCCGGACAGGCACTGGTCGGCATCACCCCGGCCAACATCTCCGGGTCCGGTCCCGTCGGCCTGGTGTCCAAGTCCGGCACGCTGACCTACCAAATGATGTTCGAGCTGCGTGATTTCGGGTTCTCCACGTCGATCGGCATCGGCGGTGACCCGGTGATCGGCACCACCCACATCGACGCGATCGAGGCCTTCGAGAAGGACCCGGAGACCAAGATCATCGTGATGATCGGCGAGATCGGCGGCGACGCCGAGGAGCGCGCGGCCGACTACATCAAGGCCAACGTGTCCAAGCCGGTAGTCGGCTACGTCGCGGGATTCACTGCGCCGGAAGGCAAGACGATGGGCCACGCCGGCGCCATCGTGTCCGGCTCATCGGGAACCGCCGCAGCCAAGAAGGAAGCGCTGGAGGCCGCCGGGGTCAAGGTCGGCAAGACTCCGTCGGAGACCGCCGCACTCGCACGGGAAATCCTCCAGAGCCTCTACAGAATTGGAACACGTTACAATTTTCGGTTAGCCTGACGAATTAACACTTGTCAGGAGGCCTGTAATGGCGGTCGATCCGCGTACTCCCGTCGTCGTCGGAGTGGGCCAGTTCACCGAGCGCATCGACGATCCTGGTTATCGCGGCATGTCCTCAGTCGATTTGGCGACCGAGGCAGTGCGGGCCGCGCTCGCTGACACCGGCGCGGACGTGACCACGGTGGCCGAGGCTGTCGAGGTGTTCGCCGGCCTGCGTCAGTTCGAGATCTGCACCCCGTTCAGCAAGCCGCCGTTCGGCTGCTCCGACAACTATGTGAGATCGGTGGCCAACCGCGTCGGCGCCGATCCGGCGCGGGCATTGCTCGAGCCCATCGGGGGCAACGGTCCGCAGAAGCTGATGACGGAGTTCGCCGGGGCGATCGCCGCCGGCGATATCGAAGTCGCGTTGATCCTCGGGTCCGAGCCCGGATCGACGGCTAAATACTTCGCCGGGCGTGACAACAAGCCGGACTTCACCGAGCACGTCGGTGGCCAGCTCGAGGACCGTGGATACGGTTTCGAGCAGTACATGAGCGAGTACACCGCGAAGCACGGGCTGACCGGAGCACCTGTGCAGTACGGGCTGCTCGACAACGCGCGCCGAGGACGGCTCGGACTCACCGTCGCCGACTACCGGCACGCGATGGCCGAGCTCTTCGCCCCGTTCTCGAAAGTCGCTGCGAAGAACCCGTTCTCGTCCTCGCCGGTGGAACGGTCGGTGGAGGAGATCGAAACCGTCACCGATGAGAACCGGATGATCTGCGACCCGTATCCGCGGCTGCTGGTGGCGCGCGACACCGTCAATCAAGGGGCCGCGGCGCTGGTGATGTCGGTGTCGGCGGCGCGCCGACTCGGCGTTCCCGAGGAGAAGTGGGTCTATCTGCGCGGGCATGCCGACCAGACCGAGCAGGACTTGCTGGACCGCGTCGACTTACACGTCAGCTATTCCGCTAAACAGGCTGTGGCAGAGGCGCTTCGGGTCGCCGAGCATCGACATCGACGATGTGGCGACGTTCGACCTCTACAGCTGCTTCCCGTTCCCGGTCTTCGCGGTGTGCGACGATTTCGCGCTGACCGCCGACGACCCGCGGGGGTTGACGCTCACCGGAGGCCTGCCCTATTTCGGCGGCCCCGGCAACAGCTATTCGCTGCACGGTATCGCGGAGACCGTGACCGCTGTGCGCGACAACGCGGGTTCGTTTGGGCTCGTCGGCGCCAACGGCGGTGTGATGAGCAAGTATTCGGTGGGGGTGTACTCCACAAAACCTGGCGAGTGGGCGGCCGACCGTAGCAAGGAGTTGCAGCAGGCCACCGCTGCACTGCCGAAGGTGCCGGTCACGCGAAACGCCAACGGCGCGGGCATTATTGAGACGTACTCCGTGCGGTACGACTGGCCGACGACGACCGGTGTCATCATCGGCCGGCTCGACGCCGACGGCTCGCGGTTCATGGCGCTTACCGAGGATGAAGACCTGGTGGCGTTGATGACCGACGGTGACCCGTTGGGCGCCAGGATCACGGTCAAGTCGACCCAAGAGGGCGTCAACCGGGCTTCGCTCGGCTAGAACAGCGTCGTCTTGTCCGCGGTCAAGATGAAGCCGTGGCCGCCGACATGACACGCGACGACCGAATCCTGGGTCACCAAGCACAACGTGTCGACCGAGTCGACGACGTAATGCCGTTGTGGCAGAGGCTTATTAGGTTGGGCTCTCCGATTGCCGCCTCTGGGCAGTACTGACGTCTGGACGTTGGTCGCACCAAAGCGTTCCGCATCGACCGTCCACGATCCAGGTCCCCTGTCGGGCCGCACCCCAGTGCATTCCGCGCCTGCCGAATCCCAATCCGGGAATGACCCCATCCCGCAGACGAGCCCGTTCGGCGCGGTGAAGACGAAGCCGTACTCGGGGTTGCCGTCACGGATGTAGAACGAGTCGGAGTCGACCGCGGTGTATCCCGCCGTAGCCGGGAAGCCGTCTACGGGCAGGGAGAACCGCGCGACGGCGGTGCCATGGACGGTCTGGGTGCACCCGGTGAGCGCGACAGCCGCGAGCAGAACGCTCAAGGCGACGCGCTCTCATGGCACGTCCCGGTCAGTCATGTGCTTCAGCGTAAAGCTGATCAACCGGCGTCGGTCAGCGCAGCGACCAAGCCTTCGCAGTCCGCGACGGTCACGTTGAGCGCCGAGTGGTCCCGCAGACCCAGGACGCGATGAATCCGCGGCTCGAAGTGCATGCACACGCCCTGAGTCGCGTTGGTGCCGAACGTGAGTCCGTCGTCGGCGAGCGACAGTCGCGCGCCCACCGCCGTCCACCACCGGTACGGCCCGGTGATATGCGCATCCTGAATTTGAGACAGCGGCGCGTCGATCCGGAACGGTCCGTAGCGGACGATCAACTGACCGTCGTCGGTCACCGTGACGCCCTGTGTGCTCGGCCACGCCCGAAAGGCCAGCCACATCGGCGCCAGCCGGGTCTCGTAGCGGTAGGGGAAGTGCCGGCCCTTTTCGTCGTGAGCTGTCACGATGCGCCTCCCGTCCGTCGCGGCGGCTAGACCGCTGCGACTAGCTTGCCCGCTAGCCGCTCGACGTAGGCGGCCACCTCATCTTCGGACTTGTCGGGCAGTCCGAACAACACCTCGGTGACCCCGATCTCGGCCCAGTGCGCCAACTTCTCCGGAATCGGCTTGAAGTCCAGCGCGACGATCTGTGGGGCGCCGTCGCGGCCGGCAGCGGCCCAGATGTCCTGCAGCTGCTTCACCGGCTCGTCGATGTCGAAGTCGCGGGGGGTGGTGATCCAGCCGTCGGCGCTGCGGGCGATCCACTTGAAGTTCTTCTCGTTGCCGGCCGCCCCGACCAGAACCGGGATGTGCGACTGGACCGGCTTGGGCCATGCCCAGCTGGGCCCGAAGTTCACGAACTCGCCCGCATAGGAGGCCTCTTCTTCGGTCCACAGCGCCCGCATCGCCTCGATGTATTCACGCAGCATGGTGCGACGACGACCGGGCGGAACACCGTGGTCGCTGAGTTCGTCGGTGTTCCAGCCGAACCCGACACCCAGGCTGACGCGTCCGCCCGAGAGGTGGTCGAGCGTCGCGATGGATTTCGCCAGCGTGATCGGGTCGTGCTCGACGGGCAGCGCCACCGCGGTGGACAGCCGGACCCGCGACGTGACCGCGCACGCCGCGCCGAGGCTCACCCAGGGATCCAGCGTGCGCATATAACGGTCGTCAGGCAACGACTCGTCGCCGGTGGTCGGATGCGCGGCCTGACGCTTGACCGGAATGTGGGTGTGTTCGGGTACATAGAACGTCTGGAACCCGTGGTTATCGGCAAGAGTGGCGGCCGCCGCCGGGGAGATTCCACGATCGCTGGTGAACAGCACAAGCCCGTAGTCCATGGATGAATTAGAACGTGTTCCAATCTTGCGGGCAACCACCGGGGGTGGGTATCCGCTGCCGAGGTGTGCACCGACGTCGTGCCCGAGGTGCGCTAGCGTTGATGATCGGCTCGCGTCGCAAAGCCCGCGCAGCCCGCCGTCACGTAGTTGGCCCAGTATTTGCGGGTAGCCTCGCGGGGAGCGGCGCGCGGGAGTGGCCAGCGCCGCACGACAGTGGCGCCGCAACCGCATCGGAAGGCACAGGAGAAGTCATGACCTACCCGCCCGGCAATCCCGGATATCCGCCCGCGCAGTCGCCCGGTTCCTACGGGGCTCCCGCCGCATCGTCGTTCGCGAAACCCGAGGACGCCGAGACGAATCTCAAGCACTACCTGACCATCGCGGTCGCGGTCCTCGGTGTGCTCACCTACCTGGCGAGTTACTTCCCGATGGTCTCCCGCCTGCTGCCCAACGGCGACGAACTGGTCGAGAAGGGCAGCACGCTGCCGGTCGACCTGGTCCTGTTGGCCGGCCTGTTGGCCGCGGTGAACCTGTTGCCCAAGGCCAAGAACTTCCTCGCGGCGGTCACCGCGGTATCGGTTCTGGGTGCGTTGCTGCTGATCCAGGACACCATCGACGCGTCGGATCGCGGCGCCGGATTATGGATCGCTGTGACGGCCGGGGTCGTGCAGGCGGGTTTGGCCATCAGCGCGCTGCTGCTGGACGCGGGTGTGATCACCGCGCCGGCTCCCCGCCCCAAGTACGACCAGTACTACGGCCAGTACGGCGGCTACTACGGCCAGCAGCAGGCCCCCTACCAGCAGTCCGGGTATGGCACGCAGTACGGCGGCTACCCGTCTGGCCCGACCACCGGTGGCTTCGCCGCGCAACCGGGCCCGCAGCCGAGCTCGGCGCAGTCCCAGCACGGATCGCCCACTCCGCCAACGGGTTTCCCCAGCTTCAGCCCGCCGCCGTCGTCCGGCTCCGGGGCACCGAGCCAGGATGGCGCCGCCGACCAGGGCGGTTCGGCTCACAGCCAGCACTCGTACGGCTCGGGTCAGCAGCCGCAGGCGCCGTCCTCGCCGTCGGGCCCGTCACAGTCCTAGCGCGGCGTAGCCGGGCGCGGCGGGTCGCCACGCAGACAGCACCTTGGCGATCGCTAGCGCGGCGTAGCCGGGCGCGGCGGGTCGCCACGCAGACAGCCGCTGTGTAACGTCCTCAAACCGTGACGCCGGACAGTCGAACCCCGGGCGCCCACCAGGCGCGTGACCTTCTTCGGGTCGCGTTCGGGCCGTCGGCGGTGGCTTTGGTGGTCATCGCCGCAGTGACCCTGCTGCAGTTGGTGATCGCCAACAGCGACATGACCGGCGCGCTGGGTGCGATCGCCAGCATGTGGCTCGGCGTCCATCAGGTGCCGATCTCGATCGGTGGCCGCGAGCTGGGTGTGATGCCGCTGCTGCCGGTGCTGTTGATGGTGTGGGGGACTGCGCGCACCACCGCGCACGCCACGAGGACAACGGCATCGTGGTTCGTCATCCGATGGATCGTCGCGTCAGCTCTGGGCGGGCCGCTGCTGATCGCCGCCATCGCCTTGGCAGTCGTTCACGACGCCGCATCGGTCATCACCGAACTGCAGACCCCAAGTGCGTCGCGAGCTTTCATCAGCGTGCTGCTCGTGCATCTCATCGGCGCGTCGATCGGGGTGGGGTCGCGGGTCGGCCGCCGGCTACTCGCGGCGTCACCGCTGCCCGAATGGCTGGCCGATTCGCTGCGCGCGGCGGTGGCCGGCGTCTTGGCGCTGCTCGGATTGTCGGGTCTGGTGGCGGCCTGCTCGCTGGTCGTGCACTGGTCGACGATGCAGGACTTGTACGGCATCACCAGCTCGATCTTCGGCCAGTTCAGCCTGACGCTGCTGTCGGTGCTGTACGTGCCCAACGTGATCGTGGCGACGGCGGCGATGGCGGTGGGATCCAGTGCTCACCTGGGTTTTGCGACGTTCAGCTCGTTCACCGTCTTCGGTGGTGACATTCCCGCGCTGCCGGTCCTGGCCGCCGCCCCGCACCCGCCGCTGGGGCCGGTCTGGGTCGCGCTGCTCATCGTCGGAGCAGCCGCGGGAGTCGCACTCGGGCAGCAGTGCGCGCGACGGCCGTTGCCGCTGTCCGATGCGATGGCGAAGGTCGGGATTGCGGCATTGCTGGCGGCGCTGGGCCTGGCCCTGCTCGGTTACGCCGGCAGCGGACAGCTGGGCAATTTCGGCGGCGTTGGAATCGACCAGGGGACGTTCGGTTTCGCGATCTTCCTGTGGTTCACCGCTATCGGCACGCTCACTGTCGTGATGGCCGGCGGCGTCAGGCGGCGTCCGCGCGCGCCCAAGCCGGTCCGCGTCGCGTCGCCGCCGGCCGAGCCGCCCCTGCTTGCCGAGCCGATGGCCGACTTCGAGGCCGACGATGCCGAGGTGCATTTTGAAGCCGCTGAGGCGCCGGGCATCGACGAACCCGCGCTGGAGTTCGATGGTCCGCTCCCTCCTCCGCGGGCCGACCGTCCCGCATCGTCGCCGGCGGGGTTTGATGGTCCGGTCCTCCGCGGGCTGACCGGCCCGCATCGTCGTCGGACGACGACCGCTAGGCTCTGACCTGTGCAGCAACCGTTCCGCGTGCCACCCAGCGCACCGGCACGATTGGTGGTGCTGGCATCGGGCACCGGGTCATTGCTGGCCTCGCTGCTGGACGCCGCCGTCGATGACTATCCGGCGAGGGTCGTCGCCGTCGGCGTGGATCGCGACTGCGCAGCCGTCGACATCGCGGCCGCCGCATCGCTGCCGTCCTTTCGGGTGCGGCCGGCCGACTACCCCAACCGGGCCGCGTGGGACGTCGCGCTCACCGAGGCGACCGTGGCGCATTCGCCGGACCTTGTGGTATCGGCCGGCTTCATGAAAATCCTTGGGTCAGAGTTTCTTTCGAAATTCGTCGGCCGCACTCTCAACACCCATCCGGCTCTGCTGCCGGCATTCCCGGGCGCGCACGGGGTGGCCGATGCGTTGGCCCACGGCGTCAAAGTCACCGGGTGCACGGTGCACCTGGTGGACGCCGGCACCGACACCGGGCCGATACTTGCCCAGCAGGCAGTTCCGGTGCTCGACGACGACGACGAAGAGACCCTGCACGAACGCATCAAGGTCACCGAACGGCGACTCTTGGTAGATGTGATAGCCGCGGTGGCGACCGGCGGCGTGACCTGGATCGGACGAAAGGCGACTATCGGATGAGCAGCACGAGTGACGAGAAGCGGCAGATTCGCCGCGCGCTGATCAGCGTCTACGACAAGACCGGTCTGGTCGAACTCGCCAAGGGGCTCGCCGACGCCGGCGTGGAGATCGTCTCGACCGGTTCGACCGCGAAAACCATTGCCGACAAAGGCATTCCCGTCACCCCGGTGGAGGAGCTGACGGGTTTCCCGGAGGTGCTCGACGGCCGGGTCAAGACCCTGCACCCGAAGGTGCACGCCGGCCTGCTGGCCGATCTGCGCAAACCGGAGCACGCTGCCGCCCTCGAGCAACTCGGCATCGCGGCGTTCGAATTGGTGGTGGTCAACCTCTACCCGTTCAGCGCGACCGTCGAATCCGGTGCGGGCGTAGACGAATGCGTGGAGCAGATCGACATCGGCGGGCCCTCGATGGTTCGCGCGTCCGCCAAGAATCACCCCAGCGTCGCGGTGGTGACCGACCCGATCGGCTACGACGGCGTGCTGGCCGCGGTGCGCAGCGGCGGCTTCACCCTGGCCGAACGAAAGAAGCTGGCGTCGTTGGCGTTTCGGCACACCGCGGAGTACGACGTAGCGGTGGCCGGCTGGATGGAGTCGACACTGGCGCCCGAGGAGCCGGCCGCGGCATTCCCCGAATGGGTGGCTGGCACGTGGCGACGCTCGACCCAGCTGCGCTACGGCGAGAATCCGCATCAGCAGGCCGCGCTCTACGTCGACGACGGCGGCTGGCCCGGCTTGGCGCAGGCCGACCAGTTGCACGGAAAAGAGATGTCGTACAACAACTTCACCGATGCCGATGCGGCCTGGCGGGCGGCCTTCGACCACGAGCAGATCTGCGTGGCGATCATCAAGCACGCCAACCCGTGTGGCATCGCCGTCTCGTCGGACTCGGTCGCGGATGCGCACCGAAAAGCCCACGAGTGCGACCCGCTCAGCGCATTCGGCGGGGTGATCGCGGCCAACACCGAGGTCAGTGTCGAGATGGCCGAGTATGTCAGCACGATCTTCACCGAGGTGGTCGTGGCGCCGGCCTACGCACCGGGTGCCGTCGAGGTGCTGGCGCGCAAGAAGAACGTCCGGGTGCTGGTCGCTTCCGAGCCGATGGACGACGACACCGAGCGTCGTCAGATCAGCGGCGGGCTACTGGTGCAGCAGCGCGACCGGATCGACGCGCCCGGTGATGACCCGCTCAACTGGACGCTGGCCGCCGGAGCCGCAGCCGACGCCGCCACCCTGGCAGACCTGGCGTTCGCCTGGCGGACCTGCCGCGCCGTGAAATCCAATGCGATCGTGATCGCCGCCGGCGGTGCGACCATCGGCGTCGGCATGGGTCAGGTCAACCGCGTCGATGCGGCGAGGTTGGCGGTCGAGCGTGGTGGGAAAAGGGTCAGCGGCGCGGTCGCCGCGTCCGACGCCTTCTTCCCGTTCCCGGACGGCCTGGAAACCCTGACCGCCGCGGGAGTGAAGGCGATCGTGCACCCGGGCGGTTCGGTCCGCGACGACGAAGTGACGGCGGCGGCGGAGAAGGCCGGCGTGACGCTCTACCTGACCGGCGCGCGGCACTTCGCACATTAGAAGCCCACTGGGCTTCTAGGCGCTGATTTCGTCCTGCACGGTTGTCGCGTAGCGGATGAACGCCGCAACCTCGTCGATGGCGCGACGGGCGTCGGGGTTGACATCGAAGCTGAGCTGGAACATGTGCATGGCCTTGTGCCACTGCTGCACCCAGACTTCGATGTTCTGGGCACGTAGCTTTTCGGCGAACACGATGGTGTCGTTGAGCAGCATCTCGTGGGTGCCCACCTGCAGCAGGAACGGGCCGAGCCCATGCAGGTCAGCTTCCGGCGGCATCACCGGCGGCGGGCGGGTGCCGTTGACGGTGGCGAACACGTCGTAGATGAACTTGACCGTCATGAACGGGAACATCACGTCGCGGTGGTCTTTCAAGGCCCGGTACTTGAGGTCCATGTCGGCCGACGTCAACGGCGACATCAACGCCTGACCGGCGGGCACCGGTAATCCGGCGTCGCGTGCCGCAAGCGCGACGTCGGCGGCCATCAGACCACCCGCCGAGTCACCGGCAAGCACGATCCGCTCGGGCGCGAACCCCTGCGCCAACGCGAAGCGGTAGCCGTCCAACCCGTCTCCGACGGCTTCTTCGATGCTGGCCTGCGGCGCCAGGCGGTAGCCGACGTTGAGCACCTTGGCGCCGGTGGCCGCCGACAGCCGGCTGACGAAGCGCCGGTGCGAGTTGAGCCCGAGGGTCACCAGCGCCGAGCCGTGGAAGTAGACGATCAGCGATGTCGACTCGCGGGCCTGCGGGGCGATCACCCATTCGGCCGGGCAGTGCGGCAGGTCAACGCGTGCGACGTCGGTGCCGGGCAGCGGCCGGATCAGTCCCAGCGGCCCGTCGATGCCGTCGAGGCGCACCCGCTGCAGGACGTCGGGGCTGAAGCGATTGACGACCATGCCGATCAGCGTCAGGGCGCCCAGCACCGGCCGGACGAAGATTGCGGTCAGCAGGGAGAGCAGGCCGGACTGCCACGACGCGGGGCCGAAGTGTGCGGTCTCGGGCCGTTCACGCCAGTCGAGGGAATTCACGGTACCGAGGGTATCGGTTAGCTGCGCGTTGACCACTGTGAGCTTCGTACCGGACTGCGACGTGAGTTGTCTGGGCCACTCGATGGCAGCTTTTTGAACGTCGGTCAACCGTCGAGCAAAGCGTTGCCATGTGCTGACCGGGGGCGTCGAAAGCCCCTTCCGAACAAGATCGGATCGGCCTAGAGTCCGAAAATTGGGACCCGTCAACCGGGACGAGTCTCGTGCGATTCGGAAGTATCGAGAGGAAATAATGCGCGCGGTAACAAAAAGAACAGCGTCGTTCTCTGTCGCCCTTGCGGCGTTCGCGTTAGTCGGAGCAGGTTGCCACCAGTCTGATAACAAGTCCAGCACGTCTTCGAGCTCGGCGATGTCGTCGTCGGCCATGACGTCATCGGCTGCCATGGAACCGACAACGAGTGCCGCGGCGGCACCCAGCTCGACGCAGATTCCCGGCAAGAACGGCACGGAGTACACGGTTGAGGGACCGATCCTGGCCAAGTGGGAGACCCTCAACGGCGAGCAGAAGAAAGACCTCGGCGCTCCCTACGACAACCAGAAGAACACCCTGGACAACACCGGTGTCTACCAGCAGTACGACGGCGGCGTCCTGATCTACAAGAACGGCGGACCCGTCTACTTGGTCTGGGGCAAGATCCGCGACGCGTGGAACGACGTCCAGGCCTCGCAAGGCAAGCTGGGCTACCCGACCGCCGACGAGATGAAGGAGCCCGACGGCTCCTACAAGTCGACGTTCGAGCACGGCACGATCACCTGGAAAGAAGGAGACGAGAAGGCCACCGTCACCACCAGCTAGTCGCACCTCGCATTTCACCTCGGAAGGCCGGGCAATCATCACGATTGCCCGGCCTTTCGTTTTGTCAGTAACGTGATGAGGTGACCGCTGCGAATAATCTGCCCCGCACCGTTGGCGAACTACGTGCCGCCGGGCACCGTGAACGAGGCGTCAAGCAAGAAATCCGGGAAAACCTGCTGACCGCCCTCTCGTTAGGGCCGGACGCCCCCGAGATCTGGCCGGGCATTCTGGGCTTCGACGACACCGTGTTGCCGCAGCTCGAGCGGGCCTTGATCGCCGGACACGATTTCGTGCTGCTGGGTGAACGCGGCCAGGGCAAGACCCGCTTGCTGCGCGCACTGACCGGCCTGCTGGACGAGTGGACGCCGGTGATCGCCGGCGCCGAACTCGGCGAGCACCCGTACAGCCCGATCACCCCGGAGTCGATCCGCAAGGCCGCCACGCTCGGCGACGACCTACCGGTGGAGTGGCGGCATCGCAGCCAGCGCTACACCGAGAAGCTGGCCACCCCCGACACCAGCGTCGCTGACCTGGTCGGTGACATCGACCCGATCAAGGTCGCCGAAGGCCGCAGCTTGGGCGACCCGGAGACCATCGCCTACGGCCTGATCCCGCGCGCGCATCGCGGCATCGTCGCCGTCAACGAGTTGCCCGACCTGGCCGAGCGCATCCAGGTGTCGATGCTCAACGTGATGGAGGAACGCGACATCCAGGTCCGCGGCTACACGCTCAGATTGGTGCTCGACGTACTTGTTGTAGCTAGCGCCAACCCCGAGGACTACACCAACCGTGGCCGCATCATCACCCCGCTGAAGGACCGGTTCGGCGCCGAGATCCGCACGCACTACCCGCTCGAACTCGACGCCGAGGTTGCCGTGATCACCCAGGAGGCCCACCTGAGCGCGCAGGTGCCGGAGTACCTGACCCAGGTGATCGCCCGGTTCGCCCGCAACCTGCGCGAGTCCAACTCGGTCGATCAGCGATCCGGCGTCTCGGCGCGGTTTGCGATCGCCGCGGCCGAAACCGTCGCCGCGTCTGCGCGGCATCGCGGCGCGGTGCTGGGGGAGACCGATCCGGTGGCCCGCGTGGTCGACTTGAGCACGGTGATCGACGTGCTGCGGGGCAAGCTCGAGTTCGAGTCCGGCGAGGAGGGTCGCGAGCAGGCGGTGCTGGAGCACCTGCTGCGCCGCGCTACCGCTGACACCGCGTCGCGAGCGCTCGGCGGTATCGACGTCGGCCCGCTGGTGTCCGCGGTCGAGGGCGGTTCGGCCGTGACGACCGGTGAGCGGGTGTCGGCCAAGGATGTGCTGGCGGCGCTGCCGGATCTGCCGGTCATCGAGGCGATCGCCACGCGTCTGGGCGCCGAGTCCGAGGGTGAGCGGGCCGCGGCTCTCGAATTGGCCTTGGAGGCATTGTATTTGGCCAAGCGCATCGATAAGGCGTCCGGGGAGGGCGAAACTGTCTATGGCTAGAAGTCACTCGTCCCGGTACTCGGCGTATACCGGCGGGCCTGATCCACTGGCGCCGCCGGTGGATCTGCGTGACGCGCTCGAACAGATCGGGCAGGACGTTATGGCGGGCACGTCGCCGCGACGGGCGCTGTCGGAGTTGCTGCGCCGCGGCACCAAGAACACGACCGGGGCCGACCGGCTGGCCGCCGAAGCCAACCGTCGGCGCCGAGAGCTGCTGCGCGAGAACAACTTAGATGGCACGCTGCAGGAGATCAAAAAACTGCTGGACGAGGCGGTGCTGGCCGAACGCAAAGAACTGGCCCGCGCGCTGGACGACGACGCACGGTTCGGTGAACTGCAGCTGGATTCGCTCTCGCCGTCGCCGGCTAAGGCCGTGCAGGAACTCTCGGAATACGGCTGGCGGAGCGATGAGGCGCGCCAAAAGTACGACCAGATCAAGGATCTGCTCGGCCGCGAGATGCTCGACCAGCGCTTCGCCGGCATGAAGGAGGCCCTGGAAGGGGCCACCGACGAGGACCGTCAGCGGGTCACCGACATGGTCAACGACCTCAACGACTTGCTGGACAAGCATTCAAGAGGACAGGATTCGCCCCAAGACTTTCAAGACTTCATGGACAAGCACGGCGAGTTCTTCCCAGAGAATCCGCAAAACGTCGAGGAGCTGTTGGACTCGCTGGCCAAACGGGCCGCGGCCGCGCAGCGGTTCCGCAACAGCCTGAGTCCGGATCAGCGTGCAGAGCTGGATGCTTTGGCGCAGCAGGCATTCGGATCGCCGGATCTGATGCAGGCACTGGGCCAGCTCGACGGCCACCTGCAGGCGGCCCGACCGGGCGAAGACTGGGACGGCTCGTCGGAGTTCAGCGGCGACAACCCGCTGGGCATGGGTGAGGGCGCGCAGGCGCTCTCCGACATCGCCGAGCTGGAGCAGCTCGCCGAGCAGCTCTCGCAGAGCTATCCGGGCGCGACGATGGACGACGTCGACCTCGACGCGCTGGCCCGCCAGCTCGGCGACCAGGCCGCCATCGACGCCCAGACGCTGGCCGAGCTCGAACGCGCACTGGTCAATCAGGGCTTCCTGGACCGCAACGCGGACGGGCAGTGGCGGCTCTCGCCGAAGGCGATGCGACGTCTCGGTGAGACAGCGTTACGTGATGTGGCGCAACAGCTTTCCAGCCAACGCGGCGAACGGGAATTGCGACGGGCCGGCGCCGCGGGTGAGCTGACCGGTGCCACCCGGCCCTGGCAGTTCGGCGACACCGAGCCGTGGAACGTCACCCGGACGCTGACCAACGCCGTGCTCCGACAGGCCGGAACCGTAAGAGACAGAGCGGACTCCACGATTCGGGTCACCGTCGACGACGTCGAGGTGTCCGAGACCGAGACTCGTACCCAGGCCGCGGTGGCGCTGCTGGTGGACACCTCGTTCTCGATGGTGATGGAGAACCGCTGGCTGCCGATGAAGCAGACGGCGCTCGCACTCGACCATCTGGTGCGCACCCGATTTCGATCAGATGCGTTGCAGATCATCGCGTTTGGTCGCTACGCCCGAACCGTGACCAACGCAGAGCTGATGGGTCTGGAAGGCGTCTACGAGCAGGGCACCAACCTGCATCACGCGCTCGCGCTGGCCGGCCGCCACCTGCGTCGGCACCCCAACGCGCAGCCCGTGCTATTGGTGGTCACCGACGGTGAGCCCACCGCGCACCTGGAGGACTACGGCGATGGGCGAGGTTCTTCGGTGTTCTTCGACTACCCGCCGCATCCCCGGACCATCGCCAACACCGTGCGCGGCTTCGATGAGATGGCGCGCCTGGGCGCGCAGGTGACCATCTTCCGGCTGGGCAACGATCCCGGGCTGGCCCGGTTCATCGATCAGGTTGCGCGCCGCGTCGAGGGCCGGGTGGTCGATCCCGATCTCGATGGGCTGGGCGCAGCGGTGGTCGGCGACTACTTACGCTCACGCCGCCGGCGTTAGATCGGCAACCTAGCTCTGGGCTTTGCGGTTCTTCCGTCGGACGCCGACGCCGCCCCACAGCGAGAAGCCGCGGATCCGCACCGTCGGCGCACCGGGCGTACCTTCGCCGTCGACGTTGTGGTCGAACCCGCCCATCACACCGTGGCCCTTGATCTCGACGTTGACTTCGGGCGGCAGCAGGATGGTCTGCCCGCCCATGATCGAGGTGGCGTTGATCTCGACATCCGTCGAGGTGAAGTCGGCATAGCGCAGGTCGATCACGCCGCCGCCCCACAGCGCGAACGTCGTCAGCTTCTTGGGAACGTTCCATCGGCCGCGTCGCTCGAACGCGCTCATGATGGCCAGCAGCAGCATCGACGGCGCGGGCTTGGTCGCACCACCGCGTTGGGAATTCACCGAAGACCCGATCAGGTCCGACCGCAACTGATCGAGCTCGTCGTACGTTTTCGCAGCGTATGCCTTGGTCAGCCGGTCCTCGTAGTCGCTCATCTGGAGTCGACCCTGGGCGGCGGCATCGGTGAGCAACTGAGCCACCTGGATGCGATCCGTCTCGGCCGCACGCGTCACTGCGTCCGGCCGGCCGCGCGCCCCTCGTTGCGCTGACTTGCTCATTACTGACGAGCCTACGTCCAACAAATTCTGCTGCAAGGGATCTTCGCTAAACCGTTGCGCGCGCCACCCACAAACTTCGCTCAGGCGGGGGCGGCGCTGCGCGCAGCACGGTCGGCCAGCCGGTCGTAGATCGGTGCCGAGCGCAGCGCTACGGCGATGAGCATTGCCACCGCGCAGGCACCGAGCATGGGTGGCAGCTGGTTGGTGTTGCCCGTCATCTCCGTAGCGAGGATGAGCCCGGTGACCGGGGCGTGCACTGACGCGGTGAAGAACGCCGCCATCCCGATCAGCGCACAGGCGGGCAGGCTGGGGACGGCATGCGGCGTCAGGTGCAGAGCGACGAGCCCGACGATCAGGCCGGCCTGCGAACCCAGGACCAGCATCGGCGCGAACAACCCGCCGGGGGTTGCTGCGGCGTAGGAAACAACCCCCAGCGCGAACCGCAGCACGAGCACACCGGTGACGGCGAGCAGTGCCCCGTGGCCGTCGAGCGCCTTCTGGGTCAGCCCGTCGCCGCTGCCGACCAGGTCCGGTGCGAACCAGACCAGGAGCCCGACGAGCGCGCCGGTTGCGGCGGCGCGGACTTCCCTGGGTAGACGGCTGGCGTCGGCCCGGCGCAGGGCAGCCATCACGGCGCCGTTGTACAGCACGCCGAGCAGACCGGTGACGACGCCGATCGCCAGAATCCAGCCGGACTCCACGATTCGCGGGTCCGCGATCGGCTTCATGGCGAAGTCGTATCGCGATTCCACCAGCAGGTGGGCGGCGAGGAACCCGGACGCGGACGCGACGAGGGTGGCGACCGTGGTGCGCGGATCGAACCGCTTGACCAGTTCTTCGAGAACGAAAACGCCACCGGCGATGGGCGCGTTGAACGCGGTCGCCAGCCCGGCCGCCGCGCCGGCGGCGACCAGAAGGCGCAAATCCGCGAGGTTGCGCCGGGTCACGGTGGCAACGATGACGGCCGCGGCCGCGCCCATCTGCACCGACGGCCCCTCGCGGCCCAGAGCCATACCGCTGCCGATGGACAGCAGGCCGCCGACGTACTTGACCGGCAGGAGCCGGAACCGGTCGGGGCGGACCCGGCCGTCGGCGACCGCCTCGACGCGTGGGATTCCGCTGCCTTCGGCGTGCGGTTCGACCCGATGCACCAGGGCGGCCGCGAGGGCGGCGGCGGCCGTACAGACGAGCACGACGACGATCAGCCCCCACCAATGGCTGTGCGCCCAGCCGGCCAGTTCGGTGCGCAATCGCGCCCCTTGCGTGAGCAGGATCCGGAAGGTTGCAGCGCTGACGCCGGTGAGGATGCCGACCGCTGCGGCGGCCAGCACGAATCCGATCAGGCTTTCGGCGCCCTCGCCCTCGTCGTCGACCGGGTGCGTCGTCGGGCGCTGCCATCCGGTGAGCATGCTGCGAAGGACGTCTCGCCAGCCGTCGCGTTCGTTATCGTGCACCCCCACTGCATATCGGAGGAAGCTGAACGGACTTGTCGCGGGGTCAGGTGGCCCAGCGCGGCGGCCGTTTCTCCAGAAATGCCAGCATGCCCTCGCGGGCTTCCTCGGAGATGAACAGCCGGGCCGATTCGGTGCCGAGCCGCTCGGCGTCCCGGTCGAATCCGTCCAGCACAGCGGCGGTGGTCAGCGCCTTGGATGCGGCCAGGCCCTGCGGTGAGCCGCGACCGATGTCGGCGACCAGGGACGCCAGCGCGGCGTCGACGTCGTCGGCGGCCACCGTGATCAGCCCGATCGTCGCGGCGGTCGCGGCGTCGAACGTCTCACCGGTTAGGTAGTAGCGCGCGGCCGCGCGGGCGGACAGCTTCGGCAACAGCGTCAGCGAGATGATCGCCGGTGCCACCCCGATCCGCGCCTCGGTCAGCGCGAACGTGCTGCGCGGTCCGGCGACGGCGATGTCGGCCGCGGCCACCAGACCCATACCGCCGGCGCGGACATGGCCGTCGACCGCGACGATCACCGGCAGCGGCGCTTCCACGATGGCGCGCAGCAGAGCCGCCATTTCCCGGGACCGCTGGGCGGTCGCTTCGGCGGGATCGCTGCTCGCCGTTTCCGCACCCTGGGAAAGGTCGGCGCCCGCGCAGAAGGTGTTGCCGGTGTGGCCGAGGACGACGACCCGCACCGCGGGATCGGCCGCCGCGTCGCGCAAGCCTTGGTGCAGTTGGCTGACCAACGCGTTCGACAGTGCGTTGCGGTTATGCGGCGAATTCAGCGTCAGACGCGCGACATGCTCGTTGACGGTGTATTCGACGACGGTGTCCATCAGTACGCCGAGAGGGGGCCGCGGCATTTAGCCGCCGGACGAATCGGGGCAGCTGAATAGCGTGGCCGGACGGCTTTTGTCGGAGTGGTTGCATAAGGTGCGGTCATGTTCGGTCGTCGCTTTCCTTCTGGAGAGAACTTGTCGTGAGGCGGGCGTACGCGTTTCGGTTGCGGCCCACCGCGCGCCAACATGTGGCGTTGGCGGCGTGCGTGGACGCCCACCGCGAGCTTTACAACGCGGCGTTGCAGGAGCGTAGGGATGCCTGGTCGCACGCCAGCAAGACTCGCATCAGCTACGGGGACCAGTCGGCGCAGCTGACGCAGATGCGCGCGGTGCGCCCGGATCAAGCGGTGTGGTCGTTCTCCAGTCAGCAAGCGACTTTGCGGCGCTTGAATAAGGCTTTCGCCGGGTTCTTCCGCCGGGTGAAAACACCGAAAGGTGGTGTGAAGCTGGGGTATCCACGTTTTAAGGGCACGGTCCGCTTCGGCAGCGTGGAGTGGCCCAAAGACGGTGACGGCGCCCGCTGGCTGCCTGAGCAGCGCCGGGTGTATCTGCAGGGCATCGGCCAGGTCAAAGTACATCTGCACCGCAAGGTGGCGGGCCGGGTCAAGACGATCCAGATCAAGCGACAAGGGCGGCGCTGGATGCTGGTGCTGTCTTGTGATGACGTCCCCACCAATCCGTTGCCGGTGACCGGCCGTCAGGTCGGCGTTGATGTCGGCATCGTCAGCTTTGCCACCACCAGCGACGGGCAGCACATCGAGAATCCACGCTGGGCGCGCGCTGGGGCGGCTCGGCTGGCCGCAGCCCAGCAGCGACTCCAACGGGCCCGCCCCGGTGGGAAGAATCGCGCGGCAAAACGGCAAACCGTCGCTGCCCGGCACCGCAAGATCGCCAACCAGCGCAAGGACTTTCACCACAAATATGCCCGTGAGCTCGCCGCCCGATACGACCTGATCGTCGTGGAAGATTTGACGATCGCGAACATGCTGCGCCGGGCGAAACCCGTCGCGGATCCCGCCAACCCGGGGCACTACCTGCCCAATGGGGCTCGGGCGAAGTCGGGGCTCAACCGATCGATCAGTGACGCTGGCTGGGGCCAGTTCGTCTCGATACTGCGCGCCAAAGCGGAAGAAGCTGGGCGGGCCTGGATTGAGGTCAACCCCCGGCACACCTCCGACCGCTGCGAAGCCTGTGGGCACGCAGCACGCGAGAACCGCGTCACGCAAGCGGAATTCGCCTGCCGGGGCTGCGGTCACACCGCCCCGGCAGACGAACACGCCGCACGCAACATCTTGCGGGCCGGACTGGCCCCTCATGCCCGCGCGGCATGAAAAGAAGCTAGCGGCCTCAGCCGTTAGAGACGTCATCAGTAGCTTCGGGGCAGGCCGAGCGATGTCTGCGCGACGAAGTTGAGCACCATCTCCCGGCTGACCGGCGCGATCCGCCCGAGCCTGGCCGAGGCCATCATCGCTGCGACGCCGTACTCCTTGGTCAGCCCGTTGCCGCCCATCGACTGCACGGCCTGATCGACCGAGCGGGTAGCTGCCTCGGCCGCAGCGTATTTGGCCATGTTGGCGGCTGTGGCCGCGCCGCCGTCGTCGCCGCTGTCGTAGAGCGTCGCGGCCTTCTGCATCATCAGCTTGGCCAGCTCGACCTCGATGTGACACTGCGCCAACGGATGTGACAGCCCCTGGTGCGCGCCGATCGGCGTTCCCCACACCTGGCGGGTCTTGACGTAGTCGGCGGCCCGGTCCAACGCGTAGCGGCCCATGCCGACGCTGCTGGCCGCACCCATGATGCGCTCAGGGTTCAGGCCCGCGAAAAGCTGTGCGATTGCGGCGTCTTCGGAGCCGACGAGCGCGTCGCTGGGCAGCCGAACGTCATCGATGAACACCTGGAACTGCCGTTCGGGGCTGATGATCTCCATATCGATCGGGGTATAGGTGAAACCGGGCGTGTCGGTGGGCACGACGAACAGTGCCGGCCGCAGCTTGCCGGTCTTGGCCTCCTCGGAGCGCGCGACCACCAGCACCGCCTGCGCCTGATCGACGCCGGAGATGTAGATCTTCTGCCCCTTGAGGATCCAGTCGCTGCCGTCGCGGCGGGCCGTGGTGGTGATCTTGTGCGAGTTGGATCCGGCGTCGGGTTCGGTGATCGCGAAGGCCATCGTGATGCTTCCGTCGGCGATACCGGGGATCCAGCGCTTCTTCTGCTCCTCAGTGCCGAACTTGGAGATGATCGTGCCGTTGATGGCCGGCGACACCACCATCAGCAGCAGCGCGCTACCGGCGGCCGCCATTTCCTCCATCACCAGTGACAGCTCGTACATTCCGGCGCCACCACCGCCGTACTCCTCGGGCAGATTCACCCCTAGGAAGCCGAGTTTGCCTGCCTCCGACCATAATTCGTCGGTGTGCTCCTGTGCGCGGGCCTTCTTCAGGTAGTACTCGCTACCGAATTTGGATGCCCACTCGGACACTGACTTGCGCAGTGCCTTGCGGTCTTCGTTCTCGATAAAGCTGTTGTCGGTCATTGTGGGTCTCCTTCTGCTTCGGGATCGTGGGGCGCGTCCACCCGCGCCAGGACGGCGCCGACTTCGACCTGTTGGCCGGTGTCGACATTGAGTTCGGCCAGCACGCCGTCGGCCGGAGCGGTAATGGTGTGCTCCATCTTCATCGCCTCCAACCAGATCAGCGGCTGACCGGCGGTGACCGTGTCGCCGACGGCAGCGCCGAGCCGGATCACGTTGCCGGGCATGGGCGCAACAAGCGAGCCCTTCTCGACGGCCGAACCCGGTTCGGGAAAGCGCGGTACCGCGACCAGGTGCACCGGCCCCTGCGCGGAGTCGACGTAGACGTCCTGATCGTGGCGGGCGACCGCGAAGCGGCGCGCCACGCCGTTGTCGTCGGCCAGTACGACCTCATCCGTCGATGCCGACACCAGGTGGACCGCTTCGTCGGTGGGTAGCACCAAACCGGCTCGGTTGAAACGGTATTCGATGCGATGCTCGTCGCCAGCGTCGTCGACGTAGGCCTTCACCTGATAGCCCGACGCCAGGTTGCGCCAACCGCTGGGCAGTGAGCCCAGCACGATGGCGCTGGCGCGGTTGTCTGCCGCCTCGGCCAGTGCCGCCGCGACCGCTGACAGTCGCACGACGGCGTTGTCGGCCAACGGCGTGGCCAGCTTCGCCAAGCCGTGTGTGTCGAAGAACGCGGTGTCGGTGTCGCCGTCGAGGAATGCTTGATGCCGCAGCACGTTCACCAAGAGGTCGCGGTTGGTGCGCAGGCCGTGCAGCTGTGCCCGCGCCAGCGCGTCGGCCAGCACCAAAGCCGCCTGACGCCTGGTCGGGGCGTACGAGATCACCTTGGCCAGCATCGGGTCGTAGTGGATCGACACCACCGACCCGTCGACGATTCCAGAGTCCAGCCGGATTCCGGCGCGCGCCCCGAGGGTGGTGAATTCGGTTCGGGCCGAAGGAATATCGATGCGATACACCGGGCCGGCCTGGGGCTGCCAGTTCTGCGCGGGGTCTTCGGCGTACAACCGGGCCTCGATCGACGAACCGTGCGCCGCAGGCGGTTCGGTGCCCAGGCGACCGCCGTCGGCGACCGCGATCTGCAGCTCGACCAGATCGAGGCCGGTGGTCTCTTCGGTGACCGGGTGCTCGACCTGCAACCGGGTGTTCATCTCCAGGAAGAAGAACTCGCCGTCGTCGTCGGCGAGGAACTCCACCGTCCCCGCCCCGGTGTAGGCGATCGCGCTGGCCGCCAGCCGGGCGGCCTCGAACAGCCTGGCCCGCATCCCCGGTATGCGTTCGACCAAGGGCGACGGTGCCTCTTCGATGACCTTTTGATGGCGGCGCTGGATTGAGCACTCCCGCTCGCCGACCGCCCACACCGTGCCGTGCGCATCGGCCATCACCTGCACCTCGACGTGGTGACCGGTGGGCAGGTAACGCTCACAGAACACCGTGGGGTCACCGAACGCGGACTGGGCTTCGCGCTGGGCCGCGGCGACTTCACTTGGTAGCGCATCCAATTGGTCGACTACCCGCATTCCGCGCCCGCCGCCACCAGACGATGCCTTCACCAGCACCGGCAACTGAGCGGCGGTGACGGTGTCGGGATCGAGTTCCTCGAGTACCGGGACCCCGGCCGCGGCCATCATCTTCTTGGACTCGATCTTGGAGCCCATGGCGCGCACCGCGTCCACCGGCGGGCCGATCCAGACCAGCCCGGCAGCTTGCACGGCAGCGGCGAAATCGGCGTTCTCCGAGAGGAATCCGTAACCCGGATGGATCGCGTCGGCGCCGGCCGCGCGGGCCGCCGCGATGATCGCCTCGGCGTTCAGATAATCGTTGGTCTGCGGCAGACGCACCCGGGCGTCCGCCTCGGCCACGTGTGGGGCGTCGGCGTCCGGGTCGGTGTAGACCGCGACCGTGCCCAGGCCGAGACTGCGGCAGGTCGCGAACACCCGTCGCGCGATCTCGCCGCGATTGGCCACCAGAACTCGAGTGATTCCCATGATCTTCACATCCGGAAGACGCCGAAGTTCGACGTCCCCTTGATCGGGCCATTGGCGATGGCGGACAAACACATTCCCAACACGGAGCGGGTGTCGCGGGGGTCGATGACCCCGTCGTCGTAGAGCATCCCGGACATCACCATCGGCAGTGACTCGGCTTCGATCTGGCCCTCGACGGCGGCTCGCATCGCCGCGTCGGCCTCGTCGTCGACCTGCTGCCCGCGGGCCTCGGTGGCGGCCCGGCTCACGATGGACAGCACGCCGGCCAGTTGAGCGCCGCCCATCACCGCGGATTTAGCGCTGGGCCAAGCGAACAGGAACCGCGGGTCGTAGGCCCGGCCGCACATGCCGTAGTGGCCTGCGCCGTAGGACGCGCCGATCAGCAGCGAGATATGCGGGACTGTCGAATTCGAGACGGCGTTGATCATCATCGAGCCGTGCTTGATCATGCCGCCTTCCTCGTAGTCCTTGCCGACCATGTAGCCAGTCGTGTTGTGCAGGAACAACAATGGCGTGTTGGACTGGTTCGCCAACTGGATGAATTGGGTGGCCTTCTGGGACTCCTCGCTGAACAGCACGCCTCGGGCGTTGGCCAAAATGCCCAGCGGATAGCCATGCAGCCGTGCCCAGCCGGTGACCAGCGACGAGCCGTACATGGCCTTGAACTCGTCGAAGTCGGAGCCGTCCACGATGCGCGCGATCACCTCTCGCGGATCGAACGGGATCCGCAGATCCGCCGGCACGATGCCGATCAGCTCCTCGGCGTCGAACAGCGGGTCGATCACCGGTGCGGGCGTCGGGCCCTGCTTGACCCAGTTGAGCCGCGCGACGATACGACGCCCGATCCGGATCGCGTCCAGTTCGTCGGCGGCGAAGTAGTCGGCCAAACCCGATATCCGGGCATGCATTTCGGCGCCGCCGAGCGACTCGTCGTCGGACTCCTCGCCGGTGGCCATCTTTACCAGCGGGGGACCGGCGAGGAACACCTTCGAGCGTTCCTTGATCATCACCACGTGATCGGACATGCCCGGCACGTAGGCCCCGCCCGCGGTCGAGTTGCCGAACACCAGCGCGATGGTCGGGATGCCGGCCGCCGAGAGTCGGGTCAGGTCGCGGAAGAGCTGGCCACCGGGAACGAACACTTCCTTCTGGGTGGGCAGATCCGCGCCGCCGGATTCCACCAGCGAGATCACCGGGAGTCGGTTCTGCAGCGCGATCGCGTTGGCCCGCAGAACCTTTTTGAAGGTCCACGGGTTGCTGGTGCCGCCTTTGACCGTCGGGTCATTGGCGACGATCACGCATTCCACGCCGTTGACCACGCCGATCCCGGTGACCATGCTGGCGCCGACCTGGAAGGCGCTGCCGTAGGCCGCCAGCGGACTGAGCTCCAGGAACGGCGCGTCCGCATCGACCAGCAGCTCGATGCGCTCCCGGGCGGTCAGCTTGCCGCGGTCGTGATGGCGCTCAACATATTTCGCGCCGCCACCGCCGAGCGCCTTGGCCAGTTCGGCGTCGATCTCCTCGAGCCGGGATTCCGCGGCCGAGGCTGCTGCGGTGTAGGTGTCGCTCTTCGGGTCGAACACCGACTTGAGGGCGGTCACAGCCACCGCCGACGATGCAGAGCGAAGCGATGCGGAGGAAGCGGAGAAATCATGACTGGAAGCCGAGCAGTTTGGCGGCCAGCGATGTCAGGATCTCGGTGGTCCCGCCGCCGATGCCGATGATCCGCATGTCGCGGTACTGGCGTTCGATCTCCGACTCGGTCATGTACCCCATGCCGCCGAACAGCTGAACGCCTTGGTTGGCCACCCACTCGCCGGCCTCGACCGCGGTGTTCTTCGCGAAGCACACCTCGGCGATCAAGTTGGTCTCGCCGGCCAGTTGGCGCTCGACCACGTGGTGCGAGTAGACGCGGGCGACGTCGATCCGGCGGGCCATCTCGGCCAGCGTGTTCTGCACGGACTGCCGCGAGATCAGCGGCCGGCCGAACGTCTCCCGGTCGCGACACCACTGCACGGTGATGTCCAAACAGCGCTGGGCACTCGAATACGCCTGCGCGGCAAGGGCGATTCGTTCTGAGACGAAGGCCTCGGCGATCTGGGCGAAGCCGGTGTTCTCGGCGCCGACCAGGTTGGCCACCGGCACGGCCGCATCGACGTAGGACAGCTCGGCGGTGTCCGAGGACCGCCAACCCATCTTGTCCAGCTTGCGGCTCACTTGGAAACCAGGGGTATCCCGTTCCACCAGCAAGCAACGAAACCCCCGCTGCGCCAGGGCCGCCGGTGCGCACTGCGGTGACGACGAAGTCGGCGCGCACGGCGGAGGTGATGTAGGTCTTGGCGCCGTTGACGATGTACTGATCACCGGAGCGGGTTGCCGTGGTGCGCAGGTGCCCGACGTCGGAGCCGCCGCCGGGTTCGGTGATCGCCAGCGAACCGATCAGCTCGCCGGCCAGCGTCGGGCGAACGAACTCCTCGATCAGCCGCTGGTCGCCGGAGGCGATCATGTGCGGCACCGCGATGCCGCAGGTGAACAGCGAGGCGAACACGCCACCGGGTACGCCGGCCTCGTGCAGTTCCTCGCAGACGATCACCGCGTCGGCTCCGTCGCCGCCACCGCCGCCGACCTCTTCGGGAAAGTTCGAGCCCAGTAGGCCCGCTTCTCCTGCGGCGCGGTGCAATTCGCGCGGCAGCAGACCGCTGCGTTCCCACTCGTCGACGTTCGGCAAGATCTCCCGTTCGGCGAACGCGCGCACGGTCTTGCGGAGCGCATCGCGCTCCGGCGTGGTCCAGATGCTCACAACAACCCTTCTCTCACAGCAACACTGCTGGAATGTCGACGTGGCGGCTGCGCAGCCACTCGCCGAGTCCTTTGGCCTGCGGGTCGAACCGTGCCTGGTAGGCGACGCCCTGGCCGAGGATCTCCTCGATGACGAAGTTCATCGCGCGCAGGTTGGGCAGCAGATGCCTGGTCACCGGCAGACCGGCGGTCTCGGGCAACAGCTCTCGCAGCAGGTCGACGGTCAGCGTGTTGGCCAGCCAGCGCCACTGCTCATCGCTGCGGACCCAGACTCCGACGTTGGCCGACCCGCCCTTGTCACCGCTGCGGGCACCTGCGATCCGGCCAAGCGGTACCCGTTGCGTCGGCCCGTCGGCCAACGGCTCCGGCAACGAGGGCACCGAGGCCGGCGCCAACTCGAGAGTTTCTCCTGCGCAAGCAATCGCGATCCGCGTGCCGTCGGCGTGGACGGCGGTGTGCGCCACCTCGGTGGCAGCGACATAGCCGGGCGTGTAGACCCCGTACACCTGGCCGTCTCCCGGCGGCGCGGTGACGGTGAAACCCGGGTAGCTGGCCAGTGCCAATTCCACTGCGGCCGCGGAGAACGGGCGGCCGACGTTGGCGGGGTCGGGGTCGCGGACCACGCAGCGGAGCAGCGCGCTGGCCGCTTCTTCGGTGTCGGCGTCGGCGTGGTCGGTGCGGGCCAGCGTCCACTCCAACTCCGCGGGTTTGACCGTTAGCGCGGATTCCAGCTGCCGCCGCACCAGATCCGCCTTGGCGTCGATGTCCAGACCGGTCAGCACGAACGTTGTCGCGTTGCGGAATCCGCCGATGCTGTTCAGCGACACCTTGTAGGTGGGCGGCGGCGGTTCGCCGGCCACCCCGGTGATCCGCACCCGGTCGGCGCCGTCGGAGGACAGCTCGATGCTGTCCATCCGGGCGGTCGCGTCCGGGTTGGCGTAGCGCGCGCCGGTGATCTCGTAGAGCAACTGCGCGGTGACGGTGTCGACGCTGACCAGCCCGCCGGTGCCGGGGTGCTTGGTGATCACCGACGATCCGTCGGCGTGGATTTCGGCCAGCGGGAAGCCGGCGTAGGTCAGATCGGGAATCTCGGTGAAGAAGGAGAAGTTGCCGCCGGTGGCCTGGATGCCGCATTCGATGACGTGCCCGGCGACCACGGCGCCGGCCAGCCGGTCGTAGTCGGTCCGGCTCCAGCCGAAGTGGGCGGCCGCGGGCCCGACGGTCACCGAGGCGTCGGTCACCCGGCCGGTGACGACGATCTCCGCGCCGGCGTTCAGGCAGTCGACGATGCCCCAGGCGCCCAGGTAGGCGTTGGCCGTCAGCGGTGTGCCCAGGCCCAGCTCCTCGGCGCGGGGGGACAGGTCGTCACCGTCGACGTGGGCCACCCGGACCGGCACGCCCAGGCGCTGGGCCAGCGTGCGAACCGCGTCGGCGAGCCCGGCAGGGTTGAGGCCGCCGGCGTTGACGACGATGCGCACGCCGCGGTCCTGGGCCAGGCCCAGGCATTCCTCGAGCTGGGTCAGGAAGGTCTTGGCGTAGCCGCGCTCGGGATGCTTCATCCGATCGCGGCCGAGGATCAGCATGGTCAGCTCGGCCAGATAATCGCCGGTCAGGTAGTCCAGCTCGCCGCCGGTCAGCATTTCGCGCATAGCGGAATGCCGATCTCCGTAGAACCCCGAGCAGTTTCCGATCCGAACCGGCGCCGCCACTCGTGTCCTCCCTCCATTGGGGTGTGCCAACCAACCGGTAGGTTAGCCGGTACCGGCGGTGCCACGTCAAGGCAGCAGGCGAACTCCACGGCTGATTTTTGACCGCAGCAGGTCAGCCATTACTATTGTCCCCAGACGTCGCCGGCGAGGCAGTTTTCGCGGCGACCCCCCTACCAGGAGTAAGGCCTGATCATGGCTGTGCCAAAGCGGCGGATGTCGCGCTCGAACACCCGTAGCCGACGCGCGCAATGGAAGGCTGAGAAGCCCGAACTCGTTGGTGTGACAGTCGCCGGCAAGCAGCACAAGGTGCCGCGCCGGTTCCTGAAGGCGGCGCGCCTCGGTCTTATCGACCTCGACCGGCGCTAAATTGTTTGCCGTGAGCATTGTCTCTCGGCGATTTTGTGAGCAATTTGCGGCAGCCGTATTTGCCGACCTCTCAGCGCGTTCTCAGGGGATTGGATAAAACTGGTGGCTGTGCGAATTCTTGTCGTTGACGACGACCGCGCTGTGCGCGAGTCCCTGCGTCGGTCCCTGTCCTTCAATGGCTACTCGGTCGCCTTGGCCGAGGACGGCGTCGAGGCCCTGGAGATGATCACCGCCGACCGGCCCGACGGGCTGGTCCTCGACGTGATGATGCCCCGACTGGACGGCCTCGAGGTGTGCAGACAGTTGCGCAGCACCGGCGACGATCTGCCGATCCTGGTGTTGACCGCACGCGACACCATCTCCGAGCGCGTCGCCGGCCTCGATGCCGGCGCCGACGACTACCTGCCCAAGCCGTTCGCGCTGGAAGAGCTTCTGGCGCGGATGCGGGCGCTGCTGCGTCGCACGAGAATCGACGACTCGTCGGAGTCCGTGGCGATGACATTCGCGGACCTGACTCTTGATTCGGTGACTCGCGAAGTCACCCGCGGGCAACGTCAGATCAGCCTGACCCGCACCGAATTTGCTTTGCTGGAGATGTTGATCGCCAATCCGCGACGGGTACTGACGCGCAGTCGCATTCTCGAGGAGGTGTGGGGTTTTGATTTCCCCACGTCGGGTAATGCGCTCGAGGTGTATGTCGGTTACTTACGTCGCAAGACCGAGGCCAACGGCGAGTCGCGACTGATCCACACCGTTCGCGGTGTGGGTTACGTGCTTCGCGAAACTCCTCCCTGATGCCACTGAAGTCCCTACTCCGTCGGCGAAGCAGGGTTCCGCTGCGGACCAGCACGTCGCTGTCACTGCGGTGGCGGGTGATGCTGCTGGCCATGTCGATGGTGGCCATGGTGGTCATCTTGATGGCCGTCGCGGTGTACGCCGTGATCTCCGCCGCGCTGTACAAGGACATCGACAACCAGCTGCAGAGCAGGGCGCAGCTGCTGATCGCCAGCGGGTCGTTGGCTGCCGATCCGGCGAAAGCCATTGAGGGAACGGCATATTCGGATGTCAATGCGATGCTGGTGACCCCTGGCCGGTCGATCTTCACTGCCAACCAGGAGGGCCAGACGCTCCCGGTCGGGCAGCAGGAGAAGGCCGTCATTCGCGGCGATCTGTTCATGTCCCGGCGCACCGCCGCCAATCAGCGGGTACTGGCCGTGCACCTGCCGAACGGCAGTTCGCTGCTGATCTCCAAGAGCCTCGCGCCGACCGATGCGGTGATGACCAAGCTGCGCTGGGTGCTGCTCATCGTCGGCGGGGTCGGCATGGCCGTGGCCGCGGTCGCCGGGGGCATGGTCACCCAGGCCGGCTTGCGACCGGTGGGCCGACTGACCGGCGCGGCTGAGCGAGTGGCGCGCACCGACGACCTGAGGTCTATACCGGTCTATGGCAGCGACGAATTAGCAAGGCTCACTGAGGCTTTCAACATGATGCTGCGAGCTCTCGCGGAATCCCGGGAACGCCAGACCCGGCTGGTCGCCGACGCCGGTCACGAGCTGAGGACCCCGTTGACGTCGCTGCGCACCAACGTGGAACTGCTGATGGCTTCGAGCGCACCGGGTGCGCCGCCGATACCCGAGCAGGAAATGGTCGACCTGCGGACCGACGTGATCGGACAGATCGAGGAATTGTCGACGTTGGTAGGTGATTTGGTGGATCTCACCCGTGCGGATGCCGGCGAAGTGGTTCATGAGCCGGTCGACATGAGTGAGGTCGTCGAGCGGTCGTTGGAGCGAGTTCGCCGGCGTCGCATGGATGTTGAGTTCGATGTCGAGGCCGCGCCCTGGCAGGTGTTCGGCGACTCCGCGGGCCTGTCGCGGGCGGTACTGAACCTGATGGACAACGCCGCCAAATGGAGCCCGTCGGGCGAGCGTGTCGGCGTCCGGCTCCGCCAGCTCAACGCGACGCATGCCGAGTTGGTGGTTTCCGATCATGGACCGGGCATTCCGGAACAGGAGCGCGAACTGGTCTTCGAGCGGTTCTTCCGCTCGATTACCGCGCGGGCGGTGCCCGGCTCGGGGCTGGGGCTGGCGATCGTGAAACAGGTGGTGCTCAAACACGGCGGGAAACTTCGGGTCGAGGAGACCGTACCGGGCGGCGAGCCGCCGGGAACGTCGATCTATGTCCTACTCCCTGGACAGCCGATGCCGGCCGCGACGGAGTACCCGTCTGACGATGCGGAGGCGCCGAATGTTACCGAGCCATCAATTCCGGGGAACTCTGTAGGACCGGGGAACGTTATCTCAGTCGAATCACAGACCACGCAGGCAAGGTAGTAATCCAGTTACTGTCTGGGTCGGTACGACCGCATCAGGACCACAGGAAAGAGCACCAGCGACATGACGAATCACCCGAGGTATTCGCCACCGCCGCAGCAACACGGATACCGTCCGGCGTCCGATCAGCGTGGGACCGCAGGCCATTCCGGCTACGGGCAGCAGCAAACCTACCCGCAGGGCTACGAGTGGCGGCAGGGACAGCAGCCGCAGTACCGGCAGCCGTACGGTGCGTTCGCCGGGCAGGCCGGGCACTCCGGCCATCCCGCCGGTGGACCGCCGCCCCAGCTGTCTGCGCCGCGAAAGCGGTCTCGTGCAGGCGCATTGACGGTTGGCGCAGTGGCTGTCGCCTTGGTATCGGCCGGCATCGGCGGCGCGGCGGCCTCGGTGATCGCGCATCACGGGCAGCTCTCGTCTATCGCCGACGGGGCGATGCCCGGCGGGGCGACGCCCGGCATGCCGGCGTCGAACGCGCCGGTCGGCAGCGTCGAGCAGGTGGCCGCCAAGGTGGTGCCCAGCGTCGTCATGCTCGAGACCAACCTCGGTCGGGCGTCCGAAGAGGGCTCCGGCATCATCCTGTCCGCCGATGGCTTGATCCTGACCAACAACCACGTCGTCGCCACGGCGGCCAACCCCGGCAAGGCGCCTGCCCCGCCGCGCGGGCGCCCAAACCCTGAACACCAGCAGGCTCCGGGTCCCGATGACGACCCCAACGCCCCGGGCCCCGATCCCGACCAGCCGGCCCCTCCCGGCGGTGGCAGTGGTAAGCCGAAGACCACGGTGACGTTCTCTGACGGGCGCACCGCCGAGTTCACCGTTGTCGGTACGGACCCCACGACGGATGTCGCTGTGGTTCGCGTGCAAGGTGTTTCGGGGCTGACGCCGATCAACATCGGGTCGTCGGCCAACCTGCACGTCGGCCAGCCCGTGATGGCGGTCGGTTCGCCGCTGGGCCTGTCGGGCACGGTGACGACCGGTATCGTCAGCGCGCTCAACCGCCCCGTCTCGACGACCGGAGAGTCGGGCAACCAGAACACGGTGCTGGACGCCATTCAGACCGACGCCGCGATCAACCCCGGTAACTCCGGGGGCGCGCTGGTCAACATGAGCGGACAGCTGGTCGGCGTCAACTCTGCGATCGCCACCCTCGGAGGTGACTCGCCGGACGCCCAGAGCGGTTCGATCGGGCTCGGTTTCGCGATTCCGGTCGACCAGGCCAAGCGCATCGCCGACGAGCTGATCAGTTCCGGCACCGCACAGCACGCTTCGTTGGGCGTGCAGGTCACCAACGACAAGGACACCCCCGGCGCCAAGGTGGTCGAGGTCGTCCCCAACGGCGCGGCCGCGGCCGCCGGCCTGCCCGGCAACGTCGTGGTCACCAAGGTCGACGACCGCACGGTCAACAGCGCGGACGCGCTGGTTGCCGCCGTCCGATCCAAGGCGCCCGGCGACAAGGTGACGCTGACATTCAAAGACCCGTCCGGTGAAACCAAGAAGGTGCAGGTCACATTGGGCAAGGCCCAACAGTGACCAGAGCCGCCGCGCCGTCGTCGGACACCAGATATACGGTTGCAGCCATGGAACAGGGTGCGGGCGTGACCGGTAGGGCACTGGTCGTCGTTGTCGACGATCACGGCGACGAGGACCACAGCGGTCCGCTGGTCACCGAGTTGCTCACCGAAGCCGGCTTCGTGGTCGACGGCGTGATCGCGGTCGCGGCCGATGAGGTGGAGATCCGCAACGCGCTCAACACCGCGGTGATTGGGGGAGTGGACCTGGTCGTGTCGGTCGGTGGCACCGGCGTGACACCCCGCGACGTCACTCCGGAGGCGACGCTGGACATCCTCGACCGCTTGGTTGCCGGGATCGCCGAAGCGATCCGTGCGTCGGGACTGTCGGCAGGAATCGTCGAGGCGGCCCTGTCGCGCGGCTTGGCGGGTATCTCCGGTAGCACGCTGGTGATCAACCTGGCCGGTTCGCGGTACGCGGTGCGGGACGGCATGGCCACCCTCAATCCGCTGGCGGCCCAGATCATCGGTCAGCTCTCCAGCCTGGAGATCTGACGCTCGGTATGACCAGACCGGCCGGTGACGACCGCGACGTGCTACCGCAGACGTCGGCGGATGAGCGTGATCCGGACGCGAGTCGCGACGTTGACGCTCACGAGCAGTGGTTGCGGGACAACGCGCCTCCGCATCACATCTGAACCGTCACCGGTCTTCGATGGTGGCGCTCTCTGGGGCATTGGCGGAGTGATGCCCCGATGGGCCGCCATTGGATTCGGCGAGCTGATCCCGGATCTGAGTGAGCAGTGAGAGTTCGGTGTCCTCGGCTTGCTTGACCTCACCGCGCTTGCGCAGCGTGTTGTAAGGCAGCACGACCAGAAAGTACACCACCGACGCGATGATGATGAAGTTGATTGCGGCGGATATTGCGACGTTGAAGTCGATGAATTTGCCATCGCCGATGTCGACTTTCAACAGCCCGACATCGGACGTTCCACCGGCACCGATCCGGTCGATCAACGGCTGGATGACACTTTCGGTGAACTTGGTGACCAGACCGGTGAACGCGGTACCGATGACCACCGCGACAGACAGGTCGATGATGTTGCCGCGCGCCAGAAACTCCTTGAAGCCCTTCAACATCGGGATGCCCTCTCCGCAGTGGGTAAGCGATAAACCATTTTCGAGCTCAAGAAAACGCTAGCCGAATCGGGCGGGGCATGCGAGACATTGCTGCTTATCCGGCCACCTGGTCAGTGCAGGGTGAGGGTCACTGTCGCGACCAGGGCCGCGCCGGCCACCGCGGTGGCTGAGCTGGCCGGCAGCGCGACCAGCACCACCCGCTCACTGTTAGCGCTTTGAGCTTTCGGTTTCGCCGAGACCGACACCACGATCGCGTCGGTGGCCACCACGTGCGGAGTGGCCTGGGTGCTGCCTTCCGTTGCCGCCACGACGTCGACGATATCGCCCGGTCGCACCATGTCGATCAGCGCGCTGTCGGCCGGGTGCACCGGCACGATGCGGGCGTCGGGTCCTGCCGCCGATTCGGCGAGGCGACGGCCGAGCAAGCGTACGTCGGTCAGCACCTCTCCGCGCCGTGCCGGGCCGGCCAGCGTCGAGCCGACGACCGCACCGATGTCCGTTTGTGATCCGTCGGGAACCGTTGGTGCTGAACACGTTTCGAGACGGACGTCATCGGCGGTCAATTCGGTGCCCGGCATGAGGTCGCGCGAAGCCACCACCACGGTCGCACGGCCGTCGTCCGGGTCGGGCCGCAACGCCGCAACACCGGCAAGCAACACCAGAGCGCCCGCGCCGATACGCCGCGCCAGCACGGTACGCAACCAGTCGGGTCGCAAAAACTGCGAAAGACGACTCGGCAGTGATGGATTCAACGATGTGCGAGGACCGCCCACGCGCTCACCGTAAGCGCAGCGGGGCCAGACGTACGGCCGGGTGAAGTGCCGCTTGTGGATAACCGGCTAGCTGGAGGTGGTGGCCGGTGCCTTCGACGACGATGAGGAAGACGAGTCGGACTTAGAGTCAGACGACGACTTGTCGCTCGACGAGCTCGACTTGCCGGACTTCTCCGAGGAGCTGGATTTCTCGCTCGAGCTGGAGCTGTCGGAGCTGGAGCCCTCAGAACTCGACGACGAACTCGCACTCGACGAACCGCTGCTCGAGCTCTTGGCCGCTTCGCGGCTGTCGTTGCGATAGAACCCACTGCCCTTGAACACCACGCCGACATTGCCGAACAACTTGCGCAGCCGACCCGAGCACTTCTCGCAGGTGGTCAGCGCGTCATCGCTGAAGGCCTGCACCACATCGAAGCGATTTTCGCACTCGGTACACGCGTAGCTGTAAGTCGGCACAGAATCCTCCAAGATGGTCTAAACGCTTAGCACTCTACAGTCTCAAGTGCTAAAACCGCCATGTGGCGGTGGTCATTCCCGCCCAGTACAGGTTCTCATCCCGGCGGTCACATTCGCACCTTGGCGGCCACCTCGACGGCACGTGGACCGGCCGGCTCGCGCCTTATCATCGCCTTAATTTAGCTTTATTTTTCTTAATTTCCGTGTACGGTTCGTTGATGGATGCGAGTCGAGCGACGGCGGCCGCACGACCACGGTTGGCCGCGAGCGCGCAACCGATCCGCCGAACGCATGACGGTGGCAACCGGCAGGCGGTCATTGCGTAAGCGGCTGCGCAGCAAGATCATTAAGGGCTCTTTGGCCGCTGCGTCCCATGGCCCCGCGGTGGCGGAAAGTCTCCTACGGGTCGCTCAACTCGTCGGCCCGCCCAGCCAACTCACCAACCCCACATTGCTCTTACGCATCGCAACCGTCAGCGCACGCAACCTGGTGGTGCGATTGCGAAACCCGAACCCCAGACGGTCGCCCAAGGCCCCGAGTTGCGCCATATCGTCAGCTCAGAAGCCCCCACGACCGCGATCCGCGACGGTGGGTAACGGTTCGGCAGGAGATCGCGTACTATCGAGCCAGTCGAAATTCTAAGTGTTCGTGTTCAAAACACGCTCGCGCAGAAACTTGGTGCGGGCGTCTCTTTCTCCTTGCAGGGCAAGCCAGAAGAAGCCGTCTGATCATTCGGCCACCGGTTCGCATGGTGCGGATCGGTATCTCTGACATAGGAGAAACAAATGGCACAGGGAACTGTGAAGTGGTTCAACGCTGAAAAGGGCTTCGGCTTCATCGCGCCCGAAGAGGGTCCGGACGTCTTCGTTCACTACTCCGAGATCGATGGCGGCGGCTTCCGCAGCCTCGAGGAGAACCAGAAGGTCGAGTTCGAGATCACTCAGGGCGCCAAGGGTCCGCAGGCCAGCAAGGTTCGCGCTGTCTGACCGACTCCCGAGACAAGGAAGCCGTACCCGCTCTTCAATGAGCGGGTACGGCTTTTCTCGTTTGGCTCAGTAATAGTGGCGGCGACCGCCGACCGCGCGACCGGTGGATCCTGCGATGGCCAGAACGGCGCCGACAACAAGCAGGAGCACGCCGATCACGAGCAGAACGTGGGCGAAGGCGAACGTCGGTATGAGGGTGGGCAGGAGAAGTCCGAGGACGATCAGGACGATGCCGAGAACGATCATGATTGAGCCTTTCTGATCTGGCGCCGACGGCGCGTGGAGATCGAGTCGGTCGGGCGGCTGCTCGACGTGCGTTGAGTTGACCACCCCCAAGGGGGGTAGCAATACACCCCTAAGGGGGTAATCTTCTGAACCATGCCCCCGCCCACGAACGGTCCGATCACGGTGGCGCTCGTCGACGACTACGACGTGGTCGTGATGGGTGTCGCCAACATGCTCGACCGCTATCGTGATCGGGTGGTGATCGCCGAACTCGACTCGACGATGCCCGTTTCCGACACGGTCGACATCGTTCTGTACGACTCGTTCGCCCAACCCGAATCCGACCACGAAGAGATCGCCACCCTGGTCGCCAATCCGTGCGCGCACCGAGTTGTGGTCTACACCTGGAACTTTCATCCGGATCTTGTCGCCAGCGCGCAACAGCAGGGTGCGCACGGCTACATATCGAAGACGCTGCCGGCACGGGAACTGGTCGCCGCGTTGGAGGCGGTGCATGCCGGCGAGGCGGTCGTCAGCGATGTCCCGCCGCGGGCGCGCAGTGCGGTCGGGCTCGATTGGCCGGGCCGTGGCGAAGGGCTCAGCGATCGCGAGTCGGAGATTCTGGCCCTCATCACGCAGGGCAAGAGCAATGCCGACGTCGCCCGGCTGACCTACCTCAGCCCCAACACCGTGAAGTCCTACATCCGCACGATCTACCGAAAGATCGACGTCGGCAGCCGGACTCAAGCGGTCCTATGGGGCGTGGACCATGGTTTCACCCCCGACCACCACCGCATCGAGCACTGGCGCGGTGGCCCGTAATCGGCTGCGGGGTGCGACATGACACGACGCGGCAGAACCTACAGCCGATTCCGGAATGCGTTGGCAGCACTCATCATTCTCGCCATCGCTGTGGCCGTCGGCTGGCAGTATTTCCGCGAAGCCCGCAGCGCGCAGCCCGACGCGAGGCCGTCACCGACGGCCACCCCGAGCTACGACGCGGCCCGCCGGCAGATGCAGGCGCTGCCCGTCCACGGCTGGGACCGGGTGAGCGACTTCCAGCGGTTCCGGTTCGGTGAGGCGTGGAGCGACGACGTCAACGTCGAGTTCGGCCACAACGGGTGCAACACCCGCGACGACATCCTGCGTCGCGACGTGGCCGACCTGCAGGTGCGGCCCGGGACCTGCTTCGCGCAGAGCGGGGTACTGCACGACCCCTATACCGGGGCAACCATCGACTTCGTCCGCGGTCCCGACACCTCGTCGACCGTGCAGATCGACCACGTGGTGTCGCTGGCCGACGCCTGGTACAAGGGCGCTCGCCTCTGGGATGACCAGCGACGCCGCGATTTCGCCAACGATCCGCGCAATCTGCTGGCCGTGGGCGGAAAGGTCAACTTCGACAAGGCTTTTCGCGACGTCGGGTCGTGGCTGCCGCCGGACGTCGCCTTTCGGTGCGCTTTCGTCGCCCGCGTTGTCGAGGTGAAGACGGTCTACCAGCTGTGGGTGTCGGGCAACGAGAAAGACGCGTTGCGCCGGGTGCTGCGGGACTGCTAGCCCGCCAACTCGACCAGGCCCAGCCCCGGGGTCAGCGCATGGGTCATCGGCACGTCATGCGGCTCGTGTGGCACCTCGTCGAGCAACTCCTCGTCGCGGACCACGGCGATCAACCGCGCTTGCGGGTCGCGCAGCACCAGCGTGCGGTCGTAGAAGCCACGGCCGCGGCCCAGTCGCGCCCCGGCTCGGTCGACGGCCAGGGCCGGAACAAAAACGACGCCGGCCTCGGCGACGGTCGCCGCCGGTAGCCAGGGCCCGGGCGGCTCGAGCAGCCCGAACCGCGCGGTCACCAACTGGCCGGGCCGGTACTCACCCCATTGCAGCGCCACGGCTTCGTCGTCAGCGGTGGTCCGCGCGGCCGGCAGCAACACCCGGTCGGCATAGCGCAGCAGCACGTCCAGCAGTTCGATGGATCCCGGCTCGGCGCCGACGGGGACGTAGGCGCACACTGTGCCGCCGTCGATCACCAGCTCGGCAACATGGTCGGCCAGCGCGGAGGCCTGCGCGGCCCCGACATCGTCGGACACCGAACGACGGGCGGCTAGCAGCCGTTCTCGCAATGCGGCCTTGCCCTCGGTCGCCACAAGGTCAACGATATGGTTTCAACGATGGCAACCACACCCAATTCGGTTCCGCGCACGGCGATCGTGCCCGCGGCCGGTCTGGGCACCCGTTTCCTACCCGCGACCAAGACCGTGCCCAAGGAATTGTTGCCGGTCGTCGACACGCCCGGCATCGAACTGGTGGCGGCCGAGGCGGCCGCTGCCGGCGCCGAACGACTGGTGATCATCACCTCCGAAGGCAAAGACGGCGTCGTCGCGCACTTCGTCGAAGACTTGGTGCTGGAGGGCACGCTGGTGGCGCGCGGCAAGGACGCCATGCTGGCCAAAGTCCGCCGCGCCCCGGCCTTGATCAAGGTCGAGTCCGTCGTACAGACCGAGCCGCTGGGTCTGGGGCACGCGATCAGCTGCGTGGAGCCGGTGCTGTGGGACGACGAAGACGCGGTCGCGATCCTTCTTCCCGACGACCTGGTGCTGCCGACCGGTGTACTCGAGACGATGTCGAAGGTGCGCGCCCAATACGGCGGCTCGGTGCTGTGCGCCATCGAGGTGACGCCCGAAGAGGTCAGCTCCTACGGCGTTTTCGATGTCGAGGCGGTGCCCGGAGCTGACACGGACGTCCTCAAAGTCAACGGCATGGTGGAGAAGCCGTCGACCGAAGCTGCGCCGTCGTTGTATGCCGCGGCCGGCCGCTACGTCCTTGATCGCGCCATCTTCGAAGCGTTGCACCGCATTCAGCGTGGTGTCGGTGGCGAGATGCAGCTGACCGATGCGATCGCGTTGCTGATCCACGACGGGCATCCGGTGCACGTTGTGGTTCACCGCGGCTCCCGACACGACTTGGGAAATCCCGGCGGCTACCTCAAGGCTGCGGTTGACTTTGCCTTGGACCGTGACGACTACGGGCCAGATCTACGGCGTTGGCTGGTGACTCGACTGGGTCTGTCCGAAGGCTAGCCGCCGCCCGACGAGAAAGGCGCGCTGTGCGTTCGGTGGAGGAGCAACAAGCCCGGGTGACGGCCGCCGCGGTGGCGCCGAGGCCGGTGCGGGTCGCGATCGCCGAGGCACAAGGGCTGCTGTGTGCTGAAGAAGTCGTCACCGAACGCCCGCTGCCCGGCTTCGACCAGGCCGCCATCGACGGTTACGCGGTCCGCAGCGTCGACGTACTCGGCGTAGGGGAGGCCGACCCGGCCGATGAACAGCCCGACGCCGACGGCGAAGCACCCGATTCGGCGCCGGACCGCGGCGGCGTGACCCTGCCGGTGATGGGCAGCGTGCAGGCCGGCGCGCGGACGCCCAGCAGATTGCAGCCGGGGCAGGCCGCTCGGGTGCAGACGGGTGCGCCGCTGCCGACGCTGGCCGACGCGGTGTTGCCGTTGCGCTGGACCGACGGCGGCCAGTCGCGGGTGCGGGTGTTGCGCGCCGTGCGATCGGGTGCCTACGTGCGGCGCACGGGCGACGACGTTCAACCCGGTGATGTCGCCGTTCGGGCCGGGACGATCATCGGCGCCGCTCAGGTCGGATTGCTGGCCGCGGTTGGACGCGACCGGGTGCTGGTGCACCCGCGTCCGAGGGTCTCGGTGCTGGCAGTCGGCGGCGAGCTGGTCGATATCTCCCGCACGCCGGGCAACGGCCAGGTCTACGACGTCAACTCCTATGCGTTGGCGGCCGCCGCCCGAGACGCGGGCGCCGAGGTCAACCGCGTCGGCATCGTCAGCAACGATGCGCGAGAACTCGGGGAAGTCGTTGAGGGACAGGTGAATCGCGCCGAGATCGTGGTGATCGCCGGCGCGGTCGGTGGCGCGGCGGCCGAGGCGGTGCGTTCGGTACTGTCCCAGCTCGGCGAGATGGAGGTGACCCGGGTCGCCATGCATCCCGGCTCCGTGCAGGGCTTCGGGCAGCTGGGCCGCGACGGGGTGCCGACATTTCTGTTGCCTGCCAATCCGGTCAGTGCGCTGGTGGTGTTCGAGGTGATGGTCCGGCCGCTGATCCGGTTGTCGCTGGGGAAGCGGCAGCCGATGCGCCGGGTGGTGCAGGCGCGCACGCTGTCGCCGATCACTTCGGTGGCCGGTCGCAAAGGCTTTCTGCGAGGCCAGCTGATGCGCGATCAGGACACCGGCGAATACCTGGTGCAGGCTCTCGGCGGCGCGCCGGGCGCCTCGTCGCATTTGCTGGCGACGCTGGCCGAGGCGAACTGTCTGGTCGTGGTACCCCGTGAGGCAGAGCAGATCCGCACCGGCGAGGTCATCGACGTCGCGTTTTTGGCTCAACGTGGCTGAGCGACTCGACTCGTGACCATGTGGCGCTCCAACTCCCAACATCCCGGCTGGCCCACCGCGGTGGGGCCGCTGCGGGTGGCTGCCGGTGTGATCCGGCTGCGTCCGGTGCGCCTGCGCGATGCCGCGCAATGGAGTCGGGCAAGGCTGGCTGACCGCTCGCGACTGGAGCCTTACGAGCCGAGCACCGAGGCGGATTGGATTGCGCGACACTCGATTTCGGCGTGGCCGGCGATCTGTTCCAGTTTACGGGCCGAGGCCCGCAAAGGCCGCATGCTGCCGTATGTGATCGAGCTGGACGGTCAGTTTTGCGGGCAGTTGACGATCGGCAACGTCACTCACGGGGCATTGCGGTCGGCCTGGATCGGCTACTGGGTGTCCAGTTCGATGACCGGCCGCGGCGTGGCCACCGGCGCCTTGGCGCTGGGCCTCGATCATTCTTTCGGTCCGGTCAGGTTGCATCGGGTGGAAGCCACCGTGCGGCCGGAGAACGCGGCGAGTCGGGCGGTACTGGCAAAGGTCGGGTTCCGTGAGGAGGGGCTGCTGCGGCGCTACCTCCAGGTCGACGGAGGCTGGCGCGATCACCTGCTGGTGGGGCTGACCGTCGAAGAGGTCTACGGGTCGGTGACGTCGGCGCTGGTACGCGACGGGCACGCCCGCTGGGCGTAGCTCGGCGACGATGCGCGCCGTTCGCGGCGCGCGGAGGAGGCGGGCAATGGGATGTAGCTCGTATTAGTCGGGCAAATACTCGCGGCGTGTCGTGTTACAAACGTGACATTTGTGACTAATGATGCTCGTTAGAGGCGTCGTCAACGGGCCACGTCTGGCGGGGAAAGGAGCGGGTCGCCATGCCAAGCATCCCGCAATCATTGCTTTGGATCTCACTCGTAGTGCTCTGGCTGTTCGTGCTGGTTCCCATGCTGGTGAGCAAGCGCGACGCGGTGCGGCGCACCAGCGACGTCGCACTGGCAACCCGCGTGCTCAACAACAGCACAGCGGCCCGGCTGATCAAGCGCGGCAAGCCGGCCGCCGGGCATCGCAGTGACCCCGACTGGCAGCCCGACGAGAACCAATACGACGATGACCACCTGGACGATGACGACGCAGACGAGGACGAGGACGAGGGCGCCCTGCCGACGCGCGTCATGGCCACCGTTGCCGCCCCGCTGTCTACCGAGGAGACCGGCCCCGACTACCTCGACGTCGACGTGATCGAACCCGACTCGGCCGCGTTGCCGGTCGGCCATACCGGTGTTGACGACGAGTCCGCCGATAACACCGACACCGAGGTCAATCTCGCTGTCGAGTACGACGACGAGGGCGAAGCGTTCGACGACGATACCCAGTACGAGTACATCGACGACACCTCAGGGATTCCGGTGGCTGAGGAGCCACCGAGGACCGCGTCGCCGGGGTCTGACCGGCGGCATCGCTACGACGCCGACAAGGCCGCCGCAGTGACCGCCCGCAAATACGCCGCCCGTAGGCGGGTGCTGATGGTCATGGCGCTGACGTTGGTCCTCTCGGCGATGACGGCGTTCCTGCTCACCTCGTCGGCATGGTGGTTCTTCAGTGTCGCGTCCGCGGTGACCGTGCTCTACCTGGGCTACCTGCGCAAGCAGACCCGGATCGAGGAGCGCGTGCGCCGCCGGCGGAGTCAGCGGATGGCACGCTCGCAGCTGGGTGTCGAGAACACCTACGACCGCGAGTACGACGTGGTGCCGTCGCGGCTGCGACGGCCCGGCGCGGTGGTCCTGGAGATCGACGACGAGGACCCGGTCTTCGAGCATCTCGACTACGCGCCGTATGCGCGGGAGTACCACTGGGACTTGGCGCGGGCGGTCGGCCAGTAGTGTTTCGGCGCCGCCGGCCGCGACTGGTAGCCTGATCTACCGGTCAGGGGCTATAGCGCAGTTGGTAGCGCGTCTCGTTCGCATCGAGAAGGTCAGGGGTTCGATTCCCCTTAGCTCCACAGAGTTTGAGCAGTTCAGGCATATACAGCGCGCCGCCTTAGCTAACGGCAGCAGTTCGGGTCGAGCACCGTGCACAGCGCCACCAGCGCGTCGCGTCGCGGTCGGTGATACACATTCATCCCACGACGCTCCGACTCGACCAAACCTGCGCGGCGCAACTGGGACAGGTGATGACTCACGGTGGATTCACCCAGTTGGACAGCCGAGGCCAGATCGCAACTACACACCTCGCCCGCATCGGAACTGAACAGCAGTGACACCAGCTTCACTCGTACCGGGTCCGCCAACGCCTTGAGCCGCAACGCAATTGCCAAGGCGGCATCGTCATCGACAGGTCCAGCAGCGACCGGCGAGCAGCACACCGGCGCGGACATATCCACTACTGGCAACGTCTTAGGCATGGGACCATCGTGCCATAAGCATTGACATATATCGAAGAGGTGGCATCATCGGGGGAGCCGATAGTTCGACATAAGCCACAGAGGTAGGGGAACCCGCAATGTCCCGCGCTCAACTCGCTCTCAACGTCGATGACCTCGACGAGGCCATCACTTTTTACTCCAAGCTGTTCAACACCTCGCCCGCCAAGGTGAAGCCGGGTTATGCGAACTTCGCCATCGTCGAGCCGCCGTTGAAGCTGGTCCTGCTTGAGAATCCGGGCAAGGGCGGCACGATCAACCACCTCGGAGTGGAGGTCGAATCGAGCGGCGCCGTGCACGCCGAGATTGCTCGCCTGACCGACGAAGGCATGTTCACCGAAGAGGAAATCGGAACGACCTGCTGCTTCGCCACCCAGGACAAGGTGTGGGTGACCGGGCCCGCTGGTGAGAAGTGGGAGGTCTACACCGTCCTCGCCGACTCCGAGACCTTCGGCATCAGCCCCAAGCACGCCGAGGAAGGCGAGCCTGAAAGTGGAGTCTGCTGCGGAGGCACCGCTTCCGGCACCGAGCAGTCAACCACCGCCAACGTGTGCTGCTGAACTGATGAACACACCCGTCGCAACCGACGTCGCTCCCGCCGTCGCGGGAAAGCTGTCACTGCTGGACCGGTTCCTGCCGGTGTGGATCGGCATCGCCATGGCGGTCGGCCTGCTCTTGGGCCGCCTCGTACCAGGGTTGAACACCGCCCTGGATGAAGTGCAGGTCGATGGCATCTCGCTGCCTATCGCGCTGGGCCTGCTGATCATGATGTATCCGGTGCTGGCCAAGGTCCGCTATGACCGCCTCGACACGGTCACCGGCGACGCCAAGTTGCTGATCAGTTCCCTTTTGTTGAACTGGGTCCTCGGTCCTGCGCTGATGTTCGCCCTCGCGTGGCTGTTGCTGCCGGATCTTCCGGAGTACCGCACCGGCCTGATCATCGTCGGCCTCGCCCGCTGTATCGCGATGGTCATCATCTGGAACGACCTCGCCTGCGGCGACCGCGAAGCCGCTGCTGTCCTCGTCGCCCTGAACTCGGTGTTCCAGGTCATCATGTTTGCCGTGCTCGGCTGGTTCTACCTGTCCGTGCTGCCGGGGTGGCTCGGCCTTGCCCAGACCACCATCAGCACCTCGCCATGGCAGATCGCCAAATCAGTGCTTATCTTCCTGGGCATCCCACTACTGGCCGGATACCTCTCCCGAAAGCTCGGCGAGAAGGCGAAGGGTCGCGACTGGTACGAGACGAAGTTCCTGCCGAGAATCGGACCGTGGGCGCTCTACGGACTGTTGTTCACCATCGTCATTCTCTTTGCGCTGCAAGGTGATCAGATCACCAGCCGCCCGCTGGACGTTATCCGCATCGCAGTACCGCTGCTGGCCTACTTCGCCATCATGTGGGGCGGCGGTTACCTCCTGGGCGCGGTGCTGGGCCTGGGTTACCAGCGCACAACGACCTTGGCCTTCACCGCAGCGGGCAACAACTTTGAACTGGCCATCGCGGTCGCCATTGCCACCTACGGCGCTACGTCGGGACAGGCACTCGCCGGTGTCGTCGGACCACTTATCGAAGTGCCCGTGCTGGTCGCCCTGGTTTACGTATCACTTGCCCTACGAGCACGATTCACTACTGACGCAACCGGTCCCCACACTGCCGACGAGACGGGAGCGTGATGCCCACGACGAAGCCCGCCGTGCTGTTCCTCTGCACCCACAACGCTGGTCGGTCCCAAATGGCGCTGGGATACTTCAACTATCTGGCCGGTGACCAAGGCGTGGCCTGGTCGGGCGGATCGGAACCGGGCAACGAGATCAACCCCGCCGCCGTGGCGGCCATGGCCGAGGTGGGCATCGACATCACCGGTGAGTTCCCCAAGCCATGGACCGACGAGATCCTCCAGGCCGCCGACGTCGTGGTCACCATGGGGTGCGGGGACGCTTGCCCGTTCTATCCCGGTAAGCGATACGAGAACTGGGAATTGCCCGACCCGGCTGGCCAGGGCATCGACGCCGTGCGCCCGATCCGTGACGACGTCGAAGACCGGGTGCGCCAACTACTGGGCGAACTCGGCATCAACCCCGTCGCCTAATGGCCGAGCCCGAAGACCCGCCGTCAGTGCTGTTCGTCGCTTTCGGCGCCAGCGGACTGATGCGCAAGATTGCCGGATATTGCGTGGACCGTGGCAACCTTCTGGGGTGAGCAATCAACTGCCAATGGGCGAGGATCGAGCGGCTCTGCTGCGTCGCGGCTTTCTCCTTGAATACCTGACGCTCGCCTGGAATGTCGTCGGGATCGTTGTGCTCACCATCGCGGCTACCGGTGCGCGTTCGGTCGCGCTTGTTGGATTCGGTTTGGACTCGTTGATTGAAATCGGGGCCTCGATCGTCGTGGTCTGGGAGTTGTCTGGCAACAGATACCAACGACAGCAACGGGCACTGCGGCTGATCGGGGCAGCGTTCGCGTTCCTGGCGTTGTATCTGGCGGTTCAATCCACGGTTGTTCTGCTCGCCGGACACCACGCCAATCCCAGCCCGCTGGGGATTGGGTGGACGGCCCTCACCGCGCTGGTGATGTTCGCTTTGGCGGCGGGCAAGGCCCGCACCGGACACGCATTGGACAACGTGGTGCTGCGCACCGAAGGGCGCGTGACGCTCATTGACGGGCTGCTCGCGGTCGCAGTGTTGGCGGGTCTAGTCCTCAATGGACTGCTCGGCTGGTGGTGGGCTGACCCGGTGGCCGGGTACGTTCTAGCCTTTTATGCGGTGCGTGAAGTCCGCGCCATCTACTTCACCGGGGAGCCACGCACATAACGTCCGCAGTAGTGCGGATGGCGTCATTCAGGCGGTCCGCAACCCTCGTCGAGGTCTTTGAAGCTCAACGCGGGGGTAGCTCCGCCACCGCCTAAACGGGGCCTCTCAGTCCTACCGACTTCGGGTGGCCCCGTGGCTCATGGGTGTTGTCCCGCCGCTAGCCGCGACAGGCGTCTCATCAGCCCTTCGAACAGCGTGATTGGACCCGAGTCGGCGGCGCTGAGGATCGCCGACCTGCGCATCTTGACGAACAGTGTCGCCTCGCCCAATTGCAGCAAGCGCCCAATGGTGTTGGGACCTAGTCGGGTAACCGCTACAAGTGTTTCGTCAGGCGGCAGGACCGAGCAGATGTCCTCATAGCTCATCGACGTAACGGCACCACATGAGCAATTCAGAACATTCGCAAACGCTGTGTTCGCAAACACGATGGCACCGTCGTCCGCTACGGCTATGACAGGAACCGGGTGTTGCGTAAGCACCCGGAGAGGCGTTATTTCAGGTGGTTCGGCGCTCAGGGAAGCGCCTGGCCGTCGTAGCGGCTCGCCCGCGAGCATCGCGGAACCTCAATGCTTGTGCGCTGTTGTATCAACGCACAGCGGTTTCGAGATTCGTCGCTGAAAAGCACCGACGAATCTTCCGGTTGGCCGGACAGAACGGCCCCAGCGATGAGCATAGCTTCGAAAATGTATAAACGAGGCGAGAATTTGCGCCGAGGCATCGGGTGACCCTCGAGAGGGGGAGGGGGTGCCCCCTATGCGACAGTGCCCCGCCTCGCGAGCGCCTTCCCTGGCCCTATGGCATAACGGCGTGGGTGTCGTGCGGCCTAGGTAGTCCAGGCCCGTTGGGCGAGCAGGCGCATGCCGTTGAGTCCGACGATGACGGTGGATCCCTCGTGCCCCGCCACGCCCAGAGGCAGCGGAAGGTGGCCCAGGAGGTCCCAGAGGACAAGTCCCGTAATGAAGGTGGTCGCGATAGCCAGGTTAGCGATCACGATGCGGCGGGCGCGGCGCGATAACGCGATCACCGCTGGCAGGGTGGCGAGGTCGTCGCGGACGATCACGGCGTCGGCGGTCTCAAGGGCCAGATCGGATCCGGCATGGCCCATCGCGACGCCGGTGTGTGCGGCGGCAAGGGCGGGAGCGTCGTTGACGCCGTCCCCGACGAGTAGCAGCCGCCGCCCGGCGTCCTCAATCTCGCCGACAGCGGCGACTTTGTCTTGCGGCAGTAGCCCCGCGCGGATGTCGGTGATTCCGATTTGTGCGGCGAGTGTGGTTGCGGCGCGGGCGTTGTCGCCGGTCAGCAGGGCCGGTGCGGTGCCGGTGAGGGCGGTCAGTTCGGCGACGGTGTCCGCGGCTCCGGGACGGAGTTGGTCGGCCAGGGCCAGGATCCCAACGGGGGCATCGTCAGCGACGACGATGACCACGGTTTTGCCGGCGGCTTCCAAGCCGGCCACCATGGCGGTTATCGACACCCAGGTAGCCGAGGTGTCAGTGGCGGGCAGCAGGTGCCGGGGGCTGCCGACTTGGACGCTATGACCGTCGACGATGGCACGGACACCGCGTCCGGGGGCGGAGTCGAAATCCTGAGCCGTGGGTGGTCGCAGGTCGCGTTCGGCGGCCGCGGCCACGATGGCTCGCGCCAGCGGGTGTTCGCTGGGGTATTCGGCGGCTGCTGCCCAGATCAGGATGGTGTCGGCGTCGTAGCGCGTTTCGTCGAGTGTTTCGACGTCGGTCAGTTGGGGTGTGCCCAGGGTGAGGGTGCCGGTCTTGTCGAAGGCCACGGCGGTGATCGAGCCGAGTTGTTCCATCACCACTGCCGATTTGATCAGGACGCCGTTGCGTCCGGCGGTGGCCATCGCGGCCAACAGCGGTGGCATGGTCGCCAGCACCACCGCGCACGGGGACGCGACGATCATGAAGGTCATCGCCCGCAGCAGCGCCGGCTGCAACGCTGCACCCAGGGTGAGGGGGATGAAGAACACCGCCAACGTTGTGGCCACGACGCCGATCGAGTAATACTGCTCGACCTTTTCGATGAACAACTGGGCTTTGGCCTTGGTGGCTGACGCCTCCTGCACCATGGTCACGATGCGTGCAATGACGGTGTCGGCGGCGGCCCGGTGGACCCGAATCCGCAGCACGCCAGTGCCGTTCAGAGTTCCGGCGAAGACCTCATCTCCGAGGATTTTGGCCACTGGTAGCGGTTCACCGGTGATCGACGCCTGATCCACGTCGCTGGCCCCGGCGATGACCTGGCCGTCGCCGCCGATCCGCTCTCCGGGGCGCACCACGATCACGTCCCCGACCGACAGAGCGGCCGCATCGACCATCGTCTCGTCTCCGGATTCGGTGATCACGGTGGCACTTTCGGGGGCCAGATCAAGCAGGCTGCGCACCGAATCGGCGGTCCGCTGAGTCAGAAACGCTTCCAGCGCACCGGATGTGGCGAAGATGACGATCAACAGTCCGCCGTCGAGGACTTGGCCGATCGCGGCAGCCCCGATCGCCGCCACGATCATCAACAAATCGACATCGAGAGACTTTTCCCGCAAGGCTTTCAGCCCGGCCAGCGCGGGTTCCCAGCCGCCGGTGACATAGCAAGCCAGATACAGCGCCCACCACAGCCACGCCGGTGCGCCACCGAACTGGGCAGCCAATCCGAACACGAACAGCACCGTGGCCACGGTTGCCCACCGGACGTCGGGCAGCGCGAACGGGCGGGTACGGGTTCTCGGTTGGCGGTCGGCAGCGGCGCGGGAGCGGTCCAGGACCGGAGGCGGCATCGGAAACTCCACAAGGGGGAAGTTGGCGGGGCACCGTCACCATACAGGAACATATGAATACGTCTTCATTAGTTCATTGGGTACAATTCAGCCATGGGTCACGGCATCGAGGGCAGAACCACGCCGCCCGCACAGCTCGACGCCGACTCTGCAGCATCGGTCGCGGCAACACTACAAGCACTGGCGACACCGAGCCGGCTGCGGATCTTGACCCGTCTGCGCCACGGTGCGTGCTCGGTCAACGACCTCTCGGCGGCAGTGGAAATGGAGCAGTCCGCGGTTTCTCACCAGTTACGCCTTTTGCGCGCAATGGGATTGGTCACCGGAGCCCGCAACGGGCGCAGCGTCATCTACGCGCTCTACGACAATCACGTCGCGATGCTCCTCGATGAGGCCGTCTACCACATCGAACACCTCGGGCTCGGCGTCCCCGACGAGCCCTCGGCGACCGCATAGCGGCGCTTGGGTTCGATTCCGCTTAGCGCCACAGTGTTTGAGAAGTTCAGGCTTTCTCGCGGCCCCAGGTCGTTCACGTATTGAATGCCGGAGCGACGAAGCGGTTCAGCATTTGTCGTTCTACCCGAGCGTTCCCGGCGGGCCAGTAGGCCAACGACACCACCAGCCGCACAATCCATTGCGCCGCTTGCGGATCGGCGTCGGTAATGCCGGTGAGTTCGGCGGCCAGGTGTGCCAGCACGGGTGAGGAGTGCAACTCGCCAAGCTCGGGCGAGTTACGCGAGGTGAGCATCAGCCGCCGAATGGGGTCCGACCTAATCTGTTCCAGCGCCACGGTGATGGCGGTGATCACGCGATCAGGCCCACTCAGTCCATCGACTGCACGTCGGACGGTGTCGATGACGCTTGCAGAAAGACGCAACAGCACTGCGTCGCGTATTTGGGCCTTGCCTCCGGCGTAGCGATAGATGGTCGCCCTCGAACAGTGCACGTGCGACGCCAAGCGGTCGATGTCGAACGCGTCGAATCCATGTCGGACGACGAGGTCCGTTGCGGCAGCGTAGATCCGATCAGCGGCTGCCGTTCGACGGTCTCCACCAACGACCCAGTCGTCTCGAACCATCGGGCTCACCTCCGCGTGTCATCGACAACATATCTTCTCAGATTTGAGACGAATTGGACTCCATGTTTCACCATCGGCGCAGGTGAATGCGAACCCGTGAGACGGCCGGGGTGCTTGGCGCGAACGGTAGATCGCAACATCGGGGACTTCAATTGACGTGGACCGTCCGCGCCGCTCAGCCTGTACCCATGACCTCGGTGGATGGCGCGCTCGGCCTCGCCCTGTTCGACGATCACTACATCCAAAATCCGTATCCGCTCTACGAGCAGATGCATGAAACGGGTCCCGTTCATCGGATCGCGCAATCCGGCTTCTACGCGGTGAGCAGCTGGGAGGCCGTCAACGAGGCGGTGGCACGGTGCGGCGACTTCTCGTCCAACCTGACCGCGACGATGATGTACCAACCCGGAGGCACCGTGGCCGCCTTCGACATCGGCGAACTCGGAGGAGCCGTCCAGGCCCTGGCCACCGCCGACGAGCCGGCGCACTCGCTACATCGAAAATCGCTGCTGCCGCAACTTGCTGCCAAGCGCATCCGCGCCTTCGGGCCGTTCATCAGCGAGACCGCTGCTCACCTCTGGACCACGAACGTCCACGGCGGGCATATCGAATGGATGAGTGCGATGGCCAACCGGCTGCCGATGATGATCGTCGGTCGGATCATCGGCGTCCCGGACGCCGACATCGACAAGCTCACCCGATGGGGATACTCGGCGACCCAGTTGGTCGAAGGGTTGGTGACCCAGGATCACCTGGAGGCTGCCGGCGTTTCGGTGACGGAGCTCAGCGGATACATCGCCGAACAGTTCCAGAAGGCCGCGGCCAACCCACACGACAATCTGCTGGGTGACCTGGCCACGGCATGCGCCACCGGCGTCCTGGACGACGTGGCCGCACTGACCATGATGATCACCCTGTTCAGCGCAGGCGGCGAGTCGACGGCATCCCTGATCGGTTCCGCTGCTTGGATTCTCGCGACCCAACCTGACGTCCAGCAGCAGGTGCGCAACCAACCGGAACTGGTTGGCGCGTTTCTCGAAGAGGTGCTGCGCTACGAGCCACCTTTCCGTGGCCATTACCGCCATGTGCTCAACGACACCGAACTATGCGGCGTGCAACTGCCGGCCGGGTCGCGTCTGCTCCTGCTATGGGGTGCAGCCAACCGTGACCCGATGCACTTCGACCACCCGGATCAGTTCCGACTGGACCGCCCAACGGCCAAGAGCCACATCACTTTCGGCAAGGGCATCCACTTCTGCGTCGGAGCAGCCCTCGCCCGATTGGAAGCTAGCGTCGTGCTCAGTCGACTGCTGGAACACACCTCGAACTTTCGGGCCAGTGAGACTGGGCCATGGCTGCCAAGCCTTCTGGTGCGCCGCCTCGAGTACCTGCACCTGGCACTGGCCTGAGCGAACCCGTTTGCGCATCTGCAGCGGCGGGTAGACGCGTCACAGCTAAACTGCTGCTCACTCGCAGCAGTCCGGGCTTGACGATGTCAGTCCTACGTTGGCGACGCAGCGTGGGAACCAGGTTTGGCCGTGCTTTCACCCCGTGGTCTCCACCAGCCAGAGGTTCTCCGCGAGCGCAAGCACGCGACGGTAACCTCTCGGCGGTACTTGCGCGATCTGCGTGGGCCACCCCTGATCTAGGTGGGGGATTGGGACAGGCCGCGTCCGCACCCTCGCTAGGCGGACGACGGGAGCGCGCCCGAGGTTGAGCCAACAGCCGAGCTCGAGTTCGCCGCCCTCAAAGACAGTCCCTCACGGGTGTGTGACGAGATAGGTCTCGTTGTCCAACCCGTCGGTCAGTTCTTCGACGGCGAAGGGCCGGTCGAGTCGCGCATGCAGCGCCTTCGGATCGATAAGGATGACTGATTTCCGCGGTCTGCCGGGCGAAGAGTCGCCCGATCCATGGATAGATCCGACGCATCACCGCTCGCTCTGCGGACGTGCAGCGTGAGGCGCAGTAGCCGACATGTCCGATTTCGTCAGTGAGAATTTCGCTGTAGAGCAGTTCGATTCGTTCCGCGACTTCTGGTTCGTCGGCGAACAGCGTGATGCCCACGCGCCGCAGTTCGTCAAACATGATGCAGCCCGCCATTTCTGCGGCTCCGACAAACAGGAAACCCAGTCGTGCGGGTAGGAACACGCCTGTCTTGACGAACTGGCGCATCACGAAGGGCGGCGGGACCACTTGGAAGGTCAGGTCGAATACGTCGAGTGCGTATGCGAGCAACCGGGTGTGATAGTGCTCTTCGAGTTCGAGGTAGACGTTCTCGGGCGGCAGATTCTCATCGGCGTTACGCCCGTAGGTCTCGCCGAGCCCTACCCCGAACCGTTCGGCCTGGTTCAGCTTGGCGGTCGCCAGCAGGAACAGCATCTTCCGGTCCAATCCGGGTTCGGGTCGGCGGCGGCGCATGTTCCGGAGGAATACCTGTCGATCTGCGGGATGTTGCTGAGCGGACGGCATGTGCTTCGAGGTCGTTGAAGAACTGCTCGCGATTCGCCAACCGTCTGTTGAGCAGGTCAGCCTCGCCGTCGCGCTTGGCTAAGAAATCCCGGTAGCCCTCGATTGTGTGGTTCATCGGTTCTCCATTCCTTTGACAATCGTTGTCACGTAACGGCTTAGCAGCGCAGCATCGTGGACGCCGGTGGATAACAGTGCGAAAAGGCCGGTGAGGAAGAACGTGGCGAGTTCTGCCGCGTCGGCATCCGGTGACACTTCCCCGGCTGCTTGTGCACGGCTGATCTCCCTGACCAGATACTCGGCGAGGGGATGCTGCGGCAGCGCGTCCTCCACCGGAAGTGTTGAGGAGAAATGCAGTCCGAGCATGTCCCGGAAAACCACAGCGCCCAAACGACTTTGGGCGTCGAGCACGTGTCGTACGAGCAGCGACAACACTGAATCCAAGTCGGAGTCAACCTCGCCGAGCTCCCTGACGATCCGGGCCTCTTCGTTACGTTCCAGTTCGATCAGGACATGCTCTTTGGTCGGGAAGTGGAAATAGAAGGTGCCTCTCACCACGCCCGCTACGCCAGCGATGGCGGCAACGTCCGCCGCAGCCAACCCCTTTCGCGCAATCTCGGCCAGCGCAGCATCGAATAACCGTCCCCGCGTTTCAAGGCGGCGGGCCTCCCGGACGCTGACCGCCGGGGACGAATCGACCTCGGACAGTGCGTGTAGCGACGGCATGGCGGTGAGAGTACGCGCAATCGCTGACGACCGTCAATGACGATCGTCAATCAAGTAATCGGAGACGTCCTAAGGCTGGCTGCTGCCTGGTCAGGGGGTTGAATACTTCGCCAACTGAGCCGGCCGGCTGCTCGTAACCCTCCATCACGTCCGTGGTCAGTGCCACGAGCTGTGAGGGCCGAGCCTGACGAATGAACGCACCAGGCTCGGCTCCCCATCTGAGCGGGTAAAACCGTTGTGATTCAACGGCTTAACGTCAGGACCGCGGACCCATCATCTCCGGTCCCATCGCACCCGGCTTCATCTCGCCAGGCTTCATCTCACCCGGCTTCATCTCACCCGGCTTCATCTCGCCAGGCTTCATGTCGCCTGGCTTCATGTCGGCACAGCAGTCCTTGTTTTCGTGCGCCATCGGCGCATGAGCCATCTGCATGTGCATGTGCTCGCTGTAATTCAAAAAGAAGCCGGCGAAGAAGATCGCGGCGACGATGAACAACCCGCCTGCGACGATGCCCACCCATGCCAGCGCCTGGTTGAGGCGGCTTGTACGGGGGGTGTGTGCAGTGCCTGGATCGTCGGTTGGTTGCGCTACGTCGGTCGTATCGGCCATGACTGGAACCTCCTGTGTTGGGATTAACGGAGGCAATGCTACCCCACCCAGGGTGGGGTGGGGTGGGCTAAACTGGGGTACCTCGTCGCGGCACCGGGGTTGTCGTAAACCGCCGGAAGGAGACCGTGATGTCAGAGGAGTTGACGGAGAAGAAACGTTCTGCGCTCAACCGGCTCAAGACGGCGCGAGGTCATTTGGACGGGATTATCCGAATGCTGGAATCGGACGCCTACTGCGTCGACGTGATGAAGCAAATCTCAGCGGTGCAGGCGGGATTGGAGCGGACGAACAGGGTGATGCTGCACAACCACCTCGAAACCTGCTTTTCGGAAGCCGTTGTGGGTGGGCAGGGTGAGAAGGCGATCGCTGAATTGGTGGATGCGTTGAAGTTCAGTCCCGCTTTGACTGGCCCCGATACCCGCTTGGACGGAACGACCGCCGACGAGGCTGTGAAGACCCGCACGTCTTAGTGTCCCGGCCGGTGCTCCTCGTGAGCCGGGTACGCATGGACCATCGCGGTCGCGAGGCTTCTGCTTGGCCGGCCCAACTCATAAGGCTAGCGAGGCGAACCCGTCGGTGCGGGCGTGCAAGCCGTCGGCGACCAAAGCGGCTGAGCCGATGCGCCTTCCGACCCTGATGCGGTAGAGCGCCACCCATTCGTTGCCGATGAAGCCGGCCAGACCGGCAAGGGCCACCCAGCCGAGGTTGGCGATGGGCTGGGGGTGGATGAGCCGTTCGATGGTTTCGTAGCCGGCGACGATCGCCGACAGGGTGATCATCGCGACCACGAATAACCCGGCGAGGTCTTCGACGCGGCCGAACCCGTATTTATAGCGGCGGGTAGCGGCTTTTGTGCTGAGCGCGAACGCAATCCAGAGCGGCACCGCGGTCAGGGCGTCGGAGAAGTTGTGGATGGTATCGGCGGCCAGCGCGATCGATCCGGAGATCACGACGATGGCAATCTGGGCGATCGCCGTCACGCCGAGCACCAACAGGCTGACTTTGACCGCCCGGATGCCTGCGGCACTGGATTCCAGCGCGCTGTCGACACTGTCGGCGGAGTCATGCGAGTGCGGCGCGAAGACTTCTTTGATGGCACCCCGCAGCCCGTGCGGATGGTGGTGGTCGTGAGCGTGCGGATGTGCGTGGTTCGTGGTGCGCGTTATCGCTGAGTCGCCTTACGCTGGTTGCGGTCCCGCGAAATGCTGCGCACGGTGCTGTCGCTGCGATGGTGCGAAGGAACCCCGGGGCCAGCGTGTTCGGCATTGAACACCGCATCGGCGACGAGCTGGCTGACGTGCTCGTTCTCCAGGCTGTAGAAGATCGTGGTGCCCTCTCGGCGAGTGCGGACCAGCCGCACCATCCGCAGCTTGGCCAGGTGTTGCGACACCGAGGGCGCTGGCTTGTTCACCTGTTCGGCCAGCTCGGTGACCGACAACTCGCCGCTCGTGAGTGCCCACAGCACCCGGATGCGGGTGGGGTCGGCCAGCATCCGGAAGATTTCCACGATCAGATTGACTTCATCGTCCGGTATCGACGCAGGAATGGCATTACTTGCGTTCATACGCAGATAGTAGCTTGAGCAGGACCGTCCCGCAGGTGCAGGAAGCCTTACTGTCCGATCGCCCCGCCGGTCGCCTCGAAAACAACCCGACGACCGATCTCGACGGCGTGGTCGGCGAAGCGTTCGTAGAATCTTCCGAGCAGGGTGATGTCCACGGCCGTTGCGACGCCGTGCCTCCATTCGGTGTCCATCAGAACGTTGAAGAGTTGCTGGTGCAGTTGGTCCATCGCGTCGTCCTCGCGGCTGATGTCAGCGGCTTGCTGCGAATCACGCGACACGACAACGTCTTTGGCACTGTTACCGAGGTCGACCGCGACCCGGCCCATCTCGGCGAAGTGTTCGCGTACCTCGTCGGGCAAGACGTGGTTGGGGTGGCGGCGGCGGGCGATCTTCGCGACGTGCAGAGCCAGCCCACCCATCCGCTCCGCGTCGGCCACGTTCTGCAGCGAACCGACGACGAGTCGCAGGTCACCAGCGACGGGCGACTGCAGTGCGAGCAGGACGAAGGCAGTCTCCTCGGCCTTGGTCTGCAGCTCGACGATCCGATCATGGTCGCCGATCACCCGCTCAGCGACGGCCAGGTCCGCGTCCAACAGCGCCCGCGTCGCGCGGTCCATCGCCACACCGGCGAGACCGCACATGTTGCTGAGTGTGTCAGTCAGCGCCTCGAGTTGCTCCTGGAACGCCGTCCGCATCGCCCTGCCCTTACCGGGACGCGACCTGGCGCAGCCGCGTCGATGAACTCGTCATGAACCTTATCTTTCCGGATATGCACGATCGTTGCCTTGGCGAAACTAAAGAGCCAGTGTTGAGCGCTAGGACGAATGACGTCAGGGGGTCGCTATGCCGCTGTCGAGGCTGCTCGCGCGGATCGTGGCGTACCTTCGAGCCGGCTATCTCGGGTAATTGACGATGGCGGCGACAGACGCGGGCGACGAAATGACGGCCAACGTCATTCCGCTGACGCGGCGCTCCGAACGCGCTCAGGCCCAGCTGTTCGCGAGTGCGCTCCGCCATGACATCGCATCGATGAAGCGGAAAGTAACCAAGGCCGAATCGGCATGGGAACGGCGCTGTGAGTCCGAAGGCTACGTCGATCCACCCAAGCGCCTAGTTATCGTGCGGGAGCGCCTGAGTGAGGCGCGCCGAATGCTCAGTGCGCTGAATGCCCGCTTTCCGCGCAGCTAGGTCGACTGAACGAAACCGCGCGATCGTTCACATGAGTCTCGAACGCGTCACAGAAGATTCAAAGTTTTGGGTGCGTATGATAATTAGTGCACTGTAGCTAGCTAGCATGAACCATAATCAGGTTGTGGAGCGACGACGTAACGGGCAGGCGCACCTATCGCCGATGGCCACGCTCAAGCAGTTGCCCGCCTTGGTTGTGCTGGAGCGGATTCCGATTCCGGTGCTGGCCATCGCGAATGACGGCGCGCTGGTGTTCGCCAACTCCGCTTTCTCGGATATGGTCGGACGGGCACGCGATGACGTGGTCTCGATGACGTTCGGCGAGATCTTCCACTTACCGCTCACCACGGAATCGGCGGTGGCGGTCGTGCAGTCTCTGGCCAATGAGGTCGTCGAATTGGCGCACCAGGATGGGTCTAGCGTGCGGGCGCTGATGAGTAAGTCAGCGTTGATCCGTGCCGACGACGATATTGCGCTCGCAACGTTCCACGATCTGACCGAGAAGCTGTGGCTTGACGAACGTTAGCCGGTTTTAGCCGCCGGAGATGTCGGGCGGCGACACGGCTTTGATCGCAAGAGCGGTCCGACGCCTCAAGAATTGCCCGAAGTAATCGATCTTGTCGGGATGCACGATTCCGCGCAACACCGTCGACAATGCTTTCTCGAAGTCGCCGAGCAATACCACCGGGTCGTCGAGATGGCTGGCCTGACGCATCCCCATGTAAATCGACACCAGCAGGCGTCCGATATCTTCGGGATCGCCCCGTTCGATGACGTCGCCTTCGCGGATTCCGCGGGCGGCGATTTCCCCGAGCAGTTGAATCCAGCCGCCCAACAGCCGTTCCTGCAGCTTCTCCGTCCGACCCACAGACTCGAGCAGGTTGAACGCGGCGCGAGTGACGTTTTCGGTGATGTCGGCCATAGCGATCAGATATGTGACGTCGATCAGCGTTTCCAGCCCGGACAGTTTCCGGGTGAGCAATTCCTGCACCGCTGCGCCGGATTTCGCGGTCTGCTCGTCGACAATCGCGAGCGCCAGCGCGTGCTTGGAGCGGAAATGGAAATACATCGCGCCCTTGGTCAGCTGCGCTTCGGCCAGAATGTCGTCGAGGCCGACCGCGTAATAGGGGCGTTGGGCAAACTGGTGCGCCGCGGCTCGCAGAATCTGCTCGCGCGTCGTATCGGAACGCTTGTCGCCTACATCATTCATATTTGTCAGATCGTATTCGAGGTTAGTGCCTGGCTATCGGCCAGGAATGGCATTGGCATCCAGCGTGATGAGAGTAGCGATTCCATCGCGTTTCCGGGGAGAGGACGCGATAATAGGTAACCTTGCGCGCGATGGCACCCGTGCCGCATCAGAGTCAGCGCGGCCGCCGGGGTTTCCACACCTTCGGCCACCAACTGCAGGTCAAAGGCCTCGGCGAGGCCGATGATGGCCCGCACGATAGCCAGATCGCGGCTACTTGTGCCCAGGTCGCGAACAAACGACGTGTCGATCTTGAGAATGTCGACCGGCAGCGACTTCAGGTGCGACAAGACGGCGTAGCCGGTGCCGAAGTCGTCGATGGCGATCTGAACCCCGACCTCTTTGAGTGCCTCGAGCGTCTTGCGGGTGGTGTCGATGTCGCGAACCACGGCCCGCTCGGTGATCTCCAGGCAGACCGAGCCGCCATCAAGGCCGAACTCGTCGATGGTCTCGGCGACGCTGCTGACGAAGCCTCGGTTGATCAGTTGGGCGGGCGACACGTTGATCCGCAACGTGGTGTTCTGCCCGACGCCACGGGAACGCCAGCGGCTGAACTCCGCCATCGCCGTCCGCATCACCCAGCGGCCCAGATCGTTACCCAAGTTGGCGGATTCGACCACGCCGATGAACGACTCCGGCAGCAGCAGGCCCCAGGTCGGGTGTCGCCACCGGACCAACGCCTCGACGGCCACAATCGCCCCCGTCCACAGGTCGACCTCGGGCAGATAGTGCAGCAACAACGCTTCGTTGTCGATGTCGCCGCGAAGGTGTAGCTCGATGTCGTTGCGGAACAGGCGCTGCAATGCCATGTCGTCGCTGGAGGCCGCCACGGTGTTGCCGCCGGCTCGCTTGGCGCTCAAGACGGCCTCGTCCGCACGGTGCAGCAGGTCGCTGGTGGTGTCGCGTCCGGGGGCGCCTACCGCGACGCCGACGCTGACGGTGCGGGTGATCATGTGGCCGCCGAGCGCCATTCGATCGCGCAGGGCCGCGCACAGTTCTTCGCCGGTCTGTTCCGCTGTTTCGATCGACATGGACCCATCCGGCACGACGACGAACTCGTCGCCGCCCAAGCGGGCGGTCATGCTGTTGACACCGGCTCTCAACCGAAGCTGTTCGGCAAATGTGCGGAGGTACCAGTCGCCGGCGGTATGGCCGAGGTAGTCGTTGATCGACTTCAACCGGTCGAGGTCGAGGTACAGCACTGGAACGGGGCCGGGCTTGCCCGCAGCGAGGCGTTCGGACAGATGAGCCATGAGTGCGCGGCGGTTGTGCAGGCCGGTCAGATCATCGTGCTCGGCCAGGTTGCGGAGCTTCGCTTCGGCGGTGATGCGGGCCTGCAGTTGCGCCAGCAAGGACGCGACGGTCTGGATGACGTTGAGTTCCTCGGTGCGCCACTTCTTTTTCTTGAATTTCACGCACGTAAGCTGCCCGGTGGTGACACCGCCGGAAATCAGCGGAGCCGCAACCACCGACGGGGACGTGACCTTGGCGACGTCGAGACCCCAGCGTTCCTGCGAGGCGGCCACCCAACGCGCGACGACGGCATCGGATGCTTCCGGCCGAATAATCGTCAGCTTCTTGCCGTGCTCGCACAACGCCAGAACCGGGTCGGCACTGCTGAAGTGAGCGACCGCAGTCGGATCCGGAATCGAGCTATCGCGCCGCGGTGGCCAGATCGCGATCAGTTTCGACACCCGGATCTTGTGGTCGTTATGCCGCAGAAAAGCGCAATCAATATCGAGGTGCTCGACGAGTTCGGCGAGAACTTGCTCGTTGACGTCGGCGACCGTCGACGCCGTCGTCTCCATCAATCGGGTGGCGACGCGGGTGACCAGATTGCGCGGCAACGTCTCCTCCGATGTGATGCGAAGCTCGAGGTGCCGCGTCGGTTATCCGTAACAAGTTAATTGCCGTCGGTGGAATTCAGTCTCGAAGTCGGAGCGCAGCAGTTCGACTGACTATATACGTCCGGCGTGGCCCCCGCCGAGCTAAGCGCTTAGTAGACCTTACAGACCTGAAAGCCGTCATACCCGACCTCGAAACGTCAGGGCTTGGCACGCCCCGAACGGCTCAGCCGCCACTCGGGCGGGTAGTTGAGGTCGTTGTCCTTCACCACGTTGTTGAGGCCCTTCTCGAAGGTGCCGTCGGTGAGGTCGACCTCTTCGGCGTCGTTCTTGATCAGCGGCAGCATGCCCTCGACCATGCCGGTGAGCAGGCTGCCGAAGTACTCACCCTTGTGCTGTTTGTACAGCTCGAGGAACGTCTTCTGCACCGCGACCGTGTCGGTCGGGCGGGTCCGCGAGCACGCCAGCGCGTACTTCTCGGTCTCGGCTTCCAGCTTGTCGCGAGGCACCACGCTGTTGATGAAACCGCAGTCGTACATCTCTTTTGCGCTGAAAGGCCTTCCGGTGAAGAGCATTTCGGAGAACTTGCGCAGGCCCATGGTCTCGGCCCACCACCACAGCCGCGGTCCCCAGCCGACGTAACGGAAAGCCGGGTGCCCGAACAGGGCGTCGTCGGAGGAGATCACCAGGTCCGCGTCGCCAGCCTGGTAGAAGTGCCAGCCGTAGCAGTAGCCCTTGGCCTCGATGATGCTGATCTTCCGAAGCTCTTGCAGCGGACGGTTTCCGGCGCGGGCTTTGGCGTAGAAGTCGGTGACGGTGGACAGGTAGCGGTACGAGCCGCCTGGCGGGTACTTGACGTCGTCGTCGTTGATCGCGACCTCGTGATTCAGGGGCATGCCTGGGTTCTCCAGCATCGGGCGCTGCTCGGGCAGGTCGCCTCCGCTACCGAAATCGTCGCCCTCGCCGCGGATGACGACGACCTTCACGTCGTCATCGACGTTGCACTTGTGGATCAGGTCGGCGTAGTTGTGCCGCATGCCCAGGCTGGTGGCGTTCTGGGCCTCGGGGCGATCGAAGGTGATGTAGGCAATGCGGTTCTTCTTGTCCTTCTCGAACTTGATGTACTGCTCGGCTTCCTTTTTCATCTCTTCGTAGTCGAACTCAGGCATTATTCGTCTCCCGCCTTGGTGGTTGAGTGATTGCGCAAGCCTTGGCCAGCGGAGGTGTTGCACGCCAACAGATGTGGGCCGTTGAGATCTGTCGGGTTGCCAGGCTGTGGTCGCCGGTTTCGGCGTGCAGCGTGCTGATGACTTCTTGAACATCGCTGCCGGTGCTGCTCGTCACGAAATCTTGCCTTTCGCCTGAACTTCGGTGATCCGGACGTAGTTCTCCCTGAAATAGCCGCGCGTGCGCAAACCGGCGAACGGTAAACTCTATTGCCGTAGAGAACCATACGGGCCGGATTCTGCGAGTTATTTCGCGGGCGGTTGCGGTGCGGCGCCGTCATGGGTGAGTTGCCCCCGCTGCTCGCTGGCCAGGACGCCGGCGACGATGGCCGACAAGACACCGTCGAGCTGTTCGGGGGTGTCGATGATCCGGTCGCCGTGGACGAAACGCAGCATCAGCCCGTTGATGAAGGTCAGCGTCACGTTGGTGAGATCGTCGACGACGCCGGAATCCAGATCGGCGCCATGTGGCAAAAGCTGGACCAGGATGTCGTGGTGCAGTTTGGTAAACGCATCGACGGCGCGCTGCAGCGTCTCGGCGATCACCGGATCCCGGGTGGCCTGAATGGTCAGCTCATAGCGCGCCCTGGTGCGGCTCAGCTGCGGGTCTTCGCCGGATTGGATGACGACCTTGGCCAGCGTGGATGCCGCCCCGTCCTCGACTGCGGCGGTGTCGGCAACGGTTTGTAACGCGGCCAGGTCGAGTTCGACCATCCGCTCGGCGACCGCGTGCAGCAACGCCGAGCGGGTGCGGAAATAGAACGACGTGGTTCCGTCGGGGACGCCGGCGCGGCCGTCGACCTTCAAATGGCTCAGGCCTTTGGCGCCGTCGTCGGCGAGCAGTTGTATCGCCGCGTCGCACAGTTCGCGCCGGCGTTGATCGGGATTGGGCTTGCGTCTCTTTGGTATCCCGGCAGTGTAGCGGCCGCTCACCCCCGGTTTCGGTGCGAAATGGGATCCCGGCGATGAGCGAGGTTTTCATCCCCGCCCAGTCTGCTCTATATTCGTAGTGTCAGCCAGAAATTGCACCAACCGTCGATCGGACAACACGTGGCCGCTCCTGCCAGCACGCTCAAACAACGGCATCGCTCACTTCCACGGCTGGGAGCGTCATCGCCGCGCGAGGCCCCCGGCGAGTTCGGCAAGTACCAGTTTCAGGTGGTTGCCAGGAACATCGCCGACGCGGTGGTGTCGATCGGCGGGCTGATCTTCGATCGCGCGATGGCGGGCTGGGATGTCAGCGTGGTGGTCGACGGGGACATCGATGGCGCCGTGGACGACCAACCGATCCGGATTCTGGGTGCGCACCTCGCCAAGCGGATGCCGGGCCCGAACTATGCAGCGGCGCTGCCTCGCCCGCACATGCTGGCGGTCGCGACGGACGTCATGATCAAAAGCGACGCGGTACGCCGGCACGTGCTCGCGCTCGGCAACGACAGCGAGACCGACGTGCTGCTATGGGGTCGGCATCACCCGACGAATTTTGCTCGCACGTTCGTCGCTGCACGGCATCGGCCGAGCGCGGCCGCCCACATCTTCAAATCGCACGCCTTGCTCGCCGGTGGGGCGCAAGCGAATCCGCGTGCCGATGAAGGCTTCTACTCAATGGCCTGATCGTCAGCCGGACTTGCCGGCGGTCACGAATTGGAAGTTGCGCTGGATCTGCTGCTCGATGCCGACCAGCCCGGACTCGGAGAACAGGTCGACGAACGCATCGCGGTCGAACATGCGCAGCCCGATCGCCTTCGCGCTCGCCTCAGTCACGTACCGGATGGGCGGTACGCGACTCACGTAGCTGGTCAGGATTGCCACCCGACCGCCGGGCCGCAGCACCCGCACCATTTCGCGGGCGACCTGAAACGGCTCGGGCATCAGATAGAGCGCGCCGAAACAGCAGACAGCGTCGAAGGTTTCGTCGCCGAACGGCAGCGTTCCCGCGTCGCCGCGGACGTAGCAGGTACGGGGTCCGCTGTTGTCCTGCACGGCGCGAGTCAGCATGGGCACCGAGATATCCAACCCGACCGCGAGCCCGCCCGGCGGCAGCTGGTCCGCCAACTTGCCGGTGAAGTTCCCTGGGCCACAGGCAATGTCGAGCAAGCGGGATGCGCTCGACAGGCCCAAGGCCTCCGCCGCGCGGCGCTGCTCGGTGCCGGTGGTGACGCCGCTGGCGACGTAGAACGCCACCGGGCGCCACAGCCGTTCGTACACCGTAGCGACCAGCGGACTGTTCATCGCGACCTGCGCCAGCGTGGGGGTTTCGCTGGCAACCGACTCGCCGAGGACGTCGAGGAAACCGTGCCGCAGACTAGCCTCGCGGTTGAGCAAGTCACGGGTCGTCTGCAGCGGATCGTCGGTGCGGGTCACGTGAGTGAGTCTGCCGGGGTGTGCGTCCTTGCTGCAACACGCTCGTAGCCCATAGCCTTGGCACCATCTTCAACGGCGACGGGGGCGGGAGGTGACCGAACTGACCACGCTGCGCGCCGACGAACTCGCCACGCTGGAGATCTTCAAGGGCCGCCCCGCCGAGGACTTGATGCCGCTGGCGGCCAGCCTCCAACCCTTGCGGGCCGCGGCCGGTCAGGTTCTGATGCGGCAGGGGGAGCAGGCGGTGTCCTTCCTGCTCATCGGGTCGGGAGCGGCCGAGATCACGCACGTCGGCGATGACGACGCGGTGACCGTCGAGCATGTGGCGGCCGGCACGATCGTCGGTGAGATCGCGCTGCTGCGGCACATTCCGCGGACCGCGACGGTGACCACCAACGAGCCGCTGACCGGCTGGGTCGGCGACAGCGACGCCTTCGCCCGACTGGTGCACATCCCCGGGATCATGACCCGGCTGGTACGCACTTCCCGCCAGCGGCTCGCGGCGTTCCTCACGCCGATCCCGGTGCGGACCCGCGACGGCACAGATCTGTTGCTGCGTCCGGTGCTGCCCGGCGACAGCGCGCGGACGTTGCACGGGAATGTTCGATTCTCCCCGGAGACGCTGTATCGACGGTTCATGTCGGCGCGCGTGCCCAGCCCGGCGCTGATGGACTATCTCGCCGAGGTCGATTACGTCGACCACTTCGTCTGGGTGATGACCGACCGGGAGGGAAACCCGGTTGCCGATGCGCGGTTCGTGCGCGAGGACCACGATCCAGACGTCGCCGAGATCGCGTTCACCGTCGCCGACGCCTACCAGGGCCGTGGGATTGGTTCGTTTTTGATTTCCGCCCTGGCTATCGCCGCGCGGGTCGCCGGGGTGCAGAAATTCTCCGGCCGAATGCTCGCCGACAACGTGGCGATGCGCACGATCATGGACCACTACGGGGCGTTCTGGGAGCGCGACGACGTCGGGGTGGTCACCACCGTCATCGACGTACCCGATCCCGCGCATCTCTCGCTCAGCCGCGACATGGTCGCCGAGATCAAACGCACTGCACGTCAAGTGATTCGGGCCGTCAGCTAGCATGCGCCTCTCGGCGGCCGCGGCAGCGCTCCTGCTGCTCGCCGGCTGCGCTCACCCGGGCGAACCCCCGCCGGCGCCGTCGGTCAACCCGCCGGCACACCACGTCGACCCCGGCAATATCAGGCGGGTACGGCGCGAACTGCCACCCGGTTACGAGGTGGCGCCCTTGGCGGATCTGACTGCACCACAGGGCATTTGGGGACTCGGGGGTGCCGGCGCTGCAACCCCGCCACGCTGCGCGGCGCTGGCCGACCCAGCCGGTGGTCACGGGCAACAGGCCCAAGGTATTTCAGGATCGGGCGAGGGCGGCACGGTGTACGCAGTGGTCGTCGCAGTACCGACCGGCCCGGTGGCGCTGGATCACTCCCTGGTGGCCCAGTGCCGGCAGTGGCGTATGACCGGTCGGCGGGCCAGTGCCCACATTCAGCTGGTCGACGCGCCTCACATCGATGCTGCCGAAACACTGGGAATGACGGTCAAAATCGTGACATCGGTCGAAGGCGGAAACGAAATCGCTTCGCAGGCAAGCACCTTCACCGCATACCTGGGTGACTACTACGCGTTCACGACGCTGATCAGTGATCCCGGCTCGCCGCATGCGGCGCTGACGCAGGAGTTTGCTGCTGACTTGCTGGTGAAAACGGTATCAGCCGTACGTGGCTGACAGCGGTGCGTTAGATTGGCCGGAATGATGCGGATTGCGGTTGCGATCGGGAGTGTCTGCGTTGTGGCGGGCTGCTCCCACGGATCGCCGGAAGCGCCCCCGTCTGCGGATATCACCAAGATCAACCAGGTGAAGTCCGACTTCGGGCCTGGCTACAAAGTCAAGGAAACAGCGAAAACCGGAATCGATCCCAAGGTGTTGGCCTCCCACAAGCTGCCGCCCGGGCTGACCTTCGATCCGCCGGACTGCGCGTCGTTCGTGGTTGGCGAGGACATGCCGGTGGGTCTGCAGGGAAACATGGCCGCAGTGGCCGCCGAGGGCGACGGTGGACGGTTCATTGCCATGGCCGTGCAGACATCTGCGACGGTGCCGTTCACCGAGCCCGCGCGGAACTGCAAGAAGGTCGCGTTCCAGGGTGGCCGGGTGCGTGGTCTCATCGAGGTCGTCGACACGCCGCAGATCGAGGGCACCCAGACCCTCGGCGTGCACCGCGTTCTGCAGACGGTCGTGCAGGGAAAGCCGCGCAGCGGCGAGTTGTATAACTACACCGCGCACTTCGGCGACTACCAGGTGATCGTCACGGCCAGCCCGATACTGGTACAGGGACAACCGCCAAAGCCCGTCGATACCAAACAGGCTCGCGATCTGCTGGTGAAATCGGTCGCCGCAATCAGGAACTGATCGCTAGCGGACATCTCTCGGCCGGAACTGGATACTGACCCGTGGCCCGGCGTTGGCCGATGTCTTCGGCACCGAATGCTCCCAGGTTCGCTGGCACGAGCCGCCCATCACCAACAGATCGCCATGTGCCTGCGGCAGCCGCAGCGATGAGCCGCCCCCGCGTGGCCGCAACGCAAAGGTGCGGGTGGCGCCGAGGCTGACGATCGCCACCATGGTGTCCTGAGTTCTGCTTCGGCCGACGGTGTCGCCGTGCCACGCCACACTGTCGGAGCCGTCGCGGTACCAGCACAGGCCCAGGGTGGTGAACGGCTCGCCGAGTTCGCCGGCGTAGATGTCGTTGAGCCGCCGTCGGATCCGGGCCAACTGTGTATGCGGCGCCTCTTCGACCGTGAGGTCGTGGAAGCTCACCAGCCGGGGGACGTCCAGCACGCGGTCATACATCTGGCGGCGTTCTGCGCGCCAGGGAACCGTCTGGAGGAGTTGACCGAGCATCTCGTCGGCGCCGGTCAGCCATCCGGAGCGGATGTCGATCCAGGCTCCGTGGGAAAGCGTTCGACGCTGGTTGCACTCGAACAACGACTGCTGCACCTCAATCGCCACGGCCACGATTCTATCGCACAGTTGTTCGATTTTCGCCATGGCGGCGTTGATTTTCAAGGCGGACGGCTCCCGGTCCGTCGGCCCCGAGCGCGTCGTCGGGATTGAAGAGCGCGCAGGCCCGCAGGCTCAGGCAGCCACAGCCGATGCAGTCGGCGAGATTGTCGCGCAGTCGCTGCAGATGCAGGATCCGATCGTCGAGGTCCGAACGCCATCCGGCGGACAGCCTGGCCCAATCCCGGCTGCTGGGAACACGATCGGCGGGCAGCGTGGCCAGCGCGTCCCGGACGCGGGCCAGCGGAATCCCCAGCCGCTGCGACATCTTGATGAACGCCACCCGTCGCAGGGTGTCGCGGGTGTAGCGGCGTTGATTGCCCGACGTTCGACTGCTGGTGATCAGGCCTTGTCGTTCGTAGAAGTGCAGCGCCGAGACGGCGACGCCGGCCCGGGCCGCAAGTTCGCCGGGAAGCAGTTCCTGGCTGTGCATAAGCTCAACAGTACTTGAGGTTGTGTAATCCGTTGCGGGCCAATCGGCTAGGTCACCGACACGCCCGGGAAAGGACACCGAACGATCACGATCAGGCCACCGAGATGGCTTTGCGGCGAGAAGCTGTCACTGTTGTGTCGTGACTATTGATACCGACGACGACCTCGTCCTGTACACGGACAGCCGGCCTTACCGGTGTGCCCGGGGCCACTGGCTGCTGCCGGGACACATGATCGTCGCCAGCCGGCCGTGCTCGTGCGGTCGAGGCCGACATGTGACGTGGGAATGCGAATGCGGCGACGTCACGTACTCGCCGAAGCTGCGCGACTCGTGCGCGCTGTCCTGACCTCTGGCGCGAAACAGAATCTAGGGCAGCGGATTACGCTGCCCCACGACCCAGGCTTCTGTCTGGCGGTGATGGCGGGTAGCCACGTCGAGCCAGGGCCCGTGAAACCCGTTCGACAATGTCGGGTGGACGGTCTTCCTTGATCACCCTGATCACATGCCAACCCAGATAGTCGAGCATTTCTGCTCGCCTGATGTCCTTGACGTATTGCGTGCGGTCCAGGCGATGGTGATCGCCGTCGTATTCGACAGCGACCATATGAGATTTCCAGCCCATGTCCAGATACGCGAGGCGATGACCGTCGGTTATCCGAATCTGGGTTGTAGGACGCGGCAGGCCGGCACTGATCAGGACCATCCGCAACCAGGATTCCCTTGGTGATTCCGCGCCGGCGTCCATCGCATCGATCAGCAACCGCGCCCGCTTGTTGCCTCGAGATCCGGGATAGCGATCAACAAGACTCAGCAAGTCCTGCTTCGTGATTCGTGTCGCTCGGGCGAGATCGTCGAGGTGTGCGACCGCCGTGACGCCCGACAGGTGTCGGGCGATATCGAAGCCGACCCGTGCGGGCGTCGCAACGGTGAGACCGCGCAATGCGGTGACTTCATCCGGAGCGAACCGCTCGTCGCGAGCGATGATGCCGGGCGGGCAGTGGTTGTTTCGCCAGAGGAGTTCGATCGGCGCAGTCTCGTTGACCCACTTCGCGCCGTGCAGGGCCGCGGCAGCCCGGCCGGTGATCGTTGACCGCCGCTCGGACCACAGCCACGCGCCAACGGTCATGACGTCCAGTGTCCGGTCTGCGAATCTAGAGATATAGACGTCCGGAAATATCGGCCGGTAGTTCCAGCGCAGTTGCCCGCGTGTGAGCGCGCCGCTGGCCACCGCCGCACTGCCGACGATCGGTGCATCCATGCGCGCGATAATGCACGGCCGTCGTCAGCGACGACGCCAACCAGAAGCCAAGGTTGTGGATAGCGAGAGCTTGCAGCCGTGGGTTCTGTTTCGCGGCGGAAATTAGCGCCAGCTGGGCAGCCAGATTTCCATGTTCCAGGTGTTCTGCGAGATCGGCTGACCGGTGAGCACCGGGAAAAGCCACGCGAAGTTCGTCAATACCAGTGCGACATAACAAGACACCGCGATGAGCCCGAGACTGCGGCGCTCGGCATTCTGCCGGGGTTTGTACAGGATGTCGCCGAGGATCAACGCGATCGCCATCGCCAGAAACGGCGCCATGGTCGCGGCGTAGAAGAAGTACATCTGGCGATCGATGTCGCCGAACCATGGCAGCCAACCGGCGCAGTACCCAAGCAATACCGCGGCGTAGCGCCAGTCGCGTCGCACGAACGTCCGCCAACACGCATAGCCCAGCACGGGCACCGAGATCCACCACATCGCAGGTGTGCCAACCAACATCACCGCTTTGACACACGATTGCGCGCCGCAGCCCGGAACGTTCTGTTGGTCGATCGCATAGAGCACGGGCCGCAGCGACATCGGCCACGCCCACGGTTTGGATTCCCACGGGTGGTAGTTGCCCGCGGAATTCGTCAGCCCGGCATGGAATTCGTAGGCCTTGGCCGTGTAATGCCACAGCGCGCGAATCGCATCGGGCAGCGGAAAATTCGACTGTGTTCCGATCGACTGGCCGACCTCGTGCCGGTCGATGGCAGTTTCGGAGGCGAACCACGGCGCGTAGCTGGCCAGGTACACCCCGAACGGAATCAGCAACAGCGCGTAGGCCGTTGGGAACAGATCGCGGCGCACAGTGCCCAGCCAGGGCCGCAGCACCCGGTACTGCCTGCGGGCCGCCACGTCGAACGCCAACGACATCAACCCGAAGAACACCACGAAGTACAGGCCGGACCACTTTGTCCCACAAGCTAATCCGAGTAGTACGCCGGCGCCGAATCGCCACCACCGCACACCCAGTCGCGGTCCCCACACCGTCTCGGTGATGCGGCCTTCGGTGTAGGCGACGTACAGCCGTTCGCGGACTTGATCGCGGTCGACGATCAGTGCGCCGAACGCGGCAAGCACCAGGAACGCCAGGAAACCGTCGAGCAGCGCGGTGCGTGCCACCACGAAGCTGACCCCGTCGGCGATGACCAGCAGCCCCGCGATCGCGCCGACGAGCGTCGAGCGGCTGATCCGCCGCACGATCCGCACCACCAGCGCCACCATGATGGTTCCGAGCACCGCGCCGGTGAACCGCCAGCCCAGCCCGGTGTAGCCGAACAGCGCCTCGCCGATCGCGATCAGTTGCTTGCCCACCGGTGGATGCACGACGAGGCCGTAACCCGGGTTGTCCTCTATCCCGTGGTTGTGCAGCATCTGCCAGGCCTGTGGCGCGTAATGCTTCTCGTCGAAGATCGGGGTTCCGGCGTCGGTGGGCGAACCGAGATTCACTGTCCTGGTCAGCGCCGCCAGCGCGGTGACGACGGCGGTCACCACCCAGCCCTGTAGTCGGTCGATCGGCCCGAAATCGGGTGCCGGCGCCGACGGCCCCGGGCTGATCACCGGTACTTCCTCGTCGGCGACGAGTTCGTCGGTCAGGGCGGTAGTCATTGGGGTCGATCGTAGGCTGTGGCCCATGGACGCTGGCCGACTGTTGCTGGGTGCCACGCCGTTGGGTCGGCCGTCAGACGCGTCGCAGCGGCTGATCGAGGCACTGACGACGGCGGACATCGTCGCCGCCGAGGACACCCGACGGCTGCGGGTCCTGACCAAAGCCCTCGATGTGGTGATCGGCGGAAAGGTCGTCAGTTTCTTCGACCATGTCGAGGCCGCCCGGGTGCCCGCCCTGGTCGAGCAGATCAGCGCCGGCGCCACCGTGCTGGTGGTCAGCGACGCCGGGATGCCGTTGATCAGCGACCCGGGCCACCGGCTGGTGGCGGCCTGCGTGGCGGCCGGCATTCCGGTGCAGTGCCTACCGGGTCCCTCGGCAGTGACGACCGCGCTGGCGGTGTCCGGGCTGCCGTCGGAGCGGTTCTGCTTCGAGGGCTTCGCGCCACGTAAACAAGCGGCGCGCCGGAGTTGGCTGGCGTCGCTGGCGGCCGAGCAGCGCACGGCGGTGTTCTTCGAGTCGCCGCGCCGTCTGCATACCTGCCTGCTGGACGCGGTCGACCAGCTCGGCGAGGACCGCCAGGCAGCGGTCTGCCGCGAGCTGACCAAGGTGCACGAGGAGGTGGTACGCGGATCGCTGAGGGAGCTGGCCGCGTGGGCCGCCGACGGTGTGCTCGGCGAGATCACCGTCGTGTTGGCCGGCGCGGTGCTGCGGGCCGATCTGCCCACGCTGGTGACTCAGGTGATCGCGCTGGTCGACGACGGGATGGGCGTCAAAGACGCCTGCGCGCAGGTGATTTCCGCTACACCGGGCGCGTCGTCACGGCGTGAGCTCTACGACGCGGTGCTGCGAGCCCGCGGCTGAGGCGGCGCCCGCCCCGATGATCGGGGCGGCTTTGTGCAGGCATTCGTCCCACTCGGCGTCGGGGTCGGAGTCGGCGGTGATCCCGCCGCCGGAGCCCAGCACCGCATTGCCCACCGCGTCGAACTCCACCGTTCGGATCGCGACGTTCAACTCGCAGCCTGCGACCGGTGACGCCAAACCGACTGTGCCGCAATAGACTCCGCGCCTGGAGTGCTCCCACTTCGAAATAAGTTCTCGTGCGCGCAGTTTGGGTGTTCCGGTGATGGATGCCGGCGGGAAGGTGGCGTCCAGCAGCGCCGAGGTGGGCAGTTGCAGCGGGACTTGCGCCGACACCGTCGACACCAGATGCCACACACCCGGCGCGGGCCGCACCACGAGCAGTTCGGGCACCGTGACCGATCCGGTGACGGCGACCCGGCCCAGGTCATTGCGAACCAGGTCGACGATCATCACGTTCTCGGCGACGTCTTTGCTCGAGGCACGTAGTGCCGACGGGGGAGCGTAGAGCGGCAGCGTGCCCTTGATCGGGCTCGACGACACCAGATCGCCACGGCGACACAAGAACAGCTCCGGCGACAGCGACGCGACCGCGCCCCAGGGTCCGGCGACGTAGGCCGCCCTGGCCGGCGCCGTGCGCGCGACGCCGTCGAGGAAGAAGTCCAGTGGATCCCCCGCGATCGAGCCGGTGAACTGGGTGCACACGCACGCCTGATACACCTCGCCGGCCCGGATGGCCTCCAGGCAGGCCAGCACCCCGGCGCGGTGCGCCGCCCGATCGGCTGCGTCCCAGTCGATCCGGAAAGTCCGTGCCGGTGTCGGAGTGCTAAGCGGCTCAGCGAGCCAGCCGGGCATCGGGGCGCCGGACAAGCTCTCGTACCACCACTGCCGGTCGCGGTCGCAGCGCAGCACGTAGTCGGTCCAGCCGCCGGCGGCCTCCGGCGCCCGCGCGGGCTGCCCGCCGGAGCCCGGATCGGGATAGGACAGGTAGCCGATCCAGCCGCCGCCGACCGTCGTGCTGTGCGAGCCGGGTCGCACGTCGAACGCTTCGGCCGGGTCGACGGGCTGAATAGACAGGCTCGGCGCGATGACGGCCAGCGCGCCGAACCACTGGCCGGTCAGCGCCGCCGGCGGCGGCAGATCCAGCCGGTTGGTGGCGTCGCCAATCGCGCGCAGCACCTGGTGGGGGCTGCCCAGATCGCCGAGCCGGTCGATTCGCACGCCCCTAGCTTGGCAGAAATCTCAGCCGCGGCTGATTTTGCGTGCGGTCGTGACGGTCACCAGCTTGTCGGGATTGCGCATCGCGTAGAAGTTGGTGATCTTGCCGTCGACGATCTCGATGGTGAAAACGCCCTCCAACTGGTCGGCCGCGTAGAGCAGCACGGCGGGCGACGCGTTGCAGACGACCATCTCGGCGCGGACGTCGGGAATCTGCATGCCGCGGCTGATCAGACCGACGATCGCCCGGGCGACCTTGTCGGCGCCGACCACCGGACGGCGTGCCGCGCTGACCTTGCCGTCGCTGTCGGCGGTCCACACCACATCGGGGGCCAACATCGCCATCACCGCCTGCACATCACCGCCGGCCGCCGCCGCCATGAACTCCGCGGCGATCCGGGTGTTCTGCTCGGGATCGGCCGGCGCGAAGCGCTTGCGCCTGGCGTGCACGTGTTCGCGGGATCGGTGCGCGATCTGTCGCACGGCGGGCACCGATTTGCTTACCGCGGAGGCGATTTCGTCGTAGTCGAAACCGAACACCTCGCGCAGCACGAACACCGCGCGCTCGTCGGGGCCCAGGGTTTCCAGCAGCACCAGCATCGCCATCGAAACCGATTCGGCCAGAACGATATCGGCCGACGGGTCCTGCTCGTCGAGCAGCAGCGGCTCGGGTAGCCACGGCCCGACGTAGTCCTCCCGGCGCCGCGCTCCCGCCCGCAGCGCGTTGAGCGCCTGACGGGTGACCAACCGGGCCAAGTAGGCCTTGGTGTCGTGCACGCCCGAGATGTCGACCTCCGCCCAGCGCAGGTAGCTGTCCTGCAGGACGTCGTCGGATTCGGTTGTCGAGCCGAGGATTTCGTAGGCGATGGTGAACAGCAGCGGCCGCAGCAGCATGAACCGTTCGGCGTGCTCATCGGAGGCGGTCACGGGACCGGGACCACCTCGGCTGCCAGCCGCTGCGCGCGCTTGCCGCCCTTGAGCCAGCGGTACCAGCCGGGCTTGGCGGCCTCCTTGCGAAGACCCCACACCGTGCCCTTGCAGACCGCTTCCTTGACGGAAGCCGCGACCCGCCCGCCGATGAACAGATTCAGCGGGGTGTCGTCCGGACGGGCGAGCTGGACGGTCGCGTAGGTGCGGCCGATGCTGATGCACTGCCCGGTGAACGCCTGGTTGATTGCCGCGGCCGGTGTGCCGGCGATCCGGCTGAGCACCGTGTTGGCGGCTTGGGCGCCGAGCGGGATCGCGGCCTGGCAGCTCATTCGCAGCGGCTGGCCCGACGGCGCGGCGGCGTCTCCGGCCGCCACGATGCGGGGGTCGTCCACGCTGGTCAGCGTCTCATCGGTGAGCAGCCGGCCCAGCGTGTCGGTGTGCAGCCCGCTGCGGGCGGCCAACTCCGGCACCCCGAAGCCCGCCGTCCACACCGTCACCGCGCTGCGCAGCACGGCACCGTCATCCAGCACCACCCCGTTGGGATGGACCCTGTCGACCCTCGCGGTCTCGAGCACGTCGACGCCGAGGCGGCGCAGCCACTTGGCCACCGAACGGCGGCCGGGTCGACTCAGTGACGGCCCCAGTGTTCCGCCGCAGACCAGGCTCACCGGCCGGCCCTGCTCGGCCAGTTCGGAGGCAGTTTCGATGCCGGTCAACCCTGCGCCGACGACTATGACGGGTGCGGCGGGATGCAGCTCGTCCAGGGCACCTCGCAGGCGCTCGGCTTGCTCGAATTCGGCTATCGGGTAGGCGAATTCGGCAGCACCGGGCACGGCGGCGGGGACTACGCCGGTGCTGCCGACGGCATAGATCAGGTAGTCGTAGTCCAGCACCGCGCCGGACGTGAGTTCGACGGTGCCCGCTGCCGTGTCGATCCGTTCGGCGTTGTCGACCAGTAGTCGGACGCCTTCGCCGAGCAGGGTCCCGTAGTCGACGGCTGCGCTGCCACTGCCGGCGGCCAGCTGGTGCAGGCGGATTCGCTCGACGAACACCGGCCGCGGATTGACCACGGTGATGTCGACATCGGCATTGAGCCGAAGGTGGTTGGCGGCCAGTGTGCCGGCGTATCCGCCGCCGATCACAACGATGTGAGTGCGCTGGACGGTCATGGGTGTCTCCTGTTCGCGTGGGATGTGCTGCCCTCAAGACACCGCGCCCGCTTCGGATGTGACAGCGACGAGGCCAGTGTGACCGGGCTCACGTCCTCGCGCACACCTCGCTGACCAGGATGTCGATCCGCGCGTCGCGAAATTCGGGACGTAGCCGGCCGCTGCGATCGAGGGTGATCAGTCCGTGTAGTGCTGCCCACACCACCTCGGCCAGGGTGTCGGGATCCCGGGCACCGGCGACCGTGTCGACGGCCGCGCGCAACTCGTCAAAGGCCGCGTTGAGCTCGGGCGGCGTGTCGTCAGCGGCGAAGGGAACGGTTGTCGCGCGGGTGAACATCGCATCGAACAGCGCCTGATTGTCTCGGGCAAAACCGATGAACGCGTGGGCAACTCGGGCCAGAGCATCCCGGCCGTCGGCCGCGCCGCTGCGGGCCGCGGACAGCGCGTCGCCCAATTCGGCGAAACCCTGCACGGCGACCGACGCAACGATGCCTTCCATGCCGGCGAAATGTTTGTAGAGCACGGGCTGGCTGTACTCGATCTCGGCGGATAACCGGCGGGTGGTGACGGCATCCCAGCCCTCGTCTTCGGCCAGCTTGCGAGCCGTGGCGGTGATCAGCCTGCGACGAGCGGCCCGTTCGCGCGTTCGGCGGTCTTCGATTGCCATGCCGATGATGTTAGCGCTGATACATATGCTAGCGACGCTATTGACGCGCATTGGTTCAAGGGTTAGCGTCGCTAACACCTAGTGGAGGAGTGCTCGACATGACCGTTACCACCGACATCGGCTACGTCCTCGCCGGACTCATCGCCGTGGCCATCATCTTCATCGGCGCACGGTTTATCGTCGCGCCGCGCGTCGGGGCCGCCGGCTACGGAGTGCAACCAGACCTCAGCCAGCCATCCGCCCGCGCCTACCTTCGCGTCAAAGGTCTCCGCGACATCGCATCGGGGCTGTTCCTCGCCATTCTCATGGTTGCGGGTGCGACCCACCTGCTGGGCTGGGTGATCTTGGCCGCCACGATCATTCCGCTCGGCGACGCGGCCATCGTGCTCAGCAACGACGGCCCCAAGTCAATCGCGTGGGGAGTCCATGGCCTGACCGCCGCCGTCATGCTCGTGACGTGTGCGCTCCTGCTCACTTCCTAGTGGGCGAGGTCCGCGACGTTCGTTGAGGTCCAACAAGCTTTCGAGGCCTCAGTCAACCTGGTAGCGCGGAAAGACGCCGGTGGGCGCCGGCAGGGCGGTTCCCGGCTCCAGCCGTGCACCGATGGCGGCAAAGCTGCGTTGCTCGGGCGATTGGCCGAGCAGGTCGAGTAGCTTGCCGGCCGACTCCGGCATCACCGGCGCAACCAGCAGTGCGGCGATTCGGACTGCCTCGCAGGTCGTGTAGAGCACGGTCGCGAAGCGCGTCTGGTCTGCCTCGGAATCACTCTTGCGCAATACCCACGGTTCCTGCGCCGAGAAGTAGCGGTTCGCCGCGCCAAGCATCAGCCAGATCGCCTCCAGTGCGAGATGCATTGCCTGGTTGTCGAATTCGCTGCGGACCCGCTCGAGCAGACCGTCGGCGAGGGCGAGCAGTTCGCTGTCCTCGGCGCTGAAGTCACCGGGAGTCGGTACGACGCCGCCCAGATTCTTGGCGACCATGGACAGCGATCGCTGGGCCAGGTTGCCGAACTCGTTGGCCAGATCGGCGTTGATCCGGGTGATGATCGCGTCTTCGCTGTAGCTGCCGTCCTGGCCGAATGGGACTTCGCGCAGCAGGAAATAACGCACCTGGTCCACGCCGAACGTGTCGATCAGGGTATTCGGGTCGACGATGTTGCCCACCGACTTGCTCATCTTCTCGCCCTTGTTGAGCAGGAATCCGTGCGCGAAAACCCGCTTGGGCAAAGCGATTCCGGCCGACATCAGGAATGCGGGCCAGTAGACGGTGTGGAATCGGATGATGTCCTTGCCGATCATGTGCAAGTCGGCCGGCCAATAGCGTTGGAACAGTTCGGATTCGGTGTCTGGATAGCCGACACCGGTCAGGTAGTTGGTCAGCGCGTCGACCCAGACGTACATGACATGGTCGGGATGCTCGGGAACTTTCACACCCCAGTCGAACGAGGTGCGCGAGATGGACAGGTCGCGCAGACCGCCCGAAACGAAACTGACCACCTCGTTGCGCCGCACCTCCGGTGCGATGAAGTCGGGGTGGGCGTCGAAGTGGGCCAGCAGTTTCTCGGTGTACGCCGAGAGCCGGAAGAAATAGGTCTGCTCCTCGGTCCAGGTCACCGGGGTGCCGGTCTCGACCGCGACCCGGTTGCCGTCCACGAGCGTGGTCTCCGATTCGACGAAGAACCGTTCGTCGCGCACTGAGTACCAGCCCGAGTAGGTGTCGAGGTAGATGTCGCCGGCGGCTTGCATCCGCCGCCAGATCTCCTTGGATGCCTCGTGGTGGTCGGCATCGGTGGTGCGGATGAACCGGTCGAAGGAGATGTTCAGCTTCGTCTGCAGGCGCTGGAAGACGTCGGAGTTGCGCTGGGCCAGTTCGGCGGTCGGAATGCCTTCGGCGGCCGCGGTCTCGACCATCTTGAGGCCGTGCTCGTCGGTGCCGGTCAAGAATCGGACGTCGAAGCCGTCGAGTCGCTTGAACCGGGCGATCGCGTCGGTGGCGATGTACTCGTAAGCGTGCCCGACGTGCGGGTTGCCATTGGGGTACGTGATCGCGGTGGTGACGTAGTACGGGTTCATCGCCCCTCACCTTATTTGGCGGGCAACCTATGGTGTGCGCGTGAGCTCCAAACGTCCGCCGCCGCCCGCCCCGCCGCGGCTGAGCCCGTTGATCGACGCGCATACCCATCTGGATGCCTGCGGGGCGACCGACGCCGACGACGTGCACGCGATCGTCGATCGTGCGGCGGCGGTCGGTGTGACGGCGGTGATCACCATCGCCGATGACCTGGCGTCGGCCCGGTGGGCGACGCAGGCCGCGGACTGGGATCCGCGCGTCTACGCGGCGGTCGCACTGCATCCCACCCGTGCGGACGCGCTGACCGAGGACGCCCGCGCCGAGATCGAGGGGCTGGCGGCGCACCCGCGGGTGGTGGCGGTCGGGGAGACCGGTATGGACCTGTACTGGCCGGGAAAGCTGGACGGCTGCGCCGACCCGGCCGTGCAGCGGGAGGCCTTCGCGTGGCACATCGACCTGGCCAAGCGGACCGGTAAACCGCTGATGATCCACAACCGCGATGCCGACGCCGACGTGCTCGATGTGCTGCGGGCCGAGGGCGCCCCGGAAACCGTCATTTTCCACTGCTTTTCATCGGGTGCGGAGTTGGCGCGCGCCTGTGTCGACGCCGGGTGGCTGGTTAGCCTGTCCGGAACGGTGAGCTTCCGCAACGCCCGCGAGCTACGCGACGCCGTCCCGCTGGTCCCGACGGAGCAGCTGCTGGTGGAGACCGACGCGCCGTTTCTGACGCCACACCCCTACCGTGGCGCGCCCAACGAGCCGTACTGCCTGCCCTACACCGTTCGGGCGCTGGCGGAGCTGCTCGAACAGCCTGCTGAGGAGCTGGCCGAGATCACCACCGGCAACGCGCGACGGGCCTACCGGTTGGCGCAGGAGCGTTAAAAGTCGGTTAATGTGGCCGGGGCCGAGTTGCCCTTACCAGGGCACTTCGTTACCGTCTTGTTATCGAACGGTGGGGGCCCTCGTGGGGCCCTTTATTTGTTACTCATGTTGTTCTTGAGGTCGGGATACGCGCTGCTTTGAATGTGATTACGAAACTCCATCAGGCTCCTTCCCCGGCTCTGCGCTTTCTTGTCGCGGGCCTTCTGCTGGTCTTGGCGTTCGCCGGCGCCTTCGCGGTGGCCGACTACAAGACCGTCACGCTGAGCGTTGACGGCACCGCCATGACCGTGACCACGATGAAGTCGCGGGTGATCGACATCATCAAGGAAAATGGGTTCACCGTCAGCGACCGCGACGACCTGTACCCGACCGCCGGTGAGCGGGTGCCCAACGCCGCCAACATCGTGCTGAGGCGCAGCCGGCCGCTGCAGATCTCGCTGGACGGCCAGAACACCAAGCAGGTGTGGACCACGGCCTCCACCGTCGACGAGGCCTTGGCCCAGCTGGCGATGACCGATACGGCGCCGGCCGCGGCCTCGCGTGGCAGCCGCGTCCCCCTCGCCGGAATGGCCCTGCCGGTGGTCAGTGCCAAGACCGTCGAGCTCGACGACGGCGGCGCCGTGCGCAACGTCCATGTGGCCGCGGCCCGGGTCGGCGATCTGCTGGCCGCCCTCGGCGCGCCGCTGGAACAGAGCGACCAGGTCAACCCCGGCGCGGTCGCGCCGGTGATCGACGGCATGCACATCCAGGTCATCCGCATCCGGATAGAGAAGATCACCGAGCGGGTGCCGCTGGAACCGCCGCGGCACCGGATCGAAGACCCGCAGCTGAACAAGAGCAAAGAGGTCGTCGAAGACAAGGGTGCCGCGGGCTCACAGGACATGACCTACGCGGTGTCCAAGGTCAACGGCGTCGAGACCGGACGCCTGCCGGTGGCCAGCCATGTCATCACGCCCGCCCGCGACGCGGTCGTGCGGGTCGGCACCAAGCCGGGAACCGAAGTGCCGAACGTCGGCAACGGCGAGATCTGGGACGCGATCTCGCGCTGTGAGGCCGGCGGCAACTGGGCGATCAACACCGGAAACGGTTACTACGGCGGGGTGCAGTTCGACCAGAACACCTGGGAGCGCAACGGCGGCCTGCGGTTTGCGCCGCGCGCCGACATGGCCAGCCGGGAAGAGCAGATCGCCGTCGCCGAGGTCACCCGCGCCCGTCAGGGCTGGGGAGCGTGGCCGGTGTGTAGCGGACGAGCGGGTGCGCGCTGACCATCCAGTTACTTGGGCGGACCGAAATCCGACGGTTAGCCAAGGAACTCGAATTGAGACCGCGTAAATCGTTGGGGCAGAACTTTGTTCACGACGCCAACACCGTGCGCCGGATTGTGACGGCCTCCGGAGTCAACCGCAACGACCACGTCCTCGAAGTCGGCCCCGGCCTCGGCTCGCTCACCCTCGCCTTGCTGGACCGTGGCTGTTCGGTCAGTGCCGTCGAGATCGACCCGGTGTTGGCCGAGCGGCTGCCGCAGACGGTGTCCGAGCATGCGAACAGCGAGATCCAGCGACTCGACGTGATCAACCGCGACGTGCTGTCCATCGGTCCCGACGATCTGGCTTCCGAGCCGACAGCGGTGGTGGCGAACCTGCCGTACAACGTCGCGGTCCCGGCCATTTTGCATCTGCTCGGCGAATTTCCTTCGCTGCGAACGGTAATGGTGATGGTGCAAGCCGAGGTCGCTGAGCGACTGGCCGCCGCACCGGGCGGCAAAGAGTACGGCGTGCCCAGCGTCAAGGTGCGTTTCCACGGGCAGGTCCGCCGGCATGGCACGGTGCCGCCGACGGTGTTCTGGCCGATCCCGCGGGTCTACTCCGGGCTGGTGCGCATCGACCGGCACACCAACCCGCCGTGGCCGACCGACGCGACGTTCCGCCAGAACGTGTTCAAGCTTATCGACACCGCATTTGCGCAGCGCCGCAAGACGTCTCGCAATGCCTTCGTCGAGTGGGCGGGTTCAGGCAATGAATCTGCGAGTCGGCTACTCGCGGCGAGTATCGATCCGGCCCGGCGCGGCGAGACGCTGACCGTCGACGAATTCGTCCGGCTCTATCAACGTTCCGGCCAAGTCGGGGACGCCGGTCCGCGGGGCGGCGGCACATCCGCGCGGCACGCGTCGGCAAGCTGACCGGCGGGCGTTAGTCTCGTTCGGTGCCGATGGATCCGAGCATCGCGGCTCAGTGGGTGCCCACTGGGTCCGTGACGGTCCGTACGCCCGGCAAGATCAATCTCTATCTGGCCGTCGGGGACCTGCTGAACAGTGGCTACCACGAGCTCACGACGTTGTTTCATGCCGTGTCGCTGGTCGACGAGGTCACGGTGCGCAACGCCGACGTGCTGTCGCTGAAGATCACCGGCGAGGGCGCCGAGCAGCTTCCCCTCGACGAGCGCAATCTGGCTTGGCAGGCAGCCGAGCTGATGGCCGAGCACGTCGGCCGTGCACCGGACGTGTCGATCTCGATCGACAAGAGCATTCCGGTGGCCGGCGGAATGGGCGGCGGCAGCGCGGATGCGGCGGCCGTTCTGGTCGCGATCAACGCGCTGTGGGAACTCGGCGTGGCCCGCCGCGATCTGCACACGCTGGCCGCGAAGCTCGGCAGTGATGTCCCGTTCGCCTTGCACGGCGGTACTGCGTTGGGCACGGGCCGCGGCGAGGAACTCGCTACGGTATTGGCCCGCAACACTTTTCACTGGGTGCTCGCATTCGCTGACGGCGGCTTGTCCACCCCGAAGGTGTTCCGCGAACTCGACCGACTCAGGGAGGTCGGGGCACCGCCGCGGCTCGATGACCCCGAACCGGTGGTGGCCGCCCTGGCCGCCGGTGACCCGGAGCAGCTTGCGCCGCTGTTGGGCAATGAATTGCAGCCGGCCGCGCTGAGTATGAAGCCGGCGTTGCGCCGGGTCTTGCGGGCCGGCGTCGAGGCCGGTGCACTCGCGGGCATCGTGTCGGGATCAGGGCCGACGTGCGCGTTCCTGTGCCGGTCGGCGTCCTCGGCCGTCGACGTGGGCACCGAACTCTCCGGGGCCGGTGTGTGCCGGACGGTCCGCGTCGCAAGCGGCCCGGTGCACGGCGCCCGACTGGTTCCCGCTCCCGCCGACAGGGCATGAAAGGGCATGACAGGGCATGACAGCGTGTGACCACGCACGCAGCACCGATTTCGCCCCACAGTTTGGCACTTCTTTAAGAGGAGTTTAAGATATTGCCCGGTGATGATTTCCGGTCAAGCAACGAGGCTGATTCTGTCGCCCGCCTTCGATAACGGCGGGCGTGTCATCGGTGACCAGGCAACGTCGCGCGCAGAGATGGCGTCGCCACCGATTCGAGATGAAATCGCTGCCCAATTGTGGGCGCGCGGCTATCCCAATGTGTGCTTGAGCAGGAGCAACATTGAAAGCCGGGCGATGGCGCCGGAACCGAGGAGGCAATCGTGAGCAGGTTTACCGAGAACATGTTCCGCAACGCTCACGCGAGCACGCGGGGCATCGTCACCGGCGAGCCTTACGAGCCGGTCCGGCACACCTGGCTCGAGGTTCACGAGCGGGCCCGCCGCATCGCCGGTGGACTGGCCGCCGCGGGCGTCGGACACGGTGACGCCGTCGGCGTGCTGGCCGGGTTCCCGGTGGAGATCGCTCCGATGGCGCAGGCGCTCTGGATGCGTGGTGCCAGCCTGACGATGCTGCACCAGCCCACCCCGCGCACCGACCTCGCCGTCTGGGCCGAGGACACCATGAACGTCATCGCGATGATCGAGGCGAACGCCGTCATCGTCTCCGAGCCGTTCCTCGTCGCCATTCCGGTGCTCGAAGAAAAAGGCATCAAAGTACTCAAGATCAGCGACCTGCTCGAGGGCGAGCCGATCGACCCACTCGAGACCGGCGAAGACGACCTGGCGCTGATGCAGTTGACGTCCGGGTCCACCGGGTCCCCCAAGGCCGTTCAGATCACGCACCGCAACATCTACTCCAACGCCGAGGCCATGTTCATCGGCGCCGAATACGACGTCGACAAGGACGTCATGGTCAGCTGGCTGCCCTGCTTCCACGACATGGGCATGGTCGGGTTCCTGACCATCCCGATGTACTTCGGCGCCGAACTGGTCAAGGTCACGCCGATGGACTTCCTGCGCGACACCCTGCTGTGGGCCAAGCTGATCGACAAGTACAAGGGCACCATGACCGCGGCGCCCAACTTCGCCTACGCGCTGTTCGCCAAGCGGCTGCGCAAGCAGGCCGAGCCGGGTCAATACGACCTGTCGACGCTGCGGTTCGCGCTGTCCGGCGCCGAGCCCGTCGACCCGGCCGATGTCGAGGACCTGCTGGACGCGGGTAAGCCGTTCGGGCTGAAGCCGTCGGCCATCCTGCCCGCCTACGGCATGGCGGAGACCACGCTGGCGGTGTCGTTCTCGGAGTGCAACGCCGGGCTGGTCGTCGACGAGGTCGACGCCGATCTGCTGGCCGCGCTGCGCCGCGCCGTCCCCTCCAGCAAGGGCAACACCCGGCGGCTGGCATCGCTCGGTCCGCTGCTCAAGGACCTCGAGGCCCGTGTCGTTGACGAGAACGGCGAGGTGATGCCTCCCCGCGGCGTCGGCGTCATCGAACTGCGCGGCGAATGCGTCACGCCGGGTTACCTCACCATGGGCGGATTCCTGCCCGCCCAGGACGAACACGGCTGGTATGACACCGGCGACCTGGGCTACCAGATGGAGAACGGTCACGTCGTGGTGTGTGGCCGCGTCAAGGACGTCATCATCATGGCCGGTCGCAACATCTACCCGACCGACATCGAGCGCGCCGCCGGCCGCGTCGAGGGTGTGCGCATCGGCTGTGCCGTCGCGGTCCGGCTCGATGCCGGGCACTCCCGCGAAACCTTCGCCGTCGCGGTCGAGTCCAACGCCTTCCAGGACCCGGTCGAAGTGCGGCGCATCGAGCACCAGGTGGCCCACGAGGTTGTCACCGAGGTCGACGTGCGGCCGCGCAACGTCGTGGTACTCGGCCCCGGCACCATCCCGAAGACGTCGTCGGGCAAGCTGCGCCGGGCGAACTCCGTCACGCTGGTTACCTAGCCAGGCGAGGCAGCGAGCCGCTTCTGCTCGTAGAGCCGCGCCCACTCCTTGCGCGGCCGGATCGACACGTCGACATCAGATCCCTTGGCGCGCAATGCTTTCACGGTCGCCTGCTCGCGCGGTGTGCGGGCGAACGGATCCCAGTCGAAAAACCGGCAGGAGTTCTCCCAGGTGATCTTGTTGACGTCGCTGTCGTCTGCGCCGGCTGCGCGCAGCTCGGCCATCACCTGCTCGGGGGCGTCCGGCCAGAAGCAGTCGGAGTGCGGGTAGTCGCATTCCCAGGCGATGATGTCGATGCCGATCTCATGACGCAGCTTCAGCGAGGTTTTGTCGGTGACGTAGCAGGCCAGCGAATGCTCCCGGAACACGTCGCTGGGTAGCTTGTCACCGAAGTCGCGGCGCAGCCACTTCTGGTTGGTGTAGTGCCGGTCGCTGCGATCCAGATAGAAAGGGATCCAACCGATTCCGCCTTCGGAGAAGGCGAACTTCAGGTCGGGGTACTTGCGCATCGCCGGGCCCCACAGCAGGTCCTGGGCGCACATCGCCGAGACTTGGGTGGCCAGGATGATCAGGTTGTCGATCGGCGCGTTGGGCGCCATGCTGATCGCCCCGAAGCCGGTGCCGATGTGCAGGCACATCACCACGTTCTCCTCGGACAAGGTGCGGAACACCGGGCCCCAGTAGTCGTCGTCGTGATAACTCGGAAGCCCTTCCAGGTGAGGCAGTTCCGGCATGGTGACCGCGCGACAGCCCTTGGCCGCCACCCGGCGGATCTCGGCGGACATCGCCTCGGGATTCCAGGTCGGCAGCACGGCGATCGGAATGAACCGGTCCGGGTAGGAGCCGGCCCAGTCGTCGATGTGCCAGTCGTTGTAGGCCGACACCATGACCAGCGTTACCTCTTCGCGGTGCATGTTGAGGTGGCGCGCGGAAAAGCCGGCGAACGTGGGGAAGCACATCGACGCCAGGATGCCGTTGCGGTTCATGTCGCGGACCCGCTCGTGCACGTCATAGACGCCGGGCCGCATCTCCGCGAACCCGGCCGGGTCGCGGCCCCACTCTTCGGCCGGCCACGACACCACGGCGTTGAGGCCGCTGACGCCTTGCGGTCGGCCCTGATACATCCACTGGTCGACGCCCTGAGCGTCGGTGACGACGGTCGGTGCCTCGTCCTGGTACTTCTTCGGCACGTGGCGCAGGAACATGTCCGGCGGCTCCACGACGTGGTCGTCGATGCTGACCAGAATGAGGTCGTCCGTACCCATTGCATCCATGGCTTTACTTATTACCCTGGAGACCGATGACCGTCTCCGCATCTTCGGCCAGCCTTTTGCCCAAAACGGACAACGAGGTGCCCAAACCGGCCAGCCTCGTCGAGTTGCGCCGCGGCGGGCGGGCCAGGGCCGGTAGCTACCTCTACGAGGGCCACCGGCTGGTGACCGGCTGGCATTCGCACGACCTGCATCAGATCCAGTACGCGATCGGCGGAGTGGTGGAGGTCGAGACCGCGACCGCGCATTACCTGCTGCCCCCGCAGCAGGCCGCCTGGATTCCGGTCGGCCTGGAACATCAGGCCACCATGACGCCCGACGTCCGCAGCGTGGCGGTGATGTTCGACCCAGAGTTACTGCCTGCCTTGGACGTTGAAGACAGCCGGGCCCGCATCGTGGTGGTGTCGCCGCTGATCCGCCAGATGATGATCTACGCACTGCGCTGGCCGATCGGCCGCCCGGACAGTGATCCGGTGTCCGACGGCTTCTTTCAGACCCTCGGTCACCTGGTGTTCGAGGCGCTCGACCACGAGGCGCCGCTGAGTCTGCCCACCGCCGAGAATCCGACGGTGGCTGCGGCCATGGATTACACCAAGGCGCACCTGGCGTCGGTGACCGCCGCCGAAGTGAGTCGCGCGGTCGCGGTGTCCGAGCGAACGCTGCGACGCCAATTCGACGCCGCCGTCGGCATGTCGTGGCGTACCTATCTGCTGCACGCCCGGATGCTGCGGGCGATGGCGTTGCTCGTCAGCCCCGGCGAGTCGGTGCAAAAGACCGCCAGCGCAGTCGGTTTCGACAGTTTGAGCGCATTCACCCGCGCCTTCACCCGGTTCTGCGGCGAGACCCCGTCGAGCTATCGGCAGCGGGCGCGCCAGAGCGAGGCGGAGTAGGCGGCTACCAGGCGTGTACCCGGTTCTGGGCCGCCTCGAGGCCGAGTTCGATCAGTAGTTCGGTGGCGTCGGCCGCCTGCTCGCACACCGTGGGCACCTCAGGGCGTTCGGCGGTGCTGAAGTTCTCCAGCACGAACGCCGCCGGGTCCTTGCGTCCCGGCGGACGCCCGATCCCGATTCGAACCCGCTGAAAGTCTTTGGTGCCGAGTGCATTTGCGACCGAACGCAGCCCATTGTGGCCACCCTCGCCGCCGCCGAGCTTCAGCCTGATCTGGCCGAAGTCGATGTCCAGCTCGTCGTGAATGATCACGACGTCAGCGGCCGCCACCGAGTAGAACTTCGCCAGCGGACCCACTTGGCGGCCGGACTCGTTCATGTAGCAGCGCGGCTTGGCCAGCACGACTGAACGTCCGCCGAGCCGACCGGTGGCAATCTCCGCGCCGGAACGCTTGTGCACCTTGAAGTTCGAGCCCAGCCGGGCAGCGAGCCGGTCGGCGACCATGAACCCCAGGTTGTGCCGCGTCTGCGCATAGTTCGGTCCGGGGTTGCCCAGACCCACCACCAGTTGTGGGCCGGCCACGGCTTATTCGGACTCGGCCTCGGACGCCTCGCCGTCGCCTTCGCCCTCGGTGGCCTCGTCGGCGGGCTGTGCGCCCTCGACTGCCTCGCCGGCGCCCTCACTTTCGAGGTCCTCTTCGGTCGGTGCGACCACCACGTTGACGACCAGGCTGTCCGGGTCGGCGATCAGGTTGACGCCCGGTGGAAGGGTGATCTGGCTGGCGGTGAACTGCGTGCCTGCCGGGGCGCCCTCGACCGACACGGTCAGCGACTGCGGGATCGACAAGGCGTCGGCCTCGATCAGGATGGTGTTGGTCTCCTGGGTGACCAGGGTGCCGGGGGCGGCCTCGCCCTCGATCTCGACGTTGACCTCGACGGTCACCTTCTCGCCGCGGCGGACGACCAGCAGGTCGGCGTGGGTGATGCTGCGCCGGATCGGGTGGATCTCTAGCGCCTTGGTCAGCGCCAGCTGCTCAGTGCCCTCGATATCGAGGGTGAGCACCGCGTTGGTGCCGGAGTGACGCAACACGGCGGCGAAGTCGTGGCCGGGCAGCTCCAGGTGTTGTGGCTCAGCGCCGTGGCCGTACAGCACGGCGGGGATTCGGCCTTCGCGGCGTGCCCGTCGGGACGCGCCTTTGCCGGTCTCGGTCCGAACCGATGCGGGAAGTTTGTTCGCGGCTCTAGCCATGATGTCGCTCCTGTGTGAGATTCCGGGGCACGGCCAGGATCGCGACTGTGAGTCGGTCCCCGTCGATAACGGTGGCTTGCACAAGCCACCCTCGCCGTGACGCCTGGTCAGGCTAACGCATCAGCACCTCAGAGCGGAAATTTGGTGTCCGTTAGCCGCTCGGAGAGCTCCCACAGCGCACCGGCGGTGGAATCGCGTTTGGCCAGCGGACTGCGACCGACCGGCTTGGTGCGGCCGAACACGCCGAATGCCGGTCCGAGGAAGCTGTTACCGGCGACGTCCTGAGATATGGCGTACAGCGTCTGCCGGGCGCCGAAGTCGGCGTCGGTGGCCAACCGGTTGCCGAAGGACAACAGCGCATTGTCGAGCTTGCGGCCGGAATGCCCCTGCAGGTTGGTGTGCGAGTAGCCGGGGTGGGCGGCCACCGCCCGCAGCTTCGAGCCGGCCGCCTGTAGCCGTCGCTGCAGCTCGCTGGTGAACTGCAGGTTGGCGAGTTTGGACTGGCCGTAGGCGACCCATGGCGAGTAGGGCCGCGATGTCCAGTTCAGGTCCCGCAGGCTGACGTAGCCCATGTAGTGCATCAACGACGACACCGTGACCACCCGGTCGGTGATCTTGGGCAGCAGCAGGTTGGTCAGTGCGAAGTGGCCGAGGTGGTTGGTGCCGATCTGGCTCTCGAACCCGTCCGAGGTGACGGCATGCGGGACCGCCATGATGCCGGCGTTGTTCACCAGAATGTCGACGCCGACGACCCCGTCGGCGAACTGCCGCACCGAGGCCAGGTTCTGCAGGTCGAGTTGGCGCACTTCGATGTCGCCGGTCATCTCCCGGGCGGCGGCTTCACCGCGGCCGGGGTTACGCACAGCCAGGATCACCTTCGCGCCGACCCGGCCCAGTTCGCGAGCCGTCACCGCGCCCAGCCCGCTGTTGGCTCCGGTCACGATGGCGGTACGCCCGGCGAATGAGGGCAGGTCTGCGGCGGTCCACGACGTCATGGCACCCACAGTAATCCGGCGCCCGCGGTCACCGGAGGGGCCGGTTACTTACTTCGCGGCGACGGTGAATCCATGGATGATCGTCTCGATGTCGACCGCGTCGGCGACGGCCTTGTCGGCCAGGCTGGTGACCGCGAGCTGAACAAGGTAGCGGTCCGCGTCTTCGCCGGAGCCGTGGGCGATCACGATTCGATTGATGGTGTGCAGCCGCTGGTCGCCGAGGTTGTAGCTGCCCTCGACCATCGATGACGGGAAGCCATGGAAGTCGGCATTGGACGACTCGAGCTGTTTGAAGTTCTGCGCGAGCCGGGCATCGTCGTTGCCGTGCTTGACCAAATCGGCGGCATCGAAATCACCGACCAGCTTGAACACGATGAGCATGGCGTTGGGAAAGGCGTCGACGCCGGCGATCAATTCCGTGGTGTTCGGGATGTTGGGCCGGTTGATCCGCTTCCAGCCCTGCGGCATCGGAATCGACACCGTCAGGTCGGTCAACGCGCCGGGCTCGACCGCTGAACCGGTTACTCCGTTGCTTTCCAGATACTGCGAGAACGGGATCGGCCGCTCGGTCGGCGCCGCGCTCGTGGTCGTTGGGGTGGTCGACCAAATCGACTGATAATCAGGAGTTTTCGCTCCACAACCGGCCGCTGCCACCGCACACGCCGCCAGTGCGGCGGCGCATCGTAACGCCTGCCTCACAGGACTTCGCGGACGGTGTCGACTGGACGGGCCAGCCGCGTGCCTTTCGGTGTGACGACAAACGGCCGCTCGATCAGGATGGGATGTTCGGCCATCGCGTCGAGCAGTTGATCGTCACTCGCATCGCCCAGATCGAGCTCGGCGTAGAGCGCCTCGCGCTTACGCACCGCGGCGCGCACGTCGATGCCGGCGGACCGGATCATCCTCGAAAGCTCGGCGCGCGACGGCGGTGTCTTGAGGTATTCCACCACCTCGGGCTCGATACCGAAGGCATGCAACAGCTCCAGGGTTTTGCGCGACGTGCTGCACCGGGGATTGTGGTAGATGACGGTGCCACGCGCCATCTAAGCGTCCCCGTCGAATAGTCCTGTGACCGAACCGTTTTCGAATACCGCGCGGATGGTGCTGGCCAGCAGCGGAGCGATGGACAGCACGGTGAGCTGCGGGAACCGCTTCTCCTCACCGATCGGCAGCGTGTTGGTGACGATGACTTCGCGGGCACCGCACGCCGCCAGCCGCTCAGCGGCCGGGTGGGACAGCACCCCGTGGGTGGCCGCGATGACCACATCCTTGGCACCGTCGTCGTGCAGCAGCTTCACCGCGCCGGCGATGGTCCCGCCGGTGTCGATCATGTCGTCGATCAGCACGCAGGTTTTCCCGGCGACCTCACCCACTACGCGGTTGGACACCACCTGGTTGGGCACCCGCGGGTCGCGGGTCTTGTGGATGAAGGCCAGCGGCACGCCGCCCAGCGCGTCGGCCCATTTCTCGGCGATCCGCACCCGCCCGGAGTCGGGGGAGACCACCACCATGTTGCCTCCCGCGTAGTTGTCCCCGATGTAGCCGGTCAGCAGGTTTTGACCGCGCATGTGGTCAACGGGCCCGTCGAAGAAACCCTGGATCTGATCGGTGTGCAGATCCACGGTCACGATCCGGTCGGCACCGGCGGTCTTGAGCAGATCGGCGACCAGTCGGGCCGAAATCGGTTCGCGGCCACGGTGCTTCTTGTCCTGCCGCGCATACGGGTAGAACGGCAGGACCGCGGTGATCCGCTTGGCGCTGCCCCGTTTGAGCGCGTCGATCATGATCAGCGATTCCATCAGCCAGTCGTTCACCGGCGCCGGGGCCGACTGCAGCACGAAGGCGTCACACCCGCGGACCGACTCGTCGAAGCGGATGAAGATCTCGCCGTTGGCGAATTCCCGCGCGGTTTGCGCGGTGACATGAGCGTCGAGCTCCTTGGCCACCTGCTCGGCCAGCTCCGGGTGTGCGCGACCCGAGAAGAGCATCAGATTCTTGCGGTTATCGGTCCAGTCGTAGCTCACGGGCTGCCCTCGCTGGTTCGGGTCGGATGGCTGGCTTTAGAAATAGTAGGTAGCGAAACGCGGGTCCGCTGCGACGTTGGCATCACGTGTTCTCGGCATCGTCGCCGGCGGAGGCTGTTTTGCGCCGCTCTGCGGCCTGCGCGGCGGCGCTACCGGGCCGTTTGCGCTCGACCCAGCCCTCGATGTTGCGCTGCTGACCGCCGGAGACTGCCAGCGCGCCGGGCGGAACGTCCTCGCGCACCACCGTGCCGGCGCCGGTATAGGCGCCGTCCCCGACGGTGACCGGCGCGACGAACATGGTGTCCGAGCCGGTGCGGACGTGCGAGCCGACCGTCGTGCGCTGCTTGGAGGTGCCGTCGTAGTTGACGAAGACGCTGGAGGCGCCGATATTGCTGTGTTCACCGATGTCGGCGTCACCGACATACGTGAGGTGCGGCACCTTGGTGCCGGCGCCGATCGTGGAGTTCTTGGTCTCGACGAACGCACCCAGTTTGCCGTCGGCGCCCAGGACCGAGCCCGGCCGCAGATAGGTGAACGGGCCGACCGTGGCGCCGTCACCGATGGCGGCGTCGGTGCCGTGGGTGCGGACCACCGACGCACCGTCGCCGACCGCGACGTCGGTCAGCGTGGTGTCCGGGCCGATGGCGCATCGACCGCCGATCCGGGTGCCACCGAGCAGCTGCGTTCCGGGTTGGATGACGGTGTCGCGGCCGATGGTCACGTCCACGTCGATCCAGGTGGTCGCCGGGTCGACGACGGTGACGCCGGCCAGCTGGTGCGCGGAGACGATGCGGCGGTTGAGTTCGGCGGCCAGCTCGGCTAACTGCACCCGGTTGTTGACCCCGGCCACCAGCGAGCTGTCGTCGACGTGCCGGGCCTGCACCACCTGCCCGTCCTGCCGGACGATCGCGATGACGTCGGTCAAGTACAGCTCCCGTTGCGCGTTGTCGGCCGACAGCTGGCCCAGCGCCGAGCGCAGCGCCGCGATGTCGAAGGCGTACACACCGGCGTTGACCTCGCGGATCTCCTGCTGCGACGGCGTCGCGTCGGCCTGTTCCACGATCGCGATCACCTCGTGGTCCTGGGTGCGCAGCGTCCGGCCGTAACCGGTCGGGTCGTCGAGCGTAGTGGTCAGCACGGTGACTGCGGCGCCCCGGGAGTTGTGCGCGGCGACCAGGTCGGCCAGCGTGTCGGCGTCGAGTAACGGGACGTCGCCGGCGGTGACGACGACGACGCCGTGGAAGTCGTCGGGCAGCGCCGCCAGGCCGCACAGCACCGCATGCCCGGTGCCGAGCTGCTGTTCCTGCGTCGCCGTGTCGATCGGTCGGCCAAGAGTCTCGGCCAGTTCGCGGATGGACTGTTCGATGCGCTGGTGATCGCGGCCCAGCACCACCACCAGGTGCTGCGGTGCCATCTTGGCGATCGCATGCAGGGAGTGCGCCAGCATGCTGCGGCCGGCCAGGGTGTGCAGCACCTTGGGGATGTCAGACCGCATCCGGGTTCCGGCGCCGGCTGCCAGGACGAGGACCGCTGATTCGCCGTTCGTCGTCATCGAACCTCCTTGCCTCTAGCGCCCGTCGCTGTACTGCAATCCGTTCAGCGTGTCATTATCCGCACGCGTCCGGCAAAACAGACCCTTGATGCTGGATTCGCCGATGAACGCCGCGATGGACAATAATCAAGCGGTGGAACGTCGACGAACCGCGCAGGCCAGCCCATCGCCGATCGAGGCGCTCAAGCAGCTGCCGGCGCTGGTGTTACTGGAGCGGATCCCGGTGCCCACTCTGGCGGTGCTCCAGGACGGCACCATCGTTTTCGCGAACACGGCGTTCGCCGACATTCTGGGCCGCGACGCCGAGGAGGTCGTGGCGCTGAAGTTCTACGACATCTTCTATGGCGCGCTCGAAACCGAATCGGTGCTCTCGCTTGTCGACGGCCTGGCGAACATGGTCGTCGAACTCGCGCACAAGGACGGTTCGACGGTGCGGGCGCTGATGAGCAGGTCAGCGCTGCGGCGTGCCGACGACGAGATCGCACTCGCCACCTTCCAGGACCTCACCGAAGAACTGTGGGCCAACGAGCACTGATCTAGGACGAGCCGTCGGGCTCGACGTGACGCAGCGCCTCCCGTGCCAGGAATTCGCGGTAGTAGCTCAGCGAGGTCTCGGTGACGATCGCGGGGAACAGTAGCTCCCACATCTGCGTCAGCCGGCGGACCAAATCGTTGCCGTCGCCCGTCTGGCCCATCATCCGGGCGCCGAAGGTCGCGCCGATGATCGACTCGCTGACCACCAGAGGGTCGAGCTCTTCCCGGATGTCGCCTTCGGCGATCGCCCGCCGCGCCTCCGTCGTCGTCGCCTCGATCCAGGCGGCGTAGGCGGTGAAGGCCTTGCCTGTGCCGGCGGGGTCGTTGAACTTGCCGAACGCCAGGGTCAATTGCTCGGCGGTACGGACGACTTTGTTGGTGGCGAATAGATCCGCGGTCACGAAGGTGCCGTGCAGGATGTTCTCCAGAGCCGGCGAAAACGAGTCCGACATCGCGCTCAACTCCGATACCACCAGGTTGGAGCCATCTTCGATGATCGCCGTAGCGAGCGATTCCATCGAATCGAAGTGGTGGTAGAAGGCTCCCTTGGTCATCCCGGTGCGCTCGATGATCGCGCCGCGATCGGCAGCCGCGAACCCGACCTCGGTGAATACGTCGACCGCGGCGTCGAGGATCTTTCGCCGTGTCGCTTCCGATCGAACCTGGCGGGCCATCGACTAGTACCTCCGGAGTTCCGGTCTCAAATTCCGGACCGTCGGCCGAGAACTGACTCGGCGCGAAATCCTAACAGGCCGGTGGCAGAGGATCTGATCAACCTGAGCCTGCCAGCGCCGACGTGCTTCCGATCGCGATCTTTGTCCGTCGCTTGATGAACTGACGAAAGTAGTCGAGCCGCTCGGGACGCACGAAGCCGGGCAGCATCAACGCCCACATCTTCTCGAAGTCGGTGAGAAAAACCCCTGGTTCGTCCAGGTCGGCGGTCTGACGCAGACCCATGTACGACGACGCAACCAGGCGTCCCACATCTTCCGCCTCGCAGTCCTCCACCACGTCGCCCTCGCCGATACCGCGCTGCACGGCAACCACGAGGTTGTCGATCCAGTGCCGATGCAACTTTGACTGCAGACCCTCGACCCGGCCGATGGACTCAACCAGGTGAAGAGCCGCCCGCGAGATGTCCTCGCTGATGTCGCGAACCGCCAATTGATAGGAGAAGTCGATCAGCGTCTCCAGGCCGGACAACTTCCGCGCCAGCAGGTCGGTGATCGCCGCGTCGGATCGCGTGATCTGATCCTCGATGATCGCCAGCGCCAGCGCGTGCTTCGAGCGGAAGTGGAAATACATTGCGCCCTTGGTCAATTCGGCTTCAGCGAGCACATCGTCCAAGCCGACCTGATGGTAGGGGAGCCGGGCGAATTGGCGTGCGGCGGCGCGCAGGATCTGCTGGCGCGTGGAATCAGCTCGAGTGTCGGTTGTTTCGGTCATAGTTGGGCCACCTAAAGAATGCTCCGCCGCGAAGCTTTTCCAAGAGGCCCCATGGTTTCGAGGCGTCGTTGGTCGAGCTTAGTCCAATTGCAATGTGTCGTAGCGATCGACGCGGCTTGAAAGCCACCCCTGAGCCGATGCAGCCGAACGGACTGTAGCAAGACTTTCGGTTTGTTCCAAGCTCGACATGATTCAAAAAGTATGTAAACTGTCTGGCATGCGAGCGCCCGGTCTGACGAAGTTCGACGCGCGCGATCTGCGCGCGCGGTTGGACTCAGCAGACCGGGGCGCCCCGATCGCCCCCGGCGAGGCCGTCGGCACCAGAAGCGGCGGTTCGTAAATGCCGGGGTTCGAGGCGTTGCCGCCCGAAATCAACTCGGGCCTGATGTACACGGGACCAGGCGCAGGGCCGATGGTGGCCGCCTCCGCGGCGTGGGACGGCTTGGCCGACGACCTGTATCTGGCAGCGGCGGGGTATGAGTTTGCGATCGCGGATTTGACGTCATCGTGGCTTGGACCGTCTTCGCTGTCGATGGCCACTGCGGCCGCCACTTACGTAGCGTGGATCAGCGCCACTGCCGTGCAGGCCGAACAGGCTGCCGCCCAGGCCAAGGCGGCCGTGGCCGCCTACGAGGCCGCATTCATGATGACCGTGCCCCCGGCTGAGATCGCGGCCAACCGCGCCTTGCTGCTGGCGCTGGTTGCGACAAACTTCTTCGGCCAGAACACCCCGGCGATCATGGCCACCGAGGCGCTTTACCTCGAGATGTGGGCGCAGGATGCCGCCGCGATGTACGGCTATGCCGGCGCCTCGTCGGCCGCGTCGGCCTTGGCGCCTTTCACGGCTCCGAGGGAGACCACCACCAGCCCATCCGGAGCTGCCGGGCTGGGCGCCTCGGTCGCCCAGGCTGCCGGGACGGCGGCCGGGACCGGCGCACAGACAGTGTCACCGTTGAGCGCTGCCACGGCACCAAGTGCACTGCAGGCGGTTACATCAGCGTCTGCAATGTCGTCCTCGAGTTCAACCTCGCCACTGTCATCGCTGACCTCCGCGACGTCGTCGTCGAGCGCAGCACTGGCGTCGGTACAGGGTCTGACCTCGGGCGCTACCTCTTCGGCGTCGATGCTGACTTCGGGTGTCGCGATGCTGGGCTCTTCGGGTTCGGTCATGAAGTCGCTTGGACCGGCGGCCGGCACCTTCGGTAACGGATTCCCGATGTTCAAGTCGTCCATGAACATCGGCGCGAGTGCCTTAGGTTCACCGGGCAGCGCGGTGTCCGCGGTCTCGGGCCGCGCGGCTTCGCTCGGCGCCTTGTCAGTGCCCCAGGGCTGGACCTCGGCGGCCCCCGCTTTCAGCCAAGTCGCCTCGGCGCTGCCGGCCGGCGCGATGCCGGCTGCGCCGGCGCTGGCGTCGGCGTCCGGTAGCCCTGCCGGTCCGATCGGCGCCCCAACGGCACAAACCGCAGAGCAAGGCGTCGCCCGCTCTCCGCTGGCTGCCCGCTACAACTTCCGTCCTGCCATGGTGCAGCGCCCGGTATACGCCGGCTGACGCACCTCCGATCCGCCACGACTTCAGATGCTCATTGACAAAGTCATACCAAAAGTTGCTTAAAATGCTTAACTTCATTCCAAACGTATGTATACTCATCAAAACGGTGATGGCCGGTCTGACTTACGTGGGCGCCGAGAGTGTCGCCCCTGACGCAGGAGGCGTAGTGCGCGTTCCCCCAACGGACTCTGCGTCGCGGGGTGCGGCCGTCCGAGAGTTCGATCGCTGGACGGGGTGCCCAACATGCTTGCGCTGACACCGGTCGACCTCTCGGATCCGATTACTCGGTGAACTAGCGCAGTGCGATGACGAGCAGACGACTTTTCGACGGCGGCAACGATGCGGCGCGAGATGGCGACCCAATCCCGAAGGGAGAGTTCGAGTGAAGTACACGCCCACTGACATCGGCGGGGTGACGATCGTCGACATCGAGCCGGACCGCGACGATCGCGGATTCTTCTCGCACCTGTTCTGCGCCAGCGAATTCGCCGAATACGGTCTACTCTCCAGCGTCGCACGGATGGATGTGGCCTATAACTACGCCAGAGGGACAATGCGCGGTATCCACCGCCAGGTCCCTCCGAACGTCGAGGCCAAGTTGGTCCGGTGCACGCGAGGCGCGATCGTCGCCGTGGCTGTCGACGTTCGCCCAGAGTCGAGCAATTACGGCGACCACGTGATGGTGCAGTTGAGTGCCGACAATCGCCGCGCGCTGTTCTTGCCGCCGTTCATCGCGCATGGTTTTCAGACTCTCGCTGACAACGCCGAGGTTCTCTATCAGGTCAGCGGCGTCTATGACGCCGAAGAGGAGCAGGGATTCCGCTGGGACGACCCGGAATTGGCAATTGAGTGGCCGCTGGCGGTAAGCGTCATCTCCGAAAAGGACGCTAGCTGGCCGCTGTTGGCATCGGTGCGGAGAGTGGCGTCATGATGTCCGCAGCCGGCAACGTCCACGTGACCCGCAAGCGAGAAATCAGGCCGGTATGACTATCTCAATCGCCAGGAACATTCCCAGTCAACAAAGCGGACCGCCTGTTCTGGCCCGGCCGGCGCAGATCGTCAAGGCTGCCAACGCTCGTCGTTGGCAGCACCAGTATTCACGCCGCCTGCGCATTACCGATGCGCTGATCGTGTGCGCCTCGGTGGCGCTCGCCCAGTTCATTCGCTTTGGCGACTCGCCCCATGTTTCGGGTTACCCCGGCGAGGTTATGACGCTGTTCTCCATTCTGTTTGCGGCGCTGTGGCTTTCGTTGATTGCGGGGTTTCGTTCCAGGTCGGTACGTGTTATCGGGGCGGGAATCGAGGAATATCGACGCATCGTCAGCGCATCGTTCTGGACGTTCGGAATCATTGCGATGGCCACCCTTTTGGCGAAGATATTTCTGGCTCGTGGGTATCTGGCGGTGGCGCTACCGATAGGCACGGCCGGTTTGCTGGCGAGCCGCCTGCTATGGCGCCACTACATCGCCGGCAAGCGGACTCGCGGTGAATGCCTGACGAGGGTGTTGGCGATCGGAGATCGCAAGGGGGTTTGTCAGCTGGTCGAGGAGTTGACCCGTGATCCGCGTGACGGCTACGTGGTGGTCGGGGCCGGCATCCCGGGCTACGGACCGTCGCGCGGCAAAACCCTGGTGGTCAAGGGCCAGGAAATCCCGATTCTCGGCGACGACACACACGCGTTGGCGGCGATAGCGCATCACAATGCAGACACCGTCGCTTTGACTGGAACAGAACGCTTTGGCGCACAAGGTATTCGGCAGCTGATGTGGCGGCTGGAGACCATGGATGTCGACCTGGTGATGGCCCCCGGGGTGATGGACGTCGCCGAGGGGCGGCTAGCGCTGCGGCCCGTCGCCGGTTTCCCACTGCTGCATGTGGAAAAGCCGCAGTACGAAGGGGCAAAGAGCTTTCAGAAGCGCGGGTTCGACTTCTGCTTCGCGTTGGCTGCGCTTATCGCGGCATCGCCACTGCTCATTGCTTCGGCTATCGCCATCAAGCTCTCTAGTAAAGGACCGGTTTTCTACCCGTCTGAACGCATTGGCTTGGATGGAAAGCCGTTCACCATGCTCAAATTCCGGACCATGGTCGACGGCGCGGATAGGCAGGTTCAGCAGTTGTTGGCGCTCAATGAGAGCGAAGGCGGAGTGCTGTTCAAAATTCGCGAGGATCCCCGTGTGACTCCCGTGGGGAGAATCCTCCGTAGGTTCAGCATCGACGAATTGCCGCAATTCATCAACGTGCTCAGGCAGGACATGAGCGTGGTCGGTCCGCGACCACCGCTGCCGCGAGAAGTGCTGCAATACAACGGCGACGTGAAGCGTCGGCTGCTGGTCAAGCCGGGCGTTACCGGACTATGGCAGGTAAACGGCCGATCCGACCTTCCGTGGGACGAATCAGTGCGGCTCGATCTGTCCTATGTCGACAACTGGTCGATGGCAAGCGATTTCCTCCTCATCGCAAAGACCATCAAAGCGGTCGTAGCCAGCGACGGGGCGTACTGAATGAGCTCGGGTAAGCGTGAGCTTCTTTTGGATGCAGCAGAAGTAGCTTCCGCCAACGTCTTTCGCATAATAGCCAGCACGATGACAGGCCCCGTCAATAGGCCGGCAACGGCCTCGCTGCCTCGAAAGCAGCTGATCGCGTGATTCGCGAATTGGACTGGGCCTCCCCCAAACGCCCGGGCCGCGGTGTGCCCCCGCCGCGGTCCGGGCCTCCACCCCACGGTGTGCCATGATGCGCGAGGCGGCCGGCGCTGCTCCAACTGCGCTGTCCCAGTTACATTGTCGCCTGTGCGATTCGATTCGAATGCGGAGCGTCTTAGACCTCGGTGCTACCCCGCCGTGCGGCAGTTTTCTCTCGCCTGGAGAACTCAATTTAGCTGAACCGACGTTCCCGCTGCACCTGCGGGTGTGTGAGAACTGCCTGTTGCTGCAGATATCTGCCCCTGCGTGGTCGTGGGGCGCCGAGGCCGAGCAGCCCTATTTTTCGTCGTTTTCGGACTCGTGGGCAGCGCACGCGAAGAAGTTTGTCCGCGACACCATCAAGCGGATGCGCCTTTCCACCGAGTCGTTCGTGGTGGAGGTCGCCAGCAATGACGGATACCTGCTGCGCCATGTCGCAGCAGCAGGGATACCTTGTTTGGGAATTGAGCCGTCGGTGAATGCCGGCCTCATCGCCCGAGATCGCGGTGTCCCAACGGCCACGGCTTTTTTGGATGAGTCGCTGGCACGCGAAGTGCGGGGCGAATACGGTCCGGCCGATCTCGTCGTGGCAAATAATGTCTATTCGCGCATACCGGATCTTCGGGGGTTCACCCGATCCCTGCGCGCGCTGCTGGCAGACGACGGCTGGCTGAGCATCGAGGTAAGGCATGGGTTAAGGCTGTTGCAAAACGCACAGTTCGACACGATCGATCACGACCACGCGCAGTATTACACGCTGCACTCGGCGACACGTGCCCTGGCGACCGCCGGACTTGCGGTCGTCGACGCGGAACTCTTGCCAACTCACGCCGGCTCGCTTCGCATTTGGGCTCGTCCCGCGCGAATCGCCGCTCCTCCCACCGATCGGTTCGTAGAAGTTTTGCGCATGGAGAAAACCGCGGGATTGCAGCGAGTGGAAGGCTATATGCAGTTGCGACCACGCACTGAAGTGTTGCGCCAGAATCTATTACGATTTCTGCTCCAATGCCGCGCTAACGGCGAGCGGGTGGTCGGCTACGGCGCTCTTGGCGCTGGGACGACTTTGCTCAATTACTGCGGAATTCGCAGCGACCTACTGGAGTACATCGTGGACCGCGATCCGTACCGACATGGCTGCTTCACGCCAGGTATGCGAGTCCCCATTCACGACCCAAGGCGGATCGGCGACGACCAGCCAGATGTGGTCTTGGCTCTGTCGTGGGATCTCGAATCCGAGCTGGCTGATCAACTCGGTTATATCGGCGAGTGGGGCGGCCGCCTGGTATCTCCCCGGACTCTGCCGCACCTGAGCTCGCCGGCATGCAACGGCAACGGGGTGAAATCGTCGTGATAACTACCGGAGCCGGGATCTCTCGTGATGGCGGGGGCTCCAATGCCATGCGGGCCGTGTGGCTTTCGCCGCTGATGCGCCCGCTGGCGCGCGTGCAAGCCGAGGCGCTACGCGCGCGTGGCGTAGACGTGCTGTTGGTGACCACCGACCGACATCCAGAGTCGGACATGGCGCGCGACTATGAGATGGTTCTCGATCTGCCATTCCGGACGGTCTCGAGCTGGCTGGCGGCTCGGCGCCGCATCCGTGACCATCGGCCCGATGTCGCCATCGTCGAGCAGGTACGTGATCCGCGGTGGACCGCGCTGGCCAGGGGGATCCCGCGGATTCAGTTGGTCCATGACGATCGGCGCGACGAGGGCAACGGGCGGCGCCGAGCACTCGCGCGCGCCTTGTTCGATCGTTGGGGATCCCGCTCGGCGGCCACCGTGACGTACAGCAACTACGCGGCCATCTCTGTCGCTGTCCGGCGCGATGTTGCCGGCACTCCCATGAGTGTGTTGCCGCTCTGCAGCGACCTGGATCCGGCGAAGGTCCCTCCCTTTGTGGGCCCCGAAGAGCGGCAAGATTTCGTCGTGGCCGGGCAACTCGGTTCGCAGAAGAATATGGACGTAGTGCTCGATGCCTGGCAGCGTCATGTGGACGGAGACAGCTGGCGTGGGGACGAGTTGCTACTGGTTGGCAACGGACCGCTTGTCATCAGGACTCTTCCGGCTTACGTGCGTTGGCGCCCGGGCAATTACCGCTATGCAGATGTCGTCAATACCTTTGCCGCCGCGAAGGGTTCGGTTGCGCTCTACCGCGGTGCCTCGCAAAGCGGCGTGCAGATGTTGTCGATGCACCTGGGCGTGATGCCAATCGTGTCAACGGTCGGCGGTCTGCCCGAGTACCAGCCGCCGGTCCTTCCGCCGGTAGGGGTCGACGACGTCGCGGGACTGACCGCCGCGTTCGACGAGCTTTCCGACCCGCTCACCGCAACGTTGCAAGGCGCAGCGGCGGCACGGCATTACGCAGAGTCGTTCGCCGTCGATCACGCCGCAGATGGGCTCTTCACTGTGCTCAACCATGTGGGGCATAAAAATGGGAGGCCAGCGGGATGAACTCCGGAATGAATCTGGCGGGAAACGCCGCAAACACGGCAACGTCCGATCATCTGCTCGGCCTACTGTCCCGCGCTCGACCGAGACCCTCGACGGCTGACAATACGATCGTCAGCAGCGTGATTCGGCTCAGCCAGTTGCGTGTCGAGCGGGGACCGTCGGTCGCCGTCTTGAAGGTCGCCCGGGATCTACGGGGAGCCACGGAACTGCGGACGCAACGCAGGTTGGTCGCCGAAATCGCCAATCAATCGGGACTCGACGACGGTTGGCGGGAACTGCTGCCGCGGGTGCTGTCTTTCGACGAACGCGCAGACGCGACCGTGTGCGTCGAGTCCTTCCGCCCCGGAATAGTTCTGGCAGAGGTGCTCGCAGGCGACCCCGACCGCTTCGAGGAGCTGACCACCCTGGCGCTCGATGCCATAGCGCCGTTACACCGTGCGACCGCGAGGTCGATCGTCGTGGACAACCTCTCCTCGGTCCGGCAATGGGTGGTGGCCCCAGCGGCGGACCTGGCCGATATCTGCGGCCGGCTCGAGCCCGGTCTGACGCCGAAGCTGGAACGGCTGGAAGCAATGCTGGCGCGCGCAATTGTCGGCCGGCGCATGACGGTGTGCTGGACGCACGGCGACTACACCCCCGACAGCGTTCGGCTGGCGGGACCGCGGGGCCCGGTGAACCGCATCGTCGGATGGGATCAGGCGCGGGGTGACAGACCAGCGCTGATCGACGCCTACCTGATGATCTTGACCGCGAGTTGTCAAGTGGAGGCCGCTGATTTCGGCGCGGTCGTCAGTCAGCGACTCAGCGCCGGTGGCCTTTCCGCCTCTGAGCGAAATGTGCTGAGTGCCGGTGCCGGCGACCGAGACGGCATCGACGAGCGCGTTGCCATCCTGCTTGCCTGGCTTCACCACAGCGCAGCGGTGTGCCGTACGGATGCTGATCGGTTGCAACTCGACGGCTGGCTGGCCTCCGACGTGGCTCCGGTCCTCGAGGCGGTTGCCACTTGGCACGGGTTCGACGGGACGACCGCACCGGATCTTGCATAGACAATTCATAGACCGGATATACACATATCGGCTTGTAATCCTTCGTTTAGTATGTAATATTGGTAATCGTTGGATCAGCGGTATTTAGATGCCGATGGTACGAGGAGTAGCCCAAAGGGCGGCCCCAGCTTCCGTATAAGGAGGAGCGCATGTCGTTTGTGACCACGCAGCCCGAGCTGTTGGGGGCCGCGGCCGGCACCTTGCAGGGTATTGGCTCTGCCATGACCGCAGGGAATGCAGCTGCGGCGGCCCCCACCACCGGAGTCATCCCTGCGGCTGCCGATGAAGTCTCGGCTCTGACCGCTGCGCAGTTCGCCGCGCACGCCGAGCTGTATCAGGCGGTGAGCGCTCAAGCCGCTGCGATTCACGAAATGTTCGTCAACACGCTGGGTCTCAGCGCGGGATCGTACGCGACTGCCGAGGCCGCCAACGCGGCAGCGGCACTGTAGGGCGGACGACGGTGCAGTGATGGATTTCGGGGGTTTACCGCCGGAGATCAATTCCGCGCGGATGTACGCCGGCCCTGGGCCAGGCTCGATGCTGACGTCAGCCGCGGCCTGGGACGGACTGGCGTCCGAATTGCGTTCCACTGCAATGTCCTACGGGACGGTGACGTCAGAACTGACCGACAGCACCTGGCAGGGTCCGTCGTCGGCGGCCATGGAGCAGGCGGTGACGCCGTACGTGGCGTGGCTGAATTCCGCGGCGGCAGAAGCTGAACAAACGGCGAGCCAGGCCAGGGCCGCGGCAAGCGCCTACCAGACGGCGTTCACGTCGATGGTGCCGCCGGAAACGATCGCCACCAATCGCATGCAGTTGGCGATGCTCAACGCTACCAACACTTTTGGGCAGAACACCCCGGCGATCGCCACCATCGAGGCTCAATACGGCGAAATGTGGGCCCAGGACGCTGCCGCGATGTACGGCTACGCCGGAAACTCGGCGGCCGCTTCCAGGGTGACACCGTTCACGGCACCGCCGCCGACCACCAATCCGGCTGGTGCGGCCAATCAGGCCGCCGCAACGGCACAGGCCGTCGGGGCGTCCTCGGGCGCGGGAGTGCAGTCGGCGCTATCGCAACTGGTCACTAACGTTCCCGCCTCGCTGCAGAGCCTCGCATCGCCCGCCGCGACGACGACACCGACATCGCTGTCGACATTGCTCAATTCGTTGACGTCCAGCTCGAGCTCCACCACGAGCATATTTGGGGACGGATCGAATTTGATCGCGGATTTACAGAACGACACCCTTCTTTTTGGCCTGTTCGCGGGACTCAACGCGCTAGGCCCCCTGATGAATACGCCCGTCAGCACTGCTATCAACCAAGCAATGAACCCCATCTCGCCGCCTATGCCCCCACTGCCGCCCGCGGCAGCGCCGGCTGCGACCATGGTCGGCGGTTTCGCCGGCGGCGGCGGCGGTTTCGCTGGTTTGGGTGCTGCCTCCTCGGTTGGCGTTCTGTCGGTGCCGCCGAGTTGGGGCACGGCAGCGACGCCCACGTGGCTCGCCACCATGCCGCTGGGATCGGCGCTACCCGGCGTCGGCACGGCGGAAGGCGGGTTGCCGATGGGCATCCCATTCCTACCGAGTGGCGCAGGCTCGGCAGCAGGTGTGGCCGCCGCGGCTGGCGTGGGCGGTGCAGTTGCGTCCAGGTACGGGCCACGCCTCAAGGTGCTGACGCGTTCGCCGGGAGCCGGCTACACACAGACGCCGATGGCTCCGGCTGGCGCGTACCAGCTACCGCCGGGCGTCCCGCCCGCTCCCGGATACACGCCGCACATCGTCTATCTGCCGAACGACGGCCAGAGCGGGCATAACGGCTACGGGCATAACGGCTACGGGCGCAACGGCAACGGACACAACGGCAACGGACACGGGCCCAATTGATGGGATGACAGGAGTGGCCTGCGTTTTTCGGCCCCTCGCCACAACACGAATTTCCAGATCAGTTTCAGTAAGGAGAGAGAGATATGCCTACACGTTTTATGACTGACCCGCACGAGATGCGTTCGATGGCTGGACGTTTCGACGTGCATGCGCAGACGGTGGAGGACGAGGCCCGCAAGATGTGGGCGTCGAGCCAGAACATCGCCGGAGCCGGCTGGAGCGGTACCGCTCAGGCCACCTCCTACGACACCATGGGTCAGATGAACACCGCGTTCCGCAACATCGTCAACATGCTGCACGGTGTGCGTGACGGACTGATCCGTGACGCGAACAACTACGAGGCCCAAGAGCAGGGCTCGCAGCAGATCCTGTCCAGCTAGTCCATCACCACCCAGACAACGTGTAGGAGAACACTCATGTCGATCAGTTACCAGTTCGGTGATGTCGATGCCCACGGCGCGATGATCCGCGCCCAGGCCGCTTCGTTGGAGTCCGAGCACCAGGCCATCGTGCGCGATGTGCTGGCTGCCGGTGACTTCTGGGGCGGTTCGGGTTCGGTGGCCTGCCAGGAGTTCATCACCCAGTTGGGTCGTAACTTCCAGACCATCTACGAGCAGGCCAACAGCCACGGCCAGAAGGTGCAGACCGCCGGCAACAACATGGCCAGCACCGACTCCGCCGTCGGCTCCAGCTGGGCCTGACACCACACATTCATCACCATCTATCAGCCCCGGGGCAAACCGAGCGTGGGGCAGCCTTTTGGGCGCTCGGGAAGGGTAATAAAAACATGAGTGCCATCTCAACCGGCGTCGTTGCGCGAGTGGAGCGAATCGCTCGCGAACGGCCGGATGCCAACGCGCTGACGTCGTCGGACGGCAATCTGTCGTACGGCCAACTGTGGTCGCAGGCGCTCGCTTTGGCCGGCCGCTTGCATGAATACGGCGTGCGGCCAGGTCATCCCGTTGCGCTGTGCTTACCGCGCTCCACCGAGCTCGTGGTTGGCGCGTTGGGCATCTTGGCTGCGGGTGGCTGCTATGTAGCACTGGACCCGGCTTATCCCGACGAGCGGCTCACGTTCATGGTGACCGAGTCGGGTGCGCAGACCGTTGTGGCAGAGGCAGATACGGCGGCACGAATCGATGCGCCCCACGCGATCGCGCCGATGCAACCGGCCGGCTTCGCGCCGGCTTCCCTGCGTTCGCCGTCGCCCAGCGACCCCGCCTACATCGTGTACACGTCGGGGTCCACCGGTCGTCCCAAAGGGGTGCTCATCGAGCACCACAGTCTTGGGAATCTTGTCGACTGGCACGAGAAAGCATTCGAGTTCACCCAATCCGACCGAAGCGCACTGATATCAAGTCCGGGGTTCGACGCGGCCGTCTGGGAGATTTGGCCCTGCCTGGCAGTCGGCGCTTCGCTGATCATCCCACCCGATCGCGTCAAGACCGATCCGGCTGCACTGCGCGATTGGTTGTTGGCTGAGCGCATCACGACGACATTTGTGCCGACGGCGCTCTGCGAGGAACTCCTGGCTCTCGACTGGCCCGCCACCGCCGCTTTGCGGGTGATGCTCACCGGAGGCGACGTCTTGCACCGCCGGCCGCGGGCCGGTCTGCCCTTCCGGGTGGTCAACAACTACGGCGTTTCGGAAGCCACCGTGGTGTCCACGTCGGGCGTTGTCATGCCTGCCGATGAAGCGGGAGACTGCGCGGATCTGCCGACGTTGGGGTCGGCGATAACCGGGGTCGCGCTGACTGTCGTCGATCGCAATGGTCAACCTGTGCCGGCTGACACCGAAGGTGAGCTGATCATCGGTGGAGCTTCGGTCGGGCGTGGTTATGTCAGTCATCCAGTTCACAACCAGGCTCGATTCTTTCTCGACGCTGCGGGCTGCCGCCAATACCGCACAGGCGATTTGGTGCGCCTCCAGTCTGACGGCCAACTGGTGTACCTCGGTCGACTCGACGAACAGGTCAACATTCGAGGCCTGCGGATCGAGCTCGGCGAGATCGCCGCAGTGCTCGACCAGCACCCCAAAGTCCGCACCAGCGCTGTGGTCGCCGTCGGCAACAACGGGTCGCAGCGGCTCAGGGCTTTCATCGTCGGTGCGGCGGGCCGTCCGCCGGCAACCGCCGAGCTACGCGAGTTTCTGTCAAAGCGTCTGCCAGCGCACATGGTTCCCTCCGACTGCACCATGCTGGATGAGCTTCCTACCAACGCGCATGGCAAGGTCGACCGGAAGCTGCTGCGCGACAGCGGATCTGATATCGCCGGCCGTGGCGATCTGGTCGCCCCGCGCGATGACCTCGAAGGAATTCTGGCCACCATCGTGGCCGAGCGGCTCTGGCTGCCGGCGATCGGTATCGACGAAGACTTCTTCGCTCTCGGCGGCCACTCCATGCTGGGCGCTCAGCTGTCCGTGCGCATCGGAGAACGGTTCGGCATCGAGGTACCGCTGCGGTCGGTCTTCGAAAATCCCACGGTGGCCGAGATGGCCGTCGAGATTCAACGACTCCTGATGGCGGACATCGAGGCCATGAGCGACGACGAGCTCCTCCAAGCCGACGCACTGATGGGCTTCGAGGGAACGTCGATTGACGAAGAGCTGGCAGGATGACCGCACGTACCGGCTCGCTCAGCCTGTATCACCTTCTCGACCCCGACGTCCTCGCTGACCCGTATCCGTTGTATGCGCAGCTGCGTCAGGAGTCCCCCGTGCTGTGGGACCGATTTCTGCACGCGTGGGTGCTCACCCGCTACGACGACGTCGTGGAGGTACTCGGGCGATTCGGGGCAGAATGCACACCCAGCCCCGATCGGCTGGCCGAACTCGGTATGCAGCGGTTGGCGCCGGTGGCCGAGATCATGGTCAAGCAAATGCTTTTCATGGACTCACACCAGCACCGGCGGGTGCGCGGACTAGCATCGCACGCCTTCACCGCTCGCCGGGTGGAAAAGCTGCGCGACCACATTCGCAACATCGCCGACGGCCTGATCGACCGGGTTATCGCATACGGCGAAATGGATTTGATGAGCGACTTCGCCGGTCCGCTGCCGGCGATCGTCAGTGCTGAAATGCTGGGTTTGCCAACGCAGGACCATGAGCAACTCAAAGAGTGGTCGCAAACCTTCGCACAGATTCTCGGCAACTTCCAGAACAACCCGGACGGCATCGACGAGGTGCTCAACGCCACGTCGGACATGACCGAGTACTTGCAGCGCGCGTTGACCCAGAATGCCGACGCTCCCACTGTCGGATTGATCGGACTGCTGAGTCAAGCTCGGCTGCAAGGAGATCGGCTTACCCAAGAAGAGGTGATCGCCAACACGATCATCACCATGGTCGGTGCGATGGAGACCACCACCAACCTGATCGGCAACGGACTGGTCACCTTGCTGCGGCACCCATCGGCGCTCGAGCAGCTGCGCCGTGACCCAGCGATGCTGCCCACCGCCATCGAGGAACTGCTGCGCTACGAAAGTCCGAGTCAGCAGACCACCCGGATTGCGCCAGAGGATCTCGTGCTGGGCGGCCAGCAGATCGAGCAGGGTCAGTCGGTCATCGCCGTGATGGGCGCGGCCAACCGCGACCCGGCGCGGTTCGCTGACCCGGATCGGTTCGACCTGACCCGACAAGACAACCGCCACTTGGCCTTCGGGTGGGGACCGCACTTCTGCTTTGGTGCGCCGTTAGGCCGGATCGAGGCCCAGATCGCCTTCGAAGCCCTGCTGACCCGCCTGCCCGAGCTCGAGTTAGGCGGCGGTCCTCTGCAATGGCGCGCAAATCTCAAGCTTCGTGGGCTTGAGAAACTTCCGATCAGGTGGCAGGCATGACGAGCATAGATACCGACGAAGCGGCGCGAATTGTCCAAATGCGTCGCGCACTTTTGGAGCGACGCGTGCGGGCGGCGGGAATAACCCCGCCTGTCAGCGAACTGCCCGCGGTCAGTTCGATGAAAGTGTCTGGTCCGATGCCGCTTTCGGCATCGCAGTCGCAGATGTGGTACCAGAGTCAACTCGCACCGGACGCGCGCATGTTGAACGAAGTGGTCGAGATCCGCAAGACTGGTGCGCTGGACGTCGATGCGCTCCGGCGGGCGCTGACCGAGGTGGTCGCCAGGCACGAGGCGTTGCGGACCACTTTCGACCTGATCGATGGAGTGCCGCACCAAATCATTCGGGAACCAATGGAAGTGGACTTCCCCATTTCCGACTTTTCCGACCTGACTACGGCAGACGCCGTAGCGCGCGCCGTAGACATCGTCACTACCGACTCGCTGCGACCCTACGACCTGGCCGTCGGGCCACTGATTCGCCCGCGGCTGATCCGGATCGCTGAGAACGACCACCGGCTCTATGTTGGCCTGCACCATCTGATTTGGGACGGCCTGACGCTGAATCGGGTCGTGTTTCCCGAACTCGTTGTCCTGTACCGCAGCTACACCACGGGCGTGCCATCTGCGCTTCGCCGGCCAGAGGCACAGTACGTCGACTACACGCAGTGGGAGCTCGATTGGCTTCGTGGACCTGAGACGGCCAAGCGAATCGAACGGTGGCGTGATCGGTTGGCGGACATCACCTCAACCCAGTTGCCCCTCGACCACCCGCGACCCTCGCGTCAGACCTTCGACGGCGGGACGATACCGCTGACGATCGATCACGCCACCGTTGAGGGGCTGCGTGCCGCGGCGCGGGCGGCGGGTGGCACCCTGTTCCATGCATTGGCCGCCGCCTATGCATGGTGGCTGCACCTCTACAGCGAATCCTCCGAGGTTGTCTTCGGCACCCCGCACGACCTCCGCCAGCGCAGCGATCTGTTCTCCGTCGCCGGCTATGCGGTCACCCCGGTGGTCGTGCGCTGCGAGGTGTCAGCGGAGGAGTCCTTCACCTCGCTGATCAGTCGGACCGGCTGGGTGGTCACCGAGGCGCTCAGTGACGCGGTGCCGTTCGAGACTCTGGTCAGCGGATTGGGGGTCGCACGTGATGTCCGCAGTAATCCGCTTTTCCAGACGTCGTTGGTGCTTGAGCCGCAGCTGACCTCGCCGGCCGATGACTGGTCGCTGCATTTGATGGAAACCGATGTCCGGGACGCGCTGGGATCGTCGAAGTTCGACATCAGTATCGAGCTGGACGAGCGGCCCGAGGGAGACCTCGCCGGGAGGTTCTTCTTCAGCACGGATCTGTTCGAACGCGAGACGGCGCGCGAGATGCTATCGCATTTCTGTCGACTGCTCCACGTGGTCGCGGCCGAGCCCGAAATACCGATGGGCGAACACAATTCGCTCACCACGGACGAGCGCGAACGTCAGCTCGGCTGGAATACGGTTACCCAAAAGGGTATTTCGTCGCACCCGCAGTGCGTGCACGACATCATCAGCGCGCAGGTCGAGCGTACGCCGGACGCGGTGGCAGTTGAAGTCGGCGACGCCACCCTGACCTACCGGCAACTGGACGACCGGGCAGCGGCCATCGCATCGCGATTGGCGGACGAGGGCGCCGGCATCGGCTCGGTGGTCGCGGTGCTGCTGGACCGTACCCCTGATCTGATCGCGGCACTGCTCGGAATCCTCAAGTCGGGGGCAGCATTTCTGCCGCTCGACCCCCGTCAGCCGGCCGCTCGCAACAGCTTCAGCGTCAACGACGCCGGCGCGAGCATGATTGTGACCGACCGTCCTCTGCCGGCTGGTTGGGAGGCGGACGGGGCCAGCGTCGTCGATATTCGCGAATCCTGGTCGTCGAGAGCGTGTCACGTCAGCCGTCTCGCCCGGCGACCTGGCCTACCTGATCTACACCTCGGGCTCCACCGGTCGTCCCAAGGGTGTGCTCATCGAGCACGGCAGCGTTGCGAACTTGATGGGCACCATGTTTCGGGACATGGGCGTCACGGCCGCCGACACGGTGTTGTCGGTGGCATCCATTTCCTTCGATGTCTCACTCGGGGACATCTTCTGCGCACTGGCCTGCGGCGCAAGGCTTGTCCTGGCCAGCTCCGCGCAGGCGACGGAACCCGTCGCCCTGAGCCGGCTGATCGCCGACAGTGGTGCTACCTACATGATGGCAACGCCGACAACCTGGGCAGCCTTGGTTGCCTCGGGCTGGAACGGCAACCGTCATCTCGCTGCGGCGTCGATCGGTGAGACGCTGCCAGATGGTCTGGCCAAGGCGCTGTTGCAGCGCTGCGGTCAGGTCTGGAACACCTACGGCCCCACCGAGGCGACGATCATCGACACCGTCGTGCGGCTGGCCGACGGAGACACCGTCACGGTCGGGAAACCGTTCTCGAACGTGCGGATGTACGTCATCGACCCCGAAGGGCGACTACAACCGGTCGGAGTTCCCGGGGAGATCGCCATCGGCGGCGTCGCGGTAGCCCGGGGTTACCACAATCGTCCCGACGAACAGGCGCGCCGGTTCGTCGACGATCCCTTCCACGCCGGCGGGCGGATGTACCGCACCGGCGATCGGGGTAGATTCCTGCCCGACGGCCGGCTGCAGCACCTGGGCCGCTACGACGACCAGCTCAAGATCCGCGGTTTCCGTATCGAGCCGGGCGAGATCGAGTCCACGTTGTGTGAGCACCCTGGGGTGAACTCATGCGCCGTGGTCGTCAACGAGGCACCCAACGGCGAAAAGCATTTGGTCGCTTACATTGTCGACGAGCCGGGCTGCCCCGCCGAGGCCGACGCACGGGACTGGCTGCGTCGTCGCCTGCCCGAACACATGATTCCCAGCTCTTTCACGTTCATCAGCGAGCTCCCGACGACAGCAAGCGGAAAGCTCAACAAGGCGGCATTGCCGGTGCCCGCGCCACGGGAGACAAGTGGAACCGGCGACCAGCCTCCGCGAGACGACACCGAAAGGCGCCTCTCGGCACTGTGGGCCGAGTTGCTGGCCGCACCGGTCACCGACGTGAACGCCGACTTCTTCGATATCGGTGGTCATTCGCTGCTGGCCGCTCGGCTGATCTTCAAGGTTCAGCGGGAGTTCGGTGTCGCGCCGTCACTCGCCGCGTTCCTGGACAGCGGCCGGACCGTCGCTGGACTCGCGATGTTGATCAACGCCGAGAACGGAGACGGCACGGATGAGATCACGTCCGATCAACCGGTCCATTTCGTCTTCGCCGATCTTGCATCCGCGGTGAGTGTGCGGCACTTCAAGGACTTGTGGGCTGAGGACCAATCGGTACATGTCCTGATCCCCGAGCAACCGGATGGGCTGTTCGACGCGTCAGTAACCGTGGAACAGCATGCCAATCAAGCCTTTTCGGTTATCTGCGAACGGCAACCGGAGGGTCCGCTCGCGCTGGCAGGCTATTCAATCGGCGGGGCCGTGGCGTATGACATTGCGCGTCAGGCCGTCGACGCCGGCCGGACCGTCGAGTGGTTGGGCATTATCGACTGCTTGGCGCCGTCGATGGCGCACATGGAGCGGGAGCACCAGACGCTGCGATGGCGGTTCAGCCGCATACGCCGCCGGCCCGCGCGCGAACAGTTGACCAAATACCTCGAGGTCGGCCGCCGGCTGCTTCGAAGTGGGGCGCTGTGGCCGCATCGCGACTTCGACTATCACGGCGCGGCCGAGATCGCATGTCGCTACCACCTGCCCGGGCATGACGCTCCGATGCACCTGTTCGCCAGCCAGGGCACGGTGTTCGATGCCGAGACGGAGCTGTTGGGTTGGGACGACTTCCACAAAGGATCGGTGACCGCGGATCAGCTCACCGGCGACCACGTCAGCATCCTGGAGCGTCCACTGATCGAGCAGCTGGCGCAGATGATGATCGAATCGCTGCACAAGGCAAGGACATCGGCGACCTGAGTCGCCGACGACAGGACTCATCGACGGGATGACCGAAGCACAGGGGGATGACCGGCGCGCACTCGCGTGGACGGTGGTCGGCGCATCGGCCGGCAGTGTGGCACGCCAGTGGCTCCAGCCGGCCGCACCAGAGCTCGGACGCGCGCTGGTCGGCGTCTTCGCCCTCACTTGCGCCGCGGCTGTTGTGATCGGTATTTCGGTAGTGGCGACCGGTCGACGGGTCCTGCACGCGGTGTTGGCTGCCGCGGGCGGAGCAGCCGGCAGCATCAGCGCCGCCGCGGCACGGGCGGTGACAGCCACACCGACGCAATCGGTGATCGGTCTGGGTGTCTTCTTCGCCGGTGCCGTCAGTGGCTTGCTGGTGGGCATGCTCGTCGCTCGTGCGGTCGCTGATTCTCAACGCCGAGAACGGTGTTGAGGGCGACCCGTGGATACGCTGTATTTCGCCTGCGGCTCGGCCGCAGGAGCGGCGCTGGCCTCCCTCATCGGTCGTCGTGACCGGGGTCGGTTGGTGATCGCCGCGCTCAGCGGCCTGTCGTGTGGTCTGCTGGGCATTGTGTTGGCGATGAGCGACGACGCAGTGGCACCTGTGACCGAGACCTGCCTCGGCCTGCTCAGCACCGCTGTGCCGCTGACGTTGTGTGTGCCGTCGGTGCGACCGGCGGCGACGAACGCGGACCTGCTCGTCGCAACGTGGCGCTTTTCAGCGACCCTCCTCCTGGCTTTGGTGTACGGGATAGGTTGTGCAACAGTCGGGTTCGTCTCCGTCTTCGCTACGCGGCATATGGCCTGCGAATTGAGCGAGGCGGATCACCATGGTTCGTCTGCCGTAGAAATGACCCGCTGCTGATGAAGACGCGGTTACTCCCTCGAGCGTCCAGCTGGGCCGGCGTGCCGGTGCTCGTGGTGATCCTGGTGATCGCGTGGGTGTCGCATCTTTCCGGCCCGCCTGCCGCGATGCAGACCGTCTTCACCCCCTATCTGCCCATCAACCTGGTCGATAAGCCCACCGCGCGGAAGGTCTTTGCGCACTACATGCCGAGCCTGCCGATATCGATCGACAACAAGGACGGGTCGCAGGATTACTATGCGACGCAGTACCTGACGGTCGACGGTGAAGACGGGAAGCACGCCGCCTACGGCGGGTTCCTGCGAGACAGGCCGCTGCCGCGCGCCCACAGCGACCTGGCGGACTGGAAGTTCAGGGACCTGCTCAGCGAGATCAGTCAGGCGAGAAGCGTTGGCATCGACGGTTTCGCGGTCGACGTCTTCAACACCCGTGCCCAAGACGACGTCATCGACCGGATCCTGCAGGCCGCGGCGGCGGCTAACGGATTCACGATTCTGGTGACCGCAGACCTCACCGGGCCCCTGCGCACGATGTCCCCCGCAGAGTTCGCCGGCGACATCGCCCCGTACCTGGATGCGCCGGCAACCTTCCGCCTTCCCGACGGCCGTGCAGTCCTCGGATCCTTCGCCGCAGAAGGGCAGACGCCGCAGTGGTGGCGCAGTGTCCTGGATGCCCTGCACGACAAGCTGAAGCGGGAAGTGGCTTTCGTACCAACATTTCTGATTGTCGCCGACAACCCGGAGAAGTTCGCGTCGGTCAGCTACGGATTCAGCACCTGGGGCGGGCGCTCTCCCTCCACGATGTCGCCCCGCGACCTCAATCGTGGCTCTCAGCTCGACGTGATCCGCCGCACGCGTCGGCTCGGCAAACTGTGGATGCAGCCAGTGGCGTTTCAGGACAGCCGACCCCGAGACGGGGTCTTCCACGAAGCGGATAACGGTCTCACCGATCGGCAGGCCTGGCAACTCGCCGACCAGCAGCACGCCGAGTGGGTGGAGTTGCTCACCTGGAACGACTACGCGGAAAACACCGAGATGGCTTTGTCGGTGAAGCACGGCTGGGGCATCCTCGACATGAACGCCTACGACATCATGGCGTTCAAGTCCGGTCGACGCCCCCGCGTCCTGCGTGACGCGATGTTCGTCTCGTATCGCACGCAATTCGCCGATGCGCGGCCGGTGTACCCCGAGACGTTGTTGATGCACGCGGCGCCGAATACGGCGCCACCTCGTAACACCATCGAGGCGGTGACGTTTGCGACGGCGGCGTCGCAGGTGATGATTACCGCTGGGACGCAGCACTATTCCTGCCGCGTTCCCGTCGGACGCGGCGTCTGCACGTTTCCGCTCAGCCTTGGAGCGATCTCCGCCGAGATGTCGCGTGACGGAGAAGTCGTCGCTGTGGCCAAGTCAAACGCGGACGTTACCGCGAGCCCTTTCGTGCAAGATCTGGCATACCGGGTCGTGGGAGGTCTTCGCTAGGGTGGCGACGGTGTCTGCGGACATTCCTGTCGACGTCGAGCGCAGGGTGTTCAAGGTTTTGCGTATCGCGCGGCGTGCGACAGTCCTGACCGCGACTTGCTTGACGGTGACGGCGGCGCTGAACGGCATGGTCGGCTATGCCGTATTCAGCCGCGCCCCCGACAGCGCGATCTCGCGGGTCGACGCGGTCGTCGTGCTCGGTGGTGAACACGACGGGCGCGAAGAGTACGGCGTCGCGCTGGCGCGGCAGGTTCACGCTTCGGCAGTTATGCTGTCCAACCCGTATACATCCGACGACGTCGTGATGCACCGAATGTGCTTGCGGCACTTCGACGCAATCGACGTGATCTGCGCGAGACCCGATCCGTCGACCACCCGCGGCGAAGCGCTGATGACCCGCCGCTTGGCGGCGCGCCGGCACTGGTCGAGCATTTTGCTCGTCACGTGGCGGTATCACATGCCGCGAGCCCGGCTGCTGTTCGATAAGTGCCTGGCGGATATGGGCGTTTCGGTGAGCGCCAAAGCCATTCCGCGGCAATACGTTCTACCCGTATGGTACTGGCAGTATCTGTATTCCTATCAGTTCGCCGGCATCGTCAAAGCCGTTGCGGCAGAGCACTGCTAGGCGCTACAAGGCAAGCCCCGAAGCCCTGAGGAATATCCGAATCAGAACCGTTCTTTCGTCATGCACCGACCAGCGTCGCGCCGTCGCCGTAGGACGCCGCCTCGGACTCGACGAACCAACGGTACATCTTGGCGATGCCTGCTTCGATGGTCACCGAGGGCCGCCACCCCAGTGCTGCGAGCTTGCTGTTGTCCATCAGCTTGCGCGGGGTTCCGTCTGGACGGCTCGAGTCGAATTGCACATCGCCGTCGAAACCGACGACCGACTTCATCAGCAGCGCCAGGTCGCGGATCGAAATCTCCTGCCCGGAACCGGCATTGACCATGCCAGTGCCGTCATAGTTGCGCAGCAGGTAGACGCACGCGTCTGCGAGGTCGTCGGCGTCGATCAATTCACGCAGCGGCGAACCTGTGCCCCACACCGTGACTTGTTCTGCGCCTGAGACCTTGGCCTCGTGAAAGCGGCGCATCATGCCGGCGATGACGTGGGAGTGCTCGGGATGGAAGTTGTCGCCGACGCCGTAAACGTTGCACGGCATGACCGTGAACGCGCCGAAACCGTACTGCTTGGCATAGGCGTCGCACATGGTTTTCCCGGCGATCTTCGCCACCGCATACGGCAGGTTGGTTTCCTCGAGCGGCCCGGTGAGCAGGGCCTCCTCGACGATGGGCTGCTCGGCGTGTTTCGGGTAGATGCAGCTGGAGCCGAGGAACAGCAGCTTGCGTGCGCCGTGCCGGTAGGCCGCATCGATGACGTTGGTCTGGATCGCCAGATTGTCCCGGATGAATTCGCCACCGCGGGTGGCATTCGCCTGTATACCACCGACTTTCGCGGCGGCCAACACCACGTATTCCGGTCGTTGCGAAGCGAAGAAGGCCTCCACTGACGTGGCATCGTCGAGCGGCAGTTCGGCGTGCGTGCGGGTCAGCACATCTGAGTACCCGTCGTCGATCAGTTTCCGGGTGATCGCGGAACCCACCATGCCCCGGTGCCCGGCGACGTACACGCGCGCGTTCTTGTCCATCCCGGTCACAGCAGCGCGTTCGTGATGTCGGCGCTCTTGTCCAGATACCAGGCAACGGTGCGCTCCAAACCCTCGTCGAGGCCCACCGCCGGTTGATAACCAAGGGCTCGCATCTTCGAGATGTCCGGACAACGTCGAGGCGTGCCGCCTTCCGGCGCATCACCGGGCTGGATGTCGAGCTCAACCCCGACCAACTTGCCCACTCGCTCAGCAAGATCGCGGATCGTCACCTCTTCGTCATTCCCGATGTGATAAATCTCGCGATGCCCGCCATGGGCGTGCATGGTCAAGATTCCCTCGACGATGTCTTCTGCGAAGCAGAACGCTCTGGTCTCGCTGCCGTCACCTTGAATGGCGAACGGCACGGCCATGTTTCGCGCAGCGTCGTAATCCGCGGCCGCCCTGAGAATGAACTGCGGAACGACGTGTTTGAAACCCATGTCCGGTCCGTAGACGTTGTGCGGGCGAAACACCTGCACGCTGTTGTAGTGGTCCTGGGCGTAGTTGAAGCAGATCAGCTCGGTCGCGATCTTCGATCCGCCGTAGGAGTACCGCGGGTTGAGGCTGTCCGGCAACGTCAGCGGAATCGCTTCGGGCGTCGGCACAATCGCCGGCGTTTGATACACCTCCGCACTCGAGGCGGCGACCAAGTTGGGAACACCGGCTGTTCTGCCGGCATTGACCACCGCGATCGCCCCGCGGATGCCGACATCGAGCACCAGCTCCGGGTGTTTGTAGAAGTTCTCGGTTCCGTTGATCGCCGCGAGGTGCATAACCACGTCGGCACCCTTGAACGCGCTCACCAGGCTGTCCTCGTCGCGAACGTCGCACGAGAAGAGCTCCACGTCCTCGGCGACCTCGGCCAGGCGGCCCGCATCGCCGCGGACCATAGTGTCCACGACGCCGACATCCCAGCCGTCCTTCACCAGTCGCCGCACCAGATAGGAGCCGATGAAACCGGTGCCACCGGTGACCACTACACGTTGCGCCATCAGATCACCCGTCCGCTGTTGCCCACTGCGAAGTACGAGTCGCCCATCTCAGAATCGGGAAGGTGACCAAAGTGGTTCCAGTAATCGAAGATAAAGCCTCCTGGCTCGATGAACTCGGTCATGGTGCGCGGCGATATGCGCCCCAAGGCCGGATGGTTGTTGGCGATGACGATGACGTCGGCGCCGCCGCTGATCGCATCGCCGACTCGGCCATAGACCTGCTCGTCGGGAAATTGAGCTGCGAGCTCGTCAGGATCGATGATGGGGTCGAAGAGCCCGATCTTGCAGTCGGGCAAGGCCTTCTTGAGCTCGTCGAGAACTTTCACCGACATCGATCCCCGCAGATCGTCGGTCGCGGGGACGCCCTTGAACGCCATTCCCAGGATGTTGATCTTCAGCGGGACAGCCAGATTGCGCTTGTTGACCTCTTCGGCGATGAACCGTACCGTCTCGGCCGGCTGACGCTCATTGACCTGGCGGCAGGCAGTCGTGATCTCGAGCTCGATGCCGCGCTCGCGGGCGCTCTGCGCCAGGATGTGCGGGTCCTTTTCCAGACATGGTCCACCGACCAATCCGGGCAGTGCAACGTTGGTGCGCTTGTAGCCGAGCTTGCCGGCCGAGATCACCTCGTGCGCCTTGACGCCGTAGGCGTCGCACACTCGTGCGACCTCGTTGGCGAAGCCGAACTGCACGTCCCGGTATGTGTTGTCGACCAGCTTGACGATCTCGGCCGTCTCCGGGCTGGACACCTGCACGACCGAGTTGGTGAGCGACCGGAACAGAGCAGAAGCCCGATCAGATCCCGCCGGCTCGTCCGCACCGATGATCTGCGGCAGTTCGCGCAACTCTTGGAGAGCGTTGCCCTCGAGGGTGCGTTCGGGGCACATGGCGATGTCGAACTGCTTACCCGAAGCGGCCAGGATCGGTGAGACCACATCGCGGGTCGTCCCCACCTTGACCGTCGACCGGAGCACGATGAGCGCGCCGTCTTCCATATTGGCGGCGACCTGGCCGGCGGCGGCTTCGATCATGTCGAGCCGCGCAGCCCCGGTGCCCGACAGAGGTGTCCCGACCGTGATGATGTAGGTGTCGCACACCGCATCGTCCGGGAACTGCTCGCTGGCGGAGAGCTTGCCGGACTCGACGACCCGGCTCAGGGCGTCCTCCAGTCCGGTCTCGGAAAAGTGCGGGATTCCCTGATTGGTCTTGTCGACCACCTCGGAGCGCTTCTCGATGCCGATCACCGTCTTACCCGTCTCGGCCAGCACCGTCGCAAGCGTCAGGCCGACGTAGCCAAGCCCGACGATGCCCACGTCATATCTAGTAGTACTCACTCACTCCCCGCCTTATCGGTGGTCTCGCGCCCGTTTTCTGATTCAATCGCGGCGCTGAGATTGTTTGCTATCTATCGGTCTGCTCTGGATAGAAGATACCGAACTTCTGAATGTTTTGCACATCTGATCAGATACTTTCGGTTAGTTCGAGACTGTACGTGGTGCCGATAGGTATGTATAGTGGCGGACAAGTGCATCATCGGTATTCACACGTTCGGGGGCTTCCGGGCATCGCTGCAAAGTGTGGCGTTCCGCCGGGTCGGCTTCCTTTCACCAGGAGGGGCGCGACATGTCGTTGGCCACCGCGAGCGAAGTACAACCATCGCGAGCGTCGTCGTGACTCAACGAATCGAAGCGGTGCCGTCAATCTCGCGCGGCCGGCGCTTTTCGCTCGGAGATTTCACCGGCGCGAACTACAGCAAGGGCCGGAGCTGGCCCGTGCAGCTGCTCTGGATGGCGGTTTCGCGGTACGTCACCATGCCGTGGTGGTGCCCGAATCGACTGCGCGTCGCAGTATTACGTGCGTTCGGCGCCCGAATCGGAACGGGCACACTCATCCGTCACGACGTCAAAATCCACTGGCCATGGAAGCTGGAAATCGGCGAGCACACCTGGATCGGTGAATCGACCTGGATTCTCAACCTCGAGCCGGTGACGATTGGATCGAATACCTGTATCTCCCAAGGCGTTCTGCTGTGCACCGGCAGCCACGACCGATTCAGCCCGACCTTCGAGTTCGACAACGCACCGATCACCGTCGGGGATGCCGTGTGGATCGCCGCGCGGGCGACGATTCTGAGGGGTGTCCATGTCGCCCACGGCTCAACGGTCGGCGCTACCGCCTTGGTCACCGGCGACGTTCCGGAGGGCGTCACGATCTTGGCCCCACGCTCACTTCCGGCGGCGAAGCCGTGAAGATCACAATCTTTGGTATCAACTACTTTCCGGAAGTGACCGGGATAGCGCCCTATACCACCGGGATGGCGGAAGGGTTAGCGGCATGCGGGCACGAGGTCAACGTCGTCACCGGTCTGCCGCACTATCCGGAATGGCGGGTGTACGACGGCTACCGCTCTCAGCGGTCTTACCGGGAGACCATCAACGGAGTGACGGTTGATCGGCTGAGACACTACGTGCCCGAAAAGCCGAGCCCACGCAACCGGATTCGGATGGAGGCCAGTTTCGCCAGAGCGGCGCTGGCCGCAGGGTTCGACCGGCCGTCGGTTGTCATCGCTGTCAGTCCGGCTCTGCTGTCAACTGCCGGCGTCGTGGCCGCCGCTCGGCTGAAAAAGGTGCCAGTTGGCGTTGTCGTCCAGGACCTGTATGGCAAGGGAGTCGTCGAAACCGGCGCGATGGGTGGCAAAACGGCTGATTTGGCAGCCCAATTCGAAGCGCGAGTCCTGCGTTCGGCGTCAGGGGTGTCGGTCATCCATGACCGCTTCCGGTCGGTCTTGAACAGCGTCGGTGTCGACAACGACGCGATGACGGTGATTCGCAACTGGACCCATCTCGACGGCTCGGATAACGCGTCAGCTGTCGATTCGGCGGACGTCCGTCGTCAATACGGCTGGGGTGCAGACGAACTGATTGTCGTGCATGCCGGAAATATGGGCGCCAAGCAGGGTCTGGAGAACGTCATCGCCACCGCCCGGCTCGCCGCCGCGGAGTTGCCGGCCAAGACGGTCCGGTTTGTCCTGCTCGGTGACGGAAACCAACGGCCGCGACTCTACGAAGAGGGCGCCGGTGTCGGCTCGCTCGATTTCGTGAAACCGCTGCCGGACAAAGAATTTCGTACCCTGCTCGATGCCGCCGATGTCCTCCTGCTCAACGAGAAGCCGGGTGTGGGGGACATGGCGGTGCCGAGCAAGCTCACCACCTACTTCATGACCGGCAAGCCCGTCGTCGCCGCGACGGAACAGTCGAGCGCCGCCGCGGCCGAGGTTCGGGCCGCCGGAGCGGGTGTGGTGGTCGCGCCCGGTGATCCACGCGCCCTGCTGGATGCGGTCTTGCGGATCGGGCGGGACAGCTCTGGTGCGGCGAGGTTCGGTGAAGCAGGCAAACGGTTTTCCCGCAGCATCCTGGATTCCGGGTCGGCCATCGGCCGCTATGACGAGTGGGCCCGCGGGCTGGCCGCCGCGTCATCGAGGATGGTGCGGGAACGATGAAGGTGCTCCACGTGGTGACGCTGGTGACCCCTGACGGCGCGTTCGGTGGACCGACGCGGGTCGCGGTCAACCTGTGCTCAGCCCTGCGCGAGCAAGGTCACGACGCGGTCATCGCGGCCGGAGTCAGTGGATTCGCCCAACCGCCGACCGTGCTGGGCGGCGTGCCCGCCCACCTCTTCCCGGCCAAGCGTTTGGTCCGCGGCTTAGGTCATGCGCCGACTTATGCACCGGGCCTTGGACGTTGGCTCGACAAGCACGCGACAAAGTTCGACCTCGTCCACATCCACCTCGCCCGCGACCTGGTGACGCTTCCGACGGCGGCCAGGCTGCGCCAGATGGACATCCCATACGTGCTCCAGACCCACGGCATGATCGCTCCGGGCAGCCACCCGCTCGCGGCGCCTATCGACCGGTTGTGGACGGTCAAGTTGCTGCGTTCGGCAGCCCTGATCCTGCATCTGACGTCAACCGAGCGCCGCGATCTGTGCGTCATCGGTGGTTCGGAACTGCCGCTTCGCCAACTCAGGAACGGGGTTCCGACACCGCGGACGGTCGTCGGCGCTCCGCAGTCCGAGACGTTGCCCGAAGTGCTCTTCCTCGCCAGGCTGCACGAGCGCAAGCGGCCGGAAGTCTTCGTCGAAGCGGCCCTGTCGCTGTTGCGGTCCGGCGTCCGCGGCCGGTTCGCGGTCGTCGGCCCACCGGCGGGCGCGGAGGCGGGTGTCGACGCGGTCATCGCGCAGGCACGTTCGGAAGGGTTCGGCGAGAACAGTATTCGGCGCGAGCCGGCGGTCGAGCCGGATCGCGCAGGTGAGCGGATGGCTCAGGCCGCGATCTACGTGTTGCCGTCGGTGCAGGAGCCGTTTCCCATGACGGTCCTGGAAGCGATGATGCTCGGCATCCCGGTGATCATCCGCCCCGACAACGGACTCGCACAGTTCGTCGACACCCATGCCTGCGGCGTGGTCGTCGAGGACGGTCCGGAAGGCTTCGCGCAAGCGATATCGGATCTGCTCGCCGACCCGACACGCGCCCGTGCCATGGGCCAACGCGGTCGAGTGGCGGCCGAGTCTGCTTTCGGCATCGCCGCTGTCGGCCGGGAATTGGAAGAGGCTTATCGCCGCGTCATCTACGGGGACAACGAATGACGACACTCAAAACGCACCGACCACAAGGCACCGCGGTCCAGGTTGTTCTGGCCACCGTGCTCGCGGTCCTGGTGGCCGTGACGCTGTGGTGGGGATTCGTGCGCGAGCATGCGCCGCTGGGCCCGCCGGGTATTCGGGTCGAGGCCGACTTCACTGCTATGCCCGACGGACCGGCGCCGACGCGGTTCGACAGCGGTCAGTCTGCGACGATGGTTGCCGGCCCCGACGACGCCGGTGACCGATTGCGAATCGAGCACGGCCAGTTGACTTATCGGCCGACGACGCACGGTAAAGCCGGCGCTTTCTTCAGCTCTCCCGACCTCGGCTCGTCGGTCAAGGGCATGGGTGCGCGTTTCGTCTTCCGGCCTGGATCCGGCACGACGGGCTCCATCACGCTGGTGGTGTCGCGGGGTATCGACAACCGCGTTCCACCTATGGTCACTCCGCTGGCAGCGCAATTCGTCGTGACGCCGGTCAACTGGTACCTCGCCGTCTCGCGTAGCGATACCTCGCCCTTGGACATCGTCGCGGCGGACAGCTTGACCCGGCCACTCAAAACCGACGGCGTGACCGCATACGACGCGCGACTGACGATCGACGGCGATCAGATCACCATCGACCTGCCCGGAACGCACCGCGTGCTGACAGATCCGCGCTTTTCCGAATGGCAGGGCAGTTTCGCCACTTTCGAACTCTTCTCGAATGAGGGAGCCACCGATTCGATCGGAGCTTTCGAGAAGATCTGGGCAACAGGCAACAGGGACTGACCCATGCCCTTAGGTCTGTCGATGGTCAAGGCCCGCGCCATATCGTCCGCTGCCGACCAGGTGTTCTCCAGCCTCAGCAACGGCTTGATCATCTACGCCGTGGCGGTGGTGACGCCCAGTGCGAACTTCGGCCGGATCGCGCTGCTGCTGACCCTGCTCGCCGCGGCGATGGGGCTCCTGCGCGGCGCCACGGGGACGCCGCTGCTGCTCACGGCCGGCCGGCCGGTCGCCGACATCCGACGAGAGGGCTCCTTCGCGGTCACTACCGCACTGCTGGTAAGCCCTGCGGTCGGGGCGCTGATGTGGGCGGTCACTGGGCCGGGCATCCACACCGTGGCGATGTGGATCATCGTCGCGACGCCGATCGTGCTCGTCCAGGACGCGTTGCGTTACGTCGCCATCGCCGAAGGTCGCGCGCACGTCGCCGCCCTCTGCGATGGTCTGTGGTTCGTCGGCTCGGCCGCCCTGCTGATCGCGACCTGGGTGCGCCTGCCGGCCGTGACCACCGCGCACCTCCTCGCCGGCTGGACGGTACTCGCGTTCGTCAGCCTGCTCGGAATGCTGCTCGCCGTTCGGATCGCCCCGGGTGTCCGGCAGTTCCGGGCGTGGATCGCTGATGGTTGGCAGCACCGCGCTCGGTACGGAATCGACTCCGGTCTCGAGCAAGTGGTCGTATTCGCCATCCTCCTTTTCGCCGCCGTCCTCGTGAGTCCGGCCGATTCGGCCGCACTGCGCGGAGCCACCGCACTGCTGGCGCCGATCTCGATCGCCACCAGCGCGTTGCCGTTGGCGGTGATCCCGGAGAGCAGACGCCAGAACATGGCACCTCCACAGGTGTGGAAGTCGTTGGCCCGCATCACCATGGTCACCAGTTCCGGGTCACTGGTGTTAGGCGTGACGCTGTTCTTCCTCCCGCCAAGCATCGGGCAGCTGGTACTCGGCCGGACCTTCGAAGCGACGCAGTCGATCATTCTGATCTTCGCTTTCGAATTCGCTTTGGCGGCTTGGTGTACGGCGGTCGCCATTTACCTGCGCGCCTTCAACCGCAGCGCCGACGCGTTGAAGATCAAGCTCTGCTATGTGCTGGTGATGGTGTTGACAGTGCCCGCCGCTGGGCTGGTCTACCACTCAGCGGCGGGGATGGCGGCCGCCATTGCGACGGCGATGACGTTCTACACGGCGCTGGCACTTCTCCGGGTCAAACCGTGGGCGAGCCCAATCGACCTGTCGACCGCGGGGCGTCGCCGACAGCACGAGCCGGATTCCGCATCGTCGAACGCCGCGACCGCCCTCGTACGCACGACGCCCGCCCGCCTGATCGCCGTCCCCGCCGGTGCGAATGCCGGCAAATCCCGACCACTGCCGCTTGCCACGAAAGTGCGCCTGCACGAACGAAGTCGGGCGAACGACGCCCTGATCACCCTGTGGGTTTTCGCCGCGTTGGCGGTGCTCGGGCCCGTGTTGATCATCACCTTCACCGGCGCCCCCACCACGCCGTCGTGGCTGTGGTCGCTGCCGGCGCTGGTGATCTGCTCCGCGCGCTTTGCCTGGTTGATCGGCAACGGTCAGCGTCGGTTGTTCGAATTGATGTTCTGGGCGTACGTGTACATGTTCCTGGGCCTGGCGCCGCTCGTGCAGATCCGGGAAGGTGAATGGCCCGGCACCGTCCCGCGGGTCGACAACACTTACATCGGCGCTGCCGAATTGATCGTCGTCGTCGGATGCGGCGCATTCCTGGCCGGTGTCGGCCTGGACACCGTCGCGACAGCGCGCCGCGGGTGGCTGGCGACCAAACGCGTTGCCGCGCAGGCGGTCACCGGGCTGTTCACGATCAATCACCGACGCACGGTGTTGTTGTGTGTATTCGCGGTTCTGATCAACGCCTACTACCTCTCGAAGTTGGGCTGGCTGCAATTCATGTACAGCCGTTACGAGATGCAGGACCGGGCAATCGCGGCGTTTCCGACCGAGAGTATGGGCGTGGTGTTGCGGGCGTGCAGCTCCATGGCACTGCTGGTGGCCTTCGTCGCGCTGATCCGATTCCGTAAAGAGGCCAAGCTGGCTATGGGGCTGGGCGAGAACGTCTCCCTGCGGGTCATGCGCCTCAACATGCTCTTGCTCATCGTCATTGGAACCCTGTTGGCGGACAATCTCAATCCTATTTCCAATGCGCGGTATCAGTCCGGAACCGCAATGCTCGCGGTCGCCACCACCTACGGACTGTTCACCACGGCGCGGAGATTCCGCTTCACTTCGTGTGGATTCATCGCTGCGCTGCTCGTCATCTTCCCGCTTGCCGACGCGTTCCGGTTCACCTCAGAGGCCCAATTCAAAGCGGGCAACCCCATCGAGTCGCTGATGTCGGACGACTACGACTCGTTCGCGCAGATCATGAACGGATACTTGATCTCCGTGCGCGATGGAATCGTGCCCGGCCGGCAGTTCCTCGGAGTGCTGCTGTGGTGGGTGCCGCGCGACAGTTGGCCGGGCAAGCCCGTCGACTCCGGCATCTACATCGCGAACATGCGCGGGTACGGCTTCACCAACCTGTCGTCACCGCTGTGGGTCGAGCTCTTTTTGAACGGCGGCTGGTTGGTCCTCGTCATCAGCATGTTCGTCATGGGTTTCGGCCTGCACCGCTGGGACACCAGGTTGGACGCCCAATTCGACCACTTACACATGCCGAGCGTGCTCGGCTGCATCCTGCCTTTCTACATGCTGATCCTGCTGCGCGGATCGCTGCTGCAAGCAGCGTCGTTCCTGTGCTTCATCCTGGCCTTCTCCGCCTTCGTGCGACAGCGATCTAAGCCGGCGGGCCGAACTCGGCTCGTGACCGCGACCGCGTCGCCGACCCGGGTGTCTAGGAAGATGAATTATGTTCCCGCGTAACGATATGCGCGGTGGGCGTCGCAGCATGCTGCTGATCGTCGTCGCCGCGCTAGTGGTGGCGGTGGGCGTGATGGCCTACCTCGAGCTCCCGAAGGACGACCGCATGCTCGGCCGATCCGCACCGCACGATGTCGTGCCCTCACCGAAGACGATGTTCGATCACCAAGCCACTCTGCTGGTCGTCGGCGATTCGTACGCGAGCTCCTATCCCGAGATGGTTACCGACGCACTGGGCTGGAATCTGGCCGTCGACGTACAGGATGGCACCGGCTTTGTCGACCATGCCGACAAGCCGTCGCCGGCGCATGCGCCATTCATCGAACGCCTCGACCGCGATGCGGAGACCTATCACGTCGACTACGTGTTGGTCGACGGAGGCCGTACCGATCTGGACACACCGCCCGAGCAAGTGCTGCCCGCTGCCGACCATTATGTCAACGAGGCACATGCGCGCTGGCCGAAGGCCAAGATCGTCGTCGTCCTTCCTGTTTTCGCGGCATCGCCGGTGTCGGCGAACTACGCGCCGCTCGCAGAGGAACTCCGCCGCGCCGTCGAGGGTGTCGGCGGGTACCTGATCGACCCGTTGGCGCAGGGTTGGTACACCGACGTCGTCGCGAAATACCTTCTGTTAGAAGATGGTCGGCACCTGAACTACAACGGCGAAATCTATTACGCGAAGAACATCGTCGCGAACCTGACTCAGATGTTCGGTTCCAAACCGACGATGCTTCTGGTCGGTGACTCCTTCGTCGGCGGAACGGGCGACCCGAATTTCTCCAGCTATCCGGCTTTGGTCGCCCGCAAAGAGGGTTGGGACATCGCCGTCGACGCACAGGGCGGCACCGGCTTCGTCCACCGGGCGGACACCGCCGTGCCACCCGGTGTGCCGTTCATCGACCGTCTCGCATTCGATGCGGCGACCTACCGCTACCGCATGGATTACGTCCTAATCGACGGCGGCCGAAGCGATCTCGGCGAGCCGACCGAGACGGTGCTGGCTGCCGCCGGAGACTACCTTACGAAAGTTCGCTCGGACTGGCCGAACGCCACCATTGTGATCGTGCTGCCGTCCTACGTCACACCAGTGGTGCCGAGCGGGTATCCCGCTCTGGCTGAGGGACTTCGTAGCGCGGCGGAAAGCGTAGGTGCGCGCGTGATCGATCCCGTTGCCCAGCAGTGGTATCGCGGCAGCGACGTGAAGCGACTGCTGTGGAAAGACGGCGTCAACCTCAACGGCGACGGCAACGCTTACTACGCGGGCAAGATCATCGAAAACCTGACACGTATGGGGATCGCATCATGACGGGCATGTTGGAACTGTTGTCCGTCATCAGGAGCAAGTTCCTGATTCTGGTGATCTGGGCACTGGCGGGCACGGCCGCCGCGGGCGTAATCAACCTGCTGCTACCGGTGGCCTATGAGGCCGACGCGCGGATCCTCGTCGCCGCACCCTATTGGAACGACTCCACTGCTCTGGCCGACCCGAACGCCGGCGGTGGCACGGTGAAGACATACGGTGACACATTCACCCAGCAGCGCATGGCCAGCTACGTCCGACTAGTGACGACACCGATGGTGGCCGATGCCGTCGCCAAGCGATTACGAACGGGTCAGTCCGGTGAGGAACTCGCCAAAAAGCTGAGCGGCCACCTTATTCCAGACACCGTCGTGATTCAGGTTCGAGCGCAAGATGACTCGCCGGTTCGTGCGGCTGCGATCGCCGATGCGGCCGCGCAGCAGACCATCGACGTGATCAAAGACGTCGAGCGACCACCCTTCACCACGGTCTCGCCGGTGCAGCCGATTCTGACCGAACCCGCGTCCGTGCCGACCCGACCGATCTCTCCGCGAACGGCACTGAATATCGTTTCCGGGGCGATCGTCGGGTTCCTGATCGGGCTCACCTACATCGCCGCCTATGCCGGTGCTCGGGAAACTCGCCTGCTGAGGAGATTCCGTGGTGACGGTGCGGTCGCCGACGACCATCTGGACGTGCTTGGCGTGCTCTCGTCCGAGGAGCATCTCACTCTCGACGAGGTGCATGTCGACGCCAAACTCCTCCGGCTGGAGATCGCCCACCGTCTCATCCGGGCCGACATCCATTCGTTCGTGATCGCCTCGCCTCGGGCCACTTCGACGACGGGCGAGCTCGCCGCGTTGCTCGCCACCGCGTTCACCGAATCAGGGTCGCCCACCGTTGTCGTATACGCGGACTTCACCGCCGATCACGACGGCTCGACCGTCGGCCTCGGCGACGTGCTCAGTACCGCAACGACATTGGACACCGTTATCCGGTCCGACCAGAACAGCGGCGCCAGCTGGATCCCGGCGGGCACGGTGCCGGCGAATCCGACCCGCGCACTCACCGGGCCGGCGATGCGCACTGTTCTCGGCGATTTGGCGCAGCGCTACCAACACGTCATCGTGGTGAGCCCGGCAGTGCTGGAATCAGCTGACGCCGCGGACATGTCAAGCCAGGTCGGCGCATCGATCCTGATCGATGCCGTCTCGCAGACCTCCGAGGACGAGCTTCGGGAGAGCGAACGGCTTCTTGGCCTGTCGCGGGGAGCCTGCCTGGGACGGATCGTCGTTGCCGACGAGAGGTTTTCGCAGCATCGCGAGTTGCCGCGGCGGAATCAAAGACGTCTGGCCGCATGAGTCAGTTGAACACGGGGAGCGGAGCAAAATGGAGCTATTGATCAAGACTTGGACGAAGGTCGGTCAGCGCTGGCAGATCGTGGCGGCATGCCTGGCCGTGGCGCTGCTCGGTGCCATCGGCTACCAAGCCAGTGCCGGACCGGCCTACACCGCCTCGACCGAGATCTTCCTGAGGGCTCCCGATGTGAAGACCTCTGCGGGCGCCTATCAGGGTGACCTGTTCTCCCGGCAGCGGGCGCAAACGTACGTCAAACTCTTCGAGAGCGATGACCTGGCAAAGCTCGTCATCGACAAGCTCGGCTTGGCGATCACGCCGCATCAACTGGTGTCGAAGGTGTCGGCCACTGCGGTGAAAAACACCGTGTTGATGGTTGTGTCAGTGACGGACAGCAACGCTCAGCATGCCGCGAACATCGCCAACGGTTACGGCAGCATCCTGGGCGGCTACGTGGCCAAGCTGGAAAATCTCAGCAACGACCCCACCGTGGGGCCGCTGGTGCAGGTCGTCGCGAAAGCCAGCCCCGAGTCGGCGACGGCGTCCGGATACCCGACCTGGATGGTTCTGTTCGGGGCGTTGGTGATGGGGGCTTCCTTTGCGGCCGCGATCATTTGGTTCCTCGAACGTTTCGACACCAAGGTGCGGTCGCGCCGCCAGGTGGAGGAGATCACCGGGTGCGACGTCATCGGCAAGCTGCCCAGAACCCAAGCACTCGGCTCCGACGGCAACGTCGCCCAGGCATTCGACGACTGTGCGGAATTCAAGCAGGGGGCATTGCGCCTGAGCCTCAACGTTGAGTCCGTGCTGCAGCGACTTCCGCGGATCAAGGCCGAAATCCCGCCGGTCGTCGCGATTGTCGCCGCCCACAGCGGAGACGGCAGCACCGTCGCGACGCGGGCGCTCGCGCGAGCTTTTGCCGATCGCGGACGTAGCGTTGGCGTCGTTTGTCTGGACGAACCCCACCTGGAGCCGCCGCAACGCGATCTCGTCGTGGCGGGTACCGCGTTGGCGGAAGTGGCCAGCCGAAGCGATGTGACCACCGTGTCGTGCTCGACCGAGGGTTTGAGCGCAGAAATACACAGCCGCGACGCGTTGCTGCTGCAGAGCAACGTCATCCTGATCGACGCACCCTCGTTCCACGATTCGATCGATGCGCAGTTGGCCCTCGAAGCGGCGGATGCCGTCGTGCTGGTCGCACGGCCGATTACCACGACGACGCTTTCGTTGTCACATCTGGTCGCGGGGATCCGAGCTCTCGACATTCCGCTGCTCGGAGTTGTCGTCAATCTGGCGAAGGAGTCTTCGACGGTTGAAGGGGCTTATCTCTAATGCGCGGTGATCGGGCCATCGTCTGCGGCGCAGGTTTCGGTGGTTTACTGGCCGCGCGGGTGCTCTCGGAATTCTACCGGACCGTCACGGTCGTCGAACGAGATACGTTGTCCGACAGCGCAACCCCGCGTCGAGGAGTTCGTCAGGGCCGGCATTCTCATGTGCTGACCAGTCGCGGCGCACAAGAGTTGGCGGGGCTCTTTCCCGGTCTGCTGGAAGAACTCGTCGCCGCCGGCGCGACGGTCTGCGATGAGGGCGACCTGTCCCGGGTGTCCATCCGGGTGGGCGGGCGCGAGTACAACAGGTCGTGCACCTTTGCCGATCCGGAATCGGTGGTGGTTCATCTCCTCAGCCGGCCGTTGCTGGAATCCATAGTAAGACAACGGGTTCGCGCTATTCCCAACGTGGAAATCTTGGACGGCCATGACGTCGTCGAGCCGGTCGCGCTGCAGCCCGACCGGGTCACCGGCGCGCGGTTGTTCAACCGAGGCAACGGTGAAGAACGCGTACTCGCCGCCGATTTGGTGGTCGATGCGATGGGGCGCGGCGCACGCACCCCGGCCTTCCTCGAGAGCCTGGGCTTTGGCCGACCGGACACCGAGCACTCGACGGCCAACGCCACCTACGCCAGCCAGTTGCTGCGCATGCCCGCGGGCATGGTGAACGAGAAGATGACCATGGTGTTCCCGGAACCGAATCTGCCTACCGGTGGGGCACTTTCGTCGTACGAAAACGGCAACTGGATGTTGACCGTCTATCGCCTTGACCAACTTGAGCCGCCTGCCGATGTGTCCGCCTTGATGGAGTTGGCCGCGCGATTCGTGTCACCGGCGCTGGCGACCGCGCTGCAGGAAGGCGCAGAGCCCCTGGGTCAGATGGACGTCTTCCGCTACCCGGGTGGCGCCTGGCGACGATATGACAAGATGCAGCGGTTCCCGGCCGGGCTGCTGGTGTTCGGTGACGCGATCTGCAGTTTGAGTCCCATCTACACCCAGGGTATGACCGTGGCCGCGCTCGAAGCTGTTGCGCTGCGCGAATGCTTATCGCAATCCGATGCGGACGTGGCCACACGATTCTTCGACGCCGCGGCCGGCGTGATCGGACCGCAGTGGGTATCCAACCAGTTCAACGACCTCTACATGTACACGGCGAATGACCGCCCTCCGGTGTCCGAGGAGCTGCTGTTTCTGCGCGAAGAGGTGCTGAATGCCGCTGAGAGCAGCTCTGTGCTCACCGAAAAGCTATTCCGGACAATGAATCTCGTTGACCCACCGGCAGACTACAGCCCGCTTCTGGTCTGACGCTGCTAGACGACGGCGCGGGTCAGTGCCTCGTCGTCGGTGAAAAACGGCATCGGCATCCGCGCGCGCAGACAACAACGCCGCCATCGCGTTGCCGGTAACCGGCCTCGAAAACAGGTAGCCCTGCGCCCGGCGGCAGCCATGATGCATCAACGCCTTTGCGGCGGCGGGGGTTTCGACACCTTCGGCAATCAGCTCGAGGTCGAACGCGTCGGCGAGGCCGATGATCGCGCGGACAATCGCCAGATCGTTGACGTTGGTGCCCAGGTCGCGCACGAACCGCGGGTCGATCTTGAGCGCGTCGACGGGCAGTCTCTTGAGATGCGACAGAACGGCGTAGCCGGTGCCGAAGTCGTCGATGGAAGTCTGCACGCCGAGGTCTTTGAGCTGGGTCAGCGTGCGCGTTGTGCTCTCGATGTCGTTGACCACCGCGCGCTCGGTGATCTCCAGGCACAGCGAACCGTCGTCCATGCCGAACTCCGCGATCGTTTCGGCGACCATCCCGACGAAGCCCGGGCTGGTCAACTGCAAGGGGGAGATGTTGACCCGCAACGACGTGCCTTGGCCCACGCCGCGCGAGCGCCATCCGCTGAACTCCGCGCACGCGGTCCGCAGCACCCACCGGTCCAAAGCGCCGGCGAGGTTCATCGACTCGGCCACCCCGATGAACGAATCCGGTAGCAGCACACCGCGATCCGGGTGCCGCCAGCGCACCAGCGCCTCGGTGGCCACGATGGCGCCCGTCCAGAGGTCGACCTCGGGCAGGTAGTGCAGCAGAAGTGCGTCGCTGTCGACGTCGCCCTGTAGATGTCCCTGGATGTCGTTGCGAAACAGCTGCTTCAGCGAATTGTCGCTGGCCACCGCGATCTGGTTGCGGCCGGCGCGTTTGGCTGACAGGACGGCTTCGTCGGCACGACGCAGCAGGTCGATGCCGCTGTCCCGGCCCGGCATGCCGGCAGCCACGCCGATGCTCACGGTCCGGGCGACGGTCTGGTCCCCGATGGTCAGCCGGTCGTACACCGTTTTCCGAATCCGGTCGGCGAAGAGCTCCGCGGCCTGGGGCGTCATCGGCTGGTCGGGAACGACGACGAACTCGTCGCCACCCAGCCGGGCAACCATGGCCCGGCTGCCGGCGCAGGAGCTCAGGCGGTCGGCGAATCCGCGGATGTACCAGTCGCCGGCGGCGTGCCCGAGCGAATCGTTGATCGCCTTCAAACGGTCGAGATCGATGTAAAGCACCGCGACCGGGCCGGCCTGTCGCGGCGCGAGACGACCCGCAAGGTGGGCAAGTAGTGCTCGACGGTTGCGCAGCCCGGTCAGATCGTCATGGTCGGCGAGATGGCGAAGCCGCTCTTCGGCCGAGATGCGGGCCTGGAACTGAGCGAACAGGGCCGCGACGGTCTTGAGGGTGTTCTTCGCCTCCGCCTTCCACCTACGGCCGCGACACTTGACGAACCCAAGCACGCCGGAGGTCATCGTGCCGGAGGTCAGCGGGGCGGCGACCACCATCGGTCCGCCGCCGCGACGGCGCGCCGTGATGGGGCATCGGAAACCACTGTTTTGGTCGATGGCGGTTGACAACCACCAGATCCTTGCCGTTTTCGCATAGCGCGAAGGCAGGGTCGTCATTGGTGAACGAGACGACACCGAATGGGTCGGGGTTGGCGACGTCGGAGCGCCGGGGCCACTCGGCGGCCAGGACCGACGCGCGGATGTTGTGGTCGCTGTAACGCAGGAAGGCGTAGTGCAGATCAAAATGGTCAACGAGCTGTGCCAGCACCTGCTCGCTGGCCTGGGTGGCGGTCGATGCGTTGGCTTCCAGCAGCTGATTGGCGATGGAGGTGATGAGGGCCAGATTGGCCGGCACGGTGTCCTCCGATCTGGGCACGAATGCCGGCCCCGACGGCCTTACGTTCGGAAACTATTAGTTGCTTGTCGAATTAGCGCAATGAATAAAGGAATTAGTTCAGTTAATGAATAATACATAAATCCAGCCGCAGCGGAAGACGTGGAAGTGACGGCTACATCACACGGCTAAACTCTGCGCGGATTTCCTTCCCGACCGTCGAAGGAGACGATCATCGCAGCATTTACGGCATCAGTTCTCGACGCCGAGGACGCCGCCGACAGCACGGTGCTGGAGCACCTACGCGCCGATCCCGCCATCGAGGTCATCGATCACAGCGACGCGCAACTGGCGGAATTGCGCGAGCTGCTCCCACCACCCGACGCTGAGTTGCTCGACGAACGCTGTCGATGGGCGTACTACCCCTGGCGGCGGGCGGTGGTCGCGGTGCTGGGTCCGCGGGGGTTCCGTGCGGTGCGGCTGGATCGCAACCGAAATGTGGTCACCGCTGACGAGCAGGCGAGACTTGGAGCGCTAAGGATCGGCGTCGTCGGGTTGAGCGCCGGCCATGTCATCGCCCACACGCTCGCGGCGCAGGGCTTGTGCGGCGAACTCCGGCTGGCCGATTTCGATCAACTGGCGTTGAGCAATCTGAACCGGGTCCCGGCGACGGTGTTCGACATCGGGCTGAACAAGGCCGAGGTGGCCGCCCGAAGAATCGCCGAACTCGACCCGTATCTGCCGGTACGGATCTTCGATTCCGGGCTGACGCTGGAGACCATTGACGAATTTCTCTCTCGCCTCGATATCGCGGTCGACGAATGCGACTCGTTGGACATGAAGGCGATCGTGCGGGAGCGGTCCAGGGCGCGGGGAATCCCGGTGCTGATGGCGACCAGCGACCGCGGGCTGGTCGACGTGGAGCGGTTCGATCTTGACCCGCAACGGCCGATTCTGCACGGGCTGCTCGGCAATCTGGATCCCGCGTCGCTGGCCCGCATGACCAGCGGCGAGAAAGTTCCGCACCTGCTGCGTTTCCTTGAGGCCCAACATTTGTCGCCGCGCGGTGCGGCTTCGTTGCTGGAGGTTGATCGCACCTTGTCGACGTGGCCACAGGTGTCCGGCGACGTGGCGGCGGGAGCGCCGGTGATTGCCGAGTCCGTGCGCCGAATCGGCCTCGGCGAACACCTGCCATCCGGACGGATCCGACTCGATGTCAGCGGTGCCCTCGACCGGCTCGATGAGCCGGAGTTGCCGCCGGAACAGGCTGCACCGCCGCCCGAATACTCGGACCCGGTGTGGCCGGGAGTCGCGGGTGCCATTGCCGCCGCGGCGATTCGGGCGCCGTCGGCCTCCAACGCGCAGCCTTGGCACATCGACGCCGGCCCGGATGTCATCACCATCCGGTTGACGACCCGAACACTCGCTCGACACTGGACGTCGGATACCGGGCCAGCGCCGTCGCGCTCGGAGCGGCGATCTTCAACGCCAAGGTCGCCGCTGCCGCTCATCAGGTGCTGGGCCCCGCAAGTTTCACGGAAGCCGAAGCCGACGGCGTGCCGCTGCAGGCCACGCTGCACCTTGGTGCCGCCGCCGACCCTGATCTGGCCGAACTGTACGACGTGATGCTGACCCGAGAAGCCAACCGCCGCTTGGGAACTGCGCAGCCGTCGCTGACGCCACGATACGGATCCTGCATGCCGCAGCCGAACGCGAAGGTGCACAGCTGCATGTGCTGACTGAGTCCGACGACATCGCGAGGGCGTCGACAATCATCGCCGCGTCCGACCGCGTCCGCTATCTGACGCCGGGACTGCATTCGGAGATGATCGCGGAACTGCGCTGGCCGGGCGATCCGCTCCCGGACACTGGCATCGACATCCGGAGCCTGGAGTTCGCCCCCGGCGAGCTTGCCGTAGTGGACATCTTGCGGCGCCCCGAGGTCATGGACCACCTGGCGCGCTGGAACGCCGGATCGGCGTTGGGTGAGGGCACTCGCCGACAGGTGGCGGCAAGTTCTGCGGTGGCCGTCATTTCGGTGCCGGGCGGAACGCTGATCGACTACGCGCGCGGTGGCTCGGCGGCCGAGGCCGTCTGGATCACCGCGCAGCGGCACGGGCTCGCCGTCCAGCCGATGTCGCCGATTTTTCTCTATGCGCGCGGTCGTCGACGATCTTGATCGCGTGTCGACGGCCTTCGGCGCCGAGCTGAGCGCCCTGCAAAAGGACTTCGGCACGCTCGTCGGGATTGGACCGAGGATGCCGTCGCCCTGGTTTTGCGATTCGCCGTCAGCGAACCCGGAACGGTGCGCAGCCTGCGTGATTTCGGCCGCGTCAATTTACGGTAGTCCAGACAGGGGCTACCGTATTACTCATGTCCGGCGGGTTAGACGACCTGGTTACCGGGGCGGCTGCTGCCTTGATGGCTGCCACCGCGGTCGATCATGTCGCGATCAGCGAGCAAGTGGTGCCATGTTGGTCGATCACTTTGGCGTCGACTTCGGCTTCCTGCGCCACACCGACCACGAGATCCGCGCCACGATTCTCGTCGCTGAATGGCCGCCACGGCCGAGGATGTCCCCGATCCCGATCCGATCGGAGTGGTGTATTTCGCGGAGGCCGACTCGGTGTTCGCCCTGATCGAAAACTACACGGAGCCTTACGTTCTCCGGCCCGAGCCGGCGAACTCCGACTACCAACGCAGTATCGAGGAGGGCACCGGCGTACCTCAAACGTCGCTCGCGGCCGTTCCGTTGCTGTCCGGAGAACTCACCACCGGCACGCTCGGCTTCGTCAAGTTCGGCGACCGCGAATGGCTGCCGGACGAACTGAACGCACTGAAGGCGATCGCCACCCTGTTCGCTCAACTGCAGGCCCGCGTCGACGCCGAGGGACAGTTGCAGTACCTGGCCGACCATGATGACCTGACCGGCCTGCTGAACAGGCGGGCGCTGCTCGCAGAGCTCGATGAGCGGCTGGCGGACGGCAAGCCCGGCCCGGTCGCGGTGTTGCAGATCGACGTTGACCGCCTCAAGGTGATCAACGATCACCTCGGGCAGAATGCCGGCGACCGTTACCTCAGGGCGTTTGCCGGGCTGCTGCGGGATGCCGTCGACATCCCTTCTGCCGTCGCCAGATTAGGCGATGACGAGTTTGTCATCGTGCCGACAGTTTCGATCGACATCGCGGATGCCGAACTCTTCGCGCAGCGCGTGCAATTCGGAGTCGGCCAGCAGGTTGAGATCGACGGTGAGAAGGTCAGCCGCACAGTCAGTGTCGGCGTCGCCATCGGCGAGCCGGGAGTCGACAGTACGTCGGTATTGCTCCGGCGAGCGGATCAGGCGCTGTTATCGGCCAAGGGTTCGGGTGGGCGCAGGGTCGCTCGATTCAGCCCGGAGTTGTCGGACAAGTATGCAATTCGCAACGACATCGAGTTGCAGATGGAAGGCACCATCGACAGCGGCAGCGGAGCCCTGGTGCTGCACTATCTTCCCGAGTTCGATATGCGGACCGGCGAGGTGCTCGGCGCCGAGGCGCTGGTCCGATGGCAGCATCCGACGCGGGGCCTGATGATGCCCGACTCCTTCATCAGCGTGGTCGAGTCGATCAACCTGGCCGGTCGGCTCGGGCGCTTGGTGATGCGTTCTGCCTTCGAGCAATTCAGCATCTGGCGGTCGCGCGGCGTGGGAGAGCACGCTGTGATCCGCGTGAACGTGTCCCCGGTGCAGTTGGTCGCGGAGGGAACGGTCGACCTGGTTGCCGCGACCCTCGAGGCGTTTGGCCTGGAGGCGAATACCGTGTGCCTGGAAATCACCGAAAGCGTTGTCGTTCAAGACATCGACGCCACCCATAAAACACTTGCCGGCTTGAAAGACATCGGAGTGCAAATCGCCATCGACGATTTCGGGACCGGCTACAGCGCACTGGCGTACCTGAAGTCCTTGCCCGTCGACACGCTCAAGATCGATCGCGGCTTTGTCCGGGAGCTCGGCACCGACGAAGGCGATCAGGCCATCGTGCGCTCGATCATGTCCCTGGCCGACGCCTTCAAGCTTGAAGTCGTCGCCGAGGGAGTCGAGACCGCTGCCGCGGCGCGAACGCTACTCGACTTCGATTGTTATCGGGCGCAGGGCTTTCTGCTGTCTCGCCCGCTGGAGGCCGATGCGATGGAAGCACTGCTGGCCCAGCGGTACGTGGCGCTCGATTTCGATCGAGACGAGTCGTGATCAGGTAGCTGTCGACGCTCGCGGGCTGCTCGCGGATTGCGGGCAGAACCGTCGCGTCAGTAACTGGGTTTCCATCAGAATCTTGGAAACCTGTTCCGGTTTGGCGTGATTGACGAAATCGTGCCGATCCCACCACATCATCTTGGTCTGGTAACGCTCACTCGGGTACGGCGTCGCGGGAATGGGGGCCACCACTCCGCCCGACGAGCGCCAGCGGTTCAGCGCGTACGCCGCCGCGGTGGCCATGCAGAATTGATTGTCGAGCAGCGCCATCATGTGGAAAGCGCTACGGGCCATCGCCTCGGTGATGCGATGGCTGCGATCCGGATCGTCGGTTGCCCACGCTGATTTCATCTCCAGGACGCCGAACGGCACCCGGTCGTTGATCATGTTGCGCACCATCTGCTGGCCGGGTTGACCCGCCCACTCGACGAGCGCGTGCGAGTCCTCGGGCGACCTCAGTGGTCCGATGGCCCGCAGGCCCGCGATGGTTCGGCCGGTTTCGTCGACGACCGCGAAAAACATGGCCGTGTCGACCCCGCTGCGCAGCGCGTCCGTATCGAGGGCGCACTCGACGCCATGCTTGCGGTAATTGTGAAGTGCCCCGGTCGCATACTCCGACCACAACACCCGATCGGCTTCGGGCGTGGAGACCACCAGGGTGCAGTCGATGTCGGGGTCGTGCCACTCCAGACTTTCCGGGAGCGTGAACCCGTCGGCTTCCGGGGCGTTGAACGGAAGAATCGACATCGGTGTCACCTGCCCCGGTTGCCGTTGCGGCATGCGCCGACGGAGTCCGGCGACAGCTCGTCGCCGACTCTTGGCTGGGCAAACGCCAGCATGCAGTTGATGTGGGAGCCACCCCGGCTGAAGCTCGTCAGCGTGAACTTCGCAGCCGTTGTGCGATCCATCGAAACAGTGGTCATCTGGGACCCTTCCCTCGCGAGGGGCCAACTTCCAGTTTGTTTCGTGGCACTTTCAGTGCTCATTGAACGAGTTAGGGCTTTTTCATGAACCTTGTACTCTACAAACTCAGTGATACCGATATTCAATTTTTGAATAGGCCGAATCTGTTAAACATCGGGATACGTGATGAGTTCCGGCCGGTTGGACGATACTACAGTTTTTGCCCTTTGACCTGCAACGCGGCGTTTTGGGTTGGTCGGGCGGCGGCCGACGGGGCCGCCGCCTGCAAAAGTCGGCCTTCGATTCGAACAAAGACTGTTAAATCAACTCAATTAACGTAAATGACTGTTGAAAGCGTTCTGAAATGGTCGACAAAGATCTCCGCATGAGCGCTTAGTCGACGTATCTGAGCGAAAACAGGCCGGAATTACGAAATGCTTCTCAGTAAAGTCCAAGAAACTAAGCGATAGCCGTCGCGGCGCCAAGGCATGGGCGCGGTCAGGTAAACCGGCGGTTGCGAGGGGTCGCGCGGGCGGAGCTCCGTCGCCAGGACTCGAACCTGAACTGTCTGAACCAAAATCAGAAGTGCTGCCGATTACACCACGACGGATTGCTGCGACCAGCGGTGAAGACCGCGTCCACTGTAGACGACCGTGCGGGCCGGTCGCGGACCGCAGCCGGGGGATAACCTGTTAGGCGTGGCCGCGCCGGATAAGGAAACCAAGGCGCCGCGAACCAGGATGACCGGGAGCGAGCGCCGCCACCAACTCATCGACATCGCGCGGTCGCTGTTCGCCGAACGGGGCTACGAAGGAACCTCCATCGAGGAGATCGCCCTTCGTGCCAACGTCTCCAAGCCCGTCGTCTACGAGCACTTCGGCGGCAAAGAAGGCTTGTACGCGGTCGTCGTCGACCGCGAGATGTCGTCGCTACTGGACCGCATCACGTCGTCGCTGACCAACAACCGGTCCCGGGTGCGGGTCGAAACGGTGGCACTCGCGCTGCTGACCTATGTCGAGGAACACACCGACGGATTCCGGATCATGATCCGTGACTCGCCGGCAGCGATCAGCTCAGGCACCTACTCGAGCCTGCTCAACGACGCCGTCAGCCAGGTCAGCTCGATCCTGGCCGGCGACTTCGCCCGCCGGGGATTGGACTCCGATCTTGCCCCGCTGTACGCGCAGGCGTTGGTCGGATCGGTGTCGATGACTGCACAGTGGTGGCTCGACACCCGGGAGCCAAAGAAGGAAGTGGTGGCCGCACACCTGGTCAACTTGATGTGGAACGGCCTGACCCATCTGGAAGCCGACCCACACCTGCAATGCGAGTAGCCGGTGTGGTCAGCCGCTGTCACGCGCTAAGAGGTCGGCAACCCGCGGCATAGCCAAGGGACGGCAGGAGATCCGGCAAAGTCGATGTCATGCCTTCAGCGTCCGCATCATGCGCCGGCTGCTTACGCTCTGACGATTCGTTGACGCCGGCGGCCGGAAATTTGACGCGCTCGCAGCCCATACAATGGCGGCATCATGATCGTATCGGGGCCGGAGTCTGTCGCTACCCCGATTTCGGGGCTGATGGAGTTGGCGCTACGCACCCCGACGCTGCAGCGACTCATCGACCTCGCGGCCGACCGACCCGGGGAATTGGCGTTGGTCGGACCGGCCAGCGCACGCCTGTTCGTGGCCGGCGCGCTGGCCCGGCAGGGGCCGCTGCTGGTCGTCACTGCCACCGGTCGAGAGGCCGACGACCTGTCGGCTGAGTTGCGCGGCGTTCTCGGCGACGCGGTCGCGATGTTCCCGTCCTGGGAAACGCTGCCGCACGAGCGGCTCTCGCCCGGTGTCGACACCGTCGGCGCCCGGATGATGCTGCTGCGTCGGCTGAGGCATCCGCAGGACGCCCGGCTCGGCCCGCCGCTGCAGGTGGTGGTCACCGCGGTCCGCTCGCTGCTGCAGCCGATGGCCGCGCGACTGGATCTGGCCGAACCTCTCACCCTGACCGTCGGTGACGAGCTGGCCTTCGAGGCCGTCATCACCCGGCTGGTCGAGCTGGCCTACACGCGGGTGGACATGGTCGGACGGCGCGGCGAATTCGCGGTCCGCGGCGGCATTCTCGACGTTTTCGCGCCGACCGCCGAGCATCCGGTACGTGTCGAGTTCTGGGGCGACGAGGTCAGCGAGATGCGGATGTTCTCGGTGGCCGATCAGCGGTCGATCCCCGAGATCAGCGTCGACTCCGTCGTCGCGGTCGCGTGCCGCGAGCTGTTGCTGACCGACGATGTGCGGGCGCGAGCGGCCGAGCTGGCCGGACATCAGCCGGCGCCCGAGCACGGCGTCACCGGCGGCGTCGGCGACATGCTGGCCAAACTCGCCGAGGGCATCCCGGTCGACGGCATGGAGGCACTGCTCTCGGTGCTATGTCCTGCGGAAAGTGGGGCAATGGCCCTGCTGACCGATCAACTGGCCGACGGCACGCCGGTGCTGGTCTGCGACCCGGAAAAGGTCCGAACCCGGGCAGCCGACCTGATCAAGACCGGCCGCGAATTCCTCGACGCGTCCTGGTCGGTGGCCGCAGTGGGTGGCGATTCGCCGATCGACATCGAGCAGCTCGGTGGATCGGGCTTCCGCGGACTCGCAGAGGTGCGCGAGGCCGCGCGTCAGTCCGGGCACCCGTGGTGGACGCTGTCGCAGCTGTCCGATGAGTCGGCAATCGAACTGGACATCCGCGCGGCCCCGTCGGTGCGCGACCGGCAGAGTGCCGTCGCCGGTGTTGAAGCGCTGTTCGCGATGCTGCGCGCGCACGTGGCGACCGGCGGGTCGGCCGCCGTCGTCGCACCCGGTACCGGAACCGCGCATCGGGTCGTCGAGCAGCTGGCCGAATCCGACACGCCGGCAACGATGTTGGAGCCGGGAGCCGAGCCCAAACCCGGCGTCGTCGGCGTGCTCCAAGGCCCACTGCACGACGGTTTGATAATTGGGGGCCTTCCCGCGGATCTGGTGATCGTCACCGAGACCGACCTGACCGGCAACCGGATGACCGCGACCGACGGTAAACGGCTAGCCGCCAAGCGCCGCAACACCGTCGACCCGCTGGCGCTGACCGCGGGCGACCTGGTGGTGCACGACCAGCACGGTATCGGCCGGTTCGTGGAGATGACCGAACGCACCGTCGGCGGCGCACGTCGCGAGTACCTCGTGCTGGAGTACTCCTCGAGCAAGCGGGGGCAGAACGAGACCGACAAGCTCTACGTGCCAATGGATTCGCTGGATCAGCTGTCCCGGTATGTCGGTGGGCAGGCGGCGTCGCTGAGCAGGCTCGGCGGCAGCGACTGGACCAACACCAAAACCAAAGCGCGCAAAGCGGTTCGGGAGATCGCCGGCGAGCTGGTGGCGCTGTACGCCAAGCGGCAGGCCAGCGCCGGCTACGCGTTCGGTCCAGACACCCCGTGGCAGGCCGAGATGGAGGACGCGTTCGGCTTCACCGAGACCATGGACCAGCTCACCGCCATCACCGAGGTCAAGTCCGACATGGAAAAGCCGGTCCCGATGGACCGGGTGATCTGTGGTGACGTCGGCTACGGCAAGACCGAGATCGCGGTCCGGGCCGCGTTCAAGGCGGTCCAGGACGGCAAGCAGGTCGCGGTGCTGGTGCCCACCACGCTGCTGGCCGACCAGCACTTCCAGACCTTCACCGCGCGGATGGCCGGTTTCCCGGTCCGGATCAAGAGCCTGTCGCGATTCACCGAGGGCGCCGAATCACGCGCCGTGCTGGACGGGATGGCCGAGGGCAACGTCGACATCGTGATCGGCACGCATCGACTGCTGCAGACCGGGGTGCGGTGGAAGGACCTCGGTCTGGTGGTCGTCGACGAGGAGCAGCGCTTCGGTGTCGAGCACAAGGAGCACATCAAGTCGCTGCGCACCCACGTCGACGTCCTGACGATGAGCGCCACCCCGATCCCGCGCACGCTGGAGATGAGCCTGGCCGGCATCCGCGAGATGTCGACGATCCTGACGCCGCCCGAGGAGCGCTACCCCGTGCTGACCTATGTCGGTGCGCAGGACGACAAGCAGATCGCCGCGGCGCTGCGCCGGGAGCTACTGCGCGACGGACAGGCCTTCTACGTGCACAACCGAGTCAGCTCCATCGACGCGACGGCAGCGCGGGTGCGGGAGCTGGTGCCGGAAGCCAAAGTCGCCGTCGCGCACGGTCAGATGCCCGAGGAACTGCTGGAAACCACCGTCGAGGGATTCTGGAACCGCGAGTTCGACGTCCTGGTGTGCACCACGATCGTCGAGACCGGGCTGGACATCTCCAACGCCAATACGCTGATCGTCGAGCGGGCCGACACCTTCGGGCTGTCCCAGCTGCACCAACTGCGCGGCCGGGTTGGCCGCAGCCGGGAACGTGGCTACGCCTACTTCCTGTATCCGCAGCACACGCCGCTCACTGAAACCGCCTACGACCGGCTGGCGACCATCGCGCAGAACAACGACCTCGGCGCCGGTATGGCCGTGGCGATGAAGGACCTGGAGATCCGCGGCGCCGGCAACGTGCTGGGCGCCGAGCAGTCCGGGCATGTGGCCGGGGTGGGCTTTGACCTCTATGTCCGTCTGGTCGGTGAGGCGGTCGAGGCGTATCGCGCCGCGGCCGACGGGAAAACCGTGCTCAGCGCCGAGGAGCCCAAGGACGTCCGGATCGACTTGCCGGTGGATGCCCATCTACCGCCGGACTACATCCCGAGCGACCGGTTGCGGCTCGAGGGATATCGGCGGCTGGCCGCCGCGTCCGACGATGCCGATATCGACGCCGTCATCGAGGAGCTGATCGACCGCTACGGAACGCTGCCCGAAACCGCCGAGCTGCTGGTGGCCGTGGCGCGACTTCGGCTGGTCTGCCGCGCCGCGGGCATTACCGAGGTGTCGGCGGCTTCCGCGGCGACGCTGCGGCTCTCGCCGCTGACCCTGCCCGATTCGGCGCAGGTGCGGCTGGCCCGCCGGTACCCGGGTGCGCGCTACCGCGCGACGGCGTCAGCGGTGCAGGTGCCGATTCCGCGGGCCGGCGGCGTGGGCGCACCGCGCATCCGCGACTTGGAATTGGTGCAGATGGTCGCCGAATTGGTAGCGGCGCTGGTCGGCAAACCGGGAGAATCGGGGCCGGGGACCGAGCGGCGCGCACAATGACGTTCGCCGGCATTGAGGAGTGGCGCCGATGACCGTAGATTCTTGTTGACCCGCGTCGGCCGTCGATGGTTCCGGTGGAAGCCATCGAGTTGCTCTCCGGTGAAGTGCAGTACACCGAGGAGATGCCCGTCGCGGTGCCATGGTCGCTGCCGGCGGCGCGCCCGGCGCACACCGGGGAGGACGCCCCGGTGTTGTTGTCCTCGGATGCCGACCACCCGTCGGTCACGGCCCGGTTGTCCGCCGGCGAGCGCCTGATTGCCGCGCCCGGTCGTCAGCCGGGGGAGCGGTTGGTGGACGCCGTCGCGATGATGGACAAACTACGGACCGCCGGGCCTTGGGAAAGCGAGCAGACCCACGACTCGCTGCGCCGCTTCCTCCTGGAGGAGACCTACGAGCTGTTCGACGCCGTGCGCAGCGGCGACGCCGATTCGCTGCGCGACGAGCTCGGAGATGTGTTGCTGCAGGTTCTTTTTCATGCGCGCATCGCCGAGGATGCGCCGGGGCATCCGTTCGCCATCGACGACGTCGCCGATGCGCTGCTGCGCAAACTCAGCAACCGTGCTCCGGGAGTCCTTGCCGGAGAGTCGATTTCGCTTGACGAGCAGTTGGCTCAGTGGGAGGAGCGCAAGGCTCAGGAGAAGCCGCGTAACTCGGTTGTCGACAATGTGCCGACAGGTCAGCCTGCTTTGGCTCTGGCGCACAAGGTCATTCAGCGGGTTACTCGCGCTGGCTTTCCATCGGACCTGATTCCGGCGGCCGTCACGTCGATCACGGTGACAGCCGATGCCGACGCCGAGGACTCCCTACGTACGGCGGTACTCGCATTCATGGACACGCTGCGCGGCGTCGAGAAAGCGGTCGCCGCCGAGCGTCGCTCCGCGGAAGTTCCCGTGGAACTGGACATCGCCCCGGTGGGCTCGATCACCGAGGATGAGTGGCGCGCATGCTGGCCGGCGGACGGGGCGGAATCCGAACCCCGTCCAGAGACCGAGGAGCCAGCGCCCGACGAGCCGGGGTCCGACGAGGCCGATCCGCCGGCCGCCTAGGAGGCAGAGCGCTGAAAATCGTATTGACGCGCGCGAAAACACGCTGGGACGCGGTGATGTTCGACACGCCACCGGCGCCAGGTTAAATGCAGCTAGGGCGCACGTCATCGTTGCTGCGTAGGCGGGGTGGGGCCGGTCCCCGGCATCCCGCCGCGGGTGAGACACCCGAATCGCGTGGGACCATGGTTCGAGAAGTCATGTTTAGGGGAGTTCTGTGTCGCGGGTCCGTTGGCTGCGCGCGTTGGCCGTCGTAGGCGCAACGTCGCTGCTGTTGGCATCCAGCTGTAGCTGGCAGCTCGGCCCCTACATTCCCAAGGGTGTCCCGCCGCCGGCGGGTGCCATCGTGCCGCCGGTCAGCACCTACGCCAACGGGCGGCCCGCTGACCAGTTGCACACCTGGGCCGCGGCGCTCGCCCCCGCACTGCACATTCCGGTGACCGCGCTGGAGGCCTACGGCTACGCCGCGCGGGTCGCCGAGGTGGAGAACCCGAACTGCCATATCGCCTGGACGACGCTGGCCGGCATTGGGCAGGTGGAAAGCCATCACGGCACCTATCACCACGCGACGCTGCTCGGAAACGGCGACGTGCGCCCGCCGATCCGGGGCGTCGTGCTGGATGGAACCAACGGCACCATGCGCATCATCGACAGCGAATCGGGCGGGATGGACGGCGAACCGGACACCGTGCGGGCGATGGGACCGATGCAGTTCATTCCCGAGACCTGGCGTGAATACGGCGTCGACGCCAACAACGACGGCAAGATCGATGTCGACAACATCGACGATGCCGCGTTGTCCGCAGCGGGCTATTTATGCTGGCGCGGGAAGGACCTCGCCACGCCGCGCGGGTGGATCACGGCGCTGTGGGCCTACAACGACTCGGACGTCTACGCCCGCGCCGTTCGCGACTGGGCTACCGCCTATGCCGCAGGGCACTCCCTCTGAACAGGCTTTAGGCTCTTTAGGCTACGGGGGAGTTGTCACCGCCACGACGCAAGGAGATGCAGTGCCGATTATCGAGCAGATCGGGGCCCGCGAAATCCTCGATTCCCGCGGCAATCCCACGGTCGAGGTCGAGGTGGCCCTGACCGACGGGACGTTCGCGCGGGCCGCGGTGCCCTCCGGCGCGTCGACCGGCGAGCACGAGGCCGTCGAGTTGCGCGATGGCGGCGATCGGTACGGCGGCAAGGGCGTCAAGAAGGCCGTGCAGGCGGTGCTCGACGAAATCGCCCCCGCGGTGATCGGGCTCAACGCCGACGACCAACGGCTGGTCGACCAGGCTCTGCTGGACCTCGACGGCACCCCGGACAAGTCCCGGTTGGGTGCCAACGCCATCCTGGGCGTCTCCCTGGCGGTGGCCAAGGCCGCAGCGGATTCGGCCGAGCTGCCGCTGTTCCGCTATCTAGGCGGACCCAACGCGCACATCCTTCCGGTGCCGATGATGAACATCCTCAACGGCGGCGCGCACGCCGACACCGCCGTCGACATCCAGGAATTCATGGTCGCTCCGATCGGCGCGCCCAGCTTTTCCGAGGCCCTGCGCTGGGGCACCGAGGTCTACCACGCCCTCAAGTCCGCATTGAAGAAGCAGGGCCTGTCCACCGGACTCGGCGACGAAGGCGGATTCGCACCCGACATTCCGGGGACCAAGGCCGCGCTCGATGTGATCAGCCAGGCCATCGAGTCCGCGGGATTCAAGCTCGGTGCCGACGTGGCGCTGGCGCTCGATGCCGCGGCCACCGAGTTCTACACCGACGGCACCGGTTACGCCTTCGAAAAGCAGAACCGCAGTGCAGATGAGATGACGCAGTTCTATGCGGAGCTAGTCGACTCCTATCCGCTGGTGTCCATCGAAGACCCGCTGGCCGAAGATGATTGGGACGGCTGGGTGTCCCTGACGACAGCCATCGGAGACCGGGTACAGATCGTAGGCGACGACCTGTTCGTCACCAATCCCGAACGGCTGGAAGAGGGCATCGACAAGGGTGCGGCAAATGCGTTGCTGGTCAAGGTCAACCAGATCGGCACGCTCACCGAAACCCTCGATGCGGTCGCGCTGGCACACCACAGCGGCTACCGGACGATGATGAGCCACCGCAGCGGCGAGACCGAGGACACCACGATCGCCGACCTGGCGGTGGCGGTGGGCAGTGGGCAGATCAAAACCGGCGCACCGGCCCGCAGCGAGCGGGTGGCGAAATACAACCAGCTGTTGCGCATCGAAGAAGCCCTCGGTGACGCCGCCCGCTACGCCGGGGATCTGGCGTTCCCCCGGTACACGCCATAGGCCCGACAGCCACCACCGCTGATGCCCGAATCGAAACGGCCAGAACCGAAGCGGCGCTCACCGGCGCCGCGTCCGGGTCGGGCCGGCGATTCGTTAGCCGGCCGGCCGCGTAAGTCCACCGCAGCCAAGCGCGGGCCGACGGCGTCCACCCGGGCGATGCCCGAGGTCGTCGAACCGATCAAACAGGCCATCGCCGAGTCGGCCGAGCAGCGCTCCGATCAACGGCTCGGCCTGACCGCACGACGGGCCGCGATCCTGGCCTCGGTCATCTGTGTCTTGACGCTGACCATCGCGGGCCCAGTCCGCACCTACTTCGCCCAACGCACCGAGATGAAACAACTGGCCGCCTCCGAAGCCGCGTTGCGCCACCAGATCACCGATCTCGAGCAGCAAAAGGGCAAGCTCGGCGACCCCGCATTCATCGCGGCGCAGGCTCGCGAGCGCCTCGGGTTCGTCATGCCGGGCGAGATCCCGTATCAGGTCCAACTGCCGCCGGGCGCGGCGTTGCCCGCCGACCCGGGCGCGCAACCGAAGGCCGCGCCCAGCAGCGATCCCTGGTACACGTCGCTGTGGCACACCATCGCCGACAGCCCGCACGGCCCGCCGGTGCCGCCGCCACCCGCACCACCCGGCCCCGTGCTGCCCGGTCCTTTGCCGCCCAGCCCGTTGCCGCCCGGTGGTTGATCCCGCCGACCTCGAGGCGGTGGCCCGACAGCTCGGCCGCGAGCCGCGTGGAGTGCTCGACATCGTCTACCGGTGCCCCAGCGGTGAGCCGGCCGTGGTGAAGACATCGCCGAAACTGCCTGACGGAACGCCGTTTCCGACGTTGTACTACCTGACGCATCCGGCCCTGACCGCCGCCGCGAGCCGACTGGAGACCACCGGGATGATGCGAGAGATGACCGAGCGGCTGCAGTCCGATCCCGAGTTGGCCGCTGCCTACCGGCGGGCGCACGAGTCCTACCTCGCCGAGCGGGATGCCATCGAGCCGTTGGGCACGACGTTCTCCGGCGGCGGCATGCCCGGCCGGGTCAAATGCCTGCACGTGGTGATCGCGCATTCGCTGGCCAAGGGCCGCGGCGTCAACCCGTTCGGCGACGAAGCCCTGGCGGTGCTGGCCGCCGAGCCGTCGATGGCCGGAATTCTGACACCGGGAGAGTGGGCATAATGACCCGACTGGCCGCAATCGACTGCGGTACCAACTCGATTCGATTGCTGATCGCCGACGCCTCCGGCGGGCAACTGACCGACGTGCACCGCGAAATGCGCATCGTGCGGCTCGGCCAGGGCGTGGACGCCACCGGGCAATTCGCACCGGAGGCGTTGCAGCGCACCCGGTCTGCCCTGATCGACTACGCGAAATTGTGCACTGCCCATGGTGTCGACCGGATCCGGATGGTCGCGACGTCAGCCACCCGCGACGCCGGCAATCGTGATGTCTTCTTCGCAATGACGGCCGAGGTGCTCGGCGATGTGGTGGACGGCGCCGTCGCCGAGGTGATCACCGGTGTCGAGGAGGCCGAGCTGTCGTTTCGCGGTGCGGTCAACGAATTAGATTCCACCGCAGGCCCATTCGTCATCGTGGACTTGGGTGGGGGATCGACCGAGGTGGTGTTGGGCACCGACACGGTGACGGCGAGCTTCTCGGCCGACATCGGCTGCGTCCGGTTGACCGAGCGCTGCCTGCACTCCGACCCGCCGACCGTTGCCGAAGTAGCCGCGGCACGCGAGGTGGTCCGGGAGCGGCTCGGCGAAGCGCTGCGGGTCGTGCCGGTGGAGCAGGCCCGCACCTGGGTCGGCGTGGCGGGCACCATGACGACGGTCGCCGCGCTCGCCCAGGACATGACGACCTATGACTCTGCGGCCATTCACCTTTCACGTGTCGGAGTGGACCGGTTGCTCACGGTCTGCGACGAGCTGATCGCCATGCCGCGGGCCCAGCGGGCCGCGTTGGGGCCCATGCACGAGGGCCGGGTCGACGTGATCGGCGGCGGTGCGATCGTGATCGAGGAACTGGCGCACGCGCTGCGGGAGCGCGCCGGCATCGAGGAACTGACGGTCAGCGAGCACGACATCCTGGACGGCATTGCGCTGTCGATCGCCGACTGACTACTGCCCGAACGAGATTCGAAGCAGCTGCTTCTTCTGCTCGGTGTATTCCTGTTCGCTCAGCCGTCCCTCGGCGCGCAGCTTGGCGATGTCGCGAATCGCCGCCGCGACGCCCGTCATGACGGTCCGCGGCGCCGGCGAGGCCTCGGTGTCGTCCTCGGCGCCGGGTAACTCCGCAGGGCGCCCGGTCAGCCGCGCCGGCCTGCTGTCCGCAGCGACCGATCCGGCGGCCGGCTGGCCAGCCATGGCTTGCCCCGCCAATCCGCCAGTCCCCATCTGGTTGAACGTGTTCGACGCTCCGACTTCCGCAGCCGGGGCGGCAGCGGCGTTCGTGGTGGTGAGCGGTGTCGTGAAGGCGGTGGGCTTTACTTCGGGTGCGGCCACTGTCCAGTCCCGACGGCACCGACAACCCGCCGATCGCGTCCGCTTCGCCGATGCCCGCCGACTACCGTGGGTGCGGGGCTCTGGCCAGGGTTGCCGAGGGTGGCCGGGAATCCTTCGACGGGTGCCGGGTTCGCCCCCTCCAGCGAGGGCGTCTTCTCCGTTCCAGCCGCTGACGATCCGGTCGGTGTGCACACCGCTGAGGGCTCCCCAGACGCCGATAGGGAAGATCCACCGGCCCCGCGGCGATGTCCTGCGGAATGATCGCGCCGAAAAAAGTGAGGTCAGAGGGCAATGAGACGAAGATCGAAATCAAGTTAGCCAACGTGCTCAACGGGTCGGTGGCAGCTGATCCGGTAGCTGCCGAATCGGATGTCGCCAGGCTTTGCAATGAGTTAGGTACCGCGGAAAGCGCTTGCTGCGCAGACGAAACCGCGCTTTGCGCATTGCCGGCGGTGGTATTGGCGGCCTGGCTGACCGCGGCGGCCTGGCTGGCCGACGACGCGGGATCGGTGTTCTGCTGCGGCTGTGTGAACGGGGCCAGGGACGTCGCCGATGCCGAGGACGCCGCGTAGCCGTACATCGCCACGGCGTCCTGCGCCCACATCTCGGCGTACTGGATCTCGGTGGCCGCGATCGCCGGCGTGTTCTGCCCGAAGAAGTTGGTTGCCACCAGCGCTGTCAGCAGACTGCGGTTGGCGGCGATCACCGGCGGCGGCACCGTCATGGCGAACGCCGTCTCGTATCCGGCGGCTGCGGCTTGCGCCTGCGTGGCGGACTGTTCAGCCTGTGCGGCGGTGGTGCTCAGCCATTCGACGAAAGTCGCGGCCGCGGCGCTCATCGACGTCGACGACGGACCCGACCACGCCGGCGTCAGCTCCGACACCACCGACTGGTAGCCGCTGGCCGCTGTATACAGCTCGTCGGCCAGCGCTACCCAGGCCTGCGCAGCGGCCAGCAACGGCCCCGATCCCGGACCGGAATACATCCGGCCGGAGTTTATCTCCGGCGGATAGAACCCGAAATCCATTGCTGCGCATTCCCTTTATCTCTATGACTCGGCCAAACAATCGAAATTTCCGCCAGACGGCCGTGGGCGTTTCAGCGACCAAGCAGGCGGTTCTTCTGCTCGCTGTATTCCTCGTCGGTGAGGATTCCTTCATCGCGAAGCTTGGCGAACTCCCGCAGCTCGGCCGCCACTCCGGTAACCACGGTCCGCGGCTTGGGCTGGGCAGCATCGTCGTCGCTACCAGTTGTCTTGCGGCCAGGGGTCTTTGGCGTCTCGCCTGGCGCGGGCCGCCGAGCCTCCGGCGGTCTTGCCGCCGCGGCCGACGCCGGTACCGACAGTGCCGCCCATCGCCCTGCCGGCCATCCCCGCCAGCGCCATCTGGCTGAGTGCGCTTCCCGATGCGCGACTCGCCGGCGACGGCGGCTGCCGGCAGCGCTGGCAGAGTAACGGCGGTCGGCTTGACCGCGGGTGTGGCGATGGTCCAGGTCGGCGGGACAGACAAGGCCCCGACCGTATTGGCCTCGCCCAAACTGGCGGCGATTGTCGGCGGCGGCACCGTACCCGCGGGGAGGTTCAGCAGCTGCGCCGGGAAAGGCTTGGTCGGCGCGGGTCCGTCACCGGGCCAGCTTTGTTCCCCTGCCCAGCCGCTGACGATGTCGTCGGTGTGGGTACCGGTCAAGGCGCTGACGACGTCGAAAGGAAGGGCGACGACGCCCAAGCTGCCCAGCGGTATGTCGGCTGCGAACGTCGCCAACCCGGCCGGCAGGTCAACGAAAATCGCGATCAGGTTGCTGATCGTGCTCAGCGGGTCGGTCGCAGCGGCGGGTGCTGCGGCCGCGCTCCGACAGAGCCGCCGGGACTGCCGAGAACGCCTGCTGGATGGTGCTCTGCGCGTTGCCGGCGGCGGAACCGGTGGCCTGGCCGACGGCGGCGGCCTGATTGGCCGAGCCGGCGGGGTTGGTGTTCTGCTGGGGCGGGTTGAACGGCGCCAGCTGCGTCGCGGAGGCCGACGAGGCGGCGTAGCTGTACATCGCGGCCAGCGTCTTGGGCCCACATCTCGCCGTACTGTGCTTCGTTCGCCGCGATCGCCTGGGTGTTCCTGCCGAACAGGTTGGTGGCGATCAGGGTCGAGAGCAGGCTGCGGTTGGCCGCGACCATCGGCGGCGGAACCGTCGCGGTGAACGCTGCCTGATAGGCGGCGGCCGCGGACTTGGCCTGCGCGCCGGTTTCCTCGGCCTGCGCGGCGGTGGCCCGCAGCCACGCCGCGTATGACGCGGCCGCGGCACTCATCGAAGCCGAGGTCGGGCCCATCCAGGGACCGGCGGTCAATCCCGACACCACGGATTGATAAGAGTTGGCCACCGAATGCAGTTCACCGGCGAGCGCATCCCACGCTTCGGCGGCGACCAGCAAGGGTCCCGCGCCCGCGCCGGCGTACATGCGGGCGGAGTTGATCTCCGGTGGGTAATTCCCGAAATCCATTGCTCGCCGACCCCTCTATTTCACCGCGGTCGCGCCGGCCCAGTACCAAGCCGTAGCCGAGTCATTGACCGTTGGGTGAATGGTGGCATGCGCGACGATATTTGTCGCTCCAGGGTGCGGCGGGTCGTGAGCGGATGTCGGAATCGCCGCTGGCCTCGGGATGGCCTGCTCTGCGCCGCGGACCTCCGGTGACATCACCGGAGAACCCACGCGACATTCCTGCTCAGCGCTCCCCGAAAGCATGGTTTCCCTTTCCGGCAATGGTCGAGCAGGCCGCCTATTCCATGGCGTCAGGATCTCCGATACACCCCCCGCCGGCGAACTGTCTTTGCTGGCAGACATGTCATTATCGGTTTTCAACTGGAGATATACAATTCGGCGCCGGCGCGCAATGGCATTGCCGCAGCAGCAGTCACTGCGATATCTCTCAGGCTTATCCTTCATATTGCTCAGGTTCACCTACGCGTCGACACCCGTTTTTGCTCCCCCGAGATCGCGCAGTTGTCCCGATCTTAAGGCTTGGCCAGGGTGGTCTCGCGCCGGCAGAGCCCCTCTACAGCGAGTTCGCAGGTTCCCGTAAGGATGTTGTAAAGAATCCGCGGAATAGCTCAGCCGGTGCGCGCCTGGCGGCTCACGTTGGCGTCGTGTGCTTGTTCAGGGGGTTCGGCAATGCCGTCGTCCGGAACGTTCTCCGCGGCGACTGCGTGCCGGGGCGGTAGCCCTTTGCGCAGGGTGGCCACCAGGTCCCGGTAGGGGCCGACGAGGTAGACGGTGTCACCCTCGCGAAGCTTGTGTTCGTGGCGGGGCTGCAAGTCGATGGGGGAGTCCTGCCGGCAAATCGCGATCACGCGCGTCCTGCTCGACAAGTCGCCCATCGGCAGGCCGTCGAGCTCGCTGCCCTCGGCCACCAGCATCGCGCCGACCATGAACGAGCTCTGGCCGATCGAGAAGGTGCCCAGCACTTCCACGCCCATCGCGGCACCGATGAACCACGGCGCGGCCAGCGCGACCGAGGAGCGGACGTTCTCGAAGCCGAAACGCTGCGCGACCGCCAGGCCCAGCGCCCGGTCGTACACCCGGAGCACCACCGAAACCTCGGCGCGACGGTTGATCTTGGGCATCACCCGCGGCCCCAGCATCTCGGCCAGCACGATCCCTGTTTCGATGTTGATCATGTCGTCGCGGGTCAACACCGCCACCGCGCGGGCCCGCTGAACGCGCGCCGCTTCCAGCGTTTGCTTCAGTGTGGCGTCACCGAAGATCACCGGCACGTCGAGCGCGCGCGCCGCCGACAGGAATCGGTTGTCTTCGTTGATCTCGATGACCGCGACGTCGTATCCCGCCGTGACCAGGTCGGTGATCACCCGCATCCCGAGGGCGCTCAATCCAACGACGATCACATGGTTGCGCAGGTGGCGCATCCGCGGTCGCGCGGAGGCGAACACGAAGCGCCGTGACAGCAGCACGTCGGCGATGAACGCGACCAGCAGGGCGATGGTGGTCGCGCCGCCGAACATCAACATCGCGGCGAACAGGCGCAGCCACGTCTCTTGGTGGGCGAAGCTGAAGTCCCCGTAGCCCGTCGTCGTGATCGACTCGATGGTGAAGTACAGCGCGTCGATCCAGGTCATTCGCGGGTGTCGGTAGTTGTAGCGCAGAACCAGCATTGAGATGACGATGAGGGTCATGGCGGCCGCCAGGGCGGGATAGAAGGCCGGGTTGAAGTCGTTGACGACGGCGCGGACGGCGTCGAACACTCGTCGCACTCCGGCTCGCCGTGACCGCGTTCCCGCCGGCCGTCGGGCCTTGATGCCGCGTTCGGCGGACTCGTCGGCCGTGCCGATCATCACCGCGCGGTCACCGGCGAGCACCCGTTGATTGCGGGTCGGGCAGACTTCGATCTCGCCCGGGCTCGATGAGTTCTCGCCGTGGATGATCGCCACCGGGGCCAGGTCGCCGTAGATTTCGCGCAGCGTGGCCGCTCGCGGCGCTTCGCTGCCGGAGACCAGGAATTGTGTGCCGGCCGCCTCGAAGGGGTGTGTCCGACGCGCCAGGCATGCTTCGACGACGGATGGCGCGGTCAGTTCGGCGACGTCGAGGATCGCGCCCGGCCCGTTGTCGGCGGCCACCGCCGCGCGCAGCACGTCATTCGCCAGCCTGGCGACCACGCGCACGGATGGGTTGGATCGTCTTGCCAGCAGTGCGATTTCGAGGTTGGCCGCATCATCGTCACCGGCGCACACGACCGCCAGCGCATCGCCGACGTGGGCGCTTTCCAATTCGTCGCAGACACCGGTGAGGCCGCTGCTGCCCAGCCTGATGACGTTCGCGCCGGCACTTTCCAGCTCTTCGATGATGGTGGTGGCCAGCGCATCGTCACCGCTGACAATGATGTGATGCTGCATTCTCATCCGCCACTCTGCACGGGTGGGTATCGGCTTTGCTCGCGCTGTTACTGAAATAGGTTACACCACAGGTCTACCTGATCTGGCCGCAACGCTTGATTTTGCTGGCGCAGAGCGTGATACCTTGTGCAGGCGCGAACCTGTTCCCGCGCAACAACTCTCATGCCTCGAAGCGATACCCCATACCTGCTTCGGTCAGCAGATGGGCAGGGTGCGACGGGTCGTCCTCGAGTTTGCGGCGCAATTGCGCGAGAAACACACGGAGATAATGGGTTTCCGTCGCGTACTTGGGCCCCCACACCTCGCGGAGCAACTCCTCGCGACCGACCAGCTTGCCGCGATTGCGCACCAGCATTTCCAGCATGCCCCATTCGGTGGGGGTCAGGTGGACCTCGCTGCCGTTCTTGATCACCTTCTTCGCCGAGAGGTCGACAAGAAACGACTTGGTTTCCACCACCGGGTTGTCCGCGCCGGTGGCCACCGTCGCTCGTCGCACTGCGGCGCGCAACCGGGCCAGCAGCTCGTCCATGCCGAACGGCTTCGTCATGTAATCGTCGGCGCCCGCGTCGAGTGCGCCGACCTTGTCGGACGAGTCGGTGCGCGCAGACAGCACGATCACCGGGGCCGTCAGCCAGCCGCGCAGACCGGCGAGCACCTCGATGCCCGATATGTCCGGCATCCCCAGATCCAGGATCACCACCTGCGGAGGATGTTCCGCGGCGAGCGTGAGTGCGCGCGACCCGGTCGGTGCGGTAATCACCTCGTAGCCACGCACCGACAAGTTGATCCGCAACGCGCGCAACAGCTGAGGGTCGTCATCGACCACGAGAACCCTGGTCACGAGCGCCGCTCCTGCAGCGGCGCGGCCATGTCGATCACGATGGTCAGCCCGCCGCCAGGGGTGTCGCTGGCGGTGATGGTTCCGTCCATCGCCTCGATGAAACCCTTGGCCACCGACAAGCCCAGGCCCAGACCGGTAGTGGTGTCGAAATCGCCAAGCCGCTGAAACGGCTGGAACATCTGCTCGGCGGCACCTTTGGACACTCCAGGTCCTTCGTCGACGATGTTGATCAGCACCCGCGTTCCGACTTGGCCGGCATTGACCCGCACCATGCTCCCGGCGCGTAGCGCAGCGCGTTGTCGATGACGTTGGACAGCACCCGCTCCAGCAGGCCCGCGTCCCCCATCGCGACCGTTCCGCCGACCTCGACCTTGACCCGGTCGATACTCGCCCGGCCGTAGATCGTGTGGCGTCCGCCGATGCTGACCAACGCGCGCTGGACGACTTCTTCGAGGTAGACCTCGGTCAGTTCCGGGCGCACCACGCCGGCCGCCAACCGGGACGAGTCCAGCAGATTGGCCACCAACAGGGTCAGCTGATCGACCGACTCCTCCACGGTGGCCAGCAATTCGCTGGTGTCCTCCGGCGAGAACCAGACGTCCTCCGCGCGCAGGCTGGACACCGCTGCCTTGGCCGCGGTCAGCGGAGTGCGCAGGTCGTGACCGAGGGCCGACAGCAGCAGGCGGCGCAGCTCGTCGGCCTCGGCGAGCGACTTGACCTTGTCGGCCTCTTCGGCGAGCTCACCCCGCTTGACCAGTCCTGCCGCCTGCGTCGCGACCACCGAGAGCACCCGGCGGTCGCGGCCGGTCAGGCCACGCCCGGTCATCAGCATCCAGAATTCTTCGTCGCCGACCTTGACCGCGGTGTCGGCGGAATCGACCGTCACGCACGATTCGGTACCCACGCCGGCGACCGGGACCAGACGACCCTCCACCTCACGGACCAGGCACACCGACCGCTGCGAGTACGCCTCGCGCACCCGTTCCAGCAGCGCGTTGAGGTCGGCGCCGCGCAGCACCGACGCGGCGAACAGCGAGAGCAGCTCGGCTTCCTGGCTGGCCCGCCTGGCCTCCCGGGCCCGGCTGGCGGCCGCGTCCACCAGCACCGCGATCGCCATCGCGACCCCGATCAGGATCATGATGGTCAGGGCGTTGCTCAGGCTCTTGACGGCGAACGAATACCGCGGCTCGGTATGGAAGTAGACCAGCAGCGCCCCGGACAAAAATCCCGACAGCACCGCCGGCGCCACCCCGCCGAACAGCCCGACGCCGACCACCCCGGCGAAGAAGAGGGCCGATTTCCCGCCGACATCCAGGGTCGGGTCCAACCGCAGCGTGATCGCCAGGATCGCCAGCGGCAACGTGACGGCGGCCAGCCAAGACACCACCTGGCGGGCGCGTGGCGAGATCGACGCGAACGGCAAGCCACGGTTGGCCGCCTCGTGGCTGACCATGTGGACGTCGATCTTGCCCGAGTTCTTGATGGTGGCCGCGCCGATGCCTTCGCTGAAGATGCTCGCCCACCGCGACCGTCGGGAGGTGCCGAGCACCAACTGGGTGGCGTTCGTCTCGCGGGCGAAGTCGAGCAGCGCGCACGACACCTCGTCACCAACTACGACGTGCACGGTGGCCCCGATGCTGCCGGCCAGCTCGCGCACCTTGCCCATCTCGCGCGGCGCCACCCCCGACAGCCCGTCACCGCGGACGACGTGCACCACCATCAGCTGCGCGCTGGACTTCGACGCGATGCGAGAAGCCCTGCGCACCAACGTTTCCGACTCGGGTCCGCCGGTCACCGCGACGACCACCCGCTCGCGGGCTTCCCAGGTGTCGGTGATCTTCTTGTCAGCGCGATATTTCGCCAGCGCGGAGTCGACCTGATCGGCCAGCCACAGCAGCGCGATCTCGCGCAGCGCGGTCAAGTTGCCGGCGCGGAAGTAGTTGGTCAGCGCCGCGTCGACCCGTTCCGACGGGTACACGTTTCCGTGAGCAAGCCTGCGCCGCAGAGCCTCTGGCGTGATATCGACCAGTTCGATCTGAGCCGCTCGCCGGACGATCTCGTCGGGCACGGTCTCGCGTTGTTCGACGCCGGTGATCTGAGCGACGACGTCGTTGAGGCTTTCCAGGTGCTGGACATTGAGCGTCGAAATCACCGTGATGCCAGCGTCCAGTAGCGCTTCGATGTCCTCCCAACGCTTGTCGTGGGTGCTGCCCGGAATGTTGCTGTGGGCGTATTCGTCGACGAGCGCCACTTCCGGCTTGCGGCGCAGCACCGCCTCGATGTCGAGTTCCGGGAACGTGCTTCCGCGATAGGTGATGTAGTGCGGCGGAATGACTTCGATGCCTTTGACGAGCTCGTCGACCTTCTTGCGGCCGTGCGATTCCACGACCGCTGCGACGACGTCGGTGCCGCGCCCCAGCCGGCGATGCGCCTCGCCGAGCATGGCACAGGTCTTGCCGACGCCCGGGGCCGCGCCGAGGTAGATCCGCAGCTCGCCCCGTCGCTGCTTGTACACCCGGTGATCCAGCGGATCGTCGTAGGTGGCCGGCTCGTTTGTGGAGGTCACCCCGTCATCATCCACCGGAAGGGTCAAGACTTCACCGGTGATACGCGATCCAGCTCGAGATTCACCGCCAGTACATTGACCACCGGCTCGCCGACGAAGCCGAGGAGGCGTCCGTGCTGGTTATGTCGCACCGCGTCACGCACCTGGCCGACGCTGACGCCGCGGGCGCGCGCCACTCGGGCCACCTGCAGTTCGGCGTAGGCCGGCGAGATGTCGGGATCCAGACCGCTGGCGCTGGCGGTGACGGCGTCGGCCGGCACCTCCGGTTGCTCGGGCGCCGAACCACGAACCGGAACCACTCGACCGACCGAGTAGTCACGGCCGTACTGCGCGCACTGCACCACCACGCCCAGGTAGAGCCGCTGGAACACCATGGCGGGTGGGCTTCCGGGAGCCGAGCACGGCTCGTTGACGCTCACCACCGTGACCGGATGGGTGACGTTGCCGGCCCGGTCCCGCGGCCCGATCACCGACAGCACGGCGCCGACGCCGCCGCCGGTGCAGAACGGCCGTGAGCCGTCGACCTTTTCGAGCCGGCCGATCGCCAGGCTGCGCGAGCACACCTGGGTCAGCAGGCTGGGTTTGAAGCCGGCGTCGGACGGATCGGTACCCGGAGTCAACTTGGCCGGATCGGCGGGCGTGTCGACGATGCTCTCGGGTCCCAGGTTGCTCGCACCGGACGCGGTGGGGTCGTAGCCCGCTCCGGCCGCCGAGGGCCTGCTTTGGAAGTATCGCGGCAGCGGGTTGCCGTTCTTGTCGGTGAACGACTGCCCAATCAGCTTGCTGCCGATTTGCCTTCCCGATGCGGTGAGTATCGAGCCGTCCGCCTTGTCGTGCAGACCGGGAAGTTGAGCGATTCCCCAGACGACCAGCGGGTAGACGAAACCGGTGATGACCGTCAATGCCAGCAGGGCACGCAAGGCCGCCCAGTGTTGCCGAATCACGTTGCTCAAGTTCATCTGTCAGCCCATCCCAGGAATGAATTGCACGGCCAGGTCGATCAGCTTGATACCGATGAACGGCGCGACGACGCCACCCAGCCCGTAGACGTAAAGGTTGCGGCTCAACAACTTCGAGGCACTGCTCGGTGTGTACTGAACGCCGCGCAGCGCCAGCGGGATCAGCGCGACGATGATGATCGCGTTGAAGATCACCGCAGACAGGATCGCCGATTGCGGACTGTGTAGCCGCATGATGTTGATCGACGCCAGTCCGGGGAACAGCCCCACGAACATGGCCGGGATGATCGCGAAGTACTTGGCGATGTCATTGGCGATCGAGAAAGTGCTCAACGCGCCGCGGGTGATCAACAACTGCTTGCCGATCTCGACGATCTCGATGAGCTTGGTGGGGTCGGAGTCCAGGTCGACCATGTTGCCGGCCTCTTTGGCCGCGCTGGTCCCACTGTTCATCGCCACCCCGACGTCGGCCTGCGCCAATGCCGGAGCGTCGTTGGTGCCGTCGCCGGTCATCGCGACCAGTCGGCCACCCTGCTGCTCACGCTTGATCAGTGCCAGCTTGTCTTCGGGGGTGGCTTCGGCGAGGAAGTCGTCGACACCGGCTTCGTCGGCGATTGCCTTGGCGGTCAACGGGTTGTCGCCGGTGATCATCACCGTCCGGATGCCCATCTTGCGCATCTCATCGAAGCGGGTCCGCATGCCGTGTTTGACGATGTCCTTGAGGTGGATGACACCGAGCACCTCGGCTTTCTTGCCGCCGTCGCTGACCACGCCGACCACCAGCGGCGTCCCGCCGGCCGCCGAGATGCCGTCGACCACCTCGCCAAGGGCGTGGGGGATGACGCCGCCCTGATCGCGAATCCAGTTGGCCACCGAGGTCGCCGCGCCCTTGCGCAGCTGCCGTCCGTCGAGGTCGACGCCTGACATCCGGGTCGTCGCGGTGAACTCGATCCACTGCGCGTTGTTCAGTTCACCCGGCGGTCGCTCCCGCAGCCCGTAGGTCTGCTTGGCGTACACGACGATCGAGCGGCCCTCCGGTGTCTCGTCGGCCAGGCTGGACAGCTGAGCGGCATCCGCCAGGTCCTCGGCTGTGACACCGTTGACCGGGATGAAGTCCGAGGCCTCGCGGTTGCCCAGGGTGATCGTGCCGGTCTTGTCCAGCAGCAGCGTGTCGACGTCACCGGCAGCTTCGACGGCGCGGCCCGACATGGCCAGCACGTTGCGCTGGATCAGCCGGTCCATGCCGGCGATGCCGATCGCCGACAGCAGTGCGCCGATGGTGGTGGGAATCAGGCACACCAGCAACGCGACCAGGACGACGCCGTCGACGCCGTTTCCGGTCAACGCGGCGGTGTCGGGCACACCCGGGTTGTTGAGCTTGGAGTAGATCGCCAGCGGCTGCAGCGTCACCACCGCGAACAGGAAGATGATCGTCAGCGCCGCGAGCAGGATGTTCAGCGCGATCTCATTCGGGGTCTTCTGCCGGTTGGCGCCCTCCACGAGCGCGATCATCCGGTCGATGAAGCTCTTGCCCGGCTCCTGGGTGATCTTGACGACGATGCGGTCGGAGAGCACCGTGGTGCCGCCGGTGACCGCGGAGCGATCGCCGCCGGACTCGCGAATCACCGGCGCTGATTCACCGGTGATCGCCGATTCGTTGACCGACGCAATGCCTTCCACGATCTCGCCGTCGCCCGGGATCGTTTCGCCGGTCTCGACGACGACGAGGTCGCCCTTCTGCAGTTCCGGCGCGCGCACATCCTCTTCGGTGCCGGGCTTGCCGGGTGCCCAGCCCCGAAGCCGCCGGGCGATGGTGTCGGCCTTCGATTTACGCAACGTGTCGGCCTGGGCCTTGCCCCGCCCCTCGGCCACAGCTTCCGCCAGATTGCCGAAAAGCACTGTCAGCCATAGCCAGAACACGATCAGCCAGCCGAACCAGGACCCGTTGTGGATCGTCAGCACGCTCGACCAGAGCGCGCCGATCTCGACGATCAGCATCACCGGGTTGTGCCACAGTGTGCGCGGGTCGAACTTTCGCACCGCGTCGGGCAGGGCCTTCAACAGCATCGCGGGGTCGAGCAGACCGCCCTGGACTGGCGTGGGGCCGCTCTGGTGGGGGCGCGCCGGCCGGTTGGAACGTGGCTTGGTAGCCGTGGAGCTTGTCATCTCAGTGGATTCCTTCAGCGAGGGGTCCGAGCGCGAGTGCCGGCAGGAAGGTCAACGCGCACAGCACGATTGTCACTGCTGCGACAAGACCAATGAACTGTGGTCGGTGAGTGGGCAAGGTGCCTGGCGACTCCGGGGTATGACCCTGGCGGGCCAGCGAACCGGCCAGCGCCAACACCAGAATCATCGGCAGGAACCTGGCCATGACCATCGCCAACCCCAGCGCGGTGTTGAACCACGTGGTGTTCGCTGACAAGCCGGCGAAAGCCGAGCCGTTGTTGTTGGACGCGGAGGTGAACGCGTAGAGAACCTCCGAAAGGCCATGCGGGCCAGTGTTGTTCATGCCCGCCCGCGGTCCTGGTAGTCCCATGGCAACGCCGGTTCCGACCAACACCAGCAATTCGGTGATCGGGAAATAGCTTGCCGCGAGCTTCATTTCGCGAGGCCGGATCTTCTTGCCGAGGTATTCCGGGGTGCGGCCCACCATCAGCCCGGCGACGAACACCGTGATGATGGCCATGATCAGCATGCCGTAGAGGCCCGAGCCGACTCCGCCGGGCGCCACCTCGCCGATCTGCATGTTGAACAACTGGACCAAGCCGGCCAGGCTGGTGTACGAGTCGTGTGCCGAATCGACGGCACCGGTCGATGTGAGCGTGGTCGCGTCGGCGAAGACCGCGGAATTGGCGACACCGAAACGTTGCTCGACACCCTCCATGGCTGTGCCTACTGCGGTGGGCACGGTTCCGTGATGGCTGAGTTGAAACAGCTCGGTCAGGGTGAGACTGGACACCGCCAGGGCTCCCATGACCGCGACGATGGCATAGCCCTGTTTGGTGTTCTCGACCATCCGGCCGAAGGTGCGCGGCAGCGAGAAGCTGATCGCCAGCAGCAGGAAGATCTCGACCCAGTTCGTCAGCCTGGTCGGATTCTCGAACGGGTGCGCGGAGTTCGCGTTGTAGAAGCCGCCACCGTTGGTGCCGATTTCTTTGATGGCTTCCTGGCTGGCAACCGGGCCGCCGGGGATGGTCTGCTGCGTACCGCTCAGCGTGGTGACCAGTTGGTCGTACAGGTGGAAGTTCTGGATCGCGCCGCCGGCGAGCAGCACGATCGCGCCGATGATCGAGATCGGCAGCAGGATACGCACGGTTCCGCGGACCAGGTCGACCCAGAAGTTGCCGATGTCCTGCGTCCTGCTGCGGGCGAATCCGCGAACCAGGGCGATCGCCACCGCGATACCTGCTGCGGCGGAGACGAAGTTCTGCACGGTCAGCCCGGCCATCTGCACCAGGTGACCTTGGGTGGTCTCGCCTGAGTAGGCCTGCCAGTTGGTGTTGGTCACGAAGCTGATCGCGGTGTTCCAGGCCAGCGACGGCGTCATCTTGGTCGCGGGATCGTGCAGGTGCAGCGGCAGCTTGTCCTGCAGCAGCTGGAAGAAGAACAAGAACAGGACGCTGACCGCCGAGAACGCCAGCAGGCTTCTCGCGTAGGCGTACCACGGCTGTTCAGCTTTGGGGTCGGCGCCGATGATGCGGTAGACGGCCTTCTCCACGCGCCAGTCGTTCTCCGAGGTGTAGACGCGGTACATGTAGTCGCCGAGTGGGATGTGCACTGCGATCAGTGCCAGCACCAGCAAGGCGATCCCCACGGTGGATGTGCTCACCTAGAACCTCTCCGGGAAGAACAATGCAGCAACGAGGTAGACCGTCAATGCCGCAGCGAGCCCGAGGCCAATGATGTTGTCGTAACTCATGCGCGCCGCTCCTGCCGATAGGCCCGGCTCACAGCTTCTCGACCAGCTTTTGCGCGTAGCCGAGGACGGCGAACACCGCCAGCGTCAGCAAGACGTAGGCAACCACGGACATCGCTTCTCCGTTCGTGACAGGCCGGTCAGGTCGATCGGCGATCGAATCTTGGCCCCGGCATGCAAATTTAGTCTCGACTTTGGGGTCTGGAAAGAAGCTAGGCGCAGCAGATGCATAAAGCGCCATCGCTAACGCTTTCTTTACAGTGTGTCGCGCAATTCGCATTTGCGAGAAGTGATGTCCATCTGTCGTCACCTGGGCTTGATGGGCAATTCGCGTTTGCTGCGAGTGCTGTGATGCGCGCTACTTGGCCAGCGGCAGGCGCACCCGGAAAATTGTTCGACCCCCGGCGGATTCGGCCGCGACAGATCCGTGGTGGGCTTTGACGATCGAGTCGACAATGGCCAGGCCGAGCCCGTTTCCGCCACCTTCGTGAGGGGCGTCCTTGGCGCGGACGAATCGATCGAAGAGATGGGGAAGCAGTTCGGGATCGATGTCGGGCCCGTTATTGGCCACCGTCACTTCGGCGTAGGGCCCGTCGGTTGTGAAGCGTTGACAGGTGATGGCCGCCTTCACGGTGACCCCGGCCGGCGTGTGGACCCACCCGTTCGTCAGCAGATTGCTCACCAGCTGGTGCAGCCGGTCTGAGTCGCCGCTCACCCAGACCGGGTCGTCCGGCAGATCCTTGATCCAGTTATGGCTGGGCGCTGCCACGGCGGCATCGTTGAACGCGTTGAGAACGACGTCGGCCAGGTCGACGTCCTCGGTGCGCAGATCGTCGCCCTCGCCCAGACGCGACAGCAGCAGGAGTTCATCGACCAGCGAGGTCATCCGGCGGGCCTCCGACTCGATGCGGGCCAACGCGTACTCGGTGGTCGGGGGCAGCGCGGCGCTGTCCTGGCGGGTGAGCTCGGAGTACCCCTGCAGCGCCGCCAGCGGCGTCCGCAGTTCGTGGCTGGCGTCGGTGATGAATTGGCGCATGCGCCGGTCGGATTCGGCCCGGTGCGCCAACGCGCTGTCGACGTTGTCCAGCAACCGGTTCAACGTGTGCCCGACGATGCCCACCTCATTGTTCGGGTCGGTGTCGTCCGGCCGGATCCTGGCGGTGATGCGATGGTCGTCGCCGGTGAGGGGCGTGCCGGCGACCTCGGCGGCGGTGACCGCGACGCGGCGTAACGGCCGCAGCGCATAGCCGACCACCAGCGCGGTCAGCCCCGCGGTCACCAGCAGTGCTGCGATCGAAAGTATTGTCGCGCTGACGATTCGGCGATTGATGGTCTTGTCGACCAGATCCAGTGATACCCCGACCACCAATAGATCACCGCTGCCGGTCTTCTGACTGCTGACCCGGTACGGCCCGAGTTTGCCCAGTTTCGCGGTGTGGATATCGCCGTCGCGCCAGGGCAGCGCCTTGATGGCGTCGATGACGTCGGGCGTGGCGGGCTGCGGGTTGTCCTCGAAAAAGATCGCCGACCCGATCACATCGCCGCCGTTCATCACCGCGATGACATTTCCCGGGTTCTGCTCGGTGAACTTCAGCATGGCGTCCCCGATTTCACGATGCTGACCGAACTGACCGTCGCGGTATTTGGAGAACGAGTGGTCCAGTGCGTCAAGCGATTCGGAGACCTCCGCATCGTTGATCGCGTTGACGTAGGCCCGAAGGCTGACCACCGAGATGACGCCGACGACCAGCATGACGACCGTGACCACTGCCGAGACGCCCAAGACCAGTTGGTGGCGCAGAGTGCGCGGCCGCCACCACGGAGTCTCCTGCGCCCCGGTCATTTCACTGCCGCCTCGGTGCTAAGCCGGCGGGCGGAGCATGTACCCCACACCTCGCACGGTGTGGATCATCGGCTCTCTGCCCGCGTCGATCTTCTTCCGCAGATACGAAATGTACAGATCGACGATGCTGGTGCGTCCGGCGAAGTCGTAATTCCAGACCCGGTCCAGGATTTCGGTGCGGGTCAGTGCCCGGCGTGGGTTACGCATCAAGAAGCGCAACAGCTCGAATTCGGTTGACGACAGCGAAATCAACGATCCGGCGCGGTGTACTTCGTGGCTCGCGCCATCGAGTGTGAGGTCACCGATCGTGAGGCTCTCCTCCGAGGGCGGTGCAAGGTGATTGGAACGGCGGAGCAGCCCTCGTAACCGGGCGACCAGCTCCTCGAGGCTGAACGGCTTGGTCATGTAGTCGTCGGCACCCGCGGTCAAGCCGGTCACCCGGTCCATCACCGAGTCGCGCGCCGTCAGGAACAAGGTGGGCGTATAGGGCCCTGATTGGCGGACCCGGTGCAGGATCTCCAGGCCGTCGATATCGGGAAGCATGATGTCGAGGACCAGTACGTCGGGTTCGACGTCGTCGAATTTGTTGACGGCTTCGAGGCCGTTGTGGGCGACCTCGACCGTCCAGCCTTCGTAGTGCAGGGCCATCTTGACGAGGTTGGTCAACGCCGGTTCATCGTCGACCAGCAGGACCCGGATCGGCGATCCGTCTTCCCGGCTGATCCGCGGGAGCTGACCGAGGATGGCCTGACGCGGCCGCTGCTCGCGTGCGGTTCCGGACATGACAGCCATGCTTGTCGATTCTCCCCGTGGCATACGCCATTGTCACGAAGCTCATATGTTTCTCAAATGTGGGTTGTTGGGTGCATGTCCGTTTTCACGTCGACGACAGCTGCTCGGCGCCGCGCCCGATGCGTGTACTCGATACGGAAAGGTGTGGATAAGTCCTTGTTCCCAACGTCTTTCGTGGGAACGCAACGTAGCGGCTGACGGGCCGGCGATGCCCTCGTCGAGGCCGGATAGCTCCGAAAACAGTTGTGGCCCGCACACCTTGGGTGTGCGGGCCACAATCGTTCGTGCGGGTGTCAGGCCCAGCTTCCGCCGACGGCGGAGTCGGTGCTGGCCATGTTGTTGCCGGCGGTCTGCACCTTCTGGCCGTGGCTGTTGGCCTGCTCGTAGATGGTCTGGAAGTTGCGACCCAACTGGGTGATGAACTCCTGGCAGGCCACCGAACCCGAGCCGCCCCAGAAGTCACCGGCAGCCAGCACATCGCGAACGATGGACTGGTGCTCGGACTCCAACGAAGCGGCCTGGGCGCGGATCATCGCGCCGTGGGCATCGACATCACCGAACTGGTAACTGATCGACATGAGTGTTCTCCTACACGTTGTCTGGGTGGTGATGGACTAGCTGGACAGGATCTGCTGCGAGCCCTGCTCTTGGGCCTCGTAGTTGTTCGCGTCACGGATCAGCCCGTCACGCACACCGTGCAGCATGTTGACGATGTTGCGGAACGCGGTGTTCATCTGACCCATGGTGTCGTAGGAGGTGGCCTGAGCGGTACCGCTCCAGCCGGCTCCGGCGATGTTCTGGCTCGACGCCCACATCTTGCGGGCCTCGTCCTCCACCGTCTGCGCGTGCACGTCGAAACGTCCAGCCATCGAACGCATCTCGTGCGGGTCGGTCATAAAACGTGTAGGCATTTTTCTCTCCTTGATCTTTGAATTTCTGGTACTGGTTGCAACGCCGTCTGCCGAAAGGTCGAGGCGGTGGCGTCGAGATCAGCGATCGTCTCAAGCGGGCGGCACCGTCCCCCTCCCCGTCATCAGACGAATACCTGCTTCGGAAAGACTTTCGGCTTGACGCCGTAGCGCGGCCCGCCGATTCCCATTCCGGACTTGCCGCCGGCAGCAGCCATGCCCGGCATCACACCGTTCATGCCGCCGCTGCCCATGCCAGTGGCCGCCTCGTCGACGGATGCGGTCCAGCCCGTTCCCGCCAACGTGGTTTCGGCCGCGGCGCCGCCAGCGCCCGCGCCAGCAGCCCAACCGGCCGGCACCGACATGCCACCGACCTCAGCGGCCGTTCCCATTCCGGCCAACGTGGCCCCGCCGACACCGGAGGTCGAACCCGCCAGCGTCGTACCGAAGCCCAGACCTGCGCCCAGCGGGGTGGCGTCGCCCATCGTGAAACCGAACGGAGCACCCGCAACGAAGTGCGTGAGCAGCGGGATGGCCGACATACCGATGAACAGGAACCACGAGCCGGTGACGTTGATCGTGTTGATCGTGTCAGCCACCGCGGGGACGCCGGCGAGGGCCTGGACGGCGTTGTAGAGGCCCGTGAGTCCAGTCGCCGCCGGCTGGGCCGCCCCGGTGGCGGCCGCACTCGATGCGCTGCCCAGGGCTTGCAGGGACGTGTTCAGTCCTGCGTTCGAGGCGCTACTGCTGGCCGCACTGCTCACCGCGGCAGATTGTGCTGCGGCGCCGCCGGGGTTGGTGCTCTGAACCGGCTCGGGCAGCGGCGTCAGCTGCGCGGACGCTGCTGCGGCGGCCGCGTACGTCGTCAGGGCGGTGGCGTCCTGGGCCCAAAACTCGCCGTACATCGCCTCGTTGGCCGCGATCGCCGGGGTGTTTTGCCCCAGGATGTTGGTCGCGACGAGCGCCGCCAGCTGAGCCCGGTTGGCGTAGACGACTGGTGGCGGGATGGTGGCCGAGAACGCAGCCTGGTATGCCGCCGCCGATGAGGTGGCCTTGACGGCCGCTTCCTGCAACAGCACCGAGGTGGTGTTCAGCCATTCGATGTTCTGCTGAGCTGAGGCGGCAGCCGCGGTGGCCGACGGGCCGGTCCAGTCCGAGCCGGTGAGCTGCGAGATGATCGACTCGTAGGCAGCTGCGTTGGTGCTCAGTTCCGAGCTCAAGGTGGCGAACGTGGAGGCGGCAGCCGTTAGTGGTCCTGCTCCGGCGCCGGAGTAGACCAACGTGGAGTTGACTTCCGGTGGGCGGGCTGCGAAATCAAAAGTCATGTCCCAATTCCTGTCTGTTGGATGGTGTCAGGGCGAAATGTTGGTTTTGTAGCCGACTTTGGCCTTATGGCTGCTAGGTGAGCGTCGGCTTCGGAAGCGCCGGCATGACCTTGGGCTTGAGGCCGTAGCGCGGGGCCCCGAAGCTCGAGCCGCTGCCGCGACCGCCGTTGGCGACGGCAGGCATCCCGGCCATGGTGCCCGGAGATCCGGCTGCCCCTCCGGCCGCGGCCATGGGCATGCTTTGCGACGCCAGCGTGACAGGAGTGCTTGCCGACGGGATTCCCGCGGCGCCTCCCGCCCAGCTGGGCGGCACCGACATTCCACCGATCGAGGAACCCGCGCCCGCCGAGGCCAGCACGGGCGCCGCGCCCATCCCGCCGGCGATTCCACCACCCGCGGCTGCGGGGCCGACATCGCCGGCAAGAGCGGACCCCAGACCACCGATGTCTGCACCGGCGGTCGCGGGTCCAGACAGCGCGGTGAGCAGACCACCGCTGGTAACACCGATCATGTCCGAGGCGGCCGATGCGTAGTTACCAACGTTGATGTTCAACAGCTGGCCGATGGGGCTGTTCACTACCGAGCCGGTGAGCGTCGACGTCAAACCACTGATCAGGCCGGTGAGAGTATCGATCGGGTTAGTCGCGGCTTGCGAGGCGGCGGCCCCCGAGGCGGAACTCGTCCCGTTGGACAGCGCGTTCGCGGCGGCAGCGGCCTGGTTGGACGATTCAGTGTCCGCGTAGGAGCCGGAACTCTGGTTCAGCAGCGCGACGAACTGCTGATTGATGGCCTGGGCCTGGGCGCTGACCGATTGGTAGAGCTGGCCGTATGTGGAGAAGACCCCGGCCTGCAGGATCGACACCTCGTCGGTGGCTGCGGGAAGGACATTGGTGGTCGAACTTGCGGCAGCCGAGCTCTCCGCGTCAAACGAGTTGACGATGCCCTCTAGCTGGGTCGCGGCCGCGGAGATTGCTGCGGTCTGCGTGTTGACGAACGTCATAGGTCTCTCCTGGGTGGCAAGAAGCCGACTCCGTTGCGGGAGTCGGCCACGTTGGTCACTATCAGTGGGTGTTGGTAACCGGCAGCGGTTCCATGGCACTACCTTGGCGTAACCTGAGCGCCGTCGCATACCGCGTTAATGGCTTCTTAACGTGGGATCCTTATTTTTAACACTCGATTCTCAGCGACCAGCGGTTTAGCCTCCCTATCAGGCTCGGGAGTCGACGCGATATGTTCGTCGCTGGCCCCCATAGCCCAATCGGCAGAGGCAACGGACTTAAAATCCGTCAAGTGTCGGTTCGAATCCGACTGGGGGCACCGTGCGGTCGCTGCAGGTGTCTCAGGTTTTTATCAGGTTTTTATCAGGTGTTCGGCGTCTCAGGTCCTCGAGGTCGACGGTGTGAACTGCGCTGTCCACCAATCCACCTTGAACCTCCCGACGCCGGCTGTGCCACACCCCTGACGCTTTCTTTACGACACCTCGCCCGCGCTGTGACGATCACGTCGTCGGGCGGCGCGCGGAGCTTTCGGTCATCGGCCGAATCGGGCAGCATCCAGGCCACATCGCGCCATCCGCCTAACCGACGGTACGTCCGTCCAGGTCATATAGTTGGCCCGTGGTTGATCAGCCGTCGGGACCAAGTCCGGCCGCTGGGAGTGCGCCAGCCATATTCATTGCCACACCCATGTACGGGGGGATGGCCACGGGGACATACACCTGGTCACTGGCGCAAACACCGGCGGTTTTCATACGCCACGGGATTGGCCTGCTCTACCAGTATCGGATGAACGACGCCCTCGTAGCAAACGCCAGAAACGTGCTGGCCGGTCAGTTCCTTGAGTCCGAAGCCACCCATTTAATGTGGATTGACGCGGATATCGGGTTCAATGCGGTCGACATTGTGAGCATGATAATCGCTGATCAGGACATCGTTTGCGGCGTGTATCCAAAGAAGGCAATCTACTGGGAGCGAGTCGCCCAAGCTGTCAGCGACGGCGTCCCGGCGGCGGAACTGAGCAACCATGTCGGATTTTTCGCGGTGAACGAACTCGACACCCCCGCTGACGACGATGCCGCCAAGTCCGACGGACTCGTTGAAATCGACGCCGGCGGCACCGGATTCATGCTGATCAAGCGCGGGGTATTTGAGGCTCTGGGTACTGGGGTTCCCAGTTACTTCCTCGACGGAAAGTCGATCAAGGAGTTCTACACCACGGGAATCGATCCTGAGTCGAGCCAGCTGGTGTCCGAGGACTATTACTTCTGCAGGCTGGCGCGAAGTCACGGCTTCAAGGTTTACGCAGCACCGTGGGTGCACTTGACTCACACGGGGCCATACATCTACGACAGCCAACTCGAGCCCAACTGGCTGACGTAACGGCAAGGGGCTTCAGTGCCCGCCGCTGCCGATGATCATCGCCACGATGGCGAGTCACATTCGTATCGCCGAATTTGCGTCCACTGCAACGTGATTCGCCGCAACTCTAGCCGAATTGGTTGGAATTAAATGCTGGACGCGGCGATGCACAGCACTTCGTCGAGGCTGGCCGTCTGAGGTCCGGCGGCGGGGCGACCAAGGCTGTCGGCTTGATCCAGTCGTCCGATATCAAACATCGCTGGACCACTGGCCAGCCCGTCGAGCAGGACGTAACGGCCGGCGTCGGGCGTTCGGTGAACCGCATCTTCCGGTGCACTAGCACCAGTCAGCGTGGTTGCACCGGCCAAGTTGATGGCCACCTGGAACACGTCTGCCTCCGCGTCGAATACCGCGATCAGGCGGGTGATGAGGTTCTCGGGCGCGAAAAACCGCCAATCCTGATCCAGATGCAGCCAGAATCGCCCGCCAATGAGTTCGCGTACCTGCGCGAGTTGGATGCCTTCTGCATCGTCCGAGCCGAGAGGAGCGAACTCAACGAATCCGTAAAGCGCCGTCAGGATTTCGCGGTCGGCCGGTGATAGCCCGGCGTCGATCACAAGGAAGCGTTCGACGCGTGACACGTCCTGACAGGAGTTCAGGAATGAGTTCAGCGCCTGCTGGGTGGCGACCAGGTCCGGTCCGGCGATCAGGCTGACGGTGACCGCCGCGTCCGACGCCCGGCGATGGTGCGTGCGAGCACGGCCTGGCGCGGCGATAGCGTTGCACACCAACGGATTCGGATAACCCGACGCTGCTTCGATCATGGCCGGCACCGCTTCATCGCGGTTTGCCGCGATCCGTTGTCGGTCGCCGTCAGGGATATCGGGAAAGGCCAGCAGTTGCCGCCACAGGGCGAACGCTTTCACGTGCTCGCCGAGGCCGAACGCGGACTTCGCCCGCGCGTCTGCTGCACGCCACGCGTAGATATCGGGGTATGGCAAGAGCATGTCGGCGTCGGGGCGCGGAATTTCGGCGGCGTGCTCCCCAAACAGGTAGGCGAGCCGGTAGCGCTTCTCGTTGAAGTGGTGTCGAGCGATGCAGTACAGGGGTTCCGCGCGGGACGGTCGGAATTCCCACGCCATCAGATACGCGTCCTGAACCTGGTGCCATGGCGTCCCCAGCTTCTCCATCGACTCCGCGATCCGAAACATCGCTAGGAAGGTCTCCTCGTCGGAGCTGCCGCCGACTTCGAGCATTCGCTCATACCACTTACGGGCATTGGCGTAATCGCCAGAATCGAAATAGACCTGACCCAACAAGGACAACGATCGGACGTCTTCTGGGTCGCGCTCCACTGCGGGCAATAGCTGTTCGATGAAGCGTTGAAACGGATCGACGTCACGGGGCATGCTGGCGGTCCCCACGATGCTATCGGCGGCCGCCTCTACCTGATCGTTTGTTACTACGAGGCCGAGTTCTTCGGCGAGGCGACGGATGACGGGGACGGGAGTGGTGCGGAGTTCCTCGAAGTCGATGTGGACCTTCGACCTATTTGCCAGTGACAGGTCGCGCGCGGCGAGGAGATGCGTCGTTGACTCGATACCGTCCTGTTCATCCGGCCACCAGTCGAGCCGCTTCAGAGTCGCCAATACCTTGGCAAATGGCCGGTCCACCACCACCGGCACGATCGGACCCCAGGCATCATCGAGCAGACCGATAGCAGCGCACAGCAGGGGATGCTTGACGCCCGGGCGCTGGTCGACCGCGCGGGCTGCGCGGCGATGACCATCAGCCCAGATCTTGAGCTTCTCCTGGAACACATGAGGCTCCATCTGAAGCTGTCCACTCTTTGCATTGACGGCCCTGCGGCACAATTGGCCGATCCCCGCGTCCTCCCAATTTTGTTGCAACTCGCGATAACTCGCGCCGAATTCCGAGCCCATGAATACGCCCAGGTGATGCAGCACGCTCGCAACAGCCGACGTGCCGCCGCCTATGGTCCCGAACACGACGATCATCGGCTCGTCGTGTGCCATGACGCCTCCTGTAGTTCCGACTGTCGGGAACCGTACCGTGCTGGCCTCTTCAGCGCCGTCCCAGTGGTGACAGGCCGCGTCAGCTTTGAAACCTGCTGTCCGACAAAACATACCGTTTTGCGCGAAGCGGGCAACTCAACCGTCCTCGGCGCCCACGGGCAGCGCCATCGCGACGAGGTCAACACGCCACAGCGCCTCGAACAACTCCCGGACGAATCGCTCGAGCTCGGCAAAGCCCGTGTCGGGCAGGCCGTGCTGGGCGAGAACGCACTCGATGATCTCGCGGATCGACCGGCGGCCGTCGACTTGTTGGACGAACTGCAGTTGAGCTTCATGCAGACCGGCGCGTGCGCTGGGCCAGACGGCCTCGGTCCCGGAAATGCCGCACCGGTAACGAAATGCCGGAACGTAGTCGAGGGCCGTCGAAGCCGAAAAGTCAATCTGATAGCTAGATTTCGGCCGTTCTGGATGGCAAGCCATGAAGAAGTGGCAGCCGTTCATGCTCTGCAGCCGCTCCATCACCGACCAGATCTTGTTCTCCGGCAACGTGTTCACGGCTGCAAAGTAGCCTCCAGGTTGTCCGGCTAGATTCTGCGGATAATACGGTGTCTTGTGGAACCATCCTTGGAACTCGAGTCCAGCCGAATTGACGAAGTCGATGCACTCGTCGACGGTGTAATTGCGGGCACGTCCGTGCAGAAACGTGTCCACAAGACCGGCGTCGTCCTTCAAGTCACGCGCCAACTTGATGTAGCCGTGCACGGGGTGATCCGGCGGCAGCGCAGCGATGGTGTCTTTGACGATCTGGACCGAATGCTCATCCTGGCGCAGTCCCATGTCGCGAAAAACCGACTCCAGCAACTCAACTCCGATGCGCCCGTGCTTCCCATAGAGCATCAGGGCCATGACGCCGTCCGAACGTAGTCTTCCCGCAAGGGCTTTCAGGCCGCTCAGTGGATCGGCCATATGATGAAGTACGCCGGTCGACACCACGAGATCGAATTGGCGTCCCAGCGTCGATAGCTCTTCGATCGGAAGTAGGAGCAACTGCAAGTTGTGCAGGCCGTGCTTGTCCTTCAGGTATTGCTGGTGATCCAGCGAGGGCTGGCTGATGTCGACCGCGACGACGTTGGCGGCGGGATTGTTGAATGCGAAGACCGCGGCCTGGTTGGTGCCGCATCCACCGATCAGGATGTCGAGGTCGGGTCGATAGTCTCGGTCGGGCCAGAGCACGCGGTGGGCATGCGTGGGATCGAACCACTCCCAGTTGGTGGTGGTCCATGCGGTGAGGTCGTCGATAGGGGGTGGGTATCGCCACCGTTCGTACTGACGACTGACCACATCGTCACGCGCGTCGTCCGTCACGTCAGCTGTGGCTCCTTCCCGGTGACCGGCGGTCGGTTGGGATTATCGGTCACCCCCGGCGGCCGGGCAATCGAAGCCCGGCAGACGCGGCTTTTACGTCCTTTGTGATGTAGGACTCTTCTGCAAGAAACGTTAAGAAATCCTCATCGACGAATAATCTAGCTCTAGTGCATTTTCGGTGAGCGAAAAGTATGGACTACCTGGCGCAACGGGTTGTGGTGTTTGCTCGCTGGAATCTTTTGCGGCACTGGATGAATATTGCGTAAGGACGTGCTGAGTTACCCAAGTGACGTAGGCGACAGTCGTTGAATTCGCGCCATTCTCTGGTAATTTCAGGCACTAGACTCATCCCTGAGTAGCGCTCGATGCCCTGAATGTATGGGCCGAGCCAAGTTGGAATCTGGGCAGCGGTTCAGGGAAGCATCGGACCGCCCGAAGCGTTGTTGGCTCAGATGCCGAACGTCCGCCCACCACGGACCAACAAGGAAGCTGGTACCACTGTGAGCGACGCAGTTCTTGATCTGAACGAGGCAAATTTTCCCGCGGGCTTTATCGCCATCGGCGCGATCGCTGCCGGGCACGGCGCCGTCAGCGGGATTGCGGTCCGCTCCGACGGCGCACTGCTGACGGTCACCCACTATGGCGATGACAGCGTCTCGCTGATCGGCACCACGGACGGTGCGCCCAGGCTGACGGTCACCGACGTCGACGAACCTGCCGCCGTTGCGATGGCCGGCAATCGTGCCTACGTGAGCAGCGTGTCCGCGGCGCACGACGAGATTCTGGCTTTCGATACCGACTCCGAGCGCATCGTCGCGACCTACCCGGTCGAGTTCGGCATCACCGACTTGGTGGTCAGCCCGAACGGGCGGTTCGTCTACACCGGCCGGACCGGTGAGGACGGTGCCGGCGTCGCGATCCTGGATACCTCGACCGGCAAGCAGACCTATGTCGGCATCGCCGCCAGCACCGTTGGCTGCGTGCGCGTGAGCCCCGACGGCCGACGGCTCTACGTCGCGGCCAACGGCGCATCCACCGCAGAGCTGGTCACGATTGACACCCAGCGCTACCGGGTGGTTGGCACCGTCGAAATCGGTTCGCCCATCCGCGATATCGCGCTCAGCCCGGACGGTGCCACCGCCTACGTGGGCAGCTGCGGCTCTGACTTCGGCACCGTGCTGGACATCGTGGACGCTCGGAACCCGGCCATCAACGCCACCTACAAGATCGGTGACGCCGCGGGATCACTCGCCCAGCTGACCGTGAGCCGCGCCGGCGACCGGGTTTACCTGGTCGGCGATCAGCACGTCACGGTGTGGTCGACCGTGACCCACGACGTTCTCGGCAGCATCACGGTCGGCGACCAGCCGTCGTGTGCGGTGGAGAGTCCGGACGGCAAGCGGCTCTACATCGCCGACTACGCCGGCACCGTCACCGAGCTGGAGATCTCCGCAGCAGCCGCGCCGGCCGACGCACTGACGTCGGACGACGAGCTGACCGCCCCGCACGCGTGGGCGTTCTCCGACCTGCGGATGCTCGAGCCGACGCCGGCCTAGGGGCCGCATCGCCGCAAAGGCGATTGGCGGGACGTGCAATGATCGCCACGAGGGCGGCCGTGTGGCGGGCCGGCCCGGGTAGCCAGGCGGAGTCAAAGGCGGTCCAGCGATGTACAGCACCATGCACACCTTCCCCTTGACCATCAACGCCATCCTTCGACACGCCAGCCGCGTCCACGGCGCCCGCAAGGTCTTCACCGCGACGGGCGACGGCTACCGGGAGTGCACGTACGCGGACCTCTTTCAGCGCGCGGCGCAGTTGGCGAATGCGTTGCGGCGCATCGGTGTCAGCGGTGACCAGCGGGTCGCCACGTTCATGTGGAACAATGCCGAACACCTGACGGCGTACACGGCGGTGCCCGCGATGGGCGCAGTGTTGCACACGCTGAACATCCGTCTGTTCCCCGAGCAGATCGTCTACGTCGCCAACGAAGCCGAAGACCAGGTGGTGCTGGTTGATGTGTCGCTGGCCAAGCTGCTGGCGCCGATCCTGGGCGAACTCGAAACGGTTCACACCGTGATCGCGGTCGGCGACGGCGATATCTCCGCACTCGAGGAGTCGGGCAAGACCGTGCTGCGCTACGACGACATCGTCGACGGTGAACCGACCGAGTTCGACTGGCCCGACGTCGACGAAAACTCAGCTGCCGCAATGTGTTACACCAGCGGAACGACCGGCAACCCGAAAGGCGTCGTCTACAGCCACCGTTCGACTTACCTGCATACGATGGCGATCTGTACCAGCAATGGCATTGGCATCGGTTCCAGCGACTCGGTGTTGCCCATCGTGCCGATGTTTCACGCCAACGCGTGGGGCCTGCCGTACGGGGCGCTGATGGCCGGCGCTGATCTGGTGTTGCCCGACCGGCACCTGGACGCCAAGTCGCTGGTCGACATGATCGAGACACTGCGACCCACTGTCGCCGGCGCCGTGCCGACGATCTGGAACGACGTCATGCACTACCTCGAGAAGAACCCGGGTCACGACGTGTCCTCGCTGCGCTTGGTGCCCTGCGGCGGCTCGGCGGTGCCGGTGTCGCTGATGCGCACCTTCGAGGAGCGGCACGGCGTCCAGATCCGGCAACTGTGGGGGATGACGGAGACGTCGCCGACGGCCAGCATGGCCTGGCCGCCGCCGGGCACCCCGGACGACCAGCACTGGACGTTCCGCGCGACCCAGGGTCAGCCGCTGTGCGGTGTGGAAGCCCGGATCGTCGACGACGACGGGAAGGTGCTGCCCAATGACAACGAGGCCGTCGGCGAGGTGGAGGTCCGCGGTCCGTGGATCACCAGTTCCTATTACCAGGGCCATGACGAGTCCAAGTTCGACAACGGGTGGCTGCGCACCGGTGACGTCGGTCGCCTCGACAAACACAGCTTCATCACCCTGACCGACCGCGCCAAAGACGTGATCAAGTCTGGCGGCGAATGGATTTCGTCGGTTGACCTGGAGAACGCCTTGGTCGCGCATCCGGATGTGGTCGAGGCCGCCGTGGTCGCGGTCCCCGACGAGCGCTGGCAGGAGCGGCCGCTGGCCGTCATCGTCGCCCGGGAAGGCTCCGGCATCAGCGCCGACGATCTACGAAAATTCCTGGCCGACAAGGTCGTTCGTTGGTGGCTGCCGGAACGCTGGACATTCGTCGACGAGATTCCGCGTACCAGTGTCGGCAAGTACGACAAGAAGACCATCCGGTCCCGGTATGCCGAGGACCTCTACGAGGTCAGCGAAGCACGAGAGTGAGTGGAACTTAGGAAAGAGAGAGTCATGAGCCTGCGGGTCGTGCAATGGGCAACGGGGTCGGTCGGTGTGGCCGCGATCAAGGGCATCCTCGAGCATCCTGAGCTTGAACTGGTCGGGTGCTGGGTGCACTCCGAAGACAAGAGCGGCAAGGACGTTGGTGACATCGTCGACTGGTCCCCGCTCGGCGTGACCGCGACCAACAGCATCGAGGACATTCTCGCTCTGGACGCCGATGCGGTGATCTACGCGCCGCTGCTGCCCAACGCGGACGAAGTCGTGGCACTGTTGCGCTCCGGCAAGAACGTTGTGACGCCGGTCGGCTGGTTCTACCCGGGCGAGAAGGAGGCCGCTCCGCTGGAGGCGGCTGCCAAAGCCGGAAACGTCACGCTGCACGGCGCCGGTATCGGCCCGGGCGCGGCGACCGAATTGTTCCCGCTGCTGCTTTCGGTGATGTCGACCGGTGTGAATTTCGTTCGTGCCGAGGAGTTTTCCGATCTCCGGACCTACGGCGCGCCTGATGTGCTGCGCTATGTGATGGGCTTCGGCGGCAAACCGGACAAGGCGCTGACCGGGCCGATGCAGAAGATTCTCGACGGCGGATTCTTTCAGTCGGTTCGGTTGTGCGTCGACAAGATCGGCTTTGCCGCGGATCCGCAGATCCGGACCTCACAGGAGATCGCGGTGGCGACCGGGCCGATCGACTCACCGATCGGCGTGATCGAAGCGGGTCAGGTCGCTGGTCGCCGCTTCCACTGGGAAGCGCTCGTCGGCGACACCGTCGTGGTCCGGATCACGGTCAACTGGCTCATGGGTGAGGAAAACCTCGACCCCCCTTGGTCTTTCGGGCCGGACGGTGAGCGCTACGAAATCGAGGTCCGCGGCCATCCGGACACCTTCGTCACGGTCAAGGGCTGGCAGCCGGAAAGCGTGGCTGCCGGTTTGAAGAGCAATCCCGGGGTGGTGGCGACCGCGGCCCATTGCGTCAACGCCGTTCCGGCGACCTGCGCGGCCGCACCTGGTATCCAGAGCTTCTTCGACCTGCCGCTGATCACCGGCCGGGCCGCACCCGGGCTGGCACGGTAGCCGCCGATGTGCCGACTTTTCGGGCTGCATGCCGGGACCAACGTCGTCACCGCGACGTTTTGGTTGCTTGACGCGCCGGACAATCTCGCCGAGCAAAGCAGACGCAACCCGGACGGTAGCGGGCTCGGGGTTTTCGACGGCCAGGGTCAGCCGCAGGTGCACAAGGAGCCGATCGCCGCGTGGCATGATGTCGAATTCGCCACCGAGGCACACGATCTGACCGGAACCACCTTCGTCGCACACGTCAGGTACGCGACCACCGGATCGCACGACGTCGTCAACACCCACCCGTTTCTGCAGGACGGCCGCATCTTCGCGCACAACGGCGTTCTGGAAGGCCTCGATGTCCTCGACGCGAGGCTACGCGAATTGGGCGTGGGCGAATTGGTATTGGGGCAGACCGATTCCGAGCGGGTTTTCGCGTTGATCACCGCATCGATCCGGGCACGCGGCGGCGACGTGACCGCAGGCCTGGTCGACGCGATGCGCTGGTTGGCCGACAACGTGCCGATCTACGCGGTCAACATTCTGTTGAGCACGGCCACCGACCTGTGGGCGCTCCGTTACCCGGAGTCGCACGAGTTGTATGTGTCAGATCGTCGAAAGATTCCCTCGGAGCGTCGATTCCATTTGCGCACCAACCGGATTAGAGCGGAGTCGCAGAACCTGCATGGGCGGCCTTCGGTCGTGTTCGCCACCGAGCCGATGGATGACGCTGCGCGTTGGCGACTCCTCGAGCCAGGTGAGCTGGTCCACGTCGATGCCGGCCTGCGGATCAGTCGCGACCTGGTGTTGCCGGATCCGCCGCGACATCTGCTGCGCGCCGAGCAGCTGAGTCCCGAAGCCCAGGGCTCGCTGCATCCGATGATTCGATGACCACACGCGCGCTGGTGATGGGCGGCGGCGGGGTAGCCGGAATCGCCTGGGAGACCGGCGTTCTGCTCGGCATTGCCGACGAGTTGCCCGCCGCCGCGCAGGCATTGCTGGACTCCGACGTGCTGCTCGGCACGTCGGCCGGCTCGACGGTCGTGGCACAGCTCGGCAGTGGCTTGAGCCTGGCGGAGCTGTTCGCGCGGCAAGTCGACGAAGTGTCCGCCGAGATCGACCCAGGTGTCGGAATCGACGGCATCGCCGAGCTTTTCCTGGCCGCGGTGTCGGATCCGGACGCCACGCTCACCCAGCGCCGGCAGCGCATCGGCGCGGTCGCGCTGGCCGCCGGAACCGTGGCCGAGCCGGTCCGGCGCGAGGTCATCGCGCAGCGGCTGCCCTCGCACGTCTGGCCTGAGCGTGCGCTGCGGGTGACCGCCATCGACGTCGCCACCGGCGAATTGGCAGTGTTCGACCGGGATTCCGGCGTGGCGCTGGTCGACGCGGTGGCCGCCAGTTGCGCCGTGCCCGGTGCGTGGCCGCCGGTGACGATCGCGGATCGGCGCTTCATGGACGGTGGTATCGGCAGCACCATCAACCTTCACCTCGCCGACGACTGCACCGCGGCGGTCGTGCTGGTGCCGGCCGGGGAATCGGCGCCGTCGGTGTTCGGCGCCGGGGCAGCAGAAGAACTCGATGCCTTCCCAGGCGCGGTGCTGGGCGTCTTCGCCGATGACGAGTCGCTGGCCGCCTTCGGGCCGAACCCGCTGGATCCGAAGTGCCGCCCGGCGTGCGCGCGGGCCGGACGCGCGCAGGGCCGCCGTGTTGCGGCAGCGGTCGCCGCGTTTCTCGGCGTCAGGTAACCCGGCGGCCCAGGTCGACGGAGTCCAGCGCTGTCGACGCCAGCGCGCGGCCGACCTCGATCACCTCGGCGGCCCGGTGGAATTCCAGACTCCGGCAGGCCGAGCGCGGCACCTCGATCAGTAGGTCCGGGGGATAGGCCGCCAGCGTGTGGCGGGCCAGCGCCGCCTGGGCGATATCGATGGTCCGGTTCATCACTTCGAAACTGCCCAGCTTGGGCACCTCGGGTTCATCGACGGAGTAATCCGACGCCGGCTCGTCGGCGGCATCGCCGTCCTCCGGGCTCGACGCCCCGAATCGGCTCAGCACCGACCGCGCGGTGGGTGAGTCGAACAGGGCAGAGGTGCTGCTCAGCACCCGGTTGAGCCACTCTCCCGAGGACTTCGGATCCGGCTCGGGTTCGTCGCCGGTCTCGCTGCCCGACAGGCTGACCGCGATGGTCAGATCGGCGTTGACGGCCGAGATCGGCGCCATCGGCAGTGGATCGAGGATCCCGCCGTCAGCGAGCAGGCGCCCATCGATGGCGTACGGGGCGATGACTCCGGGGATGGCGATGGACGCCCGGATCGCCTCGTCGACCGGGCCGCGCTGCAGCCACACCGACTTGCCGGCCAGCAGATCGGTGGCGACCGCGGTGTACGGGATCGGCAGTTCCTCGATAGTCGACTCGCCGAGGATGTCGCGCACCGCGTCCAGGATCTTCTCGGCGCGCAGTACGCCGGCCGCCGTCAGCGTCGGGTCCAGCAGTCGCAGGATGGCCACTTGCGTCAAAGACCTTGCCCACTCGGTGAATTCGTCCAGTCGACCCGCCGCCTGCAACCCGCCGACGAGCGCGCCCATCGACGACCCGGCGACTCCGACGATCTCGTAGCCGCGGGCGTGCAGTTCGTCGATCACCCCGATGTGGGCGTACCCGCGGGCGCCGCCACTGCCGAGGGCCAGCGCGACCCGGGGCCGGGGCGCGTCGAGCAGCCCGGGTCCAGGCTCGGGAGTGATCTCTGCGTCGGTCATGCGCTACATCTTTGCCTGCACGGCGCTGGTTTTATCAATCGTGATCCGAATTGCGGCGCCGGCCTACCGATGCCTCAGCCGCATTCGTTGGCGGCGGCCGCGCGCGCCGCGACGATCACCCCGGCCTGACGCGCCAGCGTCAATGCGGCCCAGGCGGTGTTCCAGGTGCCTGGGCCGACGACGCCCGGCGCTTGCACCGCCGCCAGGTACCTCTCGGTGAGCGTCTGCGGGTCGCCGGGATGGCCCTGCATCCACACCGTCGCCGCATGACAGGCCTGGAAATACTCTTCTTCGGTCGAGTGCGCCGGCACGTCGATCTTGGTCGTGACGCCCGCGGGAGAAGTCGAGACCACGCCGGGCGTCGTGGTGGCCGCCGCCTTCGTCGTGCTCGACGTGGGCGGAGCCTTGGTCCCGTCCGTCGAGCAGCCCGCCACCGCAGATGCAGCAGTCAGGACCGCAACCGTGCCCCACGTCATGGGACCAGTTGGGCGCCGCCGCATTCGGTCAATCTATGCAATGCTGGCGACCGTGACTCAGCGAACCGGGTTTTGGGAGTGTTGTCGGTCTTCATAGCCGCCGCCCCTGCAACGCCCGTTCGCTCTGGAGATTCCCACAATGGTTTCTGCTCACCTCGTTGCCGACTCTGTCCGAGTCGCCCACCCCGCATTGTCCCGGCCTGCTCTGTCCCGACCCTCGCCGCTGCGAGCCGTTCCCGGCCCGACCCGGCTGCGGCTGGCTGATCTGCTACACATCACCGATAGCACCGCTGACGCCGTGCTCAGCGGCCGTTACGACCACGTGGTCCCGGCGGGCGGTATGCCCACCGACGATCGTTGGTTCGTCCGGCTGCACGGCGACGACGAAGTCGACGTTTGGCTGATCAGCTGGGTGCCCGGCCACCGCACCGAATTGCACGACCACGGCGGATCACTCGGTGCCGCAACACTGTTGAGCGGTTCGCTTGACGAATTTCGTTGGGATGGAGAGCGATTGCGCTGCCGGCGACTCAAGGCCGGGGATCAGGCCGGGTTCCCACTGGGTTGGGTGCACGACGTAGTGTGGGCGCCGACCGGCCCGCGCACTTCGGTGACGTCGCTGTCCGGGCCCCGGGAGCCGTCGCTGAGTGTGCACGCCTACTCGCCGCCATTGACCGTGATGTCTTACTACGAGCTGACCGACGAACAGCGGTTGCGGCGCAAGCGAACCGAACTGACCGACCAGCCGGAGAAGTGATGAGTCGTATCGACCAGACCCTGGAGTCGGCGCGGACACGGCTGCGCCGACTGGCCGCCGACGAGGTGCCCGCAGCGCTGCGCCGCGGCGCACTGCTTGTCGACATCCGGCCGCAGGCGCAGCGGACCCGTGAAGGCGAGGTGCCTGAGTCGTCTGCGGCCTCTCGTCATCGAGCGCAACGTCTTGGAGTGGCGCTGCGATCCGACCAGCGACGCGCGGCTGCCCCAAGCCGTCGGCGACGACGTGGAGTGGGTGGTGCTCTGCTCGGAGGGCTACACGTCAAGTCTCGCCGCGGTCGCCCTGCAGGATCTCGGCCTGCACCGCGCGACGGACGTCGTCGGCGGCTACCACGCGCTGGCCGCCGCCGTATTCAGTTCTACCAAGCTCAGTTCGGCTCAACCGCCGCCTCCGGCTCAGCCACCGGCGCCGCCGTAGTACCACCAGTCCTCGTGGTCGTTCGGGTTGTAGTATTCGCCGTGCGATGCTGGCGCTGGCGCTGGCGCTGGCGGGTCGGTCTGCGGGTCCGCCGGTAGCGGCACCGGGAGCACGACCGGCGCGCCGCCGGAACCCGCGATGGCACACGGGGGCAGGCTCACCGCGGCGATGGGCAGGGCGGTCAGCACCCCCGCTACGACAATCTTGGCAAATGTCCTGGTCATCGACCACTCCCCTCGACGGGAAACCGAATGCGGTCGATCCTCCCACGTGATTGTTCGAGCGACTAGCTAATAGCCAGAAACCCTTGGCACACTCACAGCTTCCGTTCACCTGGCGTTAGCCGTCGCTGGCGTGCAACAGCGGGCGGAGCTTCGCGGTTTTCTCCGGTGTCCACCCCGGCGGCTGCAGCACCGCTGCCCAGCCGTTGGCGACGTCGGCGACGTAGACATGACCGTGGCCCTGCGGCACATCGACGGCAACCGCCATGTCGGCCGACACCTGTAGGAACGTCACCACCGGAATCCACTCGGTCTCGGGAAGCACGTCGTAGCCACGCTTTTCGCGTAGCCAGTCCGGCTGACGGAACAGCAGATCGGGATCCCACCACGCGATGGGATCTGAGGCGTGCTGCAGATACACCACGCGCGGGGGGTTCCATTGCGATTCAGGGCGTTTGAGGTCGCCAGGGCGTGCCACGAATCGCACCGATAGGCCGTGATCGTAGAGCGGCAGCCACTCTGGCGACCCGCGGTCGCGGGTCGCAGTCAGATCGGTCCAGATGGTGTTCTTGAATGTCGGCCCGGAGAACAACGCGCCGTCGGTGCGGGCCAACACGTTGTTGAGGCTCATGAACGGCGCCTCGCCGCCGAAGGAGCCCAGGCTTTCGCCGAATACGACGAGCTTGGGGCGCTGCGCCTCCGGCAGCCGGCGCACCAGCCGGTCAACGGCCTCGAACAGCGCCTGGCCCGCGTGGCGCGCGTTCTCCTTGTCCACCAGGAACGACAGCCAACTCGGCAGGAACGAGTACTGCATACTCACGATCGCGGTGTTGCCGTTGTACATGTACTCCAGCGCGTCGGCCTCGGCCTCGTTGACCCAGCCGGTGCCGGTGGTGGTTCCGACCGCGACGACAGCGCGGCGTAATCCGCCCGCGCGCTCCAATTCTCGCGCCGCCAACTCCGCGGCCGCGGTGATGCCGTCGGCGGAGTCGAGTCCGGCGTAGGCCCGGATCGGCTCGGTCGCCGGCGCGCCGTTGAACAGGGTGAGCTGGTCGACGGTTGGCCCGCCATTGATGAATATCCGGCCCTGGTGTCCCAGCGATTGCCAGGTCACCAGCGATTGCGGACTCCCGGACCGCAGCGGTGTTCGCGGAGCGGGTGTCTCGGGATTTATCTCGTTGTTGACCGTGGCGAAGGTGTTGTTCATGGTCCGCATCGCGAATTTCACCACGACGCCGTTGAGCAACGCGATCGTCAGTGCCACCAGCAGCAAAACCACGATCACTGCTGAAACACGGGGCGGCGCAAACCGATCGAGTCGCAGATCGAGAAAATGGACCAGTCGGCGGATCAGCTGGCCGGCTTCGACGACGCCGAACAGTACGACCAACGACAGCGCGGTGGTCAGCGGGTAGTCGAGCCAGACCAGGTGCTTGACCCCCATCAGATCGCGCACCCGGTCCTGCCAGACGTGGAACCAGATCACCATGGTGACCATGCCGATCGCGCCGACGACGATCAGCGCCAGCCACGCCCGCCGTGGTGCCGGTGGGCTGGAGTCCCGGGAGAGCATGAAGCGCACCAGCCATACCGCGAAAACGCCGATGGCGTAACCGGTTGCGCCGGCCAGGCCGCTCACCAGGCCCTGAAACAACGGACCCCGCGGCAACAGCGACGGCGTCATCGAGAACCAGATGAACACCAGCCCGACTGTGGTGCCGGTGAAGGTGTAGTGCCGGACCCACCACGCCTCCCGGCGCTGTGGCTGCGACTCGCTCATCGGAATTCTCAGCGGTGGGTGAACTTCGGCGTTCGCTTTTCGATGAACGCCGCCATGCCCTCGGACTGGTCGTCGGTCGCGAAAGCCGAATGGAACAGTCGACGTTCGTAGAGCAGCCCTTCGGCCAGCGTGGACTCGAAGGCGCGGCTGACCGCCTCCTTGGCCATCCGGGACGCCGAACGGGACATCTGCGAGATCGTGGTGGCGACGGCTTTGGCCTCGGTGAGCAGATCGGCGGCGGGCACCACCCGCGACACCAGGCCGCTGCGCTCGGCTTCGTCGGCGTTCATGTTGCGTCCGGTCAGGATCAGGTCCATCGCCTTCGCCTTGCCGACGGCCCTGGTCAGCCGCTGTGAACCGCCCATGCCGGGCAGCACGCCCAGCTTGATCTCCGGCTGACCGAACTTTGCGGTGTCGGCGGCGATCAGCACGTCACACATCATCGCGAGTTCGCAGCCGCCACCGAGCGCGTATCCGGCCACTGCGGCAATCGTCGGCGTGCGGACCGCGGCGAGCTTGGCCCAGGGCGCAAAGAAGTCGGCGTCGAACACCTCAGAGAACGCCAGGTTGGACATCTCTTTGATGTCGGCGCCCGCGGCGAAAGCCTTCTCCGAGCCGGTGATGATGATCGCCCCGATGCCCGGGTCGTGGTCGAATTCGGCTGCCGCAGTGGTGACTTCGTCCATCACCTGACTGTTGAGTGCGTTGAGCGCCTTCGGCCGGTTGAGCGTGATGATGCCGACTCGCTCGTCGCGCTCGACCAGGATCGTCTCGTAGGTGTTGGTCATCGCTACCTTTCTAGAACTTCAGTTCGTCGTCGACGGGTGCGAAATATGCCTCGACGTCGGCCGCCGTCACCTGCGCCAGCGCCGGCGACCACTTCGGGTTGCGGTCTTTGTCGACCAGTTGCGCACGGATGCCCTCCACCAGATCGTGCGAGCGCAGCGACGCGGACGACACTCGATAATCCTGGGCCAGAACATCTTCCAGCGTGTCGAGCTTGGCGGCACGGCGCACGGCCGCCAGCGTCACCGACAGCGCGATGGGGGAACGGGTGGCGATCAGGTCCGCGGCGTCGTTGGCCGGGCCGGCCCCGGCTCTTCCGAGGTCCCGCAGACTGCCGATGATGTCGGCGACGGTGTCACCGGCGTAGCACTCGTCGATCCAGTCACGTTGCGCGGCAAGGTCACTGGGGGGCGGTTCGACGGCATGGGTGGCGATCGCCTGTTCGACACCGATTTCGGCGATCGCTGCGCGCAACGCGTCCAGCTTGTCGTGCGGCACGAAGTGGTCGGCGAAGCCCAGAGCGATCGCGTCGGCCCCGGAGAACGGCGCCCCGGTCAGCGCGGCGTGCAATCCCAGCGATCCGGGTGCGCGCGAAAGCAGGTAGGCCCCACCGACGTCGGGGATGAAGCCGATGCCGACCTCGGGCATTGCCACCTTTGACGTGTCGGTCACCACCCGGGTGTTCGCGTGCGCGCCGACTCCGACGCCGCCGCCCATCACGATCCCGTCCATCAACGCGACGTACGGCTTCGGGTAGCGGCCGATCTGACCGTTCATCAGGTACTCGTCGTACCAGAACCGCCGCGCCTGGATGCCGTCCGAGCGGGCGCTGTGATAGATCGCCACCACGTCGCCGCCGGCGCACAAGCCGCGCTCACCGGCTCCGGACAGCACCACCGCGCTGACCGCGTCGTCCTGCTCCCACTCGGTCAGCACCGCGCGCAACCGAGAGACCATGCTCTGGTTGAGCGAGTTGATCGCCTTGGGCCGATTCAGCGTCACAAAGCCGATGCCGTTGTCGACGCGGCTCAGAATGTCGTCGGATTCGTCCGTCACGCGCGCGGTCTCCCCTCGATGAATGGCCGGTGAATAGCTGGTCGGGGCCTGACAGGCAATCTAGATCGTTACCCGGGTTGCGACGCCCGCGGGTAAGGTTTGTCTGGAGTACGTCCAGCCGCGTACTGATCTCGTCGCACATTGATCTAAAAGGCCCGACGGGAACACGGCTGGACTACCGTTCGTTGATCAGTTGTTCGCACAGCTTCGAACCCACAGCTCATGAGAGGAACCGACGGTGCGGGAAACCAGTAACCCGGTATTTCGCTCGCTGCCCAAGCAGCGTGGCGGTTACGCGCAGTTCGGTAGCGGCGCCGCTAGCGCCGCGACCCAGTTAGGGCATCAGACGGACCCCTATGCCCCGTACGTCGACCAGCGGGCAGGCGTTTCGCGCCCGTTGACGATCGATGACGTCGTCACCAAGACCGGGATCACCCTGGCGGTGCTGTCTGCCGTTGCGGTCGTCTCCTACTTCATGGTCGAGGCCAACCAGGCGCTGGCGACGCCCTTCACCTTCGTCGGCGCGTTCGGCGGGCTGGCGATGGTGATGATCGCGACGTTCGCCCGCAAGCAGGACAACCCGGCGATCGTGCTGACCTACGCCGCGCTCGAGGGTCTGTTCCTCGGGGCGATCTCGTTCCTGCTGGCCAACTTCTCGGTGTCGAGCACCAGTGCCGGCGCCATGATCGGGCAGGCCATTATGGGCACGCTCGGTGTGTTCGTCGGGATGCTCGTGGTCTACAAGACGGGTGCCATCCGGGTCACGCCCAAGTTCACCCGGATGTTGGTCGCAGGCATGTTCGGCGTGCTGGCCCTGATGCTGGGCAACCTGGTGCTGGGCATGTTCGGCGTCGGCCACGGCGAGGGCATGGGCCTGCGCAGCGGCGGCCCGTTGGCCATCATCTTCTCGCTGGTCTGCATCGGTCTGGCGGCGTTCAGCTTCCTGATCGACTTCGACGCGGCCGACCAGATGATCCGCGCCGGTGCGCCCGAGAAAGCCGCATGGGGTATCGCGCTGGGCCTGACCGTCACGCTGGTCTGGCTCTACATCGAGATCCTGCGTCTGCTCAGCTATCTGCAGAACGATTAGCGCTTGAATGTCACAAGGGCCGGCACGCACGCGTGCCGGCCCTTGTGATGTGTCACCGTGCGATGCATCAACGTCGCCGCGTTAGCTCAGCCCGTTCTTGATCAGCGTGTCTTGCTTCTGGCCAAGTTCGGTGACGAAATCGGGCGGCGGCAGCATCTCGGGCGGGCCGACAAAGTTCAGCGTGGTGAATGCCTTGCCTTCGGTGAAGAGCAGCATCATCACACCTTTGGACCCGTCGGGTGAGTTGCCCGAGACTGTGCTACCACCAGCTTCCTACGACGGCTGGTGCGGGTGTTCCCGTGACGGAATCACCCAGCTTTGCCTTCGCGGCGCTCAATGCGCTGGCCGCGGCGGCAGGATCGCCGAACACGAGGATGGTGTCGTGGATCTGACGAGTCTTGTCGTCGTTGCTGAACGTCGTCTCCACCCCGGCCTGGCCATTCGGGTTCGGCGTCACCGGACCGGCGGTGAAGGCCATCGGCGTATCGATGTCTGTGGCCTGGATCAGCAGCCGGCTGTAGTCGGCGGACTCGGGTTGCGCCGAAGTCGCCGTGGAGCCGTGGCTTGTCGTGGCCGCGGCTGACTTCGACGAATCCGTGGGTGACTTCGGGTTGCTGCTGCAACCGGCGGCCGAGGCAGAAGTGACTGCCACCGCGGCCGCCACCAGTGCAATTGTTCTTAGCGAAACGCTCATCGCGCCGCTCCATTTCCTGAATGTGTAGGCCACCGGGCGGCAGCTGGCAAACGGTAACCCAGTCCGGGCGATTCCATGCCCGAACTGGCGGTTACGCCAGTTTTGGTGGCAAAACAGGAGGAAGGTTACCCGCGGCGCACGGACCGTCAGCGAATCAGCTGAGCCGCTCGATGATCAACGCCATGCCCTGGCCGCCGCCAACGCACATGGTCTCCAGGCCGTACGTCTTGTCGTGGGTCTGCAGGTTGTTCAGCAGCGTGGTGGCGATGCGCGCACCGGTCATGCCGAACGGGTGACCCAAGGCGATCGCGCCACCGGAGACGTTGAGCTTGTTCTCGTCGATACCCAGTTCGCGGGCCGAGCCGAGCACCTGCACCGCGAACGCCTCGTTGATCTCGAACAGGTCGATGTCCTTGATCGACAGGCCGGCCCGCTGCAGAGCCATCTTGCTCGCCTCGATCGGGCCCAGGCCCATGATCTCCGGTGAGAGGCCACTGACCCCGGTGGACACGATGCGGGCAAGCGGCTTGAGGCCGAGTTCCTTGGCCTTGGTGTCGCTGGTGATCACCACCGCGGCGGCGCCGTCGTTCAGCGGGCAGGCGTTGCCCGCGGTGACGGTGCCGTTGGGCCGGAAGACCGGCTTGAGCTGGCTGATCTTCTCGTAGGTGGTTCCCGGTCGCGGGCCGTCGTCGGTGCTCACCGTGCTGCCATCAGGCAGCTTCACGGGCACGATCTCGCGCTCGAAGAAGCCGCTCTTGATGGCGTCCTCGGCGCGGTTCTGGCTGCGCACGCCCCAGTGGTCCTGGTCTTCGCGGCTGACGCCGGTCAGGATCGCGACGTTCTCGGCGGTCTGACCCATCGCGATGTAGACGTCGGGGATGTTGTGGTCTTTGCGGGGATCGTGCCAATCCTCGGCGCCCTCGGCGGCGGTCGCCGTGCGTTGCCCGGCCTCATCGAAGAGCGGGTTCTTGGTGTCGGGCAACGAGTCCGAGCTGCCCTTGATGAACCGGGACACCGTCTCGACACCGGCCGAGACGAAGGCGTCGCCCTCGCCGGCCTTGATCGCGTGGAACGCCATCCGGATGGTCTGCAGCGACGACGAACAGTACCGGTTGACGGTCGTACCGGGCAGAAAGTCGTAGCCGAGCTCGACGGCGACCACGCGGGCCATGTTGAAGCCCTGCTCGCCGCCGGGCAGGCCGCAGCCCAGGATCAGGTCGTCGATCTGGTGAGGATTGAGCGCCTCCACCTTGTCGAGTGCGGCGCGCACCATCTGGGCCGCCAGGTCGTCGGGTCGGATGCTGACCAGCGACCCTTTCATGGCGCGCCCGATGGGCGAACGGGCAGTTGAAACGATGACGGCTTCGGGCATCTCGGCTCCATCCGTGGGGGTGTGGTCTGGACCTGAATTTAGCCCCGCGACGATGCGGGCCGTTAAACGGGCTGCTGAGGAGCTAGTCCGACGCGGTCGCGACGATCGGCGCGGGGACACCCGTGGTGGGCCGCCGCCACAGACGAGAGAGCAGCCGCAGCATCGAATAACCCGGGCCGCCTTCGGTGTCCGTCGAGGACGGCAGGGCAGGTACCGGCCGATCGGCGAAGTCGCCGAGCGCATGGCACAGCGCCGGCAGCAGCTGGCTGGCGGCCAACGCGTAGCCGGCCGCGGATGGGTGGAATTGGTCGTCGGACAACATCAGATGCGGTGAATGCCGAAACTCGTCGTTGACCAGCGAGGCCAGCGGCACCGGCACGCCGCCCGCGGACCTGACGGCGCCGGACTGCGCGCGCGCCAGCCGCAGTCCCAAGGTGCGCACGGTCCAGCGCAGCGGCTGCGGGATCGCCTTGACCACACCGAAATCGGGGCACGTGGCGACGACGACCTCGGCGCCGCTGGCGCGCAGCCGTCGCACCGCCGCGCCCAGCCTTCGCGATGAGGCGCCGATGCCGTTGAGCTTGGTGACGTCGTTGGCGCCGATCAGAATGACCGCGGCGTCCGGTGGCGGCCCGGCCACGAACATCGCGTCGACCTGCCCGGATAACCCTTTGGAGGTGGCGCCGACGATCGCTTTGGTGCTCAACCGGACGCGTTGGCCGCTCTGCTCGGCCAGCCCGCGGGCGATCAGTACGCCGGGAACTTCATCGGCGGTGCGACAGCCGTACCCGGTTGCCGTCGAGTCGCCGAAAACCATCAGATGCAGGTCGAAGTCCATGCCGCGTTGCCAGCGCTGCACGGGACCACCGCCGGGGGCGTACACACCGTCAGCCCGCGGCGGGACATCCCACGACTTCGGGATCACGCTGCGGGCCTTCTCGGCCTGGCTGATCAGCAGATTGCGCGCCCCTACATAGGCGGTACCGGTCGATGCCAGCGCGCCTGCGGCGGCCAGCGCAACCATCGAACCCCGCGGTGCGCGTCGTACCACGGGACCAGCTTAAGTGCCCGGTCGCCGGTCGCCCGGGAGCCCTGCTCCAGCGCATCACGGGTCGGAGCAATCTCGGTATCGAATCAGACTCTTTGATTGTTGAACTTTTTTAACGTGTCAAGCTAAGTTTTCGAGGTTGGCCGAGCACAACACGCTGCCTCGTCGACATCGACTACAACGGCGTAGGAGTGTTGAGCATGACCGCACCGAGCAAGGTTTCGGGCGCGCCCCGGACTGCAGTTCGTGCCCGTGACGTATTGCGGGCCCGCAGGTTTCCCATCAACGACGGCGTGCCCGTCGAAGTCATCGAGAGCGGCCCAAGCCTCCCCGGAATGATGGCCGCGCTGGCTTGCCGGCTGACGATTCGCCCGGCTCTCGGCGTGGTCAGCTACATCCCGCACGTCCCTTTCCCGTTCGGCATCCTCGACTTCGCCTGCCGGGCGTTGCTCCCCGGGCCCGGAACGGTCCGCAAGACCGTCCAATTGCCACACTGCGACGCTCAGTTGGTGCGCGCCCCCGGCGTGCTGCCGGCCGACGGCACGCGACGGGTGGTGCTGTATCTGCACGGCGGCGCCTTCTTGACCTGCGGGGTCAACTCGCACGGCCGAATCGTCAACGCGCTGTCCAAGTTCGCCGATGCTCCGGTGCTGGTGGTCAACTACCGGCTCATCCCGAAGCACTCGGTCGGCCAGGCGCTCGACGACTGCCACGATGCCTACCGTTGGCTGCGCCTGCGCGGATACCAGCCGGATCAGATCGTGGTGGCCGGCGACTCGGCCGGCGGATATTTGGCTCTTGCTCTGGCGCAACGGCTTCAGCAGGCGCACGAGGAACCGGCAGCCCTGGTCGCGATCTCCCCGCTGCTGCAGCTGGCCAAGGAACCCAAGCAAACGCACCCGAATATCAAGACCGATGCGATGTTCCCCGCCAAAGCATTCGACGCGTTGTTCACCTTGGTCGCCAAGGCTGCCCGCAAACACGTCGTCGACGGCGAGCCCGAGCGGCTCTACGAGCCGCTGGATCACATCGAGCCGGGGTTGCCCCGCACTCTGATTCACGTGTCGGGGTCGGAAGTCCTGTTGAACGACGCCCGACTGGCCGCCCGCGCGCTGGCGGCGGCCGGTGTGCCGACCGAGGTGCGGGTCTGGCCCGGCCAGATTCACGACTTCCAACTGGCCGGCCCGTTGGTGCCCGAAGCGGTCCGGTCACTGCGGCAGATCGGCGAATACATTCGCGAGGCCACCGGCTGAGGCGCAACCGGGCTGCTGCGCGCGGCCTGGCCGCACCTGAGACGATCTAGCCATGCGGATCGCGCAACACATCAGTGAACTGATCGGAAACACTCCACTGGTTCAGCTGAACTCGGTTGTGCCGCCGGGGTCGGGCCGGGTGGTGGCCAAGGTCGAATACCTCAGTCCTGGAATGAGCAGCAAAGACCGGATCGCGGTGAAGATGATCGACGCCGCCGAAGCCAGCGGTGAGCTCAGGCCGGGCGGAACCATCGTCGAGCCGACGTCCGGGAACACCGGCGTCGGCCTGGCACTGGTCGCCCAGCACCGCGGCTACCACTGCGTGTTCGTCTGCCCGGACAAGGTCAGCGAGGACAAGCAGAACGTGCTGCGTGCCTACGGCGCCGAGGTGGTGGTGTGCCCGACGGCCGTGCCGCCCGACCACCCCGGCAGTTACTACAGCGTCTCCGACCGGCTGGTTCGCGAGATCGACGGCGCCTGGAAACCCGACCAGTACTCCAACCCGCAGGGCCCGGCCAGCCACTACGAGACCACCGGGCCGGAGATCTGGGCCGACACCGATGGCCAAATCACCCATTTCATCGCCGGAATCGGTACCGGCGGGACGATCACCGGCGCGGGCCGCTACCTCAAAGAGGCCTCCGGCGGGAAGGTGCGCGTGATCGGCGCCGACCCGGAGGGCTCGGTGTATTCCGGCGGCACCGGTCGGCCGTACCTGGTCGAAGGCGTCGGAGAGGATTTCTGGCCGTCGGCCTACGACGCGACTGTGCCCGACGAGATCATCGCGGTCTCCGATTCGGACTCGTTCAACATGACCAGACGGCTGGCCCGCGAGGAGGCCATGCTCGTCGGCGGCTCGTGCGGCATGGCGGTGGTGGCGGCGCTGAAGGTGGCCGAGACCGCCGGCCCCGATGCGCTGATCGTCGTGCTGCTGCCCGACGGCGGCCGCGGCTATATGTCGAAGATCTTCAACGACGCCTGGATGTCGTCGTACGGATTCCTGCGGACGCGGCTGGACGGCTCGATCCAGCAGCCCACGGTCGGCGACGTGCTGCGCGGCAAGTCCGGTCACCTGCCCGACCTGGTGCACACCCATCCATCGGAGACCGTGCGTGATGCGATCAGCATTCTGCGCGAGTACGGGGTGTCGCAAATGCCCGTCGTCGGCGCGGAGCCGCCGGTGATGGCCGGCGAGGTGGCCGGCAGTGTCTCTGAGCGCGAACTGCTTTCGGCCGTCTTCGAGGGTCGTGCCAACCTGGCCGACGCCGTCGGCCTGCACATGAGTCCGCCGCTGCCGATCATCGGCGCCGGCGAACAAGTCAGCTCGCTGGCCAAGACGCTGCGTGATCTGGACGCTGTGATGGTCGTCGAGGAAGGCAAGCCGGTCGGGGTCATCACCCGGTATGACTTGCTGGGCTTCCTGTCCGACGGCGCGCTGCGTAAGTAGCCGGCCACCCGTACCTCACAGCGCGAAGAGAAAGCCGCCGATGACCGAACAACCTCCGTCCTCGTTCCCGCCGCCTCCGCCGCCGGGGGGCGGTAACTACCCACCGCCACCCCCGCCGTCGGGCGGATACGTTCCGCCGCCGCCGGGACCGGTGCTGCGCGGGCTGGCGAGGGATGAGTTCACGCCGTGGCTCAATCGCGTCCTGGCCTACGTCATCGATCACCTGCCGCTGGTGCTGATCTCGGGCGTCGGCTGGCTGGTGCTGGAGAACAGCATCACGTCGGCGTGTGACGTGACCCCGAGCTCCGGCGAGCAGATCTGTTTCACCGGCCCCTCGACGGTTGGACTCACCGTGATGTGGATTGCGGGGCTGGTCGCGCTGGGTTACTTCGTCTGGAACCTCGGCTACCGCCAGGGAACCACCGGATCCAGCATCGGCAAGTCGGTGCTGGGGTTCCGGGTCGTCAGCGAGAAAACCGGGGAGCCGATCGGCTTCGGCTTGTCGGTGCTGCGCGAGATCGCCCACGCGGTCGATGCGGCCATCTTCTACGTCGGGTACCTGTTTCCGCTCTGGGACGCCAAGCGTCAGACGCTGGCCGACAAGATGTTGGCCACCGTCTGCCTGCCGCTGAACCCGAGGGCCGACGTCGACTAGCTGTGATGTCAGGGAGGTCACGGACACCACGGCGGGATCGGGCAGAAGTCTGTGATTCTGCGCCGCGACGAGGGCTGCACGCATCGGGTAAATGCCCTATTTACAGCGCCCGCTGCGGCCGGCCGAACCCACCGCGATGACTAGGCTGGTCGACGATGAGCGACCAAGAACATTTCGCGAAAGCCGGGCTGGCCACCAAGGCCATTCACGCCGGCTACCGACCCGACCCGGCGACCGGTGCGGTCAACGCCCCGATCTACGCCAGCAGCACCTTCGCGCAGGACGGCGTCGGCGGTCTGCGGGGCGGGTTCGAGTACGCCCGCACCGGCAACCCGACCAGGGCCGCGCTGGAAGCCGCGCTGGCCGCCGTCGAGGACGGAAGCTTCGGCCGCGCATTCAGCTCCGGCATGGCAGCCAGTGACTGTGTGCTGCGCGCGGTGCTGCGTCCCGGTGATCATGTGGTGATCCCCGACGACGCCTACGGCGGCACCTTCCGGCTCATCGACAAGGTGTTCACCCAATGGGGTGTGCAGCACACCCCGGTCGCGCTGTCCGATCTCGACGCGGTGAACGCGGCGGTGACGCCGCAGACCCGGCTGATCTGGGTGGAGACGCCCACCAACCCGCTGCTGTCGATCGCCGACATTGCCGGGATCGCCAGAATCGGCACAGATCACGGCGTAAAAGTCTTGGTGGACAACACTTTTGCCTCACCGGCGCTGCAGCAGCCCCTGACGCTGGGCGCCGACATCGTGCTGCACTCGACGACGAAGTACATCGGCGGCCATTCCGACGTGGTGGGCGGGGCGGTGGTGACCAACGACGAAGAGTTGGACGCCGCGTTCGGTTTCCTGCAGAACGGCGCCGGCGCGGTGCCAGGGCCGTTCGACGCCTATCTGACCATGCGCGGCCTCAAGACGCTGGTGCTGCGGATGCAGCGGCACAGCGAAAACGCCGCTGCGGTAGCGCAATTCCTCGCCGAACACCCGTCGGTGGACGTGGTGCTGTATCCGGGCCTACCGACCCACCCCGGTCACCAGGTTGCCGCGCGGCAGATGCACGGTTTCGGCGGCATGGTGTCGGTGCGCATGAAGGGCGGACGCGCCGCGGCGCAGGCGTTGTGCGCCGACACCAAGGTCTTCATCCTCGCGGAGTCACTCGGTGGGGTGGAGTCTTTGATCGAGCACCCGGGCGCGATGACGCATGCCTCGACGGCCGGTTCCCAATTGGAGGTTCCCGACGACCTGGTCCGGCTGTCGGTCGGCATCGAGGACGTCGCCGACCTGATCGCCGATCTCGAGCAGGCGCTGGGCTAACGGCGTCGAAACTCCGACCCGACGGTCAGGAGTGGTAGGGCTCCGCGCTGACCAGCGTGACCTTGACGGTGTTGCCGTTGGGCACGGTGTAGCTGCGGGTCTCGCCCTCTTTGGCATCGATCAGGGCGCCGCCCAGCGGTGAGGCCGGCGAGTACACCTCGAGCTTGCCATCGTGGACGGCCTGCTCGCGGGTGCCGATCAGGAAGGTCTCGCTGTCGGACTTGTCGCCGTCGTAGTAGACCTTGACCACCGAACCGGGCAGCGCAACGCCGGACTGCTTGGGCGCCTCGCCGACCTTCGCGTTGTTCAGCAGGTCCTGCAGCTGACGAATGCGGGCCTCCTGCTGGCCCTGCTCTTCGCGGGCCGCGTGGTAGCCGCCGTTTTCGCGCAGATCGCCTTCTTCGCGCCGGTCGTTGATTTCGGCGGCGATGACCGGACGGTTCGCGATCAACTGATCGAGTTCGGCCTTGAGTCGATCGTGTGACTCCTGGGTCAACCAGGTCACCTGGGTGTCCGTCATCTCGTCGTGCTCCTCGTAGTTTCTGTTGGGCGGTATACCGCCTCGGCAGGCTGTCGGTCGTGCTGCCGGGTGGTCCCACCACGGGTACTGCCGACCTCAGTAGTCGGGCAGACCCCCTAGGCGGCCCACAGGGCCGCTAATGCAGCAATACACGGTCCCAGCCGGAACCGTGCATCGGATCAGCTTACCATCGCCGTCACCGTGGATGAGGACATTTTCGCAGTTCGGCGTTTGTCGTCGATGTTTGCCAGACCGGAATTTGTCAGGGCGCGCGCAGATAGCTGGGCACATCGGTGCCGCAGCCGTAGATGTCGCCCACGACGGCGGGCTTGCTCGATTTGAGCACCGTCGTCACCTGCACGGTCGTCTGCGCTGAGGGGGCAACCAGCACCTCGCGCCGGCCGGTTTCGCTGCCGTCCTTGGCGCGCACCCGCACGATGCAATCGACCGGGCGGGACGGGTCTTTTCGCGTCACGCTGATCGTTACCGACACGGTATGGCTGTCGATCAACTGGTAGCCGGCCAGCGTCCCTTCGACGTCGCTGCGGCCCAATCGCTGGTAGACGATGGCGGTGAGAACGACGCCGGCCACGGCGACCCCCGCGATGAGCATGGTGGCGCGACGCCGCGACGGGCGCAGCGACCGGCCACGCCCGTAACGGGTCTGCGGTGGCGGAGGGGAAGCGTCGGTCATGATGTGTGGCGGTCGGTGCCGGGTGATCGGGCGACGTCCAGGATGGAACTATAGGCGTAGGAGACAGCAGCACACAGTCAGGGAGCACGTGAGCGAACTGCGATTGATGGCGGTGCACGCCCACCCGGACGACGAGTCCAGTAAGGGCGCTGCCACGCTAGCCCGCTACGCCGATGAGGGTTACCGCGTCTTGGTGGTGACCCTGACCGGGGGTGAGCGCGGCGACATCCTCAACCCGGCAATGGACTTGCCGGAAGTGCACGGCCGGATCGCGGATGTCCGTCGCGACGAGATGGCCAAGGCGGCCGAGATCCTCGGCGTCGAACACACCTGGCTGGGCTTCATCGATTCCGGCCTGCCGCAAGGCGACCCGCCGCCGCCGCTGCCCGAGGACTGCTTCGCGCTGGCGCCGCTGGAGATCTCCACCGAGGCGCTGGTCCGGGTGGTGCGCGAATTCCGGCCGCACGTGATGACCACCTACGACGAGAACGGCGGCTACCCACACCCCGATCACATTCGCTGCCACCAGGTTTCGGTGGCCGCCTATGAAGCCGCGGGCGACTATCGGCGGTTTCCGGACGCGGGCCCGGTGTGGACGGTGCCCAAGCTGTACTACAACCACGGATTTCTGCGGCAGCGGATGCAGAAGCTGCAGGATGAGTTCGCCAAGCGCGGGCAGACCGGCCCGTTCGAGAAGTGGCTCAAACACTGGGATCCCGCGCACGATGTGCACGCCGACCGGGTGACGACGCGGGTCGAGTGCTCGGCGTACTTCAGTCAGCGCGACGACGCACTGCGTGCGCACGCCACCCAGATCGACCCGAAGGGCGACTTCTTCGCCGCGCCGATCTCCTGGCAGCAGGAGCTGTGGCCGACCGAAGAGTTCGAGCTGGCCCGCTCGCGTGTTCCGGTGCGGCTGCCAGAAACCGACCTGTTCGCCGGAATCGAGGACGAGCTGTGACGCATCTTCACCTGGCCGCGTTGGCGTTGCTGGCCGAGGAGGGGCCGCACAACAGCGGACCGGACTTCGGCAAGGCCAGCCCCTTCGGCTTGCTCCTCGTGGTGCTGCTGCTGATCAGCGTGGTTTTCCTGGTGCGCTCGATGAACCGGCACCTCAAGAAGCTGCCCGAGTCCTTCGACCCGCAGCACCCCGAGGCGGATCAGGCCGTCGATGACGGCACGATCGATCAGCCACCCCATGATTCCGGCGGCTAACCAGCTCGCCGGGGCCGCCAGCCCCTACCTTCGCCAGCACGCCGACAACCCGGTGCACTGGCAGCAGTGGTCGCCCGCAGCGCTGGCCGAGGCCGCGCGACGCGATGCGCCGATCCTGCTCTCGATCGGCTACGCGGCCTGCCACTGGTGTCACGTAATGGCGCATGAATCGTTCTCCGACCACGAGGTGGCCGCGGCGATGAATGACGGCTTCGTCTGCATCAAAGTGGACCGCGAGGAGCGGCCCGACATCGACGCCGTCTACATGAACGCCACCGTTGCGCTGACCGGGCAGGGCGGCTGGCCCATGACGTGCTTCCTGACGCCCGACGGGCGGCCGTTCTTCTGCGGCACCTACTATCCCAAAGCGGCTTTCCTGCAACTTCTTTCGGCGGTGTCCGAAACCTGGCGAGACCGCCGCGGCGATGTCGAGCAGTCGTCTGACCAGATCGCCGGGGAACTGCGGGCAATGACTTCCGCGTTGCCCGGCCAGGGTCCGCAGGTCGACCCGGCGCTCTGCGACCACGCCGTTGCCGCGGTCCTGCAGGACGAGGACACCGCCCGCGGCGGGTTCGGCGGCGCACCGAAATTCCCGCCGTCGGCGTTACTCGAGGCACTGCTGCGGCACGGGGAGCGCACCGGCTCACCTCAGGTGCTGGCCGCGGTCCAACGCACCGCGACCGCGATGGCCCGCGGCGGGATATACGACCAATTGGCCGGCGGATTCGCCCGCTACAGCGTCGACAACGCATGGGTGGTACCGCATTTCGAGAAGATGCTGTACGACAACGCGTTGCTGCTTCGTGCCTACGCGCACTGGGCCAGGCGGACCGGCGACCCGCTGGCGCGCCGCGTCACCGCCGAGACCGCGCGGTTTCTCCTCGACGAACTGCGTGACGGCGCCATGTTCACCTCGTCGCTGGACGCCGACGCCGACGGCCGCGAGGGATCGACTTACGTCTGGACACCCGACCAGCTCACCGAGGTGCTCGGCGACGGCGACGGGCGTTGGGCCGCTGCGGCTTTCGGCGTGACAGCGGCAGGCACATTCGAGGATGGCGCATCGGTGCTGCAACGGCTCGTCGACGCGGGAGACCCAGACCGCTTCGAGCGGGTCCGCGCCGCCCTGCTGGCCGCCCGGCTGACCCGGCCCCAGCCCGGCCGCGACGACAAGATCGTCACCGCCTGGAACGGCCTGGCGATCACCGCGCTGGCCGAGGCAAGTGTGGCGCTGGCTGCGCCCGAATTGGCCGACGCCGCAGCTGATTGCGCGACAGCGCTGACTGCCCTGCATCTGGTGGGCGGCCGGCTGCGACGGGCCAGTCTGGGGGGCCGGGTCGGCGACAGCGCCGCGATCCTGGAAGACCACGCGATGCTGGCCACCGGCCTGCTCGCCCTCTATCAGCTGAGCGGTTCGGTCAGCTGGCTGACCACCGCCACCGATCTGCTCGACATTGCGTTGGCGCACTTCGCCGATCACGACAACCCCGGCCGCTGGTTCGACAGCGCCGACGATGGCGAGCAGCTGTTGCTGCGGCCCGCCGACCCGTACGACGGCGCCACGCCGTCGGGCGCATCGGCGATCACCGAGGCGCTGTTGACCGCCGCGCATCTCACCGGTGGCGAGCGCTACCGGCGGGCGGCAGCCGATGCGCTGCAAGCGCATTCGCCACTGCTGGCTCGCGCGCCGCGCTCGGCCGGCCATTGGCTGGCCGTCGCCGAAGCCGCCGTTCGCGGACCGCTGCAGATCGCGGTGGCCTGCTCTGGCCCGTCCTCGCCGCTGTTGGCCGACGCCCGGCTGCTGGCACCCGGCGGTGCGATCGTCGTCGGTGGTGCGGTGGACTCCTCGGAATTGTTGGTTGGTCGCGACCGGATCGGCGGCGCGGACGCCGCCTACGTGTGCCGCGGTCAGGTCTGCGATCTGCCGGTCACCAGCGCCGCGGAGTTGGCGGCTGCGCTCGCCCGGTAGCGTGCCTCCCATGCCGAGTGCCGAACAGATCACCGAGACCGTCAACCGTTACATCAGCCTGGTCAACAACGGCACCGCGGACGACCTCGTCGAGTTGTATGCCGACGACGCCACCGTCGAGGACCCGGTCGGCGGCGAGGTGCACATCGGCCGGCAGGCGATCCGCGGCTTCTACTCCGCGATGGAAGCCGTGCAGCGCCAGTGCGAATTGGTGACGCTACGGGTGGCCGGTCATGAGGCGGCGTTCCACTTCAAACTGATCGTCACCGCGGGCGACAGCCGGATGCTGATCGAGCCGATCGATGTGATGGTTTTCGGCGGCGACGGAAAGATCACCGCGATGAAGGCCTACTGGTCGCCGGACAGCGTCACGCAGCTATAGCGGCGACTCGACATAGAACACCGCAAACCAGATCGCGATGTAGTGGCAGATCGCGGCCACCGCGGTGCAGGCGTGAAAGAACTCGTGATAGCCGAACGTGCTCGGCCACGGGTTGGGCCAGTGCAGCGCGTACATGACGCCGCCGATGCTGTACAGCGCGCCGCCGACGGCTAGCAGCACCATCGCGGCCACTCCGGCGTTGTGCATGATCATCGCGATGTAGAACGCCGACACCCAGCCGAGGATCAGGTACAGCGGGACCCCCACCCAGCGCGGCGCGGTGGGCCAGCACATCTTGAGCAACACCCCGGCCAGTGCTCCGCCCCAGACGATCCACAGCACCAGCACGCCTGCGTCGTGTGGCATGGCCAGCAGGGCGAAGGGCGTGTAGGTGCCGGCTATCAGCACGAAGATCATCGAGTGGTCGAGTCGCTTCATCCAGGTGCGGGCCTGCACCGATGTCCAGGTGACCCGGTGATAGACCGCGCTGGTGGTGAACATCCCCACCACCGAGCCGGTGTAGATGAACGTCGCGAGGCCCGCCTTGAGGCCTTCCAGCGGCCAGGACACCGCGATCAGCGTGGCGCCGGCGATGACGGCGATGACGGCCGACACGAGATGTATCCACCCGCGCGCCCGCGGCTTGACCAGTGCCTGGGCGGTGTCCTTGACGCCCTCGACGAAGTGCTCGGCAACTTCGCCGACGCCGTGATGGGCGTCCGTCTCGCCGGCTTTGGTGGCCACGTCGGTCTCGCGAATCAACTGGCCTCCATGAGTTGCGGCGGGATCGCCGTCGAGCTCTTGCGCCCACAGTAATCTTGGACCCTGTGGAGATCATCCCGCCGCGCTTAAAGGAACCTCTGTATCGGATCTATGAGTTGCGGCTGCGGCAAGGACTCGCCGCATCGAAGTCTGCGCTCCCGCGGCACATCGCCGTGTTGTGCGACGGCAACCGGCGGTGGGCGCGCGACGCCGGCTACGACGACGTCAGCTACGGCTACCGGATGGGCGCGGCGAAGATCGCCGAAATGCTGCGCTGGTGCCAGGAAGCCGGCATCGAAATGGCCACTGTCTACTTGCTTTCCACCGAAAACCTGCGCCGGGATCCGGCCGAGCTGGCCGCGCTGATCGAGATCATCACCGACGTCGTCGAGGAGATCTGCGCACCCGCCAAAGGCTGGACCGTGCGCACCGTCGGGGACCTGGAGCTCATTGGCGACGAGCCCGCGCAGCGGGTACGAGGCGCGGTCGAGCGCACCGCCGCCACCGGTAACGGCAGCTTCCACGTCAACGTGGCGGTGGGGTACGGCGGCCGCCAGGAGATCGCCGACGCGGTGCGTGGGCTGCTCGGCAAGCAACTGGCCAACGGCGTCAGCGGTGAAGAACTCATCGAATCCGTCACGGTCGACGCGATTTCGGAGAACCTCTACACCTCGGGGCAGCCCGATCCCGACCTGGTGATCCGGACCTCGGGGGAGCAGCGACTGTCGGGTTTTCTGCTCTGGCAGAGCGCCTATTCGGAGATGTGGTTCACCGAAGCGCACTGGCCCGCGTTCCGCCGGGTCGACTTCCTGCGCGCGTTGCGCGATTTCAGCTTGCGGCACCGTCGATACGGCGCCTAGGCGATCGCAAACGCGGCGCAGCCGGGTGCAGCGGGTCGCCGATACGGCGCTTGAGGCACTTGGCCTCGTGCCACACTGAGATATGGCTGCGCTCTCGGCGTTGGTGTTCTCGCTGAGTTGGTGGCTGGGGCTGTATTTGTTGGCCCGCAACCCGCGTAAGCCGGTGCTCGCGTTCTCCGCGGTAGGCCTGTGCAGCTTCGCGATGGCGGCCGCACTGGACGCGGTGCGACTGGTGACGCACTCCGCGTTGCTCGGTCACATCGAGATCTATCTGGTCGCGGTACCCGGCGTGGCCTGGTTCGCGGTGCTGCTCGAGATCGCCCGGGCTGACGACAGCGACCGGTCACGTACCGGCGAGATCTTTCTGGTCAGCTTCGTCGCCGCGCTGACGCTGTTCGGTGCGACGTTGGCCGGCCACGTCGAGGGGCCGCTGCGGCTCGGCCATGTGGTGATGTGCGCGGTGATCTCGTTGTCCACGTTGGGCGCGATGTTCGTCGCCCTGCGACATCGAACGCGCAAAATTCCGCTGGTCGGGTTGATCGTCACCGCGACGATGTTCTTCGCGTTGGCCAACGCGATCCTGATCATTCCGCTGGGGGTGGTGCCTAGCTGGCTGGCCTTGGCGTCGACGAGTTGCGATGTGCTGAGCCTCGGCGTGGCGGTGGCGCTGTGGGACGCGTTCGACGAAGGTCAGGCGCTGCGGGCCGACATGCTGCGCTCGTTCACCGGCACCGGCATGGTGGTCGCGCTGATTGGTGGCCAGATGCTGATCGCGATCGAGTTGACCGCCGACAGAGCACCGCGCAGATCGCGCTGACCGTCCTGCTGTTCACCAGCCTGGCCATCGCAGCGTCGGTGCAGGTGCTGGCCGATCCGCTGGCCGGCCTGCTCGACCGGCTGGTCTTCTCGCGGGCGCCGTTGCTGCGCGCCGATCGAGAGACGTTGCGGCGCACCCAGTCCGCGCTGCCGCTGCGGCTGGCCGATCCGCTGGAAGGCTTCGACGACGACACGTTCGCCCGGCTGACCCGCCGCGCGCTGGGCCACTACGGCGACCTGTCCAAGCTGGTCGCCAACCCGCTGACGGCGCTGCCCGCAATCGATGAGCGACTGGCCGCGCGCGGCGCCCCGGATCAGCCGCTGGAGCGGGCCATCGAACTCAAGGCACTGCTGGCCGATCGGATCGCAGCGCTCAAACCCCGCGACGGCGGCGACTTCGGCACCAGTGAGCAGTGGCGGCACTACAACTCGCTGTACTTTCCGTACGTCGTCGGCGTGCGCGCCTACGCCCAGAACGCCACTGCCGCGGGGCTGGACCCGACCGCCCGGCAGGCGTGGCAGTGGTTCGTCACCGACGTGCCGCAACGGTCGCTGCACAACTGGCAGAACGCCGCCGCGAAGCTGATCGCCGCCGATCTGCGCGGCCGGGTGTCCGTCTCCAGCTAGCCGCACCGGCTGGTTAGCCCAGCTAGGCACGGAATACGTGGCCTAGATCACTCCGTTGACCTGGCCATGGCAGTGCCTGGCAGTGCCTGGCGTCGATCTGGCAGTCCCAGAACGGCAGGCTCAGAGGTGTTCGACCCGATAACCCAAGGAGTTCCGACATGACCGCTGTTACTCCACTGGCCATCCGGCCCTTCTACGACTCGACCGACTCCCTGTTGCGGTTCGCCATGCGACTCGACGCAACGCTGAGCGGCGCGCTCGGCCTTTTCATCGCCCTGATGGCAGATCCGCTCTCATCGCTGACCGGCCTGAGTTCTGTCGCCGAATTCAGCGGTGGCGCCCTGCTGGTTCTCGGTGGCCTGGCGGTGTACGGGCTCGCCGCGGCATCCGACCTGCGCCGCGTCGGAGTGGGCCTGATCTTCGGCAACACCGTCCTGACGGTGGCGGCGCTCGTGGTGGTTGCCGTCGGAGCGTTGCCGCTGACCGCGACCGGTGTCGCCGCGACGCTGGTCACCGCCGGCTATTTCGCCCTGATGGGATACCTGCAATACCTCGGAGTGCGCCGCCTGCCGGCGTGACTCCCGTCCCGCCGGTGCGGGGCGCCGCCGTCAGAGGTTGCGGTGTGCGTCCCCGCATCGGCCTATTGGCAATCTAGAGCTTGCGCAGCCGCAGCCGGTTGATGGAGTGGTCGGCGTCCTTGCGCAGCACCAGGGTGGCGCGCGGCCGGGTGGGCAGGATGTTCTCGATCAGGTTGGGCCGGTTGATCGAACGCCAGATCTCGCGGGCGGCGATGTCGGCCTGTTGGTCGGTCAGCCCCGCGTAGTGGTGGAAGTGCGACGCGGGGTTGGCGAACGCCGTCGAACGCATCGCCAGGAACCGCGAGATGTACCACTGCTCGATGTCCTCGATCCGACCGTCCACGTACAGCGAGAAGTCGAACAGGTCCGACACCATCAGCGTCGGCCCGGTCTGCAGGACGTTGAGACCTTCGAGGATCAGGATGTCGGGGTGGCGGACCACCTGCTTGGCGTCCGGCACCCGGTCGTAGTGCAAATGTGAGTACACCGGCGCGCACACGTAGTCCGATCCCGACTTCACCGACGTGACGAACCGCATCAACGCCCGCCGGTCATAGCTCTCCGGAAAGCCTTTGCGGTGCATCAGGTTTCGCCGGCCCAGCTCGGCGTTGGAGTACAGGAACCCGTCGGTGGTCACCAGATCGACGCGCGGGTGGTGGTCCCAGCGGGCCAGCAGCGCCTGCAGCACACGGGCGGTCGTCGACTTTCCGACTGCCACGCTGCCGGCCACGCCGATGATGAACGGCACCGGACGGTCGGGAGCCTGCACCGGCTCACCGAGGAACTCGGCGGTCGCGGAGAACAGCCCTTGGCGCGCTGCGACCTGGAGGTGCAGGAGCCGTGCCAGCGGCAGGTAGACCTCTTCGACCTCGCGCAGGTTGACCTGCTCGCCGATGCCGCGCAGGCCGACGACTTCCTCTTCGGTCAGCGGCTGCGGCGTCGACATACGGAGCGCGCGCCACTGACGTCGATCGAACTCCACATAGGGGCTCGGCTCGCTGGGCCGCGGCATGACAGTCAGTCTTGCAGCCTTTGCTGCGTCGTGGGCGGCTGGGTGCACGCCGATGCCGCCTTTCGGCGGAGAAGGAGCCGGGTAAATAGACTTAGCAGGCGTGGACCCTGATGTGCTGATCCGTGAGTACCTGCTACTCGGTTTGCGTTTCGACCGGATCGAGTCGGGTTACGTCGACGCCTTCACCGGCGACCCGGCGTTGCGCCAGAGCGTGGCGGCCGAGCCCGCCCCCGACCCGGCCGATCTGGTCCGGCAAGCCGGGCGGCTGATAGCCGCGTTGCCGGATGTACCGCGGCGCAACGGATTCGACCAGCAGCGCGCCGAGTATGTGGGCGCTCACCTGCGCGCGCTGGAGTGCGCTGCCCGCAAGTTCGCCGGCGAAGACATCGGGTTCGTCGACGAGGTCCACGCCTACTTCGACGTGCACATCAGCAAGGGCGACCCGGAGGCCTACCGCCAAGCGCATGCCCGGCTCGACGAGGCGCTGGGCGGCACCGGCCTCCTGGCCGACCGGATGGAAGCGCATCGCGTCGGCGAGGAAATCCCGCCCGAGCGGCTGGCGGCCTGCATCGAAGCCTTTTCCAGCGCGCTGCGCGATCGCGTCCGCGCCGAATATCCGCTGCCCGACACCGAGACCGTCGACTACCAGGTGGTGACCGATAAGCCGTGGTCGGGCTTCAACTACTACCTGGGCGACTACCGCTCGACGGTGGCGGTCAACGCCGACCTCAAACAACTGATGTCCAACCTGCCCCGGCTGGTGGCCCACGAGTCCTACCCCGGACACCACACCGAGCACTGCCGCAAAGAGGCTGGGTTGGTCAACCGCAAGGGCCAGGCCGAGCAGACCATCTTCCTGGTGAATACGCCGCAATGCCTGATGGCCGAAGGCCTGGCCGACCTGGCGCTCTATGCCGCGGTCGGTTCGAGCTGGGGCAGTTGGGCGGGCGAGATTTACGCGGATCTCGGGCTGCGCTTCGATGGCGAGCGCGCCGAGGCGGTATCTGAGGCGTCGGCGGCGCTGGCCGGTGTGCGCCAGGACGCGGCGTTGATGTTGCACGACGAGCACCGCGATCCCGACGAGGTCGCCGAGTTCCTGCGGCGCTGGCTGTTGGTCAATGACGTCCGGGCCCGTCAGATGCTGCGGTTTCTGTCGTCGCCGCTGTGGCGTGCCTACACCAGCACCTACGTCGAGGGATACCGGCTGCTGCGCGGCTGGCTGGACGATCGCCCCACCGGGATGGGGGTTGTCGAGCGGTTCGGCCGGTTGCTCGACGAGCCGTTAATCCCGTCGACGATTCAGAGCGCGTAGCGCGATGAGGAGGAGGCGGGAGCAGTCCGTCCTAGTCCGTCGACGATTCAGAGCGCGTAGCTCGATAGACTGGGCGGCGTGACTGCCGCACCCGACGCCCGCATTGGTTCCTCCGTCATGTCCGCGCCGCTGGCCGATGTCGATCCCGACATCGCCGAGCTGCTCGGCAAAGAGCTTGGCCGCCAGCGCGACACGCTGGAGATGATCGCCTCGGAGAACTTCGTGCCGCGGGCGGTGCTGCAGGCCCAGGGCAGCGTGCTGACCAATAAGTACGCCGAGGGTCTGCCGGGCCGGCGCTACTACGGCGGCTGCGAATACGTCGACGAGGTGGAGAACATCGCCCGTGATCGGGCCAAGGCGCTGTTCGGCGCCGACTTCGCCAACGTGCAACCGCATTCGGGTGCGCAGGCCAACGCCGCCGTTCTGCACGCGCTGATGACGCCGGGTGAGCGGTTGCTGGGTCTGGATCTGGCCAATGGCGGCCACCTGACGCATGGCATGAAGCTCAACTTCTCCGGCAAGCTCTACGAGAACGCCTTCTACGGCGTCGACGCCACTAGCCACGTGATCGACATGGATGCGGTACGCGCCCAAGCGCTGGAATTCCGGCCGAAGGTCATCGTCGCCGGCTGGTCGGCCTACCCGCGGATCCTCGACTTCGCCGCCTTCAGGTCGATCGCCGACGAGGTCGACGCGAAGCTGTGGGTGGACATGGCGCACTTCGCCGGCCTGGTCGCCGCCGGACTGCACCCCTCGCCGGTGCCGGACTCCGACATCGTGTCCAACACCGTGCACAAGACGCTCGGTGGCCCGCGGTCCGGAATGATCATGGGCAAGAAGGAATACGCCAAGTCGATCAACTCCGCGGTGTTTCCCGGCCAGCAGGGCGGACCGCTGATGCACGTGATCGCCGCCAAGGCCGTCGCGCTGAAAATCGCAGGTACCCCGGAGTTCGTCGAGCGCCAGCAGCGCACGCTGACCGGTGCCCGAATCCTCGCCGAGCGCCTGTTGGCCGCCGACGTCGCCAAGGCCGGTGTCTCGGTGGTCAGTGGTGGCACCGACGTCCACCTGGTTCTGGTCGACCTGCGTGATTCGCCGTTGGATGGACAGGCCGCCGAGGACCTGCTGCACGAGGTCGGCATCACGGTCAACCGCAACGCGGTGCCCAACGACCCGCGGCCGCCGATGGTGACGTCCGGCCTCCGGATCGGCACCCCGGCGCTGGCCACCCGTGGCTTCGGCGACGCCGAGTTCAGCGAGGTCGCCGACATCATCGCCACCGCTCTGGCTGCGGGCACCTCGGCTGACGTGTCGGCCTTGCGTGACCGCGTAACCCGTCTGGCCAGGGCGTTTCCGCTCTACGACGGCCTCGAAGACTGGTCGCTGGTCTAACAGCGACCGGCCCGCGAAACGCCACCGCAGGGATTTTACGAAACCTGTGTCCACAAGTTACAGTTACTTTTATGGCCGTTAGACCCGTCCCCGACGCATTGATGCTCGAACTCGATCCGGTGGTCGGCGAGAATCTCGATCGTCACATCGGTACCGAGCAGATCTGGTTCGCGCACGATTTCGTGCCGTTCGAGCAGGGTGAGAACTTCGCCTTCCTCGGCGGGCGAGACTGGGACGCGTCGCAGGTCACATTGCCGAAAGCCATCACCGACGCGTGCGAGATCTTGCTGATCACCAAAGACAATCTGGCCGGCTATCACCGCGAACTCGTCGAGCATTTCATCCTCGAACTCAACTGGCATCAGTGGATCGGCCGCTGGACCGCCGAGGAGCACCTGCACGCGATCGCGCTGCGCGAGTACTTCGTGGTGACCCGCGAGATTGATCCGACCGCCAACGAGGGCGTCCGCTTCGAGCACGTGTCGTCGAAGGGGTATCGCGCAAGTCAGTACTCCAAGATCGAGACGTTGGTGTTCATGGCTCTCTTCGAGGGCGCCAGCGCGGTCTTCTGCAACAACCTGGCGGCGCAGATCGAGGAGCCGGTGCTGGCTGGCCTGATCGCCCACATCGCCCGCGACGAAGTGCGGCACGAGGAGTTCTTCGCCAACCTGGTCGCGCATCTGGTGACTTACCGGCGCGACGAAACGATCGCCGCCATCGCTGCACGCGCGGCCGAGATCGACGTGATCGGCGCCGATATCGACGCCTACGCCGACAAACGACGCGTCGTCGCCGACGCAGGCATTTTCGGGCCCGACCAACTGCGCCAGGTCATTTCCGACCGGATCACCGCGTGGGGCGTGGCCGACGAGCCCGCGCTGCGGCAGTTCGTCAGTAGCTAGCCAGCCACTCCGGCGCGCCTGCGCGGCGGACATGCGCCGACGAGAGTAGCGTCGCTGTCGATGGCTAGCGACACGCTCTGCTATCCGGGCGGCGCCTCTCGACTCAACCTCGAAAGGACCGCCGGCCCCGGTCCTTACGCCGCGGCCCCCGCCGAATCGTCCGTGCGGGCCGCACGGGCATCCAGCCCGGTGATGAGGCCTCGTGCGCATGGGTGGCGGTGGGGACACCACCCGCATGCGGCAGCGATCCGGGCGATGAGCTCGAGGAGCGCTCGTGACTGATTCTGCAGCGGTTTCCCAGGACTCCATCAGGACCTACGTGCTCGACACGTCGGTGCTGCTGTCCGATCCGTGGGCCTGCTCCCGCTTCGCCGAACATGAAGTGGTTGTTCCGCTGGTGGTGATCAGTGAGCTGGAGGCCAAGCGCCACCACCACGAGCTGGGCTGGTTCGCCCGCCAGGCGCTGCGCCTGTTCGACGATCTCCGCATCGAGCACGGACGCCTCGATCAGCCTATTCCGGTTGGGACACAAGGCGGTACGCTGCACGTCGAGCTCAACCACAGCGACCCGACCGTACTACCCGCCGGCTTCCGCACCGACACCAACGACTCCCGCATCCTGTGCTGCGCCGCCAATCTCGCGGCCGAGGGCAAGCGAGTCACGCTGGTCAGCAAGGACATTCCGCTGCGTGTCAAAGCGGGCGCGGTGGGCCTGCCCGCCGACGAGTACCACGCGCAGGATGTCGTGGTGTCCGGCTGGACCGGCATGACGGAGCTGGAAACCAGCGCCGACGACATCGACGTGTTGTTCGCCGACGGCGAGGTGGACCTGGAGGGTGCGCGAGACCTGCCGTGCCACACCGGTATTCGGCTGCTGGCCGGTAGCTCGCATGCGCTCGGCCGGGTGAACGCACACAAGAAGGTCCAACTGGTCCGCGGCGACCGCGAGAGTTTCGGACTGCGCGGCCGCTCCGCCGAACAGCGGGTGGCCCTGGATCTGCTGCTCGACGAGTCGGTGGGCATCGTGTCGTTGGGCGGCAAGGCCGGCACCGGCAAGTCGGCGCTGGCGCTGTGCGCCGGCCTCGAGGCCGTGCTGGAACGGCGCACCCAGCGCAAGGTGGTCGTGTTCCGCCCGCTGTACGCGGTCGGTGGCCAGGAGCTTGGCTACCTGCCCGGCAGCGAGAGCGAAAAAATGGGCCCGTGGGCCCAGGCCGTCTTCGACACCCTCGAAGGACTGGCCAGCCCCGCAGTACTCGAGGAAGTGCTCTCCCGCGGCATGCTCGAAGTGCTGCCGCTGACCCACATCCGCGGTCGCTCGCTCCATGACTCCTTCGTGATCGTCGACGAAGCGCAGTCGCTGGAACGCAACGTGCTGCTCACCGTCCTGTCGCGGCTGGGTAGCGGATCGCGGGTCGTGCTGACCCATGACGTCGCCCAGCGGGACAACCTTCGGGTCGGTCGCCACGACGGTGTCGCGGCCGTGGTCGAGAAGCTCAAGGGGCACCCGCTGTTCGCGCACATCACGCTGCTGCGCAGCGAGCGGTCGCCGATCGCCGCACTGGTGACCGAGATGCTCGAAGAGATCAGCGGCGCCCCGCTCTAAAGGGCGCGGGTAAGGTTTGGCCGTGCCAAAACGACCCGACAACCAGAAGTGGCGGTACCTCCGTACCGTCGCCGGTGTCGCGGTCGGCGCGGTCATCGTGGCGATCGGCGCGTTCACTGGGCACGTCCGATTTGCCCACGCCAACGACGCCGTCGACTGCGCGCAGGTCAAGTGCGTGGCGCTCACCTTCGACGACGGCCCCACGCCGTACACCGACCGCCTGCTTGGCATCTTGAAAGCCAACAACGCCAAGGCGACGTTCTTCGAGATCGGCAACAAGGTCGCGGCCAACCCGGCCGGCGCCAAGCGGGTGGTCGAGGCCGGCATGGAACTCGGTAACCACACCTGGGAACACCCCAACATGACGACGCTGCCGCCCGCCGACGTGCCCAGCCAGTTCTCCCGGGCCACCGACGCGATCGTGGCCGCCACCGGTGTGACGCCGAAGTTGTGGCGGCCGCCGGGCGGGTTGACCGATCCGGCGGTCAACGAGCAGGCCGCGAAAGCCGGCCAGGCTGCAATCCTTTGGGACGTCATCCCTTTCGACTGGATTAACGACTCGAACACCGCGGCCAGCAGATTGCTGTTGATGACTCAGATCAAACCCGGCTCGGTAGTGCTGATGCACGACACCTACTCCAGCACCGTCGACCTCGTCGAGCAGTTCATCCCGGTGCTCAAGGCCAACGACTATCACCTGGTCACGGTCAGTCAGCTTCTCGGCCCCCGTGCGCCGGGCAGCGTCTACGGCTCGCGGGAGAACGGGCCGCCGGCCAACGCCCTGCATGACATCCCGGCCTCGGAAATTCCGTCGCTGCCCGGTACGCCGTCGCCGCCTCCGATGCCCAACTTTCCGATCTCCGATGTGCCGGGCCAGAATTCGGGTGGACCGAACAACGGCAGCTAGGAGGCCCGCTACTGGCCCGGTAGATCGCCGGAGGCGGCGAGGGCCAGCAATTCGCCCCGTCCGATCTGGGTGACCAGGCTGGCACTGTCAAAGTAGATGCGTTCGTTGGTGATTCGTTCGCCGTCGAAGAAGAACACCGCAATGATCGGCACGCGGAACGCTTTGCCGGTGGGCGGCATGCCGTAGAACTCACCGAGATTGGTTCCGAGCAAGTCGAATTCGGTGATCACCGCGTCGTCGGTGACGTGGAACCGAACATTGTCGTGACGCTGGTCGGGGAACGCGGCGCGGGTGGTCAGGTAGTAGTTCATCACCTCGTCGTCGCCGTCGAAAACCTGCCCGGTGGCCATGATTTCGTAGCGCGGGTGCCCGTTGAACGTGGCCAGCGTGCGATCGAACTCCTTGGTCACCTCAGTGTTCATGTGCTCTTCGATGAGCGCCAGGCGTCGTTGGCGGAGTCCGTCGTCGAGCATGTGCTACTCCTCGGTGACCTTGGCCATCGCGAGCACGTCAAGACGACGGTCGAGTTCCTCTTCGGACAGCTTGTCGCCGATCAGCCCGCGGTCGATGACCGTCTGCCGGATCGTCTTGCGTTCCTTGAGTGCCTGTTTGGCCACTGCGGCCGCCTCTTCATAGCCGATCGCCGAGTTCAGCGGCGTCACGATCGACGGCGACGACTCGGCCAGCTCGCGCAGGTGCTCCTCGTTGGCCTTCAGGCCGACGATGCACCGCTCGGCGAACAACGTCGAAACGTTGGTCAGCAGTTTGAACGACTCGAGGATGTTGCGGGCCATCATCGGGATGTAGACGTTGAGCTCGAACGCGCCCGAAAGGCCGCCGACCGCGACGGCTGCGTCGTTGCCGATCACCTGCGCGGCGACCTGGGTAACCGCCTCGGGCAGAACGGGATTGACCTTGCCCGGCATGATCGAGCTGCCCGGCTGCAGGTCTGGCAGCTGGATCTCGGCGAGCCCCGTGAGCGGGCCCGAGCCCATCCAGCGCACATCGTTGGCGATCTTGGTCAGCGACACCGCGACGGTGCGCAGCGCGCCGGATGCCTCGACCAGCCCGTCGCGGGCGGCTTGGGCTTCGAAAGCGTTTGTTGCGGTGCGTAGTTCGGTCAGACCGGTATCTTTGACTAGTACCTCGACCACCTTGGCGCCAAAGCCGTCCGGGGCGTTGAGGCCAGTGCCGACGGCGGTGCCGCCGATCGCCAGTTCACCCAGCCGGGGCAGCGTCGCCTGCACCCGTTCGATGCCCGCCTCGATCTGGCGGGCGTACCCGGAGAATTCCTGGCCCAGCGTCACCGGGACGGCGTCCATCAAGTGCGTGCGGCCAGACTTGACCACGGTGTGCCATTCGCGGGCCTTGCCGGCCAGCGCGTCGTACAGCACCTGCAGCGCTGGGATGAGATGGCGCACAGCGGCTTCGGTGGCTGCGATGTGGGTGGCCGTCGGAAAGGTGTCGTTCGACGACTGCGACATGTTGACGTCGTCATTGGGATGCACGGTCACGCCGTTGGCGGCGGCGATGCTGGCGATCACCTCGTTCGTGTTCATGTTGGAGCTGGTGCCCGAACCGGTCTGGAACACGTCGATCGGGAACTGCTCGTCGTGCTTGCCGTCGGCGATCTCGGCGGCGGCCGCGATGATCGCGTCAGCCTTGTCGGCTGCCAGCAGCCCGAGGTCCTTGTTGACCTGCGCGCAGGCGCCCTTCAGCAGGCCCAGGGCGCGAATCTGGGTGCGCTCCAAGTCCGCGGCCCGAGATCGGGAAGTTCTCCACGGCGCGCTGAGTCTGGGCCCGCCACAACGCTTTTACGGGCACCTTGACCTCGCCCATGGAGTCGTGTTCGATGCGGTACTCGGTGTCTGCCATCGGCAAAATCCCTCGCTAGGTCAGTGGTTAGGGCAGGGGGTACGCGGCGTTACTGTCGCCGGTGAAGTCGATGGCCGAGTATTCGTTGAGCTTGGTCAGCCGGTGAAAGCCCTCGACCATCCGCAGCGTGCCCGACTTCGACCGCATCACGATCGACTGGGTGGTGCAGCCGCCCGGCTCGTAGCGCACACCCTTGAGCAGGTCGCCGTCGGTGACGCCGGTGGCGCAGAAGAAGACGTTCTCGCCGGACACCAGGTCATAGGTGGTCAGTATCTGGTCGAGGTCGTAGCCGGCGTCGAGCGCCTTCTGCCGTTCTTCGTCGTCCTTGGGCGCCAGTTGAGCCTGGATCTCGCCGCCCATGCAGCGGATGGCGGCCGCGGTGATGATGCCCTCCGGGGTGCCGCCGATGCCGGCCAGCATGTCGGTGCCCGATCCCGGCCGGCATGCCGCGATCGCGCCCGCCACATCGCCGTCGCTGATCAGCCGGATCCGGGCGCCGGCGTCTCGCACGTCGTCGATCAGCTGGGCGTGCCGCGGCCGGTCCAGGATGCAGACCGTCATGTCCCGCACGGACAATCCCTTGACCTTGGCGACCGCCCGGACGTTCTCGGCGACCGGCGCGGTGATGTCCAATACGTGCGCGGCGTCGGGACCCACGGCGATCTTGTTCATGTAGAACACCGCCGACGGGTCGAACATTGCGCCGCGGTCGGCCACCGCGAGCACTGAGATGGCGTTGGGCATGCCCTTGCTCATCAGCGTGGTGCCGTCGATCGGGTCGACGGCGAAGTCGCAATCCGGGCCGTCGCCATTGCCGACCTCTTCGCCGTTGTAGAGCATCGGCGCGTGGTCTTTCTCGCCCTCGCCGATCACGACGACGCCACGCATCGACACGGAGTTCACCAGTTGGCGGATGGCGTCGACGGCCGCGGCGTCGCCGCCCTCCTTGTCGCCGCGGCCCACCCAGCGGCCGGCCGCCATGGCGCCTGCCTCGGTGACCCTGACTAACTCGAGGGCGAGGTTGCGGTCCGGTGCTTCACGACGAGAACCTGCGGTCATGGTTGCCGATTGTCCCAGAGGCGGGTTGCCGGTCGGGAGCTGGGATACTCGTGATGTGACCTCAGAGCCAGAGCCCTCGGCCAAACCGGCCAAGCCCCGGCTGCTGCAGGACGGCCGGGACATGTTCTGGTCGATTGCCCCGCTGGTGGTCGCCTGCATCGTCCTGGCCGGCGTGGTCGGGATGTGCTCCTTTTCCCCGGGCGGAATCAGCCGCGGGCCGGTGCCGCCCTACGACGCCCCCGGCGCCCTCAATGCCGACGCGCAGACCCTGGGCTTCCCGGTCCGGCTGCCACGCCTGCCGCAGGGCTGGCACGCCAACTCCGGCGGCCGCGGCGGCATCGCTGACGGCAGGACCGATCCCTCGACGGGTAAGCGCCTGCGCGCGGTCACATCCATCGTCGGCTACATCAGCCCGGGTGGTGAGTATCTGAGCCTGACCCAGAGCAACGCCGACGAGGAGAAGTTGGTCGGCGCGATCCATCCGTCGATGGTTCCGAGCGGCGCGGTCGATGTGAACGGCATCCGCTGGGTCACCTACGAGGGTGACGGCGGTGTCGAACCGGTGTGGACGACGCGGCTGAACAGCCCGGCCGGTCCGGCTCAAGTCGGTATCACCGGCGCCGGCAACACCGACGAATTTCGTACCCTGGCGGCGGCCACCCAGACGCAGCCGCCGCTGCCCTCCCACCGACCCAAATGGCCTAAGAAGGGGAACTGAGTCATGAGTGCACCGGTAGCCGATCTCACCGGCTGGTCAGTCGAACCGTTCACCGGCGGGGGGTACACCCACGACGTCTATCGCCGCGGCGAGGGACCCGGCGTGGTGCTGATCCCGGAGATACCGGGCATCCACCCGGGCGTGCTCGGGCTGGGCAACCACTTGGTGGACAACGGTTTCACCGTGGCAATCCCGTCGCTGTTCGGTGAGCCCGGCCGCGCAAAAGACGCCGGCTACATCGTCTCGACCATCGCCCGGGCTTGTGTGGCAAGGGAATTCGCGGCGTTCGCGACCAACAAGCAGCGTCCGGTGTCGGTATTTCTGCGGGCGCTGGCCCGTGACCTCAACAAGTCGACCCCGGGCAAGGGTGTCGGGGTGATCGGCCACTGCTTCACCGGTGGCTTCGCGTTGGCCGCCGCCGTCGACGACAGCGTGCTCGCGCCCGTGCTCAGCCAGCCGTCGGTGCCGTTTCCGCTGACGCCGCGACAGCGCCGCGATCCCGGGGTGAGCGACCTCGAGTTGAACGCATTCAAAGACCGAGCCGACAAAGAAGGGTTGTGCGCCATCGGTCTGCGCTTCACCGAGGACAAGGCGGTTCCCGGCGAACGTTTCAAGACGCTCAAAGACCGTCTCGGTGACGCTTTCGAGGTGATCGAAATCGATTCGAGTCCGGGCAACGAGCACGGCTTCTCCCGGATGGCGCACTCGGTGTTGACGGACGAGGTGCGTGAGGTCGACGGCCAGCCGGCCTACGAGGCGCGCAAGCGGGTCGTCGAGTTCCTCAACGAGCGGCTGCGTTAGCGGCCTGCCGCTTGCGCTGACCGGTAATGAACCGGATCGACATGCGCTGCAACAGATTCGGTGCCAGCCGGGCGAACAGCCAGGACGCGTACGCCTGCTTGGGCTTCACCAGCAGCGCCTTGTTGCGGCCGATCGCTTTCAACGTGTCACTGGCCAACCGGTCGGCACTGTAGGCGGTCTTCACGCCCGAGCCGTCCAAAAAGTAGTCGCGACCGACGAAGCCGCCGACGGCGCCCTTGTCCAGAATCGGCGTCTCGACAGCGCCTGGGCACACCGCCAGCACGCCCACACCGCGGGACACGGCCTCCGAGCGCAGCGCCAGCGACAGCCCGACGATCGCGTGCTTGGTCATCACGTAGCTGGTGAGCTGGCCGGCTGCGGTCAACCCGGCCATCGATGCGGTGTTGATGATGTGCCCATGGCCCTGGCGCAGCATCACCGGGTAAGCGGCGGTCACGCCGTGCACGACGCCGCGGATGTTGACGTCGATGATGGCGTTCCATTGGTCCAGCGTCAGAAGTTCGGTGTCGCCGCCCCAAACGATTCCGGCGTTGTTGAACATCAGGTCGAGCCGTCCCGCGCGCGCGACCACGGCGTCGACGGCGGACTTGACGGCGGCCGGGTCGGTGACGTCGAGGGTGGCCGATGTCGCCGTGCCGGGACCCTGCAGGCTGTCGACGGTGCGGGCCGCGGCGGCGCCGTCGACGTCGGTGCACAGCACGTCGGCGCCTGCGGCGACCAAGGCGCGGCACAGCGCCGCGCCGATGCCCGATCCCGCGCCGGTGACGATCGCCTGTTTCCCGGTGAAATTCACTGTGCGGCCAGCTTCACGACGTGGCTCATCAGGTCGGGGTAACGCTTCATGTGGGCCCCACCGTTGAGGTCGAGCACCTCGCCCGTCAGCCACGGTGCCTTGCACAAAAACAGCACGGCGTCGGCGATGTCCTCGGGGGTGCCGGCCCGGCCGAGCGGGGTGTTCTCGACGTACTCATCGACGACGCCCGGGATGTGGGTGGCCGGCTCGGTCAGCGGTGTGTGCACGAATCCGGGTGCGACCGCGTTGACCCGAATGCCTTGCGGCGCAAGCTCGAGCGCGGCGACCTGAGTCAGCATCGACAGCCCGGCCTTTGGCGGCGCAGTAGGCGCTCATCGCTGCGGCGGGCTGGCGGCCGTTCAGCGAGCTGATCGACACCAGTGCCCCGCCGTCGCGCAGTCGCGGTGCGCCGTGCTTGATCACCAGGAAGCTGCCAGTGAGGCAGACGTCGACGACAGCGCGGAAATCCTCGACGGGTAACTCGGCGATCAGCCCGAGCGAGCTGAAGCCGGCGGTGTTGACCACGATGTCGAGCGCACCGGCGTCGTCGAACAATGTCCGCACCGAGTCTTCGTCGGTGACATCGACCGTCGCGGAGCCGTGCGGTTCGCCGAGTTCGGTTGCCACCGAACGTGCTCCGTCGGCGTTGCGGTCGGCGACGATCACCCGGCAGCCGTCGGCCGCCAACGCATGCGCGACCGCCTTGCCGATACCCGATGCGCCACCGACAACGACGGCGTTGCGGTTGGTCATGTGTGGGGCCTCTCAATGGAATTGGGCCATTTGTCATCGATGACGGCCCACGGGTCGGCGTAGCGGCCGGGGCGATGGTAGTACGGCGACCGCCGTGTGAGCAGGGCGCGGGCCAGCGGAGCGATCACCCGTGCCGGATGGCGACGCCAGCCCATCCGGGCCGCGGTCTCGGCGAGCAGCTGCGGCCACGAAATCCGTTGAAAATCCAGCGTTTCAGCCGAGCGCGTGGTGTCCATCCAGTCGGTGCCGAACCACTGAGCGTCGTTGTGAGGATTGCCTTTGCGCCCACTGGGTATGCCGCCGACCAGTCCCATCGCGGCGGCCATCGACGGGCCGATGTCGCCCTGGACCAACCGGTGCGAGTCGTCGCCGCCGATCAGCAGTGTCTCGCCGACGACCGGTGCGGTGGTCGCGGCGATGAAGGCGCGCGCAACGTCGCGCACATCGACGGTCTGGATGCGGCCGTCGATGGGCAACGACGCCTCGAAGTAGAGGGTGTCCAAAGGCACGTTCAGCTGTGGTTCGGAGGTGAGCACGCCGCCCAGCCGCAGCACCACCCACTCCAACGTCGACGCGCGCACCAGCTTCTCCGCCTCGACCTTGTGGGAGCCGTAGATGTCCGATGGCCGCAGCGGGGTGTCGGCGGTGAGCAGGTCGCTGATGCGGTGCGGGTTGCGGGCGCCGTAGGCGGCGACGCTGGACGCCAGGACGAACCGCGGCGGATTCGGTAGGGCAGCGGCGGCGTCGAGCAGCAGCCTCGTCGCGTCGACGTTGACCCGACGGGCCAGGTCCGGCCGGGCATAGCAGACCGGCGGGATGATCGCGGCGAGGTGGATGATCGCCGTCGGCGAAACAGCCTGTAGCAGTGCGGAAACCGCATCGGGGTCGGTGAGGTCGGCCCAGCGCACCTCGGTCGACGGCATCGATTCGGCCGCTTTGCGGTTGGCCGGCACGTCGAGGTCGGTGGCGACGACGTGGGGTCCCTCAACCATCAGCTGTCGTACGGTTTCCGAGCCGACGAGCCCGAACGCTCCGGTGACCAGGACAGTCTGGTGCATGGCGCATTACGCTACACGTCGACGCGGAATCTCCCCGTCATTCGGCGACGGCGGATGCCACTACGGCCACTGGAGCGGAGCTACCGGCGGCTTTCATCTGGTCGAACAACTCGGTGTAGTACGGCAGGCACTCGGCCATCGCCTGCTCGGTGGTGAACAGTGGCCGGTAGCCGAGGTCGCGGGTGGCCTTGGCGACCGAGAAGTAGTTGTCGAGATACAGCCGCTCGACGGCCAGCGGCTCCAGCAGCGGCTGGGGGATGCCGAACCGGAAGTGCAGCCGCTGCCAACCCAGCATCGCCGCGCGCACCGCGGCGCCGGAGATACGCAGCCGCGGCAGACGCTCGCCACACGCCGTGATCACCGGGCGGGTGAACTCGAACATGTTCACCGGCTCGGCGTCGTTGATGAAGTACGCCTGGCCCGGCGCGGTTCCGCCCGGCACCAGGTGTTGGGCGGCCAGGATGAATCCGTGAATCAGGTTGTGCACGTAGGAGTTATCCAGACGGGCGGCCTTGCGGCCGACCAGCACCTTGACGTGCCCGGCCAGCACGCTTTCGAATACTTTGCGGAACATCGTCTGATCGCCGCGGCCCCAGATTCCGCTCGGGCGGATCGCGCAGGTCAGCAGCCCGTCAATACCGTTCTGGGACAGCACAAATCGTTCAGCGACGACCTTTGTCTCGGTGTAGAGGTCGTTGAACCGGCTGGTGTAGGGCAATGTCTCGTCGCCGTTGGAAATGCGCTTGCCGCCCATCACCACGCTGTTGGACGACGTGTAGACGAACCGTCTGACGCCGGCAGCCTGCGCGGCGTGTACCAAGTTCTTGGTGCCCTCGACGTTGACGGCGAAGCTGCGCTGCCGGTATTCATCGGTGACCGATGCGCCGCCCATCAACTCGATGAGTGCGGCGGTGTGGAAAATGGTGTCGATCCCGTGGACCGCGCCGGCGACGATGTCGCGGTCGCAGATGTCGCCCCGGAGTACCTCCAGGCCGGGCTGGGCGGGCAGCGGTGACGGCGCCCGGTCGAAGGAACGCACCGAATAACCCCGGTCGAGCAGGGCGGTCACCAGGTTGGCGCCGACGAATCCCGAGCCGCCGGTGACCAACACTCGGCCCAGCGGGGCGGTCGGCGATTGTCCAGTGTTCTCAACCATGCCGACGAGAATAACTGAAACGTGTTCCAGTTTCGAACAAACGTCAGAGAAATGCTTGCGATGTCAAGAATCGTCGGATTCGCCGGCGGCCAGCACGTCGGCCACCCGCTGGCGCGCGCCAGCTAAGTGTTCCTCACAGCGTTTGGCCAGCTGTTCGCCTCTTTCCCACAGTTTCAGCGATGCATCGAGATCGAGGCCGCCCTGCTCCAGAAGCCGCACCACCTCGATCAGCTCGTCGCGGCATTTTTCATACCCGAGCTGACTAATAGGCGTAACTTCGTCACTCGCCATCGGCTGGTCCCTCACTCATCGCCGCGATCGCGCCATCGCCGACCCGCACCCGCAACCTGCTCCCCGCCGGGGCGTCGCCGACGGATCGCAGTATTGCCGCCGAACCGTCGGCGCCGACCGTCTGCACCACGGCGTAGCCCCGCTCCAGGGTGGCCGCCGGACCCAGTGTTGCCAGCCGGGCCGACAAATGCCCGACGCGTTCGGCTTGCACGTCGATCAGACGGGTGATGTCCCGGCGAACCGCGGACCGGGCCCGGTGAATCTCGTCGGCGCGCACCGCGAGCGCGGCCAGCGGTTCGGCCAGCACCGGTCGGCTGCGTAGTTGCGCGAGTTCGCGTTCTTCGCGGCCCACCCAGTTGCGTAACGCCTGCGCGCTGCGACGGCGCAGGTCGTTGAGCAAGTGCTGCTCGGCCGCGGTATCGGGGACGATCTTCTTGGCGGCATCGGTGGGGGTGGCGGCGCGCAGGTCGGCGACCAGATCGCACAGCGGGTTGTCGGGCTCGTGGCCGACCGCGCTGACGACCGGCGTGCGACACGCCGCGATCGCACGACACAGCGTCTCGTCGGAAAACGGCAGCAGGTCTTCGACGCTGCCACCGCCGCGGGCCAGCACGATCACATCGACGGATCCGGCTCAGAGTCCAACTCCCGCAACGCCTTGACGATCTGGGACACCGCGGTCGGCCCTTGGACAGCGGTGTTGCGGACCGCGAACTGCACCGCGGGCCATCGAGCGGCGGCCACTGTCGTCACGTCGCGTTCAGCCGCGCTGGCCCGGCCGGTGATCAGCCCGATCATGTTGGGCAGGAACGGGATTGGCCGCTTGAGCCGGGCATCGAACAGACCTTCGGCGGTCAGCAGTTGGCGTAACCGCTCGATGCGGGCCAGCAGTTCGCCGACGCCGACCGCGCGTATTTCACTGAGCCGCAAAGTAAGAGTGCCGCGGCCGGTGAAGAAGTTCGGCTTGCCGCAGACCACCACCTGCACGCCCTCGACGAGCTTGACCGGAGCGCTGTCAACCAGAGTGCGCGAAGCGGTCACGCTCAGCGACATGTCGGCGGCCGGATCGCGTAGCACCATGAATACGGTCCTGGCGCCCGGCCGGATGTTGATCTGGGTCAGCTGACCTTCGACCCAGACCACGCCCAGTTTGTCGATCCAGGCCGCGATCCGTGTCGCGACCGCGCGAACCGGAAATGGATTATCGGCCGAATTGGCCGATCGAGAAGCCTGAGCCTCCGCGCTGTTGGCGGTCACTTCGCCGTCGCGCGCGTGATCCTGTTGGCAAGCAGCGTCTGGAACGGGGCGCGGCCCTTGGTGGCCTCTTCAAAGGCCAGCAGGGCTTCGAGCTCGTCGACGTCGAGGGTTTGCAGCCGGGCCCGCAGCTGGGCCAGGGTCAGCTGCTCGTAGTCGAGTTCCTCGACCACAGCCGGCGCAGAGACCGACTTCTTGGCCGGTGTAGCGGCAGATCGCGCCCAGGAGTCGGACGGGCCCGTGGCGGCGTCAGCGGAGGTGTAGAGCGCGAACCGTCCCTCGGTGCGGCGCTCGAGATCGGGGGCCGGGCCGTCATCCGAGTCGTCGTCGCCGTCGGGCAGATCCTCGTCGAACGTCGCCCACTCCGGCTGCTCGTCCTTGGGCGGGAAGATGTGCTCCAGGGTGGAGTCGCCCTTGATCACCAGCTCGGCGACGTTCTGCTGGAACCGCATCACGACGTGGGCGGCGGTACTGGCCAGCGTCATCGGGTACATCAGGATGGTTTTCGGCAGCCTGATCGTCTCTTCGACGGCCATTGTGGCCGCGCCAATCAGCAGCCGGACCCCATACGGTGCAGTAGCCATGCGGTCAAGCCTGCCTTAACCGGCGGACAACGCCAAGCTGAGCGCGCGAGTTGGCGGCCCAGTGTCGGCAGAAAGTACCCTGGTGGACATGCCGCCGACCGTGAACATGGGCCAGATAGGAATGAGGGCCGGTGCAACCGCGTCTGTGGCCGAGCCGGTCACCAATAAGCGAGTGCTGCTGGCCGAGCCACGGGGATACTGCGCGGGCGTTGACCGGGCCGTCGAAACCGTCGAACGCGCGCTGGAAAAGCACGGCGCGCCCGTCTACGTCCGGCACGAGATCGTGCACAACGTCCACGTCGTCGAGACACTGGCCAAGGCCGGCGCGATCTTCGTCGACGAGACCGACCAGGTCCCCGAGGGCTCCATCGTGGTGTTCTCCGCCCACGGTGTCGCGCCGACCGTGCACGTCACGGCCGCCGAGCGCCAGCTGAAGGTCATCGACGCGACCTGCCCGCTGGTCACCAAGGTGCACAACGAGGCCAAGCGTTTCGCCCGCGACGACTACGACATCCTGCTGATCGGTCACGAGGGCCACGAGGAGGTCGTCGGCACGGCCGGTGAGGCGCCTGACCACGTGCAGCTGGTCGACGGTCCCGGTGCCGTCGACAGCGTGACGGTTCGCGACGAGAACAAAGTGATCTGGCTCTCGCAGACCACGCTGTCGGTCGACGAGACGATGGAGACCGTGCAGCGGCTGCGGGTGCGTTTCCCGAAACTGCAGGACCCACCTAGCGACGACATCTGCTACGCCACGCAGAACCGTCAGGTCGCGGTGAAGGCGATGGCGCCCGAATGCGAGCTGGTGATCGTGGTGGGCTCGCGCAACTCGTCGAACTCGGTGCGGTTGGTCGAGGTCGCGCTGGGTGCCGGGTCGTCCGCGTCGTATCTGGTCGACTACGCCGACGACATCGATCCGGCGTGGCTGGAGGGTGTCACCACCGTCGGAGTGACGTCCGGAGCGTCGGTGCCCGAGGTGTTGGTGCGCGGCGTCTTGGAACGGTTGGCCGAGCATGGCTATGACGTGGTGCAGCCGGTGACCACGGCCAACGAGACGCTGGTGTTCGCCCTGCCCAGGGAGATCCGGCAGCGCCGCTGAACGTCCGCTCTAAACGTCGTAGTCCCAGGATTCGGCTGACGGCCTGCGCGGTTGCCGCGGGCGCCCGTCGGGCGGCTCCTCGCCTCCGGCAGCTTTGCGATATCTGACCTCTGAGATCGGGTGATGCGTCGCGGTGGTGCCGTTCGGCGCCGGCCGGCGCCGCGGTGGGGGAGTCGGAGCGTCGAAGGGCTCGCTCGGTTCGTACGGGTCGAACCGGCTGCTGGGGCTGGTCGGGCGACCGCGACGGGCGTGCGGATCGCGGCGGATTTCCCGCGGCGGGCGGCCACGCAGGTCCGGATCGCGGGGCTGTCGACTGCTGCTGCGGCGGGGCGGCTCAGGATCTGCGTATTCGCGCGTCGGGCGTCGTCGCTGCGCCCGCTCGCGCGTCGGCTCGGCGGCACCGTCGATCGGGGGCCGCGGTCGACCCTTGCGTGAGGACGTGGCACGCGACGACGTGGCCGGACGCCGCCCGGTCCTACGCTCGGCCCCGGTCGACCGTGCTGACCGTTCGACGGCGTGCTCCCGGCGCGCTCGCGCCCTGGCGGCCCGGTCGGGGGTCTCGGCGTCGGCGGTGTCGCGGTTGAAGAACGCGGTCAGCTTCGCAACCAACCCGAGCCGCCCACCTTCGGCAGCGTCGGTGTCGGTGACCTCGGCGACTTCCGCCTGAGCCGAGTGGAATCTGCCCAGGTACCACCGGACCGCGCCCACCAGCAGCACACCGGCCGAGGTGAACAGCATCAGTGGGAAGCGCTCGATCAGCGGGTAGCCGCAGTTGATCACCAGGTCTTTGACGCCGGTGAATTTGGCGCCGTGGAACAGGAAGTACGCGCCGGGCACCGCGCAGAACAGAATCAGGGGCGGCTGGATGACCGCGGTGAAGATCGCGGCTTGCCGGACGGCTAGCACCGCCGCGGCGCAACCCGCCACGTACAGCGCGGCGAACACAATGGTCAGGTCTTTGCCGGAGCCGGCGTCGAACGCAAAGCCGACGGCGCAGCCGGTCACCCCGATCACCACCGCGGCCCACCACGGGATTCCAGGAATCCCGGGGATTATCGAGCGGTGATCTGCGGCCACCTCCGACTGGGCCGGCTGTTCTGACACATGTCGACCGTACCGGCTGGACGCCGAAAGATGCGTAACGACCTCGTTAGCAATGTGGGGCGTGCCTGCCCAGCGCAGTAGCGCGGCGATTGCTCCGGCGTTGTTCTCCTACACTTGAGTCCCTGTGAGCCTCAGCCTTGGGATCGTGGGTCTGCCGAATGTCGGCAAATCGACCCTGTTTAACGCGCTGACCAGCAACAACGTGGTCGCCGCCAACTACCCGTTCGCGACGATCGAGCCGAACGAGGGCGTGGTCCCGCTGCCCGATCCGCGGTTGACCAAGCTCTCCGAGATGTTCGCCTCCGAGAAGATCGTGCCGGCGCCGGTGACGTTCGTCGACATCGCCGGAATCGTGAAGGGCGCCTCCGAGGGCGCCGGTCTGGGCAACAAGTTCCTGGCCAACATCCGCGAGTGCGACGCCATCTGTCAGGTGGTGCGGGTGTTCGCCGACGACGACGTGGTGCACGTCGACGGGAAGGTGGACCCCAAGTCCGACATCGAGGTGATCGAGACCGAGCTGATTCTCGCCGACATGCAGACCTTGGAGAAGGCCGTCCCGCGGCTGGAGAAGGAGGCCCGTAATAACAAGGAGCGCAAGCCGCTCCTCGATGCCGCCGTCGCCGCGCAACAGACTCTCGACGGTGGGACAACGCTTTTCGCGGCCGGTGTCGACGCATCGCTGTTGCGTGAGCTGAACCTGATGACCACCAAGCCGTTCCTCTATGTGTTCAACGCCGACGAGTCGGTGCTGACCGACGATGCCCGCAAGGCCGAGCTACGCGCGATGGTCGCACCGGCGGACGCGGTGTTCCTGGACGCCAAGATCGAGTCCGAGCTCATCGAGCTCGACGAGGAGTCGGCCGCCGAGCTACTGGAGTCGATCGGCCAGACCGAACGCGGCCTGGATGCGTTGGCGCGGGCCGGTTTCCACACCTTGAAGCTGCAGACCTATCTGACCGCCGGGCCCAAGGAGTCGCGGGCGTGGACCATCCATCAAGGCGACACCGCGCCCAAGGCGGCCGGCGTAATCCACACCGACTTCGAAAAGGGCTTCATCAAAGCCGAAATCGTGTCCTACGACGATTTGGTCGCCGCCGGGTCGATGGCCTCGGCCAAAGCCGCCGGCAAGGTGCGCATGGAGGGCAAGGACTACGTGATGACCGACGGCGACGTCGTCGAGTTCCGGTTCAACGTCTGAAGGTAAGGCAGCGGGGCGCTAACGCGACCTGAGCCGAAAGAGCGGAATCTGGCGTCCGACCGGTGCAGTCTTGGCGCGATAATCGCGGTAACCGGCGTAGACGTGCTCGGCGAGCGCGTAGAGGCGGCGATACTCGTCGGCATCGGTTACCTGAGTCGCCACAAAGCTCTCGCCGCCAAATTCGCATTCCGGGTGAGCCTTGAGGTTGTAATACCACTGCGGGTGTTTCGTGCCCCCGTAATTGGAGGCCATCAGGATCGGATCGCGCCCATCGTGAAAGTAGGTGAGCTGCACCACTCGTGGCTGACCAGACTTGGCACCCGTGGTCTTCAGAGGTGCATTGATCACCAATCCCATATTCAGCCGTCCAGCGGTTGTCCGGTGCAGCCACGGGTCGACGCGAGGCGCAAGATGGCGCGCAAGAAATTGTCCTGGCCGGGAGCGACCGAAGCGCACATTCGCCTCATAGAAACGGCCACGCTCCCTGTGCGGATCTACGTAACGTAGCGGCATGTGCGGACCGTATCTGACCCAGCGTTGACTGACGGCTACTTCGACCCGTCCGCGGAGAAGACGTCGATCGGCCGCCCGGGTGTCAACATCACCAGCGGGATCTGACGGCTGGTCGACTGCTGATAGGTGAGGTACGGCGGGTACAGGTGAGACATATAGGCCCACACCTGATGACGTTCCTCGCCTTCTGGTTCCCGCCAGCTGGCCTCGTACGCTTGGGTCGCGATCTGCACACCGATCGTGTTGCTCGCCAAGACATTCAAGTACCACCCGGGATGCGTGTCGGCACCGCCCTTCGACGCGACGATCACGATCTCGCCACCGACGTTGCCGTAGATCAACGGCCTGACATAGGCCCTCGCCGACTTGCGGCCCACGCACTTGATCAAGCAGTGCGTGGTCAGTGCACGCCCGCCGACCTCACTCAGGTCCAGGATGTGACCCCGCGTTCCGCCGGAGGTCAGATAGGCCTCGAGGTGCTCGCTGACCCAGTCACCTCGCGCCGCGCGGATCGCTGCGGCATCGGCGTCGCCCATGGGTTACTCCTAAACGTAGGGGGAGTGAGCTGATCGAACCTGCATCGCTGACGTCGTCAGGTTGAGTCATGTAACCATGCACCCGCACCTCAGAGTGCTCGGCAGCACGCAGCGTCCGTTGTATTAGTTCACGATGCGTACGCTCTGAGAATCATGAGCTGGACACCCGAGCAGCTGGCTCTCGTCGATGCTGCCCGCGAGCTCGACATCGCAGTGCGACGTGCGGACGGAACGCTTCGAGCGTGGACGCCGATCTGGGCAATCCACGTCGGCGACGACGTCTACGTACGCACTTGGTACCGCAGAGACACCGGGTGGTTCGGCCTTGCCGCGAGCACGAGACGCGCACGTGTGCGCGTCCCTGGCGTCGAGGTTGACGTGCGCATCGCGGATGTCGGTGTCGGCCCGCCGGGACTGCGGGACGACGTCGACGACGCCTACCGCACCAAATACGGCGGCGGTTCGACCGGGAACATGATCGGAGACCAAGCCGCAGCGACGACGCTTCGGCTCGACATCTAGGTCAGCAGTCCACGAGATGAGCAGGGAACGATGTCAATTCACGTGAACGCGGATAATTTTGTCCGCGCGCGGGGCTGGAACTACCTCATTCGCCTTTACCGGCCTCGCGCGGAAATACTGAATGGTGAATGGGCCCCACCGACACTCACGCCGTGCGGTGCTTCCTTTTTGTGATGGTTGACGGCGGCGCGGTCGAGTTCCGTTTCATCGTTCGACGATTCACGGATGGGTTCCGATCCGACGGTTTGTGAGTGTCGCGGGGTCGCAGTAGAGGCCAACCGGTGGGCCAGGCTTCGGTGGCGGATGGTCGCCGTCCCAAATCATGTTGGACACGTTTCCCATTCCCTGCCAGAGGAAGTAATTAGGTATGGCAGACATTCCAGTCCCAGTTCAACGGGTCGGTGATGTGATTGCCGGTCGCCGGCAAGGGCGTCTGTCCTGGGCACCAGTGATGTGGCGGGCCCCAGCCGTTGTCGTCGGAGTGGGCAGTACCGTCCCCCATGCCAGTCCAACCACCTGACAGGCGTGCGGTTGCGGAAACCCGGCGGTGTCTCGGCACGTCCGGCCAGGCGGCGGACAACTGCTAGGTAGGCAAGCGCGACAACGTGTTTGGTCGCCGCTTGAGCGCCGATGTCGGTGACGGTCGTTATCATCGGCCCGACATGAAGATCGCTTACCTGTTTTTGCCGGTCTACTTCGGCCTCTTCGCCGGCTTCGTCGGGCACAGCGTCCGGGTGGGTCTGGCCGGCGCTGCCGTGGGTCTGTTTCTGGCGTTGTGGCTGGCGCGTGAACGGCGCCCTGATACCGGTATGGCGGCGATCGACGCGATGACGGGGACGGAGTTCGAGGACTACGTCGCCGCGCGCATGCAACGGGCCGGCTGGCAGATCACGTTCACCCCGGTCAGTGGCGACTACGGCGTCGACCTGATCGCCCGCCGGGACGACAAGTCGGTGGCGGTCCAATGCAAGCGTCTCGGCAAGCCGGTCGGCATCGGAGCCGTCCAGCAGGTGGTTTCCGGTGCGCGGCACTACGACTGCACGAAGAGCATCGTCGTCAGCAACCAGGAATTCACCGATGCGGCCAAGCGGCTGGCCTACACCCACAACTGTCAGTTGATCGGCCGTCGAGCGCTGGAGGCGTGGGTGCCGCCGCCGGCCCGGCGCGCGGTTTAGCGCCTAACCGGAGTCCGGCTAGGGCACACTCTGGGAGATGGCGACGATGAAGCATGCTGCCTCGGTATACATGTGGGCCGCGCTGGCGCTGTGCGCTCTGGGATTGTCCGGCGCCATGGCGGATCCGACCGGCGCGCAGGCAGCGCCGGCGCCGACCTTTCACTGGTGTCCGGGCCAGCAGTGGGACCCCGGCTGGGGCAGCATCTACGACTGGGACTGGAACCACTGCCACGACTGGGAACGCGCAGCGGGCCAGGGCGGCGCGATGGGCAACGGGCCCTGGGGAGTCCCGCCGACGTGGGCGCCGCCGCAGCCACCGCCACCGCCGTGGGCTCCGGGCGCACAGGTGATGTGGAATATGACCGCGCGCGCCTGGGGATTCTGGAACAACAACATCTGGAACCCGCTCTGACCACGCAGTAACGCTCACTTGTCGGAGGTGCTACCTAGCATCGCCACCATGAAATTCGTATCAACCCGGGTAATCACCGCCGACGTCGCGCGGCTGGTCGCGTTCTACGAGAAGGTGACCGATAGCGGTCGCGGTATGGGGCAATGAGCTTTTTGCCGAAATCCCCACCCCCGTAGGTGCTTTGGCTATCGGCAGCGATAAGACCGTGCCGCTGTTCGGAGCGGGATCCGCCGAGCCAGGGGCAAATCGAAGCGCGATTATCGAGTTCCTGGTCGACGACGTGGACGCCGAGTACGAGCGACTGCGTGGGCACGTCGGGGAGATCGTGACGGCGCCGACGACGATGCCCTGGGGCAACCGGGCGCTGCTATTCCGGGACCCAGACGGCAATCTCGTCAATCTGTTCACCCCGGTCACCGACGACGCACGCGCCAAGTTCGCAGTGGTCTGCGCCGCACCGCGTCGATCGACCAGCCGCAGCGCCGCGTCGATGATCCGCTTGCGGGCCTCCGCGTCGTCCGCCGGCGGAGAACCCGCCCAGCCTTTGCGTCCCATCAGCCTTGACTCTTCCGTTCGACTGAGCCAAGAATACACACATGACACATGTATGGGCATTGTGTGTAATGAGTAACGGGAGACCCGATGACTGCCCTTGAAGTCCGCCGCCCGAAGTTCGATTTCACCGGTGACGTGCCCTGGGAGTGGAACCCGGACAATCCGCAGTTCTCGTTCTTCATGAACGCGACCTCGATAATCGCTATCTGCTTCGAGCAGTTTCTGGTGGCCGCCGTCCAGGACGCCAAACCGCTGATCACCGATCCGGAGGTGGCCGTCGAGGCGACGGCGTTCCTTCGCCAGGAGGCGCAGCATTCCAGCACGCATCGAAAACACGTGACCGCGCTGATCAATCGATATCCCGGGCTGCAGCAGACTTTCGACGCCGCAACAGCCAGCTTCGACGAGGTCACGAACACCACCTCGTTGAAGTTCCGGTTGGCTACATCGCAGATTTGGAGGCGACCTTCACCCGAGTTTCAAGATGATGCTGGACAACGAGGCGACGCTGTTTCGCCCGGGCGACGATCGGGTGGCATCGCTGTTGTTGTGGCATTTCGTCGAAGAGGTCGAGCACCGCAGCTCAGCGCTGCTGATCTACGACGCGGCAGTCGGTGACAACTGGTACCGGATTCGGGCCTTGCCCAGAATCTTTCGCCACCTGATCGCGGTGTCGCGGATCATCGCCGATGGCGTGAATGCGCATGTGCCCGAGGCGGATCGCAAGGTCGACGCTCGCACCCTACTGCCGACCTTCGGTTTGAAGCAGGGGCTGCGCGATCGGCTGGCCGGTAAGCGCCCGACCGCACCGAACGCCTTCGCCACCGTGCCCCGGATACAGCGTCTCGTCGCCGTAGTTCGGGTTCTGTTGAGTCAGACGCCTTTTCACAATCCGGACCACCAGCCGCTGCCGCCGTTCGCCGATGAGTGGTTCGACCGGTGGAACTCCGGCGGAGATGTCACGCACTGGTACACCGGCCAGGCCCCCTCCTGATGGCTACCCAGTGCACGGGGGCGTTCGACGCGATCGCCGGGCCTCTCGGCAACTTCAGCTGTCAGCAGGCGCCTGCGCTCATCCACCTGCGGAACCCGTTGCATCTGACCAACGGGACACTGCCAATCCTGGAAGTGATGATGGTGACGGGCGCAATCATGGCGCTGGTTCACGCGGTCCGACGGCTCCGACGCAACGGCGACCCGATCAACCTCGCCCTGTGGTTCGCAACGGTCGTCTACCTGTTCGTCATCGAAATCCCGCTGTACTTTCCCAATGTCTTCGGTGTCGAAGACCAACTCGGAGTGGTGTTCGCGCACAACGTCTTCACGGTGCAATTCCTGTTCGACCGGCTTCCGCTCTATATCGTCGCGCTGTACCCCGCCGTCGTCAGCCTCGCCTACGAGATCGTCCGTGGCCTCGGGGTGTTTCGGGATCGCGGAATCGTGGCAGGCGCCGTGTGCGTCGGCTTCGTCCACCACTGCTTCTACGAAGTCTTCGACCAACTAGGACCCCAATTGCATTGGTGGGCATGGAACAGCGCCGACCCGATCAATCACCCGATGCTGACATCGGTGCCGATGACGAGTGTGTTCATCTTCGCCACCCTCGGCCCGATCGTCGTCACCGCGCTCGTCCTGCGACTCGTCGGGAATGGGGGATCGCATTCGGCATGGCGGACGGTGCTCGCGGGCGTGCTGGTTCCGGTCGGCATTGCCGTCTTGAGCGTCCCGACCTCGCTGTTCGGCGGCCGGCACCCGCGCGCCGCCGTGCAGGCGGCCATCTTCTCCGTCGAGCTCGCTGCGGTCGCGGTCGTTTCGCTGCCGATCTTGTTCCGCCAGTGGCAGCGGGCATCGCTTCCGCCCAACCGATTTGTACGCATCTTCGGGACGCTCTACCTGGCTGTCCTTGCGGCACTCTGGGTCACCGCGTTCCCGCCAACCGGAAACCTGCCCTACGCGATCGGGTGCTTCGCGTTCTCCGCTCTCGGCGTCATCGCAGTGGGCTGGCCGACGGCGCTGAGCCGACGATCAGTCCAAGACGACGGCGATCTCGCTTCCCAGCCGGTAGGGCGCGATCAGCGGTAGATCGTCACCGCTCCAAAACCGGCCTGGGTCAAACCAATTCGTCCGCTTCTCGGTTTCGATCAAACCCATCTCTTCGTAAGTGACGGCGACCGTTTCCGCGCAGTACGCGGACTCGAATCCACCTTTGCGCTGCTCGGCCCTGCGACGCCGGGTCGACTCGCGAACGCGGCCGTCCAGGATCGGGATTCCGCGCACCCAGTCGTACCTGGTCGGAAGCTGACCGCGCAGCCATCGCAGGGTCAGCCGAGTCGTGGACGGAAATGGCGTGCCGTCCATGCGGGCGATGACCCGCAGCAGCCGATTCTCCTGCGCATGGTCGACGTCGGGCGTCATCTGACGCAGCCAGCAGCGCTGGCCGTAGCGGGTCAGCCATCGCTCGACCGCCTCGCGGGCATCGTTGAGCTGCACGCCCCGGTGGTTGGTCGCGGTCCAGACGTCGGTCAGCTTGTCGCCGAGCTCGGCGTGCCACATCAACGGCGGCAGGTCCTCGATCGCGACCGTCATGCCGACATGGTTGACCGGGCTGTTCGACATCGTCTGGATCGCGCGGTCGGGTCCGGAATGTCCGCGAAACAGCCAGACGTCACCGGTCCTGGTGTGGTCGATGGCCTGGCTCAAGGTCACTGTGTGCGTGTCCACCACCGCACCATATGCAATACCGTCCCCGTCGGGATGCACTCGCGAATAACCTGAGTCGATGCGCACCATCTGGAAGTTGCTGGGACTGGCCGGGGTCGTCGGGGTGGCAGCCGGTGGCGTACTGGTTGTCCGCGACCAACGCCGGCGGCGGGCTTACACGCCCAACGAGATCCGCGATCGGCTACAGCAGCGGCTCGCCGAGGCCGGCGAAGACTGAGCCGCCTGCCGATGTCACGCCGCGGCGACGGCGTACAGCCGGTAGGTGCCGGCGAACCCTTTCAACTCCGCCTCGCGGCCGCCATCGAATTCGAGGTCTTCGCAATCGCTGAGCGCTTCGCGCACGGTGTCGCTCACCAAAACCTCTCCGCCACAGGCCTCGGCGGCGACCCGCGCGGCCATGGCGACGTTGCGGCCGAACAGGTCGTCACCGCGGCGCACCGACCGACCGACGTGAACACCGATTCGCACTCGAATTCCGTTGCGCCGCTTACGTTGCGCGTCCCGGTATAGCGCGTCTTGCATGTCGATGCCACAGCGCACCGCCTCCTCGGCGCGGGCGAAGGCGATCATGAACCCGTCGCCCTGACTTTTCACCACATGTCCGGAGCGGGCCTTGACCAGTTTGCGAACCTGCTTGTCGTGTTCGCCGATAAGCCGGACCCAGGCCCGATCGCCGACTCGCTCGTTGAGCGCGGTCGACTCCTCGATGTCGGAGAACAGAATCGCGACCTTGCCGTCTTGCGTCACCCGGGCCAGGTCCGGGCGCTCCACCTCGGCCCAGTCGGCAAGGTCTTCGATCGAGCTGCGCACCGCGGCGCCGAGACCCTGCTTACGAACCAGATTCGCGGTCTGCCATACCGTCTTGACGGCTTTCGACCCGAAGCTCAGCAGGTCCGGTTGTCGCTGCAGTTCCTCGACCAGCGCTCTGCTACGTGACCAGAGCCGCCATAGAACGCCGATGACCACTGCCTCGATGACGGCCAACGCGGCCAGCGCGTAGACCGTGAGGTGTAGCAGATCGCCCACGATGCACCATTCAACACGTCAGGTGCTTGCGCAGTTACGGTTCAGCTCATGAGTTCCGGTTTCGAACCTCGTGATCCCGACTATGAGCAGCGAGTGCGGGAGAGTTTCTCTCGGCAAGGGCTGTTGGCGACGTTTGCCGGCTCAGCTGGAAACCATCGAGCCGGGGGTGGTCGAGATCCGCGTGCCGTTCTCGACGGGGCTCACTCAGCAGGACAATTTTTTCCATGCGGGTGTCGGTATCGCCGCTCTCGATAGCGCGTGCGGCTATGCGGCGCTGAGTCTCATGGCTCCGGCGACTCGCGTGCTGACGGTGGAACTGAAGGTCAACCTGCTGTCTCCAGCGGTGGGCGACTTCCTGATCGCGCGCGGAGAAGTCGTCCGGCCCGGCCGGACTCTCACCATCTGCCGCGGTGACGCCTACGCCGTCTCCGATGACGGTTCCAAGCATGTGGCCACGATGCTGGCCACCATGACGGGTATCGCGGAAGGGAATCGCTAGCAGGTTGTCGAACCCCGAAAGAGCAACTGCGAGCGAATATTCCGATAATGTTTGCCCCCTCGAGGTTTGTCGACGTGGATGAGCGGCTATCCGACTCGAGTCTTTCGGTTGTCGGGTGCAACCACAGTGTTTAGGGTTGAGCTTGGCCGCGGCGGATCGAGCTAGGCAGGTTTTGGGCCCGCGTTGACTAGTCGACTCCTGGAGGTCCCGATTGGCCGAACCCACCAACGCCTCGGACTTGCTGGTGATTTTCGGAATCACCGGCGACCTGGCCCGCAAGATGACGTTCCAGTCCCTTTACCGCCTGGAGCGCGCGGGACTGCTGCAAGTGCCCGATCGTCGGCAGTGGCCAGCGACGACATCAGCATAGACGAGTTGGTCGAGTCGGGCCCGCAAGGCGATCCAAGGCGCCGGCGAGAAAATTCGACGAGCGACGGTGTTCGACCGGCTGGCGAACCGACTGTCCTACCTGCACGGCGACGTCACCGACTCCGCGCTCTACGACGCGCTGGCCAAGCAGATCGGTCGCAAGCACCGCAGCTTGTTACTACCTGGAGATGCCGCCGTCGCTGTTCGCGCCGATCGTGGAGAACCTGGGCAAAGCCGGCCTCCTGGAGGGCTCTCGCGTCGCGGTGGAGAAACCTTTCGGTCATGACCTGACGTCCGCCCGCGAACTCAACGAGCGGCTACGTGCGCTGCTGGACGAGGACCAGATCTTCCGGGTGGACCACTTCCTCGGCAAGGAGCCGGTCGTCGAATTGGAGTACCTGCGCTTCGGCAACCTCGCGCTGGTCGAATTGTGGAATCGCCAGGTCATCTCCGAAGTCCAGATCACCATGGCCGAGAACTTCGGCGTCGACGAACGCGGCAAGTTCTACGACGGGGTCGGCGCTCTTGCGCGACGTCGTGCAGAACCACTGCTGCAGGTGCTGGCCGGGTTGACGATGGAGCCCCCGGTCGGGCCCGGCGCGGACGATGTCAACGACAAGAAGTCCGACATTTTCCGCGCGATGCCGGCGGTGGACCCGGATCGATGCGTGCGCGGCCAGTACGCGGCTACACCGACGTCGCCGGCGTGGCCAAGGGTTCGCACGACCGAGACTTTCGTCGCACTGCGGCTGGAGATCGACAACTGGCGCTGGGCCGGGGTGCCGATCTTCCTGCGGGCCGGCAAGGCATTGCACCGAACGCGTCACCGAGGTGCGGTTGTTCACCCACCGCGTTCCGTCGTTGAGTTTCCTGCCCGACCGCCGGCGGCAATCCGGACCCAACCAGATCGTGCTGCGGATCGACCCCGATCCCGGACTGCGGTTGCAGCTGACCGCGTTGGAAGGTGACAGCTGGCGCGACCTGCATCTGGATTCGTCGTTCATGGCGGACCTGGGCGAGCCGCTGCTGCCGTACGAGCGGCTGCTGCACGGGGCGCTGATCGGGGATCACCGGCTGTTCGCTCGCGAGGACGCCATCGAAGAGACCTGGCGGATCGTGCAGCCGCTGCTGGACAACCCCGGCGAGATCCACTCATACGAACCCGGCTCCTGGGGGCCGGACGCCGCACGGGATCTGCTACGAGGACATCGCAGCCTGGCAACAGCCGTGGCTAGCCGGTAACCACCACTAAGGAGAACCAGACAACATGCAACTAGGGATGATCGGCCTGGGCCGAATGGGCGCCAACATCGTCCGTCGGGTGACCGCGGGCGGACACGAGTGCGTCGTCTACGACCACGACACGACCGCCGTCGAAGCCTTGGCGAGCGAGGACAGGACGACCGGGGTGTACTCGGTCGCAGAGCTGGCCGAGAAGTTGTCCGCGCCGCGGATCGTGTGGGTGATGGTGCCGGCGGGCTCGATCACCCAGACGGTGATCGAGGGGCTGGCCGACACGCTCGAGGCCGGCGACATCGTGATCGACGGCGGCAACTCGTACTACCGCGACGACCTCAGGCATGCAAAGCTGCTGGGCGATAAGGGCATTCACCTGTTGGACTGTGGGACGAGCGGCGGTGTCTGGGGCCGCGAGCGCGGTTACTGCCTGATGATCGGCGGCGACGAGAAGTCGTTTGCCCACGCCGAGCCGCTGTTCGCCACCATCGCACCTGGAGTGGGCACGGCTGAGCGCACGCCAGGCCGAACGGGCGACTTCGCACAGCCCGAGAAGGGGTATCTGTACTGCGGTCCCTCCGGGGCGGGCCACTTCGTCAAGATGGTGCACAACGGGATCGAGTACGGGTTCATGGCCTCCCTCGCCGAGGGGCTGAACATCCTGCGCAACGCCGACATCGGCAAACGCATCTTGGAGGGCGACGCCGAGACCGCGCCGCTCGCGAGCCCGGAGTGCTACCAGTACGACTTCGACATCGCCGACGTCGCCGAGGTGTGGCGCCGGGGCAGTGTCGTCGGCTCCTGGTTGCTGGACTTGACCGCGATCGCGCTGCATCAATCGCCCGACCTGCACGAGTTCTCCGGGCGCGTATCGGATTCCGGCGAGGGTCGCTGGACCGCGATCGCGGCAATCGACGAAGGCGTTCCCGCGCCTGTGCTCACCACCGCCTTGCAGTCCCGCTTCGCCTCGCGAAGCCTCGACGACTTCGCCAACAAGGCGCTCTCGGCGATGCGCAAGCAGTTCGGTGGTCACGCCGAGAAGCCGGCCGACTAAGGCGATCGCAAGCGCGGCGGAGCCGGGCGCAGCGGGTCGCCGCCATGGGACTAGCGGCGGACTGCCGGCGCCTATCCCGACCGTGTCGCGAAGGTCACCACGACGTCGCTGAAGGCGTCGTTGTCGTCGCCGGCCGCTGTGTGGCCGGCACCGGACAATTCGACGAACTCCGCGTTGGGCACGGTCTCCAGGAAGTGTTCGACCCCCTCGGGGCTGACCACGTCGGAAAGCTTGCCGCGGATCAAAAGCACGGGGATGGTCAGGTCGGCGGCGGCGCGCTCGAAGTTCTCGGTGCGCAGCTCCGGGTCGTCGCCCGGCTTGGTCATGAAGGCCGGATCCCAGTGCCAGTACCAGCGGCCGTCGCGCAGCCGGAGGTTCTTCTTCAGGCCTTCCGGGCTGCGCGGCCTGGTCCGGTGCGGCAGGTAGGCGGCGACGGCGTCCGCGGCCTCGTCGAGAGTGGCGAACCCGTGCAATCCGCTGAACATGAAGTCGCGGATGCGCGCGCTGCCGTTCTTCTCGAACCGCGGCACGACATCGACAAGTACCAGTCGGGTGACCCGCTCCGGTGCGGCCCGGTCGGCGACCAGGATTCCGGTCAGCCCGCCCATGCTGGCCCCGATCAGGATCACCGGCCGGCCGATGGCGTCGAGTACAGCCATCACGTCGTCGGTCAGCGTCTCGACGTCGTAGTCGGCGTCGGGGGAGCGGTCGCTGTCGCCGTGGCCCCGGCTGTCCAGCGCGACGACGTGGAAGCCGTGATCGGCCAGGACCTGTCCGGTGTTCTTCCAGGAGTGCCGGTTCTGGCCTCCGCCGTGCAGCATCAGGATGCTGGGGCGATCGGCGGCTATGTCCGCGCCACCCGACGATGGACCGTTCCATTCGTCTGCGACCAGGGTGAGACCCTGAACCCCGGGAAACTCGGCAGTCTTAGGCGTGTTGCGCACGGTAGTCACGGGCCGTCCTCTCGGTCGATCGGACTTTGACGTTACTCAGATGAGTTTTCGGGTTCGCCGGGGTCTACCTCTTCAGACACCTGGTACGACCCAGACACCTTCGACAACGCTGAGGAGACGGCATGCCCTCGATCACGCCCACGCTGTGGTTCGACCACAACCTGGAGGAGGCGGCGACGTACTACGCGTCGATCTTCCCGAACTCGCGCGTCGAGGATTTGAACCGGAGCACCGACGCCGGACCTGGCGAGCCCGGGTCGGTGCTGTCCGGCACGTTCGTCCTCGACGGCAACCGGTTCATCGGGATCAACGGCGGTCCGCACTTCACGTTCAGCGAGGCGGTGTCCTTCACGATCAACTGCAAGGACCAGGACGAGGTCGACTACTACTGGAATCGGCTGACCGATGGCGGCGAGGAGTCGCAGTGCGGCTGGTGCAAGGACAGGTTCGGCCTGAGCTGGCAGGTGATTCCGGAGCGGCTTTATGACCTGCTCAGCGACCCGGATCCGGCGTCCGCTGCTGCCGCCGCCCAGGCGATGTACGGCATGCGCAAGATCGTGGTCGCAGACCTCGAGAATGCGGTGGCTTCGGTCTAAGTTCTTGCGTGACCACGTACGTTGGAATGCATGCCCGACGATGTGCCAGTCGACGTCGTATACCTGCGGCCGACACAACCTCCTGCCCAAGTAGAACGCATCGCGCTGATCGGCGGCATCAGGTGACGACCAAATACCGCTGGATCGATGTCCAAGCTCCCACCGTTGAGTTGAAGGCCCTGACGTGGGGGCCAACTGATGGTCCAATTGCGCTGTGTCTGCATGGTTTCCCTGACACCGCGTATGGCTGGCGCAATGTCGCGCCCCGTCTGGCCGAGTCCGGCTGGCGCGTGGTGGCGCCATTCATGCGGGGCTACGCGCCGTCATCCATCCCATCCGACGGCAGCTATCACGTCGGCGCGCTGATGGACGATGCACTTCAGGTGCGCGCCGCCGTCGGCGGCACCGACCGCGACGTGGTGATCGGCCACGACTGGGGCGCGATGGCTGCCAATGGGTTGGCTGCGATTCCGGACAGCCCTTTCGACAAGGCGGTGATCATGTCGGTGCCACCGGCGGCGGCCTTTCGGGGTCGCGTGCCCGACGCCGGCCGGTTGCTGGCCCAGATCCCGCCGCAGCTGTTGCGTAGCTGGTACATCATGTTCTTCCAATTACCTTGGCTACCAGAACGATCCGCTTCCTGGGTGCTGCCGCGACTGTGGAAAAGGTGGTCGCCGGGCTACGACGCCAAAGCCGATCTGCGCCACGTCGACGCCGCGATCGGCACGCCGGAGAGCTGGCGCGCCGCGCTCGGGCCATACCGGGCGGCGATCCGCAACACCCGCCCGCCGACGCAGTATCGCGAGCTGCACCGGCATTGGATGTCGAGGCCGAAGCTGCCGAGCCTTTACCTGCACGGACGCGACGACGGTTGTATGACATCGGCTTTCACGCGTTGGATCCCCAACGCGCTTCCCGACGACAGCGACGTGACCGTCGTCGACAGCGCCGGACACTTCCTGCAACTCGACGAGCCAGACAAGGTTGCCGACTTGGTGCTGAGTTTCATCGGGTCGGCCCACTAGCGATCCATGGAGTAGCGGTCCCCGGCCTCGCATTCCGCAGTGATCGGTGTCACGCTTAGCCATGGTCGTCAACTCGTTCGTCAGTCTCGCCGCCGCCGCAGCTGTAGTGATGGCGGGAGCTGTTGCCCACGCTGATACGCAGGACGACCAGTTCTTGGGGTCGCTGGCGAACGACGGACTGAACATCGGCCCGCCGGATCGGTTGCTCGCACTAGCGCACGAACGGTGCGACGACGAGGGTCTGTCGCGGGGCGATTCGTACGCCATTCAGTTCGGCGGGCACGCAAGTCCGTGGCGGGTGGCCATGTCGAAGATCGGTAACGAGCTGGAAGCTCTGGGCTTCTCCAACGAACAGGTCCGGCCGTTCATGCAAGACGCGATCAACGTGTATTGCCCGGGGGCGACCAACTTCGGCTGAACCCTTCATCGGCGCAGCCACCGCGGGATGGCGGTAATTGGAGTCGCGTTTCCCCGACATCGGTGTAACCCTTAGCCATGCTCGTCAACTCGTTCGCTCGGCTTGCCGCCGTCGTCGCGGCTGTATGCGTTACCGGAGCGGTCGCCCACGCTGACCCGCAGGACGACCAGTTTCTGGGGTTGCTGTCGAAAGACGGAATCACCGCCGGCCCACCGGATCAGCTGATCGCCCTTGCCCATGAGCGGTGCCAGCTTGACAACCTTTCCCGCGAGCAAGTGCCTACCTTTCGCTTCGGCCCGATGCCAAGCCCGTTCAGCACCGCCCTGCGTCAGCTTGCCTCCAAGCTGGTAGCTCAGGGTCTGACGGACACGCAGGTCCGGCCGTTCTTGCTCGACGCCATCAGCGTCTACTGTCCCACCGCTCACAGTTAGGGCGCCTCGTCGTCGTCTGCCTTTTCGAGCGCGTCGAGGACCTCGACGATCTCCCCACGACTACTAGAACGCATGTTCGAATAATAACGGGGGGTCCGACCGCGTTGACTCATCAGAAATGCGCGCGAAAGGGTGGTTCGTTGCCTCGTCGAAAATGCGCGCGTACGCCCAGTGGATGGGGTTGACGTTGGCAGAGCGCAGAGCAATCACCGAGACGGCCGCGACGCGTTACCAGCTGGCGAGCAAGCGCGGTAAGAGCCGGATTCTCGACGAACTGTGCGCCAACACGGGCTGGCACCGAAACCACGCGCGCAAGGCGCTCAAATCGTCGCTGCAGCCCAAGATCGTTGCCCCGCGCGGCCCGCGGCCGGTGAAGTACGGGCCCGAAGTGATCGAGGCGCTGACGGTCTGCTGGGAAGTGCTCAAAATGCCGGCCGGCAAACGACTCGCGCCCATCCTGGGCGAACTGTTGGCAGTGCTGGTCATTTCGGAGAGCTGTCCATCGACGAGGACACCGCCGAATTGCTGGCGTCGATGTCAGCAGCCACCATCGATCGCCGCCTGGCTTCGGAACGTGCCAAATACCCGCTGCGGGGACGGGTGGGAACAAAGCCGGGATCGCTGCTCAAAAGCCAAATCCCGGTGCGCACCTGGGCCGAGTGGGACGACGCTCGACCCGGCTTCATCGAGATCGACCTGGTCCGGCATGACGGCGGCATCCGCGGCGCAAACCATGCATTTACCTTGACCGTCACCGATATCGCCACCGGCTGGACCGAGAACCGCTCGGTGCCAGACAAGACCGCCAAATGCGTACTGGCAGCACTCAATGACATCGCCCGCAAAATGCCGTTCCCGATCCTGGGCGTGGACTCCGACAACGGATCAGAATTCATCAACGACCACCTGCTCAACTGGTGCCAAGGACGCCAGATCACCTTCACCCGTTCACGACCGGGCAATAAGGACGACGGTTGCCACGTCGAGCAGAAGAACTGGACGGCGGTCCGTCAGGTGGTCGGCTATCACCGCTATGACACCGCTGCAGAACTGTTGCTACTCAACGAGATCTGGCGGTTGCACTCCAAACTGACCAACTACTTCTACCCCAGCAAAAACTAATCTCCAAGACCCGCACAGGGGCCAAAGTAGCCAGGAAACACGACACCGCCACCACCCCATTTCATCGCACGATCGACCATCCCACCATGACGGTTCAACGCATCGTGGCACTAACCCGGACCTACTCGCTGATCAATCCCGCCGCCACCCAACGCCAAGTCCAAGCCCTCACCGCCCAGCTGTTCACCCTCACCACCAGCAAAGCCGCACCCGGCACCAAAGCGCCCATCAACAAGCGCGCACGTCTACGTGAGGCAACGAATTCCCCTTCGCGCGCATCTTGACGTGAGGCAACTTGCCGACAGGTAGTCGCAAACTGCCAGCTGTGGATAAAGGCCCGACTGTGGATCCATAGGATGCTGGCATGCCGAACCGGATGACTGCGATCGACGCGCAGTTCTACTGGATGTCGGACAAGATCCCCAGCGATGAGTTCCTGCTCTATGCATTCGACGGTCTACCAACAGATTTCGAGCACGCGGTCGACGAGGTCCGAAGCAGGGCGCAGAACTGCGGCGCCTTGACGGTCCGCGTCGAAGACGGATCGCCGTTGACCTACCCGTGCTGGGTACCGACCACCGTCGAGGCCGACCGGATCGTGCGCCATCACCTCGACGACGACAGCTGGCAAGGCTGCCTGGACGCGGTCGGCCGCCTCTTCGATGACCAACTCGACATCCGCCGGGCGCCATGGCGCATGCACCTGTTCGGCCCGGTGCACGGTATTGCGGGCAGCGCCGGCCCGGCCACGGTCGCGGTCCTGCAGTTCGCGCACGCGCTGTCGGACGGTCCGCGGGCGTTGGCCATGGCCGCCTGGCTGTTCGGCCGCGAGACTCCGGTGCCCGACGTGGTGCCTGAGTCCCCAGGATTCCTGCCCTGGCTTGCATTTGACGCGGCGCGCGCCCATCGCAAGCTCGTCAGCGATACCCGCGCAGGGCTGCTACCGCCTGCGATTGGACCGCAGCCGGCGCTGACTACCAACACTCACCCGACGGGCGCACGCCCCATGCGCACGCTGGTGCGGCACCGCTCGCAGCTGAGCGGACCCACGGCCACCGTCGCGGTGCTGGCCGCCGTGTCCGGGGCGCTCTCCGGCCAACTGGGCGATGTGGCCTCGTCACTGGTGGCCGAGGTGACGATGGCTAAACCCGGTGTGCCTCATGCTCATAACCACTTTGCCAATGCCACGGTCGGGCTGTATCCGCACCTGGATCGGCAGGACCGGATCGAGAAAATCGCCACAGATCTGACCGATGCCCGCCTCCGTTCAGAGCATCCGGCATTTCGGGCGGCGGATCGGGCCTTCGCCGCGACGCCTGCTCCGCTGCTGCGCTGGGGTGCCAGCCTGTTCGATCCTGAGGTCCAGCCAGCGCAGGTCGCCGGAAACACCGTTGTGTCAAGCATTTATCGCGTGCCCACTGACTTGAAGTTCGGCGCCGTGCCCGTGCTGCTGACCGCCGTTTTTCCAGGGCTTTCATCGGTGATCGGCCTTACCCACGGCGTCTGGGGCGTCGGGGACACCGTGACGGTCAGCGTGCACGCGGCCGAGTCGGCGGTCGACGATATCGACGACTACGTCGCCCGACTGGACGCGGAGCTGTAGACCAAATCGGTTATGCGTCTTCGGCATCGCGGGTCAGACCCGCAGCGAGGATGAGCTCTTCATGCAGTTCGAACCACACGGTGTGATAGGAGTCGATCAGCGGGCGGGACAGCCACATCGTCTCCCCGGCACGCACCCGGTCCAGCGCCGTCTGCAGTTTGGCGGCGTAGCGGCCCAGTCGCGGAAGTTCGGCGGCCGCGGCGTTCACAAGAGGCAACACCGTGTGGTGGACGTCGTCGAGGCGGGCCAGCACTGCGGCGTCGTAGTCGGCGTCATCGTGAGGGTTCGGCTGGCCGCCTTTGAGCTGCCAGTCGGTGACCAGCGCCTTGAACTCGACATTCACAGAACGGAATTCGCCGTACGCGGCCAGGATCGCGGCCACGTCGACCTGTTGCCGCTCAGCTGTCAGCAATTCCTCGAGACGCATGCGACCCTCGGGGCTGATGCGCAGCGACGGTCCGCCGACCAACAGACCCGCCTCGATCAACCCGTCGACCGCACCCCCAACACCTTCGGAGCCCAGTGTCGCGGCCAGATCATCCCGGCTGATGCGCCCTTTCAGTCGAACCGACTGCAGCACAGCAAGTTCGGTCAAGGCGAGACTCGGATCGCCACCAGCATCGCCAATAGCGGACTGTTGGACACCACATCGCTGTGCCCGCTGGCCAGCGCGCTACGCACCGCGGCCTCAGAGTGGCGATCCAGTCGAGGGTAGTCGCCGCCGGAATGCGCCCGCAGCGGGCTGATCCGCCTTGCGATGTCGGCCAATTCGCGCAGTTCGGGAGTGTCGGCCTCGGACCAGGCGGACAGCGGCAGGCTCCCCAAGCGGACTTCGCCCGCGTTCCCGTCGACGGTGACCAGCTTGCCGGCCAGCGACTCGGCAACCCCGCCGCCGCAGCCGACCACGGCCACCCGGCCAAGCTCACGGCTGACCACTGCCGCGTGACTGGTGGCACCTCCGGTCTCGGTGACGATTCCGCGGGCTACCAGCATGCCGTGAATGTCGTCGGGGCTGGTGTGATTGCGTACCAGGATGACGTCTTCGCCGCGGTCGGCGGCGTCGATCGCCGCGTCGACGTCGGTATAAGCCCGCCCCGAGGCGACACCCGGACCGGCCGGTTGCCCGGTGGCCAAAAGGTCTGCGGTCAAACGGTTTTCCGGCTGCAGAGACGGCTGCAGCAACATTTCGACGTGTGCAGGCGTCACCCGTCGAAGCGTCTCGACTTCGTCGATCAGCCCGTCGCTCAGCAGTTGCAGCGCAAGGCGCACCGCGGCTTGCGCCGAGCGCTTCGCGGCCCGGGTCTGTAGTAGCCAGAGCGTGCCGTCTTGGATGGTGAACTCGATCTCCTGAACATCCGCCGTCAATCGCTCCAATGACTGTGCAGCGCTGACCAACTCGTCATAGGCGGCAGGCAGGTGGTCACGCAACGCGGCGATCGGCTCGACATCGACCGTGCCCGACACCACGTCGTCACCCTGACCGCCGGACAGCCACTCGCCGAATTCGGCGTCGGCGCCGGTCATCGGGTTCCGCGAAAACATCACCCCTGCTCCGGAATTGGAGTTCAGGTTGCCGAAGACCATCGCCTGCACCACCACCGCGGTGCCGCTGCGATCGTCGAGCCCGTGGTGGGAGCGGTAGGCGATGGCGCGCGGCGAATCCCACGAGGTGAACACCGCCTCGATCGCGGCGCGTAACTGCTGGTAAGGGTCGTCAGGCGCCGGGCCGGTCACGATCCGGGAGTACGACTCGGTGAAGCGCCGCCGCGAGTCGCGGGCAAAATCTGCCGAACCTTCGGTAGCCAAAGCGCTTTCGACGGCGTCGCTGAATCCGAGATCGAGCAGGGTGTCCATCATCCCGGGCATCGAGACCGCAGCGCCGGAGCGCACGCTGACCAGCAGCGGATGTGGGCCGTGTCCGAATGTCCGCGAGGTCGCGGCTTCCAGGGTGCGCATTCGGTCGCGCACGTCATCCCAGATCGCGTCGATGGTCGCTGCGGGCTCGGCGCGATAACGCGCACCGACCTCAGCGGTGATGCAGAACGCCGGCGGCACCGGCAGGCCGTTGCGGCGCATCATGTCGATGCCGTGTGCCTTATGGCCCAGGACTTCCGGCGGAGCCGAGGCGGCGCCGTCCAGCAGTATTACCGGCCGTGTGGACATCCGAATGTTCAGGATCGACCGCACAACACGACGCCGAAAGCGACGTCATGGCCGACGTTGCCCGCTCCGATGATCGCAATCTTGATGGGTCGCTCCTTTTGCGTAGGTGCGGGTGGCAGGATACCTCTGCCTATCCCGTGCCTACCCGATGATCTAGGTTGACGTCTATGAATGATGCCTCTGACGTCGGGTTGCTGATTCTGCGGCTGGTGCTGGGCTTGACGCTGGCCGCCCACGGCTACAACAAATTCTTTGGTGGCGGACGGATACCCGGAACCGCTGGCTGGTTCGAAAGCATCGGGATGAAGTACGGCAAGTTCCAGGCCGTCGTCGCCGCGACCACCGAGATCACCGCCGGACTGGGCTTGGCCGCGGGCCTGCTCACGCCGATCCCCGCCGCGGGATTCGTGGCATTGATGCTGGTCGCGGCATGGACAGTGCATCGCCACAACGGATTCTTCATCGTCAAGGAAGGCTGGGAGTACAACCTGATCCTGGCCGTGACCGCGGTGATCATCGCCACGACGGGCCCCGGGAGACTCAGCCTGGACTACCAGATCTTCGGGTCCCAACTGTTCCACCCCGGCTGGCACGGACTGTTCGGTTCGCTGCTGCTGGGCATCGGTGGTGCGTTCGGCCAGCTCGCGCTGTTCTACCGCCCACCGGTCAAGCAGGCTGACTAGCCTGATTCATTCGGTCCGGACGCGCCGCAGCGCCGACGACTTTCCGGTCACCGAGCACCTCGCCTACAAGATCGCACAGGTTGCCGTCGACCCGGTTGCGGTGCCGGCGGAGACGGCGTCGATGGTGGTCAACCGGATCATCGACAACGCGGCGGTCAGCGCCGCGGCCGTGCTGAGGCGACCGGTCACCGCCGCCCGTCATCAGGCTATGTCTTTCCCGGCTGCACCGGGCAGGCCGGGCGCACGGGTATTTGGCGTCGACGGCACTTATTCCGCCGAGTGGGCCGCCTGGGCCAACGCCGTCGCTGTTCGCGAACTCGACTACCACGACACCTTTCTGGCCGCCGACTACTCCCATCCCGGGGACAACATTCCGCCGCTGGTCGCGGTCGCCCAGCAACTCGGCGTGCCGGGCAGCGACCTGGTCCGGGGTGTGGCCACCGCGTATGAGGTTCAGATCGGCCTGGTCAGAGGAATCTGCCTGCACGAGCACAAGATCGACCATGTCGCCCATCTCGGGCCGTCGGTGGCCGCCGGTCTGGGGACCATGCTGCGGCTCGACGTCGACACGATCTATCAGGCAATCGGGCAGGCGCTGCATCTGACCACTTCCACGCGGCAATCCCGCAAGGGCTCCATCTCCAGTTGGAAGGCGTTCGCGCCCGCTCACGCCGCCAAGGTGGCTATCGAGGCCGTCGACCGGGCGATGCGCGGTGAGGGCTCACCCGCTCCGATCTGGGAGGGGGAGGACGGCGTGATCTCCTGGCTGCTGTCGGGTCCCGGGCACACCTACCAGGTGCCGCTGCCCGCGCCTGGCGAGCCCAAGCGCGCGATCCTGGACAGCTACACCAAAGAGCATTCCGCCGAATACCAGAGTCAGGCGCCCATCGACCTCGCTCGACGGCTCTGCGAACGTATCGGGGACCTCGGCCAGATCGCGACGATCGTGCTGCACACCAGCCAGCACACCCACTACGTGATCGGCACCGGCTCCCGCGACCCGCAGAAGTTTGACCCCGACGCATCCAGGGAGACACTCGATCACTCACTGCCGTACATCTTCGCGGTAGCGCTACAAGACGGCAGCTGGGACCACGAACTGTCGTATGCGCCCGAGCGGGCGCACCGGCCGGACACGATTGCGTTGTGGCGCAAGATCTCCACGGTCGAAGACCCGGAGTGGACCCGCCGATACCACTCGGACGATCCGCGTGAGAAGGCCTTCGGCGCCCGGGCGGAAGTGACGCTGACGAGTGGCGAGGTGATCACCGAGGAGCTGGCCGTGGCCGACGCGCATCCGCTGGGGGCGAGACCCTTCGAGCGGCAGCATTACATCGACAAGTTCACCGGGCTGGTCGACGGAGTAGTGGAACCCGTTGAGCAGCAACGATTCCTGACTGCCGCGCAGCACATCGACGACGTGAACCAGCTGAATGTGCGGGTCCAGATCTTGGACCGTGAACCGGCCGTCCCGCCAGGCATCTTCGGCTGACAGATCGTTGACAGTGACTGCCAACTGGTCATACTGTGCCAGACGTGACCAATCCGTCGAAGCTGCGCGTCATCCAATGGGCCACCGGAGGCGTCGGTAAGGCCGCCGTCGAATGCGTGCTGAACCACCCACAACTCGAGCTGGCCGGCTGCTGGGTGCACAGCGCTGACAAGAACGGGCGCGATGTCGGTGAGATATTGGGCCTTGGGAGGCTCGGTGTCACCGCGACATCGAGCCGGGATGAAGCGCTGGCGATCGACGCCGATTGCGTGGTGTACAGCCCGCTGATTCCCAACGACGACGAGGTCGTGGCGATTCTGCGGTCCGGCAAGAACATCGTGACACCGGTGGGGTGGGTGTATCCCGATCCGGGCAACGCGCGTCACCAAGCGGTCGCCGACGCCGCGGTCGAATCCGGCGTGACCCTGCACGGTTCCGGCATCCATCCCGGCGGTATCACCGAGCGGTTCCCGCTGATGATCTCGTCGCTGTCCTCGGCGGTCACCCATGTCCGCGCCGAAGAGTTCTCCGACATCCGTACCTACAACGCGCCGGACGTGGTGCGCCACATCATGGGCTTCGGTGGCACACCCGAAGAGGCGATGCAAGGCCCGATGGCCGGATTGCTGGAGGCCGGCTTCAAGCAGTCGGTGCGAATGATCGCCGACCACATGGGTTTTCGCATCGACGCCAACCTCAGGACGATCCAGGACGTGGCGGTGGCAACCTCCGACATCGACTATGCGCCGTTTCCGATCACCACCGGCAGCGTGGCCGCGCGCCGGTTCCGCTGGCAGGCGCTGGTCGACGGCGAACCGGTGATCACGGCGGCCGTCAACTGGCTGATGGGTGAGGAAGACCTCGAGCCCGCCTGGAACTTCGGTGGACGCGGTGAACGCTTCGAGGTCGAGATCACCGGCGACCCCACCGTGAACCTCATCTTCAAGGGTTTGCAGCCGGAGACGATCGCCGAAGGGCTGGTGAAGAATCCGGGCGTCGTGGTCACCGCCAACCACTGCGTGAACGCCATCCCCGATGTCTGTGCCGCCGAACCCGGCATCAAGACGTATCTGGACCTTCCGCTGTTCGCCGGGCGACCGGCGGCCCATCTCGCATTGGCGACATGAGCTACACCCACCCGGACTCGATGCGTGGCTACGTCGCGATCATCACCGGCGGCGCCCAGGGCGTCGGTAAAGGGATCGCCGCCGCGCTGTTGCAACGCGGAGCAGCAGTGCTGCTGGTCGACATTCTCGAAGAGAAGCTTGCCGCGACGACAGAAGAACTGAGAGCGTCCGGACGCGTCGAGCAATTGGTCGCCAATTTGCGGGATCCCGAATCAGCCCAACGCATTGTCGCGACAGCCGTCGATGCGTTCGGCACCGTGCACGGACTGGTCAACAATGCGATCGCCACCAACGAACCCAAGGCTTTCGTCGACATCACCGCCGAGGACTTCGCGCTCGGCCACGATGTCGGACCGCGGGCGAGTTTCCTGCTGATGCAGGCTGTGTACCCGCTGATGGTCGCGGCCGGTGGCGGGTCGATCGTCAATCTCGGCTCGGGCACTGGTACCGGCGGTGAACCGAAGTGGGGCGGTTACGCCGCCGCCAAGGAAGCCATCCGCGGGCTGTCGAAAGTCGCTGCGCTGGAATGGGGTCGGGACAACATCCGCGTGAACGTCGTCTGCCCGTTCGCCGAATCCGACGGGGTGAAGTTCTGGAAGTCGTTCGCTCCCAAAGAGTATGACAAGGCGGTGGGACGAGTTCCGATGAAACGTATCGGCGACGTCCGCGACGACGTAGGGGCGCTGGTGTCGTTCCTACTCAGCAGCGACGCGACCTTCATCACCGGGCAGACCATCCACGTCGACGGCGGGATCGGCTCATTCCGATGACCGAGTCGCTGCGCGACCGGCAACGCGCGCAGATCCGGGCCGACATTCGTCGGGCCGCGTTCCGGCTGTTCATCGAGCGCGGCTACGACGCGGTGACGACCGAGGAAATAGCTTCGGCCGCAGGGGTTTCGCCGCGCACCTTCTTTCGGTATGTGCCGACGAAGGAGGAGTTGCTGCTGGCGCCGGTCCGGCACGGCGGCACCGCGATCGTCGCTCTCCTCGAAGAGCGGCCGGCCGCTGAGGCTCCCGACGTCGCGCTGATCAACGCGATCGTCACCCGGACCCGGTCATTCGGCGTGGCCGACACCGAGGAGTGGCGGGCGGCGTTGCTGGTCGCTCCTGATCTGCTGGGCAAGCTGACCGTGCATCTGCCCGCCGACAAAGAGCGGGCGACCAAGCTGGTCGCGGTGCGGATGGGCAGCAACTCCGGCACCGATATCCGGCCCGCGTTATTGGTCCAACTCGCCTTTGCCGCAGCTGATTTCGCATTCCAGCAATGGGTGCGCCAGTCGACCAAGAAACCGCGGGCACTCGACCGGTACGTCACCGAAGCGCTCGAGGCGGTCAAGAGCCCACACTGGCGGCATCGTTAAAGAGAAGGGGAGACGCAGGTGAAGACGAGAAGCAAGGCGCAGTCGCTGGCGCTGGTCGCAGCGGCGTACGTCGTTGCCATTGCGGTCGGTGCGGCGTGGTTGAAATGGGGTCCGCACACCGGCCGGCTGTTGCTCGACACGTTGATCGCGGACCTGCTGGCCACGCTGGTGATCTTCGGCTTCAGCCGGGCGTACGGCAACTCGAGTTTTTACGACGCGTACTGGAGCGTGATCCCGCCGGTGCTGTTGTTCTATTGGTGGAGTCAATCCGGGGTGCAACAGCTGCGGTGCTGGCTGATCGCGGCGGTGGTGGTGCTGTGGGCGATCCGTCTGACCGCGAACTGGCTGTACTCGTTTCCCGGCCTGCACCATGAGGATTGGCGTTATCCGATGTTCCGCGAGAAGGCCGGACGTTGGGAATTCGTGGTCGATCTGGTGACGATCCACCTGATCCCGACACTGCTGGTCTTCGCCGGCATGCTGCCGGTGTACGCGGCGGTGACCTGGCCCGGCGCCGATATCGGGTGGTTGACCTACCTGGCCACGGTGGTGGGGCTGGCCGCCGTCGCGCTCGAGTTGGCCGCCGATGGGCAGATGCACCGATTCGTCCGCCAGAAGGCCGACGGTCAGGCGATGGACCGCGGACTATGGTCGTGGTCGCGGCATCCGAATTACTTCGGGGAGTTCAGCTTCTGGGTCTCGCTGGCGTTGTTCGGGGTGGCGGTCTCGCCGTCAGATGCGTGGTGGCTCTGCCTGGGCGCACTGGGGATGCTGGGCATGTTCCTCGGCGGCAGCATTCCGATGATGGAGACGCGCAGCCTTGGGCGACGGCCTGAATATCAAGCCGTGATCGACCGAGTTCCCCGGTTCGTACCGCGTCCGCCGCGCAGGCCCTAGCAGGCGGTCGGGTGCGATTCGCAGTATGGCGTTGTCCCGGGGAACTTGTACCGGTGTCCCGCGACCCAGCGGTACACGGCGTCTTGGAGGAAACGGATGCCGGGAATTCGGTAGATCACCAACGGGATTCGGGTGCCGACCGCTGCCGAGAACGCTGCATTGGCGGCCTCGGCGCCGGAGTAGACCGTGCCCGAGGAGTCCAGCCAGCGGACCGAATCCAGCAGGCTTTCCGGCGTGATGCCCAAGCGTTGCGCGGTGCCCCGGCTCTGCAACGGTTCGGTCGCGATGTTGCCGGTGCGATCGAAGCTGAGCAGCAAATCCTTGGAGCGCGTGCACATTCCGCATGCTCCGTCGAAAAACAATGTGCCGGTGGTCATCGGGGCACCCCCTGCCGTGACTGCAGTTGCACCACCGAGCCTACGCCGGACAGATGGCGGCGCGCGCGGATGCCGGCGATCGCGAACACGATGCCGGTGCCGATCTCGGCGGCAGCGCTGACCCAGGAGAACCACGTCACGTTGATGCGCGGACCGGAGACGAAACTGTCCTGGTAGGCGGGAAAGTAACTCGGCAACAGGTGCGCGTAGGTGAAGAGGATGGCGCTGGCGAAGCCGACCACGATCGCCGCTTCCGGGGCCCGGCGGCGACCGGTGACCGCCAGCAAGATCGCGACCACGACGAACAGTCCCTGAATCATGCCGCCGACCATGATCGCGTGCGGCGACGACGCCATGCCCCGGCGCAGGTGATCACCGACGTGGACGCCCCAGCCGACAGCGAAAAGTACTGCCGCCCAACGCAGCGGACGCTCGCCGGAGGTGGGTGGCTGTGAAAGCTGACTCGTCATCGCGGATCACCGTCCTAAATGCCTGACAACCGTTGTACTACTACGCGCAGTAGTAGTCAAGAGGGTTTACGGCGAACGGGAACCATCGACCTAGAACACGTTCTAGTCTTGCCGCCATGGGCTTCCTCAAACAGGACACTCCGCAGGTCGATTTCGAGGAGTGGAGCAAAGGCACCCGCGCCGAGAAGATCATCCCGATGGCCCGGCACTGGGCCGAGGTCGGATTCGGCACGCCCGTGCTGCTGCACTTGTTCTACGTCGTCAAGATCGTGCTTTACATTCTCGCGGCTTGGCTGTTGGCGCTGACCACGACCGGAATCGGCGGCTTCACCGATGTCGCGCACTGGTACGCCGAGCCGATCGTGTTCGAGAAGGTCGTGCTCTACACGATGCTGTTCGAAGTGGTCGGCCTCGGTTGCGGCTTCGGCCCGTTGAACAACCGGTTTTTCCCGCCGATGGGTTCGATCCTCTACTGGCTGCGGCCCGGCACCATTCGGCTGCCACCGTGGCCGGGCCGGATTCCGTTGACCAAAGGGGATAACCGGACGCCCGTCGACGTGTTGCTGTACGGCGCGCTGCTGGTACTGCTCGTCATCGCGGTCTTCTCCGACGGCGCCGGGCCGGTGCCTGCCCTCGGCACGACGATCGGCGTGCTGCCGGCGTGGCAGATCTGGGCGGTGTTGGGCGTGCTGGCGGTGCTGGGACTGCGCGACAAGGTGATCTTCCTGGCGGCCCGCGGCGAGGTGTACGCCTCGTTCACGGCGGCGTTCCTGTTCGCCGCCTACGGCGTGGACATGATCGTGGGCGCAAAACTCGTGTGCCTGGTGATCTGGCTCGGCGCGGCGACGTCCAAACTGAACAAACACTTTCCGTTCGTGATCTCGACGATGATGAGCAACAACCCGGTGTTTCGGCCGAAATTCATCAAACGTGGTTTCTTCGAACACTTTCCGGACGACCTGCGCCCGGGCCGGCGTTCCCGTTGGCTCGCGCATTTCAGCACGGCGATCGAAGGCTTGGTGCCGCTGGTGTTGTTCTTCAGCCACGGCGGCTGGCCTACTGCGATCGCCGCATTCGTCATGCTGTGCTTCCACTTCGGCATTTTGTCGTCGATCCCGATGGGGGTGCCGTTGGAGTGGAACGTCTTCATGATGTTCAGCGTGCTGGCGCTGTTCGTGGGGCACGCATCGGTCGGGTTGGCTGACCTGACCACCCCGCTGCCGATCCTGTTGTTCGCAGTCGTGGCCGGCACCGTCGTGACCGGAAACCTGTTCCCGCGCAAGGTTTCTTTCCTGCCCGGCATGCGTTACTACGCCGGCAACTGGGACACCACGCTGTGGTGCGTCAAGCCGTCGGCCGACGAGAAGATCGCCAAGGGTGTCGTCGCGATCGCCGCCATGCCCGCCGCGCAACTGGAGAAGTTCTACGGCAGTAAGGAAGCCGCGCAGATCCCGATGTACATGGGATATGCCTTCCGCGCCTTCAACACTCACGGCCGGGCGCTGTTCACGCTCGCGCACCGCGCGATGGCCGGCCACAGCGAGGACGACTACGTCCTCACCGACGGTGAGCGAGTCACCAGCAGCGCCATCGGGTGGAATTTCGGCGACGGACACTTCAGCAACGAACAGTTGGTCGCCGCTTTGCAGAAGCGCTGCCACTTCGAGCCAGGTGAGGTCCGCATCGTGATGCTCGACGCACAGCCCATCCACCGTCAGACCCAGCAGTACCGACTGGTGGATGCGGCGACCGGCGAATTCGAACGCGGCTACGTCCAGGTGGCCGACATGGTGACACGTCAACCCTGGGCTGACGACGTGCCGGTGCACGTCCAGTCGTAGCGCCGAGCGTGAAGCTGTGGCGAAATAATCCGCGGCGAATTACCGCAACAGCTTCACACTCGACGCAGGACTGAGCGACCTAGACGTTGGCGCGAACTTCCTTGGTCGCAGCGACCAGGTTGGCCAACGACGCGTTCACCTCTTCGGAGTTGCGGGTCTTGAGGCCGCAGTCCGGGTTGACCCAAAGCCGATCAGCCGGAACGGCTTTCAATGCTTCGCGCAACGACTTGGTGATCTCGTCGGTGCTCGGCACCCGCGGCGAGTGGATGTCGTAGACACCCGGCCCGACGCTGTTGGAGAAGCCGATCGAGTTCAGGTCGTCGAGCACCTCCATGTGCGAGCGGGCCGCCTCGATCGAGGTGACGTCGGCGTCCAGGTCGGCGATCGCACCGATCACCTCACCGAACTCCGAGTAGCACAGGTGCGTGTGGATCTGTGTCGAGTCCGCCACCCCCGATGTCGCCAGCCGGAACGAGCCGACCGCCCAGTCCAGGTAGTCCTTCTTGTCAGCGTCGCGCAGCGGCAACAGCTCCCGCAGTGCGGGCTCGTCGACCTGGATCACGGCGATACCGGCCGACTGCAGGTCCACCGTCTCGTCGCGGATCGCCAGCGCCACCTGGTACGCGGTGTCGGCCAGCGGCTGGTCGTCACGAACGAACGACCACGCCAGGATCGTCACCGGACCGGTGAGCATGCCCTTGACCGGCTTATCGGTCAGCGACTGCGCGTACTTGGCCCACTCCACCGTCATCGGGTGCTGGCGGGTCACGTCGCCGAAAAGAACCGGCGGGCGCACGCAACGGCTGCCGTAGGACTGCACCCAGCCGTTCTTGGTGGCGAAGAACCCGTCCAGTTGCTCGGCGAAGTACTGCACCATGTCGTTGCGCTCCGGCTCGCCGTGCACCAGCACGTCCAGACCCAGCTGCTCCTGCAGCTTGATCACGTCGGCGACCTCGGACCGCATCCGGCGGGTGTACTCCGCCTCGTCGATCTCACCGGCGACCAGTGCGGCGCGCGACTTGCGGATCTCGACGGTCTGCGGGAACGACCCGATCGTGGTCGTCGGCAGCGGCGGCAGGTGCAGGCGATCAGTCTGCGCCTCACGGCGTTTGGCCGCCGGCCCGCGCTCGGTGCCCCCGGACTTCGCGATCTCCTTGATGCGCTCGCGCACCTTGTCGTTGTTCAGCCGTGGGTCCTTCTCGCGCGACGCGACCGCCGCGTTGGATTCCGCGATCTCGTCGGCCACCGCATCGCGGCCGTCCTTCAGTGCCTTTGCCAATGTGGCGACCTCGTGCACTTTTTCGGCGCCGAACGCCAACCAGCTGCGCAGCGCGTCGTCCAGGTCGGTCTCGGGCTCCAGCGAGTACGGCACGTGCAGCGTCGAGCACGATGTAGATACAGCCACTGCCCCGACCGAACCGAGCAGGCTGGCCAGCGTGCTCAGCGCAGCCTGCAGGTCGGTGCGCCAGATGTTGCGGCCGTCAACGATTCCGGCCACCAGCGTCTTGTTCGCCAACTCGGGAACCGATACCACCGCGGTGTGAGCTCCGTAGACGAGGTCGACACCGATCGCCTCGACCGGCGTGCGCGCCAGAGCGGGCAGCGCGGCGCCGGGGTCGCCGAAGTAGGTGGCGACGTGGATCGCGGGCCGGTTGTCCAACGCTCCCAGCGTGTTGTAAACACGTTCGGCGAGCGCCGGTGCGTCGGCGGAGATGTCGGTCACCAGTGCCGGCTCGTCAATCTGCACCCATTCCACGCCGTTGTCGGCGAGCTTGCCCAGCAGCTCGGTGTAGAGCGGAACCAGGTCGTCGAGGCGCTCGATCGGAGCGCCCGCGCCATCGACTGCCTTGCTCAACAGTAGGAAGGTAACCGGGCCGATAACAACCGGGCGGGCCGAAATGCCAAGCTCGCGAGCCTCTTTGAGCTCGGAGAGCACCTTGTCCGGGTGGAGCGAGAACTTTGTCTTCGGTCCGATCTCCGGGACGATGTAGTGGTAGTTGGTGTCAAACCACTTGGTCATCTCCAGCGGCGCGATGTCGCCGTTGCCGCGAGCGGCGGCGAAGTAGCGGTCCAAGTCGTCGGAGACGGTCTGCACGCGCTCCGGCAGCGCCCCGAGCAGAACGGCGGTGTCCAGCATCTGGTCGTAGTAGGAGAAGGTGTTGACCGGCACCGAGTCGAGGCCGGCGGCGGCCAGCTGAGACCAGGTGTCGCGCCGCAGCGTGGCGGCGACCTTTTCCAAATCTGAGCGGCTGGTGCGGCCGGCCCAGTAGCCCTCGGTGGCGCGCTTGAGCTCGCGCTTCGGGCCAATGCGCGGTGAGCCGGTGATGGTGGCGGTAAACGGTGTTGCGGTCACGATCGGTTTCGTCCTTCAATCGACGGGGTGGTCACCGCCAACGGACGTACAACCGGTCCGGCGCAGCGCACACAGCCACTGCAACCGTTACGGCCAGACGCCCATTCCACGAGGCGGTGAGCCGCCAGGCGCGGCGCGCCCGGCACAGTCGGCAGGTCTTCGGACTCACAGGCATGCACCGACTGGTGCTCCTACTGGCCGTCGCTTCCCGATCTTGCGATCAGTGCCATTGACGGCGGTCGTTCCTGCATACCGCTGCGGGACAGTCCCGGACTCGCACCGGGTTCCCTCTTACGAAGCGCATCTAACATGCTTCGCTCGGTGCCGACTCCGTCGTGAGCGACGAGATCGGCAGACCGACTGCGAGGCGAAGGCTACCTGATCAATGGCGGCGACCCGCTGCGCCCGGCTTCGCCGCGCTAGCGATCGCCGCTGGTGCTGACTGCTTCAGCGATGGGCACGTCGCCGTTGTTGAACTCGATGGTCCGACGGATCGTCGAGTCGTCGCTGAGTGCGGCGGCGGCCACTAGGGCGACATCCTCGCGCGAGACGGAACCTTTCTCGGCGTCGGCGCCGACGGCAATCCGCCCGGTTGCCGGGTCCAGCGTGAGGCTGCCGGGTCCGAGCACGGTCCAGTCCAGGTCGGTCGCGCGAAGATGAGCGTCCGCAGCCGCTTTCGCCTCGGCGTAGGGATAGAACGAATTGTCTTCCGGCACGCCGTGACCAGATCCCGCGCCGAAATACGACACCATCACGAACCGGCGCACGCCGGACTGCCCGGCGGCATCGATCACCCGGATTGCGGCGTCGCGGTCGACGGCGTAGGTGCGGGCCGCGTCTCCACCGCCGGCGCCCGCGGAGAACACCACGGCGTCATGGCCGGCCAGCAGATCGGCCAGCGCTCCGGTGTCCACATGCTCGATATCTGCGACGACGGGGTGGGCACCGGTGGCACCGATGTCGTCGGCGTGATCGGGATTGCGGATGACCGAGGTCACCTGGTCGCCGTGGGCAGTGAGAATGCGGGCCAGATGCAGAGCGACCTTGCCGTGGCCGCCGATGATGACGATGCGGGACATATCTTCCAAAGTACGGAGTCCGACGCTACCGACCGGTAGGGCACCCCGGCAGCGGCCCAACTAAGCGGTTGGTCAACAATCGGGGGAAGTCCGCAAAGCATAAGGAGATAGGTCATGGCTGAAGCCGTCATCGTCGAGGCAGTTCGTTCACCAGTCGGTAAGAGGAATGGCGGGTTGTCCGGCGTCCACGCCGCCGACCTGTCCGCGCAGGTGCTCAACGCCCTCGTCCAGAAGGCCGGCATCGACCCGGCGCTGGTCGACGACGTGATCTGGGGCTGTGTCATGCAGGCCGGTGAGCAGTCGATGGACATCGGCCGCACGGCGCTGTTGGCCGCGGGGTGGCCGGAGACCGTGCCCGGCGTGACCGTCGACCGGCAGTGCGGATCCAGCCAGCAGTCGATCCACTTCGCCGCTGCCGGAGTGGTTGCCGGGCACTACGACGTGGTGGTCGCCGGAGGCGTCGAGTCGATGTCGCGGACGCCGATGGGTGCCTCGCTCGCCAATGGCGGCAACCCGTTCTCGCCAGGCTTCAAGGCCCGCTACGACCGGACGCCCAACCAGGGCATCGGCGCGGAGATGATCGCCGAGCAGTGGGGCTTCGATCGGACCGCGGTCGATCAGTTCTCGCTGGGCTCGCACGAAAAAGCCGCGGCAGCACAGGATTCCGGCGCCTTCGATGACCAGATCGCGCCGATCAAGGACCAGGACGGTAACCCGGTGCTCAAGGACGAGGGCATCCGTCGCGGCACGCCGATCGAGAAGATGGCACAGCTCAAGCCCGCCTTCAAAGAGGACGGTGTGATCCACGCCGGTAACTCCAGCCAGATCTCCGACGGCTCGGCGGCGCTTCTGATCATGACGGCGGAGAAGGCAAAAGAGTTGAAGCTCAACCCGATTGCCAAGGTGCACACCGCCGTGCTGGCCGGCGCCGACCCGGTGATCATGCTGACCGCGCCGATCCCGGCCACCCAGAAGGCGCTCAAGCGTTCCGGTCTGTCGCTGGACGACATCGGCGTCTTCGAGGTCAACGAGGCCTTCGCGCCGGTGCCGCTGGCCTGGCTGAAGGACATCGGCGCCGACGAGAAGAAGCTCAACCCCAACGGCGGCGCGATCGCGCTCGGCCACCCGCTCGGCGGATCCGGTGCCCGCATCATGACCACGATGCTGTACCACATGCGGGACAAGGGAATTCGTTACGGCCTGCAGACCATGTGTGAGGGCGGCGGCCAGGCCAACGCCACCATCGTGGAACTGCTGTGACCGAAGCTGCGGTGCTCGTTGAGCGCCGCGACGACGTTCTCGTCATCACCATCAACCGACCGGAGGCGCGCAACTGCGTCAACGGGGCCGTCAGCATCGGCGTGGGTGACGCGCTCGAGCAGGCGCAACTCGACGCGGACGTGCGCGCGGTGGTGATCACCGGCGCCGGCGACAAATCCTTCTGTGCCGGAGCGGATCTCAAGGCCATCTCGCGCCGCGAGAATCTGTATCACCCCGACCACGGCGAGTGGGGTTTCGCGGGCTATGTCCACCACTTCATCGACAAGCCGACGATCGCTGCGGTCAACGGCACCGCGTTGGGTGGCGGCACCGAGCTGGCCCTGGCCAGTGACTTGGTGGTGGCCGAGGAACGCGCGAAGTTCGGGCTGCCGGAGGTCAAGGTCGGCCTGCTGGCCGGCGCGGGTGGCGTGTTCCGCATCGCGCAGCAGCTGCCCCGCAAGGTGGGAATGCAGATGCTGCTGACCGGTGAGCCGATCAGTGCCGACGAGGCCGCGGACTGGGGCCTGATCAACGAGGTCGTCGCAGATGGGACTGTGCTAGAAGCCGCACTGGCACTGGCCAAGCGGATCACTGTCAACGCGCCGCTGTCGGTGCAGGCCAGCAAGCGGATCGCGTGTGGTGCCGATGACGGCGTCATCCCCGACGAGGAACCCGGCTGGGCCCGCACCACGCGCGAGTTCGGGACGCTGCTGCGCACCGAGGATGCCAAAGAAGGGCCGTTGGCGTTCGCCGAGAAGCGTCAGCCGGTCTGGAAGGCACGCTAAGGCGATCGCAAGCGCGGCGAAGCCGGGTGCAGCGGGTCGCCGCGAAAACGCTCAGCGGTGCTACGCGACCTACCAGGCGAGCAGCACGAGTTCCGAGCAGAACCCCGGCCCCATGGCAATCATGAGCCCGAACGAACCCGGTGCCGGTGGATCGGCCATGTTGGCGCGAAGCACATCCAGCACCGACACGGAAGAAAGATTTGCGTTGTCACGCAATGATTTTCGAGTGTGATCAAGCGCGTCGGCCGGAAGGTCCAACGTGTGCTCGACGGCTTCGATCACCTTCGGTCCACCGGGGTGGCATACCCACGTCGAGATGTCCGCGGTAGTCAGGCCGTGGTCGGCGAGAAAGTTGCGGACATCTTCGCCCAAGTACTTTTCGGCGACGGTCGCGACCTCTGCCGACAACTTGATTTGGAACCCGTTGCTGCCGATATTCCAGCCCATCACCTCTTCGGTGTCGGGATAGAGCCGGCTGCGGGTCGCCAGCACCCGCGGCCCCATGGGTGTCAGTGCAGATCCCTTCGCGACGACCGCGCCCGCACCGTCACCAAACAGGCTGGTCGCCACCAGATTGGCGATCGAGAAGTCGTTACGTTGCAGCGTCAACGAACACAGTTCGACAGCGAGCAGTACCGCTACCTGATCGGGAAACGCCAGCAAGTAGTCATGCATGCGGGCTACCCCGGCGGCCCCGGCCACACAGCCAAGTCCGAACAGCGGCACCCGCTTGACGTCAGCGCGCAAGCCGACACGGGTCGCCAGTCGGGCCTCCAAGGTGGGCACCGCCAACCCGGTGACGGTCGTCGAGAAAATGATATCGACGTCCGACGGCCTGACCTTGGCCGAATCCAGTGCCGAGAGCAGCGCGCGCTCGCCCAGCTCCAGCGCGGTCTCGACGAAGATTTCATTCGCTTCGGTGAAGCCGCTCAGCTGGCCGTACTGCGACAACGGCAACGAGATGCGGCGGTTTTCCACTCCGGCGCTAGCGCCGAACCGGTCGAACTGCGGTCCACCGAAGTTGGTCAGACCCGACAGCGCTTCCCGCTGGCCGACCCGGTGCGGCGGAAATTCGATCGCTACGGCCGCGACGGACGCGGATGGTGTTTTGTTGGCGTTCCCCCCCTGTACGTCAGGCGTAACAGGGCCCATTTGTCATCGTTTCCAAGTGGTCAGTCGCGGCTGGGCCGCTTTGCTGGTAATCCAATTCCTGGATCCAAAGTACAGCATGTTAGATACCTGTAAATCCGCCGCGGTGCGCGACGGGGGCGGCGGAAACGCCAGTGTCAGCGTGCCAATACGTGCACAGCCTGCTCGAATACCGCAGGTAGCAGGGTGCATGCGGGCACGATGGCGCGTCGAGCAGCCTTCGGCACGGTGGTCAGCACCAGCCCGCGGGTGAGCAGTCGGTAGTCGCGGGTGATGCGATACCAGGCCGATTCGTATGACGAGGGCATGTCGTCGGTGATAGCCCTCACCGCGGCGGCGGCCTGCTTGACGGCCAGGCTGACGCCTTCACCGGTGAGCGCGTCCTCGTAGCCGGCCGCGTCGCCTACCAACAACACCCGTCCCGCGACGCGGCGGGACACCACCTGCCGCATGGGTCCACAGCCGCGAGCGCGACCGCGGTCGGCGTCTTGCAGATGGTGTGCCAGCCCGGGAAACCAGGCAAGGTCCGGGCGTTCTTTCGACAGGATCGCCACGCCGACAAGATCGGGCTCGACGGGTGTCACATACGCCTCGCCCCACCGGGACCAGTGCACTTCCACGAAGTCGGACCACGCCGGCACTTGGTAGTGCCAGCGAACGCCGTGCCGTCGTGGGCGTCCGGCCACCACGCTGATCCCGACGTCACGGCGGACCGCCGAATGCAGTCCGTCGGCGGCGATAAGCCATTTCGCTCGTACCCCGGCCGCCATGACGCCGTGCGCGTCCTGCTCGACCCTCGTCACGCGCTTCGAGATCCATTCGGTGTCTTGTTCTTTGGCGCGCGATGCCAGGGCGGCGTGCAGAGTGGTACGTCGCACACCGCGCCCAGCGTGGCCGCGGAATGGCGCTTCGACTCGGCGTTGGTCATCGAGATAGGCGATTCCCCGCAACGGCATCCCGGCGGGGTCGACGCCCAGCGACACCAGTTCGGCCAAGCCGCCGGGCATCAGGCCCTCGCCGCATGCCTTGTCGATCGGATCATTTCTGGGTTCCGCCACGATCACCGAAAGCCCTTGTTGGCGAGCGTTTATCGCCGAAGCCAGGCCGGCTGGTCCGCCGCCGACGATCAGCAGGTCGGCGTCATATGTCATCTGCGCCGCTTTTCGTCGCGGTGCTCTGCATCGTCGCCGGCGCGTCGTGCGTATAGCCCAGTGCGGCGTTCTCGATCCTGATCCGCACGCTCAGCAGCAGCCAGTTCGCCAACGTGAAAACGATGGCTGTCAGCCATGCCGTGTGCACCAACGGCAACGCGACCCCTTCGGCGACGACTGCCACATAGTTCGGGTGGTGCAGAAATCGGTAGGGACCCCGTCGTACCAGGGGAGCGTTCGGCACAACGATGACCAGGGTGTTCCACCGTCGGCCCAGCGTCGTCACGCACCACCAACGCAGCACTTGACTGGCTACCGCCACGGCGAGCATCGGCCAGCCCAGCCAACCGATAAAGGGCCGGTGCAGACCCCACACTTCGAGGACGCAGCCCAGCAGCAGTGCCGTGTGGAGGGTGACCATCACCGGATAGTGATTGTGACCAAATTCCTTGCCGCCTTGGCTGAAAGCCCATCGCGCATTGCGTGTGGCTACGAACAGCTCGATCAGCCGTTCGACGCCGACGGCCAGAATCAGCAGGTAGTACATGACTACCAGCTCATCAGTACGAGTTCGGCAGAGAATCCGGGGCCCATGGCGATCATCAGCCCCAGCGAGCCCGGCGGTGGCGGCTCGGCCATCGTATCGTGAAGGATATCCAGTACCGAAACCGACGACAGATTCCCATTGTCGCGCAGAGACTTTCGAGTTACGTCGAAGGCATCTGTTGCTACGTCGACCACACTCTCGACCGCATCGATCACCTTCGGGCCGGCGGCGTGCAGGAGCCATCGGGAGATATCCGAGGTGGTCAGGCCAAATTCGGAAAGGAAGTCGCGGATGTCGTCACCGAGGTATTTCTCAACGACAGTGGCAATTTCGACGGACAGCACGATCTGGAATCCCGAGGTGCCGATATTCCAGCCCAGCACGTCCTCGGTGTCCGGGTAGGTGCGGCTGCGGGTCGCGATCAGCTTCGGTCCGGTTACCGGACGGTCGGCTCCAATCGCGACAACGGCGGCGGCGCCGTCACCGAACAGACTGGACGCGACCAGGTTTGCCATCGAATGGTCATCACGCTGAATTGTCAACGAGCACAACTCGACAGCGAGTAGGACAGCGACCTGATCGGGGAAAGCGCGAAGGTAATCGTGTACGCGCGCCATGCCTGCGGCACCCGCGACACAACCCAGTCCGAACAGCGGTACACGCTTGACGTCGGGTCGAAAACCCAGCCGCGTCGCCAGCCGCGCTTCCAGTGAGGGAACGGTGAGCCCGGTGACCGTCGTCGAGAACACGACGTCGACCTCGGACGGCTCGATTCCGGCTTGTGCCAATGCCGACTTTATTGAGCGCTCACCGAGTTCGAGCGCGATGTCGAGGTAGGCATCGTTGGCTTCGGTGAAGCCGCTGAGCTCTCGGTAGCGCGACAACGGCAGCGCCAGATGGCGGGTGGCGACACCGCTCTTCGCGGCGAACCGCTGAAACTCCGGACCGGCGAAGTCGGCCAGGGCGCCAATCACTTCGTCTTGGCTGTGCCGATTCGGGGGGAACTCGACGGCCACCGATGCAACCGAAGGGGTTCCCCTTGTCAGGTCGCTCAGCTTGATGTCAGGTTTCACGGAATGCGCGCCAGGCGTTAGGTTTCCCACATTGATGGATACGAAGCCCGTCCGTGATCGGTTCAATGTCCCGGCGCTGATTGCTGATTCGACGCGTGCCTAACTGTTGCTCTTATCACCGGCCCACCGTGTTTGAAGTGCGCCGAGAATGTCTAAATTGGGGGAGTGCGAGTTCTTGTGACCGGCGCGACCGGTTATGTCGGGTCGCGACTGGTCACGGAGCTCCTCCTAGCCGGTCATGACGTGTTTGCCGCTACCCGTGACCTCGAGCGGCTCGGGGGTTTCGGGTGGATCGACGACGTGACGCCGGTGCAGCTGGACGCGGCCGACTCCGATTCGGTGCGGGCGGGGTTGGCTGCTGCGGGTCCGATCGACGTCATCTACTACCTGGTGCACGCCATCGGTCAGCCGGGCTTCCGCGACTCCGACCGCGCGGCGGCCGGCAACGTCGCCGCGGCGGCCAAAGACGCCGGCGTGCATCGCATCGTCTACCTCGGCGGGTTTGTTCCGTCGGACGAGGGGCTCTCCGAGCACCTGGCCAGCCGGGCAGAGGTCGCCGAGGCGCTGACGATCGACGGTGGACCGGACGTGGTGTGGCTCGGCGCCGCAGTGATATTCGGTGCGGGCTCGACGTCGTTCGAGATGATGCGCTACGTCGCCGACCGGTTCCCGGTGATTCCGGTGCCGAAATGGATGAAGAACCCCATCGACCCGATCTCCGTTCGGGACGTGCTGTACTACCTCGTTGCTGCCGCCGACGCGGACCAGGTTCCGGCGGGCGCTTACGACATCGCCGGGCCGGACAGGACGTCGTATCGCGACATGCTGAAGACGTATGCGCGCATTGCCGGCACCTGGCAGACCGGTGTGCCGGTGTGGGGAATCGATACCACAGTCGCATCGTGGGTAACTGCGCTGGCGCTGCCCGTGCCCGAGGGCTTGGCTGCGGACCTGGTCGAGTCGCTGGACTATCCGATGCAGGCCAGCGGCAACGGCCTGCGCGATCTGGTTCCCGACCCGCCGGATGGGCTGTTGTCGATCGAGGATGCCATCAGCCTCGCGCTGTCGAACCATCGGCCGCGCCCGGTCAATGCCCTCGCCGATCCACACCACCTGGCCGACAGCGATCCGGCCTGGGCCGGTGGTGATGCACTGCGGCTGCGCCGACTTGCGTGCATGGTGACGCCGTCGATCGCGCAGCCCGGCCTCGGCTTGGTTAATGTTGTCCCCGGCCCGATCGCCGGCGTGTTGCGGACCGGGCTCGACATCCTGATCACGCTGACACCAAAGGTGCACCTGTGACGAATGCACGACGAAGCGCTGAGGCCGGGGCGGCGTGATGGCCTCCGCCAGTGACGATGCAGAGCGAAGCGATGAGGAGGAGCGGCGTAATGGCTGACGCGTCCCGCCCGCCCACCGCCCTGGAGGAGATCCGCCGCGGCGTCGTCAATGTCGCTGTGCCGCATAACGAACCGCCGTCGACTGTGCGCCGAAGGCGGATCGTCGTCGCGATCGTGCTGGTGCTGGGCGCTGCGGCGCTGAGTCTGGCGTTGCAAAAGCATCCCGGTGACTCCGCGTTCTTCTGGTGGTCGATGGCACTGGCCGGCGTATGGGCGCTCGGTGCGTTCGTCTCGGGGCCGCTGCATCTCGGCGGCGCCCGCTGGCGCGGCCGCAATCAGCGCCCGGTGGTCAGCGGCACCGTCATCGGACTGCTGCTCGGCGGGGTCTTCATCGCGGGTGGGTTGGTCGTCCGGGAGATCCCGGTCGTCGCCGACTTCATCACCCGACTGCTCCGATACGCCGACCAGGGATCGTGGCGGCTGACCATGGCCGTCGCGCTGTTGGCCGCCGTGGCCGAGGAGCTGTTCTACCGCGGCGCGCTCTACACCGCGCTCGGCCGGCACCACCCGCTGCTGATCTCCACCGTCATCTACGCGCTCGCAACGCTGGGCAGCAGCCGCAACCCGATGCTTGCCTTCGCCGCGATCATCCTCGGCACGGTGTGCGCACTCGAGCGTCGCGCCACCGGCGGGGTGCTCGCGCCGATCCTGACCCACTTCGTGTGGACCCTGGTCGTGCTGCTTGGTCTGCCGCCGTTGTTCGGTTTGTGAGCTCAGCTGTCTTTGAAGGCGGGGGTCCGACGATCCTGGAAAGCCCTTGCCCCCTCGCGGAAGTCGTGCGAATTCAGCAGCAGTGACTGGCCCTCGAGCTCGCGCTGCAGAGTCGGTTCCAACTCGGCGAGCGTGGCCGCGTTGATCGCGGCCTTGGTCTTGGCAAAGGCCACCGCGGGGCCGGCCAGCAGGCTGGCGATCACCTTGTCCACTTCGGCGTCGAAGTCGTCGGCCGGGTAGACCGCGGTGATCAACCCGGCGGCCAGTGCGTCGGCAGCGGGCAGTCGCTCGGCCAGCAAGGCCATCCGCATCGCCCCGATGCGACCGATCGCGGCCGCGATCAGCGCTGAGGCGCCGCCGTCGGGCATCAGGCCGATCTTGGTGAACGCGAGCATGAAAAACGCTTTGTCCGAAGCCAATACGAGGTCGCAGGCCAAGGCGATGGAGACGCCGATACCTGCCGCCGGGCCCTGGATCACCGCGACGACCGGGCGCGGCAGTGTCGTGATCGCCCGCACCAGCCGGTTGGCCGCCAAGATCAGCGCGTCTCCGGGACCGCCGCCGGCGACGTCGTCGGCGCTCATTCCCGCCCCAGAGCAGAAGCCGCGGCCGGCACCGCCGAGTCGGACGACCTTCACCCGGGGATCGTTGGCCGCCTGCTCCATCGCGTCGGCGAGCCCTTCGAACACCGGAAGTGTCAGCGAGTTCAGGCTGTCCGGACGGTCGATGGTCACCGAAAGCACGCCGTCGGCCAGGCTCACGGCAAGCCCGTCGACGGGTGCCAGGGCGTCGATTCCGGAATCGATGGCAGTCATGGCTCGACTTTAAGCCCCGGGGTTCAGCGGCGACCACGTCGACTGCGAAGATGCGACTGGGTTAATTGGTTGGCGACCCGTTTCACCCGGCTTCGCCGGGCTCACGATCGCCAACGAGCACTAGCGTCGACAAGGAGGTCGGTTGAGATGGCGGGTCCGCTGACAGGGTTGCGAGTCGTCGAACTCGCGGGAATCGGGCCGGGCCCGCACGCCGCAATGATTCTCGGCGACCTCGGTGCCGACGTCGTACGCGTCGACCGGCCCGGCGCCAGCGGCGCCGACCCGGCGCTGCGCAACCGCCGGTTCGTCATCGCCGACCTGAAATCCGACGAAGGCCGCGAGCTGGTGCTCAAGCTCGTCGCGAAGGCCGACGTGCTGATCGAGGGTTTCCGGCCGGGTGTCACCGAACGTCTGGGGCTCGGCCCGGAAGACTGCGCCAAGGTCAACGACCGGTTGGTCTACGCCCGGATGACGGGCTGGGGACAGACCGGGCCGCGCAGTCAGCAGGCCGGCCACGACATCAACTACATCTCGCTCAACGGTCTGCTGCACGCCATCGGCCGGGTAGGCGAGCGGCCGGTGCCGCCGCTGAACCTGGTCGGCGACTTCGGCGGCGGGTCGATGTTCCTGTTGCTCGGGATCCTGTCGGCGCTGTGGGAGCGGCAGACCTCCGGCAAGGGCCAGGTCGTCGACGCGGCGATGGTCGACGGGTCCTCGGTGCTGGCGCAGATGATGTGGGGGATGCGCGACATGGGCGTGTGGACCGACGAGCGTGGCACCAACATGCTCGACGGCGGCGCGCCCTACTACGACACCTACGAATGCGCCGACGGCCGCTACGTCTCGGTGGGCGCCATCGAGCCGCAGTTCTACGCGGCGATGCTGGACGGGCTCGGCCTGGACCCCGCCGACCTGCCGGCGCAGAACGACCGCTCCCGCTGGCCCGAGTTGCGGGCCCGGTTCACCGAGGCGTTCGCCAGCAAGGACCGCGACCACTGGGCCAAGGTGTTCGCCCATTCCGACGCGTGCGTGACGCCGGTGCTGGCCTTCGGTGAGGTGGAAACCGAGCCGCACATCACCGAGCGCAAGACCTTCTACCGGACCGGCAACGGCCTGCAGCCGCTGCCGGCGCCGCGGTTCTCCCGCAGCACCCCGCACGAGCCCCGTCCACCGCGCAAGCCGGGATCCGACACCGAATCCGTCCTCAACGATTGGGTATAGTCCCGGCCAACCAGTGGGTCGGCTCGCCAAGCCTGCCCCTTCTTGACAACCTGTCCTTCTGAAAGGAATGTGCGTGCAGATCACCGATGCCGTAGCGCTCGTCACCGGCGGGGCCTCCGGATTGGGCCTGGCCACCACTCGACGGCTGCTTGATGCCGGCGCGCAGGTGGTCGTGCTCGACCTCAAGGGCGAAGAAGTGGTCCGCGAACTCGGCGACCGGGCGCGCTTCGCACCTGCCGACGTCACTGACGAGAATGCGGTGACGGCGGCGCTCGATATCGCTGATTCGCTCGGCCCGCTGCGCATCGTGGTCAACTGCGCGGGCACCGGCAACGCCGTCAAGACCTTGGGCAAGGACGGCCCATTCCCGCTCGCGGCCTTCCGCAAGGTTGTCGAGATCAACCTGATCGGCACGTTCAACGTGCTGCGACTGGGTGCCGAGCGGATCGCCCAGACTGAGCCCGTGGGCCCAGAAGGTGAAGAGCGTGGCGTCATCATCAACACCGCGTCGGTCGCGGCCTTCGACGGCCAGATCGGTCAGGCCGCGTACTCGGCATCCAAGGGCGGCGTCGTCGGCATGACGCTGCCGATCGCGCGTGACCTGGCCAGCAAGGGTATCCGGGTTGTGACGATCGCTCCCGGCTTGTTCGACACCCCGCTGCTGGCCGGTCTGCCCGAGCCGGCCCGCGAGTCGCTCGGCAAGCAGGTGCCGCACCCCAGCCGGTTGGGCAACCCCGACGAGTACGGTGCGCTGGCGGTGCACATCGTCGAGAACCCGATGCTCAACGGCGAAGTCATCCGGCTGGACGGCGCGATCCGGATGGCCCCGCGGTAACCGTCGCAACAAAAAGCCCCCGCTACGGCGGGGCATTTTTGTTACCGGGTCTGGTCGATCAATAGCGAAACGCCAAAGGTGGCATCGAGGCTGACGATCGCCTCAACACGGCCACGCTCGAGAAGGTGAGCGTGCGTCGCGCGGACTAGCTCGCGTTCGGCAGCGGGTGCCAGTCTTCGAGCTGCTCCGAGCACTCGCCCTCGATCAGCACGTCACCGTGGTAGAGAGCGTCGAAATCAACTTTGATCACGTCGGCACTGGCGTCATCGATCCACATGTAGATGAGCGTATGGGCCACGTTTAAGGAATCTTTGAGTCACGATTCGGAAAACTATGGCAATTGTTACCGCCCGGTAGGGGCCCGTCGGCCGGACGCCGCGTCCGGATGGTTGGAAGTGGGCTATTGGGCAGACGTTCAACCGCATATGCTCCGCAAATGTCCTGGTTATCGGGCGTCGCGTTGAACCATGGCCGGTGTCCGCCTCGTTCCCTTCAGTGAGGCGTCAATGGAGCGCCCTGATGTTGCCACGGTAACTTACCCCTGATAAGTTACCGTCGATATCTAAGCGGAAGGACAGTCATGCTGCAGCAGATCGCTCGCCTCGCCATCGCCGGTCCGCGGCGCATACTCGCAGCTGCGGTGTTGGTCCTGGTGGCCGCCGCGGTATTCGGGCTTCCCGTCGCCAAGAGTTTGTCCGCCGGTGGTTTTCAGGACCCGGCCTCGGAGTCGGCGCACGCGATCAAGCTGCTGACCGACAAGTTCGGGCAGAGCGACCAGCAGCTGGTCATCCTGGTGACCGCGCCGGGCGGCGCGCAAAGCGCTCAGGCCCGCCGCGTCGCCACCGACATCGCCGGCCAGGTCCAAGCCTCCGACGGGGTGTACAACGTCGTCTCCGCATGGACCGGGCCTGACCCTTCCCATCTCGCCGCAGGCCTGGTCAGCAAGGACGCCAAGTCCGGGTTGATCGTGGCGAACCTCAAGGGCGGCGAGAACAACGCGCAGAACTACGCCAAGAAGATCGCGTCCCGAGTCGTGCATGACCGCGACGGCGTCACGGTGCGCGCCGGCGGAGCAGCGGTGGTGTACGACCAGATCAACCGTCAAAACGAGCGCGACCTGCTGCTGATGGAGTCGCTGGCGATTCCGCTCAGCTTCCTGGTGCTGGTCTGGGTGTTCGGCGGGCTGCTGACCGCGGCGCTGCCGGTCTGCCTGGGTGGGCTGGCCATTGTCGGATCGATGTCGGTGCTGCGGCTGATCAGCTTCACCACCGACGTGTCCACCTATGCGCTGAACCTCAGCACCGCGCTCGGCCTGGCCCTGGCCATCGATTACACGCTGCTGATCATCAGCCGTTATCGCGACGAGTTGGCCGACGGCAGCGCCCCAGACGTCGCACTGATCCGGACCATGGCCACCGCGGGTCGCACAGTGTTGTTCTCGGCAACCACCGTCGCGTTGTCGATGGCGGTCATGGTGCTGTTCCCGATGTACTTCCTGAAGTCGTTCGCCTACGCCGGCGTGGCCACGGTGGCCTTCGTCGCGCTGGCCGCGATCGTGGTGACACCGGCGGCGATCGTGCTGCTCGGGCCGCGACTGGATGCGTTCGACGTGCGCAAGCTCGGGCGCCGGATTTTCGGCCGACCGGATCCGGTGCACAAACCGGTGGAGCAGTTGTTCTGGTACCGGTCGACCAAATTCGTGATGCGACGGGCCATTCCCATCGGTTTGGTGGTCGTCGCATTGCTGCTGATGCTGGGACTTCCGTTCCTCGGGGTGAAGTGGGGTATGCCCGATGACCGGGTGTTGCCGACGTCGGCGTCGGCACATGCAGTGGGTGATCAGTTGCGTCACGATTTCGCCGATGACTCGGCGACCGCGGTGTCTGTTGTCGTCCCGGATGTTCGAGGGGTGCGTCCGGGCGACCTCAGCCGCTATGCGGCCGACCTGTCACGGGTGGCCGACGTCGGGGCCGTCTCGGCGCCGACCGGGACGTTCGTCGGCGGCATCCAGGTCGGGCCGCCGTCCGCGGCGACGGGAATGGCGCAGGGCAGCGCGTTCTTGACGATCGCCAGCACCGCCCCACTGTTCTCGAAAGCCTCCGACACCCAGCTCGACCGCTTGCACGCGGTGCCCGGCCCGGCCGGGCAGTCGGTAGAGCTGTCCGGAATGGCTCAGATCAACCACGACAGCGTGGACGCGATCACCAAACGGCTGCCGCTGGTGCTGGGTCTGATCGGGATCATCACGTTCGCCCTGCTGTTCCTACTCACCGGAAGTGTGTTGCTCCCGCTAAAGGCGTTGGTGTGCAACATTTTATCGCTGACGGCAGCGTTCGGTGCACTGGTGTGGATCTTCCAGGACGGCCACCTTGGCGGGATGGGAACCACGCAGAGTGGCACGGTGGTGGCCAACATCCCGGTGCTGTTGTTCTGTGTCGCCTTCGGCCTGTCGATGGATTACGAAGTGTTCCTGGTCTCCAGGATTCGTGAGTACTGGCTGGCTGCGGTCGCGTCGCATCCGGTGCCACCGGACAACCGAACCAAGCGCGCCGACAACGACGAGAGCGTGGCTCTCGGGCTGGCCCGCACCGGCCGCGTGGTGACGGCCGCCGCGCTGGTGATGTCGATTTCGTTTGCGGCGTTGATCGCCGCGCAGGTGTCGTTCATGCGGATGTTCGGCACCGGCCTGACCCTGGCCGTGCTGGCCGACGCAACCTTGGTGCGGATGGTGCTGGTGCCGGCGTTCATGCACGTTCTGGGCCACTGGAGTTGGTGGGCGCCCAAACCGCTGGTGTGGCTGCACGACCGGTTCGGGATCAGCGAGTCGAACTCCGCGCCATTGCCGATGGCGGCCGATCCGGCCCACGGACGGCACCGTCGGTCCGACGACGATTCGGCCATTCCCGCCGGCGCATCCAGCGTGGGCGCACGTACTGGCGCGACGGTCGTCGATGGTCGCTGACCCTTCCACGGAGAGTCTTCGCAGGCGGCGCGCCCCGCGCGGATCCGGCGATCTGTTGCGCGACGAAATCCTCGATGCGGCAACCGAACTCCTGCTCGACATCGGGCACGCCAAGGCGGTGTCGATCCGCTCGGTGGCCGAACGCGTCGGTGTGACCCCGCCGTCGATCTACCTGCATTTCCAGGACAAGGATGCACTGCTGGACGCGGTGTGTGCGCGCTACTTCGAGAAGCTCGACGACGAGATGCAACGGGTGTCCGCCGTGGCGCCGAGCACCGTCGAGGTCCTACGCGCTCAGGGGCTGGCCTATGTCCGATTCGCCCTCGAAAACCCTGAGCTGTACCGGATCGCAACAATGGGTGAGTGGAAGTCCAACAGCAGTGTTGATGCAGCCCTTGACAGTTCGGCCTTCGAGCACATCTGCACGACCGTCAAGGTTCTGATGGCTGAAGGGGTGTTCCTGCCGGGCGATGCGACCGGCATCGCGCTGGAACTGTGGAGTGCCGCGCACGGGGCGGCCGCGCTGCTGATCGCCAAGCCGCATCTGCCGTTCGGCGACGCCGATGCGTTCACCGACCGGGTGCTGCGTGCGGTCTTCTCCGGGAATATAGTGACCAGACTGGTCGGCGCCGACGCGACACCGCAGCAGGTGGTGGAACGGTTGACGGCGTTGGGGTCGAAAGGCTTCTCGGTGTGACTTCCTCGAGGGCGGAGACCGTCCGCCATCCGTTCTTCGCGCGGATCTGGCCCGCGATCGCCGCACACGAGACCGAGCAGATGCGCGAATTTCGCCGGGCAAACCTCTCCGAACTGTCCGGCCGGATTCTCGAGGTGGGCGCGGGAACCGGAACCAACTTCGCGTTCTACCCGGAGACCGTCGAGCATGTGGTGGCGATCGAACCCGAGGAGCGACTGGTCGGGTTGGCCCGCGAAGCGGCCGCCGCCGCACCCGTTCCGGTCGAGGTCACCAACCGCACGGTAGAGAGTTTCTCTGCCGACGAGCCGTTCGACGCGGTGGTGTGCTCGTTGGTGTTGTGCTCGGTCGCCGAGCCCGATTCGGTTCTGCGGCAGTTGCTTTCGCTGCTGCGACCGGGCGGCGAGTTGCGCTACTTGGAACACGTGGCCACCTTGGGGCTCCGGGGCCGGCTTCAGCAGTTCGTCGACGTGACCACGTTGTGGCCGAGGCTGGCGGGAAACTGCCACGCTCATCGCGACACCGAACAGTCGATCCGCGCTGCGGGATTCGAGATCGACCGCACCCGTACCGAGCAGGCAATGCCGGCGTGGGTGCCGTTGCCGGTGACGGAGTTCGTGCTGGGGCGGGCGCGCCGTCAGGCCTAGGTGTTCAGCCCCGTCAGTTGAGTAGTGCTGGTAGTCGCTGCAGCAGGGTCGGAAGCGCGATGCTGGCTGATTCGCGCACGGTGATCGTGGCGCTGTCCGACAGCGGGGTGGGCTCCGGATTGACCTCGACCACGACGATCCCGCGGGCCAGCGCTGCCTCGGGCAGGCTCGCCGCCGGGTAGACGATGCTCGACGTGCCCACCACCACCAGCAGATCGGCCGTCGTTGTTGCCTCGACGGCGTGCTGCCAAGGCTCCTGGGGCAGTGCTTCGCCGAACCACACGATGTCGGGGCGGATCAAACCCCCGCAGTCGCACAACGGCGGCTTAACTTCCAGTGCCGGCTCGGTCATCTCGGGAAGTTCGCCTGTGTACGGCAAACCGCATGTCGCGCAACAAAACTCGAACAAGCTGCCGTGTAGGTGATACACCGGCGAGCTGCCCGCGCGCTCGTGCAGATCGTCCACGTTCTGGGTGACGACGCTGACCTCCGCGTGGTCCTGCCAGGCGGCGACGGCGCGATGACCGGGATTGGGTTCGACGGCGCCGGCCAGGTAATGCCGCCACAGATACCAGCCCCACACCCGCTCGGGGTTGCGTTCCCAGCCTTGAACACTGGACAACTCGTAGGGGTCGAACTTGGCCCACAGCCCGTTCTTGTCATCGCGGAACGTCGGCACGCCGCTCTCCGCGGAGATTCCCGCACCGGACAGCACCGTAATTCGCACTCCACCAAGATAGCTGGACTGCGGGATACTGATCGGGTGGAGTTGGGCGAGTGGCTGCGGGTTGACGGGCAGGCGGATCGGCCGCTGTTCGACCAGCTGCGCAACCAGATCATCGAGGCGATCCGGGCCGGGACGTTGCCGCCCGGCGCACGGTTGCCGACGGTGCGTGAATTGGCCGGCGAATTGGGCCTGGCCGTCAACACCGTGGCTCGTGCCTACCGCGAACTCGAAACGGCCGGCGTCGTCGAAACCCGCGGCCGTTTCGGCACATTCGTCGCCCGGGCGGACCCGGCGGACACGGCGATGGCAGCCGCGGCGGGTGCCTATCTCGACGTGGCGCGCGGGCTGGGGCTCGGCAAGGCCGAGGCGCTGCGCTACCTGGAGACCTACGCCGACGGCTGAGCCGCCAGCACCTTCACCAGCGTGCGCAGATTGCGCGTGGTCGTCGACGACTTGTACTTCCTCTTGCCCATCGTCTTGCCGATGGTGCTGTCCAACGTGTGGTTCTTGGCCACCTGCCAATAGATCACGCCGGCCGACTTGGGGCCGCGTTCGATCTTCTCGTCGGCATCGTCATCAGGCGTCAAGTCCGCCAACTCCTCGAGCACATCGCCATCGCTGACAAACGTGACGTACGACTGGTAACCGTCGACCTCGGGCTCGAACGGGTAGCCGTCGACGATCGACTGCAGCTTTGTGATCGGATACACCAGCACCCAGGCGTCATAGCCGAACTGCTGTCGTAGCGCCTTTTCCGCGGTCGCGCGAACCGCGTCGGCGCCTTTGGCCGATGCCAGCCTCACGTTGCCGGTGGCCAGGATGGTGCGGACCTCGGCAAGCCCGGCATCAGTCAACGCCGTTGCCACCTCGGTCATTTTCAGGTTCACCCCGCCGACGTTGACACCGCGCAGGAATGCCGCGTATTGGGTCATGAGCGCGATGGTAGCGATGTGCGAGAGTCGGGCCGTACGCTTCCGACATGAGCCGCCACGTGTTCGACGACAAGTTACTGGCCGTGATCGCGGACAATTCTCTGGGCGTGCTGGCCACGCTCAAACGGGACGGACGGCCGCAGCTGTCCAACGTCTCGTATTACTTCGATGCCCGTAATGCCGTGATTCAGGTATCGGTCACCGAACCGCGGGCCAAGACCCGCAACCTGCGTCGCGACCCGCGGGCGTCGTTGCTTGTCAGCTCGGACGACGGCTGGTCCTACGCCGTCGCCGAGGGCACCGCGACGCTGACTCCGCCGGCTGCCGCGCCCGGCGACGACACGGTCGAAGCGCTGATCGCGTTGTACCGCAACATTGCCGGTGAGCACTCGGACTGGGACGACTACCGCCAGGCGATGGTCACCGACCGTCGCGTCGTGCTGACCCTGCCGGTGGCACACATCTACGGCATGCCGCCGGGCCTACGGTGAATCCCGCCACAACGGCGACCGCGCGCTAGGCTTCCGGCATGGCTGAATCGGCGTCGGAGGACGACACCAAACGCAAATTCCGTGAAGCCCTCGAGCGTAAGAACTCGAAGTCATCGGGCGGCGGGGACCACAAGAAGGACGGTGGCGCCAAGCAACCCGGTGCCCATGGCTCGGCGAGTAACCGCCGGGAATTCCGCCGCAAGAGCGGCTAGCTCGCCAATTCCTTCTCGTCAGCCGTCGCCAATTGGGCCTTAACTAGAGCGAAAAAGGCTGCCGGAACGACGAATTCGACCGCGGTCAGCACTTCCTGGAACCAGTGCGGGCGTCCGTTGTTGACCAGCGAGATCACCCGTCCGACCGCACTGACCAGCATCAGCCCGGCCAGTAGGCGGATCTCGGTGGCGCGGATCGGGGATTTGCGCGCTGCGCCCAGCCAGGCAAGCCCATAGCCGGCGAAATAGGCGGAGTAGAACCGCTCCCGCGAATCGACCGTCGCGTTGGCATCTGTCGCGCCGGGAACCGACGCGGTGCCGAGCGCGAAGTGGTAGATCCCGATGGCGACACAGGACAGTCCGGTGAACCCGGCCAGGTTCCTCAACGAGCGGCCGGTCGTGTTAACCATGGCGCCACCGTAACCCCTCGGCGAGCGGCGTCAGCCCGTTCTTGCCGAGGGGTCGACATTGGTGGCCAAGCCGAATTTCTCGACCAGCGCCAGCCAGTCGGCGGCCGAGAGAATGTGGGTCGGCGGGTCGTTGACGATGCGCACTTGGCCGGACCAGGAAAATCTCCGCCCGGTGACTCTGAGGTAGGAGCCTCCGACGGTGAACGTTGGCACGCCGGGGACGGAGATCGTCATTGCCGGCGCTTTCGTGGTGCGCCCGGATACCGGGCCTGCCATTCACTTCGTCCCGCCACTTGTGGTTGGGTGAGAACGGTTTAAGTCGTCTGACGGAAAGGATGCGCCGTTGACCGTGCAGATCTGCTTGGCGCAGGACACCGACGCCGATCAACTTCTGTCTGAGAATCCATTGGCGCTGGTGGTCGGCATGCTGCTCGACCAGCAGGTACCGATGGAGACCGCGTTCGCCGGTCCCAAGAAGATCGCCGACCGGATGAGCGGTTTCGACGCCGCTGAAATCGCCGACTACGACCCGGACAAATTCGCCGCGCTGTGCTCGGAAAAACCTGCGATACATCGCTTTCCAGGCTCGATGGCCAAGCGGGTCCAAGCGCTGGCACGAATCATCGTCGACGACTACGACGGCGATGCCGCCGGGCTGTGGACCGCGGGTGATCCCGACGGGCCCGAGCTGTTGCGACGGCTCAAGGGCCTGCCCGGGTTCGGCGAGCAGAAGGCGCAGATCTTTCTGGGCTTGCTCGGCAAGCAATACGCGGTGACGCCGAAGGGCTGGCGCGCTGCGGCAGGCGAGTTCGGCAAGGCCGGCACGCACGTTTCGGTTGCTGACATCGCCGACGCGGGTTCGCTGGACAAGGTGCGTTCGTACAAAAAGCAAATGAAGGCAGCCAAGAAGGCGTCAGGGAAGGCAACACCGTGAAGACACATCTGAATTGCCCGTGTGGCGAGGCGATCACCGGCAAAGACGAGGACGAATTGGTCGACCTGACGCAGGCACACCTGGCCAGCGCACATCCTGGTCTGGAGTACGACCGGGACGCGATCCTCTTCATGGCGTACTAGCACCGCGTGGCCTCTTAGGGCCGTGAACCACTAGCGCCGGATGGCCGACTAGACGGCAAGTCCGCCGCGCGCACGACGATGGGCGCGGCGGCGGACTTTCCGGGTCTGGGGTCAGGGCACCACCGTCGAGCCGATGGTGGGCATGAACTGGCACTGCTTGTCCTTGGTGCTGACCTGCCCGAAGACCGTCGACATGATGCTGCCCGATCCGGTGTCGACGGTGGCGGTCAACGTGGTGGGTCCCTGCGGGTTGATGTCGGCCTGCGGCTTGAGCGTCGCGCTGCCCGACTTGCCGCTGGTGAGGTTGACCCAGGTGACATTCAGCGGCAGCTTCTGGACATCGGCGGGTCCTGACGTACCGATCGCGGTGAACACGTAGGCAGTCTGGCCCGCGGCCGGACCCGGCGCCGGGATCTTGGCGGGGCCGGCCACCGACAGCACGGGTGCCATGACGGTGCCACCGTCGCCTCCGCAGTTGTTGCTGATCGACGGGTACATGAAGTCCTGGGTAGGCGGCGCGTCCGGGCTGAAGGTCGGCGTGGCGGCCTCGGGCGCAGGCGCCGGTGCGGCGGCGGGCGCAGGCGCCGGCGCGGCGGCCGGTGCAGACCCGGCGGCGGCCACCGGAACGGCGTTCGCGGGGGCTGGAGCGGCTGCGGGTGCGGGACCTGCTGCGTGGACCGGGTCGATACCGGTCGGCAGGTGCGCCTGAGTACCTGGCTCCACACCGGGCGGGACGACGTGCGCCGTCGAGGCGGCTTCAGGGGATCCGGCGAACTGGTTCACCGACGCCGCAACGTTTTTCGACTCTTCGGGCGCCGACGGGTTGCGGCTGAATGCCTGTGCCGCGGCCATCAGCAGCTGAGTCGCCTGCTCGGGGTTGCCGGCGGCCTCTTGGATGATCGGGCTCAGCTCGGTCAGCGCGGGCAGTCCCGGCATGCCCGGGATTGCGGGTAACTGCTGGGCGGGGATCGGTGCTGGTTGTGCCGCCGGGTCGGCGGCGGCGGTGGGGGACAGGGCCACTGCTGCGCTGGCTGCGACGGCCGCGGCGGCGAAGGTGCTGATCAGGTTGCGTGCGATGTACATGGTGTCTCCCCAGTCGTCGAAGTTGGTGGTGGCCGGCTAGCGCACGGTGGCGCTAGCCGGCCGGTAGCTCGGTCAGGGCAGGGCGGACACCGGGAACAGCGACGCGCCCGCGGCGGCGGGCAGAATCGGTGCGGCCGCCAACGGCAAGGTCGCCGCCGGTGCTGCCGTAAACGGCAGGGTCGCCGCGGGCAAAGCTGCCGGTGCAGCAGCTGCCGGGATACCTGCCGCCGAGGCGAGTCCGCTGCTGAGTGGTGATCCGGTGAGCAGCGAGGTCAGGTCGCCGGGCAGCGACACCTGCTGTGGCAGCGGGAACGGCAGCCCCGGGATCTGCGGCAGGTTCAGCTGAGCCTGAGGCAGCATCCCCGCGGGGTTGGTCGCCGGCGCAGCCGCGGCGGGAACGGCCGGCGTCAGACCCGGAAGGCTGAGACCCGGTGTCGACGTCGCCGCCGGAGTCGGAGACGTCAGACCCGGAATACCAAGTCCGGGTGTAGCGCTGGTCGCGGCCGGGGTGGGCGACGCCAAGCCCGGAAGCAGCGACGAACCGGTGGTCGGGGCGGCGGCTTGCTGCGGCATCTTGATCGACGCGCTGGCCAGCGGTGGCGGCGTGGCCGGCTGACCGCCCAGCGCACCGGCGACGCTTTGCAGCAGCTGCGGCGCTTGGGCCGCAGTGCCGACGAGTTGCTGGCTGATGTCGGGCGCGGGCACCGTTGCCGGGTCGGCATGGGCTGTGCCCATCAAGCCGCCCATGAGCAACGCTGCCGACGATCCCGCCACTACAGCTGTGGCGCGGACGAAGGTCTTAATGGTTGACATGACTCTCCTGAATCTCGGTGACAAGTCCTCGGCGGAGACGATCCGCTTGATGTCGAAGTGACTCAAGTGACACGTGTGGCATTTATGCGACCGTTACTGAACCGAGCGGTTGCGGTGACCGAGCGGCCTCGCGGCCGGAACTGCGGCGCCGGTCGCGCCCGGCGATAGAGTCGTGCAGATCAACACCACCTCGGCTGCTCCCGCGGCAATCACCAACGGCCGGCGCGCGATGTCCGTCGACACGATCGGGCCGGTGGTTCTGGTCGTGAGCGTCCTCGCGCGGCTGGCCTGGACGTACCTGGCGTCCAACGGCGCCAACTTCGTCGACTTACACGTCTACGTCGGCGGGGCCGCCATGATCGATCACCCGGGCAGCTTGTATCGCTACGTCTACGCAGATCAGACGCCGGATTTCCCGCTGCCGTTCACCTACCCGCCATTCGCGGCTGTCGTCTTCTATCCGCTGCATCTGCTGCCGTTCGGCGTGGTCGCGTTCTGCTGGACGGTCGGGACGATGGCCGCGCTGTACGGCGTCGTGCGGATCAGTCAGCGACTGCTGGGGGTGGCCGCCGGCGAGGGTCACCGGCTGGCGATGCTGTGGACCGGGATCGCGATCTGGCTCGAGCCGCTGCGCAGCACGTTCGACTACGGCCAGATCAACGTTGTGCTGGCGCTGGCCACCTTGGGGGCGGTCTTCAGCACCCGGTGGTGGCTGTCCGGCCTGTTGTTGGGGACGGCAGCGGGGGTGAAGTTGACGCCCGCAATCGGGGGGCTGTATTTCGTCGGCGCCCGTCGCTGGGGCACGGCGGTGTTCTCCGCGGTCGTCTTCTTCGCCACGATTGCGGTGTCGGCGATGGTCGTCGGAGACCAAACCCGTTACTACTTCACCGATTTGATCTTCAAGACCGACCGGATCGGCCCGATCTGCACGATCTTCAACCAGTCATGGCGCGGCGCGATCTGCCGGATCTACGGCCACGACTCCGGCTACAGCCCGGCGGTGCTGATCGGAATCACCGTCACCGCAATACTTTCCGTGCTCGCCTGGCGCGCGATGAGCGGGCACGCCGATCAGCCGGACCGGCTCGGACGTCTGCTGGTGGTCGAGCTGTTCGGGTTGCTGCTGTCCCCGATTTCCTGGACTCATCACTGGGTGTGGTTGGTGCCGTTGATGATCTGGCTACTGCACGGCCCGCTGTCTGATCGTCGCGGCGCACGGATCCTCGGCTGGACCTGGCTGACGCTTCTGATCATCGGCGTGCCCTGGCTGCTGAGTTTTGCGCAGCCCAGCATCTGGCAGAACGGCAGACCGTGGTACCAGGCGTGGGGCGGCCTGGTCTACATCGTGGTGACGCTCGCGACGCTGGGCTGGGTCGCGGCCAGCGGGAGACGCGGGACTACTCGGCAATGCGGTTAATCCTCAATGAGGCGATCGATGTCGTGCGCCATAGCGACGTCCTTGTCGGTGATGCCACCGTCGGAATGCGTCACCAGCGCGAAAGTCACAGTCCGCCAACGGATATCGATGTCGGGGTGGTGGTCTTTCTCTTCGGCGCGCTGAGCTACCCGGCGGACCGACTCGATCCCGGCAAGGAACTCCGGAAACTTGACCGATCGTCGTAGTGCGCCATCTTTGCGTTCCCACCCGTTGAGCTCAGGTAGTGCGGCGTCCACTTGTTCATCGGTTAACACAGCCATATTTCGACCGTATACCGTCAGCCGCGATGGTCAACCAGATCGTGGTCGCCGGAGCGATCATCGCCGAGCGCAAGGTGCTGCTTGCGCAGCGTATTCGGCCGCCCGAACTGGCCGGCCGCTGGGAGCTGCCGGGCGGCAAGGTTGCGGCAGGGGAGAGCGAGCCCGAGGCCTTGGCTCGCGAACTCGCCGAGGAACTCGGTGTCGAGGTTGAGGTCGGCGAGCGACTGGGCGACGACGTCGAGCTCAACCCGACCATGACGCTGCGGGCATATCACGCCACCCTGCTCAGCGGCGAGCCGCAGCCAAACGACCACGCTGGGCTGCGTTGGGTGACCGCAGCTGAGCTTCACCAGGTCGACTGGGTGCCCGCAGACCGCGGCTTTGTGGCCGCGCTGGATCGTGTGCTTTCGCTCTAGAAAAGAGCGCTGACGTCGGTGACCAATGTCGTCCAGTCGGCGTCGAGCGCCGCGGCAAAGCTGGTGAAGTCGGTGTCCAGCGCCGCAGCGCCGAGCGGCGTCGGGAAATCCGCAGCGGCGTCGTACGTGGTCGGAATGTTGAAGTCCCCGAACGGCGTGACGAAGATGTCGGTGATGCTGTTGCTGCCGTTGGGCCCGGCGCCGATCATGTCGGTGTACACGTTGTCGTACCCGTTTCCGAAGCTCAGGTCGTCGATGACCTGTGTTGGAACACCGTTGAACTCACCCTGAAGTTCGACGTTGTGCAGCCCGAAGATGTCGCTGTAGTAGGTCGCATTTCCAAAAACTCCTTCGAGTCCTGGACTTCCGCCAAAGCTGACGCCGAACTCGCCGCTATAAGAAATGGTCGTGTCGAAGGGCGCTATCCCGCCGACCGCGGTGATTGCCGATGGCCCATCCTGCGGGTCGGGGATCACGACGAAGGTGTTGGGGTCGGCATGTGCGAACGTCGAGGACAGGAACGCGGTCGCCAGGAAGGCTCCGGCGGTCGCGGTCAACGCGGGCATGAGGCGGCGGATATTCACGGTCGTTGGAGTCCTTTATCGGCTAGTCCCGGGCGAGAAGCTGAAATTTTGCTGAAGATTAGATAGTAATTATCTGTGAGCCGCTGGGGTCGGTCAATAAGGGTTTTCCCTACACTTTGGGCGTCCGCAACCGACCCACGGTCAACGTCACAGCTGCTCAGTTTCGCGATAGGCGACCTGCACTGAAACAATCACGGACGTGGATTTCCGAAACGTCGCCATCGTCGCTCACGTCGATCACGGCAAGACGACCCTGGTGGATGCGATGTTGCGGCAATCAGGGGCGCTGACTCATCGCGGCGACGACGTAATCGAACGCTTGATGGACTCGGGTGACCTGGAGAAGGAAAAGGGCATCACGATCCTGGCGAAGAACACCGCCGTCCACCGCCAGCACCCGGACGGCTCGATGACCGTCATCAACGTCATCGACACGCCCGGGCACGCCGACTTCGGCGGCGAAGTCGAGCGCGGACTGTCCATGGTCGACGGGGTGCTGCTGCTCGTCGATGCCTCTGAAGGCCCGTTGCCGCAGACCCGGTTCGTGCTGCGTAAGGCGCTGGCTGCACACCTGCCGGTGATCCTTGTCGTCAACAAGACCGACCGTCCGGACGCGCGTATCGCCGAGGTGGTGTCCGAGAGTCACGACCTGCTGCTCGATGTCGCCTCCGACCTGGACGCCGAAGCGCAAGCGGCTGCTGAAAACGCGCTCGGCCTGCCGACGCTGTACGCCTCGGGTCGCGCGGGCATCGCCAGCACCACCGAGCCGGCCAACGGCGAGAACCCCGACGGCGAGAACCTGGACCCGCTGTTCGACGTGCTGCTCGACCACATTCCGCCGCCGCAGGGCGATCCCGAGGCCCCGCTGCAGGCGCTGGTGACCAACCTCGACGCGTCGGCGTTCCTCGGCCGGCTGGCCCTGATCCGGATCTACAAGGGCCGCATCAAGAAGGGCCAGCAGGTGGCCTGGATGCGTGAGGTCGACGGCCATCCCGTCATCACCAACGTCAAGATCACCGAGCTACTCGTCACCGAGGGCGTGGAACGGACGTCCACCGACGAGGCGATCGCGGGCGACATCGTCGCTGTCGCAGGTATCCCGGAGATCATGATCGGCGACACCTTGGCCGACACGGAGCACGCGCACGCGCTGCCGCGCATCACCGTCGACGAGCCGGCCATCTCGGTGACGATCGGCACCAACACCTCCCCTCTGGCGGGCAAGGTATCGGGGCACAAGCTGACCGCGCGCATGGTCAAGACCCGCCTGGACTCCGAACTTGTCGGCAACGTGTCGATCAAGGTCGTTGACATCGACCGGCCCGACGCCTGGGAGGTGCAGGGCCGTGGCGAACTGGCGTTGGCGGTCCTGGTCGAGCAGATGCGCCGGGAAGGCTTCGAGCTCACCGTCGGTAAGCCGCAGGTGGTGACCAGGACCGTTGACGGCAAGTTGCACGAGCCGTTCGAGGCGATGACCATCGACTGCCCCGACGAGTTCGTCGGCGCGATCACCCAGCTGATGGCCGCCCGCAAGGGCCGCATGGAGGAGATGACCAACCACGCCGCGGGCTGGGTGCGGATGGATTTCATCGTGCCCAGCCGTGGACTGATCGGCTTCCGCACTGACTTCCTCACCCTCACCCGCGGCACCGGCATCGCCAACGCGGTGTTCGACGGCTACCGCCCATGGGCGGGCGAGATCCGGGCCCGCCACACCGGGTCGCTGGTCTCCGACCGAACCGGCAAGATCACGCCATTCGCCTTGACCCAACTGGCCGATCGTGGGCAGTTCTTCGTCGAACCCGGCGACGACACCTACGAGGGCCAGGTCGTCGGGATCAACCCGCGCGCCGAGGACCTCGACATCAATGCGACCCGCGAGAAGAAGCTGACCAATATGCGCTCGTCGACGGCCGACGTCTTCGAGACGCTCGCCCGTCCGCTGGAATTGGGCCTCGAGCAGGCGATGGAATTCTGCGCCGACGACGAATGTGTCGAGGTGACACCCGAGATTGTCCGAGTCCGCAAGAACGAGCTGGACGCCACCACCCGTGGGCGCAGCAAGGCCCGGGCGAAGGCCCGAGGCTAGCGCGTTGCGTTGAGCGTCGCCGACCAGACGGGCACCGATACCCTGTTGGGCGTGCCGAAACGAGCCCGCCGCGTCTGCTTGACCGCCGGCATGCTGGTTTCGCTGCTGGCCTTCGGTGGCTGCGCGGTCAGCCCGCCGCCGGCGCCACAGAGCACCGAGACCTCGCGCAGCACCGCCCCGCCGCCGCAGCGCAGGACGCAGATCATCGTGGGCATCGACTCGATCGGTGCTGGGTTCAACCCGCATCTGCTGTCCGACTTGTCTGCGGTGAACGCCGCGGTCAGCGCGCTGGTGCTGCCAAGCGCCTTCCGTCCGGTGGCCGATCCGAACACGCCGACGGGATCGCGGTGGGAGCTGGATCCGACGCTGCTGAAGTCCGCCGAGGTGACCGGAGAAAACCCGTTCACGGTCACCTACAAGATCCGGCCGGAGGCGCAGTGGACCGACAACGCGCCGATCGCCGCGGACGACTTCTGGTACCTGTGGCGGCAAATGGTCGGCCAGCCCGGCGTGGTCGACCCGGCCGGCTATGACCTGATCACCGGGGTGCAGTCGATCGACGGCGGCAAGCAGGCCGTCGTCACCTTCGCCCGGCCCTACCCGGCGTGGCGTGAGTTGTTCAACGACATCCTTCCGGCGCACATCGTCAAAGACGTGCCTGGTGGCTTCCCGGCCGGGCTGGCGCGTGCCCTGCCGGTGACCGGCGGACAGTTCCGGGTGGAGTCCATCGACCCGCAGCGCGACGAGATCCTGCTCGCCCGCAACGACCGTTACTGGGGCCCGCCGTCCAAGCCGGATCTGGTGCTGTTCCGCCGGGCCGGGGCGCCCGCCGCGCTGGCTGACTCGGTCCGCAATGGCGACACTCAGGTAGCCCAAGTCCATGGTGGCTCAGCGGCTTTCGCACAGCTGTCGGCGATCCCCGACGTGCGGACCGCCCGGATCATGACGCCCCGGGTGATGCAGCTGACGCTGCGGGCCAACGTCTCGAAGCTGGCTGACGGACAAGTGCGCAAGGCGATCCTGGGGCTGCTCGACGTGGATCTGCTCGCGGCCGTGGGTGCGGGCAGCGACAACACCGTCAGCCTGGACCAGGCGCAGATCCGGTCGCCCAGCGATCCCGGCTACGTGCCGACCTCGCCGCCGGCGATGAATCGGACCGCGGCGCTGGGGCTGCTCGAAGCATCGGGCTACCAGATCGACAACGACACCTCGACTCCGGAGAACACCCGGGGCCACGTCACCAAGGACGGCAAGGAGCTGACTCTGGTCATCGGGGTAGCGGCCAATGACCCGACGTCGCAGGCCGTGGCGAACACTGCCGCGGACCAGTTGCGCAATGTCGGCATCGCCGCGACCGTGCTCGCCCTGGACCCGGTCGCGATGTACCGCGACGCGCTGGTCAACGACCGGGTCGACGCCCTGGTGGGCTGGAGGGAGGCCGGCGGAAACCTGGCGACGCTGTTGGCGTCCCGTTACAGCTGCCCGGCATTGGAGGCGACAGCGGTATCCACCACCGCCGGCCCGTCATCGTCGTCCGGCCCGACACCCAAGTCGACTCCCACGACCACCCCGACGGCTGCCACCTCCACGCCCCCCTCGCACGCGCAGGAACCCGGCGCGCTGGTGCAGGCGCCGTCGAACCTGACCGGCATCTGCGATCACAGCATTCAGGGAGATATCGACGCTGCGCTGGGCGGCACCAAGGACATCAACGACGTGATCAACGCGGTGGAGCCGCGGCTCTGGGAGATGTCCACGGTGTTGCCGATTCTTCAGGACACCACGATCGTCGGGGCGGGCCCGAGTGTGCAGAATGTCAGCCTCTCCGGCGCGGTGCCGGTGGGCATCGTCGGCGACGCCGGACAATGGGTGAAGACGGCGCAATGAGCCGCGCCGGCGACGATGCAGAGCGAAGCGATGAGGAGGAGCGGCGCAATGAGCCGCGGCGGCGACGATGCAGAGCGAAGCGATGGGGTGAAGACGGCGCAATGAGCCGCGTGTCCCCTGCAGCGTCAGGTAACGATTCGGTCTCTGTTGGACAGAAGTAAAAAAACGCCGTTCCTTAAGGTTGCTCTCAGGTAATGTTCGGCCACCGGTTAAGTCGGCAGCCGGGGGATGTAACAGCTACTCGTGACCTCAGCGCAACGGGCGGGCCTGCGCGATCGGATCGAAGAACACCCACACGCCAGAGGCGGACCGACCAGGGGGCGGCCCGCCTCTGGCTTTGTGAGGCCTGTGGCAGTGCGAAAGCCGTTGTGCTGCAGCGACAATCAGGTCGGATGCGGCAAAGCAGTATCGACGATCTGGGCCAGCTGACGCTTGTTCGGCGGGGCGCCGGTGAGCATCAGCTGCTGGTTGACCAGCGCGGTGCCGACGCGGGCGGTGTAGGGAGTCAGCGTGGCCTGGTCGATCTCACCGTTGGCCGCGCCGGCGTGCAGGATCGATTCGGTCATCTGCAACCGTGGCCCGACCACGGCGTCGGTGAAGATGGCCCGCAGCTCCGGCTCGTGCAGCAGCTGTTGCAGGCTCGCCAGCCCCGGAAACGCGGTCTTGCCCGCTACTAGGTCGCAGTGGGCGCTGAGCACGGCCAGCAGATTCTCGCGCGCCGATCGGTCTGGACGCGGCTCGGGAAATGGGGGCAGTGCGTAGAGCAACGCCGCCTGAACCAGGTCGTGCTTGCTGGACCAGCGTCGGTAGAGCGCGGCTTTGCCGGTCCGCGCCCGCGCGGCGATGCCCTCCATGGTCAGTCCGCCGTAGCCGACGGCTGCCAGTTCGGCCAGGGTGGCGTCATAGAGGGCGTCCTCGAGCTGCTTGCCCCGACGCCGGGTGCGGACCGGTGCAACCTGCTGTCCCATCCGACGATAGTAGCCAGCGGCGTATCTTTTGGCTGGGCGGGCTTTGCCAAGCTGCCGACTATTTTTGCAGCTCAGGCATTCAGCCCGCGAAATCCTTTGCCGCGCAGCCCGCGAGTAGGGTGCCTGCCATGCAGGAGACTCCGCGGCTGTTGTTCGTGCATGCCCATCCCGACGACGAGAGCATCACCAACGGGGCCACGATTGCTCACTACGTGGCGCGCGGAGCGCAGGTGCAGGTCGTCACGTGCACGCTCGGCGAAGAGGGCGAGGTCATCGGTGACCAGTGGGCGCAGCTGGCCGTGGACCACGCAGACCAACTCGGCGGCTACCGGATCGGTGAGCTGACGGCCGCGCTGCAGGCGCTGGGCCTCGACGGGCCCGTCTACCTCGGTGGCCCCGGCCGGTGGCGCGATTCCGGCATGGCCGGCTCCCAGGCGCGCGACCGGCGGGGTTCTCAGCGGTTTAGCGACGCCGACCAGCACGAAGCCGTCGGCGCGCTCGTCGAGATCATCCGCGACCTGCGACCGCACGTCGTGGTGACCTACGACCCGAATGGCGGCTACGGGCATCCCGACCACATTCAGGCGCACGTCGTCACCACCGCGGCGGTCGCCGCCGCCGGCAGCAGTAGCGATTACCCCGGTCAGCCGTGGTCGGTGCCCAAGTTCTACTGGACCGTCATCGCCCGCAGCACATTCACTGCGGCGTGGGAGGCGCTCGGCCCCGGCGACCTGCGCGACGGATGGATCGTCCCACCCGCCGACGGCGACTTCGTCGGAACTCGGCTACCCCGACAACGAGATCGACGCCGTGATCGACGATCCGGACGCGCTACCGGCGAAGACAGCGGCGCTGCGCGCGCACACCACCCAACTCACCGTCGGTCCCACCGGCCGCACTCTCGCCCTGTCGAACAACCTCGCGCTGCCCATCGTCGCGCAGGAGCACTACGTTCTGGTGGCCGGCGTCGCAGGCGATCGTGACACCCGCGGGTGGGAGACCGATCTGCTCGCCGGCGTCGACCTCGCCGCGCCTGTCACGCGGTAGGCTGCCGGAATGGACCCGGATCTGGACCAGAACCAGCAGCACTGGCAGGACCGACTGGACAGCTTCCAGTGGGAGGTCATGTCCATCGTTTCGCAGTTGGACAGCATCCCGACCTGACCGCCTTTCGAGTCGCCATCTTGGCGTTGCTGGCTGTCGACGGTGTTCTGTCCGCGGTCGGCGGCGCCCTTCTTTTGCCGTCCTACATCGGGTCAGTCCCATTTCCGATCAGCGCGCTGATCAGTGGCTTGATCAATGCGGCGCTGGTGTGGGCGGCCGGACGATGGACGACCTCGACGCGAGTTGCCGCGCTGCCGTTGTGGACCTGGCTACTGACCGTCCTGGCGATGTGCCTGCCCGGTCCGGGCGGCGACGTCATCTTCGCCGGACGGGGAGTATTCGCGTACAGCCCATTGTTGCTGCTTGGGGCCGGTTTGCTGCCGCCCTTCTGGGTGCTGCTGCGAAGCCGGCCCGCCCTCTGAGGGCGGGAACTCCGTGGCGGCTGGCCGGAGGCTACTGTTGTCGCTCATGGCACGCGTCGGGTCGTGGATAGTTGGAACGTGCGGATGAAATTCGGATGGCGGGAAGTTACACAGACGTGCCGTTGACTCCAGGCGAAGAGCCGACCCTGCTTGCCAGCCCGTCGGTCCCCCCTGTAACCAGTGGTTCCGCGATGCGCCGGGTGCTGCGGCGGGCCCGCGACGGGGTGGCACTCAACGTCGACGAGGCGGCGGTCGCCCTGACCGCTCGCGGCGACGATCTGGCCGACCTGTGCCACAGTGCGGCGCGGGTGCGCGACGCCGGTCTGGAATCGGCCGGACGGCGGGGCCATACCGGACGACTGCCGGTCAGCTACTCCCGCAAGGTGTTCATCCCGGTGACGCATCTGTGCCGGGACTCCTGCCACTACTGCACATTTGTCACGGTGCCCGGAAAGCTGCGCGCCCAGGGCGCGGGCATGTATCTGGAGCCCGACGAGATCCTCGACATCGCCCGTAGGGGTGCCGAACTGGGTTGCAAAGAAGCACTATTCACCCTCGGTGATCGCCCCGAAGAACGGTGGCCGGAGGCGCGCGAATGGCTGGACGAGCGCGGGTATGACTCCACGCTGTCGTACCTGCGCGCGATGGCGATCCGGGTGCTGGAGGAAACCGGGCTGCTGCCGCACTTGAATCCCGGCGTGATGAGCTGGTCGGAGCTGTCGCGGCTGAAGCCGGTGGCCCCGTCGATGGGCATGATGCTGGAGACCACGTCGCGGCGGTTGTTCGAGACGAAAGGTCTTGCGCACTACGGCAGCCCGGACAAAGATCCCGAAGTCAGGCTGCGGACGCTGACCGACGCGGGTCGGCTCTCCATTCCGTTCACCACCGGCTTACTGGTCGGCATCGGCGAGACGCTCACCGAGCGGGCCGAAACACTGCATGCGATTCGCAAGTCGCACAAGGAATTCGGCCACGTCCAGGAAGTCATCGTGCAGAACTTCCGGGCCAAGCAGCACACCGCGATGGCCTCGACACCCGACGCCGGAATGGACGACTTCCTGGCCACCATCGCGGTGTCGCGACTGGTCCTCGGCCCGGCGATGCGGATCCAGGCGCCGCCGAATCTGGTCTCGGAGCAGGAGTGCGTGGCGCTGATCGCCGCCGGCGTCGACGACTGGGGCGGCGTATCGCCGTTGACGCCGGACCATGTCAACCCCGAGCGGCCGTGGCCGGCCCTCGACGACCTGGCCGCGGTTACCGCGGCGGCGGGGTACGACCTCGTCGAGCGACTGACCGCGCAGCCCAAGTACGTGCAGGCCGGAGCGGCGTGGATCGACCCCAGGGTGAGCGGTCACGTTGCGGCCCTGGCCGATCCGGACACCGGGCTGGCCCGTGACGTCACACCGGTGGGTATGCCATGGCAGGAGCCCGACGACGTGGCATCCGGCGGCCGGGTCGACCTCAACTCGGCGATCGACACCGAAGGCCGCAGGACCGAGACCCGAAGCGACCTGGACAGCGCGTTCGGCGACTGGGAGTCGATCCGGGCCAAGGTGCACGACCTGGCTGCCCGGGGCGCTAGTGCGCCCGAACGCCTAGCCACCGATGTGCTTGCCGCGCTGCGTTCCGCCGAGCGCGACCCCGCCTCGTGCTCCGACGCGGAATATCTCGCACTGGCCAACGCTGACGGACCGGCATTGGAAGCCGTTGCCACACTGGCGGATTCGCTGCGCCGCGACGTGGTCGGCGACGACGTCACCTTTGTGGTCAACCGCAACATCAACTTCACCAACATCTGTTACACCGGCTGCCGGTTCTGCGCCTTCGCGCAGCGCAAGGACGATGCCGACGCCTTCTCGCTGTCGGCGGACGAGGTAGCTCAGCGTGCGTGGGAAGCGCACGTGGCCGGCGCCACCGAGGTCTGCATGCAGGGTGGCATCGACCCGGAGTTGCCGGTCACCGGCTACGCCGATCTGGTCCGCGCGGTCAAGGCGCGGGTGCCGTCGATGCATGTGCACGCGTTCTCGCCGATGGAGATCGCCAACGGCGTCACCAAGAGCAACTTGAGCGTTCGTGAGTGGCTGACCAGCCTGCGCGAGGCCGGGCTGGACAGCATTCCCGGCACCGCGGCCGAGATTCTGGACGACGAGATCCGCTGGGTGCTGACCAAGGGCAAGCTGCCTACCTCGATGTGGATCGAGATCGTCACGACCGCCCACCAGGTGGGCCTGCGGTCATCGTCGACGATGATGTACGGGCACGTCGACGACCCTCGGCACTGGGTCGGACATCTCAACGTGTTACGCGACATCCAGGACCGCACCGGTGGTTTCACCGAGTTCGTGCCGTTGCCGTTCGTGCACCAGAACTCGCCGCTCTACCTCGCCGGTGCGGCGCGCCCGGGGCCCACCCACCGCGACAACCGTGCCGTGCATGCGTTGGCGCGGATCATGTTGCACGGCCGCATTTCTCACATCCAGACCAGCTGGGTCAAGCTCGGTACCGAGCGCACCCAGGTGATGCTCAACGGTGGCGCCAACGACCTGGGCGGCACCTTGATGGAGGAGACCATCTCGCGGATGGCCGGCTCTGAATTCGGCTCCGCCAAAACCGTTTCGGAGCTCATCGCCATCGCTGAGGGGATCGGTCGTCCGGCGCGCCAGCGCACCACGGACTACAACTCGCTCGCGGCCTGAGCTCTACAGCCTCGCGGCCAACTCGGTGCCCTGCTTGATCGCCCGCTTGGCGTCCAGCTCCGCGGCCACCGAGGCGCCGCCGATGATGTGCGGTTCGACTCCGCGGCGTCGCAACTCGTCTTCGAGGTCGCGTACCGGCTCCTGGCCGGCGCAGACCACGATGTTGTCAACTTCGAGCAGCTGCGGTCGCTCCCGCTTCGGGCCGAAGCTGATGTGCAGGCCCTGGTCGCTCACCCGCTCGTAGTTGACACCGGAAAGCTGTTGAACACCTTTGGCTTTCAGCGAAGCCCGGTGCACCCAGCCGCTGGTCTTACCCAGCCGCTTGCCCTGTGCGCCGCTGGAGCGCTGCAGCAGATACACCTCGCGCACCGGGGCCGCGGGAATCGGGGCGATCAGCGCGCCCGTTGCTTCCCACGGGTCCGCCACTCCCCACTCGGTCTTCCAGTCTTTGAGATTCAACGTTGGCGAGGAGTCGGTGACCAGGAACTCGCTGACATCGAAACCGATTCCGCCGGCACCGATTACCGCGACGCGCTTGCCGAGCGGCTTCACGCCGGTGATCGCTTCGCCGTAGGTCAACACCATCGGATGGTCGATGCCGGGAATGTCGGGGATCCGCGGCGAAACCCCGGTCGCCAGCACGACATGGTCGTAGCCGGCGAGGTCGGCGGCCGACACCCGGTTGCCGAGCCGCACGTCCACGCCGTTGACACGCAGCATCGTGGTGAAATACCGGATGGTTTCGTTGAATTCCTCTTTGCCCGGAATGCGACGGGCCATGTCGAACTGGCCGCCGATGTAGTCGTTGGCGTCGAACAGCGTCACCTGATGGCCGCGGGCAGCGGCGTTGACCGCGGCGGCCAGCCCGGCCGGCCCGGCGCCGACGACCGCGATCGAGCGGGTGCGCCGGGTCGGGGACAGCACCAGCTCGGTCTCACGGCCGGCTCTGGGGTTGAGCAGGCACGACACCGTCTTGTGGACGAATGCGTGGTCCAGGCATGCCTGGTTGCAGGCGATGCAGGTGTTGATCTCGTCGTCACGCGCGGCCTGTGCCTTGAGCACCCACTCCGGGTCCGCCAGCAGCGGCCGGGCCATCGAGATCAGCTGCACGTGGGTGTCGGCCAGAATCTGTTCGGCCGCCTGCGGCATGTTGATCCGGTTGGACGCCACCACCGGAATATCGACGTGCCCGGCGAGGGCGTGGCTGACGTCGACGAACGCGTTGCCCGGCACCGACGTGACGATGGTGGGTACCCGCGCCTCGTGCCAGCCGAAGCCGGAGTTGATCATGGTCGCGCCGGCGGCCTCGACTTCGGTTGCCAGCGAAAGGATCTCGTCCCAACTTTGGCCGCCCTCGACGTAGTCGGCCAGCGACATCCGGTAGCAGATGATGAAGTCATCGCCGGTCGCCGTGCGTGCCCGCCGCACGATCTCGACGGGCAAGCGGCGACGCTTCTCGGCCGTGCCGCCCCAGTCGTCATGACGCTTGTTCGTGCGTGGCGCCAGGAACTGGTTGAGCAAATACCCTTCGCTGCCCATGATTTCGACACCGTCGTAGCCGGCCTCGCGGGCCAGCTGTGCGCAGCGTGCGAAGTCGTCGATGGTGCTCCGTACACCGCTCGACGAGAGGCGGCGCGGACGAAAGGGGTTGATCGGCGCCTTGATCGACGATGCGCTGACCGAAAGCGGATGGTACGCATAGCGTCCGGCGTGCAGGATCTGCAGCAGGATCTTGCCGCCGGCATCGTGCACCGCCGTGGTGATGCGCCGGTGTCGGCGTGCCTGCGCGGACGAGGTGAGCTCTGAGGCGAACGGCAGCAGCCAGCCGGTCCGGTTGGGTGCGTATCCGCCGGTGATGATCAGGCCGACGCCACCGTGCGCGCGTTCGGCGAAGTACTCGGCGAGCCGGCCGGTGTTGCGGGCCCGATCCTCCAGGCCGGTGTGCATCGAGCCCATGATCACCCGGTTGCGCAGCGTAGTGAATCCGAGGTCCAACGGGGACAACAAGTTTGGATAGTTCATCGGTTCTCCTGATTCAGCTTCCCATTGAGGGTCGGGGCCAGGGCCGCGATCACTTCGTCGAGCCAGTCGATGGCGCCTTCCTCGGCGCGGATGCCGCCGCGTAGCACGAGGTACTGGTGTAATGCGCTGTCGTGCAACGCTGCCGGATCGGGAAACTGCTTCTTCTCGAATCCCCGGTAGGTGTCCAGCAATTGGGCGCGTTCGGTACGCAGGGCGACGATCTGCTCGTGCAACGCAGCCGGGTCGCCGAAAGCGGCGCCGCGTAGCTTGACGGCGACTTCGCGGGTGCGGCTGTCACCGAGCGCACCGGCCCGTCCGGCTCCACCCCGTCCGGATGGGCCGGTGCCGAGCGGCGCGGCGATCCATCGGGTCAACTCGGAGCGGCCGGCATCGGAGACGGTGTAGACCTTCTTGTCCGGCCGTCCCTGTTGCGCCACCACCGTCGCCGACACCCAGCCGTCGGCCTCCATCGTCCGCAGCGTGCGATAGATCTGCTGGTGGGTGGCGCTCCAGAAATACCCGATCGAGCGGTCGAACCGACGCGTCAGTTCATAGCCCGATCCGGACTGTTCGCACAGCGACACCAGGATCGCGTGGGGGAGGGTCACCGGCGCAGCATAGGAACACCGGGCCGCCCTATGCAACTAGTTGCATTGCATCGACGCGCATAGCAACCAGGTACTTGCGTTGTATATGCGACGTCTAGTATCAGTAACACCGCTGGGAGGTGACCAAACACCTACCGGCTCAGCCCAACTTCTACCTGGAGACCGTGGAGGAGACGTCTGTGACGTACACGATCGCCGAACCCTGCGTCGATCTCAAAGACAAGGCATGTATCGAAGAGTGCCCGGTCGACTGCATCTACGAGGGTGCTCGGATGTTGTTCATCCACCCCGACGAGTGCGTCGACTGTGGTGCCTGCGAACCGGTCTGCCCGGTCGAGGCGATCTACTACGAGGACGACGTTCCCGAGCAGTGGGGCCAGTACACACAGATCAATGCGGACTTCTTCGTTGAGCTCGGATCTCCCGGTGGCGCAGCGAAGGTCGGCTTGACCGAGAACGACCCGCAGGTCGTCAAGGATCTGCCGCCTCAATCTCACGACGACTGAGCCGCCTGATGAACCCCCGAGCGGCGTCAGCCGTCTCGGAATTGTTGCCGGAGTTCCCCTGGGACACCCTGGCCGATGCGACCGCCCTGGCTAAGTCGCACCCTGGCGGCATCGTCGACCTGTCGGTCGGCACGCCGGTCGACCCGGTAGCGCAGCTGATCCGCGACGCGCTCGCCTCGGCCAGCGCCGAACCGGGATACCCCACTACCGCGGGAACTCCGGCGCTACGCGAATCGTCGGTCGCCGCGCTGAGTCGCCGGTATGGCATCACCGGGCTCGCCGAGTCGGCGGTGTTGCCGGTGATCGGCACCAAGGAGCTGATCGCCTGGCTGCCGACCCTGCTGGGCCTCGGCGCCGAAGACCTCGTCGTGGTACCCGAGCTGGCTTACCCGACCTACGACGTCGGGGCGCGGCTGGCCGGGGCGCAGGTGCTCGTCGCCGACTCGCTCACTCAGATCGGCCCGCAGGCCCCGGCGCTGCTGTTCGTGAACTCGCCGAGCAATCCGACCGGCCAGGTGCTCGGTGTCGATCATCTGCGCAAGCTGGTCGGCTGGGCCCGGGAACGCGGCGTCGTCGTGGCGTCGGACGAGTGTTACCTGGGCCTGGGCTGGGATGCGCAGCCGGTGTCGGTGCTGCACCCCTCGGTGAGCGACGGCGACCACACCGGTCTGCTGGCGGTGCATTCGCTGTCCAAGAGTTCCTCGCTGGCCGGCTACCGCGCCGGCTTTGTCGCCGGCGACGCCGTACTGGTCCGCGAGCTGCTGGCCGTGCGCAAACACGCCGGGATGATGGTGCCGCGGCCCGTGCAGGCGGCCATGGTCGCCGCCCTCGATGACGACGCCCACGAGCGCGAGCAGCGGGAGCGCTACCGACGGCGCCGCGACGTGCTGCTGCCGGCGTTCCGGGCGGCCGGCTTCACCGTCGACCACTCCGAGGCGGGCCTGTATCTCTGGGTCACCCGCGGCGAGCCGTGCCGTGACACCGTCGGATGGCTGGCGCAGCGCGGCATTCTGGCGGCGCCGGGCGAGTTCTACGGCGCGCGGGGTGCCCGCCACGTCCGGGTGGCGTTGACCGCCTCCGACGAGCGGATCGCCGCCGCGGTCGAGCGTCTCGGGGAGTAGGGGGTCCCATGCGCGCCGGCGACGATGCAGAGCGAAGCGATGAGGAGGAGCGGCGCCGATGAAGCACTACAGCGACGAACCCGTCGACCGGCTGCCGTTCAGCACTCCGGAGAAGTCTGAGCGCTACCGCACGCAGAACTACCGGGGAGCCGTCGGGCTCAACTGGTATCTGAGCGACCCGACCCTGCAGCAGACGATGGCCTACTACCTGCAGCCAGACGAGCTGGCCGTCGCCGAACCGCATCTGCGCGATATCGGCGCGCTGATGGGCGGTCCGGTGGCGCGCTGGGCCGAGCAGACCGACCGCAACCCGGCCCGCCTGGAACGCTACGACCGTTGGGGCCATGACGTCAGCGAGGTGGTCCAGCCGCCGTCGTTCACCGAGTCCAAACGCGCGGTGCTCGGCGCGCAGAAGGCGCTCAAGGACGACGCACGCCGTGCCGGCTTCACATCGTCGATGCCGCTGTTCGCCGCCAACTATCTGCTCGATCAGGCCGACATCGGCATGGGTTGTGCGTTGGGAACGGGCGGCGGCATGGTCAAGTCGCTGGTCGCGGCCTTCGCCCCGGCCGATGTCCGCGAGCATGTGCTGGCCAAGTTCGCCACCGGCGAGTGGGAAGGCGAGACCGCGCAGCTGCTGACCGAGCGGGCCGGCGGCTCCGATCTCGGGGCCCTGGAGACCACGGCCACCCGTCACGGCGACAGCTGGCTGCTGAACGGCTTCAAGTGGTTTGCGTCCAACTGCGACGGCCAGGTGTTCGTCGTGCTGGCCAAGCCCGAAGGCGCCCCCGATTCCAGCCGCGGCGCGGCGAGCTTCCTGGTGCTGCGGACCCGGCGCGACGGCTCGCGCAACGGCATCCGCATTCGGCGGCTCAAGGACAAACTGGGCACCCGCTCGGTGGCGTCCGGCGAGATCGAGCTCGTCGACGCCGAAGCGTTCCTGCTGTCCGGCCAGCCCGACACCGACCAGCGCGGTACGGGCCAGCCTCACGCAGAAGTCCAACCGTCCGACGGCAAGGGCCTGGGCCGGATGATGGAGCTGACCAACGCCGCCCGGCTCGGGATCGCACTGTTCGCCCTGGGCAATTCGCGCCGCGCCCTGGTCGAATCGTTGTGCTACGCCCGTCAGCGGCAGGCCTTCGGCGGCCGGCTGATCGAAAAACCGTTGATGCGGCGCAAGCTCGCCGAGATGATCGTCGACGTCGAAGCCGCGCAGGCGCTGGTGTTCGACGGCGTCGGACTCCCTAACCATCGCCAGCCCCGCCCGATCCGGCAGCGCATCGCCGTGCCGGTCACCAAGCTCAAGGTGTGCCGGCTGGGCATCACCATGGCCTCTGATGCCATCGAGATCCACGGCGGCAATGGCTACATCGAGACATGGCCAGTGGCAAGGCTTTTGCGCGATGCTCAGGTCAACACGATCTGGGAGGGTGCTGACAACATCCTGTGCCTGGATGTGCGGCGCGGCATCGAGCGCATCGGCGCCCATCAGCCACTGCTGGAACGCCTGCACGACGCGGTATCGGTGTCCGATGACGCTGAAGCCACCACCCGACTGGTGCGCCGGCGCATCGAGGACCTTGAAGCGGCGATCACGGCCTGGACCAAGCTGCCCCCCGAGGTGGGTGAGGCGAGGCTGTTCCCGCTTTCGGTATTCATGGGCGACGTCTACGCCGGTGCGCTGCTGACCGAGCAGGCCGCCTGGGAGCAGTCGATCGTCGGCACGGACCGCAAGGCTCTCGTGGCGCGGCTGTACGCCCGGCGCTACCTCACTGAGCCGGGCCCGCTTCGCGGCATCGACGACGACGTCGATGAGGGACTCGACCGGTTCGACGAGCTTGCTGACGGCGCGTTGAGCGCCGACTATCCACAGGCGCCGACCGCGACGACTGGCTAGCGCGCGCCGCAAGCCATCAAGATTCCGTAAAGAACCCCAAGAGACCGCTGGATGCGACGTTTCCAGGACGCGAATTGTGGCTGAAAACCGTAGGCTGCGGCGGGGCCCAAGCCCGTTTTTCTAAAACCTAGAAATGGCGCGAGGTGTTTGCTATGTCACAGCTGGCCGGCGGCCTACGGGTATCGCCGTCGTTTTCCGACCGGTGTAAGAGGGCCTTCCTCGGAAGGCCCATGATCAACGACCAGCTCCAGCACGAGCGCCTCTCCAACCCCATTGCACTGGGCGTGCTGTCCTGCGACGCGATCTCGTCAACCGCGTACGGCAGCGAGCAGATGATGATCGAACTGCTCCCGGCTGCGGAATGGCCGCATTCGCGCTGCTGCTGCCGATCACCGGGGTCATCCTGCTCATCCTGGTGCTGGTGGCGGCGTCGTACCGCCAGGTGGTGGCCGTCTACACCCGATCCGGCGGCTCCTACGTTGTGGCACGGGAAAACTTCGGTCCGAAGGTCGCGCAAGTCGCCGCGGCGGCGTTGTTGATCGACTACGTGGTCACCGTCGCGGTGCAGTGCGCGGCCGGAACGGTGGCGGTGGCGTCGATGATTCCCGCACTCGGTCCCTACAGCCTGGAAATCACCGTCGCGGCATCGTGCTGCTGATGTGTTATGCGAACCTGCGTGGACTGCGGGAAGCCGGACGGCCCTTCGCGATGCCGACCTATTTCTTTGTGAGCATGGTCTCGTTGACGATCGTGGTCGGCGTCGTCCGGGAGATTCTCGGGGGATTGAGGTACGTACGACGCCGAGTCCACATCCGACTGGGACGGTGTCGCTGCATCACGGCAGCGGCCTGATCATGGGTGCGACGCTCCTCATCGTGCTGCGGGCGTTCGCCAACGGCGGCTCGTCGCTGACCGGGGTCGAGGCGATCTCCAACACCGTCAACAGCTTCCGCAAACCTGAGGGGATCAACGCACGCAAGGTACTCACTGTCATGGCCTGCATCCTGGCTTTCTTGCTGGCTGGAGTGGCCTGGCTTGCGCACGTCACCCACGCGATGCCCTATGCCGACGGATATCCGTCGATGTTGTCGGAGATCGTGAGAATCGGTCTTCGGCGGCGGCATCGATCGGACAAGGTGTTCTAATTCTGGTGCAGGTGTCGACAGCGCTGATCTTGTACACCGGCGGCAATACCAGCTTCAACGGCTTCCCCGCGCTGACGAGTTTCGTCGCCGAAGACAGCTTTCTGCCGCGGCCGCTGATGAAGCGCGGTCATCGCCTGGTGTTCTCCAACGGCATCATCACGCTGACCGTGCTGGCGGTGGCGTTGTTGATCGTGACGGGCGGTTCGCTCGACGCCCTGGTGCCGTTCTACGCGATCGGGGTGTTCACCGGCTTCTCGATGGCCGGCTACGGGATGACCAAACACTGGCTCACCCACCGCGGTCCCGGTTGGCGGTCCAAGCTGGCGATCAACCTGTCTGCGGGAATCCTGTCCACGGTCGTGGTCGGCATCTTCGCGATCGCGAAGTTCACCGAAGGCGCCTGGCTGGTGGTCATCGTCTTCCCGATCCTGGTCTTCGCGCTGATGCGGGTGAACCGGCAGTATCGCGTCGAGTCGTCGGTGCTGGAAACATCGGTCACCGAGCCTCCCGATCTGGCCGGGCACGAGCGGCACCGCGTGCTGGTCTTCGTGGATTCGGTCGACCTGGCCGAGGTCGAGGCGATCCGCTACGCCAAGGGACTGGAAGCCGACGAGCTGACCGCGGTGCACTTCGTGCTGGACTCCGCGCATGCCGAGCGACTGCGGCGGCAGTGGCAGCACTTCGGACACGTCACCGATTTGCGGACGGTCGACTGCTTCGACCGCAACCTGAGCCGGGGTGCTCATGATCTGGTGCTGTCAGGTGATGGCTGAGCACGCGGACACCAAGGTCACAGTGTTGTTGCCGCGCCGGGAGTACTCGCAGCTGCTGGGCCGGCTGCTGCACGACCGCACGGCGGACATGCTTGGCAAGGTCATCAGCAGGATTCCCGGAGCAAGCGCACAGATTGTGGCGTATGACATCGCGACCAGGATCGCGATGGCGAGTTCGGCCGACGTTGAATGCGCGAGGTCAGCGGACCAGCAGGTTGATCCGTTAGAGTTGCCCCGGACCGCAGCGGACCTACGTGGATGACGTGACTCCACCGGTCGCCCACTCCGGAGGAAAGTGACAAGTGGTTACAGCAGCACAGCGGAACGCGGGCATCCCGCCGTCCTTCAGCGACGGCTGGAAGCGCATCTTTCTCGGTAAGCCTCTGACGAGCGAACAGCTCGATTCGGAGCGACTGTCGAACCCGGTTGCGCTGGGCGCGATTGCACCGGACGCGATCTCCTCGACCGCGTTCGGTCCCGAGCAGGTCATGACCGAGTTGCTGCCCCGGGCCGGCATGGCAGCGTTCACGCTGCTGCTGCCGATCATGGGCGTGATCCTGGTGATCCTCTTGCTGGTCTCCGCGTCCTACCGCGGGGTGGTGATGGCCTACACCCGGACCGGCGGCGCGTACATGGTGGCCCGGGACAATTTCGGGCCCCGGATCGCGCAGATCGCGGCTGCGGCGTTGCTGATCGACTATGTGGTCACTGCCGCCGTTCAGCCCGCCGCCGGAACGGTCGCGGTGGTGTCGGCGATCCCGGTGCTGCGCCCCTATCACCTGGAACTCACGATCGCCGTTCTGATCCTGATCTGCATGGCGAACCTGCGAGGGCTGCGGCAATCCGGCCGGATCTTCGCGGTCACCACCTACTGGTTCGTCGGCATGATGTTGCTGACGATCATGACGGGGCTCATCCGCGAGGTCCTGTGGGGCTTGCCGAAGTACAACCCGGCCACCCTCGAGGGCGCGGTGCCGGTGCATCAGGGCGGCGGGCTGGTGATGGGCGCCACGGTGCTGGTGGTGCTGCGGGCGTTCGCCAACGGCGGTACATCGTTGACCGGTGTCGAGGCGATTTCCAACACCGTCAACGTCTTTCGTGAACCACAGGGCGCTAACGCCCGTCGGGTATTGACCCTGATGGCATGCATCCTGGCGGTCCTGCTGGCCGGTGTGGCCTGGCTTGCCCACATCACCCATGCCACCCCGTACCTCGACGAATACCCGTCGATGCTCTCGGAGATCGCTCGCACGGTGTTCGGCCATGGGGTGCTGGGCAATATTCTCTACTTCTCGGTCCAGGCCTCCAGCGCCGCAATCCTTTTCGCCGGTGCCAACACCGGGTTCAACGGGTTCCCCGCCTTGGCGAGTTTCGTCGCCGAGGATCGCTTCCTGCCGCGACCGCTCACCAAACGCGGTCACCGGCTGGTGTTCTCCAACGGCATCATCACGCTGACCGCGATCGCGGTGGCCCTGCTGCTGGTAACTCGGGCAAAGCTCAGCGCGCTGGTGCCGTTCTTCGCGATCGGGGTGTTCACCGCGTTCGCGATGGCCGGCTTCGGTATGGCCAAGCACCACTACACCCGCCGCGGCCCCGGCTGGCGCCGCAAGGTGCTGGTCAACCTCTCCGCTGGAGTGATGTCGACGATCGTGGTGGGCATCTTCGTGGTAGCCAAGTTCACCGAGGGCGCCTGGCTGGTCGTCGTCGTGTTCCCGATCCTGGTGTACGGGCTGATCCGGCTCAACAAGCAGTACAGCGCCGAGGCGTCCGTTCTGGAGATGTCGCGCACCGAACGTCCCGAACTGGCCAAGTACGCGCGGTTGCGGGTGTTCGTCTTCGTCGACTCGGTCGACCTCGCCGAGGTCGAGGCGCTGCGCTACGGCAAGGGTTTGCACGCCGACGAGTTGACCGCGGTCCACTTCGTGGTCGACGCCGAACACTCCGCCAAGCTGCAGGATCGCTGGCAGCACTTCGAGCACGACACCCAGCTGCGGGTACTCGACTGTCCGGACCGCAATTTGGGCCGGGTCGCACAGGAATTCGTCCTACAGGTGAAGAGCAATCACCCGGAGACCAAGGTGACGGTCCTGCTGCCGCGCCGGACCTACTCCGCGATGCTGGGCCGGCTGCTGCACGACCGCACGGCCGACAAGATGGCAAGGGCTGTCAGTCGCATCGCGGGCGCGACCGCGATCATCGTGCCTTACGACGTGGAATCGCGTATCGCACGGGTGGATCCTGACGCACTGGCGTCGGCCGGTACCGCGTAGAACCCGGCCGGGCGGGTCGTGACGACGTCAGCCGACGACGAACAGGAAGTACCCCCATCCTTTTCCGACGTGTGCAAACGCGTCTTTTTGGGCAAGCCGCTGATCACGCAGGAGCTTGCCAATGAGCGGCTGTCGAATCCTGTTGCGCTAGGCGCACTGTCACCTGACGCGATCTCGTCCACCGCGTACGGTCCCGAGCAGATCCTGACCGAGCTGTTGCCGCACGCCGGGCTGGCCGCGTTCGTTCTGCTGCTGCCCATCATGGGCGTCATCCTTGTGATCCTGCTGCTGGTGACCGCGTCGTACCGGCAGGTCGTGATGGCCTACACCAAAGCCGGCGGCTCCTACATCGTTGCGCGGGAGAACTTCGGACCCAAGGTGGCGCAGGTCGCTGCCGCGGCTCTGTTGATCGACTACATCGTGACGGTGGCGGTGCAGTCTGCGGCGGGCACGGTCGCGGTGGCGTCGGCGGTGCCCGCGCTGGGGCCCTACAGCCTGGCGATCACCGTCGGGGTGGTCCTGCTGATTTGCTATGCGAACCTGCGCGGATTGCAGGAAGCCGGAAAGCCTTTCGCGTTCGCCACGTACTTTTTTGTGGTCATGGTCGTGGTGATGATCGTGACCGGTGTTGTGCGCCACCTGATATGGGGCTTGCCGCAATACGATCCTGGCCACGCCGCCGGTGCGGTGCCGGTTCATCACGCCAACGGGCTGGTGATGGGCGCCACGGTGCTGGTGCTGCTGCGGGCGTTCGCCAACGGCGGCTCGTCGCTGACCGGCGTGGAGGCGATCTCCAATACCGTCAACGTCTTTCGCAAGCCGCAGAGCGTCAACGCCCGGCGGGTGCTCACCACGATGGCCTGCATTCTCGGCCTGCTGCTGGCCGGGGTCGGCTATCTCGCGTATGCCACTCATGCCGCACCGTATCTGAGTGAATACCCGTCGGTGCTGTCGCAGATCGCCCGCGCGGTGTTCGGCAACGGGGTCATCGGCAACAGCATGTACGTCCTGGTCCAAATATCGACCGCAGCCATCCTCTATACCGGCGCCAACACCAGCTTCAACGGCTTTCCCGCGCTGGCGAGTTTCGTTGCCGAGGACCGCTTCCTGCCGCGCCAGCTGATGCAGCGGGGGTATCGGCTGGTGTTCTCCAACGGGATCATCACGCTCGCCGCGCTGTCGGTGTTGCTGCTGGTGTTCAGCGGTGGATCGGTCAACGCGCTGGTGCCGTTCTACGCGATCGGGGTGTTCACCGGCTTCTCGATGGCCGGCTACGGGATGTCCAAACACCATCTGACCGAACGGGAACGGGGCTGGCAGTACAAGCTGGCGATCAACTTCACCGCGGCGGTGCTGTCGACGATCGTGGTCGGAATCTTCGCCGTGGCCAAGTTCACCGAGGGCGCCTGGCTGGTCGTGGTGGTCTTCCCGATCCTGGTGTTCGGGTTGATCCGGCTCAACCGCGAATACCGCGCCGAGTCAGCGATTCTCGAAGCGTTCCGCACCGACCGCCCCGAACTGACCAAGTACGCGCGACACCGCGTGTTCGTCTGCGTCAATTCGCTCGACATCGCCGTGCTCGAAGCGCTGCGTTACGGCAAGGGCCTGCGGGCTGACGATTTGATCGCCGTGCATTTCATGATCGATTCGGATCACGCTGCCGCACTGCGGGATCAGTGGGACAGCTTTGATCTCGACATCCGATTACGGGTGATCGACTGCCCCGATCGGCAGATCGTCCGCGCCGTGCAGATGCTGGTGGTGAAGGTCCGCAACGAACATCGCGACACCCACGTGTCGGTACTGCTGCCGCGACGAACCTATGCGCCGCTACTGGGCCGGCTGCTGCACGACCGGACCGCGGACAAGATCTCCCGGGCGGTCAGCCGAATCCCGGACGCCGCGGCCACCATCGTTCCCTACGACGTGCAGTCGCGGATCCGCGCAAGCCTTCCCGGACATTTTGGAGCAGCGCATCGCCACCAAGATCGAGCAGATCGAGATGCGGATCTGGCGGGGCCAGGAACAGCCGACAGAGGTCTATGAGCATCCGGACAAATCGGCGTCGGTGATCGAGGTGAAGAGCTTGGTTCCGGGTCGCCGCGCCACGGTCGAAGGCCGGGTCAGCCAAGTCGAAGACATCACCAAACGGGGAAAGACGTTCCGCTGGATCGTCGTCGGCGACGACAGCGGCGAGGTCCGTTGCACGTTCGGACCCGGTGGTGGCGACGACGTCCAGCCTGGGCAAGTGCTGCGCGTGACCGGAAAAGCGAGCCGGAGTGGCAACAAGCACGTGTCGATGGAGGACCCGGAGTACACAGTGGTCGAGACACCTGAGGAGTCTTAGCCCGGCGACGTAGGGTGCAGTCCGTGCCTGTTCACCCCGAGGTGGCCGACGCGCTGGCTGCTGGCCGGCCGGTCGTTGCCCTGGAAAGCACCATCATCAGCCACGGTCTGCCGCGGCCGGACAACCTGCGCGTCGCGCGCGATATCGAGGCGGCGGTGCGCGCCGGCGGTGCGGTGCCGGCGACGATCGCGATCATCGCGGGCGAGCCACACATCGGGCTGGACGACGAGGCGCTGCGGCATGTCGCCGAGAGCGACACCGTGGTGAAGGCGAGTGTTCGCGACGTCGCGGTGCTCGCGGCCCGCGGCGGCGACGGCGCGACGACGGTGGCTTCGACCGCGCATTTGGCTGCGGCGGTGGGCATTTCGGTGTTCGCTACCGGCGGGCTGGGCGGTGTTCATCGGGATGCGCGCGACAGCTGGGACGAGTCCGCGGATCTGATGACGCTGTCGCGGACCGGCGTGCTGGTGGTCTGCGCCGGGGTGAAGTCGATCCTGGATGTCGGTGCCACCCTGGAACGGTTGGAGTCGCTCAACGTCGGGGTGATCGGATACCGGACCGATCGTTTTCCCGGTTTCTACCTTGCCGACTCCGGTCACCCGGTGGGCTGGCGGGTGGAAACACCGCAGCAGGTCGCCGAGGTGCTGCGGGCTCGTCGACGGTTGGGCACCGACAGCTACGGTCTGGTGCTGGCCAACCCGATCGCGCCGGCCGACGAGATGGATCGCGGGGTGCACGACCGGGTGCTGGCCGACGCGCTGGCGGCTGCCGACGCCGAAGGTGTGCGGGGCAAGGACGTCACACCGTTTCTGCTCGACTTCTTCCACCGCGACACGCACGGCGCTTCGTTGTCGGCCAACATCGCGTTGGTGTTGTCCAACGCCCGGTTGGCGGCGGAAGTTGCGGCCAGCGCACTTACGGCGTGAGTAGGTAGTCGTCGTCCTTCGGCTGAGTGAGCATGCGGGTCAACCGCTTTCGGTCGAACGGCCACAGATCGATGTGGTTGTCGTCAGCGAAATACCAGGAGTTGCAGCCGGTGTTCCACACCGTCGGGACCATCCCGTCGGCGATGTCGTCGGCGAAGCGATCGGCGGCCTCGTCGGTCACCTCGACGGCGGTGATCTCGCCGTCGCGAAATCGATTCAGCCACATGGTGATATAGCGCGCGGTCAGCTCGGCGACGTGCTGGAGTGAGATGGATCCGGTGGGCGAGTTGGGGCCCAGCACCATGAACAGGTTGGGGAATCCGGGGATCGCCGTCATACCCCAGGCCTGCGGCCCCTTGGCCCAGGCGTCGTCGATGGACAGGCCATCGCGGCCGCGCAGTGTCATCGGGCGCATGTAGTTGTGGGCGGCGAATCCGGTGGCGAGCACGATCGCATCGAGGTCGTGGTGCGCGCCGTCGGCGGTCCGCACGCCCGTCTCAGTGATCTCGGCGATCGGCTCGCTGACGAAGCTGGCATTGGGCTTGGCGATTCGCCGGTAGTAGTCGCCGGAGAGCACCTGACGCTTGCAGAACGGCTGGTAGTCGGGAGTCAGTTTGGCGCGAAGTTCTTTGTCCCGCACCAGGGCTCGCAAGCACATCGATCCGTAACGTTGGGCCGCCCGGCGTCGCCAGGTGGGCCGGATCACCAGGTCGACGAGGTAGTCGGAGCCGATGAACTGCGATAGCCGAACCGTCTTGTCCTGCTTCGGCAGCTTGCGCAGGATCCGGCTGACGATGCGTGGTTGTGGCATTCGCATCGGCATCCACATCACCCACTGTGGCGTGCGGGCGAAATGGGTGATGTGCGCCGCCTCAGGCTGCAGTGCGGAAAATACTTGCACCCCAGTCGAACCGGCTCCGATGACTGCGACTCGCTTGCCCCGCGCATCGATGTCGGTCCAGCGCGCGGTGTGTACCACCGGACCGGCGAACGAGTCGAGCCCTGGAATGTCCGGAATGAACGGGTGGTGCAGGACTCCGGTCGCGGCGACGACGAAGTCCGCCTCGATCTGGTCGCCGTCGGCGGTACGCACCTGCCATTGGTTATCGGCGAACACCGCCTCGGTGACTTCGCAGTCGAGCCGCAGATGCGAGTTCAGCTGCAGCTCGTCGATCAGGTCGCGGTGGTAACGCTGGATCTCGTCACCGGTCGCCCACACGTGGCTCCAGTCCGGCTTGGGCGCGAACGCGAATTGGTAGCCGTAGGACGGCACGTCGCACCGCAGGCCGGGGTAGCGGTTCCAGTGCCAGACGCCGCCGACGTCAGAACCCTTTTCCAGGATGGTGAAGTCGGTGAAGCCTGCCTGCTTCAATACGTGAGCAGTAGCGATCCCGGACATGCCGGCGCCAATAATGACGATCCGTGGGTCCCGCCGCTGGGCCGTGCCGGTCATGGGGGAACGGTATGCCCGCCGAAAGCTGGGCGGCAAGAGCTACGGCGCCTCGTCGTCTTCTGCCTGTAGGAGTTTTTCGGGGTGGTGGAAGGTGTTGGTGCGGGGTTGTCCTCGGTCGAGGTGTGGGGGTGGGATCCATTCGGTTTGGCAGCGGCTGTTTTTGCGGGTGGTCCAGCCTTGTTCGGCGAGTGGCGTGGTTGGGGTGGCAGGTGAACGTCATGGTGTTGACGTCGGTGACGGGGTTGGTCCGGTAGGGGTCGCAGTGGTGGACCTGGCAGAGGTAGCCGGGGATGGTGCAGCCGGGGAAGGTGCAGCCACGATCTCTGGCGTGCAGCACAATTCGCTGGGCGGGTGAGGCGAGGCGTTTGGTGTGGTAGAGCGCCAGGGCTTTGCCGTTGTCGAAGATGGCCAGGTAGTGATGGGCGTGGGATCCGAGCCGGATCACGTCCGACATCGGCAGCAGGGTGCCGCCGCCGGTCAGGCCGCGCCCGGCGCCCTTTTCGAGTTCGTGCAGTGTGGTGGTGACGATGATGCTGGTGGGTAGGCCGTTGTGTTGACCGAGGTCGCCGGAGGCCAGCAGGGCGCGGCCGGCAGCCACGAGGGCGTCATGGTTGCGCTGGGCGGCGCTGCGGGTGTCGCCCTGGATGGCGTCCTGTGACGGGGTGCCGCTCGATGCAGGGTTCGTGATCGGCGGGGTTGCACATGCCGGGTGCGGCGAGTTTGGCGAAGACGGCGTCGATGGTGGCGCGGGCCTCCGGAGTCAGGTATCCGCTGACCGGGGACATGCCGTCGATGTCCTGCTTGCCGATGGTCAGGCCGCGGCGTGTGGCGCGGTCGACGTCGGTGAAGTCGCCGTCGGGGTTGAGGCAGTCGGTGAGCTTGTCGGCCAGCTTGGCCAACTCATCGGGCCGGTACCCCAGGCTCAGGTGGGCCAGGTGCGCTTCGGCCTTGGCGCGGGCCTCGATGTCGACGAAGTCGGGGATCCGGTGAAAGAAGCTGCGGATCACCGCGACGTGGCCGGCACCGAGCTCACCATTGCGCTGCGCGGCAGCAGTCGCTTCCAGCACCGGCGGTAGGGGTTGCCCGTTCAACGCCCGCCGCTCACCCAGATCAGCGGCCTCGTGGATACGGCGCGAGGCCTCAGCGCGGCTGATCCGCAACCGGTTGGCCAACGCCGGCGCCAGCTTGCCACCCAACTCGGTGGCATCAGCCTGGGCGGCGAGCTGGTTGATCAGCGGGTGCTCGACGGCCGGTTGCCCGCGCCGCACCTGCTCGAGGCTTTCCAGCACGGTCAGCCGTTCGGGCGTGGTCAACACGTCGAACGTCAGGTCCCGCGCCCGCTTGTGCGCAGCCGTCAGCGCGTCGAGAACCTCGACGATCTCCTCACGACTACTAGAACGCATGTTCGAATAATAACGACGGAGTCTGACAGGTTTTGGAGCGTGAAACTCAAGTGACGCAAGTGGTTTCAGTGACGACGTGTGGGAAGCCTGTGGTTAAGTGGGGGCCGTGAAGAAACTGTCAGCCGTGTTGGCATCGCTGGCCGGCCTTGCGGTCACCGCCAACGGCTATCAGCCACTGAGCAAGCGTGGCTATCTGTCGATGTATGCCTTCAGCTTTGGGGTGTTCGCCTCCGAACTGCCCCTGCAATTGATCGCCGGGCAGTTCGCATTGCTGGCCGCGGTGACGCGCAAGCTCTCTCCGGGGGTGCGTCGATTCAGCTGGCTGGTCTCGGCGCTGTCCTGGTTGGGTCTGGTGGGCATGAATCGCATCGGACACCAGGCCAACCTGCCGCTGACCGCGGCGCTCGATGCTGGGTTGGGTCCCGATCGCCGGACTGAGTCGGGGGATCTGTGGAAGCGACCGGCGGGTGGGGGCACGGCCAAGTCGCCGGGCCTGGTGCGCATGGCGCGGATCTACGGCGACTACGCACACGACACCGACATCAGCTACGGCGAACACGGCTCGCGGAATCATCTCGATATATGGCGACGGCCCGATCTGGACCGCGGTGGGAAGGCGCCGGTGCTGCTGCAGGTCCCCGGTGGTGCCTGGATGGTGGGAAGCAAACGGCAACAGGCATATCCGTTGATGAGTCATCTGGCCGAGTTGGGCTGGGTCTGCGTCGCGATCAACTACCGACTCAGTCCGCGGTCTACCTGGCCAGACCACATTGTCGACGTCAAGCGCGCGCTGGCTTGGACCAAGGAGCACATCGCCGAATACGGCGGCGACCCGGATTGGGTGGCGATCACCGGCGGCTCCGCGGGCGGGCACTTGTCGTCACTGGCTGCGCTTACCCCGAACGATCCCCAGTTCCAGCCCGGCTTCGAAGATGCCGACACCAGTGTGCGGGCCGCGGTTCCGTTCTACGGTCTCTACGACTTCACTCGCCACGAGGCGATCCATCGGCTGATGGTGCCCACGATGGCCAAGTACGTGTTCAAGCTGAGGAAGGACGCGCTGAAGGAGGCGTTTCGGGCCGCGTCGCCGATCACCTATGTATCACCAGACGCGCCACCGTTTTTCGTGTTGCACGGACGCAACGATTCGCTGATACCCGTCGAGCAGGGCCGCGCGTTCAGCAAGCGGCTTCGCGAAGTCAGCCGCCAGCCGGTCGCCTACGCCGAACTGCCGTTCGCGCAGCACGCTTTCGACATCTTCGGCTCGGTGCGGGCCGCTCATGCCGCAGTGGCCGTCGAGCAGTTCCTTGCCGAGATCTACACCAAGAGCCAGGTTTCGGTCTAGTCCGCCGGTCGGGGGCTGCGCTCGTCGAGCAGGGCGATGACCTTCGCGGCCAGATCGTCGATATCGGCGCTGGCGGTGTCGAGCACCAGGTCGGCGTCATCGGGCGCCTCGTAGGGTGCGTCGACACCGGTCAGGCCTTTGAGCTCCCCGCGCCGGGCACGCTTGTAAAGCCCTTTGGGATCACGCTTTTCGCACTCTTCCAGCGACGTGGCGATGTGCACTTCGATGAAGGGCAGCTTGGCCGCATCGTTGAGGGCGCGCGCGGTCTCGCGGTCTGACTTCAACGGCGACACCAGCGAGGCCAGCGCGACCACGCCCGCATCGGCCAGCAGGCGCGTCAAATGGCCGACCCGCCTGATATTTTCGGTGCGGTCGCCGGGGGAGAAGCCCAGATCGTCGGACAAACCGTGCCGCAGGTTGTCGCCATCCAGCAGATAGGCGACCCGACCGGATTCGACCAGCGCCCGCTCGACCGCCACCGCGACGGTCGACTTGCCGGAGGCGGGCAGGCCGGTGAACCAGATCGTCGCACCGGCTTGGCCGGTGGACTGCTGGCGATGACTGCGTTCCAACGCGGAAGGATGCCAACGGATGTCGCTGCGCGGGTGGGTACCCGGCTTGACCTCGCGTGCCTCGATGATGGTGCCGGCGCCGATGGTGTCGTTGGTGACTTCGTCGATCAGGATGAACGCGCCACTGTCGCGGTTGTCGGCGTAACTGTCGGCGATGACGAGCGAACTGGTCCGCAGCGTCACGGTGCCGATGTCGTTGAGCTCCAGCTCGACTGGATTGTCGACTTCGTCGAGCGTCTCGGGATCGAGGCGTGAGTGCAATTCCTGCACCGTGGCCCGGACGGTGGTGGTGGTCTGCTTGAGAGCCAGTCGGTCGCCTGCCCGTAGTGGAGAGTCGATGAACCAGCACACGTTCGCATGCGAGTTCACGGGCCAGCACCGGAAGCACCGCATCGTCGGCACCGCTTACCAGCACATCGCCCCGGCCGACGTCGATGTCGTCGGCCAGCTCCACCGAAACCGACAGCGGCGCAACACCTGTCGTGCGCTCGTCGTCCAGGGTGTCCAGCGCCGTCACCGTCGACTCGGTTCCGGCGGGCAGCGAGATGATCGGGTCGCCGACGCTCAGCGTGCCGGCGGCGAGCCGTCCGGTGTAGCGGCGGCGCTGATTGTCCGTCGGCCGGGACACCCATTGGATCGGCAATCGCAACCGGTTCGGTTCGGCATGCGGCGCAGCCAGTTCGACGTCTTCCAAGTAGTCGAGCAGCGTCGGGCCGTTGTACCACGGGGTGTTCTCGGAGCGGTGCACCACATTGTCGCCGATCTTGGCGGCGATCGGGATCACGGTGATGTCCAGGCCGCCGAGGCGGGTGCTCAGCTGCTGCAGCTCGGATTCGACTTCGGCGAACCGGTCCTGGTCGAAGTCGACCAGGTCGATCTTGTTCACCGTTGCGACAAAGTGTTTGATGCCCAACAGTTTTGCGATCCGGGCGTGCCTGCGGGTCTGGCGCAGCACACCCGCGCGGGCATCGACCAGCAGGATGGCCACGTGGGCGTTGGACGCGCCGGTGAACATGTTGCGGGTGTAGCGCTCATGGCCTGGTGTGTCAGCCAGAATGTAGCTGCGGGTGGCAGTGGAGAAGAACCGGTAGGCGACGTCGATGGTGATGCCCTGTTCGCGTTCGGCGCGCAGGCCGTCGGACAGCGCGGCCAGGTCGGCGACACCTTCTTCGTCGGTGACGGCTTCCAGGTGGTCCAGCGGCAGGCTGTCGGTGTCGTGCAGAAGCCGCCCGATCAGGGTGCTCTTGCCGTCGTCGACCGAACCCGCGGTGGTGATCCGCAGCAGTTGTCGCGTGACGCCGTCGTGCGGCTGGAATTTCGCGTCCTGCCCGGTGTCTTCGCTGGCGCTCATCAGCCCGAGCCTTTTCGTTCTTCTTCGCTGGCGCTCATCAGCCCAAGCCTTTTCGTTCTTCTTCGCTGGCGCTCATCAGAAATAGCCCTCTCGCTTGCGGTCCTCCATCGCGGCGACCGAGGTGCGGTCGTCGGCCCGGGTCTCTCCACGCTCGGACACCGTTGCCGCGGAGATCTCACTGATGACACCCGCGATGTCGGTGGCTTTGGACCGGACCGCGCCGGTGATGGTCAGATCGCCGACGGTGCGGTAGCGCACCCACTCGACATCGGAGGATTCGTCGTTGTGCGGTTCGGTGTACTCCGAGACCGCCAGCAGAATGCCGTCGCGCTCGAAAACCTCGCGCTCGTGGGCGTAGTAAATCGACGGTATTTCAAGGTCTTCCAGCTCGAGGTAGCGCCAGATGTCGATCTCGGTCCAGTTGCTCAGCGGGAACACCCGGACCTGTTCGCCCTTCTTGATCCGGCCGTTGTAGAGCGACCAGGGCTCCGGGCGCTGAGCGCGCGGATCCCATTGGCCGAACTCGTCGCGGAAGCTCAGAATCCGCTCTTTGGCGCGGGCCCGCTCCTCGTCCCGGCGGGCACCGCCGAACGCCGCGTCGAACTCGCCGGCCTCCAGCGCGTCCAGCAACGTGCGGGTCTGCGCGCGGTTGCGCGACGCGTGACGGCCCGGGTCGGCAACCCGCCCGTTGTCGATGGACTCCTGCACCGACGCGACGATCAGCTTGTGTCCCTCACCGGTGACGCGGCGGTCGCGGAATTCGATCACCTCGGGAAAGTTATGGCCGGTGTCGACGTGCATCACCGGGAAAGGCAGTGGCAGTGGCCGAAACGCCTTCTCCGCCAGCCGAAGTAGCACGATCGAATCCTTGCCGGCCGAGAACAGCAGGACCGGGCGTTCCAGCTCGGCGACTACTTCGCGGATGATGTGCACCGCTTCGGCTTCCAGCAGCCGCAGCTCGTCGACGCGCTTGGTTTTCGCGGGGGCAGTCATAGCGGTAAGCCCTCTCTTTCGGCATCTTCGCGATAGCGGTCTACCCATTCGTCGGAGCGTCTATCCGCTTGGCGTTCCAGCACCGGCTCCGGCGCGAGCCCTCGGTTGAGTCCCAGCGACTCGAGGATGTCGCCGACGACCTGAGTCAGGTTGCGCCACAACACCGGATAGGGAATCTCCAAGGGTGTGACGCCCTCTTCGGTAAACCAGTTTCGCCAGCCCTCTTCCTGGTTGCGCAGCATGGTGATGACGTGCGCGATGGCGCCGGCGTGATACGTGGCGCGCTCGTCCCGGATCGGGTCGGGCCGTCCGCGCCAGACCCGCGTCTGCACCGCCCGCCAAAACGACACCGCCTGCGACACCACGTCAGGCCGGTAGACGTAGACGAGCAGTGGGTCCTGACCCACGACGTCGCGGATCGCGGAAAGCAGCCCGTCACCGGATCGGTCAGGCAGTCCGTTGGCGCGTTCTAGCAGCAGCGGCGTCTGGTTCCACATCAGCTTGCCGCCCCACACGCCGTTCGGTGTCCGTCCGACGGTGCGGATGTAGTCGCGCCAGATCTCAGGTGGCGCGAGGTCGGGTTTGCCGGCATCCAGCGGATCGAGCAGGCTCAGAATCGAAGCGTCGTCAACGCCGGCGAACCACTCGCGTGGCTGGGGCGACTGACTGGTCGACGGGAGGTACTGGAAAAACTCCTGTGGCTCACCGGCCACACCGGTCGCCCGCAGCGACTCGACCAGAAGGGTGCTGCCACTTCGCTGAGAGGCCAACACCAGATATGCCGACGGGCGATCTGTCACCTGCGCAGCTTAACTGACGGAAAATTGTTGCCACTCTTTCAATTACCGTCACGGTGAACAAAACTGTTGCACGGATTCGTGCCCGTTCACGAGATCCGTTCGGTGGCCCGCAGTCCCAGTGAAAGTAGCAGCCGGACATCAGGATCAGCCAACGATGTTGTGAGCATCGTCTCTATTCTGCGGACACGGTAGCGCACGGTGTTGGGGTGCACATGCAGTTGCTGCGCTGCGGCCGCGACGTCGCCGAATTCGTCCAGATACACCCGTAGCGTCTGGGCCAGTGCCGGGTCGCGGGCCTGTAGCTCGCGCACTCGCGGGTCCACCAGTCGTTCGTCGGCGCCGACCAACGTGACGATCTCATCGAGCAGCACAGCGGTCCGCGCCTCGGCCAGCGATGTCACCGCTGCGAACGAATCAGGATGGCGTTCAACACTATCCAGCACACGATCGACCTCTGCCCGCGTCGCGGGCAGGCCGGCCAGACCAGGCAGCGGGGCGGCGACCACCGCCCGCAGCTGCAGCCCAAGTTCGGTGTGCAGCCCGCCGATCGTGCCGCGAATCCACGACTGCAGCGACGACCGTTTGGTCGTTTGAGGGAACAACACATACACCCGCGACCCGCGCGACCCCACCTGGGCGTCGGCGCGAAAAGCGTTGGCGCTCAGCGCAAGAACGTCGGCCAGCCGCTCATGTCGGCCTGAGCTGTCGAAGGCGACCAGTGCAGCCTGACCGTCGGCGACCACACCCAACTCCCGCGCGATCGCATCGATGTCGGTGGGGCTGCTGTCGGTGAGACCGAGCAGCTGCTGTGCGTGCAGCGCATGGGTCGACGGCCTGGCCGTCAGCCGGGACATGATCCGGGCGGCCAGCACCGCGGCTCCGCGCAGCACCTCCTCGGCGTCGTCCGCCAACGGACGGGAGCCCTGCTGCACCCAGATGGTGCCCGCGAAACTGGGCGCCCGACGGGCGGACTGGTGAATGCCGACGGCCAGCCGGGGTCGCAGCCCCAGTTCCGGCCGCTCGGCGACGCGGACCACTTCGCCGCCGGAGCGCAGCGCGTCGAAGATGCCCCATTGTCCGATCCACGTCAGATGCTCGGGCGGCCCGGCGCGACCCAGGATCGACAGCCGCCGCAACTCGTCGGCCTCGTCGTTGGACGCCGAGTAGGCCAGCACATGCGACTGCTCGTCTTCGATACTCACCATGCCGTGAATACGGTCGGCCAGCGACTGCGCAAGGCCGAACAAATCGGTTCCGGAGTCGTGCGGGGCGGTGCCATGGTGCTCCAGGACGTGATCGACCAGCCGGTACAGCCGCTCCCACCGGGCCCGTGGATCCACGGCCACCATCGCCGTCCCCGTCGCGACCGCCTTGGCGACCAGCGCATCGGAGGGCTCTTTGGTGAAGACGGCCACCGGCGGCTGCCCGGCCGGACCGGTGGCACACCTTTCCAGCCAGTGCTGTGCCTCGGTGTCGGAGACGCCGACCAGGAAGAACACGTCGGCGGAGCCCGCGCCCCGGCCCATCCCGAGCCGGACATCGTCGGAATCGATCAGCGATGCCGAGGCGACGGTCAGATCGAGGCCGCGAGGCGCCTCGACCAACCTCGCCATTGTCGTGTCCAGCGCCAACAGCAGCTGGCCGAGCCCCACGCCATCGCTGCGCATGTTGTCCGATTCTACTAGCTAACGGGCCTAACCTTGTCCTATCCGCCAACAAGACACGACCTCCGCGCTGAGATGCTGAGTCATGGACGCGATTACCGATGTTCCGCCGCCCGTCAACGAACCAATCCACGACTACGCGCCGCACTCGCCCGAGCGGACCCGATTGCAGACCGCGCTCACCGAACTCGCCGACCATCCGATCGATCTGCCGCACGTCATCGGTGGCACCCACCGAATGGGCGACGGTGAGCAGATCGTTCTCGCCGCGCCCCACCGGCACTCTCTGAAACTCGGCACGCTGACCAACGCAGTTCACCGTGATGCCGCAGCGGCCGTCCAGGCCGCGTCGTTGGCCCGAACAGATTGGGCAGCAACGCCGTTCGATGAGCGCGCGGCGATATTCCTGCGCGCCGCCGATCTACTGACCGGCCCATGGCGGGAAAAGATCGCTGCGGCGACGATGCTGGGGCAATCCAAAACCGCATATCAGTCCGAGATCGACTCATCCTGCGAGCTGGCGGATTTCTGGCGGTTCAACGTCGACTTCGCCCGCCAGATTCTGGCTCAGCAGCCGACGAGCGTGCGGGGGGAATGGAACCGCACCGACTACCGCCCACTGGACGGATTCGTCTACGCGATAACGCCATTCAACTTCACTGCAATCGCGGCGAACCTGCCCACCGCGCCGGCGTTGATGGGAAACACCGTGGTGTGGAAGCCCTCGGTGGCGCAGACATTGTCGGCATATCTGACCATGCAACTGCTGGAGGCGGCCGGCCTGCCGCCCGGTGTGGTGAATATGGTGACCGGCGACGGCTATGCAGTGTCGGAAGTGGCGCTGGCCGATCCACGGCTCGCGGGTATTCACTTCACCGGATCGACGGCGACCTTTCAGCACCTCTGGCAACAGGTCGGCGCGAACATCGGGCACTATCAGAGCTATCCGCGTCTGGTGGGTGAGACCGGTGGCAAAGACTTTGTGTTGGCTCATCGTTCGGCGCAGCCAGATGTGCTGCGCACCGCACTGATTCGCGGCGCGTTCGACTACCAGGGCCAGAAATGCTCGGCGGCGTCACGGGCATTCATCGCGCACTCGGTATGGCAGCGGATGGGCGACGACTTCCTGGCCGCCACCGCCGAACTGCCGTTCGGCGACATCGCCGACCTGACCAACTTCGGTGGGGCGCTGATCGACCAGCGGGCGTACGCGAAGAACGTCGCTGCCATCGAACGTGCGAAAAGCGCAGCTGGGGTCACGATCGCCGTCGGGGGCGAATACGACGACAGCGAAGGTTATTTCGTGCGTCCGACAGTGCTGCTGTCCGACGACCCGACGGACGAGGCATTCGCCACCGAGTACTTCGGCCCGCTGCTGTCGGTCTATGTCTACGCCGACGATGACTTCGACCGGGTTCTCGACATCATCGACGCCGGATCGCGTTACGCGCTGACCGGTGCGGTGATCGCCGACGACCGTGACGCCGTGCTCGCCGCGCAGAACCGGCTGCGGTTCGCGGCGGGCAACTTCTACGTCAACGACAAGCCGACCGGGGCGGTTGTGGGTCGCCAACCGTTCGGCGGCTCCCGCGGCTCGGGTACCAACGACAAAGCCGGCTCGGCGCTGAACCTGTTGCGCTGGACGTCCGCCCGCTCGATCAAGGAGACGTTCGTTCCGGCCACCGATCACCGCTACCCGCACATGGCGGCCGACTAGTGGCGGGGCGATCGCAAGCGCGGCGAAGCCGGGCGCAGCGGGTCGCGCCCTTCGGGTCCGGCTTGTTCGCCAAGACTCTGCGCCCGGCGATATTGGCAGCCAGCCGGTCGCACGGCTTGCAGCACACCGCCGAACGGTTGACGGTCACTCGCAAGGTGGTCAATCGATTCGTGCCGGGCGAGACACTGGAACTGGTTCTGGATAGCACTGCAGCACTTCGTGATTCGAGCCGCCTAGTCAGCATCGACTATCTGGGTGAGCAGGTTACCGACGCCGCAGGCGCGGAGGCCACCGTGACCGCCTACCTCGACCTGCTCGACGCGCTGGGCCGACGGCCTGATGTCACCCACTCCTCCGTACGCCCGCTGGAGGTGTCGCTGAAGCTGTCCGCTTTGGGACAGGCGTTGAGTCGCGACGGCGAGAAGATTGCGCTCGCCCATGCCCACCGCATCTGCGAGCGGGCCGAGCAGGTCGGCGCCTGGGTGACCCTGGATGCCGAGGACCACACCACCACCGATTCCACACTGTCGATTGCCGCCGATCTGCGCACCGACTTTCCTGGGCTGGGTGTGGTGCTGCAGGCCTACCTTCGGCGCACGGTGGGCGACTGCGAGCAGTTCGCCGCGTCAGGGGCCCGGGTTCGGCTGTGTAAGGGCGCCTACGACGAACCGGCGTCGGTGGTCCATCGGGATGCCGCAGCGGTCACCGCCGCCTACCTGCGCTGCCTTCGGGTGTTGATGGCCGGGCCCGGGTATCCGATGGTGGCTTCCCATGATCCGGTTATCGTCGACGCAGTGGCCACCATGGCACGCGAAACAGGCCGAACCACCGACGATTTCGAATACCAGATGCTGTACGGCGTTCGCGATCCCGAACAGCGCAGACTCGCGTCGGCAGGCAATCGGGTCCGGGTCTATGTGCCGTTCGGTACCCAGTGGTACGGCTACTTCATGCGGCGACTGGCCGAGCGGCCGGCCAACCTGACGTTCTTCATGCGGGCGCTGGCGCAGCGCGGACACTGACCGCGGCGAAGCCGGGGCGCCTACGACGGGCGCGCCACGATCACCGGCCGGTGGACGGCTTGCGCGACTGCGTTGCTGACCGAGCCCAAGAGCATGCCGGCGAAGGCGCCACTTCCGTGACTCCCGACGACGACAAGTTGGGCGGATTCCGATGCTTCGACGAGCGCATGCGCTGTTCGACTGGACACGAGTTGCTCGTGCACAGTTACGTCGGGATAGCGTTCCCGCCAACCCTCCAGAGCTTTGACCAGAAGGTGACCTTCTTTGGCCGTTGTCGGTGACCAGTCGTAACCGGGAATTGAGTTCATATCGATGTCATTCCACGCGTGCAGCGCTATCAGGTCGGCGTTTCGAAGGGACGCTTCCTCGAACGCGATTGCCGTAGCGAGATCTGACGTCGAGCCGTCGATTCCGACGAGCACGGGACCCTGTGCGGGATAGGGCATCTGCGGATCCGCATCGCGGATCAGCGCGACGGGACAGTACGCATGCCGAATCAGCCCGGAACTGACTGAGCCGAGAATACTGCGAGACAGCGCCCCCCGCCCACGAGAGCCGACAACGATGAGCTCGGCGTCTTTAGATTGGTCGACGAGCGCCGGGACCGTGGCCGCAGAGAGCAATTCGCCATTGATCTGTATCTGTGCGGTGTCGGCGATGCCGTCACGGGCGATCGTTGACGCGTGTGCGAGGAGGCTGCGACCCTCGGCTTCGAGCTCTTCGGGTGACTCTTCGAGGGCCGGGGCCTGCGCCCACGTCGGAGCGGCGGGATTCTCCACATGTACAAGGGTGAGTGGTACGCCGCGGATCGCCGCATCGTGCGCGGCCCAGCCAACGGCGGCATCTGATGCCGGCGATCCGTCTACGCCGACGATGATCCCGTAACGCTTGGTTGTCGAGACCATTTCGATCTCCTTCCGTCCAGGAGAACGCTAATGCAGCGTCGACGTTCGCCCCGGTGTCAGCGGGCGTCGGTTGTGCGTCGTGACGCTGAACGGTCGTTGGCGAACCCCTGAACGACGTGCGCACGCGCGAAATCGGCGACGACGTCCTTTGAGCAACCGGCTGCTCGCGTCTTCGTAACGGCCGCAAGTGGGGCGAAGCCAGGCGCCGCGGGCCGTCGTGGCGATAACGGCCACGGACGTGGCTTACGCGGGGACTCGAGATTGCCAATCTCAAGCAGAGGGCGAGTGCGCAACGATCGTCGGCACAAGCAGCGCTTGAACGACCGCGTTGCTGACTGAACCCAGGAGCGCTCCGGTCAGACGGCCCCGGCCGTGGCTGCCGACGACGACAAGCTGCGCGGACTCCGATCTGTCGATCAGCGCGTGGGCCGGGCGCTCGCAGACGATGACGCGGCGGACACGGACATCGGGATAACGTTCCTGCCAGCCCGCAAGCGCCTCGGCCAAAATCCGTTCTTCCTCCGCTTCCACCGCTGACCAGTCCACACCCGGAAGTTCGAAAACCTCCTTGTCACTCCACGCATGAAGTGCAATCACATCGGCACCGCGTCGGGAGGCCTCGTCGAACGCGATTGCGGTAGCCACTTTTGAGGATGGTGATCCGTCAATCCCGACGAGCACCGGACCCTCTGCGGCACCGAGCATTTCGGGGCTGCGTTCGGTGATGACCGCGACGGGGCAATGGGCATGCCTCACGAGCCCGGAGCTGACCGAGCCAAGAATGGTGCGAGCCATCGCCCCGTGCCCGGTGGTGCCTACAACTACGAGTTTGGCGTGCTTGGACACGGCGATGAGGGCCGGAGCGGCAGCCGACACCACCAGTTCGCTCTCGATTGCCGTCGACGATGCGCCGTCTGTGGTATCCCGCGCGATCTTGAGTGCGTGTGCGAGGACTCTGCGCCCCTCGTTTTGTTGCCACTCGGTGAAGTCGTTCAAGAGTGGTGCCTGAGTCCAGGGCGAAGCGGTCGGATTAACCACGTGGATCAGGGTCAACCGCAGTCCGCGAATGACCGCATCGTGTGCCGCCCAGCACACGGCGGCGGTCGACGCGGCCGATCCATCGACGCCGACTACAACCTCGTACTCCTTGTGGTCCTTCATTACTTCTCTCCTCCAGTTGGGGGAGACGCTAGGCGGTGACTTGGGGTCTGTCGTGGGGCATGAGTCCTTGATACCCAAGCCTTAATACCCTGTAGGTTGTGGCGCCCGCTCACGGCGCCGGCGGCGAAAATCGGGGTTGAGAACATGGACCTGAGTCGAAGACCTGCGGCGCAGGGTTTACGGGTTCTCGGCGACGGACCAATCGTAGCCAGCGGGTGATAATCGTCAGCCTGCCAGTGACTTTCGGCCCTAGGGCAGTTGTTTGCGACAGCGTAGTAACTGAGTTATGCGATTCAGGAACGAGTTGCCGATGGCGGTGCAGATCGACGTGACGACCCGCGGTCAGCTACCCAATATCGACGAATACGTGCGGGACAAAATCGGCGGGCTAAGCAGGTTCACGCACCAGCCCGTTCTTCACGCGCGGGTCAGGGTGAGTAGGCACACCGATCCGGCGGTGTCGCGCCCGGTTGTCGCGCAGGCCAACTTGGATGTCAACGGCCGGCTCGTCCGCGCCCAGGTTCAGGGAGAGTCGCTGCGCCGCAAGGTGCGTGCGGTCGCGCGGCGGCCTGTGACTGAGGACGAATGGCCCTGTCGACGGGCAGCGTGGTCGTCCAGACTAGTTTGATGATGCACGCTTCAAGACGGATGCTCGAGACGGTGGGATTTATCGCCGCCCTGTACGCCGCACGCCGGTATTACCGCAATTGGGGCACCACCAAAGGGGAGTGCCGGACGCAAATGCCGGGTGACGAGCTGGTCAGCGCCCCGGTCGTCCAGGTCACCGAGGCGGTGTGGATCGAATCCCCGCCCTCAGACAGCTGGGTGTCGTTACTTCAGCTGCGCCACGATGCTGACCGTCGCGATCTGGAATCCACACCACTTACAGTCGGGGATACCTTGTCTCTCAGACCACATGGCTGGATGGGACTGCGGGATGGACTGTCTTTGCGCGTCGAGGCGATTGTGCCCGAACGGAGCATTGTCCTGCGAGCTGCTGGTCTACCGGGCGTGGTCTGGTCATTCCACCTTCAGCCGCATTGGACGGCCCATACCCGACTTCTCGCACGTGCCCGGATCGGATTGCGGCACCCCTTCGAGGTGGTCGCTGTCGAACTGACGAGGCCGGCTATCGCGCTGCTGTTGCGAAAAGTGTTGTTGGACATCAAGCGCCGTAGTGAGCGGCAGTCAAGCGTGATCGCGCCGGTGCATTGCGCTTCCTGAGGCGCGATGCCGTCGACACGGACTCTGGCACGGCCCTCGTTGTGCCAGAACGCCTTAGGGTAGCAATCAGTTAGCGCGCCGGCTGGGGGTCGCCGGTCGGTGGGTTGCCGGCACCCAGCCGGCGTAGCACCGATACAGGCCGAGCGCGGCGAACACCAGACAGGAGGCCGTCCACAGATCAGCCTTCGCGATCATGGTGAGGCCGCCAATGAGAATCAACGGGCCGGCCACCCACGACCACGACGCGTTTGCGGCGAAATCTGAGAGTAGCGGTGACATTTCGTTGCTGCGCAGTGCGGCGATGATGCAAACGATGACGAGAAATGGACCGAGAACTCGGGCGAACATGCGCGTCCGCATCTGTTGCTGCTGAGCAGAACTCATGCTCGTACCTCCAATCGGCGCTGTTCACGACGGAATAATCCGACCATCACTGAACACCCGGCGATAGGGACCGAAGTCACGATTCGCCGAGTCGAATGTCGCTTGCTGTCAACACGTTCGCCTCAACAGAACTGAGCAATTCGGGTAGGTGGCTAGCGCATGGCCATGGGGACCGACAAGCCGAGTCAGCTTGTTGGCATCGGCGCTCCCGGTGACCAGCAACCGGACGGATTCATTGCGAACCACCAGGTACTCGGTCGCGGAGTCGGTAATACACGCGTCCACTGGCACATCGGGATACCGTGGTAGCCAGTTGGCCAGCCGCCGATCAAGTTCCGGCGCGGACATCGCCCCCACGTCCCATCGCCTCACACCTAGTGCCAGCAGCGAAACCTTACGCAGCCGCGCCTCGTCGAGAGCAAGGTGTAGGACTTCGTCGCTGTCGTGATGACGATCCGCGACCGCAACGATCCGTTGTCGCTGCGACGTCCCGCCGTCTGCGCGAATGATTGCGACGGGGCAGTGGGCGTGTTTGGCCAGCGCCGCCGCAGTCGACCCTAGGAAGAGACTCGCTGCGCGCCCGATACCGACCGAGCCGACACAGATCACCGCAGCGCGGCGCGACTCCTCGGACAGGATGATATTGATGTCTCCTCGATGTACCGCCGTCTCTACACCGGCGGACCTCCCGTCGGATTGGATTGCAGCACAGGTGGAACGAAGCGCCGACTGGGCGTATTGCATTGCCATGTGATCATCGACTGCAAGAGATTTCGACCGCTTGTGTACGGGCACGACGTAGACCAACCGCAGCGAAACGGCCCTGCTGATCGCCTCATCGATGGCCCAAAGGGCGGCATCGGTGGCCGCGCTGGATCCGTCGATACCCACCACGACCGGATGAGCGCAGCCAGGTGACTTCATCGAATGCTCCAACGTTGGCGTGTAGCGGTGATCCTCGGCATGTGCCGGCGCGGTCAGTACTCCTCCTGCCAGGGTAGAACGCTAGGCCGAATCGTCTAGCCGGTCACGGGTCCTAAGTCCCTCAACCGCACGACCGTTGGATTCACTGGGCGGTCGAATCGACCTAACGGCCCAAACGCTACGCTCACCGGCCCGACGCAGCGGGCAATTATTAGGCCGCTGAGACGAATTGGCGTCTACTACGGTGTGCGATCGGACGTGGGTGGGCGCCATATCCGGGGCTTCGCTCCGCCGGCCGACTTCTGTACCCACCACAAAGCCTCGACTATTGCGGCGCCGAACGCGCCGATTGCCAGTGCGGCACTCGTCAACTCGGTATTGGAGGGATCGAGCATGAACTGCTGACGAGCGAACGGGATGCTGAAGATTGCCACATACGCGCCACCGGACAACACGATCAGGATCACTCGCCAGCACGTGTAGGGCCTGGCGACGACCGCCAGCACCCATATCGCGATCACCAGAAGGGTGATCAGCGCCGATGTCGACGCTTGCGCTTGTCGGGGCACCGCCTCCGCATGTGCGCGAAGAGCGAGCAGGTAGCACGCGAATGTCGCGACGCCGGCGACAGCGCCGTTTGGCACCGCAGCCATGAGAACCCGTCGAACGAAGCGAGGTTGCGCGCGTTCGGTGTTGGGCGCTAAAGACAGTATGAAGGCCGGCAGACCGATCGTGAACCAGCCCGCGACCGTCACATGAATTGGCTCGAACGGAAACATCAACGACCTGACGCCCAGGGATTTCGCGGCGAGCCCGGTGATACCGATCAGTAGCGCCAACAGCGCCGAGTACACAGTCTTCGTCAGAAAAAGGGTGGATACCCGTTCGATGTTGCCGATCACCCGGCGCCCTTCGCTCACGACATAGGGCAGCGTCGCGAATTTATTATCTAGCAGCACAATCTGAGCGACAGATCGGGTAGCAGAACTTCCCGATCCCATCGCGATGCCGATATCGGCGTCTTTGAGGGCAAGCACGTCGTTCACACCGTCGCCGGTCATCGCGACGGTGTTGCCCCGGTGCTGCAGAGCGCGCACAATTGCGCGTTTCTGATCGGGGCGGACTCGTCCGAAAGCGGTGTGCTTGTCTACTGTTTCAGCTAGCGCATCGATATCGACAGGTAGCAGGCGCGCGTCAAGCGCCTCCTTGTCGAGGCCAAGTTTCGCCGCTACGGCGCCGACCGATGCGGCATTATCGCCGGAGATGACTTTGACTGAGACATGTTGGTCGGCAAAGTATTCGATGGTTCTGCGTGCGTCCGGGCGGACTGTCTGCTGCAGGATCACCAGGGCACCCGGGCGAATATCGCCCGGAGCTCGAGAGTCGTCGACCGTAAGTTCGGCAGACCCGAGGAACAGCACCCGCAGCCCTTGCGCACCCGCAGCCTCGGCCTGCGCCGCCACCGCCGAGGCGGAATCTTGCAGCACGTCTGGTGCGCCGAGAACCCAGTTGCCGTGTCCCGCGAACGATGCGCCACTCCACTTCGTCGCTGACTTGAACGGCGCGGTGGCGGTGACGGTCCAGCCCGGCGGGTTGCGGTAGGCCTCAGCGATCGCCTGCATGCTGGCGTTAGGGTAAGGGTCTCCGGCGGCCATCGCCGCGAGCACATCGATGAGCGTGTCCGCAGCGATCGCGGGGTCGAGCGGACGCAATTCGGCCACCTTCATGCGATTTTCGGTCAGCGTGCCGGTCTTGTCGGCGCACACCACGTTGACTCGGGCCAGACCCTCGATAGCGGGCAGCTCCTGTACGAGGCACCGGCGGCGTCCCAGGCGAACGACACCGACAGCGAACGCGATCGACGTCATCAACACCAGGCCCTCGGGGACCATCGGGACCAAGGCGCCGACCGTGCGCAGCACCGCATCTCGCCAGCCGGTGCGGGCAGTGAACAACTGTGTGTAGGCGATCAGCAAACCCACCGGAATCAGCAGATATGTAATCACCCGGAGGAGCCGATTGATTCCGATCTGAAGTTCCGATCGCACCAGGGTGAGCTTGCGGGCCTCAGCAGTAAGGCGTGCTGCATAGGAGTTGCGGCCCACTTTTGTGGCGCGGTAGGCGCCCGTTCCAGCGACCACGAAGCTACCCGACATCACAGCGTCGCCAATGCCTTTCAGGACGGGGTCGGCCTCGCCGGTGAGCAAGGACTCGTCGATTTCAAGCCTGGATTCCTCGACCGTCACGCCGTCCACCACGACCTGATCTCCGGGGCCTAGTTCGATCACATCGTCGGAAACCACTTCGCCGGGGGCCAATTCGCGTGTCCCGTTCGCCCGGCGGACTCGGGGCTTGGCCTGGCCGAGGACGGACAGTCGGTCCAAGGTCAATTTGGCTCGCAGCTCCTGCACGACGCCGATGACGCTGTTGAGAACTATCAGAAGCCCGAATAGCCCGTTGACCAAAGAACCGGTCGCCAGCACGATCGCGAACAGCACTGCCAGGATCGCGTTGATCTGAGTGAAAACGTTCGCGCGGACGATCTCGGCGACGCTGCGGGTCGCCCGATCCGAGACATCGTTGACCCTGCCGTCGGCAACACGTGCGGCCACTTCATCAGGTGTCAGCCCTGCGGCCGGCGAAGCGGTCATGAAACTGAAGCGTACGGAATGGACGCCAGACACACTGGCCATCAACGTAATAGGGTCCTTCTGACAGCCGCTGGCAGTTGCGTCCCGCCAACGCTGACGCAATCACCGCGGGCCGGTGCGCGACCGTAGCGCACCGGCGTCCTTCCGAATGTCTATTCAACTGGAGGCTTTCGGCTCTGACAACCGCCCGTTAGGCCACTGCATTCTGGATTAACTCTTCGCAGATTCAGGAGGCGTGACCGTATGAGCGCTCACTTTCCCGACCATGAGACCGTTCAGACAGTCTTATCGCTGGCCACGCGTGCGCCGTCGGTGCACAACACGCAGCCGTGGCGGTGGCGGGTGGGTTCAAGCAGCCTGCACCTGTACGCCGATCGCAGAAAGCACTTGTCGAACACCGACCCGGATGGTCGTGATGTGATCTTGAGCTGTGGCATTGCCCTGCACCACTGCGTCGTGGCCCTCGCTGCACTCGGCTGGCAGTCGAAGATTCATCGAAGCCCCAATCCCGATGAACCCGACCACCTTGCCGCCGTGGAGGTGTACCGCCATCCGGCTAATGAGATCGATATAAGTCTGGCGGCCGCGATTCCTCGGCGACACACCGACCGGCGCCGCTACAGCGCCTGGAGCGTTCCCAGCCACCACATCGCTTTGCTCGGCGCCCGCGCAACGCGCATGGGCATCATGTTCCGCCAGATCGAGTCGTTACCCGAACTGCAACGCACTGTTGCGCAATCGGTTCAGCTACATTCGGCGGATCTTGGTTACCTGAGTGAGCTGACAACCTGGAGCGGCAGGCACGCATCGCCGGAAGGGGTGCCAGCTCGCAATACGCCGGCGGCCGACCCGAGGTCCCCGATACCGCCAAGGTTGTTCGCAGGCGCGAAGTTGGCGCAGCCTGTCGATTCAGAGCCTCTGGAGGACAATGCTGTTGTGCTGGCTCTCGGCACCAAGGACGACAGCATGGTGGCGCGGCTGCGGGCCGGCGAAGCCAGCAGTTCGGTCCTGCTGAGCGCAACGGCGCTCGGTCTGGCCAGCTGTCCAGTGACCGAACCATTGGAGATCACCGAGACGCGTGACGCGGTACAGATTGAAGTATTCGGGCTTAGCGCGATCCCCCAAATGCTGCTTCGCATCGGGTGGGCTCCGGTAAACGCCGACCCGATGCCCGCGACCCCACGACGTCCGCTCTGCGACGTCGTTCAGTATCTGGCGGGAACATCTTTCCGCTGAGGTGTCGACCTCGGCGCAGCGCGGCCACTGACCACGGCGTTTCGGCATCCGTCAGACGGGTATCGCCTCTACATGAAAGCCGTCACCTGGCAGGGCAAACGCGACGTGCGCGTCGAGTCGGTGCCTGACCCGAAAATCGAAGAGCCCACCGACGCCATCATCGAGGTGACATCAACCAACATCTGCGGTTCAGATCTGCACCTCTACGAAGTGCTCGGCGCGTTCATGAAACCCGGTGACATTCTTGGCCACGAACCGATGGGAATCGTCCGTGAGGTCGGCGCCGAGACAGGCGATCTGCGGGTCGGCGACCGCGTGGTGATCCCGTTCCAGATTTCCTGCGGCAGCTGCCATATGTGCGACAAGCAGCTCTACACCCAATGCGAGACGACCCAGGTGCGCGCCCAGGGCATGGGGGCCGCCCTGTTCGGGTACTCAGAGCTCTACGGCGAGGTCCCCGGTGGCCAGGCCGAGCTGCTCCGGGTTCCGCAAGCTCAGTTCACTCACATCAAAGTGCCTGAGGGGCCGCCGGATTCGCGGTTTGTCTATCTCTCTGACGTGCTTCCGACGGCTTGGCAGTCAGTCGAGTACGCAAACATTCCGGACGGCGGGACGGTCGCCGTGCTCGGCCTGGGCCCGATCGGGGACATGGCCGCGCGCATCGCCCACCACCTTGGTTACCGAGTGATCGCCATCGATCTGGTGCCCGAGCGACTCGCCCGCGCCGAGGAGCGCGGGATCCAGACCCTCGACTTGCGCGAAGTCGGGTCGGGTCTCGTTGAAGCAATTCAAGACCTGACCGACGGCCGTGGCGCCGAGTCGGTGATCGACGCGGTGGGTATGGAAGCGCATGGCTCACCGGTCGCCAAATTAGCCCAGACTGCGACCGGACTGTTGCCGGACGCGATCGGAAAACGGCTGATGCAGACCGCTGGCGTGGACCGGCTCAGCGCGCTGTACTCGGCCATTGACATCGTGAAGCGCGCCGGTACGATCTCGCTGATCGGCGTCTACGGCGGGATGGCCGATCCGCTGCCGATGCTTACCCTGTTCGACAAGCAAGTGACGCTGCGGATGGGACAGGCCAACGTCAAGCGGTGGGTGGACGACATCATGCCGCTGCTGACCGACGACGACCCACTCGGCGTCGACACGTTCGCGACACATGTGCTGCCTCTCGACGAGGCCCCGCACGCCTACGAGATCTTTCAGAAGAAGCAGGACGGCGCGGTGAAGGTCATGCTGAAGCCTTAGGCGCCGCGCCGTGGCCTCGCACGGTCGTTGGCGAAACCCTGCACGACGTGCGCGCGCACGAAATCCGCCACCACGTCCGGGTCGTCCATGTTCAGCGTGGACGACGGTGTGCTGAACAGCGAGAACAGGATTCGAGCGAACCATTCGCCGCCAGCCTGGATGTCGAGGTCCTTGCGTACCTCGCCGGTGAGTTTGGCGGCGGCCAGGTGCGGCGCCAGGAAGTCGACGCATTCGCGGAGTAACACCGCGGCGTCCTTGGTCAGCAACAGGCTGACCGCGTCTTCGTCAAAGTATTTCTCCGAAGCGATGACTCGCCGCGCCTGTGTGACGAATACGGCTGCGCGGGCAAGCTTGTCCTCCAATGAGCCGCCGCGGTCCATCGCTGTGGACATCTGCCGATAGAACTGCTCGGAGGTGTGCTCGGCGCACGCCTCGACAATGGCGGCCTTGTCGCGGAAATACTCGTAGATGGTGCTGCGGGAGACGCGTGCCGCCCTGGCGATGTCGACAATCGTCGCCTTCTGCAGCCCCTGTTTGCGGAAGCAGGTGAAGGCGGACTCGATGATGAGTTCACGGGTGTCGACTGAGGTTGATTGGGTCATGGGGTGGCGTCCGTTACCGATTCATCCACTCGACGTGAGGATCAGCCCGCTGGTCGGCACCCCGGTACCCGAGGTGACGAGGACGTTTTCGACGTTGTCGACCTGGTTGTGCGACGTCCCGCGAATCTGGCGGACGCCCTCGGTGATCCCGTTCATCCCGTGGATGTAGGCCTCACCGAGCAGGCCGCCGTTGGTGTTGATCGGCAACTCGCCACCCAGTGACAGTCGCTCCACGGTGGCGAAGTCCTTCGCCTCACCGCGTCCGCAGAATCCAAGCTCCTCAAATTGGGTGAACACGAAAGGCGTGAAATGGTCGTAGATGAAGGCGGTTTGGATGTCGTTCGGCTTGAGGCCCGAATCGCCCCACAGCTTTTTGGCGACCACACCCATCTCCGGCAGCCCGGTGATGTCGTCGCGGTAGTAGCTGGTCATCATCTCGCCGTTGGAGGCAGCGCCCTGGGCCGCCGCGGAGATGACGGCCGGGGGCTGGCGCAGATCGCGGGCGCGCTCGGCGCTGGTGACAACCAGGGCGACGCCGCCGTCGCTCTCCTGGCAGCAATCCAGCAGTCGCAGCACAGGTTCGATGATCCACCGCGAATTCTGATGGTCTTCCAGCGTGATCGGGCGCTCGTAGAACCACGCGTCGGGATTCGTGGCGGCATGGGCCCGGTCCACGACGGCGATCCGGCCGAAGTCTTCGTTGGTGACGCCGTAGGTGGACATGTAGCGCTGCGCGTGCAGCGCGACCCACGCTGCGGGAGTGAGCAATCCGAACGGGGCGTAGTGCGCCATGAACAACGGGGTCTCGGCGCTGGTGCGGCCACTGCCACCGAAGCGCATCCCGGAACGTTCGTTGAAGGCGCGGTAGCAGACCACGATGTCGGCGACACCCGCCGCGACGGCCATCGCCGCGTGGGTGACAGTTCCGGCCGCCGCGCCACCGCCGTGCGGGACGCGGGAGAAGAAGGTCAGATCGCCGATTCCGACGTTGCGGGCCACCTCGATCTCGTCGCTGGAGTCCATGGTGAACGTGACCATGCCGTCGACCTCGCTGGGCGACAGGCCGGCGTCGTCGAGCGCGGCGCTGACCGCCTCGCACGCCAATTGCAGTTCGCTGCGGCCGGATTCCTTGGAGAACTCGGTCTGGCCGATGCCGGCGATCGCCGTCGTGCCGGCCAGCTTCGACACCGTCATGCGCCGGCCCCGTCGAGCAGGCTCACGACCGCGGTCCCGGACACGTGGTTGCCGAGACTGTTGGCGGCTTGGAAGGTGACCTCGACGAAATTCTCAGCGGGTCCGACGCCTTCGGGACCTCTGCTCTTGCCGGTGACGCTGCCGGTGAAGCGCAGCGGGTCATCCGGAAACGACGGCACGCCAAGGCGAATCGCCAGTTTGGTGACCATCGCCTCGGGACCAGCCCAGTCGGTGAGGAACCGTACGCAGTAGCCGTTCGACGTCAGGATGTTCATGAACAAGTTCGGTGAGCCCTGCTGTTTGGCGTAGGCCGCGTCATGGTGTACCGGCATGAAGTCGCGGGACGCGATCGCGCCGGCGACGATCATCGTGGTGGTCACCGGGATCTCCAGCGGCGTCACCTCGTCGCCGACGTCGATGTCGTCCCACTGCAGGGTGGAGGTGCGGGATTTGGCGGTCGTCATAGCCGTCCTTCCGGGTATGTGCTGCCGAGGTGGACCAACTGCTGCGTGGCCGACCCCAGGGTGAGCTCGTTGTGCTTGGCCCACAAGAAATATCGATGCAGGGGATAGGTGGTGTCGATCCCGATCCCACCGTGCACGTGCTGAGCGGTGGCTGCGATCCGCGCGCCGGCCTCGGCGGCCCAGAACTTCGCGATCCGCGCCGCCCGGTCCGCCGGCCGGCCCTCCGCGATCAGCCAGGCCGCGTGCCAGGTGGTCCAACGAATCGCCTCCAGGTCGATGAACCCGTCGGCCATCCGCTGCTGAACCGCCTGGAAGCTGCCGATCGGCCGGCCGAATTGCTCACGGCCCGTGGTGTATTCGGCCGCCATCCGCAGGGCGCGATCGGCTACGCCGACCTGGACCGCGCACAACCCGACCAGGGCGCGGGTGTGCAAAGACTCGACAATGTCGTCAGGACCGTCCAGCTTGTCGGTCACCGCAACCGTTGCGCCGTCGAGGAATACGTCGGCGTGCGGCTCGCGGTTGGTGGTCGCCACTGGGCGGATCGCGACACCCGCAGCATCCGTCGGCAGCAGGAACAGGCCCGCCTCGCCCTCAGTGCTGCCCTCGATCGCGGCGGGGACCAGCAGAGTGTCGGCGAGCTGCCCGAACGAGACCAGCTCCTTGACGCCGTCCAGCCGCCATGTCGCTCCGTCGCGACGGGCGGTGGTGGCCGGTCTAGTCGGGTCGGAGCGGCCGGGCTCGTGCAGACCCGCGGACAGGATCCGGGTTCCGTCGACGACGCCGGGCAGGAAGCGTTGCTGTTGCTCGGGACTGCCGTGCCGGGCGATCGGGTCGGCGCCCAGTAGCAGCGTCGCGTAGGCGGGCACCGGCGCGACGGTCGAGCCGACTTCGGCAAGCAGCACGCCGAGTTCAACAAAGCCACCGCCGTTGCCGCCCAACGACTCCGGGATCGCGGTGCCCAACAGGTCGACACCCGCCAGCTCCTTCCACAGCGCGGCGTCGTAGCGGGATTCGCCGGCTTCGAGCTCGGTCAGCCGCTCGGGGGTGGCGCGACGTTCCAGCACGTCGCGGGCCAGCTTGCTGACGGTCTCCTGCTCGTCGGTGAACGTAAAGTCCATGTCAGCCGGCCGGCCGGAACTGATGCAGCACAAGCTCTCCGTCGAACTCTTGGAAATACACCTCGACCGGCATCCCGACCCGGACGTCGGCCGGGGCGATGTCGGTCAGGTTCGACACAATCCGGACATCGTCGTCCAGCTGTATCAATGCGACGATGTAGGGATAGTCGAAGAACGGGAACTGCGGCTGGTGCGGCATCACGTGGCTGTAGACGGTGCCGCGACCTGATGACTCGATCGCTTCCCACTCCAGCGAACGGCATGTCGGGCACATCGGTTGCGGTGGATTGCGCACCGCCCCACATCCTTTGCAGCGCTGGATCAACAGCTTGTGTTCGCGCAGCCCGTTCCAGAAGAACTCGGTGTCCGGGCTGATGGTCGGTGCCAGTCGGGTCGCCATCAGTTCGCCGGCTTGAATCGCAGGACCCGGAATCGTTGCTTGCCAAGCACTTCACCGTGCTGGTCGCGGTAGGTGAGCACCCAGGTCACGAAGAACCCGGTGCCCAGCGCGGTCGTCTTCTCGTCGGATACCTCTTCGTATACCGACGTCGCGCTGATCTCGTCGCCCAGCTTCGGGTAGCGGTTGATCTCGAATTCCGAGTTGGTCGCCACGATGCTGGTGTAGCCGGCTTCGTCGAGAAACGCGGTGGGATTGTTGGTGATTTCGATGGGGGAGCCGCCGCGCTCACCGATCCCCTCGAGCTTCGGCGCCGGCATGGTCCAGGTCTGCAGCATCACCGGTGGCGACACGATGCCACCGAACCGGGACTGCGCCGCGAACTCCGGATCGAGGTACACCGGGTTCATATCGTCGAGTGCGTACGCCCAGTGCCGGATCATCGGCTGATTCACCGGATCCGGTGCCAGCGAAGGCTTTGCGGAGCCGCCGGTGTGTTTGCCGACGAGGGCCTTGAGTTGGGCGTGCAAGTCCGTGTCGGTCACTGGGAGGATCCTCCTGATTTGTCGGTTGCGCGAAGGTCGCGTGGAGCGCGCGGCATGCCCAGTCCGGCCATCGCGATGATGTCCCGTTGAATCTCGTTGGCCCCGCCACCGAAGGTGCTGATGACGGCGACCCGGTAGGCGGACTCCAATGCGCCGCGCAGCGGGGCGTCGGCACCACGGCGTAATCCGTTGTGGTCGAGCACTTCCAGCAGCTGACGGGCCACCAGCGGGGCCAGCTCGGTGCCGAACACCTTGGCCGCGGAAGCCTCACCCATATTGAGCACGCCCTTGGACATCGCCGCATTGACCCGAAGGTTGATCAGCTTGTAGGCCGCGACCTCCGCCTCGACCCGTGCCAGTGTCTGCTGAACCCAGGGCTTGTCGATCACCCGGCCGCCGTCGAGTTCGGTGTCGCGCGCCCATTGCAGCGTCTGCTCGAAGAGCGGCTCGAGTGCGCCGAGGTTACCCAGCGCGGCACGTTCGAAGTTCAGCTGGGTGGTGATCAGCTGCCAGCCTTGATTCTCACCCGCCACGATCGCGCTGGCCGGCACCCGGACGTTGTCGTAGAAGGTGTAGAAGGTGGAGACGCCGGGCATGGTGTGTAACGGCTGGCAGGAGAACCCGGGCGACGAGGTCGGCACGATGAAGATCGAAATACCTTTGTGCTTCTTGGCATTCGGGTCGGTGCGGGCGGCCAGCCAGATGTAGTCGGCGTAGCCGGCGCCGCTGGTGAACATCTTCTGGCCGTTGATCAGATAGTCGTCGCCGTCGCGGACAGCGGTGGTGCGCAGCGACGCCAGGTCGCTGCCTGCGCCCGGCTCGGAGTACCCGATGGCGAACTCGACGCTGCCATCCAGGATTGCCGGCAGGAACTGCTGCTTCTGGTCCTCGGTGCCGTAGTGCATCAGTGTCGGCCCGACGGTGTTCAGTGTCACCAGCGGGATCGGCGCGTTCACCCGCCGGGCCTCCTCGCCGAAGATGAACTGTTCGATCGCCGAGAAGCCGCGCCCACCAAACTCTTTGGGCCAACCGACGCCGAGCAGGTCGGCGGCCGCCAGAGCCTTGACGCATTCGCGCACGGCCGGGCCGCCCTCCATGCGCTCGCTGACGGCGGCCTGGCGCTGCGGTGTCATCACCTGTTGCATCGTCGCGCGGATCTCGTCGCGCAACCGCTGTTGCTCGTCGGTGTATTCGAGGCGCATCTTCTCAGACCCCGAGCCTCACCGGCATCCGCTTCACGCCCGGAACCATGGTGGCCCGCATCCGGTCGACCTGGCCGACCAGCTCGAGCCGCGGGAAGCGGCGAAGGAGTTCCTCGAACATCACTGTCGCCTCCAAGCGGGCCAATTGTGCTCCGATGCAGGAGTGTTCACCGCACCCGAACGCGATGTGCGGGTTGGGATGGCGGGTCACCTTGAACTCTTCGGAGTCGGGTCCGAAGACATCCTCGTCGCGGTTGGCCGATTGGTAGAGCATCACCACCACGTCGCCCTCGGCGATCCGCTGGCCGCGGATATCCACGTCGACGGTCGCGGTGCGGGCCATGTGCACCACCGGGCTGTTCCACCGCAGCATCTCCTCGATGGCAGCGGGGATCAGCGACGAATCGTCGACCAGCAGGCGCTGCTGATCGGGATGCGTCATCAGCGCCAGCGTTCCCAGCGCGATCAGGTTGCGCGTCGTCTCGTTGCCGGCGACCAACAACAGGAACGCGAAATTCAGCAGGTCCTCGTCAGTAAGCCGGTCGCCGTCGATTTCGGCGCCGGCCAACACCGACAGCAGGTCGTCGCGCGGTTCGACCCGCCGTGCGCCGATCAGCTTCTGGAAATACTCGTACAACTGGCCGGCAGCCACCAGCGGGTCGAGTTCGATCTCCGGGTCAGCGTTTCCGGTGGCCGCGTCCGACCAGGCCCGGAACTGCTCCCAGTCGTCGGGCGGCGCACCGATCAACTCGGCGATCAGTCGGGTGGGCAGCGGAGCGGCGATCTCCTCGGCGAACTCGTGCACCGAATCCGGCTCCAGACCGTCGAGGATGCCGTGGACCAGCTCCCGGATCTTGGGCTCGAGCACCGATACGCGGCGCTTGGTGAAGCCGGAGTTGATCAGCTTGCGCATCTGCCGGTGCCGTGGCGGGTCGGTGAAGATCAGGCTCCCGGGCTGCACCGGACTCGGCAATGCGGGGTCCGGGATGGTGATGCCCAGGGTTGAGGTGAAGGTGGCCGGGTTGCTCGAGACGAACCGGACGTCTTCGTACTTGAGCAGCGCCCAGAAGTTGGTCACGTCGTTCCAGCACACCGGTGCGGTGGACCGTAGCTCGCGGTAGGCGGGATAGGGATCGCCGGCGTAGAAATCGGGGGAGTGCAGCGGGATGGCCGAGGGAGGTTCCGTTCGCAACCCAAGCCTCCTTGACAACGGTGATCGGACAGATAACTTGAATCTGTCCAGTGCACTCTGTCTACTCTCGCCGTACCGACGATGTCAATATGCTTGTCGTTGAACTGAAATAGTCGATCACCAGGTTTGAGCATTGACGACAGTAGACCGACAGGTGTAAGGAATGGGTATGGCTGACCCTCGCTCGTTGATCGACACCTACGCGGTCTACATCGACGGCCGGTGGGTCGAAGCAGAGGGCGGGCGCTACGACGATGTCAACCCGGCCACCGAGGCGGTGATCGCCTCGGTGCCTGATCCCAGCCAGGCTCAGGTGGGCAGCGCGATCGCCGCCGCCCGGGCGGCATTCGACTCCGGCCCGTGGCCTGACGCCGGACCCGAGCAGCGGGCGGAGTTTCTCAACCAGTTGGGCGGGGCGCTGCTGGCGCATGCCGACGAGTTCTATGCGCTGGCACAACAGGAATGGGGCTGCACGTCCAACGAGCGGGTGATCCACGTCGAGGGGCCGGCGTTCGCCGCGCTCAACGCCGCCGAACTGGCCACCTATCCTGTCGAAGAGCCGATCGACGCCTACGGCGCCGCGGGCAAGACGCTGCTGCGCTACGAACCGCTGGGTGTGGTGTCGATCCTGACGCCGTGGAATTTTCCGCACACCCTCAACGTGATGAAAGTCTGTGCGGCACTGGCCGCGGGAAACACCGTGGTGCTCAAGCCGTCCCCGCTGGCGCCGCTGGCCGGCTTGGCGCTGGCCCGAATCATCGACGAGCACACCGACATTCCACCGGGCGTGGTCAATGTCGTGACCCCGACCGATCTCGAAGCCAGCAAGCTGTTGACCGTCGACCCCCGAATCGACATGGTCAGTTTCACCGGCAGCTCGGTGGTCGGCCGCGAGGTGATGTCCGCGGCCGGCGCAACGATGAAGCGGCTGCTGCTCGAGCTTGGCGGCAAATCGGCCAGCATCGTGCTCGACGATGCGTCGCTCGACGACGAAGTGTTGCAGCGAATGTTGTTCGAGTCGTGCTCATTCCACGCCGGGCAGGCATGCATCCTGCACAGCAGGTTGCTGCTTCCCGATGCTCTCCACGACGAGGTGGTCGATCGCCTGGTCGGGTTGGCCCGCGGGGTCAAGGTCGGTGACCCCGCCGACCCGGACGTCACGATGGGACCGCTGATCAGCGACGCACAGTGCAAACGCGTTCAGGCTCATGTGGACCAGGCGATCGACGACGGCGCCAAGCTGGTCGCCGGGGGCGGCCGGCCGGCCGGGATGGACCGCGGCTTCTACTTCGAGCCGACGATCCTGACCGACGTCGCGCCGGATTCGACGATCGCCCAGGAAGAGGTGTTCGGGCCGGTGCTGTCGGTGCTGCGCTACCGCGGCGACGACGAGGCGGTGCGGATCGCGAACAACTCGCAGTACGGACTGTCCGGTGCGGTGTGGGGCAACGACGTCGACCGTGCGCTGGCCGTCGCCCGCCGGGTTCGCACCGGTCAGATCGCGGTCAACGGATTCGGGCCGGGTGGGGCGCCGTTCGGTGGGTTCGGCCAGAGTGGGATCGGGCGAGAAAGCGGCGGCATCATCGGAATTCGTCAGTACATGGAGCCGAAGGCCATGGGATTGCCGGCGTGACGCCGCGCCGACGACGATGCAGAGCGAAGCGATGCTGAGGAGTGGCGCCATATGACCCGCGCCGACGACGATGCAGAGCGAAGCGATGCTGAGGAGTGGCGCCATATGACAGCTGCCCTGGACGGACTCCGGGTCGTCGAAATCGCCGACGAGATCTCGGGTCCGTACTGCGGCAAGCTGCTCGCCGAGCTCGGCGCGGACGTCACGAAAGTCGAGGCACCAGAGGGTGATCCGCTGCGGCGGTGGGGGCCCTTTCGCAACGGCCAGCCCGATCCGGATCGGTCCGGGCTGTTCGCGTACCTCAACGCCGGGAAGCGCGGGGCGACACTGGAAGATGCCCGCGACCTGATCGCCGACGCCGACCTGCTGATCACAGACCGCAGTATCGAAGTCCCGCCACCAGATTCACGTCTGGTTGTCGTGCGAATCTCCAATTTCGGGCAGTATGGCCCGCTGCGTGACCGGGTCGCGACGCCGCTGACCATGCAGGCGATCTCGGGGTGGATCAGCGCACGCGACCCCGACCGGCCCCCGGTGCAGGCTGGTGCCCGGATCGCCGAATACGTCGCCGGCGCTTATGCCGCACTCGGCGCACTGACCGCACTGCGGGTCGCCCCGGCGGGTCAGGTGACCGAGGTCGACATCTCGGTGCTGGAGGCGCTGCTGTCGACGTTGCCTTATCCGATGATGATGTTCGAGCGCATGCGTGCGCTCGGGCTGCCCACCAACCTGCGCCAGGCCCCGATGCTCGGTGTGGTCCGCGCCGCCGACGGTTGGGTCGGGATCAACTGCCTGACCGGTCAGCACTGGCTCGACGTGTGCGACATGCTCGGTCTGCCCGAGTACGGCGAGCAGCAGTACGCGATCATGATGGGCGGTCCGGAGCGAGCCGAGTTCTACGCGGCGGCCCAGCCCTGGCTCGACGAGCGGACCGTCGCCGACATCGTCGAACTCAGTCAGGCACTGCGGATTCCGGCGGCCCCGGTGGCCGATGGTGCCGATGCGCTGGACAATCCGCAGTATGCCAAACGCGGGTTCTTCGTCGAGGGCGGCGGGGAGGATTGGTCGTTCCGGCAGCCGGGTCCGCCGTTTCGGCTGTCGAAAACTCCCGCGGCGGCTCAGGTGCATTCCGCGCCGAGCAGGCCACGCCGCGACGCCGAACCGATTGCGCACCCATCGGCGCCGTTTGCCGGCTTGAAAGTGCTTGACCTGAGCACATTTTGGGCAGGCGGATATCTCACCTGCTATCTGGGTGCGTTCGGCGCCGACGTCGTCAAGCTCGAGTCGATCCAGCGTCCGGACGGCTTCCGCTACTCGGGCGCGCAGCCGTTCGAGGGCGAGGACTGGTACGAGCGCAGTCCGCTGTGGCAGGCCACCAACCTCAACAAGCGTGACATCACGCTGGATCTCAGCTCGTCGCGCGGCCGCGAGCTAGCCCACCGGCTCGCGGCGAACGCGGACGTCGTCGTGGAGAACTACTCGCCGCGGGTGGTGGAGCGTTTCGGGCTGGACTACGACTCGCTGGTCGCGCTGCGCCCCGACATCATCGCGGTCCGGATGCCGGGCTTCGGCCTCGACGGGCCGTGGCGCGATTACGTCGGCTGGGCGCTGAACATCGAACAGGTCTCCGGCATGACGGCGGCAACCGGCTACCCACAGGGTCCGCCGTGCAACGTGCAGGGACCCGCCGATCCCATCGTCGGCGTGCACGCCGGGGTGGCGTTACTGGCGGCGCTCGAGCATCGTCGTCGCACCGGCGAAGGCCAGCTGATCGAGGTCGCCCAGATCGAAGTCGGCGCCGCCGTCACCGCCGAGCCGGTGATCGACTACTCGATGAACGGCGTCGTCCGGCCGCGCGAAGGCAACCGGCGGCGTGGCGTCTGCCAGGGCGTCTATCCGGCTGCCGGCGATGACGCGTGGGTGGCACTGACCGTGCGCGACGACGCCGACTCCGCGCGGTTGGCCCAAGCGATGGGTCGACCCGATCTGCCAGGTGATCACGACGCGTTCGACGAGGCGGTCGCGGCATGGACACGACACCAGAAACCCGCCGATGTCGTTGCGGCGCTGCGTGAACGCGACATCCCCGCCGAGGAGGTGACGACGGCCGAGCAGATGTACGACCTGCCCGGCCTCGACGTCCGCGGCTTCTACGAGGAATTCGATCACGCGGTGACCGGCCGGCACCGCTATCCCGGTTGGCCATTGCGCATCACCCCGGGCCCGGCTCGTCATCACCGCTTCGGTGCGCCGACGCTCGGTCAACACAACAGCGAGGTACTCGGCGGCCTCGGACTCTCGGGTGACGATCTCGCTGCGCTGCAACGCGACCGGGTGATCGGCGAACGGGCGATGAGTTAGCCTGCGGTCGCGCTCGCGTTCCTCCGCGCGATCTTCGTTGAGATGCTGGTCAGTTATACAGTCGGGCTTGAAGACTATTTGCAAAGACAAGACGGTGGCACCGCGCGTTCGCCGTGAGAAGTTTTTCTTGCGCAGCCGACTACGTAGCTCGTAACCAGCGTCGTGAAAAGGCTGGGAGGCACACGCAGAATGAACCTGAAGCGCACAGCGGCCGCGACGGTGATCGCGTTCGGGATCGGCCTGCCGGCACCGACGACCGCGACAGGGCTGCTCAACGCCGCCCCGCCGGGCCCGCCCCCGAATTGCCCGGCATGCGAACAGGATGCGAATGGTCAGTGGGGCATTCCCGCCGAAAAATGCTGGGCCTACGGGCGCGTCGGAGGAGGAAGCCCGCGAGGCGGGGGCGGCGTCCCGGGATATCTGCCGCCGTGCCCAGGTAGCACACCAGCGGGACCGCCGCAGAGTTGACCCACTCGCGTCTTTCTTTCTTTCTCTTCGCATTACGGGATTGGTTTCGGCGCCATGTGGGTAGGCGCTAAGAATCAGCTTCATACACAACACCGCAGAGGAATGAAAGGCCATGGATCTAAGGCGCATAGCTGGCGTGGCGGCGATCGCTGCCGGCGTCGGTATCTCAGCAGTCACGTTCGGGGTCAGCCCTGTCACCGCCGCCCCGTTCAACCCACCCGCCGCGCCGACCAGCACGCCGGCTCCGGATGAGCCGCAACCCGACGAGCCGACGCGGCCGACAGATGGCATCGTTATCCCACACAGCGGGGGATCGGACCACGGCGGGCACCCGGCAACGGAGGAACCCCAGCCGCTGCAGTAATCCCTGACAGTCGGACGGACCCTCAATGCGGGCCGGTCCGATTCTGGGGGTCAAATCACGCGGCCTCCAGCGACTTCGGGCGTCAGCAGCCAAGTCACGCCGCCGACCAAGTACGCGACATCATCGCGGTCCGGATGCCGGGCTTCGGCCTCGACGGGCAGTGGCGCGATTACGTCGGCTGGGCGCTGAACATCGAACAGGTCTCCGGCATGACGGCGGCAACCGGCGGCGGGGCGTCTATCCGACCGCCGGCGATGACGCGTGGGTGGCACGGAACGCGGTGGCCGCTGTCGTGGCTTGACCGCCTAGCCGAGTGACGCCGCCGAAAAGCCACAATGTCACGTCCAGAACCTCGACACCGTAGCGTCGGGCCACGATCGCGTGCGCGAGTTCGTGGGCAAGCAGCGATGCGAGTAGCACCGCGGCGCCGCAGCCACCCGCCACCCAATAGGTGCGCGTCGAGAAGCCGGCGGCGGTGCTGGGCAGCGTCGAAGCCAGGCTCCAGGTGAACAGCCACACGATGACCAGCACGCCCCAGTCGAGCCTGACCGGGAAACCTGCGATGCGTCCGATCGGTACGCCGTGCATATATGACCTCCGAAGATTTTGCAGTGGAAGAGATTTCAGCCGTATGGTTGGCGGCTCCGGGCGACGATGACCGGCACTTGGGCGGCCTGCGCGACAGCTAGGCTCACCGAGCCCAGCAGCATGCCCTCGAACCCTCCGCGACCGTGACTGCCGACGACGACGAGTTGTGATGATTCGGCTTCTCCGAGAAGGTGAAGAGCCGGAGCGTCCAAGACGACTCGGCGCCGCACGGTGACATCGGGATAGCGTTCTCGCCACCCGGCCAACCGCTCGGCCAATGGCTCGGCCCCATTGTCTTGGTGGGCCAACCAGTCATCGCGAGTCGCGGTGTGGGAGTCCGACCACGCATGCAGAGCGATGAGCTCGACCCCCCGCCAGGACGCTTCATCGAAAGCGATCGCAATCGCCGACTCCGACGCCGGCGATCCGTCGACACCGAGCACCACCGGCAACGCGGAGCGCTGCGAAAAAGGGCGTCCGTCATCGTGAATGACGGCCACCGGACAGTGGGAGTGATGGATTAGTCCCGTGCTGATGGATCCGAGTAGCACGCGGCGTGCTCGGCTGTGACCGCGGCGACCCACCACGATGAGTTGTGCGCGCTTGGACAGGTCGGCCAGAGTCGGGCCGATAGCCGAGAAATAGACGTCGCCATACATGTGCGGGATCGTCCCGTCTGGGGCGCTCTCTCTGGACAGCCTGATCGCCGCCGCGATGATCTTTTCGCCTTCTGTTTGCCGCGAATCGGCGACCTCGGTGACCTCGGTGGGAGGTGCAACATCGCCTCCGCCCAGAGCGACGAGCCCCCAGGGCGGTCGCTCGATGACGTGAATGAGGCTCAGCGGGATGCTGCGCATCGAAGCCTCAGCTGCGGCCCAGCGCACCGCCGCGTCCGAGCACGGCGAACCGTCCACGCCGACAACGATTCCCTGATGCTGCCCCGAGTCTTTCGGCATCACCCGTCCTCTCGCGTTGGTGGGTGCACTCCAGCTGAGGTTAGGAACTTGGCGCGCGTCGCGGAGGAGCCATAGGTCCCTACCTCGCAGCCTTCGGACCCTTTACACCGGAACGTGCTCGCGCCGCAGAGTCCGGAGGCGCGTCACCCCGAAGGGGTTGCAGCGGTCTCGCAGCAGGCGACGAACGACCTCGGCAAGACGGGACTTCTGTCCCTACTGTGGTGTTGGGGCAGGGTGGTGAAATCCTCTGAGTGGCTATAGATCCCACCAACTGACCAGATTGCGCGGCGGGCCCGCGGCTGAACCCCCCTCAGCTGCGGGCCCGCCACTTCATCTGCCGCCTCGTGCCACAACCAACCAATTCGACGCGATGATCAACATCGAGGACACCCGGACCCGCTACGGCTGGCGTGCAACGATCACCGGCATCCGCGCCGAGTGCGCCACCGCACCGCTGACCGACCCCAGCAGCATGCCGGCGAATCCACCTCGTCCATGACTACCGACGACCACAAGTTGCGCCGATTCCGAGTGCCGGATGAGTTGGTATGTCGGATGGTCACATTCGACCACCCGCCGGACCGTCACGTCGGGATAGCGTTCCTGCCAGCCGGCCAGTCGCTCGGCGAGGATCCTCTCAGCAGCCGGCTTCATGGTGGGCCAGTCGTTAGCGGGGTAGTCGTTGACTCCGACGTCGCTCCATACGTGTAGAGCCACGAGATCGACGCCTCGCCACGACGCCTCCTGGAATGCGATCGCGGTTGCCTGCTCTGATGCCGGCGAGCCGTCGATGCCGACAAGAACCGGCGCTTCAGCCGGGTACGGCATCAGCGGGTCCTCGTCGTGGATGACCGCAGCCGGGCAGTGGGCATGGCGGATGAGACTCGCACTCACAGAACCCAGCACGCCTCTCACGAAGGGCCCTCGCCCCCGCGAACCGACGACAACCAGGTCGGCGTCTTTGGACAGGTCGACCAGGGACGGGACGGCCGGTGAGAACAACAGCTCGGTTTCGATCTGCCCGGGACCGCCGTCGGCCGTAGCTTCACGCGCGACTTGCGCCGCCGCATCGAGTACCTGTTGGCCTTGTTCGACTTGCCAACGTGTGAAGGCCGTTGTGGCAGTCATCGGCGGGAGGGTAAGCCCTACCGGCCGCACGGCGTGGACGAGGGTGAGGCCGACCTTGCGTCGCACCGCCTCACGCGCTGCCCAGTTGACGGCGTATTTGGCGGCGGGCGACCCGTCGACGCCGACCATCACGCCCGAATGAGTTGACGGACTGGACATGTGGATCTCCTGGGTTTAATGAATGGGTCAGTCGAAGGCCCTTTGGCGTAGCACTTCGGATAGCGGTCGGCGCGGCGTAGGCACCGGCGCCTTCTCGGTCACCGGTACAAGGCCGACCCGCACCAGGACCTGTGGTACCGCGGCGTGGCCCATGAGCGAATGGATCACCTCGCGGGTCGCCCGGTGCTCGGTAAGATGCGTCACCGGGCAGGTGGCGAGGCCCGCGATTGTGCAGTCCAGTAAAGTTGCCGAAAGCGCCTCCCCGCAACGCAAAGCGTCGGCTCGGCCATCGTTTTGGGTGGACAGCAACAGGACCATGGCTTGGTCTTCTGGAATTTCGGTGCGTCGTTCCGGTCTGCGGACAACGGGAAAGACTCGTTCGACGCTGACCCGGTCACTTTCCGACGCCGACACCAGAGAGCTGTGCGGTATTCCCTCTGATTTTTCGAATGGGGCTGTCCACCAGTGCAATTCGCTGTGGTAAGTGCTGTCGTAAAGCCGCAGCGACTCCGCAAGTTGAGCTGCCTCGGCTAGCTTCGGGAGCAGTCTTTCGGGAACTGTGTCGACGTGCACCTTTTGGTCGACGTCATCTGACCATACTGCGGTGATCGACCTCCACTCCCGTGGCGCGCGAAACGGCAATCGGTCGGTGCGACGTGTCCAAATCGCCTGAGCGCGAGCGCGGTCCCGCTCAGTCACAAACTCGATGGGGTCGAATTCGATCGTCGCCAGGTGGTCAGGGTTGTCAGAGTTGGGAAACCGCTCGACATGCGCCTGCCATCCCGCGGCGGCCAGCGCCACTCGCAGGTGATCCAACGCTGCGCCACAACTGATCAGCGCTTGTCGCGCCGACTGGTCGGCGCCTATGACGCGACTTGGATCAAGGAACAGGCGGAGTTGATTATCTGTCGATGCCCACTGCCACGGTTGGCTGTTGTGCAGTGACGGGGCCCGGCACGCTGACGTTAGGGCCTTCTGGATGACCTCGCTGTTCAACGCTGTCAACGGCATGGTGTGCCCCTTCGATGTTCGCTTTCCCCAAGCGGCCGGCTTACGACGCTGTCCGTGGCATCCGCACGCCTAGGTCCGTCTCGGGGCTAGAACTAGCGTCGCGTTGTCGAGGTCGTAGTCGTAGGGTCCAACGTCTACTGCCGGCAGGCCCTACGGCCTCTGACGCGGAGTAAGGCAATAGGCGTACAGACACGGGTACCGAGCACTGAAAGTCTTGCCACCCGGACCGATGGGCTAGCCTGCTGACGTGCTGCTGACCTCGCTGAACCCCGCCGTTGTCGCAGGTGGCCGCGATCTCGAGGACGCCGTCAGATTCGGCGACGTCACGCTGAGCCGCAGTGACGTGGTCGGGGCCGCCAACTCGGTCGCCGAACGGATCCGCGGCGCGGACCGGATCGCGGTGTTGGCCACGCCCACTGCGCCGACCGCGCTGGCCATCGCCGGATGCCTGATCGCCGGGGTGCCGGTGGTGCCGGTACCGGCCGACGTCGGGCAGGCCGAACGTCGCCACATCCTCACCGACTCCGGCGCACAGGCCTGGCTGGGCCCGGTGCCGGACCAACCGGAGGGGTTGCCGCACATTCCGGTGCGAATGGGCGCGCGGTCCTGGCATCAGCAACCCGAGCCGTCGCCGCGCGACACCGCGCTGATCATCTACACGTCCGGCACCACCGGGCCGCCCAAAGGAGTGCAGCTCAGCGGCCAGGCGATCGCCGCTGACCTCGACGCGCTGGCCGAGGCCTGGCAGTGGACCGCCGAGGACACGCTGGTGCACGGCTTGCCGCTGTTTCATGTGCACGGTCTGGTGCTGGGCCTACTCGGATCGCTGCGGGTCGGAAATCGCTTCGTGCACACCGGAAAACCGACGCCGGAAGCGTATGCTCAAGCCTGTTCGACGGCCGGTGGCAGCTTGTTCTTCGGCGTGCCGACGGTGTGGTCGCGGATGGTGGCGGATCCCGCGGCCGCCGAGGCGCTGCGGTCGGCGCGATTGCTGGTGTCGGGCAGCGCGGGTCTGCCCGTGCCGGTGTTCGACCAGCTGGTCCGCCTCACCGGGCACGCGCCCGTCGAGCGTTATGGCGCCACCGAGTCGCTGATCACCTTGTCGACCCGCGTCGACGGTGAGCGCCGCCCCGGTTGGGTCGGCCTGCCGCTGGCCGGTATCGAGACCCGCCTGGTCGACGACGATGACAACGCGGTGCCGCATGACGCGGAAACCATTGGCCGACTTCAGGTTCGGGGCCCGACGCTGTTCAACGGCTACCTGAACCGCCCGGATGCCACCGCCGAGGCGTTCGATGACGACGGCTGGTATCGGACCGGCGACGCCGCGGTGATCGACAGCGACGGCATGCACCGCATCGTCGGCCGTGAGTCCGTCGACCTGATCAAGTCCGGGTGGATACCGGGTCGGAGCGGGCGAGATCGAGACGGTTCTGCTAGGGCATCCGGGCGTGGCCGAGGTGGCGGTGGTCGGGTTGCCCGACGACGACCTGGGCCAGCGTATCGTGGCTTTCATCGTCGGTGAGGCCGAGCCGCAGGAATTGATCGACTATGTGGCCCAGCAACTTTCGGTGCACAAGCGACCGCGCGAGGTCCGCATGATGGACGAGCTGCCGCGTAACGCGATGGGCAAGGTGCTCAAGAAGCAGTTGCTCAGCCAGGGCTGACAGCGCGCGCCGGTGTGACACCAGCGCGCTTTTTCCTTACCGTCGTAGCCGTGACCCGAGGCAGTCAGACGACGACTCTGCCGGCCGCGCCGCCCGTCACGCCGATGCGACGCGTTGCCGGGGCGTGTCTGGTGGGCTCGGCGATCGAGTTCTACGACTTCTTGATCTACGGCACCGCGGCGGCGCTGGTGTTCCCTACCGTGTTCTTTCCGCATCTCAGCCCAGCGATGGGAACGATCGCCTCGATGGGCACATTCGCCAGCGCATTCGTGTCGCGCCCGATCGGGGGCGTGGCATTCGGGTATTTGGGGGACCGGCTGGGACGCAAAAAGACGCTGGTCGCCACGCTGGTGCTGATGGCCGTAGCCACCGTCGGCGTCGGCCTGGTGCCGCGCACCGAAACCATCGGCGTCGCCGCCCCCTTGATCCTGGTCGGTTTGCGGCTGGTGCAAGGGTTCGCTGCCGGCGGGGAGTGGGCCGGCTCGGTGCTGATGAGCGCGGAGTACGCGCCCGCCGGCAAACGTGGCCGCTATGGCATGTTCACCCTGATCGGCGGCGGAACCGCGGCAGTGCTGTCGAGCCTGACGTTTCTCGGCGTCAACGTCACCATCGGCGAGAACAGCCCGGCCTTCCTGGAGTGGGGCTGGCGCATCCCGTTCCTGATCAGCGCGGTTTTGATCGCCATCGCCCTGTACGTGCGGCTGCGGATTGCCGAGACACCGGTGTTCGTCGCCGAAAAAACCCGCAACCTGCTACCGGCCGCACCGATCGCCGAGTTGCTGCGCCTGCGGCGCCGCGAGATCGTACTGGCCGGCGGCAGCATCCTGGGCGGCATGTCGTTCGTCTACATGGCGAACACCTATCTCACCCGGTATGCCCACGCCGAACTGGGCTACCCGCGCAGTTTCATCTGGGCCGTCGGTGCGCTGGGCGGGCTGGTCAGCATCACCTTCGTTGCCCTGTCTGCCACCCTGTCCGACCGGGTCGGGCGACGCCGGATGATGTTGCTCGGCTGGGCGGGATGCGTGCCCTGGGCTCTGGTGGTGATTCCGTTGATCGACACCGGCAATCGGACGCTGTATGCAATCGCGATCGTTGGCATGTGCGCGATCGGCGCGATCGGTTCCGGTCCGACGGGTGCGTTCATTCCCGAGCTGTTCGCCACCCGTTACCGCTACAGCGGATCGGCGATGGCGGTCAACCTGGCCGGCGTCGTCGGCGGTGCCTTGCCGCCGCTGATCGCGGGGACGGTGCAGGCCACCTACGGCAGCTGGGCTGTCGGCCCGATCCTTGCGATCCTGGCCCTAGCCAGCTTGGTGTGCACCTACCTGCTGCCCGAGACGCGCGGGACGGCGCTGCACCCCGCTCAAAGTGCCGGCGCGTCGGCGGTGTCCGCGGGCGGCTGAAAAATCGTCGATGGGGTTGTCGGCGGCCGCCGCGTTTTCAGTCGGCCTCCTGACGTGGTTGGTCGTTCTAGGCGGTCGTTTTGGTAACCACGCTGCGCCAAAGACTGTGAAGTCTGACCCAGCTTTGGGCGATTTTTTAGGCACCCTCGCGTTGAGGGCACACAATAAGCCGGCGCCGATTCACGGTTTACAAGTCGCTGGCAGCATGCCTTGAATTCGCTTGCAGTGCGCGTCGACTCGCGATGGCTTTGAAACACCCAGGTGTTCTCGTCCTCGTGATCGCAGCGCAGACCCTGCTGCTCGGCGAACGACGGCGGCTTGCCGCCGCGCAATGCGGAACTTGTTGCCCGACTTCAGCTTCGTAGTCTGACCACCGGCGGCGTTAGCGGCATCCCGCCAACCCGGCACAGGCCGAACCGCGGCCGCACCGAACCTGGTCGTCCAGGTCGCGTCGCCTGTCCGCCGCGCGGCGTGAATCGCCCTTTCCTCGAAAAGATTGGCGCCCGCGAATAACGTCCGCAGCGCTTGACAGCCAATTACCGGAGTATTTCCAGCGCGTTTGGGGAATTCGGCTAAGTGGGCTCGACCGGGCCTATCACACAGCGGCCGAAGCCGCGTAGGTTTCGGTTCCATTTGTCAGGAGATGCTGATGCCATTCGTGACTACTCGGCCCGAAGCGCTGTCGAGCGCGGCGAGCGCGCTACAAAGATTCGGCACGTCGATGGCGGCTGAGGACGCGGCCGGCGCGCCGGCTACCACCGAGATCGCCCCAGCGGCTGCCGACCCAGTCTCTGCGTTGCAGGCGGTGCAGTTCGCAGCCTATGGAAAGCTCTACCAGTCGGTCAGCGCCCATGCGACGGCGATCAACCAGATGCTGGTGCAGACGCTGGACACGAACGCGGGCTCCTACGGCGACGCCGAGGCGGCGAACCAGACCGCGACCGGCTCGACGTCGTTGTCGGGTCTCCTCGGTTCGCTGACCGGGGGGTCCGGTGTGACATCGGCGGCGGCCGTTCCCGGGGCGGGGTCTACCGCAGGCACCTCTGGCGGTGCCGCCGTCTTCGCAATCAACGGAACGCAAAACTTTGCGGCTGCCTCATCGGACCTGATTTCGATGGCCAGCATCGGCAACCTTCCCGGTTTCGGTGCCACTGCCGCCGTTGGTTCCGTCGCCGGCGTGAGCGGTGCGGGAGGCCTCCCGGTGTTGGCCGGCGCAAGCGGGGGTGGCTTCGGTGCGGCGCCGGTGTCGGCAGGCATGGGCCAGGCATCCTCGGTCGGCGGATTGACGGTGCCTCCGACTTGGGCAGCGGCGCAAGGTATCCCGGCGGTCAGCACCAGCCCTCCGACTTTGGCGGGCGCGGGCATGACCAGCGCTGGGCCGCACACCGCGCCGGCTACCACCGTCCCTGCCGGCATGCCGTCAGCGGCCTCGGCGGGCCGGGGCGGGTACGGCTTCGGCGCGCCGCGTTACGGGGTCAAGCCGACCGTTATGCCCAAAGCGATCTTCGTCTGAACGCCGCCGCCGCCGTCGCGGATCGGCGGCCCGGCAGTAGACCCCTCAACAAACCTCAAAGAAACGGGAGACTGAGATGGATTTTGGAGCGTTACCCCCAGAGGTCAATTCCTTACGCATGTACACGGGCCCCGGATCGGGGCCGATGATGGCCGCCGCTGCGTCGTTCAACAACCTAGCCGCCGAGCTGGGGACGACGGCGTCGTCGACTCAATCGGTGATCTCGGAACTGACCGGCACCGAGTGGCTCGGTGCGACGTCGGCGTCCATGGCCGCCGCGACCGCGCCCTACGTGGCGTGGATGCATACCACCAGCGGGTTGCTTGCGCAGGCCGCCGCCCAGGCCATGACTTCGGCAGCCGCCTTTGAGACGGCTTTCGCGTTGACCGTCCCCCCCGCGATGATCGCCGCGAACCGTTCGCTGCTGGCAACGCTGGTCGCGACGAATGTCCTTGGGCAGAACACCGCGGCGATCGCGGCCACCGAAGCCCAGTACGGGGAGATGTGGGCTCAAGACGCCGCCGCGATGTACGGTTACGCGGGTTCCTCGACGGCGGCTTCGAAGTTATCGCCATTGACTTCGCCTGCGCCGCCCACCAACGCGGCCGGACTCCCCGGGCAGGCAGCCGCGGCTAGTTCAGCCGGCTCAGCCAGCACCCAGACCGGGCTTGCGGGGCTGATCTCGAACATGCCCACCGCCATGCAATCACTGGCCTCCCCGGCGGCCGCGCCGACTGCGGCCGTTGGCCCGTTGGACAGCTTCTTCGGCAACAACGTTGTGCAGGCTTTGGGGGGCGGCGCAGCTGACATCGCCTCCTGGAACATGATGGAGGGAATTTCCACCGCCTCGGTGTTCAATGCCACTGTCGCCTCCTCGTCTTCGTCCTCGTCCTCGTCGGCCTCCGCCGCGCTTGGGGCTGGTTTGGGCGGGGGCATCCTGGCCAACTCGCTGGCTCCGACCACCGGCGGCCTTGGTGCGACGCCGACGCTGGCCAGCGTGGGTCAGGCTTCGACGGTCGGCAAGTTGTCGGTGCCGGCCGGGTGGTCGACGGCCGCGCCGGCCACACCGGCAGAGCCCGCTACGCCGTTGGCAGGCTCGGGTTGGACCTCCTCGACAGACCAAGGCGGCGGCGTGTCCACGGTCGCAGCCGGGATGCCGGCGTACGCCTCGGCCGGTCGAGGGGGTTACGCGACTGGGCCGCGGTACGGCGTCAAGCCGACGGTGATGCCCAGGCACCTCGTCGTGTGATCAGTTGGCGTGTAGATCCTCGTTGAGCGTGATCCCGCGGCCGTCGCGAGAAACCACCTCGACCGCGCCGGTCACCGAGTTGCGCCGGAACAGCAGGTTGCTGCTGCCGGCGAGCTCGCGCGCCTTGACCGAATTGCCATCTGGCAGTGCCACTTTCGTTCCAGCGGTGACGTACAGGCCGGCTTCGACGACGCAGTCGTCGCCCAGCGGGATGCCCAGGCCGGAGTTCGCGCCGAGCAGGCAGTGCTTGCCGAGCGAAATCACTTCGGTGCCACCGCCGGACAGCGTGCCCATGATCGACGCGCCGCCGCCGATGTCGGAGCCGTCGCCGACGACGACGCCCGCCGAGATGCGGCCCTCGACCATCGAGGTGCCCAGCGTGCCCGCGTTGAAGTTGACGAAGCCTTCGTGCATCACCGTCGTGCCGGACGCCAGGTGCGCACCCAGGCGCACCCGGTCGGCGTCGGCGATGCGCACGCCGCTGGGCACGACGTAGTCGACCATCCGGGGGAACTTGTCCACGCCGTAGACCGTGACCGGTCCGCGGCGGCGCAGTCGTGCCCGAACCAGCTCGAAACCCTCGACTGCGCAGGGCCCGTGGTTGGTCCACACCACGTTGGTCAGCACCCCGAACAACCCGTCGGCGTTGAGCCCGTGCGGCGCGACCAGGCGGTGCGAGAGCAGGTGCAGTCGCAGATATCCGTCGTAGGCGTCGGCGGGCTTGTCGTCCAGCGAGCCGATCACCGTACGCACCAGCACGGTCTCGGTGTCGCGGTCGTCGTCACGACCGGCCAGCGCGGCCAGGTCCTCGGGCACCTCGGCCACCGACAACCGCGTCGTGCCGCTTTCGCCTGACTCGATCAGTTCCGGTGCGGGGAACCAAGTGTCGAGGACCGATCCGTTGGCGGCCAGCGTCGCCAGCCCAATACCCGAAGCTGCAGTCACGGGTGCCACGCTACCCACCCACTACGCTGGGACCGTGCTGGACCTACGCGGTGACCCGATCGAGCTGACGGCGGCTCTGGTCGACATCCCCAGCGAGTCGAGGCACGAAGAACGCATCGCCGACGAGGTCGAGGCGGCGCTGCGAGCCCAGGTCCCGCAGTCTCTGGGCTACGAGATCGTCCGCAACGGCAACGCGGTATTGGCCCGCACCGCGCTGGGCCGTCCGACCCGGGTGCTGTTGGCCGGTCATCTCGACACCGTGCCGGCCGCGGGCAATCTGCCGAGCCGCCGCGACGCCGAGTCGCTCCATGGTTGCGGCACCACCGACATGAAGTCCGGCGACGCGGTGTTTCTGCATCTGGCCGCGACCGTCACCGCGCCCGCCCACGATCTGACGCTGGTGTTCTACGACTGCGAGGAAATCGAGTCCAGCCGCAAACGGTTTGGGCCGCATCGAACGTGAGCTGCCGGACTGGCTGACCGCCGACGTGGCCATCCTGGGGGAACCGACCGGCGGTTACATCGAAGCGGGTTGTCAGGGCACCCTGCGAGTTGTCATCCGCGCGGCCGGAACACGTGCTCACTCGGCGCGATCATGGCTGGGCGACAACGCTATTCACAAGCTGGGCGCAGTACTGGATCGGCTCGCGGGCTACCAGCCGCGCAGCGTCGACATCGACGGATGCGTCTATCGCGAAGGGTTGTCGGCGGTGCGCATCGACGGCGGGGTGGCCGGCAACGTGATCCCCGACGCCGCGTCGGTGACGGTGAACTTCCGCTTCGCGCCGGACCGTTCGGCGGACGCGGCGCTGCGGCACGTCCACGACACCTTCGATGGGCTCGACGTGCACATCGAGCTGACCGACTCCGCCGCCGGAGCGCTGCCCGGTCTGTCCACGCCCGCGGCCAAGGCCCTGATCAACGCGGCCGACGGGCAGGTACGAGCGAAGTACGGCTGGACCGACGTGTCGCGCTTTGCCGCCCGCGGGATCGCCGCGGTCAACTACGGCCCGGGTGACCCCAATCTCGCGCACACCCGCGACGAGCTGGTGCCCGTCCACCAGATCACCGATGCCGCGACCATGCTGCGGGCCTACCTGAGCAGCTAGGTCCGTCGCGCCTGGGCTGGCCTGGTCCGCAGCGTCGGCGGCCGCCGGATGCAGCCCGCGATCGGCCAGGTCCGCAGCGACGTCGGCCAACGCCGCGGCGTCGCCGTCGGCCAACGCCCGGGCATGCGCCAGCGTCAGCCGCCCCAGCACGCAACTCACTTCGTTGGCCAAGCGGCCGGCCCGCTGTACGGCGCGCACATCCCCGAGTCGCGCGCAGTCCTGCAGAGCGCGCAGCGCGATCGCCGACTGCCCGCCGCGCTCCGCGGTCTGCACCGCTTCCCGGGCCGCTTCGATCGCGCCGGTGGTGTCGCCGCGGGCCGACTTCGACCACGCCTTCGCCAATGCCAACTCCGGGGCGAACAACGACGACTTCAGCCCGTGCAATGACTCGGCCCGGCTGAAAGCCTTTGCGGCGCGAAGCTGTTCGCCCTGCTGGCCGAGCGCCTGGGCCAGCAGCATCAGCGACAGCGGACCCCAGGAGTAGCCGGTGCGGGCCAACGGGTCGGCAGCCCGGCTCAGCAACGTCACGGCGGCGTCGAAGTCGCCCTGGGCGATCGCCACGTAACCCACCAGCGTCTCGCCGATCGCCCGGCCCGGCTGCTGCAACTCGGCGAAGTCGGTGTGGCGTTCGGCCAGCGTGCGGGCCTCGCTCAAGCGGCCGGCCATCACCAGCGCGGTGATCCGGCCGAAGCCGCTGGTGAACCGCAACAGCCCGGGATGGTCGGCGGCGGTCGCGCGCCGGGCCAGCGTTTCGACGTCGTCGAACTTTCCGGTGCGGGCCGAGCTCAGCGCCGCCGCCGAGGCCGCCCACCCCACCGCCACCGCGTCGGCGTGTGGCGACTCCAGCACCTCACCGGCGATCCGCAGCGTGCGCAGCGGCGTGCCGGCGTTCATCGCGAAGGTGGCCGACAGCGCGTCGAGGGTGGTCTGCGCGCCCGGCGACGAGACCTGGCTGCGGGTGGTCTGGAGAAACGCGGTGGCCTGCGCCGGCTCGCTGAGCATCCAGAACTGGTTGGCGGCCCGCGGTAGCGCCCACGCCATCAGTTCCGGCGGCGACAATCGCCCGGGATCCACCGCGGCCAGTACCGAGTCGGCCTCTAGTCCGCGACCCTGCCAGGCCAGCGCGTAGCCGAGCGCCAGTCGCGCGGCCAGCCCGTCGGAGTGGTCCAGCGCCGCGCGGGCCAGCTGTTCGGCCAGCGTGAGCTCGCCGAACCGCAGCGCCTGTTGCGCCGCGGCAACCAGATCGCCGCCAGCGTCGTTCTCGACGCCCAGCGCCGCGAGCCGCAACTCATCGCCGATATGTCCACGCGGGGCGGCCGCGAGTTGTTCGACCAGCGACATGCGCAGACCCCGCGCGGTGTCCGGCGCTTGCGCCGCGCCGGCACGGGCCGCGTAGAGCGGATGCGCCGAGTAGACCATCGCATCGTCGTTGACCGTCACGGCGCCGGCGGCTTCGGCCTGCTCGACGGCCTCCTCGCCGGTCAACGCCGTCAGGTCGTCGCGCCGCAGCGGCTCGGCCAGCGCCAGGAAGTCCAGTGTCGTGCGGGCCGCGGACGGCAGACCGGACAGGTAGGCGTCGACCAGGGCCGGCAGCTCCGCCGTCGTCGCCGCGTCCAGCGGGCCGACTTCGACCCGGGTCAACAGCCCGTCATCCCACAACGCCTGGACAGCGTCGGGCAACTCGGTGTCGGACCGGACCGTGACGATCAGCCGGGCCGAGTCGCTCAGGGCCAGCTGATAGACCAAGGTGGCGGACATCCGGTCGAGGTAGTGGGCGTCGTCGACGACGAAAAGCTGCTCTTCACCGGTCAGCCGGTCCCGGGCGGCGCGCAGCAACTCGGCCGGTCGCGCGGTGTCGCTGACGTCGGTGCCGGTCAGCAGCGGACGGAATGCGCCGAACGGGATGACCTGCTCGGTCGCAGTGCCCACCACCCAGTGAACGGGCGTTGCGGACGTCTCGGCCGCGCTGCGGGCCAGCAGTGTTTTGCCGACACCATCGGCGCCGAGGATCGCCACGCCGGAATGCTGTGGATCCGCCAAGGCGGCCGCGACCTCACGCAGCACGGCATCCTGCGGTGCGGCAACCCAAGCACTCGGCACCGCCGGAGTTTATGGCGCACGCACCGGCGCGCAAGCGGTTAGGCCCAAATGCGCTCGGCGGCAAGGGTGGGTCGAGATCTACTACGGTTCGACTGTGCCCCCCGAACGCGATGCGACGCATCCACATGCGGTCTGCGTGTACTGCGCGTCCGGACCCACCGACCCCGAGCTGTTGGCGCTGGCCGCCGACGTGGGCGAGGCGATCGCCGATCGCGGCTGGACGCTGGTCTGGGGCGGCGGCAACGTCTCGGCGATGGGCGCGCTGGCCACCTCCGCCCGGGCCCGCGGCGGCTGGACGGTCGGCGTCATCCCCAAGGCGCTGGTGCGCCGCGAAGTCGCCGACCACGACGCCGACGAGCTGATCGTCACCGACACGATGCGCGAGCGCAAACAGATCATGGAGGACCGCGCCGACGCGTTCCTCACCTTGCCTGGCGGCATCGGCACGCTCGAGGAGTTCTTCGAGGCCTGGACCGGCGGGTATCTCGGCATGCACGACAAGCCGGTGGTGCTGCTGGACCCCGACGGTCACTACGACGGGCTGCGCGCCTGGTTGTCCGGGCTGGTGGAGAGCGGATACGTCGGACGGGCCGCGATGGACCTTCTGGTGGTCGTCGACGATATTGCGGCGGCGATCGCGGCCTGCGCACCCCGCTGAGCGGAGTTGTTCACCATCGCTAGGCTGGCCGCCATCTGCCGCAGCGCGAAACGAGGGTGACACGTGTCCGAGAACACCGCCGATTCTGGTACGTCCGTCGGGTTGATCGATATCGCGTCCCGGGTGCCCGGCTTGTTGTCCGACGTCCCGGTGATCGTCCGCGGCGTGCTCACCGGGTTGCTTCCGCAGTCGAATTCGAAGGCGTCGATCGGCAAGGTCTTCCAGGCTCGCGCCGCCCGCTACGGCGACCGGGTGTTCCTCCGTTTCGGCGACCAGAAGCTGACCTATCGCGAGGCCAACGCCACCGCCAACCGCTACGCGGCGGTGCTGGCGGCCCGCGGCGTCGGCCGCGGCGACGTCGTCGGCATCATGCTGCGGAACTCACCCAACGCGGTGCTGATGATGCTGGCCACGGTCAAATGTGGCGCGATCGCCGGCATGCTCAACTACCACCAGCGTGGTGAGGTGCTGGCCCACAGCCTGGGTCTGCTGAACGCCAAAGCCCTGGTCGCCGAATCCGATCTGATCGAATCGGTGGACGAGTGCGGTGGCCTGGACATCGCCCCGACGACCATCGAGGAGATGGAACGTCTGGCGGCCACCGCGCCCACCACCAACCCGCCGTCAGCGTCGGCCGTGCGGGCCAAGGACACCGCGTTCTACATCTTCACGTCGGGCACCACCGGCCACCCCAAGGCCAGCGTGATGACCCACAAGCGTTGGTTGGCCGCGCTGGCCGCCTTCGGCGGACTTGGCTTGCGGCTCAAGGGTTCTGACACGCTGTACAGCTGCTTGCCGCTGTACCACAACAACGCGCTGACTGTCGCGATCGGATCGGTGATCAACTCCGGGGCGACGCTGGCACTGGGCAAGTCGTTCTCCGCGTCGCGGTTCTGGGATGAGGTAATCGCCAGCAACGCAACGGCATTCATCTACATCGGCGAGGTATGCCGGTATCTGCTGAACCAGCCCGCCAAGCCGACCGACCGGGCGCACAAGGTGAGGCTGATCGCCGGTAACGGACTACGTCCGGAGATCTGGGACGAGTTCATCTCCCGATTCGGCATTGCCCGGGTCTGCGAGTTCTACGCGGCCAGTGAAGGCAACACCGCGTTCATCAACATCTTCAACGTGCCTCGCTCGACCGGCTTCACGCCGATGCCGGCGGTGTACGTGCACTACGACCCCGACACGGGCGCTCCGCTCCGCGGCGAGGACGGACGGGTGCAGAAGGTGCCCGCCGGCGAAGCCTGGTCTGCTGCTCAGCCCGGTCACCAGGTTGCAGCCGTTCGACGGCTACACAGACCCGAAGGCCAGTGAAAAGAAGTTGGTCCGCAACGCCTTCCGCAAGGGCGACTGCTACTTCAACACCGGCGACGTGATGAGCCCGCAGGGCATGCGCCATGCCGCCTTCGTCGACCGGCTCGGCGACACCTTTCGCTGGAAGGGCGAGAACGTCGCCACCACGCAGGTGGAGCGGGCGCTCGGGTCCGACAAGTCCGTCGAGGAGTGCACGGTCTTCGGCGTGGAGATTCCGAACACCGGCGGACGGGCCGGGATGGCCGCCGTCAAGCTGCGCGACGGCGCTGACTTCGACGGCAAGGCGGTCGCCGGTACCGTCTTCGAGCATTTGCCGACGTACGCGATGCCGCTGTTCATTCGGCTCGTCGACGACCTGGAACACACCACCACGTTCAAGAGCCGCAAGGTCGACCTGCGTGAGCAGGCCTACGGCGCGGACATCGAGGATCCGCTGTACGTGCTGGCCGGGCGCGACGAGGGCTACGTGCCGTTCTACGACGGCTACGCCGACGACGTCGCCGGTGGCAAGCGACCGCAGAGCTGAGGCCCGGCCTGTCACACCCGTACCACGAGCTGGGTGCCACCCTTTTCTGGAAACGTGGCCGCATGCGATATCACCCGGCAGCGTGATATCGCCCGTGGTGCGAAAACGAAAAAAGCCTATCGACCAACTCAGCGACCGAAGAGGCTCCGTGCGCACCGACTGAAAGCACCGGGCACCATAGAGGGGTGCAGTCCACCCTGTGCGGTCGCCGCGTCAGTGATGAGCGCGCATTGATCATGGCGATCGTCAACCGCACCCCAGACTCTTTCTACGACCGTGGCGCGAACTTTGCCGACGATGCGGCCCAAGCCGCCGTGCACCGGCTCATCGCCGAGGGTGCCGACATGATCGACGTGGGCGGCGTCAAAGCGGGCCCGGGGGAGAGCATCGACGCGGACGCCGAGATCGCCCGGGTGGTGCCGTTCATCGAGTGGCTGCGCGACGCCTATCCCGACCAACTGATCAGCATCGACACCTGGCGTTCGGAGGTGGCCAGGCTGGCGTGCCGGGCGGGCGCGGACCTGATCAACGACAGCTGGGGCGGCTATGATCCCGCGATGCCCGAGGTAGCGGCCGAATTCGGCGCCGGCCTGGTGTGCTCGCACACCGGGGGCGCGCGGCCGCGCACGCGTCCGTTCCGGGTCAGCTACGGCATCAGCACCCGCGGCGTGGTCGACGACGTGATCGGAGAAGTCACCACCGCGGCGGAAAAAGCCGTTGCCGCCGGGGTGGCTCGCGACCGTATTTTGATCGACCCGACCCACGACTTCGGCAAAAACACCTTCCACGGGTTGGCGCTGTTGCGGCACATGGAAGATCTTGTAAACACCGGGTGGCCGATATTGATGGCGTTGAGCAACAAAGATTTCGTCGGGGAGACTCTTGGGGTGGACCTGACCGAGCGGCTGGAGGGAACGCTGGCCGCCACCGCGCTGGCAGCTGCGGCAGGCGCCCGGATGTTTCGGGTGCACGAGGTCGGGCCAACCCGACGGGTGTTGGAGATGGTGGCGTCAATCAGTGGGCAACGCCCGCCGGCGCGCACCGTGAGAGGACTGGCATGACGGCATCTGAGCTGGTCGATCTCGCCGCTGAGGGGGCGCTGGCCGCCTCGCCCGGCGACATCTGGCTGGCCGACCGTAGCTGGACCCGTCCGCAGTGGACGGTCGAGGAGCTGGAAGCGGCCAAGGCCGGGCGGACGATCTCGGTGGTCCTGCCTGCCCTCAACGAGGAAGACACCGTCGAATCGGTGATCGAGAGCATCTCGCCGCTGGTCGGCGGGCTGGTCGACGAGCTGATCGTGCTCGACTCGGGATCCACCGACGACACCGAGATCCGGGCGATCGCCGCGGGCGCGCGCGTCGTCACCCGCGAGCAGGCGTTGCCCGAGATCGCGCCGCGGCCCGGTAAAGGCGAGGTGCTGTGGCGTTCGCTGGCTGCCACCAGCGGCGACTTCGTGGTCTTCGTCGACTCGGATCTGATCGAGCCGCACCCGATGTTCGTGCCGCGACTGCTCGGCCCGCTACTCACCGAAGACGGCATTCACCTCGTCAAGAGCTTTTATCGGCGGCCTTTGAAAACCGGCGACGCCCCCAGCGGCCGCGAGGGTGCCACCGGCGGCGGGCGGGTCACCGAGCTGGTAGCCAGGCCGCTGCTGGCCGCGCTGCGGCCCGAGCTGGGCTGCGTTCTGCAGCCGCTGGGCGGCGAATACGCCGCCACCCGCGAACTGCTGACGTCGGTGCCGTTCGCGCCCGGCTACGGCGTCGAGATCGGTCTGCTGGTCGATACCTACGACCGGCTGGGCCTGGACGCGATCGCCCAGGTGAACCTCGGGGTGCGGGCGCACCGCAACCGGCCGCTGGCCGAGCTGGGGCCGATGAGCCGCCAGGTCGTCGCGACGCTGTTGTCGCGCTGCGGCATCCCGGACTCCGGCGTGGGGCTGACCCAGTTCTTCGTCGACGGAGACGGCTACACGCCGCGCACCTCCACGGTGTCGCTGGCCGACCGGCCGCCGATGAACGCCCTCCGCCCGCGCTGACACCAGACGACCTGCACGTCGGACCGATAAGGCAATATCGGTGCCGTGGCGTTGGTGTTGCTGTACGTGGTGGTCTTGGTCCTGGTAGCAATCGTGCTGTTCGGGGTGGCCAGTCTGCTGTTCGGTCGCGGTGAGCCGCTGCCGCCGCTGCCTCGGGGAACCACGCCGACGGTGTTGCCGGCATCGGGTGTGACGCGCGGAGACGTCGACGCGGTCAAGTTCACCCAGACGCTGCGCGGATACAAGACCAGCGAGGTGGACTGGGTGCTGGATCGGCTCGGTCAGGAGCTCGACCTGCTGCGCGGCCAGCTGTCGTCAGTGCACGCCGCGGCCGCCGCAGACGAGCCGGAGGACGGCACAGATACCGAGGACGAGCAGGAGCCCGTGTGACGACGCCTGACGACGGCCTGGTCCGTTGCGACTGGGCGGTCGGCAAGCCGGGCAGCGCCGATTTCGAGCTCTATCGCGACTACCACGACAAGGAGTGGGGCCAGCCGCTGCACGGGCAGGTGCCGCTGTTCGAGCGGATGAGCCTCGAGGCTTTTCAGAGCGGGCTGTCCTGGCTGATCATCCTGCGCAAACGGGAGAATTTCCGGCAAGCCTTCGCCGGTTTCGACCCCGCGAAGGTGGCGCGCTTTACTGACGCCGACGTGGCCCGGCTGATGGCCGACGAGGGCATCGTCCGCAACCGGGCCAAGATCGTGGCGACCATCGCCAACGCGCGGGTCGTCGCCGATGGCCCGGGCGACCTGTCGGAGCTGCTGTGGTCCTTCGCGCCGGCCCGGCGAGCACGTCCCGCGACGCTGGCCGACGTCCCCGCCACGACGCCGGAATCCACCGCTATGGCACGCGAATTGAAGCGTCTTGGGTTCCGTTTCGTCGGCCCCACGACCGCGTACGCATTGATGCAGGCGACCGGGATGGTGGACGATCACCTGCGGGCCTGCTGGGTTCCTTCCACGGCCGACAATGCGGCCCGCCGGGCGGGCCGCTGAGGAGGCGGACAGTTGGGCCGGAGCCGGTGAATGAAACGCCGAGCCGGAGGTCATGTGCACCTCGCCACATTGATAGGGAACAATGGAGTGGTGAATGTGCAGTTGACGGGCCAGCTCGAATCTGGAGGGAGCGCTCGATGGCGGCGATGAAGCCCCGGACCGGTGACGGTCCACTGGAAGCGACGAAGGAGGGGCGCGGCATCGTGATGCGGGTACCGCTGGAGGGCGGTGGCCGACTCGTCGTCGAGCTCACACCCGACGAAGCCGCTGCCCTGGGTGACGAGCTCAAAGGCGTCACCAGCTAAATCCCCGCCGTTACGCGCACACTTTCTGGTAGATCTCCAGCGTCTGCTGCGCGATCTGCGCCCACGAGAACTCCGCGATGCAGCGTTGCCGTCCCGCTCGGCCGTAGCGCTCCGCCCGCTCCGGATCGGCGACCACCGCGTTGACCGCCCGGGCGATCCGGGTCTGGTAGCCGGCGGCGTCGTCCGCGTCGTAATGCACCAGCGAACCGGTCACCCCGTCGTCGACCACCTCGGGTATGCCACCCACGTCGGAGGCGATGACCGCGGTGCCGCAGGCCATCGCTTCCAGGTTGACGATCCCCAGCGGCTCATACACCGATGGGCATACGAAAGCCGTTGCAGCCGAGAGTATCTCACGAATCTTACCGATCGGCAGCATCTCTTTGACCCAGAACACGCCGGTGCGTGAAGCGGCCAGCTCGGCCACTCCGGCGCTCACTTCGGCGGCGATCTCCGGGGTGTCGGGAGCGCCGGCGCAGAGCACCAATTGCACGTCGGGATCGAAGTGCTGCGCGGCCGCCAGCAGATGGGACACGCCCTTCTGACGGGTGATCCGGCCGACGAACGCGACGACGGGACGGCTGAGGTCCACGCCCAAATCGGCCAGCACCGACTCGCCGGGTACCGGCTCCGCCGGATACCAGACCTCGGTGTCGATTCCGTTGCGAACGACGTGGACTCGGTCCGGATCGACGGTCGGGTACACGCGTAGCACGTCGCCCCGCATGCCCGAACTGACGGCGATCACCGCGTCGGCGGCGTTCACCGCTGTCTGCTCGACCCATGACGAGATCCGGTAGCCGCCGCCGAGCTGCTCGGCCTTCCACGGCCGCAACGGCTCCAGCGAATGCGCGGTCAGCACATGCGGCACGCCGTGCAGCAGCGACGCCAGATGCCCGGCCATACCGGCGTACCAGGTGTGGCTGTGCACGACGGTGGCTTCCGCGGCGGCGCCGGCCATCACCAGATCCGACGACAGGGTCGACAGCGCTGGATTGGCGCCGCGCAGTTGGGTGTCCGGCTGATAGGCGAACGCCCCCGGCCGCGGCGCGCCCATGCAGTGCACGTCGACCTGACACAGATTGCGCAGTTGCGCGACGAGCTCGGTCACGTGCACTCCGGCTCCGCCGTAGACCTCCGGCGGATACTCCCGAGTCATCATCGCCACGCGCATACTCGGCACCGTAGTAGTGGCCGGCGAACCCCGCAGTGGCCGACCCCTCGCCGACATGTGAGCCTTGTCTCGTCGACAAGAATCACATTTGTTGATGGACAGTCCCTCAGCGTGGGTATTCATCTGCGTGATCTGGCAGGGGTTCGCGGCGGCCGTTAGGTTTGATGCATGAGGGAAGCACCACACGTGCTGGGCATTGTCCTGGCCGGAGGTGAGGGCAAGCGGCTGTACCCGCTGACCGCCGACCGCGCCAAGCCCGCCGTTCCCTTCGGCGGCGCCTATCGGCTGATCGACTTCGTGCTGTCCAATCTCGTCAACGCGCGATATCTGCGGATCTGCGTTCTCACGCAGTACAAATCGCATTCGCTGGACCGTCATATCTCGCAGAACTGGCGATTGTCGGGTCTGGCCGGCGAGTACATCACCCCGGTTCCAGCCCAGCAGCGGCTCGGCCCGCGCTGGTACACCGGCTCGGCGGACGCGATCTACCAATCGCTCAACCTGATTTATGACGAGGATCCGGACTACATCGTGGTTTTCGGCGCCGACCACGTCTACCGGATGGACCCGGAGCAGATGCTGGACTTCCACGTCGAAAGCGGCGCCGGCGCCACGGTGGCCGGGATCCGGGTACCGCGCGCGGAGGCGAGTGCATTCGGGTGCATCGACGCGGACGAGTCCGGGCGTATCCGTAGCTTCATCGAGAAGCCGGTCGAGCCGCCGGGTACGCCGGACGATCCGGAAGCCACCTTCGTGTCGATGGGGAACTACATCTTCACCACCAAGGTGCTGATCGACGCGATCCGGGCCGATGCCGACGAAGACAATTCCGATCACGACATGGGCGGCGACATCATCCCCCGGCTGGTGTCCGACGGCAGGGCCGCGGTCTACGACTTCAACGACAACGACGTGCCCGGCGCCACCGACCGCGACCGCGGTTACTGGCGCGACGTCGGGACATTGGACGCGTTCTACGACGCCCACATGGATCTGGTGTCGGTCCACCCGGTGTTCAACCTCTACAACAGGCGCTGGCCGATTCTCGGTGCATCGGAGAACCTGGCGCCGGCCAAGTTCGTCAACGGCGGCTCGGCGCAGGAGTCAGTGGTCGGGGCGGGCAGCATCATCTCCGCTGCTTCGGTGCGTAACTCGGTGCTGTCGTCCAATGTCGTCATCGACGACGGCGCCATCGTGGAGGGCAGCGTGATCATGCCGGGTGCGCGCGTCGGTCGCGGTGCGGTGGTGCGCCACGCGATTCTCGACAAAAACGTCGTCGTCGGACCAGGCGAGATGGTCGGGGTGGACCTCGAGAAAGATCGCGAGCGCTTCGCGATCAGCGCCGGCGGTGTTGTCGCCGTGGGCAAGGGCATCTGGATCTAGCGCGTCACCAATTGCCGCGAAACAGAAGCCAGGGTTGCTGGCCGGCCGATTCCACAGCCGCTGTTTCTGTTTCGCGGCCGCTTCACCACACGTAGGGCAGCAGCCGGTAGCGCACCCGCCGGGTGTATTCGCGGTAGCCGCTGAGTTCGTGCGTCAGCAGTTCTTCCTCGTCGCGGATGCGTAGCACGAGCACCAGCATGCCGGGGATCAGCAGGAGGAATGCCCAATAGGAGCCGAGCGCCAGTGGGATGCCGAGCATCAGCACCACGTTGCCGGTGTACATCGGATGGCGCACCAGCCCGTACAACCCGGTGGAGACCAGCTGCTGACCCGGTTCGACCCTGACATTGGCTGCCGCATAGCTGTTTTGGATGATCACCAGCATCGCCAGGCCGAGCCCGATCGCGACCAGCACGTCGCCGATCACCGAGACGGGCGCGGCTATCTGCGACCAGCTGAAGCGATGATCCAGACCGCCCACCACGAACGCGGCCGGGAACGCGATGAAGATCACGGTGATGAGAATTCGCTGCAGGGGCCGGGTTTCGGCGGTCGGCCCGACTTGCATGCGCCGCTCGAGCGCGGCCGGGTTGGTGCGCATCAGGTACACCGTGGGAATCCCGGTGGACAATGCGAACACCGCGAGGAACGCCCAGCCCTGCCAGTAGTGCGTCGTCCCGGCCGGCAGAAAGAGCGTCAACCCGAACGCGATAACGCCGAGAACGGCCGAGAGTAGGCCCTTGGCAGCGGTATTCATGGCGGCTCCCGTTACGTTTGTACGTCCCGACGGCGGAAGGCCATCATTCCCAACGCAATCAGCGCGGAGTCGATCGCCAGCAGAGCCAGCAGCGGAACCGGCGTGAAGGTGTCGCGGCTGACCAGCGGGATGTGCGCGAACGGTTCCAGGTCGAGCACCCACTGCGGAAAGCCCGACAGCTCCCCGATCAAATACAGCGCGACGAATCCGACCAGCACGCCCCACGCCACCGGGCTGAATCGTGGTGCCAGCCCGAACAGCGCGACGGTGACCGCGGCGGGCAGCCACACCGCGGGAAGTTGAACCAGCGCGGTGCCCACGACGATCAATAGTTTGCCGCTGACGTCGTGGGCGGCGATCCCGTAGGTCAGCCCTGCGACGATTCCGGCGATCACGATCGCCAAGGCCGACCCCACCAGCGCGAGCACGAGATGACCCGTCAGCCAACGGCTTCGGCTCACCGATCCGCTCAGTAGCGTCTCGGCCCGCTGGCCGGACTCTTCCTGGTGCAGACGCAGAATCAGCGAGATGGCGAACGCGGAGGCCATCATGGCCAGCATGCAGAATGCGGCCGCGACGAACGCCTGCTCCACGACCTTCGTGCCACCCATCCGGACCACGATGTCGCGCGCGGCATCGCCGCCGAGTTCGTCGCCGATGCCGTGCACGATGCTGCCGATCAGCATGCCGTACAGGCATAGCCCGACGGTCCACAGCAGCAGAGCGCCGCGGTCCAAGCGCCAGGCCAGCCCGAACGCGTTGCGCAGCAATGGTGTTGCGCCAGCCGGGCCAGGGCGGTCGGCGATCAGCCCGGCGCCGACGTCGCGCCCGGCCAGCAGCCGGTAGGCCAGCGCGGTGAGCAGCGCCGTCGCCGCCAGATGCAACAGCAGCACCCACCACCGGTCGCCCGCGTATGGGCGGACCTGCAATGACCAGCCCAGCGGCGAGAGCCATGACAAGGCAGCCGACCCGGCGTCACCGGCGGCGCGCAGGGTGAAGGCGCCTGCCAGCACGGCGAATGCGGCCGCGCGGGCGAACCGGGCGCTCGTCGAAAGTTGAGCTGTCACTGCGGCCACCGCGGTGAACACCAGACCGGAGCAGGCCAGCGCCGCGCCGAACGCCAGCGACCCGGATGGGGGAACGCTGGTGCCCAGCAGACCGGCCGCACCGAGCGCACCCGTGAGCAGCGACGCTCCGAACGACAACAGTAGGGCGGCGGTGAGGCTGGCGTAGCGGCCGACCGCGGTCGAGTCGATCAGTTCGGCGCGGCCGGTTTCCTCGTCGGCGCGGGTGTGGCGGATCACGGTGAGGATGACCGCCACACCGATCAGCAGATGGAACATGCCGGCCTTCCAGACGCCGGTCGCACCGAGGCTGTCGTTGTAGATGTTTCCGTACAGCGCCCGCTGCGCCGGGCTGGCCATGATGGTCGCGGCGAAGCCGGCGCGCGCCGCCTGGTCCGGGTAGACCTTTTCGATGCCGCCGATATAGACGGTTGCCAGCGGGGTCGACAGCAGTAACACCCAGAGCGGCAACACGATCCGGTCGCGCCGCAGGTAGAGCCGGAGCAGCCCGAGTGTTCCGGTGAAAGCGGACGCGTGCGCTGGCGCTTCGTGCGACGGCCGGTCCAGCGTGCTGGTGCTCATCAGCGGGCCATCTCGCGCTGGCCGTCGGCTCCGTAGTGCCGCATGAACAGTTCCTCCAGCGTGGGGGGCTGGCTGACCAGGGTGCGGACGCCGGTGTCGCCGAGCACCCGGATGAGTTCGCCGAGGCCTTCGCTGTCGACGTGAGCGTGCAGCGTGGTCCCCTCGTAGCTGACGTCCTCGACGCCGCGGATGCGGGTGAGATCGCCGGGGTCGCGCAGCAAGTCGGCGGTGATCGACGTCCGGCTGAGGTGCCGCATCGATTCCAGGGTCCCGCTTTCGACGGTCTTGCCGGCGCGGATGATCGTCACCCGCTGGCAGAGCCGCTCGGTCTCGGCGAGGATGTGGCTGGACAGCAGCACGGTGGCACCGCGATCGCGGGCCTCGGCGACGCACTGCTGAAAGATGTTCTCCATCAACGGGTCCAGGCCGCTGCTCGGTTCGTCGAGGAGCAGCAGCCGGGCTTGCGACGAGAAGGCCGAGATCAGCGAGACCTTCTGCCGGTTACCTTTGGAGTAGGTCCGCGCTTTCTTGTGCGGGTCGAGTTCGAAGCGTTCGATCAATTCGGCGCGTCGCTTCTCGTCGATGCCGCCGCGCATGCGGGCCAGCAGGTCGATGGTCTCGCCGCCGGTGAGGTTCGGCCAAAGCGTGACATCGCCTGGGACATAGGCGATCTGGCGGTGCAGGTCGACCGCGTCGGTCCAGGGGTCGCCGCCCAGCAGGCGCACCGTCCCCGTGTCGGCTTTCACCACGCCCAGCAGAATCCGGATCGTCGTCGACTTGCCGGCTCCGTTGGGCCCGAGGAAACCGTGCACCTCGCCTTCGCGAACCGTCAGCTCCAGACCGTCGAGCGCCCGCGCCTTACCGAAAGCCTTTGTCAGATTGTGGATCTCAATCGGTTGCATCTTTTTCTCCTTGTTCTTCGGCCTTGGCCAAGAAGGCGTCGTACATGTGGCCGTCGGTCATCAGGCCGTCGGTGTAGAGCTCGAGCGCGGGCAGCACCATGTCGTTGGCGTAGTCGCGCAGCACGGCCCGCAGATCGGTTGGGGTCTGGTGCATCTGGATGTAGAGCATGAATCCGCCGCCGCCGGTGATCGCCAGATACTTGGCCCGGGCGGCCGGGTCCCGGCTGGGCTTCAGGATGCCACTGCGGACGCCCTCGTCCAGGTAGCTCTCGGCGTTGTCCATCATGTTGCGCCAGAAGGTCTTGGCCAGCTCGCCGCCGGACTGCATGCTGCGAACCAGGTAGGCCATCAGCGGCGCGTATTCCTCGATCTCGGCCATCGCGGCGAACCACGTTGCCGGGTCGCTGGAGTTCATCGCCTCGGACTTGCTGCTGCGGATCTCTTCGGCGACGTAGTCGTCGCAGGCCTTGCGCAACCCGTCCTTGGACCCGAAGTGGTGGATGACGAGCGCCGCGCTCACGCCGGCCAATTCAGCGATCGAGCGGAGCCCCACCCCGAAGCCCTGATCGCCGAAGCGCTCGATCGCCGCGTCGCGGATCCGGGCCGCGGCGGTGAGATCGTCGACTGAACGCATGTTCAGTACACTAAACACTCGTTCAGCGCGGCGTCAACGGGTTAGCCCGTTACGAATTCGGCTCGAATTCCTGAAGGGGGCGGGACAGTAAAAACGGCGATCAGTCACGGACGGCGGCCAACAGGCCGTCGCCGAGCGGCACCAGAGCGGGGGTGAGCTGCTCGTTCTCGGCGATCAGCCGCGCCGCCTCACGCACCGCCGCCACCTCGGCATCGTGCGCCGAAGGGTCGCCGGCCCGTCCGCCTGCGGCCGCGCCGTGCACCACGATCACACCGCCGGAGCGCAGCAGCCGAACTCCCTCGACCACGTAGTCGGGCTGGTCGAGGGCGTCGGCGTCGATGAACACCAAATCGTAGGAGTCGTCGGCCAGCCGGGTCAGCACGTCCTGGGCCCGACCGCTGATCAGCCGGGTCCGCGACGGGCCGATACTCGCATCGGCGAAAGCCTCCTTGGCGATCCGCTGGTGCTCGGGCTCGATGTCGATAGTGGTCAGCACGCCGTCGTCGCGCATCCCGGACAGCAACCACAGGCTGCTGACTCCGGCGCCGGTGCCCACCTCGACGACGGCCTTCCCGCCGCTGAGTTTGGTCAGCAGGCTGAGCAGCGCACCGACCGCCGGTGTGACGGCGCCGGCGCCGATGTCGGCGGCGCGCTCCCGGGCCGCCAGCAGCACCGCGTCTTCGGAGATCGAGCCCTCGGCGTGCGCCGACAGCGACTCGGCCCGACTCGTCCCTGGAGTGCGGTCGGTCGTGGCCATGGCGTGAGCGTATTCCGAACCCCTGCCGCGCGCTGTCAGGCGCGCCCCGCGACACGCTCAACGGATCGGCGTGATCGAAACGTAATATGACCGATATGGCCAGTACAACGGGGGTTTTCGCGCCATTCTCAGTGAAAGCTCAGTGCGGTCACATACCGCACACACGCCGATAGACGACGGTATCTCTCATGGAGCGTGGAGGCCGCTGGTCCGGGAATACATCCCGCTATCTTCGCGTTGCCCGCGGTGATGAACTGCCGAGCATTGACGGCAGCCTGAACCCGGAGGAATTGAAGATCACCACACTGATGAGCCCGTCGAGCATGTCGCATCCTGAGCGGTACCGCGATGCTGACTGGGTCGAGCCCGCCGACGAGCCTTACGGCACCGCGGTCTTCGATGCGACCGGCGACAAGACGGCCATGCCGTCCTGGGACGAGCTGGTTCGCCAACACGCCGACCGGGTCTACCGGCTGGCCTACCGCCTTTCCGGTAATCAGCACGACGCCGAGGACCTGACCCAGGAAACCTTCATCCGGGTTTTCCGGTCGGTGCAGAACTACCAGCCCGGCACCTTCGAAGGCTGGTTGCACCGCATCACCACCAACCTGTTCCTGGACATGGTGCGCCGTCGCGGCCGGGTCCGGATGGAAGCGCTGCCCGAGGACTACGACCGGGTGCCGGCCGACGAGCCCAACCCCGAAGAGATCTACCACGACGCCCACCTGGGTCCTGACCTGCAGGCGGCGCTGGATTCGCTGCCGCCGGAGTTCCGTGCTGCGGTGGTCCTGTGTGACATCGAAGGACTGTCCTACGAGGAAATCGGCGCCACGCTGGGCGTCAAGCTCGGGACCGTCCGCAGCCGTATCCACCGCGGACGCCAAGCGCTGCGGGATTATCTGGCCGCACATTCGGACAGCGCCGTCGGCGCCGAGGGCCTTTCACGCTAAGACACAGGCAGCCTGATCGGCTGTTGATTGATGTTCGGTATCGGTCGGCGCGCTACATTCGAGCCGGGGCTACGTTCGAGGTAGGGCCGCGACACCTGACGCGATACCGAGAGGAGCTGGTGATGGTCGAGCGGGGACATGTGTTCCGCCGGGCCTTCTCCTGGCTTCCCGCCCAGTTCGCCTCCCAAAGCGACGCGCCGGTCGGTGCTCCGCGGCAGTTCGGTTCCACCGAGCACCTGTCGACCGAGGCCATCTCGGCATTCGTCGACGGCGAGTTGCGGATGAACGCCCATTTGCGCGCCGCGCACCATATCTCCCTGTGCGCGGAGTGCGCCGCCGACGTGGACGGCCATCGCCGGGCCCGCGCCGCGCTGCGCGACTCGCACCCGATCAGAATCCCCAGCACGCTGTTGGGATTGCTGTCGCAGATACCGCACTGCCCACCCGAAGACGACGCGGAGACCCACCAGAGCGAACAGTGGCGCGATCCGCGCACACCCCGAAACAGTGGCCCGCCCCCAGAGCGCGGCCGACCGTCGACGATGCGTGACCGATTCGTCGACGGCAGCAAGCGAGATCGCCCAGAGCCTCGGTAGGGTGGTTACCAGTTTCGCCAAGCCGGTGCGCGGCGCCGTGCTCGAGTCCATAGCGCTTGTTTGCTCAGCGCTCGGAAGAGGATGACGTGAGCTCCGATCAAGACAACAACGGCGCCCCTCGGCTGGCGCCGCGTCCCGTGTCCCGGCCGCCGGTCGACGCCGCGTCGACTCAGGCCTTCGGCCGTCCCGACGGCGTGCAGGGCTCGTTCCTGGCCGAGCGGGTCCGCCCGTCGAAGTACCGCGAGGCCGGCGAGTTCGCCCCGCATACCCAACCTGCCGACCCGGTCCTCACCGAGGCCTTCGGCCGCCCGTTCCCGGGTGCCGACTCCCTGCAGCGCCACCCGGCCGATGCCGGTGCGCTCGAAGATGGCAAAGCCAAGGACGAACTCGAAGACCCCGAAGACCCGTGGCGCGACCCGGGTGCTGCCGCCGCTCTTGGTGACCCGGCGGTGTCGCGCTCCGGCTCCCAGGGCGCGGAGGTCTCACACGACCGACTCGGTGTGCGCGACGTGTTGTTCGGCGGACGGGTGTCGTACCTGGCACTGGTTGTGCTCGGGGTACTGGCGTTGCTGATCGGTTTGGTCGGCGGCGTGGTCGGCCGCAAGACCGCCGAGGTCGTCGAAGCGTTCACCACCTCCAAGGTGACTTTGTCGACCAACAACAACAGCGAGGCTCCGGCTGGTCGGTTCGCCAAAGTGGCTGCGGCGGTGGCAGATTCGGTGGTCACGATCCAGTCGATCAGCGATCAAGAGGGCATGCAGGGTTCGGGCTTCGTGGTCGATGGACGCGGTTACATCGTCACCAACAACCACGTCATCTCCGAAGCGGCCAACAACCCGAGCCAGTTCAAGACCACCGTGGTGTTCAACGACGGTAAGGAAGTGCCCGCCCACCTGGTCGGTCGCGACCCCAAGACCGACCTGGCGGTGCTCAAGGTCGACAACGTCAACAACCTCACGGTGGCCAAGCTCGGTGACTCCGACAAGGTCCGCGTCGGCAACGAGGTCCTTGCCGCCGGTGCGCCACTGGGTCTGCGCAGCACCGTGACGCACGGCATCATCAGCGCCCTGCACCGCCCGATTCCGTTGTCGGGGGAGGGTTCCGACACCGACACGGTGATCGACGGCATACAGACCGACGCGTCCATCAACCACGGAAACTCCGGGGGTCCGCTGATCGACATGGACTCTCAGGTCATCGGCATCAACACGGCCGGCAAGTCGCTGTCCGACAGCGCCAGCGGACTCGGCTTCGCGATTCCGGTCAACGAGGCGAAAGTCGTTGCGCAGACCCTGATCAAGGACGGCAAGATCGTCCACCCGACCCTGGGCCTCAGCGCCCGCTCGGTGAGCAACGCCATCGCACAGGGTGCACAGGTCGCCAACGTCAAGGCCGGCGGTCCTGCCGAGAAGGGCGGGATCAAGGAGAACGACGTCGTGGTCAAGGTCGGTAACCGCGGGGTGGCCGATGCCGACGAATTCGTGGTTGCCGTGCGGCAGTTGACCGTTGGACAGCCCGCCCCGATCGAGGTGGTCCGCGACGGTCGCCACGTCACGCTCACGGTGACCCCGGGGCCGGACGGCGGCTAATGTTCGCCAATGTCGGCTGGGGCGAGATCCTGGTCCTCATCGTGGTCGGCCTGGTCGTCCTGGGGCCCGAGCGCCTGCCGGGCGCGATCCGCTGGACGTCGACCGCACTGCGGCAGGCTCGCGACTACCTCAGCGGCATGACGACCCAGTTGCGCGAGGATATGGGCCCCGAGTTCGACGACCTGCGTGAGCCGCTGTCCGAGCTGCAGAAGCTACGCGGTATGACGCCACGCGCGGTGCTGACCAAGCATCTTTTCGACGGCGACGACTCGCTGTTCACCAGCTTCGACCAGCCGGTCAGTGGCGCATCGGAATCCACTGTGGCTCAGCCGATTTCGTCGCAGAAGACGCAACCCGCGGCTGGCCCGGCGCCGTTCGACACCGACGCCACCTGAGCTCAGCGTCGGCTGGTGTCCAATCCCAGTGACATGCCGGCCAATCCACGGCGCCGCGCCGACAACGCATCCGCGACCTTGCTCAGCTCCTTGCCGACGGGCGAGTCGGGCGCACTGAGTACGACCGGTACCCCGGCGTCGCCGGCAGCGACCAGCGCGGGGTCCAGCGGAATCTGCCCAAGCAGCGGCACGTCGACGCCCATTGCGCGGGTCAGCCGCTCCGCGACCTGTCGGCCGCCGCCCTCGCCGAACACCTGCATCGTCGAGCCGTCCGGCAGCACTAACCCGGACATATTCTCCACCACGCCGATGACGCGTTGTTTGGTCGACAGCGCGATGCTGCCGGCCCGTTCGGCGACTTCGGCTGCCGCCTGTTGCGGCGTGGTCACGACGATGATCTCGGCGTTCGGGATCAGCTGAGCGACCGAGATCGCGATGTCGCCGGTGCCTGGCGGCAGGTCGAGCAGGAGCACGTCCAGATCGCCCCAGTACACGTCGGCCAGGAACTGCTGCAGCGCCCGGTGCAGCATCGGGCCCCGCCAGACCACCGGGGTGTTCTCCTGGGTGAACTGGGCGATCGAGATGACTTTCACCTCGTGTGCGATCGGCGGCAGGATCATCGACTCCACCTGGGTGGGCCGGTCGGAGGTGCCCATCATCCGCGGGATCGAGTGGCCGTGGATGTCGGCGTCGAGGAGTCCCACCGATATCCCGCGTGCGGCCATCGCCGCGGCCAGGTTGACCGTCACGGTCGACTTGCCGACGCCACCTTTGCCGGAGGCGACGGCGTAGACACGGGTCAGCGACCCGGGCTGGGCGAACGGGACGACCGGCTCGCGGGAGTCGCCGCGCAACTGCTTACGCAGTTCGGTGCGCTGCTCGTCGTTCATCACGTCGAGGGTGACCTGAACGGTTCCGGTGCCCGGCACGTCGGCGACGGCTTGGCGGACCCGGTCGCTGATTTCGGTCTTCTTCGGGCAGGCGGAGGTGGTCAGGTAGATCTCGACGTGCACATCGCCGCCGGGGCTCAGCTCGATGTTTTTGACCATCCCGAGTTCAGTGATGGGGCGGCGCAGTTCGGGATCGATCACCTTGGCGAGCGCGGCGCGAATGTGTGCAGTCGGATCAGACATCATCGCCGAGTCTAGTGCCGCGACGATGCGGGCCGGGACGGCCTGCTGAGGAGCGGCAACGTTGGCCCGAGCCTGCGCTTGTGACGCGCTGAAACGGCCGGTCAGGCCGGGGGAGCCTGCGGCGGTGCGGCGGGCGGAGGAGGGGCCGGGGCAGCCGGCGCCGGGGGCAGCGGGCGGCGGGAACATGCCGAACGGAGCGGGTGCGGCCGGTGGCGCCACAGCGTTCGCCGGTGGCGCGTTGACCTGCGCGGGCCCCGGAGTTTGTTCGCCGATGCAGATCACCGTGCACGACGGACCGTAGGCGGCCGGCCCCTGCGCCGACCAGGGCTGGCCGTTACCGCCGTTGCCGCTGAGGTCGATCAACGGCATCCGGGCCAGCGGATCGGTGGCCGCCAGGCCATGCATGTTCAGCGGCAGGTTGGGCCCGAGGCCTTCGGCGTTCTCGAGGTGGGCGTCCCCCAGCGGCGGCGCCGGCCCGGTCAGCGGCGGCAGGTCGACCGGAACTACCCCGGTGGCGTAGGCCGCGGCCCAGCCCAGCACGTTTTGGGCATACGGCATCGAGTTGTTGTAGCGCAGGATCGACGTCAACACCTGCGACTGGTCGCGCAGGTTCAGCCCGCCGCTGCACAGGTAGCGGGCAGCGGCCAGGGTGGCGTCGTAGAGGTTCTGCGGGTCGGCCGTCCCGTCGCCATCGCCGTCGGACGCGTAGCGCGCCCAGGTGCCCGGCAGAAACTGCATCGGCCCCATCGCGCGGGCGTAGCTGACGCGTCCGGCCGCGCTGTTCTGGACGACCACCTCGTTGCCGGGCAGCGTCCCGTCCAGGCTCGGTCCGTAGATCGGTCGCACGGCGGTGCCGCGCGCGTCGGTGGCGCCGCCGTTGGCGTGGCCCGACTCGATGCGCCCGATTCCGGCGAGCAGGTTCCAGCTGATGCCGCAGCCCGGCTCGGAGGTGGCCATCATCCGTTCGGCGTTGCGGTAAGCGGTCAACGCCATCGTCGGAATGCCCAACGCGCCCGGCGTATTCACGACGAGGGTCGGCGGCGGAGCCGAGGTGGCGCCTTCGGCGATGTGGAGACCGATCTTCGGGTGCAGGGCGGCGACGACCAACGGCCCGGTCGGATCGGTGGAGGCCCGGGCGACCGCGGCGACCGGGGTGATCGCGGCCTCGCGCAGCGTCGACTTGGTCAACGGGAACGGCGGTGCGCCGGCGCCGTCGACGCTGGAATAGACCAGGCAGGCAATGATCACCACGCCGAACGCCGGCGACTTGGCGCCGCGGGTCATTGTTTGCTGGACGGTCGAGGTGACGGACCGCGCTGCCGCCGCGACAGCGTCGTATCCCTCCATGACGAGGTCGTATGCGTACAGAATTCGCAGATTGTCTGCCGCGTGAAACGCCGCGTCGCCAATCGTTGATGCCGTATTGGTAACGGCCGCAGGGAGTTTGGGGGGTTTTGGCATGCGAAGAACCGGCTTTCGCATCTTTGCAAGGGCCGGACGTACACCCATGCGTTCCCCTACCCGCACTCGCCTGCCTAGTCTTCGAGCGTTGTGGGGCCCGCGATACCGCGTGAGCCTCGTGAACTAGGTCACCATACATAACACCGGTGACTCCAGTGACAACAATGGCGGACTCTGTACCTGTGAAAACGCCGTGTTCCAGGCGCCGTGTCAACTAGACGAAGCGGCGTGCCGATCGACTCCGTCGTCACTGCCCGGACGCGGGTCGGCGGGTCGATGTTGCAGGAGATCACGTAGATCTTCCAGCTCGCGGCGCAGGGATTCCCGGGTCTTCGCCACATCACCGATCGCCAGCCGCAGCGCAGCCAGCTCGCGCGCCAAATATTCGGTGTCGGCTTTGGTTTCCTCGGCGCGTCGCCGGTCCTGATCGAGAGTGACGCGGTCGCGGTTCTCCTGGCGATTCTGGGCGAGCAGGATCAGCGGCGCCGCGTAGGCGGCCTGGGTGGAAAACGCGAGGTTGAGCAGGATGAACGGGTAGGGGTCCCAGCGCAGGCCGATCGCGAAGATGTTCAGCAGAATCCAGACGATCACCACGATGGTCTGGATCAGCAGGTAGCTGCCGGTGCCGAAGAAGCGGGCGATCGACTCGGTGAAGTTCCCGACCGCGTCGGCGTCCAGTCGCGGCGCCGAGAGTCGCGAAATGCGCGGGGTATAGAGCCGCGAGTGCGGCGCGGACTTGCTCATGCCGTGCCTCGCGCAATGCCCAGCGACGGCTCCTCGGTGGTGTCGCGCCAGTCGTGCGGCAGCAGGTGGTCGAGCACGTCGTCCACGGTCACTGCGCCCAGCAGGTGATGCTGCGCGTCGACCACCGGACCGCAGACCAGGTTGTAGGCGGCGAAATAGCGGGTCAGCATGGCCAGCGACGTGTCGGGATCGAGCCACGGCAGATCCGCGTCAACAATGCCGCCGACCAGCATCGACGGCGGCTCGCGCAGCAGCCGCTGCAAGGCCACGCAGCCCAGGTACTGGCCGGTCGGGGTGGCCGTCGGCGGCCGGACCACCAGCACCAGCGACGACAACGCGGGCGTCAGGTCCGGATCGCGGACCCGGGCCAGCGCCTCGGCGACCGACGTGTCCGGCGTCAACACCACCGGCTCGGGGGTCATCAACCCGCCCGCGGTGTCGGGTGAGTGCTTCAGCAGCCGCCGCACCGGGTCGGACTCCTCGGGATCCATCTGCCGCAGCAGCCGCTCAGCCAGCGTCGGGTTCATGGTGCCGAGCAGGTCGGCGGCGTCGTCGGGATCCATCTCCTCGAGCACGTCGGCGGCGCGCTCGTCACCCAGCTGCACCAACAGCGCGGCCTGCTCTTGCTCCGGCAGCTCCTGCAGGACGTCGGCCAGCCGGTCGTCGTCGAGTGCCGAGACCACCTCGTATCGCCGCTTTACCGGCAGCTCGCGCACCGCGTCGGCCACCTGGATCGGCCGCCACTTCTCGAACTCATGCAACAGCTGCGCGACGGCCTGGCCTGGCATCGCCAGCGCCGACGGGGTCAGCCCCTGCACGTTGCGCCAGCCCACAATGTGAGTGGTGCTGCGCCGGCCGAGCCGTCGCGGCACCCGCACCGAGACCCGCGTGACCATCCAGTCCCGGGTTCGGCTCTGCTCCAAGCCCAGGTCGGTGACGACGACGTCGGTGTCGGCGAGCTCTGGCAGTTCGGGGTCGCTGACCCGCACCTTGGTGTCGACGATCTGGCCCAGCACCAGAACCTCGCCGGGCCGCTGCCCGAAACGGAGCATCGAGACGTTGTTGGTGATGAGCGTGACCGCATTGGGCTCGATCGAGGCCACCCGCAGCATCGGAACGAAAATCCTTCGGCGCGAGGCCATTTCGACGACGATCCCGAGAACCCTGGGCTGCTGGCGAACGATGCTGATGCTGACCACGACGTCGCGCACGCGCCCGAGCGATTCGCCCATCGGGCCCAGGACCTGCATTCGCGCCAGCCGCGCGGCGTACACCCTGTTGATCGAGGCCATAGGTAGACAGGGTATGCAATAGGGGTGAGTGGGGTGTGAACAACGCGTACCGGCCCCGCCGCACGTGCCTGTCTGTGCCGGGCAGTAGCCAGAAGATGATCGACAAGTCGAAAAGCCTTCCGGCCGACGAAGTCTTCCTCGACTTGGAGGACGCCGTCGCCGCGGACGCCAAGGCCGACGCCCGCGGCCGGGTGGCCGCCGCGCTGGCTGCGCCCGGTTGGGCCGGGCAGTTGCGCGGGGTCCGGGTCAACGACTGGACCACGCCGTGGACGCATGCCGACATCATCGAGGTGGTCTCTGCCGTCGGCGCGGCGCCGGACGCCAAGCTCGACGTGGTGGTGCTGCCGAAAGTCTCTGACGTGTCCCATGTCCAGGCGCTCGACCTGTTGCTGACCCAGCTGGAGACGGTGCACGGACTGCCGGTGGGTGAGATCGGCATCGACGCGCAGATCGAAGACGCTCGCGGGCTGACGAACATCAACGCGATCGCCGCGGTGCCACGGGTTCAGGCTCTGGTGCTCGGCCCCGCGGACCTGATGGCGAACCTGAACACCCGCACGCTGGTCGTCGGTGAGCAGCCCGAGGGGTACGACGTCGGCGACGCGTATCACCACGTGCTGATGACGATCCTGGTCGCCGCGCGCGCCCGCGGCATCGCCGCGATCGACGGCCCGTACCTCAAAGTCCGTGACACCGAAGCGTTCCGGCGGGTAGCGGGCCGGTCGGCGGCGCTGGGCTACGACGGCAAATGGGTGCTACACCCCGACCAGATCGCGGCCGGCAACGAGATCTTCAGTCCGCGGCAAGCCGATTACGATCACGCAGAACTGATCCTGGAGGCCTACGAGTGGCACACTTCGGCGGCCGGCGGCGCCCGGGGAGCGGTGATGCTCGGCGACGAGATGCTCGACGAGGCCAGCCGCAAGATGGCTCTGGTGATCGCCGCGAAAGGTCGGGCGGCGGGCATGGAACGGCAAGGCGACCCCTTCGAACCGCCGACCGGCTAGCCCGGTGCACGGACGCGTCGACTGTGCGGTTTAAGTGCGAGGATTCGCGGGTTTCGCACGCACGAGCTGCACAGTCGGCGCCACGCTAGCGAACGAACATCGGCGAATGGAACGCCGCGGCCGCGACGATGACCATCACCAGCACGAGTAGCGCCGCAGTACCGGCGCCGATCGCGATCCCGGCGATGGCCAGCCCGCGGCCCTGCTGGCCACGTTGCTTGATCTGGTTGAGCGCGATGCCACCCATCACCGCGCCGGCGACGGGAATCACCCACCCGATGTAGCAGAAGATGGCCATCGGTATGCCGAGTACGACTCCGGCGATCGAGGTGACCAGCGACGCGACGGCAAGCCCGTTGGTCTGCTGCGACGGATAGACCTGATACGGGTCGTACGGGCCCGGGTACATCGGCGGGCCAAAACCACCCGGGGCTCCGCCGTAAGGCGGCGGCGGCCCGAAACCGCTCGGGGGCCCGCCATATCCGGCCGGCCCGTAGGTCGGCGGCTGTGGCGGGTAGGGGTAGTCGGGGTAGTTCACCGGCGCCTGCGGATCCACCGGCGGATGCTGGTTCTGCTGCCAGGGGTAGGGCTCACCGTGATCACCGCCCGGAGCTGTCATGGTGTTCAACTTAGCGCGACAGCTGGTTGCGCAGGTGTTCGCGCAGGTGGCAAGCGCGGTTCGACGGTGGCAGAGACTCAGCGGCGGCCGACGGCGCACAATGAAACCCATGAGCAGCCCTTTTCAACCTGGACAGGTTCCCGGTGCCGCACCCGGTACCCCGGCAGGGAGCCGGCGTGCTCCCGGATTGCCGACGCCGCCAAAAGGCTGGCCGGTCGGGTCCTACCCCACCTACGCCGAAGCGCAGCGCGCCGTCGACTACCTGTCCGATCAGCAGTTTCCGGTGCAACAGGTCACCATCGTCGGGGTGGACCTGATGCAGGTCGAACGGGTGACCGGGCGGCTGACCTGGCCAAAAGTCTTGGGCGGCGGCGTGATCAGCGGCGCCTGGCTGGGCCTGTTCATCGGCTTGATGCTGAGCTTGTTGTTCTCCAGTCCGCACCCGCTGGAGGCGCTGACCACCGGCCTGGTCGCCGGCGTGTTCTTCGGCCTGATCACGTCCGCGATTCCCTATTCGATGGCGCGCGGTACCCGGGACTTCAGCTCGACGATGCAGCTGGTGGCGGGCCGCTACGACGTTCTGTGCGACCCGCAGAACGCCGAACAGGCCCGGGATCTGCTGGCCCGGTTGGCCATCTGAACTGTGCCGCCCCTTCGCGAGCGCGCGCGCCGGCTGGCTGCGGTCGCCCTGGCGGCGGTGTCGGCCGCGTCGGCAGTTTTCGGCTGCGGTGCCCGCGACGACGGCCGGGTGATCAGCTTCTACACCCCGGCCGGCGACGCCGCGACGTTCACCGCGGTGGCGCAGCGTTGCACCGACGAGCTCGGTGGCCGGTTCGCCATCCGGCACTTCAGCCTGCCGAGGTCCACGGACGACCAGCGGATACAGCTGGCCCGCCGGCTCAGCGCCAACGACCGCACGGTGGACATCATCTCGATGGACGTGATCTGGACAGCCGAATTCGCCGAAGCGGGTTGGGTGCTGCCGCTGTCCGACGATCCGGCGCGGCGCGCGGAGACCGACGCCATCACCGACACGCTGCCCGGGCCGCTGTCGACCGCGACCTGGAAGCACCGGCTGTTCGCGGCGCCCGTCAGCACCAACACCCAATTGCTTTGGTACCGGCCAGATTTGATGGACAAGCCGCCGTCGACCTGGGACGGCATGATCGACGAGGCCACCCGGTTGCACGCCGCAGGCGGGCCCAGCTGGATCGGTGCGCAGGCCAACCAGAACGAGGCCGTGGTGGTCTGGTTCAGCACCCTGCTGGAAAGTGCCGGCGGCCAGGTGCTTTCCGACGACGCCAGCACGGTCACCCTCACCGATACTCCCGAGCACCGGGCCGCCACCGTCAGGGCGCTACAGATCATGAAGTCGGTGGCGACTGCGCCGGGCGCCGACCCGTCGGTCATCCGCAGTGACGCGGGCACCGCGCGGTTGGCGTTCGAGCAGGGCAAGTCCGCGCTCGAGGTCAACTGGCCCTACGCGATGGCATCCATGCTGGAGAACGCCGTGAAGGGTGGTGTGCCGTTTCTGCCGCTGAACCGTCGGCCAGACCTGGCCGGCAGCATCAACGACGTCGGCTCGTTCAGGCCCACCGAGCAGCAGTTCCGCGAGGCATATGACGCCAGCAGAAGGGTTTTCGGCTTCGCGCCGTATCCACGCGTGCAACCGGGACAGCCGGCCAAGGTGACGATCGGTGGGCTCAACCTCGCGGTGTCCGCGACGAGCCGGCACCAGGCCGAGGCGTTCGAAGCGATCCGGTGTCTGCGCAGTCCGGCCAACGAGAAGTACGTCTCGCTCGAGGGCGGCCTGCCCGCGGTGCGCACGTCGTTGTACGCCGATCCGCAATTCCAGGCGAAATACCCGATGTACGAGATCATTCGCCGACAACTCACCGACCCCGCGGTCCGGCTCGCGACGCCGGCCTACCAGTCGGTGTCGACCCGGATCGCCGCGACGCTGGCCCCGATCACCCGGATCGACCCGGAGAAGACGGCTGACGAACTGGCGGTGCAGGTACGCAAAGCGATCGACGGCAAGGGGTTGCTGCCGTGAGCACGCGCGCGCCAGGGGGAGCGGCGACTGGCGTTCGTCTTGGTCGCGCCGGCCGCGCTGCTGATGCTGGCCGTCACCGCATATCCGATCGGCTACGCGGTCTGGCTGAGCCTGCAACGCAATAACCTGGCTACGCCGAACGACACCCGGTTCATCGGCCTCGGCAACTATCAGACGATCCTGACCGACCGCTACTGGTGGATGGCGCTGGCGGTCACGCTGGCGATCACGGTGGCTTCGGTGTCGATCGAGTTCGTCCTCGGCCTGGCGCTGGCGTTGGCGATGCACCGCACGCTGATCGGCAAGGGTCTGGTGCGCACCGCGGTGCTGATCCCGTACGGGATCGTGACGGTGGCCGCCTCCTACAGCTGGTTTTACGCGTGGACGCCGGGAACCGGTTATCTGGCCAACCTGTTGCCGCACGGCAGTGCGCCACTGGCACATCAGGTTTCGTCGCTGGGCGTCGTGGTGATCGCCGAGGTGTGGAAGACGACACCGTTCATGTCGTTGCTGCTACTGGCCGGGCTGGCGCTGGTTCCGGCCGATCTGCTGAAGGCCGCAGAGGTGGACGGCGCCGGCGCGTGGCGCCGGCTGCGCACGATCACGCTGCCCCTGATCAAACCGGCGATCCTGGTGGCGCTGCTGTTCCGCACACTCGACGCATTCCGGATCTTCGACAACATCTACGTGCTCACCGGGGGCACTGGCAACACCGGATCGGTGTCGATCCTGGGTTACGACAATCTGTTCAAAGGCTTCAATGTCGGCCTCGGCTCGGCGATTTCGGTACTGATCTTCTGCTGCGTCACCGTCATCGCGTTGCTTTTCATCAAGGTCTTCGGCGCGGCGGCACCCGGTGGCGGCGATGGGCGCTGAACGCGTGGGCGGGCGGCGCGCGGCCGGATGGGTGATCGTCGACGCCCTGGTGCTGCTGTACGCGCTGGTGCCGGTGCTGTGGATTCTCAGCCTTTCACTCAAACCGACGTCAACGGTCAAGGACGGCAAGCTGATTCCCCTGCACGCGACGTTCGACAACTACCGGGGAATCTTCCGCGGGAATTACTTCAGCTCGGCATTGGTCAACTCGGTCGGGATCGGCGTGCTCACCACGGTGATCGCGGTGGTGATCGGCGCGATGGCCGCTTATGCGGTGGCGCGACTGGAGTTCCCCGGTAAACGCGCGTTGATCGGCGCGGTGCTGTTGATTTCGATGTTTCCGGCGATCTCGCTGGTCACCCCGCTGTTCAACATCGAACGCCGGATCGGGCTGTTCGACACCTGGCCCGGGCTGATCATCCCGTACATCACGTTCGCGCTGCCGCTGTCGATTTATACGCTGTCGGCGTTCTTCCGGGAGATCCCGTGGGATCTGGAGAAGGCGGCCAAGATGGACGGTGCCACACCGGCCCAGGCTTTCCGTAAGGTCATCGCGCCACTGGCGGCGCCGGGCATCGTGACGACAGCGATCCTGGTCTTCATCTTCGCCTGGAACGACCTGTTGCTGGCGTTGTCGTTGACCGCCACCAAGGCGGCGATCACCGCGCCGGTGGCGATCGCGAACTTCACCGGCAGTTCGCAATTCGAGGAGCCGACCGGGTCGATCGCGGCGGGTGCCATGGTGATCACGGTGCCGATCATCGTTTTTGTTCTAGTCTTCCAACGACGGATCGTCGCGGGGTTGACGTCCGGTGCGGTGAAGGGATAGCGCGATGGCCGAGATTGTGTTGGACCGGGTGACCAAGAGTTACCCCGACGGCGCGTTGGCTGTGCAGGAATTCAGCCTCACCATCGCCGAGGGCGAGTTCATCATCCTGGTCGGTCCGTCCGGCTGCGGAAAATCGACGACGCTGAATATGATTGCCGGCCTTGAGGATATCTCGTCAGGGGAGCTGCGCATCGGCGGCGAGCGGGTGAACGACAAAGCGCCCAAGGACCGCGACATCGCGATGGTTTTCCAGTCGTACGCGCTCTATCCGCACATGACTGTGCGCCAGAACATCGCCTTCCCGCTCACGCTGCAGAAGATGAAGAAAGCGGAGATCACCAAGAAGGTCGAGGACACCGCGAAGATTCTCGACCTGACCGAGGTGCTCGACCGTAAACCCGCCCAGTTGTCCGGCGGGCAGCGTCAGCGGGTAGCGATGGGCCGGGCGATCGTGCGACACCCCAAGGCATTTCTGATGGACGAGCCGCTATCCAACCTCGACGCGAAGCTGCGGGTGCAGATGCGCGGTGAGATCGCCCGGCTGCAACGACGGCTGGGCACCACCACCGTCTATGTCACCCACGATCAGACCGAGGCGATGACGCTCGGCGACCGCGTGGTGGTGATGCGCGGCGGCGTGGTGCAGCAGATCGGCGCGCCCGACGAGCTGTACGAGCGGCCGGCGAACCTGTTCGTCGCGGGCTTCATCGGATCGCCGGCGATGAACTTCTTCCCCGCCAGCGTGACCGCCACCGGGCTGCGCCTGCCGTTCGGCGAGGTGACGCTGACCCAGGCCGTGCTCGACGTGCTCGCGGCACACCCGGCGCCGGAGAACGTGATCGTCGGCGTCCGGCCGGAACATCTGAAGGACGCTGCCTTGATCGACGCCTACCAGCGGATCAGCGCACTGAGCTTCGAGGTGAAGGTCGACATGGTCGAGTCGCTGGGTGCCGACAAGTACGTCTACTTCACCACCGAAGGCTCCGCAGTGCGGTCCGACCAGCTGTCCGACCTCGAAGACGAATCCGGTTCCGGGGAGCACGAATTCGTCGCCAGGGTGCCGGCAGCATCCAAGGCAGCGAAAGGCAAGACGCTGGAGTTGGCTTTCGACACAGCACAACTCGCCGTGTTCGACCCCGACACCGGGGCGAACTTGACTCTTCCGCCGCCGCCCGAGGCCGCGTGACCCAGCCGTTGGACCAGGTGCGTGCGCACCTGGATACGCACTTCGACCACGCCGAGCCCGCTGTCGCCAGCGTGACCTTTCTGGGCGCCGAGTCGATCGACGTGCTGCGCTACCGCGCCGACGTCGACGGCCGGGCAGCGGTGGCGCACTACGTCTCGCTGGGCTGCTCGCGCCATCCGATGGTCGACCCGACCGCGGTGCTGGCCGATCCCGAACTGGGCCCGCGCGCCGAAGTCGTTCTGCAGCTGCGTGAAACGAAGGACATCACCGGCCTGGCCCGCAGCCTGGCCATCGTGGCGGCTTCGCCGGCGGTCGAGGGCGTGGTGCTGATGCCCGATGCGCTGGTCGATCTCAGCGGGCCGCTGTGGAGCCAACCGTCCGTGCGGGTGCCGTTCACCGCGGTGTTGTTGGGCGCCAGCGATATTGCCGAGCTGCCGCTGGACCCGCCCCGCGATCCGGTGCGCTTCCTGTCCGCGACGCCGATCACCGCGACCGAGGCGGCCTGGGTCCGGCTGAAAGGCGCCGACGCGATGCGGGAGGCGTGGCGAGCCGACGGGGTCGACGTGCTGGACCCCAATCGGCCTGCCGCGCAGCCTCGCTAGGCGCCACGCGCGGTTCCCCTGGCTGCATGCTAAGTCCGGGGAATATCGACCAGCTCAACCTACCGGGCACAACATCGCTGGGCTGCGTCCAGTGAAAGTTCCTGTCCCAGGCGCATGCACTCAGCGTCCCGGTGATCTTCGGGGACGCCACGCTGCACAAGACCCTGGAAGCTGCACGCGTGGAGCGTGCCTGCGCGAGCGCCGTGCTGACGACATGATCAACATTTGAGACCGGGATGGTGCTGGCCAAAAAGCTCGGTCATCGCTTGGCCCCGATGCACCACTGGCCCGAGGTCCGCTGGTACTAAGGGCTTTCGACAGAGCGTTGGGCTTCGTGCTGGCGCAGCGATTCGGCTTGTCGACGCACGCTCCACCGTTGAGCCGGCGGCGGCGTGGTTCATCGGCGCTGCGATCGGACTGGACGTGCTCGACATTTTCGGTGGGTCAGCACTCGTTCGTCGTCGATGCGATGAGCGTGGCGCCCGGCAGCGAACTCGACGGTCTGCACATGTACGAACTCTCGACCCGCGTCCGTGTCATCGCCATCACGCGCCGCAAAGAAGCGGTTCAGCTTCATCCGCGCCGCAATGCGCAGTTACGCGCAGCCGACACCACTTACGTCGTCGGAACGTATCGTGAACTACTCAGTAGCTGTGTCGTGCGGGCGCGAGTGTCCCGCGCCGGCCGGGCCCGTGAATCGATAAGGCGGCCGGCACCATCTCGGACGTCACCACTCCGTGCTCGGTGGTGAGTTCGTCAACGATTTCGAAGCTGCGCGCGATCGCCGCAGGAGTGTCCACGATGACGGTGACCACGGGCACCTTCCGGACAATTTGAAACAGTTTGTCGCCGTGCGGCCGTCGTTCACTGCGGAACCCCCACACCCCGCGCATCGCCGTCGCTCCTTGCGCGATACCTGACGTCAAAAGCCGACGGACAATCTGCCTGTGAATCGGCGCGCCGTCGTAGATGTCTCCTTCGGTGGTGTGCACCATGAGCTTCTGCCAGAGCGGCCGTCCTTGCCTGTCGGTGGACGGCAGATCACGCGGGGACCCCAGTAGGACCCCTTTGCGCTTGCAGAGTTCAACACGTTCGATGGTTAGCAGGGGATTGGGTAGCAGCGCGGTGAGTTCCTTCACCGCGCCCGCAACTTGTTTCGGGCTTCCAACGGCCACGATCATCATCGGGACGTTGACGTTGCGGCTCAAGAACTGGGCACGGTAACGCACACCGTGCGTGGTGCCGTCCACTCCCAGAAGTGCTGAAGCAACGGCAAATCCCTGGCGGTACAGCACATCGCAGATGGCCCGGAACGCTGGCACGCGACCGACACGCACCGTGCGACCTACATAGACGCTGAGCTTGATGGCGTCCCATTCGGTGGCGGTGGCAAGGTCGGGGATGGCGCCCCGGCGGACCAGTTGGGCCCGCTCCAGGGTTATCAGGCCACGCCCGGTCATCGCCACCACATCATCGATCAGAGGGTTAATGGTGGATTCGACGTCGACCGCGTATATCACTGCCGGCGGATCCTCCGACAGGGTCAGCGACTCGTCACTGCGCAGCACGCCGACCGGCCCGAAACTCGAGATGCCCCGAAGCATTACGCTGGTCGCGACTTCGTGGTGGTCGAGCAGGTCGAGGATCTGGTCGGCCAAAAACGTTGGCCGGGTGCCGCCCTCACTGTCGGTGTCACTGCGCTGGCGTTCGGGGAAATAGGCACTGAGTTTCCAGGCTGGTTGCGTCACAGTCGTTCTCCGATCGGGTAGCCGAGTGTTGCAGCAGCAAGCCACTGCCCGAGTAACGCCCCGAACAGGCCCAAGAGCATGCTGATGACTATGTTGGCGGCGGCGTCGCGGGGTTGGCGTTCTTCTTCTAGCCGTTGGGTTTCCAGCATCCAGGTGGAAAATGTGCTGTAGCCGCCAATGGCAGCCAGAGCGTGATCGCTGAGTCCGAAGGACAAGCCGGTCACCACGCCCATCAGCATCGAGGCACTGACGTTGACCGCGAGGGTGCCGAAGGGAAACGACCGATTGACTCGGCGGCCCACGGCGCCGTCCACGAGGAAACGCAGGACTCCACCGGCGCCGCCGGAGATCAAGACGCCTACTGTGATTGCCATCATCACACCCGCGCCCGCCGGACAAGGGCGGTGGCAGCGTAGACCGCGATCAATCCCAGTGTCATGCTGGCGAGCGTGTAACCCACCGCCAAGACGTAGGCATGGTGTTTGAGCATCGCCAAAATCTCGATCTGCATCGTGGAGAACGTTGTAAAGCCCCCGCAGATGCCTGTGCCCAGGAAGGGCCGCCGGTAAGTCGATACCGGCAACCGCTCCAGCAGGCGGGTGGTGAAGTAGCCGATCAAAAAGGCGCCGGCGATGTTGGCGGTAAACGTCGACCACGGCCAACGGGTTGCGGCGGGGGAGGGCATGGCGGCCGTCAGCGCACCCCTGGCGAGCGTGCCCACCGCGCCGCCGGCAAACACTGCACCCAGTGCCCGGTAGTCATAGCTCGCCACTGCAGATCTCCCTTTCTTGTCGACGGCAGCCCCAGCTTGTGGTTGTACGCATAAGAGACGCAAAGACGCTGCTGCACAACAGCTTGCGGTGTGACGAGAGGGGTGTGCGCCGTGTGCGCAGCACGGTGTGACGTCGCGCCGCGGCCGGTGCAGCGCCGATGAGCGTCGATGGATCTCGTTGGTGGTGCGCTGGCTTCGTCGTGACTGAGGTTGCAGCAAGACGGATCATGCTCGCGCTGAGAGGATTCACCATTTGAACCGTTTTTTCTGCTCGGTGACTTCTTCGGCGGTCATCAGACCCCCGTCGGCGAACTTGGTCAGCAGCGATTGCGCGAATGCGGCGACCATCCCATTTATTTCCTCAGCCATTGCGCTCGCCGGCTTGTCCTGTGTGACCTGTTGGCGCAGGTTGTCCGGGTGGATGAACCTCACACGCTGATCGCCGCGGCCCTGCGCGCCGGTGCCGCCGACGGCGCGCCCGGCGGCCCCGGCCAGCGCCATGTCGGTGAACCAATTACTAGATGCGCCCGCGGCCATCTCGGGTGCGGCGGCGGCACCGGTGATCGGCAGCGTGTAGGCAGCCGGACGGATCTCGGGCGCTGCCACGGTCCACGCCGAAGGCACCGATAGTTTGCCGACCGTCGTGGCCTGCCCCATGTTCGCGGCCACCGACGGTGGAGCCGCACTTGATGCCTCGGCCAACGCGTTGGGGCCGCCAAGGATCCACTCAGGCAACATGGCCGCGCCCGGCCCATAGCCGGTGTATGGCCCCTTGCCTTGGCCGAAGTCGCGGTCGGCGTTGATCAACAAGCCTCGATATGTCGTCCCCACCGAGGTGAACGATGCTGTTGCACTCGTTGTCGACGCGGTTGCAGAGGTAGTTGCAATCGGGATATCGACGGCCGTCAGGGGAATGATGATCGCAGTCAGCAATGTGAGCAGCGACGTGGGATCCGCCGCGGCCGGGGCCGACGCCAGCCCTTGGAGCGCCTGGGGAACTGCCGCCATCAGCTGCTGTCCACTCGACGTGATCGACTGGCCCGTGGCGGCAGCCTGGCCGGTTGCACCTGCTGGATTGGTGGTCGGTGGCGGTTCGGTGAAGGGCGTCAATGTCGAAGCCGACGCTGACGAGGCGGCGTAGCCGTACATCGTCGCCGCGTCTTGGGCCCACATCTCGGAATAGTCGGCTTCGGTGGCCGCGATGGCCATGGTGTTCTGGCCGACGACGTTGGTCGCGATCAGAGTCGTCAATAGGCTGCGGTTGGCCGCGACCACCGCACGGCGGTACCGTCATCGCGAACGCCGACTCATAAGCTGCAGCTGCGGCTTTGGCTTGGGTGGCAGTTTGTTCAGCCTGCGCGGCCGCCATGGTCATCCACTCCAGATACGGGGTCGCCGCAGCTGTCATCGATGCCGAGGAGGGCCCCACCCACGGGCCGCCGGTCAACTCCGAAATCGCCGATCGATAGGACGCTGCGGTGGATTGGAGCTCGGCGGCCAGACCATCCCATGCGGTGGCCGCTGCCAGCATCGAACCCGGTCCGGGGCCAGAATACATTCTGCCTGAATTGACTTCCGGCGGTAAGGCTGCGAAATCCATTGTGCCATCTCCCCTTAATCCAGATGTTGAGTGCGAGTGATGCGCCGTGCCGAACGGCTGTCGGTTGATTCTGTTTGCCGCGGTCAACGCGGCATACCTTTGGGGTTTAGCGGTTGACCAGGTTGACAGCGTCCACGCGCCATTGACTGCCGACGCGACTGAGTTCGTTCCAGCACGCCGTTTGCTGTTCGACGTCGATGAGCGCAGGGTCGAGCTGACTGAGCAGGGCACGGTTGAACGCGTCGTGAGACACCAGGACCAACGGTCCCGGCCCGTAGTCATCGACCAAGCCGAAGAACGCCCCGTATACGCGTGCTTCGAGCGCTGTGAGCGGTTCGACACCGGGTGCGGCATCGACACTGCCGTATTCGCGCTCGACGTCGGAACGCACTTGGCCGGTCATGGGCCCGTAATCGCGGTCATTGAGCCGAAGGTCGATGTTCACCTGTGCACCGCATGCCGCGCCGATCGCGTGTGCCGTGGCGACGGCACGCTGCAACGGACTGCAGATAACCAGCGTGGGATGTCTTGGTGCGAGCGCCTTGGCCAGCCGAGTCACCTCGGCGACACCGATCTCATCCAACGGAGGGTCGCTTAGCCCCCGAAGGCGCCCCTCGGCATTAAGCGCTGTGCGGCCATGCCTGGCCAAATAGACGCGATCGGCGGTACTCATGGCTGCAGCGCATCGTGTTTGCTGACAAGCGCACAATTAATCGGCTGTGGCGCAATGTTTTTCGTGACGTACATCATCATGATCGAGCGGCGCACTGCAGCCAGCGCGCGCGTTTCATCATGGGTGCATGGGCAAACCTGAGCCGGTCGGCTTTTAAAGCTGCTGCCACAGTTAGGAATTGAACCCAACGTAACCCCCCGGAATGACGGTCCGGTAACAGGCGCCATCGGCCCGAGCCGACATTTCAGAATCCGTCCCATGCGGACTGCTTGGATCATCGCCCTGGCTATCATCCTCGGCGAATGGGTGCTCGTCGGGGTCGCCGAATCTGGGATTCCGGCCGCCGTCAAGCCATTCGCTGACCGCCTGCCGCTTATAGTGCCGTTGGTGCCGGGCAGGGTGAACTTGGGCTTATCTTCGTAAACCTCGACCATCTGGTGGACTTCTTCTCGGCCTTCCTCGCTGAGCCGGACATCATCGGCCGAATCCTTGGCCGATGACCGAGTGGAACCCTCCGCGTCTCTTGGATCGGTGCGCTGCTCGTGGCTGTCGGATGCTGACATGCTGTTTAATTCCCTCCCGAACACGCAGCGCCAGCTCCGTGGCACCCGCACGCTGCTCTCGTGCATTTTGCGGCAAAATGACGCAGGCGACGTGGCAATATCGCCGAGTTGACCTTTTGCACAATGTATTTCGTAGATAAAATGTTGGTCCACTCCGTGGAGGACCGCGGAGTTCTCGCGGCCCAGTCGGGGCTCGCGCGAGGCTGGTCAGCAGAGGAGCGCGGGACTGCACCGCTCTTGAGGGCGCAAACCAGAGCGGCGCCATCTGGAGAAGCGCTGCGGCACTGGCAAATTGGATTCATGGCAACCCCCTGCGCGACAAAGCGAGCAGGAGCCATCAGCCATGTCGGCGGTTCGGGTCGCGGTGCTTCAACCCCGGCGGAGATCCATCGCCTTAGTCGCAGTGTAGACGATGTCGCTCGCCGCGTTCAATTATTCGCGCGACCATGACGACTGCTGCCGGCTTGGCTGAGCTCGCTCAGAGCACGCCCGTGATCTCGGCAGGCAGCGGGGAGCGTCGCGAACCATAAATCACTGTGGCGGAAGACCGAAGGCCAGGTCGGTTGTCGTGAATGCGATATCGAGCAGGCGGTTGTATTTGGCCACCCGTTCCCCGCGGGCCGGGGCACCCGATTTGATCTGACCGCAGCCTGAAGCCACCGCCAGATCGGCGATAAACGTATCGTCGGTCTTTCCGGAGCGGTGCGAAATCATGGCCACGTAACCCGCCTCTCGGCACACCTTCAATGCGTCAAGTTTCGGTGACCGTCCCGATTTGGTTCACCTTGATCAAAGCTGCATTGGCCACACCAGCTCGTACCCCGGCTGCGATAAATTCGGGGTTGGTCACAAAGTTGTCGTCGCCCACCAATTACACGCGATCGCCCAGTGCCTCAGTCAATGTGTGCCAGCCGGTTGTATCGTGTTCTCCGAGCCGCGGTTTCACCCCTCCAGGAAATAGGCACTGCCACAACGGGTTTCCGGCCTCCAGCGCGAACGCTTGCGCGGCGGCCATGGAAACACCAACGATCGCATTGGCGCCCAAACGGGACTTGTCTGGTATCCCGTCCAATTGTCGCAGGGACTGATCAACCTCCTCGAAGCTGCCAAACCGCCGACTCATCAGTTCCTCGGCGATGGGCCCGTTAACGTTGGCCACGGTTGCCGATCGATGCCCCCGAGGGAACCCCCGAGCGGACGTGGCGTCCATCCACCAGTGTCGCCCGCACCGACAGAGTCGGTGGGCCATGTGAGTCAAGGATCTCGAAGAGACGAAAATCTGATCGCCACGTGAGTACCCCTGCGTCCATGGCCGACCCGGAATCGCAGCGACGACCAAGCCGACCTTCACCAGTTACGCAGGGACTGTTGGCTGTCCAGTTCCGACTGCGGTTACGGCGAGCCCCACCGCCATCTGACAGGAAACTACCAGGCTGCGTACCCCGGGCGGAACGGTTTCGAAGAGCAGGTCTTCGTTTCGAAGGATGACAGCAACCCATTCCCGGCCCGGTCACGCGGATCGGCCTGCCGCGCAGCCTCGCTGACCGCTACAACCAGTCGTTACGCCGGAAGTTGCGGTGCAGCAATAGACATATCAGCGCCGTGCCCAGGACGGTCGTCGGATAGCCCCAATGCCATTTCAGCCCGGGCATGTACTCGAAGTTCATCCCGTAGATGCCGGCGACCATCGTGGGTATCGCCAGCAGCGCCGCCCACGCCGACATCTTGCGCATGTCGGTGTTCTGCTGCATCTCGACCCGGGCCAGCGAGGCCTGTACCAGCGAGCTGAGATTCTCGTCGTAGCTGGCGATCTGATCGGCCGCATGGGTGTGGTGGTCGCCGACGTCCCGCAGATAGCGCCGGACCTCTTTGGAGACCAGGTCCTTGTGTTCGCTCTGCAACCGCGCGAACGGCACCGACAGCGGGTTGACCGATCTGCGCAGCTCGACCACCTCGCGCTTCATCTGGTAGATCGGCTCGATCTGGGTGCGGTGGTCCGGCGCGAAGGCCTCTTCCTCGATGGCGTCGATGTCGCCCTCCATCAGCTGGGTGACTTCGAGGTAGTGGTCGACGACAGTGTCCGCGATGGCGTGCATCACCGCGAACGGGCCCAGCCGCATGTGCTCAGGGTCGGCATCCATCCGTTTGCGCACATCCGTCAGCCGACCGTGATCGCCGTGGCGGACCGTCACGACGAAATCGCGGTTGACGAAGACCATGATCTCGCCGGTCTCGACAATCTCGCGGGCCAGCAAGGTCGACTCGTGTGGCACGTAGTTGAGCGTCTTGAGGACCAGGAACAGCGATTCGTCGTAGCGCTCGAGTTTGGGCCGCTGGTGAGCGCAGACCGCGTCCTCGATGGCCAGCTCGTGCATGCCGAACGCGTCGCCGACTTCCTGCATCTGGTGCTCGGTGGGCGCGTGCAGTCCGATCCAGGCGAAGGCCTCCTGGCCGCCAGCTGCAGGTCGGTCACTTTGGCCCGGGCTTCTCCGTAACTGAAGGTGCCGGGAAGCCGCTCGCCGTCCACGTAGATACCGCAATCGACAACGGCTTGATCGGCGGTCAGTTGGTCTGGCTGCGGCTGCGGCTGCGGATGAGGAGGCTCATCCCGCTGGGGTCGTGCCAGAGGACGCAGCGTTTCAGGTATGTCGCGTAGCTCGCGAAACGTAGGCATCCGTAACCTCCCATCTGCAGCGAGAATCCGATGAAGCCTCGGTCATGTTACGCGCCCAAGATGGTTATCTCCTGTCCAAGATTGCGCTGGCCAGCGCTGATGCGGGGTAGGGGGTTGGCCGACTGCGCGAGTGCGCTAGTTTCGACCCGACGCGATTGGCGCACCAGGCCGATATCCACCTGCCGATCTCCACGCAAGGAGCTAATGACCGTGAGCACTGCACCCCTGAAGGTCGCCGTCACCGGCGCCGCCGGCCAGATCGGCTACAGCCTGCTGTTTCGCCTGGCCAGCGGCTCGCTGCTGGGTCCCGACCGCCCGATCGAGCTGCGGCTGCTCGAGATCGAGCCGGCCCTCAAGACGCTCGAGGGTGTGGTGATGGAGCTCGACGACGGCGCATTCCCGCTGCTGTCCGGCGTCCAGATCGGTGCCGACCCCAACAAGATCTTCGACGGCGTGAACCTGGCGCTGCTCGTCGGCGCCCGCCCGCGGGGTCCGGGCATGGAGCGCGGCGACCTGCTGGAGGCCAACGGCGCGATCTTCACCGCCCAGGGCAAGGCGCTGAACTCCGTCGCCGCCGACGACGTCCGCATCGGCGTGACCGGCAACCCGGCCAACACCAACGCGCTGATCGCGCAGAAGAACGCTCCCGACATCCCCAAGGAGCGGTTCTCCGCGCTGACCCGTCTGGACCACAACCGGGCCATCTCTCAGCTGGCCAAGAAGACCGGCGCCAAGGTCACCGACATCAAGAAGGTCACCATCTGGGGCAACCACTCGGCCACCCAGTACCCCGACATCTTCCACGCCGAGATCAACGGCAAGAACGCCGCCGAGGTCGTGGGCGACGAGAAGTGGATTGCCGACGATTTCATCCCGACCGTCGCCAAGCGCGGCGCGGCGATCATCGATGCCCGCGGCAGCTCTTCGGCCGCCTCGGCCGCGTCGGCCACCGTGGATGCGGCCCGCGACTGGCTGCTGGGCACGCCGAAGGACGACTGGGTCTCGATGGCCGTCATCTCCGACGGTTCCTACGGCGTGCCGGAGGGTCTGATCTCGTCGTTCCCGGTGACCACCGAGGGTGGCGACTGGAGCATCGTGCAGGGTCTGGACATCAACGACTTCTCCCGCAGCCGGATCGACAAGTCGACCGCCGAGCTGGCCGACGAGCGCAGCGCGGTCACCGACTTGGGCTTGATCTGAGCCCGCGAGAACTCGTCGATTAGGGCTACTAATGAGTAGTCGTTACGCTGGGCAACGTGTCTGAATTGGTTGAATCGATACAGACCCACAGTGACGAGGGCGCCATCACCGATGCGGAAATCTTCGAGGCGCACGCCGGGGGCAAACTTTCTGTCGGTCTGACGACGGCGCTGGACACCCAGCGCTCGCTGTCGATCGCCTACACCCCGGGTGTGGCGCAAGTGAGCCGCGCGATCGCCGGCGATCACACGCTGGCCGCTCGCTACACCTGGTCGGGTCGGTTGGTCGCGGTCGTCAGCGACGGCAGCGCGGTGCTCGGTCTGGGCGACATCGGGCCGGCCGCGTCGCTGCCGGTGATGGAAGGCAAGTGCGCGCTGTTCAAGGAGTTCGCCGGCCTGGACGCCATCCCGATCGTGCTGGACACCAAGGACCCCGACGAGATCGTCGAGACGCTGGTTCGGCTGCGCCCGACGTTCGGTGCGGTGAATCTCGAGGACATCTCCGCGCCGCGCTGCTTCGAGATCGAACGCCGCGTCATAGAGGCGCTGGACTGCCCGGTGATGCACGACGACCAGCACGGCACCGCGATCGTGGTGCTGGCCGCGCTGATGGGTGCCGCAACCGCGCTCGACCGTGACATGACCGCGCTGCGTGTCGTCGTCTCCGGCGCCGGGGCAGCGGGCGTGGCATGCGCCAATCTGCTTCAGGCCAGGGGCATTTCGGACATCACCGTGCTCGATTCACAGGGCATCCTGCACCGCGACCGGGCCGGCATGAACGACGTCAAAGCCGAACTCGCCGCGCGCACCAACCCGCAGAGGCGCACCGGCGGCATGGTCGAGGCGCTCGACGGCGCCGACGTTTTCCTCGGTGTCTCCGGCGGTGTGGTACCCGAGGAACTGATCGCCACCATGGCGCCCAGGAGCATCGTGTTCGCGCTGTCGAACCCCGATCCGGAAGTCCACCCGGAGGTGGCGGCCAGGCACGCGGCGATCGTCGCCACCGGGCGCAGCGACTTCCCGAACCAGATCAACAACGTGCTGGCCTTCCCGGGTGTGTTCCGCGGAGCGCTGGACGCCGGTGCCCGCCGGATCACCGAAGAGATGAAAATCGCTGCGGCCGAGGCGATTTACGCCATTGCCGCCGACGACCTGGCGCATGACCGGATCGTTCCGAGTCCGCTCGATCCCCGGGTCGAGCCGGCGGTTGCCGCTGCGGTTGCCGCCGCCACCGCGGAGTGACGGCCGGCCGGCTCACCGCGCTGGCGCTGACCGCTGCGCTGGCGACGGCAGGCTGTGGCCACAGCACCGCGCATCACCCGGCTGAGCTGGTGGTCGGATCGCGGGCCGGTATCGAGTCGACGCTGCTGGCGGACGTCTATACCGGGGCGTTGCGGTCGTATGGTTTTCCGGCGCACACCGAGCAAGCGCCAGACCCGTTGTCCAAGTTGGACTCCGGTGCGTTTGTCGTCGTCCCCAGCCTCACCGGACGGGTGTTGCAGGTCTTCCAGCCGGGGGCTGACGTGCGCTCCGACGCGCAGGTCTACAAGGCGATGATCGGCGCGCTGCCGGAGGGCATCGCGGCCGGCGACTACGCCACCGCCGCCGAGGACAAGCCCGCGCTGGCAATGGCCGGGTCCACGTCGAAGGATTGGGGCGGAAGCGATCTCGGCGTGCTGGCCAAGCACTGCGACGGACTGACCGTCGGATCGATCGCCGGCGCCCCGGCACCCTCGGCGATCGGCGGCTGCCGCCTACCTGATCGTCGCGAATTCCCAGACGATGCAACGCTTTTCGCGGCCGTGAAGTCCGGCGAGGTGACGGCGGCGTGGACCACCACTGCCGACCCGAACGTGCCCGCCGATCTGGTGGTGCTCACCGACGGCAAGCCTGCGCTGGTGCAGGCCGAGAATGTGGTGCCGCTCTACCGCCGCAACGAGCTGACCGATCGACAACTGCTCGCGGTCAACGAGGTGGCCGGCGTGCTGGACACCGCCGCGCTGGTCGACATGCGCCGCCAGGTGACCGCCGGGGCCGATCCGCAGGCCGTGGCCGACGCGTGGCTGAACGAGCACCCGCTCGGCCGCTGATGGGGACTCCGGCGCTGACTGTGCAGCTTGTAGACGCTTTTGACGCGCATTTGCGCTGACAACCTGCACGCTCGGCGCCATTAGACAGCGCCGCTGACACTAGCGCGACGGCGGCTTGATCCGGCCGATGACGGGGGCGAACAGCCGCTGGTAGTTCGAACCGGTGATCCGCACAAGCAGGTCGATCACGACGGCGTCCTGGCCGACCAGCACCCGGGCCTTGTTCTTGCGGACGCCGTCCAAGATGATCTCGGCCGCCCGTTGCGGGGTGGTGGAGGCCAGCCGCTTGTCGAAGACCTTGGACTGCGCCGCGGGATCTACCCCTTCAGCGGTCAGGCCGTTGCGGGCGATCGCGGTCTTGATGCCGCCGGGGTGTATCGACGTCACCTTCACCGGCTCGCGGTTGAGCACCATCTCCTGTCGCAGGGCCTCGGTGAAGCCGCGTACCGCGAACTTGGCCGAGTTGTACGCGGCCTGCCCGGGAACGGACAGCAGGCCGAACAGGCTGGAGACATTGATCACGTGGCCGTCGCCGGAGGCGACCAGATGGGGCAGAAAAGCCTTGGTGCCGTTGACAACTCCCCAGAAGTCGACATCCATCACCCGCTCGATGTCCTTGAACGCGGTGATGTCGACGTCGCCGGTGTAGGCGATCCCGGCGTTGTTGTAGATCTGGTTGACCTTGCCGAAGTGCTCTTTGATGTGGTCGGCGTAGATGTGGAAGGCCTCGCGCTCGGTGACGTCGAGCCGGTCGCTACGGACCGGGGCGCCGATGGCCTTGAGCTGTTCTTCGGTCTTCGCGAGCCCTTCGAGGTCGACGTCGCTGATCGCCAGCGAGGCGCCCGAGCGGCCGAGTTCGAGGGCCAGTGCCTGGCCGATCCCCGATCCGGCGCCGGTCACTGCGGCAACTTTTCCGGCAAAGCCTTCCATGGACACTCCTTGTCACGCGGTTGTCGTCCAGGCTAGCCGGTACCACTGGTACCGCCGGGGGCGGTACCACGCCATCGCAGCTGTCAGATTCGCCGCTGAGGGTGGCGACATGCTTTTTTTGTTTTGTGACCACCGGCGATATCACGGCCGGATTGATATCGCATATGACCACGATTTCACAAAAGCAGTGGGCACCAGCAGGCGGTGCTGCTGTGGCTCGTGGTGACCAGCCCTGCCGACAGACGCAACGAAAACGCCGACAGGCCCGCTTGGTGCGGGCGCTGCCGGCGCCACGTATAGCGTTGAACGCCAACAGAGTTGACGTTTTAGAGCGTCAGGCCCAGCTTCCGCCGACGGCGGAGTCGGTGCTGGCCATGTTGTTGCCGGCGGTCTGCACCTTCTGGCCGTGGCTGTTGGCCTGCTCGTAGATGGTCTGGAAGTTACGACCCAACTGGGTGATGAACTCCTGGCAGGCCACCGAACCCGAGCCGCCCCAGAAGTCACCGGCAGCCAGCACATCGCGCACGATGGCCTGGTGCTCGGACTCCAGGGAAGCGGCCTGGGCGCGGATCATCGCGCCGTGGGCATCGACATCACCGAACTGGTAACTGATCGACATGAGTGTTCTCCTACACGTTGTCTGGGTGGTGATGGACTAGCTGGACAGGATCTGCTGCGAGCCCTGCTCTTGGGCCTCGTAGTTGTTCGCGTCACGGATCAGCCCGTCACGCACGCTGTGCAGCATGTTGACGATGTTGCGGAACGCGGTGTTCATCTGACCCATGGTGTCGTAGGAGGTGGCCTGAGCGGTACCGCTCCAGCCGGCTCCGGCGATGTTCTGGCTCGACGCCCACATCTTGCGGGCCTCGTCCTCCACCGTCTGCGCGTGCACGTCGAAACGTCCAGCCATCGAACGCATCTCGTGCGGGTCGGTCATAAAGCGAGTGGGCATGTTGTTCTCCTATCGGGGCGTGTTAGCAGGTCACTACGTTGTGAGGAATGTTATCCGCCGGCGGGCGATCTCGGCATCACCTTGGCGGCGACTTTCGAACCCATGGTGGTCATACCGCGTCCGGCCAGTGCACCCATCAGCCCCTGTGAGAACGGGCTGGTCGGCAGGCCGTGCATCAGGCTCGGCGGCGCGACGCTGGTGGACGGCAGCAGCGGGGCGGCGCGATCCATGCCGCCTTCCGCACCGGTGTGCCAGGAGTGCGGCACCGACAGCCCGCCTGCGTGCATCGCGTTGGCCATCTGCGCCTGGATCCCGGACTGGATGCCGGCTCCCCACTTGGACAGCTGGCCGCCGACCCCGGTCATCACCGTCGACGGCCTTGTCGTCGATCAGCTTGCCGACGTTGGCCAGCAGCGAGTCCTTCATGCCGTTCAGCGCATCGCCGCCGGCGGCGCCGGCAGCGCTGCCGCCGCCGCCGCTCATGAACATACGAGCGGGCGTGCTGCCCAGCATGCCCATGTAGTAGGTCGCCTGGACCGGAAGCAGCGCGGCGCTGGGGTTGCCGGCGATCGCCGTGGCCACGGCCGGAAGAAAGGTCGCCAAGTCGCTCAGGTTCGCATGTCAGCGCAGGCGTGTTCGCGCCGGCGTGTAGCCGAACAGATTCCGCGATGGCGTGGATTACTCGACGACCAGAGCTGATGTCGGTGCCGGCCGGTGCGGCAGCAGCTGCCGCTGCCGCCGGATGCGAGCCGCTCGTCACCATCGGCGCGGCGGTCTGCGCAGGCAAAGCGCCGGCCGCCCCGGTCGAAGCCTGGCTGTAGGTGTCCATGCCCAGGGCGTCCTGGATCCACATCGACAGGTAGTCGGCCTCGTTGTTGGCGATCGCGCCGGTGTTCTGGCCGAGGAAGTTGTTCGACACCAGCGTGGTCAACTCGGCGCGGTTGGCCGAGATCACCGGCGGTGGAACCATCGACGAGTACGCGGTCCCATAGGCAGCGGCAGCAGCCTTGGCCTGGGCCCCCGTCTGGGCGGCTTCGGCCGCGGTGGTCTGCAGCCACGCGATGTACGGCTCAGCGGCCGCGGCCATCTGCGCCGACGACGGACCGAGCCATGTCCCGGTGGTCAGGTTGGTGATCGCGGTCTGGTACTGCGTGGCGGTGGCCTCCAGGTCGGCGGCCAACCCATCCCACGCCGTCGCGGCCTCCAACAGCGGACCAGACCCCGCGCCGGAGTACATCAGCGCGGAGTTGATCTCCGGAGGTATCAGCGAAAAGCTCATCGGCCTACGCCCCGCCTAAAGGGACGTGGCCACGTTGGTGGCTTCGGTCAACGCGTAGGCGCCGGCGCCGGAGCGCAGCGCGGCCACCAACTGCTCGTGGACCTCCGCGGCCTGGGCGGCGATCTGCTGGTACGTCGCGCCGTGCGTGCCGAACTGCGCGGCCGTCATCGCCGAGACGAGATCCGAGGCCGCCGGGGCCAAGCCAGTCGTCGGCGCAGCCGCGGCCGAATTACGGGCGACCATCGCGTCGCCGATACCGGACAGGGTGCCGGCAGCCGCCTGCAACACGTCTGGCTGTGTGGTTACGAACACTTCCAACCTCCTCCAACAAACGCCGCCGAGTCTGAAGCTGAACAGTACTTCAGATCGGGGCGTTTGGATTGACCTCCCCTAGAGCGATTGCCACACGTGGTGACGCTGAAATCCTAAGGCTTTTTCGCCTTTGGCGATAGCCGAATCGCGAAACCATCTGGCCGGTAAACGGCTCAGTAATCTCTTTGCTTTTTCACAGGTTTTGAAATGGTGGCTGAGCCGCCTAAGCCAAAGCGCGTCGGGGCCTGGTGCCGCCGCGCCGTGGCGAGACGTGCACGTCGGGGACTGTATCGTTGCCGCGTGACCGGGCAGCCACCAAAGCTATACATCTTTCCGCACGCCGGGGGATCGGCCGAGTTTTACGTACCCTTCGCCAAAGCCTTTGCCAGCGATATCAAACGTGTCGCCGTTAGGTATCCAGGGCGCGGTGGTAATCACGACCTCGGGTCATTCACCACCATCGGCGATCTGGCCGACAAGGTTTGCCAGATGATCAAGCCACCAGAAGATGCGGGCGAGAAAATCGCGTTCTTCGGCCACAGCATGGGCGGGCTGCTGGCGTTCGAGGTCGCGCGTCGATTCGAGCAGGCGGGCAGTCCGATTGCCGCGCTATTCGTCTCAGCCGTCGCCGCACCGGGTCACGTCGGCTACGAGCACGTCCCGGAATCGGACCGCGGACTGCTCGACGCCGTGAGCGAGATGACCGGTGTCAAGCCGGAGTTTCTGGAAAACGAGGAATTCGCGGCCAGCATCCTGCCGACGCTTCGCGGCCTCAAGGCGATCTCGAAATACGATTGTCCGCCGGGCGAGAAGCTGTCCTGCCCGATCTCGGCGTTCCTGGGCGACGACGACGAAGTGGCGACCCCGGAGAAGGTCCAACCTTGGGTGGAGCGCACGACATCTGAGTTCACGATGAAAGTTTTTCCTGGTCATCATTTTTATCTGACCGACCACATCGCGGAGTTAGTAAGTGAGATCGAGCCCAAGATCTTGTCCTCTTGTAGAGGTTGAGCTACGCGTTAATTAAAACGATGTTGTCAATTGTCGCTGCGCAAATGCGGTCACGTCGTTATATGTCGAAAGCCGTAAATGGCCAATAAATTGGATGCCAACACCGATAACTTGGACGGTATGGCTGATGGCCGCCACTTCCGGGCATCCGCAGTTGCCGGCCGCGGGCGTTCAACTGGGGATCTTTTGGAAAAAGTGAATAACGCCACATCACAGGGTCGGCGTGGCGAAACCCAGCAAACCCCCTCTTCGGCGGAGGTTTCACAGGCGACGCAGGCGCCCCACGGGCTGACTCGCACCACCGAGGGCCACTGCGGCCGCAGCCGACCGCCACCCGAACCTCCAGCACCCTCGCCACCACGGAAAATCGCTCGCAAAGAATTCTGGTATTAGGCATTATGCGATTTAACTGACCGTCCGGTAAGGTGGAGACGTCGTGATCGGAGAGTGGACACCTCCGGGCACGGCCCACTTAGCAAACCTATGGTCTCAGCAATGACGCTGGTATGAACGGGCCTTCTGTTTGGCGCGCGTATTACATTCTCGGGTTTTTGGTCCGAGAAGTGCGTGGCCCCTGTTAATCTCCTGCATCACAAGCGCCCGTCTAGTTGTTGTCCGGGGCTCTAGATCTTTAAGGGGTGGTGTCCCGATGGCAGTTACGGAAGCCTCTATTGCCGCGGTCCTGCGGGAATGGGCACGGCAGCAACCTGACGCACCGGCTTACACGTACGTCGACTACGACGTCGACCCGGCCGGCTACCGCCAGACCCTCACGTGGTCAGAGCTCTACGGCCGCGTGCAGGCTCTCGCTGCGGAAATCGCCACCGTCGGCGCACCGGGAGACCGCGCCGCCATCCTCGCGCCGCAGGGCCTGGAGTACGTCGTTGCCTTCTACGGTGCGCTGGAGGCCGGGCTGGTTGCGGTACCGCTTCCGGTCCCGCAGTTCGGCGCCCACGACGAGCGGGCCTCGGCAGCGCTACAGGACTGCGCTCCCACCGTCCTGCTGACCATCTCGGCGGTCGTCGACGACGTCGTCGGCTCTGCCCGTTCGCTGCCCGGCAAGGCCCCGGCGCTGATCGAAGTCGACAGCCTCGACCTCGACGCGGTGCCGGACTTCCAGGTGCCGCCCGCCCCGCGGACCAAGAACGCGGTGCTGCAGTACACCTCGGGATCGACGCGTCAGCCGAAGGGCGTCGTGGTCACGCACAAGAACATCCTGGCCAACGTCCAGCAGGTGCGTGACGACTACTTCGAGGCCGAGGGCGCCGTCCCGCCGAGCGACACCACGCTGGTGTCCTGGCTGCCCGTCTACCACGACATGGGCCTGTTGCTGGGCATCACCGGAGCGCTGACCATGGGCCTGCACTCGGTACTGATGAGCCCGATGGCGTTCCTGCAGCGTCCCGCGCGGTGGATCCAAGAGATGGCCAACAACACCCGCGTCTTCACCGCGGTGCCGAACTTCGCGTTCGAGCTGGCCGCCCGACGGACCACCGACGAGGACATGGCCGGGCTCGACCTGTCCGGCGTGCACACCATCCTGTCCGGCAGCGAGCGCGTGCACGCAGCCACCATCCGGCGCTTCACCGACCGCTTCTCGGAGTTCGGCTTCCCGGCCAGCTCGCTGAAGCCGTCGTACGGCCTGGCCGAAGCAATGGTCTACGTGAACTCGTCCGGCCCGAACCGCGCTCCGACGGTCGCCAACTTCGACTACGAGAAGCTGTCGGCCGGCCACGCCGAGGCCTGTGACAACCACACCGGAGTCGAGCTGGTCAGCGTCGGCGTCCCGCGCGCATCGACGATTCGCATCGTCGACCCGGAGACCCGCGTCGAGAACCCGGCCGGCATGGTCGGTGAAATCTGGCTCCATGGCGATAACATCGCCGCCGGTTACTGGCGCAAGCCGCAGCAGACCCAGAAGGCCTTCGGCGGTCAGCTGGTCGACCCGTCGAGCGGTACTCCGCTGGGCCCGTGGCTGCGCACCGGTGACCTGGGCACCATCTACGACGGCGAGCTGTTCATCATCGGGCGGATCAAGGATCTGCTGATCGTCGACGGGCGTAACCACTACCCCGACGACATCGAGGCCACCACGCAGGAGATCAGTGGCGGCCGGGTCGCGGCGATCTCCATCGAGGACGGTCGCACCGAGCGCCTGATCGTGATCGCCGAAATGAAAGACAAGGGCAACTCGCAGGAGATGCAGAACCGTCTCCGCGATGTGAGAGCGCAAGTCACGTCTGCCATTTCGAAGTCGCACGGGCTGCGGGTGGCCGACCTCGTGCTGGTTCCCCCGGGCTCGATTCCGATCACCACCAGCGGGAAGATCCGCCGTTCATCGTGTGTTGAGGTCTACCAGCAGGACGACTTCAGCCGTTTGGATTCCACCGCTTAGTGGGGTTCGGACGGCTTTACACCGCAGCGGGAGTAAAGCCAGTGTCTTCGACCGACTTATTAATGCCCGCTGTGCAGGGGGGGTGCGTTCGGCAACAGCCGAGTGGCGGTAACATCAGTCACTTCGGCTGGGTAGAACGTTGCGGGCGCGACGACGCGAACCGACTGGACACGCCCGGATGACATCGGTCGGCGAGGCCGCGTCCCTCGCACACGGTGTACGACAACAACAACTTTCCGACAGACCGGGGGGAGCGCGATGACTGCTGCACCGTCGGACCGTCGGGCCATCATCACCGAGGCGTTGCGCAAGATCGACGACCTGACAGCGCGGCTGCACATCGCCGAACAAGGTGACACCGAACCGATCGCGGTAGTGGGGATCGGTTGCCGGCTTCCGGGTGGGGCAGATACCCCCGATCGGTATTGGCAGATGCTGCAAGACGGCGAGAGCGGCATCGTCGGGGTGCCGGCCGAGCGCTGGGATGCCGACGCCTTCTTCGCCGACGACCACTCCATCCCCGGAACGATCGAATCAGCAAGGAGGGTGGCTTCCTGACCTCCTGGCGTCCGGACGAGTTTGACGCCGAGTTCTTCGGGATCTCGCCGCGCGAGGCCGCGGCGATGGATCCGCAACAGCGGCTGTTGCTCGAAGTCACTTGGGAGGCATTGGAGCATGCGGGGATCACCGCGGTCGGAGATTCGTGGTAGCCAGACCTCGGTGTTCGTCGGGATGACCACGTTACGATTACACCTGACCCGGGCCGCGTCGGCTGCCGCCCGAAGAGGTGGACCCGTACCTGCCGTTCGGCAACGCGGCGAACTTCGCTGCTGGACGGTTGTCGTATTTCCTGGGTGCGCACGGCCCGGCGGTGGTAATCGACACGGCGTGCTCGTCGTCGCTGGTGACCGATCCATTTGGCGTGTCAGAGCCTGCGTCGGCGGGAGAGCGATCAGGCATTGGTTGCCGGGGTCAACCTGATGCTGAGCCCGGAGAACAGCATTGCGACCTCGCGGTGGGGGATGTTGGCGCCCGACGGCCGCTGTAAGACTTTCGACGCTGGCGCCGACGGTTACGTGCGCAGTGAGGGCTGCGGCGTCGTGGTGCTCAAACGGCTCAGTGACGCTGTGCGCGATGGTGATTCGGTGTTGGCGGTAGTGCGCGGTTCGGCGGTCAACCAGGACGGGCCGAGCAGCGGCCAGACCGTGCCCAGTGGGCCTGCCCAGCAGGCGGTGGTGCGGGCGGCGTTGGCGGCGGCGCGATTGGAGCCCTCGGATATCGACTACATCGAGGCCCATGGCACCGGCACCGCGCTGGGCGATCCGATCGAGTTAGGCGCGCTACACCAGGTTTTCGGCGAACGCAGCGGCTCGGCGCCGTTGGTGCTGGGGTCGGTCAAGACCAACCTCGGCCATTTGGAGTCGGCCTCGGGCATCGCCGGTTTCATCAAGACTGTGCTCACCGTGCAGCGCGGCTATATTCCTCGGCATCTGCACTTCACCGCGTTGACGCCCAACGCGGTCGAGGGAGCGTCGAAGTTCACCATCGCTGCCGACGGCATGGAGTGGCCGGCCGTCGGGCGGGCGCGCCGGGCCGGGGTGTCGTCTTTCGGGGTCAGTGGGACCAATGCCCACGTGGTGCTCGAGCAGGCGCCGGCCACTGAATCTGTTGCGCCGCAGCCAGAACCGGTGATCACCACGTTGGTGGTCTCGGGTAAGACTCCGGCGCGCGATCGCGCTCGACGGCCGCGACACTGGCGGACTGGATGATCGGTGCGGGTGCCGCGGTGCCGTTGGCCGATGTCGCCCACACGCTCAATCATCACCGCACCCAGCATAGGACTGTCGCGACGGTGGTCGCGCGGGACCGCGCCCATGCGGTTGCCGGGCTGCAGGCGTTGGCGGTCGGCGAGTCGGCGGTCGGGTGGTCGAGCCGCCCAGCCGGGATTGGCAAGCCGGGAACGGGTGTTTCGTGTTTTCGGGCAGGGCTCGCAGTGGGCCGGGATGGGCCGGCAGTTGCTGGTCGACGAGCCGGCGTTCGCTGCCGCGGTCGAGGAGTTGGAGCCGCTTTTGTCGCGCAGGTGGGGTTTTCGCTGCAGCCAGGTGCTGATCGAGGGCGAGCGGTGGCCGGGGACGCGCGGGTGCAGCCGGTGTTGATGGGGCTGCAGTTGGCGTTGACGGCGTTGTGGCGCTCCTACGGCGTGGAACCCGATGCGGTGATCGGGCATTCGATGGGGGAGGTGACCGCGGCGGTGGTGCCGGGGCGCTGAGCGCGGCCGAAGGGCTGCGGGTCATCGCCACCCGCTCACGGTTGATGTCGAGGCTGGCCGGCCAGGGCGCGGTGGGCTGCTGGAGTTGGACGCCGAGGCGGCCGAGAAGCTGATCGCCGACTACTCCGAGGTGAGCCTGGCCGGATATCTCTCACCGCGCCAGAGCGTGGTCGCTGGGTCGGTGGCCCAGATCGATGCGGTGATCGTCGCGGTCAGTGCCCAGGAGCGCTTCGCCCGCCGGGTGAACATGGAAGTCGCCTCCCACACCGCGCTGATGGATCCAATCCTGACCGAACTACGCTCAGCGCTAGCCGATTTGAAGCCTACGACCGCCGACGATGCCTTCATCTCCACCGTCGCCGACCCCGCCACCACGCCCACCCTGGACGCCGACTACTGGGTCGACAACGTGCGCCACCCGTGTTGCTTCACCAGGCCATCACCGCTGCTGCCGCAAAGCCACGCCACTTTCATCGAAATCAGCCCGCACCCGCCGCTGACCCACGCCATCACCGACACCCTGGAGTCGGTGCACCACCACAGCATCGGGACGTTGTCACGTAAGGGCGATGACACGGTCAGCTTCCACACCAACCTGAACAGCACGCACGTCATCCGCCCGCGGACGCGCCGCATCCGCCCGAGCCGCACCCAGTGCTGCCGAGCGCGCCGTGGCACCACACTCGAGCACTGGATCAGTCGCCGAGGAAATCGTGAAGGCAGCCGAGTCGGCGCCGCAACGCGGTACCCTGCTCGGTCAGCACATCCCGGTCGCCGCGACGCCGCCGACGCACCTGTGGCAGGCGCGCCTGACGTCCACCACCAAGCCGTACCCGGGCTCGCATCACAACAACGGCGTCGAGATCATCCCGATATCGGTTCTGCTGCAAACACTTTCGACGGCCGGTAGTGAATATGACGCATCGGCGCTGTCCGACATCCGGTTTGAGTACCCGATCGTCGTCGGAGAGCCGCGCGTCATCCAGGTGGTCGCCGACGGCGGTATCGGTCACGGTGTCCTCTACTGCCTCGGGGTCGAATTCCGAAGGTGTCACGCAGCATTGGATCCGGCACGCCACCGCGCGCATTGTCCGCGACGCGGATGGCTCACCGGCCGCGCCTGCCGGAGGCAGTGGCCGCCCCGGGCTCGGCCGACACGCAGTTCTCCGACGAGTCGGTGACGTCGCTGTGGCAGACCTGGGGCAGTGAAGGCCGTCCGTTCGGATGGTCGATCGGCTCGTGTGAATCGAAGGCCGGCGAACTGCGGGCCGACGTCGAGCTGACCCAGGCCTCGGCAGTTGCGTTGCTGGACGCCGCCATTCACATCGCCCGACTGCTGGACAGTGACAACCCGCGACTGATGGTTCCGGCCGCGGTGGCCGACGTCCGGTTCGAGGGCGAACTCGCCGACCCGAGTGGCCTCGTCGAGGTCCGTCGTCACGGCGGCAACGACGAGGAACTCGTCGTCGACATCACCGTGACCGCATCGGACGGGAGCCCCTGCATCGAGGTGCGCGGACTGCGGTACGCGGCGGTGGACTCGAGTGCGGTCGCCGGCCGTAACGACGATCCCGCCGCAATGGTGCATGCCATCGACTGGCAGCCGTTCACCCCCGACGAGGGCCACGATGGCCACGCCGTCGGCGGTCCGAACACCGTTGCGGTGTTGGGCGACAACGACAGTGCCGCCGGCCTGCGCGACGGGCTGACCCATCACGGCTATTCATCGGCCGCCGTCGCTGACGCGCGGTATGTCCTCTATGTCGCCGAATCCCGTTCCGGTGAAAGCGATGTCGACGTTGCCGTTCGGACGTCGATGGAGCTGGTGGACCTGGTCCGTGGGCTGGCCGAGCGCGACGAGAGTCACCCGGCCACGCTGTGGATCGTCACCCGCGGCGTGCGCGAAGGCAGCTCCGACGCCGCGGTCGCACAGAGCCCGCTGTGGGGAACCGCCGGAGTCATCCGGGCCGAGCAGCCGCAGCTGTGGGGCGGTCTGATCGACCTGCCGGACGGCGCGGCGATCGGTTCGCTGCTGCCGGCGCTGGCCCCGATGCTGCGGACCCCGGCGAAGTCGATCCTGGCGCTGCGCGACGGCGAATTCCTGGCACCGGGCCTCGCGCCGGTCGCCGGCGAACCGGTGCGCGAGCCGCTGCGCTGCCGCCCGGACGCGGCCTACCTGATCACCGGTGGCCTGGGTGCGCTTGGTCTGCTGACGGCCGGTTGGCTGGCGGACCGCGGAGCCCGTCGGGTGATCCTGGCCGGCCGCACTGCGCTGCCGCCCCGCCGTGACTGGGACAGCGACAGCAACGACGCCGCCACCGCGCAGAAGATCAGCGCCGTCCGTGCGCTGGAGGCGCGTGGACTGGTCGTCGAAGCCGTGGCCCTCGACATCGGTTCAGCCGAGGCGATGCAGGCACTGCTGACCAAACGCGACGACGAGGGGGCCGTGCCGATCCGCGGCGTCGTCCACGGCGCCGGCATCACCGACGCCGAGCTGTTCACCGAGTTGGAGGAAAGCCGGCTGCGGCGCACGGTCTGGCCGAAGATCGCCGGGGCGCAGGTGCTGCACCAGGCCTTCCCGCCGGGCAGCCTCGACTTCATGTTCCTGACGGCCGCGGCGGGTGCGGTCTTCGGCGTGCCGGGCCAGGGTGCCTACGCGGCGGCCAACGCCTACCTCGACGGCCTGGCCCAGGCCCGTCACCGGCAGGGCTGCCACACCGTCAGCCAGGACTGGGTGGCCTGGCGCGGACTCGGCTTCGGCGCCGAAGCACAGATCGCGCTGCAGGAACTCGAGCGTCTCGGGTCTCGGGCCATCACCGCCGAGGAAGCCTTCGCCGCCTGGGACCACCTTGCGCGTTACGACGTCGCGCAGGCCGTCATGGCGCCCATGCTGTCGACCGACGCCTCGGCGTCCGCCGAGCCGCATGCGGCGACTCCGGCCTGGTCAGAGATGCCGGCCGAGGACGTGCGCAGTGAACTGCAGATCGGATTGCGGGCAATTCTGGCCCGTGAGCTGCACTTGGCCGAGGCCGATCTCGACCTGGACCGGCCGTTCGCGGAATACGGCCTGAACTCGGTGATGGCGATGTCGGTTCGACGGGACACCGAGTTGTTCGTCGGTATCGAGCTATCCGCGACCATGCTGTTCAACTATCCGACTATCGTGGCGCTGGCGGAGCACCTCGCGAAAAAGGTGTCGCCGCAGCCGGAATCCGACACCGAAATCGACGTTTTGGACGATTCGGACGGCGGAGTGTTGGATGACTTGTTCGACAGCGTGGAGTCGGCACCGGCTGGCAGTGAAAGGGGCATCTGATGACGTCCTCGTATGACGAGGAAGCGCTACGGCACTGGCTGGCCGATTACCTGGTGACCACCGTCGGGTGCAGCCCCTACGACATCGACTTCGACGCCCCGATGAGCGATCTCGGTCTGGGTTCGCGCGACGCCGTGGTGCTCTCCGGCGAGCTGTCCGAGCTGCTCGGCCGCAAGGTTTCGCCCGTCGAGTTCTGGCAGCACCCGACGATTGCCGACCTGGCCCGGTTTCTGACCGGCGCCGAGTCGCTGGCCGACGAGGACGAGGTCGAGGCCGACCGCAGTCACCTCGACGAGCCGGTCGCGATCATCGGTCTGGGTTGCCGGCTGCCCGGCGGCATCTCCGGCCCGGACGAGTACTGGCAGTTCATCTGCGAGGGCCGCAACGCGGTCACCGAGGTGCCGGCCGAACGCTGGGCTCCGTTCGACGACGGCACCCCCGAGGTCGCGGCGGCGCTGGCGCACACCACCCGCTTCGGCGGCTACATGGACAACCTCGACGCCTTCGACGCCGAGTTCTTCGACATCTCCAGCCGCGAGGCCGCCAAGATGGACCCGCAGCAGCGCATGCTGCTCGAAGTCGCTTGGGAGGCACTGGAACACGCGGGTATCCCGCCGAGCTCGCTGCGCCGCTCGCAAACCGGGGTATTCGCCGGCGCCTGCTACACCGACTACGGCTATGTCGCAGGCATGGACCTGACCAACGTCGACGCGTGGACCAATTCCGGTGGCGCACTGAGCATCATCGCCAACCGGCTGTCGTACTTCATGGATTTCCGCGGACCCTCGGTCACCGTCGACACCGCCTGCTCGTCGTCGATCGTGGCCCTGCACCTGGCCTGCCAGAGCCTGCGCATCGGTGACTCCGACGTGGCGCTGGCCGCGGGCGTGAACCTGATGCTGGCGCCCTCGGTGGTTCGCGCGTTCGACCAGACCGGCGCGCTGTCGGCCACCGGCGCGTGCCACGCGTTCGACGCCGACGCCGACGGGTTCATCCGCGGTGAGGGCTGTGGCGTCGTGGTGCTCAAGCGCCTGAGCGACGCCGTGCGCGACGGCGATCGGGTGCTGGCGGTGGTGCGGGGCTCGGCGGTGAACCAGGACGGTCGGTCCAACGGCCTGCTGGCCCCCAACCCCGCCGCCCAGATGGCGGTGCTGCGCTCGGCCTACGCCAACGCGGGTCTGCAGCCGCAAGAAGTCGACTATGTCGAGGCGCACGGCACCGGAACGCCGCTCGGCGACCCGATCGAGGCGCGCGCGCTCGGCACGGTGCTGGGACGTGGTCGCGCCGAAGACGCCCCACTGCTGATCGGCACCGCCAAAACCAACCTCGGCCACCTCGAGGCCGCCGCCGGCATCGCCGGTCTGATCAAGACCGTGCTGGCGGTGCACTCGGGCAGCATCCCGCCGAACCTGCACTTCCACACCCCCAACCCGCACATCCCCTTTGACCAACTGCGTCTGAAAGTGGTTGCTGAGCAACAGGACTGGCCAGAGACCGGTCAGCCACGCCGGGCGGGCGTCTCGTCGTTCGGTTTCGGTGGCACCAACGCGCACGCGGTGATCGAGCAGGCGCCACCGGCCCTACCGGTGATCCGCGAGGCCGACCCGGCCGTGACGACCCTGGTGGTGTCGGGCAAGTCGACCGAACGGATCTCGTCGCAGGCCCGCTCGCTGGCGGAATGGCTGCAGGGTGCCGGTGCCGAGGTGCGACTGCCCGACGTGGCGCACACCCTCAGCTACCACCGCGAGCGGCACGCCCACTTCGCCACCGTGTGCGTCCGCGACCGCGAGCAGGCAGTTGCCCAGTTGCAGGCGCTGGCCGACGGCCGATACACCGATGGTGCAGATGGAATCGTCGGCCCGCACGACGGGCCGTGCAGCCCCGGCACGGTGTTCGTGTTCTCCGGTCAGGGTTCGCACTGGGCCGGGATGGGCAAGCAGCTGCTGGCCGACGAGCCGGTATTCGCCGAGGCGATTGCCGAGCTGGACCCGATTTTCGTTGAGCAGGTTGGCTTTTCGCTGCAGCAGATCATCGCCAACGGTGATGCGATCAGCGGTGACGCGCAGGTCCAGCCGGTGTTGATGGGCCTGCAGCTGGCGCTGACCGAGCTGTGGCGTTCCTACGGCGTGCACCCGGATGCGGTGATCGGTCATTCGATGGGCGAGGTCACCGCGGCAGTGGTGGCCGGCGCGCTGAGCGTGGTCGACGGCCTGCGGGTGATCGCGATCCGGTCGAAGTTGATGTCGAGGCTCGCCGGCCAGGGCGCGGTGGCGCTGCTCAAGCTCGACCCCGAGGCGACCGAGGCGTTGATCGCCAGCCACCCGGAAGTCAGTGTGGCGGGCTACATTTCGCCGCGTGAGACGGTGATCGCCGGCGCGGTTGCCCAGGTCGACGCGGTGGTCGCCGCGGTCAGCGCGCAGAACAAATTCGCCCGTCGGGTCAACATGGAGGTGGCGTCGCACACCGCGTTCATGGACCCGATCCTGGGCGAATTGCGCACGGCGCTCGCGGATTTGACCCCCGAGATCCCCACCATCCCGTTCTACTCGACGGTGCTGGAGGGCTTCGCGTCGCCGATGCTGGATGCCGACTACTGGGTGGCCAACGTGCGTCAGCCCGCGCTGCTCAGCCAGGCCGTCGCCGCGGCCGCGGAAGAACACGGCACCTTCATCGAGATCAGCGCGCATCCGATCCTGACCAACGCGGTCGGCGACACGGTGGATCCCGCCAGCCACCACCACAGCGTCGGCACGTTGTGGCGCGACGGCGATGACGCGGTCCGGTTCCACACCAACCTGAACACCGTCCACACCAGCCATCCGCCGCAGTCACCGCATCCGGTCGAGCCGCACCCGCAGCTGCCGACCACGCCGTGGCACCACAGCCGGTTCTGGGTGAACACGCGGCCGATCACACCGATCAGAAGCGTTGCCACCGTGGACGATCCGGGCACGGCCTACGACGGGCCGATTCCGTCGCAGTGGTACCTCGACCTGGCCTGGCCGGCCCGGGCGTTGTCCGGGAAGCGCAAACTGTCCGGAAAAGAGGGCGACGCCGAGAGCTCGTGGCTGGTCGTCACCGACTCGGAACTGGGCGACGAGATCGGCCGCGTTCTCGGCGACGAATTCGCCGCCACGGTAGAGCCGACGTCGCTGCTGGCCGAGGGAGCCGACCCGGAGGCGATCACCGACGCGCTGGCCGGGGTGACCCACGTGCTCTACGCGCCCAAGGTGACCGGCGGCCAGTTCGATTTCGAGGACGGCTACCAACTGTTCAACGCCGCGCGTCGGCTGACCGCGGCCATCGCTGAGATAGGCGTGCCGCCAAAGCTTTACCTGCTCACCCGAAACGCCCAGCCGGTCGGCGACGGCGACCGCGCCATCGCGTCGCAGGCGGTGCTGTGGGGCCTGGGCCGCACGCTGGCGCTGGAGCATCCCGAATTCTGGGGCCGCGTGATCGATATCGACGAGTCGGTGCCGGATGGTCTGGCCGCCGGCTACGTCGTGGACGAGGCCCAGACCGCCGACGACGAGGACCAGGTCGTCTACCGGGCCGGTCTGCGCCGGGTTCCGCGTCTGCAGCAGGGGATCCCGCCGTCGACCGCGCCCGCTGAATTGTCCAAGGACAGCAGCTATCTGGTCATCGGCGCGACCGGAAACATCGGGCCGCACCTGATCCAGCAATTGGCCGACTCGGGTGCGGGCACCGTGGTCGCGGTGTCGCGTAACCCCGGTTCACGGCTCGACGACCTCACCGCCCGCCTGGCAACCGCCGGCACCACGGTGGTGACGGCCGCCGCTGACGCGGCGGACGAATCCGCCTTGAGCGCGGTGTTCGATCGCTTCGGCGCGGATCTGCCGCCGCTGGCCGGGATCTACGTGGCCGCATTCGGCGGTGGGCCGATCACGCTGCTGGACATGACCGACGACGACGTCACCGCGATGTTCCGGCCCAAGCTGGACGTGGTGGCGCTGCTGCACCGGCTTTCGTTGCGGCACAAGATCGAGCAGTTCGTGCTGTTCTCCTCGATCTCCGGCCTGACCGGGTCTCGCTGGCTGGCGCACTACACCGCGACCACCACGTTCCTGGACACCTTCGCGCTGGCCCGCCGGGCCGCCGGGTTGCCGGCCACCGCGATCAACTGGGGACTGTGGAAGTCGTTGTCCGACGGACAATCCGAAGAGGAGCGTCAGGTCACCCTGGCTTCTGGTCTGGAGCCGATGGCCGACGATGTGGCGATCCAGGCGCTGCCGTTGCTCACCGGCCCGGGGGCCGCGTCACGGCCGACCGTCGTGGCCGCCGACTGGCCGCAGCTTGCCGCCGCCTATCGGACCCGGGCAGCGCTGCGCATCGTGGACGACCTGCTGGTCACCGACACCGCCGGTGGGGACAGCTCGACCGCACGCAGCACCGAGTTCCGGGATGCGTTGCGCGAAGCCGACCCGACCCGGCGCCGCGGCATCCTGGTCGATCACGTCACCGCGCAGGTGGTCGGGGCGATGGGATTGGCCTCGGCGCAGCTGCTCGACCCGACCGCCGGCTTCTTCCAGTCCGGCATGGACTCGCTGATGAGTGTGACGCTGCAGCGCGCCCTGTCGGACAGCCTGGGTGAGACGCTGCCCGCGTCGGTGGTGTTCGACTATCCGACCGTCGAGGCGTTGTCGGACTACCTGGCCACCCTGATTCCGGAGCTGGCCGAAGCCGCCGAGGACGACAGCGCTGACGACTACGACGACTTCAGTGACGACGAACTTCTCAAAGAACTGTCAGAAAGGCTGGGCTGAGCGCCGATGACTGCACCGCCAGATCGTCGGGCGATCATCACCGAGGCGCTCCGCAAGATCGATGACCTGACGGCTCGGCTGGAGATCGCCGAAAAGGCAGACCTCGAGCCGATTGCCGTGGTGGGCATGGCCTGCCGGCTGCCGGGTGGCGTCAGCACTCCGGCCGACTACTGGCAACTGCTGCACGACGGTGGCAGCGGCGTGATCCGGGTTCCCGAGAACCGCTGGGACGCCGACGCCTACTTCTCCGAAGACCACACCCGTCCGGGCACGATCTGCAACCGGGAGGGCGGCTTCCTCACCTCCTGGCAGCCTGACCAGTTCGACGCCGAGTTCTTCGGGATCTCCCCGCGTGAGGCGGTGGCGATGGACCCCCAGCAGCGGCTGTTGCTCGAAGTCGCCTGGGAGGCACTGGAAAACGCCGGCGTCACACCGAAAGCCGTTCGCAACAGCCAGACCGGGATCTATGTCGGTCTGACCACCAGTGACTACTACTGGCTGTCCATCGACGGCGAAGTGCGCCGCCGAAGACTTCGACCCGTACCTGCCGTTCGGCAAGCGCGTCGAACTTCGCTGCGGGCCGGCTGTCGTATTTCCTGGGGCGCACGGCCCGGCGGTGGTGTTGGACACCGCGTGCTCATCGTCGCTCGTCGCCATTCATCTGGCCTGCCAGAGCCTGCGCCGGCGGGAAACGGATCAGGCGCTGGCCGCCGGCACCAACCTGATCCTGACGCCGGAGAACAGCATCGCCTGCTCGCGGTGGGGCATGCTGGCCCCCGACGGCCAGTGCAAGACCTTCGACGCCAACGCCAACGGCTACGTGCGCAGCGAGGGCTGCGGCGTGATCGTGCTCAAGCGGCTCAGTGACGCTGTGCGCGAAGGAGATCCGGTGCTCGCCCTGGTGCGGGGCTCGGCCGTCAACCAGGACGGCCCCAGCAGTGGGCAGACGGTGCCCAGCGGGCCGGCCCAGCAGGCCGTGCTGCGCGCCGCGCTGGCGTCGGCGCGGTTGGAGCCCTCGGAAATCGACTACATCGAGGCGCACGGCACCGGGACCGCTCTCGGTGACCCGATCGAACTCGACGCGCTCAGTGCCGTTTTCGGCCAGCGCGACGACTCGGCGCCGCTGGTGCTCGGGTCGGTCAAGACCAACCTGGGTCACCTGGAGAACTCCGCGGGCATCGCCGGCTTCATCAAGGCCGTGCTCAGCATGAACCACGCCTACATCCCACCGCACCTGCACTTCACCGGGCTGACCCCGAATGCCGGTGCGGGTGCGTCGAAATTCACCATTGCCGCCGACGGCATGCCGTGGCCGGAGGTGACCCGGCCGCGCCGCGCGGGGGTGTCGTCGTTCGGCGTCAGCGGCACCAACGCCCACATAGTGATCGAGCAGGCACCGGTGCCGGAAACGGTTGCCGCGCAATCCGAGCCGGTGATCAGCACGCTGGTCATCTCCGGGAAGACCCCGGCGCGCATCGCGCCGATCGCCGAAATGCTGGCCGACTGGATGTCCGGTGCGGGCGCCGAGGTGCCGCTGGCCGACGTCGCGCACACCGTCAACAACCACCGCGGCCGTTACCGGAGCTTCGCCGCCGTCGCGGCGCGCGACCACGAGCAGGCCGTCGCCGGGCTACGGGCGCTGGCCGCCGGTGAGCCCGCGACCGGCGTGGTGGAGCCGACCGAGAAGCCGCACGGTTCGGGCACGGTGTTCCTGTACTCGGGTCAGGGTTCGCAGTGGGCGGGTATGGGTCGGCAGTTGTTGGCCGATGAGCCGGCGTTCGCTGCGGCGGTGGCTGAGTTGGAGCCGGATTTTGTTGCGCAGGTGGGTTTTTCGCTGCGTGATGTGTTGGTGTGCCGGTGAGCCGGTGGTGGGTATCGAGCGTATTCAGCCGGTGCTGGTGGGTATGCAGTTGGCGTTGACGGCGTTGTGGCGCTCCTATGGGGTTGAGCCCGACGCGGTGATCGGTCATTCGATGGGTGAGGTGACCGCGGCGGTGGTGTCGGGTGCGTTGAGTCCGGCGGATGGTCTGAAAGTCATTGCGACCCGGTCGAAGTTGATGTCGCGGCTGTCCGGTCAGGGTGCGATGGCGCTGCTGGAGTTGGGTGCCGCGGAGGCTGAGAAGCTGGTCGGGCAGTACCCGGATGTGACGGTGGCGGTGTATGCCGCGCCGCAGCAGACGGTGATCGCGGGTCCGCCCGAGCAGGTCGACGCTGCGATCGCCGCGGTCGACGCGCAGGGGTTGCTGGCCCGTCGCGTGGAGGTGGATGTGGCCTCGCATCACCCGACGGTCGACCCGATTCTGGCCGATCTGCAGGTTGCGTTGGCCGACCTGAAGCCGTTGACGCCGCGAATCCCGTTGATCAGCACGGTCGGTCAGGCCGGCGGTGCTGCCCGAGTTCGATGCCGACTACTGGGTGGTGAACCTGCGCAACCCGGTGCGGTTCAGCCAGGCAGTCGCCAAGGCTGCCGAGACCCACGCCACCTTCGTCGAAATCAGCCCGCACCCGCTGCTGACCCACGGCATCGGCGAGACGCTGGCCTCGGTGTCCTCCGACGACCATTTCTCCGTCACCGCGGCGATGAAGCGTGGCGACGACGAAACACTCTCTGTCCACGAGCAACTCGCCACCCTCGGCGTGACCGGTGACCCGGACCGAAGGGCGTCGCCGCGTGGAGATTCCCGCTTCGCCGTGGCTGCATGCCAGCTACTGGATCGAGGAGAAGCCCGCCGGCCGCGTGTGACCGATGTCCACCCGTTGCTGGGCGTGCACGTCGAAATGCCGTCGGGCCACGAGCATGTCTGGCAGACCGACATCGGTGTCGCCACGCTGCCATGGCTGGCCGATCAGACCATCGGTGGTCATGCCGTCGTCACGGCAGCCGGTTTCGCCGAGATGGCGTTGGCTGCCGCCGCGCAGGCGCTCGGCGACGGCGTACAGGTCAGCGCGTTCGCCGTCGAGCGGCCGCTGATCCTGGACGCCCAGACCCGCGTCACCACCCAGCTTTCGCTGAGCCCGGACGTGAATCGGGTTGAGATCCAGGCCCGCTCGGCCGGTGGCAACTGGACCCGTCACGCGGTGGCCGACATCGACGTGACGCCGCAGAGCGCGCCCGCCGGCCAGCAGGCTGGGCAGGGCACCGAGATCACGCTGCCCGACGAGGTGGCCGGTCACCCCGAGTACCGCATCCACCCCGTGCTGCTCGACGCGGCATTGCGGCAACTGGCCGCGACCGTCCCAGAGCAGTCGGAAGACACTTCCTACCAAGCGGTTTCGGTGGAGACGATCCGGGTGTTCGCGCCGATCCGCAGCCGAGTCCGCAGCCACGCGGAGTTGGAAAAGGACAGCCACCGCGGCCATATCGTCCTGACCGACGACGCCGGCGCCGTGCTCGCCGAGCTGACCGGCGTCGAGCTCAAGCCGGTCGATCTGGCCAGCGTGCCGCTGTCGCTGGAGCAGAAGATCTTCGACGCCGCGTGGGTGCCGAGCCCGGCCACGCACGGCGGCGCCGTCGCCGACGGCACCTGGGTGGTGCTCGCCGAATCTGACCCTGAGACAACAGGCTCTCGCAGCAAAGGTCACCGACAAGCTCACCTCGTCGACCCGGCGTGCGGTCAGCGCCACGCTGGCCGATGAGTCCGCGGTGGCCGAGGCGTTCGCCAAGACCGCCGCCGACCCGAAGCCGGTCGGCATCATCGTGCTGCTGGCCAAGCAGTCGTTCGACGGCTTTGACACAGATGCCACCGACGCCGCGCTGAAGCGTGCCCAGGACCTGGTGGTCGACATCACGGCGGCAGCGCACGCGGCCGTCGACGGCTGGAAGGGCACCTCGCCACGGCTGTGGCTGGTTACCCGCGACGGGCTGTCGGTGCACGACGACGAGCCGGGCGACCCGGCGATCGGCGCGCTCAAGGGACTGATCCGCAACTGGCGGTTCCCCGGCGAGGCGGCCCGCGTGCTGGCCGGCGAGCCCGACCTCGACGCCACGCTGCTCGATGTGGGCAGCGAAGATTTCATCGCAGCGCTGACCGATGAGCTCGCCGCCTCGACCGGCGACGACGTGGTCGCCCTGCGCGAAGACGGCCGCTACGTGGAACGCCTGGTGCGCGCCACGCTGGACGGTGGCCCGCACGACGCGGTGGTCCGCACCGACGGCTCCTACATCATCACCGGTGGTCTGGGTGGCCTGGGCACCGTCGTCACCCGCTGGCTGGTCGAGCGCGGCGCGGGCCGGATCGTGCTCAGCGGACGCAGCGAACCCTCCGAGGCTCAGCGCGAACACCTGAACAGCTTGGGCACCGAGGTCGTCTTCGTGGCCGGTGACATCGCCACCGCAGGTGTGGCGGAGCGGTTGGTGGCTGCAGCCGAAGAGACCGGCCGTCCGCTGCGCGGACTCGTGCACGGCGCCGGCGTCACCGGCGACGGATTGGTGAGCGCCTTGACCCGGGAAGGTCTGGAACGGGTCTGGACGCCCAAGGTCGCCGGCGCGCTGCGACTGAACGCCGCGACCGCCGACACAGAGATGGACTGGTGGGTGGGCTTCTCGTCGATGGCCACCATGCTCGGCCTGCCCGGCCAGCTTGCCTACGCGACCGGCAACGCCTGGCTCGACGCGCTGATGACGTGGCGCCGCGCCTCCGGGCGGCCCGCCACCGCGATCAACTGGGGTCAGTGGTCCGCCGTCGGTATGAGCAGCAAACTGACCTACAGCGTGCTGGACCCGATCACCCCCGACGAGGGCATCGAGGCACTGCAGACCCTGGTCGGCGGCCCGCTCAACCGGGTGGGTGTCGGCCGGCTGCGGCTCGACCGCGCGGTCGCGGCGACCCCGGAGTTTCGCGAACTCGCCTACTTCGACAGGATCGCCTCGGAATTCGAGGCCGCCGTCACGATCGTCGAGCACCGGCCCGCCGCCGAGGACGCGGTGGCCGCGGTGGCCGAAGCCCCGGACTGGTCGACGTTGTCCGCCGAGGAGCGGCTGACCGAGCTGCAGACCAGGCTGCAAGCCATCCTGGGCCGCGAACTGAGGATGTCGCCCGCGTCGATCAGCCTCGACGCGCCGTTCCCGGAGCTGGGCCTGGACTCGATGATGGCGATGACGGTGCTCAAGGAGACCAAGAAGCTGGTCGGACTCGACGTGTCCGCGAACATGTTGTTCAACCACCCGACGATCGCCTCGTTGGCGACCTACGTGGCCGGTCTGCTTGCACCTCCCGACGCCCCGGAGGAAGATTCATCGGCCGAACCGGAGCGCAGCGTGTTGGACGACTTGTTCGACAGCGTCGAGTCGGCTTCGGCGAGCAGTGACGGCGGTCTTTTTTGATGGGAAGAATCTTCTGATGGCGACGATCTACGACAGAGTTTCGGCGATGTCCGGTGAGAAACGGGACGAGCTGACGCAGCGGTTCGACAAGGCGTCGCAACTCGCCGCCGCCGAGCCGATTGCAGTCGTGGGTATGGGGTGCCGTTTCCCGGGCGGCGCGGACGGCCCGGAGGCCTACTGGAACTTCCTGGCCAACGGCGGCGACGGGATCAGTGAGATCCCGGCCGATCGCTGGAACGCCGACGAGTTCTACGACCCGGACCAGTTCGCTCCCGGCCGGATGTCGTCCAAGTGGGGCGGCTTCCTGTCCGACGTCTCGGGCTTCGATGCCGACTACTTCGGTATCTCGCCGCGTGAAGCCGAGGCGATGGACCCCCAGCAGCGGTTGATGCTGGAGGTCGCCTACGAAGCGCTCGAGCACGCCGGTATCGCGACCGAGGATCTGTCCGGTGTGCGCGCCGCTGTTCTGATGGGCGTGTATTACGGCGAATACCAGACGATTTCGGCAGCCAACCCGGACGCCATCGACGCCTATTCCGCGACCGGCAACGCGCACGCCGTCGCCGTCGGGCGCATCGCGTACCTGTTGGGACTGCGCGGTCCGGCGGTCGCCATCGACTCGGCCTGCTCCTCGTCGCTGGTGACGATCCACCTGGCCTGCCAGAGTCTGCGAATGCGGGAGAGCGACCTCGCCCTGGCCGGCGGCGTCAGCCTGATCCTGCGGCCTGAGACGCAGATCGCGATGGCCAAGTGGGGAATGCTGTCCCCGAACGGCCACTGCTACTCCTTCGACTCCCGTGCCGACGGTTTCGTCCGCGGCGAGGGCTGCGGCGTGATCGTGCTCAAGCGGCTCACGGACGCGGTGCGCGACGGGGACCGGGTGCTCGCCGTCGTGCGGGGATCGGCGGTCAACCAGGACGGCCGGTCCAACGGGCTGACCGCGCCCAACACCATTGCGCAGCAAGATGTCATCAGGAGTGCACTGCACACCGCCAACGTGACCGCGGGCTCGGTGAACTACATCGAGGCGCACGGCACCGGCACCGGGCTGGGCGACCCGATCGAATTCGAGGCGCTGGCCGATCAGTACGGGCGTGGCGAAGCCCAATGTGCGCTCGGCGCGGTGAAATCCAACTTCGGCCACCTCGAGGCTGCGGCGGGCATCGCCGGCTTCATCAAGGCCGCCCTGTCGGTGCAGCGGTCCCAGATTCCGCCGAATCTCAACTTCGCGCAATGGAATCCGGCGATCGACCACAAGTCCACCCGGCTGTTCGTGCCCACTGAGCTCAGCCCGTGGCCGGCGGAGGAAGGCCCACGCCGGGCCGCCATCTCGTCGTTCGGCATCGGTGGCACGAACGCGCACGTGGTGATCGAGCAAGGCCCCGAAGCCGTGCCGGTTTCGGATGGCGAGTCGGCATCACCGGTGACGACGCTGACCATCTCCGGCAAGACCGAGCAGCGGATCGCCTCCTGGGCTACCGCGTTGGCCGACTGGATGTCCGGTGCGGGCGCCGAGGTGCCGCTGGCCGACATCGCGCACACCGTCAACCTTTACCGCAGCCGCCACAACAAGATCGCCACCGTGTCCGCACGCGACCGCAACGAGGTAGTGGCCGGACTGCGGGCGCTGGCTGCCGGCCGGCCGACGCCGGGAGTCGTTGGAGCGCACGACGTTCCGCGTGGCAAGGGCACGGTGTTCCTGTACTCGGGTCAGGGTTCGCAGTGGGCGGGTATGGGTCGGCAGTTGTTGGCCGATGAGCCGGCGTTCGCTGCGGCGGTGGCTGAGTTGGAGCCGGATTTTGTTGCGCAGGTGGGTTTTTCGCTGCGTGATGTGTTGTTGTCCGGTGAGCCGGTGGTGGGTATCGAGCGTATTCAGCCGGTGCTGGTGGGTATGCAGTTGGCGTTGACGGCGTTGTGGCGCTCCTATGGGGTTGAGCCCGACGCGGTGATCGGTCATTCGATGGGTGAGGTGACCGCGGCGGTGGTGTCGGGTGCGTTGAGTCCGGCGGATGGTCTGAAAGTCATTGCCACCCGGTCGAAGTTGATGTCGCGGCTGTCCGGTCAGGGTGCGATGGCGCTGCTGGAGTTGGGTGCCGCCGACGCTGAGAAGCTGGTCGGGCAGTACCCGGACGTGACGGTGGCGGTGTATGCCGCGCCGCAGCAGACGGTGATCGCGGGTCCGCCCGAGCAGGTCGACGCTGCGATCGCCGCGGTCGACGCGCAGGGGTTGCTGGCCCGTCGCGTGGAGGTGGATGTGGCCTCGCATCACCCGACGGTCGACCCGATTCTGGCCGATCTGAAGGTTGCGTTGGCCGACCTGAAGCCGTTGACGCCGCGAATCCCGTTGATCAGCACGGTCGGTCAGGCCGACGGTGCTGCTAAGTACGATGCGGACTACTGGGTGGTGAACCTGCGCAACCCGGTGCGGTTCAGCCAGGCGGTCGCCAAGGCTGCCGAGACTCACGCCACGTTCGTCGAATCAGCCCGCACCCGCTGCTGACCCACGCCATCAACGGCACGCTGGAGTCGGCCAAGCCGCGCGGCGGCGCCCTGGTGTCCGGAACCCTGACCCGCGACAACCCCGAGACGCTGACGTTCCACACCCAGCTGGCGACGGTTCGGCCGCCGTCGATCACCGCGGCCCAGAATGCCGGCGGCACAAAGAAACTCATCGACCTGCCGCCGACACCGTGGCAGCACGTCCGGTACTGGGCGGCGCCGACGGCCACCAACCGGCAGCAGGCCAGCGCCCACCCACTGCTGGGTACGCACGTCGAACTGCCGTCCGGCCGCGACCACGTCTTCACGGCTGACGTCGGGACCGAACTCGTCCCCTACATGCTCGACCACAAGGTGCACGGTCAGCCGGTCATGCCCGGCACTGGTTTCGGCGAAATCGCCTTGGCCGCCGCCAGCGAGGCCCTCGGCTTGCCGGCCACCTCGGTGTCCGTCGGCGTCGAGGTCGAGCAGATGCTGCCGCTAGGCGAATCGACCCAACTCACCACCCAACTCACCCGGGGCGAGAAGGACGGCGACGAGATCCGCGTCGAAATCCACTCACGCTCGGCCACCGGTGCCTGGATCCGCCACGCCGTCGCGAAAGTCGAAGTGGGGCAATCGGAAGCGCCGACCGTGCCCGCCGCGTCGTCGGAGCCCGGCACGGTGCTCTCGCCCGCCGATCTGTATTCCGCGTTGCGCGCTACCGGCCTGCACCACGGACAGGCGTTCGCCGCACTGACCCGGATCGTCCGCCGACCCAACGGCACCTCGGAGACCGAGATCGTCCTGCCCGACGAGGCGACCGGCCACCGCGGATACCGGATCCACCCGGTGCTGCTCGACGCGGCGCTGCAAGGCCTGGCCGCCGCGCTGTCGAGTGAATCGTTGGCCGACGCCGAAGAGGCGACCTACCTTCCGGTGTCGTTCGAGAAGATCCGGGTGTTCGGCGAGGTCGGGCGTCGCGCCCGGTGCCGCGCCGAATTGGTCAACCCGGACGGCGCGGGTGCCGGCATCAAGGGCCGCGTGCTGATCACCGACGAGGCGGGCACTCCCACCGCCGAGATCAGCGGCATCTATCTGCAACGCGTACAGCGCCGCAGTGTGCCACTGCCGTTGGAGCAGAAGATCTTCGACACCGAGTGGGTCGCGACGCCGGTTGACGCGTCGGCGACGGCGCCGGACGGCAGCTGGCTGGTGCTGACCGACGGCGCCGAATCCGAGGCCGTCGCCAAGGAATTCACCGCCGCATTCGGGTCGCCGACGCGACGGGTGCTGACCGCCGACCTGTCCCGGGAATCGGCTGTCCTGGAAGCGTTCTCGCAGGCCGCCGGAGACGCCGAGCTACCGCCGGTCGGCGTGGTCGTTTTCGCGGGCCGCCAGTCGTTCGACGGCTCCGAGGCCGGTGACGCGCCGGGTCGCGGTCGCGACCTGACGTGGGGCGTCGCGTCGACGGTTCGCACGATCCTCACCGGCTGGCACGGCAAACCGCCGCGGCTGTGGGTGGTGTCCCGCGACGGTCTGCCCGTCAGCGACGGCGAGCCGGGCGACCCGTCGATCAGCGCTCTGACCGGCCTGATCCGCGTGCTGGCCTACGAGCACCCAGACCTACGCACCACGTTGGTGGATCTGCAGGGCGATAACGTCGCCTCGCTGACCACAGAGTTCGGGCTGACCGGTGACGACGTCATCGGCTGGCGCGACGAAAAGCGTTACGTGAAGCGACTTTCCCGCGCGACACTCGGCCCGGCCAAGACCGAGACGGTGGTTCGGCCGGACGGCTCCTACATCCTCACCGGTGGTCTGCGTGGGCTCGGTTTGGCGATGGCCCGTTGGCTGGTCGACAGCGGCGCGGGTCGCGTCGTGCTCAACGGCCGGTCGGAACCGTCCGAGGAGGCGCAGGCGCTGATCGACGAACTCGGCCAGCGCGCCCAAATCGCGGTGGTGCTCGGGGACATCGCCGCAGCGGGTGTGGCCGAGAAGCTGGTGAGCGCAGCCGAGGAGACCGGGCTGACCTTGCGCGGCTTGATGCACAGCGCCGTCGTGCTGGACGACCAGATCGTCGCCGGCCTCAGCCAGGACAGCCTGGAGCGGGTGTGGTCGCCGAAAGCAATCGGCGCCCTGCGCCTGCACTCGGTGACCTCGGGCGACACCGGCGCAGAGCTCGACTGGTGGGTCGGCTTCTCGTCGACGTCGTCACTGCTGGGCGCTCCTGGGCAGGGTGCCTACGCGGCGGCCAGCGCGTGGCTCGACGGCCTGGTCGACTGGCGACGGGCATCGGGATTGCCTGCCACCACGATCAACTGGGGCCAGTGGTCCGACATCGGTGTGGCCCGCTCGCTGACCTTCAGCGCGCTGGACCCGATTTCGCCGGCCGAGGGGATCGAAGCGCTGGAGGCCATCCTGGCCAGCCAGTCCACCAACATCGGTGTGGCCCGGCTGCGGCTGGACCGGGCCGCGGCCGCCTTCCCGGAAATCCAGCAGCTCGGCTTCTTCGCCAAGCTGGCCGAGGAGCTGGACCTCGACGACGAGGACGACGACTGGGCCGGCCCCGACGCACTGCGCGAGCTGGACCCCGCCGAGGCGAACCGCGTGATCATCGGGCGATTGGGCGCACGCATCCTGGCCATCATGGGTTACCCGAAGGGCAGCACGCTGGACGCCGACCAGCCGCTGACCGAACTGGGCATGGATTCGCTTATGGCGGTGCGAATCCGCAACACTGTTCGTGGCGACTTCGGTGTGGAACCGCCGGTGGCCCTGCTGCTGCAGGGTGCCTCGTTGACCGCATTGACCACCGACTTGATCCGCCAGCTGGGCCTGGAGAGCGATGACCAGGCCGACAGCGGTGGTGGGGTTCGTGACCGAGCCAACAAGCGTGCCGCAGCCCGGCAGCGAGCGGCGGCTCGGCGAAAGGTAGGAGATCGAGTGTGACCAGCAACAGCGAACTGCCGCCCAACGCGATCGCGGTGGTCGGCATGGCGGCCCGCTTGCCAGGGGCCAACACGCTGTCGGCCTTCTGGGACAACCTGCGCCGCGGCGAGGAGTCGATCGTCACGCTGGCCGAAGACGACCTGCTGGCCGAGGGCATTCCCGAGAAGGCGCTGGCGAATCACGCGTACGTGCGGCGTGCCGCACTGATGGACGGCATCGACGAATTCGACGCCGACTTCTTCGGCTTCACCCCGCAGGTGGCGCGCTCGACCGATCCGCAGCACCGGCTTTTCCTGCAGACCGCGTTTCACGCGATCGAGGACGCCGGCTACGACCCCGCCGAGATCGAGGGCTCGGTCGGCGTCTACGCGACCAGCACCACCAGTGGTTACCTGTTGCACAACATCATGTCCAACCACGACCCCAATGTGGTTATGGGACAAGGCATCACCTTCGACATGGTCAACCTGTCGATGCAGAACGACAAGGACTACCTGGCCACCAAGGTGGCGTACGCGCTGAACCTGCGCGGGCCCGCACTGTCGGTGCAGACGGCCTGCTCGTCGGCGCTGGTCGCGGTGCACCTGGCCTGCCAGAGCATCCTGAACGGCGAGTGCGAGCTGGCGCTGGCCGGTGGCGCGTCGCTGCGCATCCCGCACCACGTCGGTTATTGGTATGCCCCAGGTTCGATGGTGTCGCCGACCGGCCACTGCCGGCCGTTCGACGCCCGTTCCGACGGCACGATTTTCGGCAGCGGCGTCGGCGTCGTGGTGCTCAAGTCGCTGCAGGACGCCGTCGATGACGGCGACCGGATCCACGCCGTGATCCGCGGTTCGGCGTTGAACAACGACGGCTCGACGAAGATGACCTACGCCGCCCCCACTGCGGCCGGCCAGGCTGACGTCATCGCCGAGGCCCACGCGATCGCCGAGGTCGACTCGTCGGAGATCAGCTACATCGAGACGCACGGCACCGGCACGCCGCTGGGTGACCCGATCGAAATCGAGGGCCTGCGGCAGGCTTTCGAGGTTTCCGAGGAGACCCGCTCCGGCCCCTGCTACGTCGGCTCGGTCAAGTCGAACATCGGCCACCTGGAATCGGCCGCCGGTATCGCCAGCCTGATCAAGGCGATTCTGTGCCTCAAGCACCGGGCCATCCCCGCGACCCTGCACTACACCAGCCCGAACCCCGAATTGCACCTCGACCGTGGACCTTTCAAGGTTCGCAGCGAATACGGCCCGTGGGAATGGGACGGCGTGCTGCGCGCCGGGGTCAGCTCGTTCGGTGTCGGTGGCACCAACGCACACCTGGTACTCGAAGAAGCGCCCGCCGTCGCGGCTTCTGCGTCTTTGGCATCGGTTCCCGGCCCGCAGGTGCTGCTGATGTCGGCACGGAGCACCGAGGCGCTGGAGCAGTCACGCAAGTCGCTGGCCACCGAAATCTCCGGCGACGACGCGGTGAGCCTGGCTGATGTCGCATACACCCTGACTCGCCGCCGCAAAGAGAAGATCAGGATGGCCGCGGTCGTCAACGACGAGCAGCACGCCAGGACCGTGCTGGAGACCGCTGAGAACGACAACGTCTTCGTCGGCGAATTCACCGGGAACAAAGATAATTCAGACCAGGTGGTCTTCCTGTTCCCTGGTCAGGGCGCGCAGCACATCGGGATGGCACGCGGCCTGTATGACGCCGAGCCGGTCTTCGCTGACCACTTCGACCAGTGCGCGGCCGGGTTCGGCGAGGAGCTCGGCGTCGACCTGCGCGCCGAGATCTTCGAAGGCACAGCCCGCAACCTGGAGCGCACCGACCGGACTCAGCCTGCGCTGTTCACCGTCGAGTACGCGCTGGCGAAACTGATCGAGAGCTACGGTGTCCGGCCCGCCGCGCTGGCCGGACACAGCATCGGCGAGTACGTCGCCGGCACCATCGCCGGGGTTTTCGACATCGATACGGCCATCAAGGTGGTCTCGATGCGCGCCCGCCTGATGCACGCCGCGCCGCGTGGAGTCATGGTCGCAGTGGCGCTGAGCCCTGAGGCGGTCGGCGAGTACCTGAACGGCGAGGTCGACATCGCCGCGATCAACGAGCCGGGTGGCTGCGTCGTCGCCGGGTCCGAGGAGGGCATTCGCCAATTCAGCGAACGCCTCACCGAAAAGGGCATCGTGGCCCGGCGGGTCCGAACCTCGCACGCCTTCCACTCGCGCCTGATGGACTCGATGATCCCGGAGTTCACCGGCTTCCTGTCCCGCCAGACGCTGCGCGAACCGCAGATTCCGTTGCTGTCCAACGTGACTGGAACCTGGCTGGCCGCCAGCGAGGCCACCAACCCGGCAACCTGGGCCCGCCAGGTGCGCTCGACCGTCCGGTTCTCCGACGAGGTCGACGTGCTGCTCGGCGAGCCGAACCGCATCCTGGTCGAGGTCGGCCCCGGCGGCACGCTGACCTCATCGGCGAGCCGGCACCCCCGCTGGTCGAACGGGCACCGGGCGGTGCGATTGATGCGCCATCACGCGCAGAACCGCGACGACCGGGATGCGTTCCTGCTAGCGCTCGGCCAGCTCTGGGCGGCCGGTGTCGAGGTGGACTTTTCGCCGCTGCGCGGCGGGCAGCCGGGGCAGCTGATCACGTTGCCCGGCTATCCCTTTGAGCGTCAACGGCATTGGATCGAGCATCGCGCCAACGTATGGACGGGTGACGCCGCAGCGACCAACGGAGCCGCTGTCGCAGCGGGCACCGAGGCGACCCCGGCGGCCAACAACGGCCAGTCGCCGATGGAAGCCACCCTGCAGCGAATCTGGCAACAGTGCCTGGGCCTGAGCGCGGTCGACCGCAAAGCCAACTTCTTCGAACTCGGCGGTGACTCGCTGGTTGCGATCAGCGTGGCGATGACCGCGTCCAACGAAGGTCTCGACCTCACCCCGCAGGATCTCTACGAGAACCAAACCGTTGCCGCACTCGCCAAGGCATTGACCGCCCGGTACGCCGCCGGCGGTCTGGGGCGTCAGTCACCGGCCGATGTCGCGCATCCGCCGGTGCCGCCGAACATCTCGTACTTCCTCGAGCACGGGGTGCGTGAGCACGAGCAGTGGCGCGTTCCGCTGATCCTGCAACTGCGTCCCGATGTGCAGGTCGACGACGTCTGCGCGGTGCTGACCGCGCTGCGCAACCATCACGAGGCGCTGCGCCTGCGGCTCGTCGAACGCGCGGGTACCTGGGAGCAGAATGTGAGCGAGCCCTCGGAAGGGGAGGCCTTCGCCGACCTGGCCACCCGCTCGCTACCGGAAGACATCAAGCCGGGCACGCCGCAGGAACGCGATGCGCTGCTGTCGACACTGATAGACGTTGTCCGCCAACAGGACCCGTCCAACCCGTTGATCGCGACCTATGTCAATGGGGTGCCGGGCGGCTCGTGCTACCTGGCGATCAGCGTGCGGGCGATCGTGGCCGACAACGCGTCGCGCGACATCCTGCTGACCGACATCTTCACCGCGTTCGGGCAACAACTGGCCGGCGAAGAAATCGCGCTGCAACCGGTGACGACGCCGTGGACCGAGTGGTCCCAGCGCTGCGCGGCATTGGCCGTCCACCCGGCCGTCGTGGAGAGTCGCGAGTACTGGCTGAAGACGGCAACGGCGTCGACGCTGAAGGTCGCGGGTGAGCAGACCGGCGGGCCGCCCGGGCTGCCGGATCTGGCCCGCAGTGCGTCGTCGCTGAGCGTCGCGGAGACGACCGAGATCGACGATGCCCGCCGGCGGCTGCGGGTGCCGATCGACGAAATGCTGTTGGCCGCGTTGGGTCGTACCATCGCTCACCAGGTCGGTGACGGGACCATCGCCGTCGACCTCAGTGGCGAGGGTCGGTCAGTACTCAAACCCGACGTCGACCTGCGCCGCACTGTCGGCTGGTTCAACACCGTCTACCCGATCGCGCTCACCTGTGCCAAGGATGACGGCGCCAAGCAGCTGCTCGACGACGTCCACGACACGCTGACTGCCGTCCCACACTACGGACTCGGCTATGGGTTGCTGCGTTACCTGTACGCCCCGACAGCGCGGCAGCTCGGCGCTGCCGCCCCGGCCGACATCTTCTTCTCCTACATCGGCACGATCCCCGATCTGCCGCCGCTGGGTGAGGATGTCGCGGTCCGATTCGACTCCGACACCTCTTTGCCGGTGCGCGAAGCGATTCCGGGCCTGGGCCATGGAATCGAGTTGCGGGTCTTCCGTACGGCCGGCGTGCTGCATCTGGACTGGTGGTACGACAGCCGGCGGGTCGCCGGGGCCACCGTGCAGTCACTTGCCAGCGGGTTCTCCCGGACATTGTTGGAGCTGATCCGGGAAGCGCTCGCGGCGGACGAGATGGACTCCGGCAGCGACGAGATGGAACTCGTTGACCTGTCGTAGATCTCGTCAAGGCTAGAAAGGTAATCGTGTTTCCATCGTCGGTCATTCGCAAGCTGGCGCTCAGTGAGGAAATGCTCGCTGAGACGCACAACTTCGTGGGCCTCTCCGCGCACCTCGAGGGTCCCATCGACGTCGACGCGTTGACGGACGCCTTCGACCTTCTGCTCGAGGCGCACCCGGTGTTGACCGCGCGCCTCGAACGTGGCGCCGACGGCCGTCACGACCTGGTCGCCGACGACCTGATGCACGCCGGGCTCGAAGTGGTCGAGGTCGACGCGTCGCACATCGATAATCCGCCACCGCATTTCGACCAGGGCGAGTCGCTGGTGCACCTGCGGCTGTTCATCCGCGACGGGCAGGCGCATCCCACGCTCTATGTCCACCATGCGCTGGCTGACGGTCACCACATGTACGGCCTGATCGAAGAATTGCTCTCGTTCTACACCGATCTGGTCACCAACGGGAAGACCGGTCCGGTGGCCGCGCAGCCTGCGCCGGAGTCGATCGAGACCGTGCTCGCCGACCGGGGTATCCAAAAGGGGCCGCGATCGGGTATCGAGCGGTTCATGCCGGCGCTGTTCGCCTACGACCTGCCGCCGTCGCGGCGGGGTGACACCGGCGCGAAACCAGCGTCGCCCGTGCGTGTTCCGATGGTGTCGTGCCGGCTCAACGAGGACCAGACGCACGCCATCGTCGAACTGTGCCGCGCCGAAAAGCTCGGACTGCATTCGGTGCTGTCGGCCGCGATCCTGATCGCGGAGTGGCAGGTGCGGGGCAGGCTGAACATCCCGGTGCCGTTCATCTACACCGTCGACCTGCGGTACTTCCTGTCGCCGCCGGTGTCGGCGACCGGATGCACCAACCCGGTCGGGCTGGGCACCTACCTCGCCGAGATCAACCAGAAGACCACGGTGGTCGAGCTTGCCCGTGACATCGCGGCCACGTTCAAGGGCGACCTGGACGAGGGTGTGATCCAGCAGTCGCGCCTGCACTTCAGCCCGCAGTACGTCGGCAACGCACCGGGCATGCCCGACGTTGTCTTGTTGTCCGACAACGGTTTAGTACCTCCGGTGCGCACGCCCAAAGGCGTCGACGTGACCGCCACCCACGGCGAGCTGTACTTCGCCGTCAGTGCGGGCATCGAGATCTACTTCACCCAGATCTACGCCGAGCAGCTCAACGTCGAGTACCACTCACACGGGCCGGAGCCGGAGAAGTCGATCGAGGCCATTCGTTCACTACTGGTTGCGGTCGCCGAGCAGCACGCAAGCGTCAGCTGACCGGCCCGTAGGCGTAGCGGTGGTACTGGAAAGTTCGGCGCAGCGGCGGCAGGGTGCGGACCAACTGCCGCATCAACCGGAACGTTCGCGAGGCGCGACCGAAGGTGCTGGCGTCGAAAAACGTCACCCCGTCGACCAATCGGGCACCGGACAGCCGATCAAGGACCTCGGACGGCTTGTTCACGGCCCAGTACAGCGTCGACCCGGATTGCCGTTGCAAGCGGTGCGTTTTCTGCGATCGGACGACGAGCCGGCTGTAGTAGTCGATCTGAATCTCGCCGGTACCGAACCGGTCGATCACGTGCTGCAGCAGTGCGAGGCCATCATCCTCGGCCAGGTACATGCTGATGCCTTCGGCCAGCAGCAGCGTCGGCCGGTCGGCCGGGATCTGGTCCAGCCAGGACGGGTCAGTCGCCGGCGTGGCAACCAGATGGTAGTTCGGCCGGCTCGGGAAAACCTTCTCGCGCAACGCGATTACCGACGGAAAGTCGACGTCGTACCATTCCACGCCGGGACCGGGATCCAGCCGGAATACCCGGCTGTCCAGACCGCACCCGACGTGGATGACCGTGGCTTCGGGATGGGCGGCCAGGAACTGGCCGGCCCACACGTCGAACTGGGCGGTGCGCACCGTCACCAGCGGCGTCCAGCGGTTGGCGACCTTGAGTTCGGCCCAGTCGTAGTCGATTCGGGCGACGGCCGCCTTGGCGAAGTCGTCACCCAGTATCGGCCGGTCCCAGTCGGCGTCGAGTGCCTTGCAGTAGAGCGTGGTCAGCATCGTCTGCGAAGGACCGCTGAGGTCGATGGAAACTTTGTCGGTCACGACGGTAGAGCCTAGTGGTGATCGCAAGCGCGGCGGTGCCGGGCGCAGCGGGTCACCACGAGAAGGCAGAGTGTGATCGCAAGCGCGGCGGTGCCGGGCGCAGCGGGTCACCACGAGAAGGCAGAGTGGTGATCGCAAGCGCGGCGGTGCCGGGCGCAGCGGGTCACCACCAATAGATAGTGTCTGACGTTTGGAGAGGGAGGAACCCATGACGGATACGACCGCACGCCCGCCGCGGGTCTTGCTGCTGTACTACTCGTACACCGGTCAGGCGCAGAAGGTGCTCGACGCCGCGGGTGAGGTTTTCCGTGACCGAGGCTGCGACGTGCAGACAGCCGCGATCACCTTCACCGACCCGAAGTACGCGGAGAAGTTCTCGCGCTTCCCGATGCGGCGGGTGTGGCCCGACATGCTCAGCGTGCTGGGGGCACAGAAACGCAACGAGATCGGGGACATTCAAACCCCGGACACCGTGCGCGACGGCGACTACGACCTGATCCTGATCGGCTCGCCCACCTGGTGGGACAACGTCAGCATGCCGATGCGCTCCTTCCTGAAGTCCGATGAGGCGCGTAAGTTGTTGTCCGGCAAGCCGTTTGCGGTGTTCGTGGTGTGCCGCACGTTCTGGCAGGCGAACCTCGAGGGAGTACGTGAACTCGCCGAGGAGCAGGGTGGCCGCTACGTCGACGAAATCCACTTCACCTATCCCGGCGACAACCTCCACTCCATGCTGGCGCTGACCAGCTATCTCGGCACGGGGGAGTACCGGAAGAAATCACTGGGCCTGAAGCTTCCGCCGACCAACGTGCAGCCCGAACAACTGGAGCAGACGCGGACGTTCGCCGGCCGGCTGGCGGATCGGTTGTTGGCCAAGAGTTCCGCGCTGCCGGGCCAGGAACCGGTGTAGGACAGATATGCCACGTCCTTTCGACGTCTCGGTCTAATCGCCGGCCAGTGTCGACCAGGTTCACGCCGCCTTCAGCGCCGAGGAGTACTGGCTGGCGCGGCTTGCGACCATGAGCGGCGGCACCACGCTGGAATCCCTGGTCGTCGACGACGACCGGACCGTGCGGGTGACCACCATTCAGGACGTCGGCCGCGACTTACTGCCGGGGATCGTCTCGAAGTTCTATCGGCGCGACATCAACGTCCGCAGCACCGAGACGTGGACGCCGTCGGGCGATCAACTCCGCGGCAAGATCATCGTCGCCGTGACCGGAGCACCGGGTGCCGGCTCGGCGGACGCGTCGGTCGCGCCCACCGCGAGCGGTTCACTGCTGACGCTGAACGGGACGGTGGAGTTCAAAGTGCCGGTGGTAGGCGGGACGGTCGAGAGCTTCATCGCGCGCGAATTCGCCAAGGGGATACCGGACGTCCAGGACTTCACCGCCCGGTGGGTCAGCGAAAACGTCTGAACGTATGACTGATACGTCGAGATCTCCCTACGCCGATGCCTTTCGGGTAGCGCCGACCACCGCCGACGCGCTCGACGGCCTGAACATGCCGCTGCAGGACGCGATGCTGACTCAGCGTGCGGTGCGCCGGGTGTATTCCGAGCCGGTCGACGACGCGGTGGTGTTGAAGTGCATCGAGTTGGCGCTGCGCGCGCCGACCGGCGCCAACGGCCAGAACTGGGAGTTCATCGTCGTCAAGGACCGGCGCGTGATCAAAAAACTCGCCGGGCGCTATCGCAAAGGCTGGAAATTCTCCTACGGCGGACTGCTCAGCAGCGCAGGCGACGACGACCCGTCGTTGGCCAAGGTCATCCGCGCGGCGCAATGGCAGGTCGACCACTTCAACGAAATCCCGGTTTTGGTGGTGGCCTGCCTACGGCTTACCGTCCGCGAAGGCCGCGCGCCCTATTCGTTGATGCCCCACGCCGCGGTGTCGGGATATTGGGGCTCGATTTACCCGAGCGTGCAGAACCTTTTGTTGGCGGCTCGCGCGATGGGCTTGGGCGCGTCGTTGATCACGTTGCCGTTGTGGGGCGTGAGCCGGGCCCGCAAAATCCTCGGCCTGCCGCGCTCGGTGACTCCGTGCTGCGTGGTGGCCCTCGGCTGGCCGCGCGGCCGCTACGGGCCGACCACCCGCGTACCCGTCGAGCAGGTGGCGCACCTCGACACTTACGGCAACCGCGCTTGGCTGGGCAATTGATTGAAAAAGTATGAGAAAGCTGTGTCCGACGAATTGGACCATTCGTCGACTCAATTGGCCGGCTGTTGCACGAAAGGCCAATCTTGTGAGCTTCACCACTGACTCTTCGAGAATGATGTCGTGGATTCTGCTACGAGCTTAGATTTTCTTAGTGTAGGTTCATGTGGTTCACGTCCATCGGGGAAGGGGGGCGCCATGCAGGCTGGGCACCCATATGTCATCGCAGCTGCGGCACTTGCCGCGGTTGGCTCGGTCGCTGCGGTCGTACCGCTTGTGTCGCGGCCCGCCGAGATACCGGTCGTCACCATGGAGACGCGCCTCGTCGACGAGTCCATCCTGAACATTCCGTTCAATCTGTTCCAGGACATCGTCAACATCCCGGGCACCGAAGTCGGCGCCTTGGATGAGCTGGCGGCTTCCGAATTCATGACCACCAATCTCTTCGTCGTCAGCCCGTCGAACATCTTCGGAATTGATCCGGGCGACCCGGGGCATTTCGAGGCGCTCACCGACATTCTTGTTCCCTTCAAAGACCTGTCCGGACTTGGCGGCGGTGAATACGACGAGTCAGCAGGGCTGGGTCAGCAACTGGTGCTGACGCTGGCGGCTGAGCTCCCCGTAACGCAGTACTGTGACGGCGCCGGCTGCCTGCCGGACCTCCCGACGAGCCCCATCACCGGGTTGACGGGTCTCGATACGACTATCTGGAACACGTTGTTGGTCAGCGGCATGGAGAAATTCCCCCTTACCGAGAACTTTTTCCAGGCGCCGCTTCAGGACCTGCTCAGCGGGTACACCTTCACGCCACCGTCGCCCGCTGACGCCCCCATTCCCACCTCTGGCGACCCCGGCTACTACGACCCCAGCGGCAGTTACACCGACCCCGCAACCGGCGACGTCTACTCCTTCACCGGCCTGGTCAACGGTTTCGACGCGACCTACGGTGGCACCGATTTGCTCGGTACGACGACCGTGGTGGACCCGACAACAGGTGCCACTGAATACGCGATGCCATGGACGCAAGTGAATGGTGGCGAGTTCACACTGAATCCGTTGCTGCCCTTCGAGAACTTCTTCAATAGTTTGATGCAGACGCCTGACCTCACTGTCGGCGACAATCTCAGCGCCGGCTTCGACATTCCCACCCTCCAGGACGCCTTTCAAGCCTTGGAATCACTGACCGCGGGATCGATCGCATTATTCGATCCGCTCACCCCGGGCAGCTTCCTGTGCGATCTGAGCTGCCCTGTCACATCCGGTTCCCCGCTGGACTTCCCCGCGATTGTCGCGGACATCAACAATATCTTCCCGGGAGATCCGCTCATCGAGGAATGGCTGACTGACATACAGAACGGGACTGCGAACGTGGTGACGCCCGACGAAGTTGCCATCGACGACTTGCTCAATCAGTCGTCGACGACTTTTGACTTCCAAAACGCGGCGACGCCGGCAAGCTTTGGGGCGCTGGGCGCTGACCTCCAGGCACTGGCGCCCTCCTTCGAGACCTTCTTTGAGTCCATAGGCTTGTACAACCCCGTCGCCGGCGACGCGGTGACCGGCACCTTGGATCTCAGCAACTTCTCGACAGACTTCAGCACCCTGCTGGCAAGCATTAGCGCGAGCTTGGCGGCCGACATGCCGAGTATGTTCTAAATTTGCAGCTTCCCTAACAGCTGAGGCCTTTTATCATGAGCCGATCCCACATCCGGTCGGTCGACAGCCGGCCAAGGGTGAAGTGCTGCTTGTCGCTATGGTTGGATCCTGATCACCTGGTGTCTGGCTCGTAGCGTGCTTGCCGTCTCTAGTTGGCCTTCGTGAGTTATGTCGGCACCGGGTGTGAAGGACCGGCCGGCGTGACTTGATAGGAGCGTGGCCACGCCCCAAAACCGCGCTCGCTCGATCTTGTTAAGCACCGTGACGCGCTCGCCACCTGGCTGGACACCCAGCCCGGTCTGGTCGCCGAACTGGCCCGCGTCGTCTTCCACCACCTCCACACCGACCAACAAAACCGCCAAAAGCCTTGCCAACCGGCAGCGGCTTGACATAGGAGAAACGCATGCCGGTACCTGCTCCCAAATCCGATGCACGCGCCGTTGTCACTGGAGCATCCCAAGGCATCGGTGAGGCACTGGCTACCGAGTTGGCTGCCCGCGGCCACAACCTGATCATCACCGCACGTCGCGAAGAGGTGCTCAACAACCTGGCCGCAGGGCTCACCGACAAGTACGGGGTGGATGTCGAAGTGCGGCCGGTCGATCTCGCCGACTCAAGCCAACGGGCCAAGTTGGCCGACGAACTGGCGAGCCGGAATATCTCGATTCTGTGCGCCAACGCAGGCAACGCCACGCTCGGTCCGGTTGCGGAGCTGGATCCGGCGGGCGAACGGGCTCTGGTGCAGCTCAATGTTGCCGGCGTGCATGACCTGGTGTTGGCCGTGCTGCCGCGAATGATTGAGGGGAGAGCTGGCGGCATTCTTATTTCTGGTTCGGCCGCTGGAAATTCGCCGATACCACACAACGCGACCTATGCCTCCACCAAAGCCTTCCTGAACACTTTCAGCGAATCGTTGCGGGGGGAACTGCGTAGCTCTGGCGTGCATGTGACGCTGTTGGCGCCCGGTCCGGTGCGCACCGGAATGCTGGAATCGGTCGACACATCGGCGGCGAACAAGCTGGTACCGAATTATCTATGGGTCTCCGCGGAGTACGCCGCGAAGGTATCGTTGGATGCGTTGGGCCGCAACAAAATGCGTGTTGTTCCCGGCATCCCTGCGAAGGCGATGTCGGTTGCCAACCAATACCTGCCGCGCGGCATCGTTACACCGATGGTGGGCAGAGTCTACAAAAACCTCGGCGGCGGTTAGGGCTCGCGCCGGATTCCCCAAACCACCGATATATTGATGTGTGCCGCATCCGCGTGGGGCAAGGGCTACCTCCGGAACCGGCAACGGTAGGCATAGCCAATTTGACGGGAGTGCGCGCATGCAAGGGTTCGCCGGGAAAGTCGCCGTCGTCACCGGCGCCGGCTCGGGTATCGGCCAGGCGCTGGCCGTCGAATTGGCCCGCTCGGGCGCCCGCGTAGCCATTAGCGATGTCGACGCCGACGGGTTGCTCCAGACCGAGCAGCGACTCAAGGCTATCGGCACCCCAATTAAGGCCGATCGGCTTGACGTCACGGAGCGGGAAGCGTTCCTCGACTACGCGGAGCAGGTCAACGGCCATTTCGGCAAAGTCAATCAGATCTACAATAACGCCGGCATATCGTTCTTCGGGGACATCGAAATCAGCCAGTTCAAAGAGATCGAACGGGTGATGGACGTCGACTTCTGGGGTGTGGTGAATGGCACCAAAGCGTTCCTGCCGCACCTGATCGCTTCCGGCGACGGGCATGTCATCAACGTCTCCAGCGTTTTCGGACTGTACTCGGTGCCCTACCAGGCCGCCTACAGCTCGGCGAAGTTCGCCGTTCGCGCCTTCACCCAGGCGCTGCACCAAGAAATGTTGTTGGCTGGACACCCGGTGAAGGTGAGCTACGGTGTATCCGGGAGGCACCAAAACCGCCTTCGTTCGCAACATGACCGCGGCCGAGAGACTCGGTGACGTTGACCTCGTGAAGAATTTCGAGAAACGGTTGTGGTCCACTTCGCCGGAGAAAGCCGCACAAGTCATCCTCGACGGGGTCCGCAAGAACCGGGTCCGGATTTTGATCGGACCAGACACCAGAATTTTCGATGTGCTGGCGCGGATCACCGGGCCCCGCTATCAGCGATTAGTCCCACGGGTGCTGAGCCGGGTCATGCCGCCCATACGCTGACCCAAGATCTTCGCGCAGACGTGAAATTTCGGCGGAATACTTATCTTCGGTTCCCAGAAGCTGCCGACGAGCGGGTGTTAGGCCAGCCAGGGTTCGGCCAACGCTTGCACTTCGGCGCCGTCGGCGACCTGCCGGCGCAACGACCGCCACCGACACACCGCCACGTCTAATCCCCGACGTCGCAATACATCACGCCCCGACCCCCTGGGCTATAAAGCCGTGCGCTGCTTCTGCTCTGCGAGCGTCCCGGCTCGCTAGCCGCGCAAGCCATGCGTCATGACGCGGTCCCACATCCGGTCGCTCAACAACGCACGGGCGAGCACGGAGGCCTTGCCCGAAGCTCCGACGATATAGCGGGGTTTGGGATTCTTTGCCTTGACGACCCGCACCACCGCGCGGGCCACCGTGTCGGCGCCGACCGTCGTGCCCTTCGCTTTGGCCAACCTGCGGGTGGTCTCCGCGTAGCGAATCTTGAAGTGGCCGTAAGGATCGTCGTCGGGATAGGAATGCTCGGTCTCGAATTGCGAACTGACGAACGGCGTTCGCACCCCGGTCGGGTCGATCAATACCACGCGAACACCGAACGGCGCCACCTCGGCGCCCAGCGACAGCGACAGCGCCTCGACCGCGTACTTCACCGTGTGGTACGCGCCGGCCCCCGGGCTGGTGAATCGCCCACCCGTGCTGCCGATGGTGACGATCTTGCCGGAGCCACGCGCGCGCATGCCGGCAGCACAGCCTGCGACAAGTGAAGCGTGGCAACGACATTGGTCTCGAAGAGCTGCCGCAGCTCAGCCAGTTCCACCTGTTCGAGCGGGCGGGGCAGCGGATAGCCGGCGCTGTTGACCAATACATCGACGCCGCCGTGCTCGGCACGTGATCTCCTCGACGAGCAGCGACGCGGCAGTCTCATCGGTGACGTCGAGAGGGCGGGCCTGTAAACCCTTGGAGCGTAAAGTATCCAGAGCCTCCGGATTGCGGCCGACTGCGAACACGGTGTAGCCCCGGTCGTGCAGTCGGTAAGCCGTGGCCTCACCGATGCCGCTGGTAGCACCCGTGATCAGCGCAACAAGCTTGGCTTTCAACGGATTGGGTCAGCTATCAGAGGGAGCTGGCGAGACTCTGGAAGTAGTTCGCGAGATCGGCTGCCATGGTTGGGAGGTAGGAGCCGAAGTCCACCGCGATCGGGTTCGTCGAGTCGGCCAGATCGGTCGTCAGCGCCGCGAGCGACGTCGACGCGTCTAGTGCCGCAGCGTCGTTGTCCTGAGGGCACCTGACTTCAGATTCGCGATATCCGGCACGTACGGGTACATATCCGCCAGTCCCGCCAGGTCGGACTTGCGGCAGAATCCCGAGATCGACCAGATACGCGATCATGCCCTGGTCGGCACCCGCGTCGAGATAGGAGTTGACCGCGGTGAAATCGATGTCCGGATTCGACATCGTGGCGGCCGTGCTGACATCGGCGATCGCCCGTCCAGTTGTAACCCAAGTCGACCAGCACCCGCATGTCGGGTTGCATCAGGTCGGCAAACGCCGAAGGCGCGCCCGGCCCATCGCGCAGCCCGTCCAAGATCGGCAGGTCCTGCGTGGGAATGAGGTAGTAGTCGGTGTTGCCCGTGTCGTGGAGATCCGTTCTCCGCCACCGCATTAGCGACTGTCGACGGGTCGAAGTACGCCGGCCAGCCGGGCAGCAGATAGGGATGCAGGTCGACGTAGGCGTCCGCGGAGTTGAGGTCCGCATACATGTTGCCGTAATACTGCGGAAAGTCGGACGCCCCGCTGTATTCGATGGAGTAGATGGTGGTGTCATACGGAGTGTCCGCCGGTGTCGCAGGAAGAAGATTCACGCCGGACATCCCCGGGAACCGGGTGAAGGTTCCGCCATCGGGATTATTGAGATCTTCCGCCAGTACGAATTTCAGACTGTCCGTGTCTGGGGCGCCTCCAGCCGTATTGGCGAGATTGATCATCTCCTGGGTGATGACGGAGGTGCTCATCGAGTAGCCCGCGACGACCACGTCGGCGTCGGGGTTCGCGCTCAGTAGCGGCTGGATCGTCCCGTCGAGGTCCGCGACGCCCTGGGTGAGCCCAGACCCGTAATCGGTCTCGGGCGTGTACACGCTTACGGGGTCACCGACGATGTTGTACATCGGCTGCCCGAAGTCGGTCGGGTTGTTGACGTAGGTGTCGATCACTTCCTGCATGTACGTGGCGTCCGGCTGCGACAAGAACGCGTGGCCCAAGACCAACGCGGTGTAGTCACCCGCGTCACCCGTCCGCGAAGGCTGGCGCCGCGTTGAGCAGGGCCGCGAAGTCCAATAGGCCGACGCAGGCGCCCGCCAACAATCCAACACCAAGCCCACGGGCTTTCCACAGCGTCATCGAACCCCAATTCAAGGTGCGACCCCCGCGCACCGATGCTTTAAATTACCCTGTTTTGCCTCGATCCGGCGGCTTCTAAACGTGAGCATTTTCAATGTGACGCAGTCGTTTTTTCAACTCGCGACGCCGGCTAGCCGGGTAAGGTCAGTGCGCGTGGTCCTACCGCTGCGGCAGAAAACCGAGCGGCCATCGTCACCGGCGCTTCGTCGGGTATCGGCGAGGCCATCGCTCGGGAGCTGGCGCATCGTGGCCACCAATTGGTGCTGGTCGCCCGGCGCGTCGATCGCCTGCACGAGATCGCTGAAGGTTTGACTCGCCAGGCGCATGTCCTGGCCGCCGACTTGTCACGTCCGGCCGAACGCGCCGGACTCCCGGGCCGTGTTGCGGCATTGGGTTTGCAGCCGGACATTCTGGTCAACAACGCCGGTCTTTCGGTCGGCGCGGCATCGCGAAATCTGTTCCAGAGCAACAACTTGACTTCGTCGAGGTCGACGTCGCCGCCGTGGTCGATCTGTGCAGCAGGTTCCTGCCGGGAATGGTCGAGCGTCGCTCCGGCGCGGTGCTGAACGTATCGTCGCTGGCCGGGTTTCTACCCGGTGCCCGGGCATGCCGCCTATGGCGCCGCGAAGGCATTCGTGCTCTCCTACACCGAAGGTCTGCGCAGCGAGTTGCGCGGCACTGGCGTCGCGGCACAGCGCTGTGCCCCGGTCCGGTCGACACTGGTTTCGACGACGCGGCCGGATTCGGCGCGGGGGAACGCGCCGCCGTGCTGCCCAGCTTCATGTGGAAGTCCGCCGACGAGGTCGCCCGCGCCGCAATCGACGGTTTGGACGGCGACAAGTGCCACGTCGTTCCCGGGCGGATAAACCGAATCGTCGCGGCATGTTGTCGATTTGCGCCGCACGAGCAGTTGCTGCCGCTGCTCGCCCGACGTGCCCGGCAAAGCGACCGAAGTTGTACGGCATAGCCGTCGACACGCGGGCGACATACGGAATATTGGACACTGCGCGGTCCGCTTGAGGCGGACAGATAGGCTAGCGCGGTGCTCGAGGTGATCGAAAAGGGAAGTGTCAGCGAGGCGCATCCCGTCCCGTTGCTCTTCGTTCACGGGGCCTGGCACGCCGCCTGGTGCTGGGACGAGAACTTCCTCAGCTTCTTTGCCGACAAGGGTTACCGCGCTGTCGCGTTGAGCTTCCGCGGCCACGGAGACAGCCCGACCAGCAAGCCGCTTCGGGCTTTTCGGTCTCCGACTACGTCGCGGACGTTCGATCGGCCGCCGAACAACTGCCCGGCCCTCCGGTGATCATCGGCCACTCCATGGGCGGTCTGATCGTGCAGAAGTATCTGGAGCATCACGAAGCGCCGGCCGGCGTCCTGATGACATCCATCCCGCCGCAGGGAAACCTCGGCAACGCGCTGCGCTGGATCCGGGAATACCCGTCGCATTTCGCCAAGATGACGGTCACCGGCAAAGCGCTGCCTTACATCAACCCGCCGCAACTTGCCCGGGAGCGATTCTTTTCCCCGCACACGCCGGAAGCCGACGTCCGCAAATACGCGGCCAGGCTGCAAGAGGACAGCTCACGCATCGGCATCGACTGCCTGCTCTTGCGACTGCCCCGACCCAAGCGGGTCAGGGCGCCGATCTTGGTCCTCGGAGCCGACGAGGATGGCGCGCACACCCGCAAGGAAATCCTTGCTACCGCACGCGCTTACGGCACCGAGGCGGAGTTCTTTCCCGACATGGGCCACAACATGATGCTCGAGCCCGGCTGGGCCGATGTCGCCGAACGAATCGACACCTGGCTCGGCACCCGCGGGCTCTGAGCCCAGCGAGTCACGCCCCTTTGGCGGGGATCAACTCCAGCGGAAGATGTTCCAGCCCACGCATTGTCGGGTTGTCCAGGTAGCGGTAAGCCCCAGCCAGACGAATCTCCGCGACCCTTGGCAGCAGCTGGGAAAACACCCGGGCGCCTTCCAGTCGGGTCAGGGGCACACCCAGGCAGTAATGCACACCGCCGCCGAAGGCGAGGTGGTCGGTCGGATTCCGGTCGAGGTCGAAGGTGTCCGGATCGGGGTAGTGCCGCGGGTCTCGGTTGGCCGCGGCGAAAAGCAGCAGCACCCGCGCGCCAGCCGGGATTGTGTTGGCCCCCACCGGGTAATCGCGAGTCGCGGTCCGGTAGAAGCCCTGCACCGGCGAGCCCATCCTCAGCTGCTCCTCGACCGCGGCGGGAATCAGCTCCGGATGCGCACGCAGTCGGGCGTACAGCTCAGGTCGCTGAGCCAACGTCAACAGCAATCCGGACAACATGTTCGTCGTCGTCTCGCTGCCGGCGCCGATCAACATGGCGGCGCTCCAAAAGATCTCGTCATCGGTGAGCGCATCGTCGGCATCGGCCGGAGTCATCATCGAGATCAGGTCGTCACCGGGATTGAGGCGTCGCTGCGCGATCAGCGGGTCGAGGCTGCGGCGCATCGCCGCGGTCGCACTGCCTGAGCGCGCCGAGAGTCGCATGCCGTGCGGGGTCAACGGCGCGAAGGCGCCCGCGACCATGTCGTCCGACCACGCTACGAACTGGGGCTGATCTTCCCGCGGGATGTCCAGCATCCTGGCGATCAGCCGGGTCGGCAGCGGCTTGGCGAGCTGGGTGACCGCCTCGGCATGGCCTTGGGCGATCACGGTGTCGACGAGTTCGTCGGCGACCTCGTTGATGTTGGTCTGCCAGGCCGCCATCGCCCGTGCGGTGAAAGCGCGGGAGACGAATTTGCGCAGCCGGGTGTGCGCCGGCGGGTCGGCCGCGTTCATCGACGGCAGATAGACGCGGAATCTGCTCTGGCTCTGCGCTGACGACAGTTCTTCGTTGTCGCGCAATGCTTTTCGCACATCGTCGTAGCCGGCGATGATCCAGATGCCGCGCTTGCGGTTGTACCAGACGCTGGGTACCTCATCACCGGCCAGCAGCGACTGATAGCCCGGGTACGGATCGTGCATGATTTCGGCCGAAAACGGGTCGAAGTCGGTGGCGGGCGCGGTTTTTCGGCCGGTCAACGAGTAGCCGTAGGAGGTGGCCTTATCCCGCGCCACCCCGAGCGCCCCATCGACGCCGACCTTCATCAGGCTGGCGCGGAATCGCAGCCTGCGAGCCAGCGTCATGTGGACAAACCCCCTCGTGCAAAACTACCGACGCAAAGGGCGATCGCCCAGCGGGCATCGGAGCGCCCGCCTGCGACCGCGAAGGATTTCAGTCCTTCGTGAGATGGTATGCGCGGTAGTCGATTTCGCCACGCTCGAGGTCGTTGTAGAACCATGATCCGTCAACCACCGCGAACTCGCGGCCAAACTTACGCAGAAAGGCCGGCAGGCGAGTGTTGATGATCTCGTTCGAGCGAGCCGAGTTCTTCTGGAGGCCGCGCAGCACCTCGGCGTTGATGACCCGCGAGAGACCTCGCCGCAGACCCGAGTTCGCCAGATCCGACTCCCAGCCCGCGAAGTTGTCGCGGTTGCGGAAGTCGACGTGGAGGAAATGCCCGCCGGGCCGCAGCACCCGCTTGACCTCGCTGAGGAAGCGGTCGAAGTGCGGGTAGATGTGTGAGGCCTCGACGTTGACCACCGCGTCGAAGGATTCGTCCGGGAACGGTAGGTTCTCGGCGTCGCCGTGCACGAAGCTCAGGCCCGGCACCTTGTGCCGCTCGTTGCAGAATTTCACTCCGGCCGCGTTGAAGTCCAGACCCGTGTAGGAGGCCGGCTTCAGCGTGCGGGACAGGTAAGAGGCGCCACCGCCGTGGCCGGAGCTGCATTCCAGCACCTTCTTGCCGGCAAGGTCGACGCCGTCCTGGGTCGCGGTCTGGTGGTAGAGCTGGATGCTGTAACGGTTGGGTTCGTCGGCCGGGTCGAGCGGCAGACCCAGCGGCGGGTCCTCCTCGTAGCCCCAGTTCAAGAACTGGACGTCGTCGCCGTGATTCAGGCGCTTGGTCATCAGGGGATACCAGTACCGGAAGAGCTTTTTATATGTCGCCGTCGAACCGATGCGGTAGACGAGACTTGCGCCGACGTTGTCCAATGAAGGGCTACGAACCATGCAGGAAGTATCTCACAGGGTTGGGAGTGCTTGTTGTGGCATGCCTCTTTCGGGCGACGGCTTGATTCATCGATATACCAAACCTGAACCGTGCCAACGAAAGGCGGCGCATTGGTGACACACGGGCTCGTGAAGAGCTGTGTGGCAAGGGATTTAGGCGGCGTGCACCGAAGGTGAAACTTGAGCGCGCTGCGGCTCACTGCGGTAGCGCGACGCGGTGCCGCTGATTCGGCAGATGCGCCACATCATCAGCGCGAACGGGTTCATCAACCCCAGATCGCCGCAGAGCATGCGGATATCGCCGAACATGTTGCGCAGCGTCTGGTGTGAGTCCGATGCACCGGAATACAGCTCCCTGCGCACTGAGCGCGGGATATCGAACTGTCGGAAGAAGCGGCGCGACGGCACGACCATCGCCTGGCCCAGCATCCGCATGACGACCGGTACGTAGAGCGACAGCCAGAACCGGCTGAACCGGGTCAGATTCGGAACACGCCGGTGCAGGTATTCGTGCGCGAAGGAGATGTGGCGGGCCTCCTCGGCGACGTGAATCGCGATCAGGTCCTGCATGATCGGGTGAATCGACCGGGGCTCGGGTTCCCGCAGCAGATTCGTCTGCAGGTAGTCGAAGGGCACTTCACCGGCCAGCACCCCGAAGAAGAACGCGTTCGGCAGCGGACCCGCGTAGAAGGGGACCACCGGCGACAGCACGCGCAGCCAGCGCGGCATTCCGGGAACGTCGACGCCGATGCGGTTGACGATCTCCTGGAACATCAGGCTGTGGCTGCATTCCTCGATGGATTCGTGGACGCAGTAGCGGTATTCGGGGGAGCCGTTCGGCACCCAGAACGCGTAGTGCAGCAGGCCGCGGACCAGGATGCCTTCGAATTGCGTCCCGACCTTGGCCATGTTGGCCTGGCGCCACATTCCGATGGCAACCTGCTTGTCCAGCGGTTGGGACCGGTACCAGGAGTGGCTTCCCAGCGGATCCGACGTCGACAGCACCCAGCGCGGGTCGTTCTGCGTGACGGTGAACGCCGGCGCTTGCCAGTCGACGTCGGTGTAGGGGTTGAAATGACGTACTGAAGCTTCAGAGAGCGCAGTCAGGGTGGCGGCGTAGTCGGAGTCATCGCTGACGTCCATATTGCGCTTGAGCCGCCTGGACGCGGCGAACAGCAGCAGGGCCACCGAGATGACGGCGCCCAGCACGAGAAATAGAATGCCCAGCGTGACCGGCAAACCGAGGCCTCCCTCCGGCTCAGCTAGGCATGCAACTCCGCCGCACATGCGCTCCATGGGCACAGTTGGGACCTGAGCTTACCGGTTGAGCGTGAAAGACCAGGTACGGAACGGCCTCATTCTCATGACTATCTCTTGTCCCCGGGTGGCTAAAGATCCACGTCAGTCGTGCCCCTCGAACAGCCAATACCCATTAGACAGTACACATGCACTGTCCGCTGGTTGACCCTCCGTGTTCAAAGGCTACGGGATCAGGTCGGTGATATTAACCGGGGTGTGATCCCCGGTACCGGAGACCGCGCCCAGTCCCAAGAACTGCGCGAACAGGATCGGCATGACGTCAGCCGCGATCGGCTGACCAATCTCGCCGATTAAATCGCCGGCCGCCTCCGATTCCAGCCGGCGTGCGCCGCCTCAGCACGATCGGGTCGTTTCACGTCGCCGCCGCAGAAGGTACCGTTTAGTACTTATGGGCGAGCAGCAGTTCGATGTCATCATCGTGGGGGCGGGTTTCGGCGGAATCGGCGCCGCAATCCAGCTGAGCAGCCTGGGCTACGAGAACATTCTCATCGTTGACCGCGAAGACGACCTGGGTGGAACGTGGCACGTCAACCACTATCCGGGGCTCTCGGTCGACCAGCCGTCACCCACCTTCTCCTACCGGTTCGAGCCGAACCCGTACTGGTCGCGGATGTATGCACCGGGTTCCGAGCTCAAGAGCTACGCGGTGCATGTGGCCGAAAAGTACGACGTGCGGCGATTCATGCGGTTCAACACCACCGTCGAAGGTGCCCGGTGGGACGAGGACGCCCAGGTGTGGCGTTTGGCGCTGGCCGGTGGCGAGACGCTGAGCACGCAGTACCTGATCGTGGCGACCGGGTTCCTGTGTCAGCCGAAAATGCCGGACATTCCTGGTATCGAGACGTTCGGTGGCCGCATCGTCCACACCGCCGTCTGGGATGACGACTTTTCGCCTACCGGCCGCCGGGCCGCCGTCATCGGAACCGGCTCGACCGGTGTACAGGTTGTGCCGGAGCTGGCGAAAGAAGTCGCCGAGCTGACGGTGTATCAGCGCACTCCGATCTGGGTGCTGCCGAAGTTCGACGTGAAATTCTTCCCACTGGTGCAGCGGCTTTTCGCCAAGTTCCCGGCGACTCAACGCGCCCTGCGCTGGTACACGGACGCGATACTGGAATGGTCCATGGTCATCACGATGTGGAAGTTCCGGTACTTCAAGGTGGTCAACAAAGGCATCTCGCAGTTCTCGAGGCTCTACCGGCTATTGCTGGTGCGCAACCGGGAGCTGTCGCGAAAGCTGGACCCCGACTTCGACTTCGGTTGCAAGCGTCCTACCATCTCCAACGACTTCTACCGGGCGTTCACCAAGTCGCACGTGCATCTGGAGACCAACGGGATCGACCGGATCGAGCCCGACGGCATCGTCGCCAACGACGGCACCAAGCGCCTGATCGACACCCTGGTTCTGGCAACCGGATTCGACGTCTGGGAGGCCAACCTGCCCGCGATCGAGGTGATCGGACGCGACGGCAAGAACCTCGGAAAATGGTGGCGCGAAACCCAATTCCAGGCCTACCAAGGTATTTCGATGCCCGGCTTCCCGAACTTCCTGTCGATGGCCAGCCCGTACGCCTGGGTGGGCCTGTCATGGTTCAACACCGTCGAGTACCAGATGAAGCACATGGAACGGCTTTTCGGTGAGATGCAACACCGTGATGCCCGCACCTTCGAGGTCACCGAAGACGCCAACGCTCGCTTCCTCGAGCGGATGACCAGCCTGATGAAAGACTCCGCGTTCGAACTCGGCAATTGCGTCGGCTCACGGTCCTACTGGTTCAGGAACCACACCGGTAAAGGCGAGGCGCCGCTGTTCCGTCCAACATCGGTGCGCAGCGCCGTTAAGGAGCAGGGGCGATTCCCGTTGTCGGACTATGCGATAGCCTGAACTTATCTCGTAGTCGGCGCGTCCGCGCCAGCGTGCGCAAGTCGGAGCGCATCGACATACGCGCAGATGGAGGGCTTGATGGCGATAAACATGATTCTTAGATATCGAACGGGGAAAAGCCGACCTGTCTGGGATTACGGGATTATTTGTTCCCCCAATATTGGGCGGCATGTAGGCGGCGCGCCGATGCGTTGGGCCGGGTGAAAAGGGCGGGGGTGGTCAAAGTGCTCCGGCGGGCGAAACGTACGATGTCGACGGTTGTTGGTCTTCAGCAATTTACCATGACGCGGATTCACGGTGCCTGCGGCCGAGAAATGGTCCACATGTGCCGACTGTCGAATTGATTATAAAACGCCGTTTGGCCCGGAGCGGGTGATCTATCAATTCTTTAGTGCGGATTGCGCCGGGGCATACCTCGGCTGTTTCGCTGTCAATTTTGAGGCGTACGAAGTCCATGGAGCACGTTTGTCGCGGCCATTGAAGATGGTTAAGTCTGCATGAGCGACCATCACGCGAGCGAGAGCGCATCAAGCGACCATTGGTAGCGGGAATGGTCCGTAAATTATCCGTGTCCGTCATTCTTGGATGGTTGGGGATCGCGCTTCTGGTGAGTATCGGCGTTCCACCGCTTGAGCAGGTCGCAAAAGAGCGTGCCGTATCGCTGAGCGCCCAAGATGCGCCGTCGATGAAGTCGATGACGCGCATAGGTGAAGAATTCAGGGAACCGAGTACCGACAGCGTTGCGATGATCGTCCTGGAGGGCCAGCAACCGCTCGGTGTGGAGGCCCACGAATATTATGACAAATTGATTCGTCAGTTGCATGCGGACGCCACGCACGTCCAGCACATCCAGGATTTCTGGGGGGATCCGCTGACCGCGTCTGGAGCTCAAAGCGCTGACGGTAAAGCGGCGTACGTGCAAGTGAAACTCGCCGGTAACCAGGGCGAAACCCAGGCGAACCAATCGGTTGAGGCTGTTCGAAAGATCGTACAGCGAACACCCCCGCCAGCGGGGGTCAAGGCCTATGTAACCGGTCCGACGCCGCTCTCCGCGGATCTGGTAAAGACCGGTGACCACACACCTTCAAGATCACCGTAGCCACCGTAGTGGTGATCTCCATCATGATGCTGCTGGTGTACCGGTCGGCTTCGACCGTACTACTCGTGTTGGCCACGGTTGGGGTCGAATTGGCGGCGGTCCGGGGAGTCGTCGCACTATCTCAGCGACATCGGCCTCATCAAAATTTCGACTTTTGCTGTCAGCATCCTCGTGTGCCTCGCGATTGCCGCTGGAACGGACTATGCGATATTTCTCATCGGCCGATATCACGAGGCACGTCAGGCCGGCGAAGATCGGGAGACGGCCTATTACACCGCTTATCGCGGGGTCGCGCACGTAATCTTTGCCTCCGGTGTGACTATCGCCGGGGCGACATATTGCCTTAGTTTCACCCGCTTGCCGATTTTCCAATCGATGGGCGCCTCGTGTGCAGTGGGTATGCTCGTTGCGGTTGCGGTCGCGGTCACGCTGGTTCCGGCAGTTCTTACAGTTGGAAGCCGTTTTGGGCTCCTCGAACCCAAGCGCACTATGTCGGTTCGTGGTTGGCGACGGGTGGGAACGGCAATCGTGCGCTGGCCTGCACCTATCTTTGTGGCTTCGTGCGCGGTCGCTCTGGTTGGCCTGCTGGCATTGCCGGGATACCGGGTCAGCTACGAAGACCGGCCGTACATGCCTCAGGACGCCCCCGCCAATGTTGGATGGGCGGCCGCTGACCGCCATTTCTCCGAGGCGCGGATGAGGCCCGAAATGTTGATGCTCGAGTCCGATCACGATATGCGTAATTCGGCGGATTTTCTGGTGTTGAACAAGCTGGCCAAGGCGATCTTCGGCGTCGAAGGGGTTGCCTTGGTCCAAGGCGTAACTCGACCTGAAGGTGCGCCTCTGGAGCATAGTTCCATACCATTTTTACTCAGCATGCAAAACGCCGGGCAGCTAGAAAATTTACAATTCGCGAAAACCCGCATCAATGACATGGTAAAGCTAGCCGACGAGCTTGGCGGGACTATCTCCGCCATGGAGCGCGTGAATGCCCTCATGAAGCGCCTCGTCGATACTAGCCACCACATGATAGGCGTCACAAAAGAAACAACTGCTATTACCAAGACAAGTTCGCGACCAGATCGCTGATTTCGATGATGCTTTCAGGCCGCTTCGCAGTTATTTCTATGCGGAACCACATTGCTACAATATCCCGCTTTGCTCGGCGGTTAGATCTGCGTATGACTCACTGGATGGCGTCGACAAGATTAGCGAAAAGCTGGACGAACTCGGACCGGACCTGGAAAATGTCGACACGGTAATGCCGCAGCTGCTGGCGCTGCTGCCGTCTCAGATTGCGACCATCAAGAGCGTGCGGACCATGGTGCTGACCATCCATAGCACTATGTCTGGGATTTTGGACCAGGTGGACGGATTGAGCGCGGATGCGACGGCCATGGGAAAGGATTTCGACGCCGCCAAAAGCGACGATTCCTTCTACTTGCCTCGAGAGGTGTTCAATAACCCAGACTTCCAGCGCGTCATAAAGCTGTTTCTGTCGCCGGACGGTAAGGCGGCGCGCTTTATCATTACGCATAGGGGGAATCCGGCAACGAAAGAAGGCATCGCGCGGATCGACCCGATCAAGACCGCTGCCGAGGAGTCGATAAAGGGGACGCCGCTCGCGAACGCGAAGATCTACCTGGCCGGCACTGCGACGGTTTTGAAAGACCTGCAACGAGGTTCGAGGTACGACCTGTTGATCGCCGGGATCGCATCGCTTTGCATCATCTTCTCCATCATGTTGATCATAACGCGAAGTTTTATTGCTGCCCTCGTGATCGTCGGTACAGTAGTGCTTTCGTTGGGGGCGTCCTTCGGGCTATCCGTGTTGGTCTGGCAATATATTCTTGGTCTACAACTGCACTGGATGGTGCTGTTGATGTCGGTGATCATTCTTTTGGCTGTGGGAGCTGACTACAATTTACTTCTGGTCGCTCGGTTCAAAGAAGAAATAGGAGCAGGGCTGAATACGGGAATTATCCGTGCGATGGGCGGTACCGGTAAGGTCGTGACGACCGCGGGTCTGGTATTCGCCTTCACCATGGCCTCCATGGTGGTCAGCGATCTGCGCGTTGTCGGCCAGGTGGGTACCACTATTGGTCTCGGTCTGCTGTTCGACACGCTGGTGGTGCGTTCGTTCCTGATGCCGTCTATCGCCGCGCTGTTGGGGCGCTGGTTCTGGTGGCCACTGAATGTTCGCTCGCGGCCGGCCAACCGCAGACACCACTCTCTCCCAGCCGACCTCGGGCTAACCGCGGCGGCTCCGTACGGTCGCCCCACGCCGGCTATGAGTGGGCACTCTGCACGGCCTTCGAACGGCTCGGGGGATGTACCTGCCCCGCATAGGTAGGCCTGGTTTTCGACCACTCCCCAGCGCCCGATTGTCGCGACGGCGCATCAGTGCTGGCACCAGATCGGGACCTTGCGTTGATGATCACCAAGCGTCCGGCGGTCCCAATCATCTGGCAGTCTGAAACGCATTTAGTCCTTGGTGAACAAGTACACGCGGTAGGTGTACTCGCCGCCGCGCAGCGCGCCGTTGAATGCCCAGTCGGTCATGTCGCTGGCGTAGCGGGCGAAGGTCCGCGGGATCGCGGCGCCGTGCTGGCTGATCCGCTCGTGTTTGCGTGGAGCGTTTTTCTCGTTGCCGCGCAGCACATTCTGGTCGATCACCGTCATGGACAGCTGTCTCAGCGACGAGTTGGCCAGGGCCGCCTCCCACTCGGCGACCTCGGAACGCGGACGGAAGTCGGTGTAGAGGAAATGCCCGCCGGGGCGCAGCACCCGCGTGACTTCGCTGAGAAACTTCGGGACGTCGGGATATAGGTGTGAGGCCTCGACGTTGACCAGCGCGTCGAACGACTCGTCGCCGAACGGCAGCGCCTGGGCGTTGCCCTCCACGAAGTCCAAGTCGGCCAGGTGGTGCCGGTGCTTGGCGAACTCGATGCCAGCCGGGTTCAGGTCCAGCCCGGTGTAGGACGCCGGGTGCGCAGTGCGCATCAGATAAGAGGCCCCGCCGCCGTGGCCACAGCTGCACTCGAGCACCTTCTTGCCGGCGAGGTCCACCTGGTTCGCGGTGCGGTGATAGAGCTGGATGAAGAACCGGTGGGGTTCGTCGGCATCGTTGAGCGGGATACCCATCGCGGGGTCTTCTTCGTATCCGTAGTTGAAGAACAACCAGTCATCGCCACCGAGCAAACGAGTTTGCGAGGCGAACCGTGTGGTGGCGAATGAGGTGAAAATTAAACGAAAGACGAAGGGGTTGATCACCAGTCGATGAACTAGTGGGCGTCGGGTCAGGCGGTTCGCGGTGGCCATCGCGGAAGTATGACAGACGCGCGGGACGGCCGACCAACGCGGCTGGCACCTCTGACCGCCCAGGCTGATCGAAACCGCAGGTAGCTGCTGGCCGGATTGTGCCGAAGCACGGTACCCGGCGCCGAGTGTGCAGCTCGTGAGGCACCTTCGGTGGTTTTTGGGCCTAAAACCTGCACAGTCGCCGATGCCAGCGCTCAACCGATCAGCGGAACGCCTCGTCGATGATCTCCTGCTGCTCGAAAGCGTGCACCTTCGACGAACCCGACGACGGCGCCGACATCGCGCGACGTGAAATCCGTTTGATGCCAGTCAGTGTGTCCGGGAACAGCTCGGGCAGCTCCAGGCCGAACCGGGGCCAGGCGCCCTGGTTGGCCGGCTCCTCCTGGACCCAGAAGTACTGGTTGACGTTCGGATAGTGGTCGAACGCCTCGCTGAGACGGTGGAACGGCAGCGGCGCAAGCTGCTCGATACGCACGATCGCGACGTCCTCGCGGTTGTCCTTGGCTTTACGGGCCGCCAGCTCGTAGTAGATCTTGCCGCTGGTCAACAACATTCGCGTCGCCTTGCTGCGGTCGCCGGTGCCGTCGGTGTAGGTGGGCTCCTCGAGCACCGAGTGGAACCTCGTCTCGGTGAACTCCTTGATGTCGCTGACCGCAGCCTTGTTGCGCAGCATCGACTTCGGGGTGAAGACGATCAGCGGACGCTGCACACCGTCGAGGGCGTGACGGCGCAGCAGGTGGAAGTAGTTGGCCGGAGTGGACGGCACCGCGATCGTCATCGAGCCTTCCGCCCACAACTGCAGGAACCGCTCGATGCGGCCGGAGGTGTGGTCGGGCCCCTGGCCTTCATGGCCGTGCGGCAGCAGCAGCACCACGCTGGACAGCTGGCCCCACTTGGCCTCGCCGGAGCTGATGAACTCGTCGATGATCGACTGGGCGCCGTTGACGAAGTCGCCGAACTGGCCCTCCCACAACACCAATGCGTCCGGGTTGCCGACCGTGTAGCCGTACTCGAACCCGACGGCGGCGTACTCCGACAGCGGCGAGTCGAACACCATGAACTTGCCGCCGGTCGGGTTGCCGTCCTTGTCGATCGTCAGCAACTGCAACGGGGTGAACTCTTCGCCGGTCTGGCGGTCGATGATCACCGAATGCCGCTGGGAGAAGGTGCCACGGCGGGTGTCCTGACCCGACAACCGGATCAATTTGCCTTCGGCCACCAGCGTACCCAGCGCCAGCAGCTCACCGAAAGCCCAGTCGATCTTGCCTTCGTAGGCCATTTCCCGGCGCTTCTCCAGCACCGGAATAACCCGCGAGTGGGCGGCGAATCCCTCTGGCAGAGCAAGGAATGCGTCACCGATGCGGGCCAGCAACGCCTTGTCGACCGCAGTGTCCAGGCCGGCCGCGAGCATCTGGTTGGACTCCACCGACATGCTCGCCTGCACGCCGTGCTTCTCCAGTTCGCGGACGTCGTTGAAGACCCGCTCGAGTTGGCCCTGGTAGTCGCGCAACGCGTCCTCGGCCTCTTTCATCGAGATGTCGCCACGGCCGATCAGCGCTTCGGTGTAGGTCTTGCGGACGCCACGCTTGACGTCGACGACGTCGTACATGTACGGGTTCGTCATCGACGGGTCATCGCCCTCGTTGTGCCCGCGGCGGCGGTAGCACAGCATGTCGATGATGACGTCCTTCTTGAACTCCTGCCGGAAGTCGACGGCCAGCTTCGCCACCCAGACGCAGGCCTCCGGGTCGTCGCCGTTGACGTGGAAGATCGGCGCGCCAATCATTTTCGCGACGTCGGTGCAGTACTCGCTGGACCGCGAGTACTCGGGCGCGGTGGTGAAGCCGATCTGGTTGTTGACGATGATGTGGATGGTGCCGCCGACCCGGTAGCCGCGGCAGCTTGGCCAGGTTCAGGGTTTCGGCGACGACACCCTGACCGGCGAAGGCGGCGTCACCGTGCAGCATCATCGGCACCACGGAGTTGCCGCGTTCGCCCTCACCCTTGTCGAGCAGATCCTGCTTGGCGCGGACCAGACCCTCCAGCACCGGATCGACTGCCTCCAGATGCGACGGGTTAGCGGTCAGCGACACCTGAATGTCGTTGTCGCCGAACATCTGGATGTATACGCCGGTGGCGCCGAGGTGGTACTTGACGTCCCCGGAGCCGTGCGCCTGAGCCGGATTGAGGTTGCCTTCGAACTCGCTGAAGATCTGCGAATACGGCTTGCCGACGATGTTGGCCAGCACGTTGAGCCGGCCGCGGTGCGGCATCGCGATGACCACCTCGTCGAGCCCGTGCTCGGCGCACTGGTCGATCGCCGCATCCATCAGCGGGATGGTGCTTTCGGCGCCTTCGAGCGAGAACCGCTTCTGCCCAACGTACTTCGTCTGCAGGAACGTCTCGAACGCCTCCGCGGCGTTGAGCTTGCTCAGGATGTATTTCTGCTGCGCCACAGTCGGTTTGACGTGCTTGGTCTCGACGCGCTCTTCGAGCCAGGCCAGCTGCTCGGGGTCGAGGATGTGGGTGTACTCGACGCCGACGTGCCGACAGTAGGCGTCACGCAGCAGGCCGAGGATGTCGCGCAGCTTCCGGTACTCCCAACCGCCGAAGCCGTTGACCTTGAACACCCGGTCCAGATCCCAGAGGGTCAGCCCGTGGGTGACCACCTCGAGGTCGGGGTGGCTGCGGAACCTGGTCTTGTCCAACCGAAGTGGGTCGATGTCGGCCATCAGATGCCCGCGGTTGCGGTAGGCCGCGATCAACTCCATCACGCGGGCGTTCTTGTCGACGATCGAGTCGGGGTTGTCGGTGCTCCACCGAATCGGCAGGTAGGGCACGCCCATCTCGCGGAACAGGTCGTCCCAAAAGTCGTCGGCGAGCAGCAGTTCGTGGACCGTGCGCAGGAAGTCGCCGGACTCCGCGCCCTGGATGATGCGGTGGTCGTAGGTCGAGGTCAGGGTGATCAGCTTGCCGATACCCAACTCGGCGATGCGTTCCGCGCTGGCGCCCTGGAGTTCGGCGGGGTACTCCATCGCCCCGACACCGATGATCGCGCCCTGGCCGGCCATCAGCCGCGGCACCGAGTGCACCGTGCCGATGGTGCCCGGGTTGGTCAACGAAATCGTCACGCCGGCAAAGTCTTCAGCGGTCAGCTTGCCGTCACGGGCTCGCCGGACGATGTCTTCGTACGCCGCGACGAACTCGCCGAAACTCATGGATTCGCAACGCCTGATGCCCGCGACCACCAGCGAGCGCTTGCCGTCCTTGCCCTGCAAGTCGATGGCCAGACCCAAGTTGGTGTGCGCGGGAGTCACCGAGTTCGGCTTGCCGTCGATCTCGGCGTAGTGCCGGTTCATGTTCGGGAACGCCTTGAGCGCCTGCACCAAGGCGTAGCCCAGGATGTGGGTGAACGAAATCTTGCCGCCGCGTGTGCGTTTGAGCTGGTTGTTGATCACGACGCGGTTGTCGATCATCAGCTTGGCCGGGATGGCCCGGACGCTGGTCGCTGTCGGAAGGTCCAGCGACATCGACATGTTCTTCACGACGGCCGCGGCGGCGCCGCGCAACACCTGGTTTTCGTCGCCCTCGGCGGGCGGGGGGCCGGACGGCTTGGCTGCGGGCGCAGGCGCAGGTGGCGCCGGCGCCGGGGTGCTGGCCAGCGCCATTGCCGGATGCCGCGGGTGGCGGGGGCGCTGCCGGTCGCGGGGGAGCTGCCCGCGGCGGCGCCGCGGCGGGGGCCTGCGGCGGCTTCACCTCAGCGGGAGACTCGCCCGTCGCGTCGGGGCTGTAATCGACCAGGAACTCATGCCAGCTCGGATCGACCGAGGAGGGGTCGTCGCGGAACTTGCGGTACATCTCCTCGACCAGCCATTCGTTCTGTCCGAATGGTGAACTCGTACTGCTCACGGCAGCTGCTCGCCTCGATTCCTCTGTCCGAAAAAGCGTTATGCCACGCTTGCCACTAGGTCTTGCACATCCATCCGGTGTCGGCACGACTCACCTGACAGACCGCCCCATAAAGGCTAACCCTTCAATGGCGATCCGCCATGTGACTTCGGACCAGCTCGGTTGCTGTTGCGCCGCGCTCAGGGGGCGTCGGCCGCCGTCGGGAGCAGGTGCAGGGCGCCGGGCCACCGGGCCGGCGGCTTACCGAAGGCATTGCGGGCGTTGTTGACGATCTTCTTGCCCGCTAGTCGGTTGCCGATCGCGCCTACACCGGCGCCGATACCGACCGGCAGCATCTTGCCGAACACCAGCGCGCTGCGGCGCAGCGTGTAACGCCTGACGGCGCGTTTGAGCAACCGCGAATTCAACTGCGCCAACGCGGACATCGGCATTGATGCCACGCCCTCCGACAGCCACGCGCCATTCCGCCGGCCCGGACCGAGCAATTCCGCTATCGCATGCTTGCTGTCCTCGCCGACCAGCACGGATAGCACCAGTGCGCGACGTTGTTCCCGGTTGTCGGCAGATACGCCGTGCACCGCCGCGGTCGCCAGCGCGAAGAATGCGGTGGCCTCCAGGAACACCGCGGTCTCGCCGGCGGCGGCGGACAGGGCGGCTATCGTTCCGAGTCCCGGCAGCACGGCGGCCGACCCCACCGCCGCGCCACTGGCCGTCACGGCCGCGACATAGCGCTTCTCCAACTTCTTGGCGATCGTCGCGGGGCCAGCGCTGGGATCTGCGCGGCGCAGCCGTTCGACGTACGCCTCCGCGAGGGGACCCTGCACGCGCGAGCTGCGCTCGATGATGCTCGCCAGCGCGCGCGCCGACATCTTGGGCTTGCCGTCGGTGGTGGCGGGCAACGAATCAGACGATGACCGGTTCCATCGGGCGCTCATGGATCCCTCCAGGTGTGGCTGCCCAGTCCTCCGCGGGCAATGACGTGCTTCCAGGCTAGCGCCGGCGCCGGCAAACGTGGGGCCAGGCGTGCAACCGGTTAGTCCATTAGGAATAATCCGGCACAGACACGTGCGATCACGATGCGGGGTCATGCCGGACTCGACGAAGAGCAACGGCGGCCCGCCAAGCAAAGACGGATAGTCGATGGCCTACCAACTCACCTCGCTGGGCATCTCGGTGTTGGCGCTGCTCCGGGCGCACCCGATGCACGGCTACGAGATGTTCCAGACGCTGGTCGAGCGCCACGCGGACCGCATCGTGAAGGTCCGGCCGGGATCGCTCTATCACGTCGTCGACCGGCTTACGGACGAAAAGTTGATCCGCCGCGCGGGGACCTCGCGCGACGGTAAGCGGCCCGAACGGGCCATCTACGAAATCACCGATGCCGGCGTCGAAGCGCTCGCTGACCGGGTGGGTCAACTGATCGCCGTGCCGGCCCATGAGTTTCCGCAGTTCGCCGTCGCGCTCGCGGAGATCGATACTCTGGGTGAAGACGCCGCGGCGGATGCAATTGACCACCGCGTCGGGGCGCTGGAAGCGCGGGCCGCCGAAATCATGGCGCTTCGAGACGCCAGCGTCACGCCCGCCGGATATCTGGTGGCCTTCGATTACTTGCTGGCCACCACGCAAGCCGAGCTCACCTGGCTGCGAGGCTTAGCCAGCTCGATGGGATCCGGTCGGCCGGGGCGGCAACAGGGGGACGGGGTGGGGATATGACCACGGCGACTGCTGGTCGGCGACCGGGCGGGGGCCCGGCGACCACGAAGCGCGCCGACGACGTGAACCCGTGGCACGCGCTGTGGGCGATGATGGTCGGCTTCTTCATGATCCTGCTCGACTCGACGATCGTCGCGGTCGCCAATCCCAGCATCATGGTCAAGCTCGGCACCGGATACGACACCGTCATCTGGGTGACCAGCGCCTATCTGCTGGCCTACGCGGTCCCGCTGCTGGTGGCCGGTCGGCTCGGTGACCGGTTCGGCCCGAAGAACCTCTATCTGGTCGGCCTGGCCCTTTTCACCGCCGCCTCGTTGTGGTGTGGCCTGTCGGGCACCATCGCCATGCTGATCACGGCGCGGGTGGCCCAGGGCATCGGTGCCGCGATCATGAGCCCGCAGACGCTGTCGCTCATCACCCGGATCTTCCCGTCCGAGCGCCGCGGGGTGGCGACGAGCGTGTGGGGCGCCACCGCGGGAGTGGCCACGCTGGTCGGGCCGCTGGCCGGCGGTGTGCTGGTGGACGCGATGGGCTGGGCCTGGATCTTTTTCGTCAACGTCCCGATCGGCCTCATCGGATTGGGGTTGGCGGTCTGGCTGGTGCCCGAACTGCCCACCCACAAGCATCGCTTCGACCTGATCGGTGTGGGTCTGTCCGGGGTCGGGATGTTCCTGATCGTGTTCTCCCTGCAGGAAGGGCAGTCCAACCACTGGGCGCCGTGGATCTGGGCGGTGCTGGTCGCCGGCATCGGCCTGATGACGGCGTTCGTCTACTGGCAGTCGATCAGCACCCACGAGCCGCTGATTCCGCTGGACCTCTTCCGGTACCGCGACTTCGGCCTCTGCAACGCCGCGGCGGTGGTGATCGCGTTCGCGGCGACCGGCATGATCCTGCCGCTGATGTTCTACGCCCAATCCGTGTGCGGATTGTCGCCGACCCGCTCCGCCTTGCTGACCGCGCCGATGGCGATCACCAGCGGTGTGCTCGCGCCGATCGCCGGCCGGCTCGTGGACCGGGTCGCCCCGCGGCCGGTGGTCGGATTCGGGTTCTCGTGTCTGGCGATCGGCCTCACCTGGCTGTCCTTCGTGATGACCCCATCCACCCCGATCTGGGAATTGGTGCTGCCGTTCTTCGCGCTGGGTGCGGCGATGGCCTTCATCTGGGCGCCGATCACAGCGACCGCGACACGTAACCTGCCTCCGCGGCTCGCCGGTGCCAGTTCCGGCGTGTTCAACGCGACTCGCCAAGTGGGTGCCGTGCTGGGCAGCGCCGGCATGGCGTCGTTCATGACGTCGCGAATCACCGCCGCGTTGGGGCCGATGCCCGACGGGGGATCAGGCCCGCCGGCCGGCCCGGGTGGGGGTCTGCAGATGCCGGAGTTCCTGCACGAGCCCTTCGCCGCCGCGATGTCGCAGTCGATGCTGTTGCCCGCGTTCGTGGCGCTGTTCGGGGTCGGTGCGGCGCTGTTTCTGGTCGGATCCGGCGGGTCAGCGACTGCTCTCGACGCGCCGCCCACCGCCGAGACGGACGGCCTGGACGCGCCGGCCCGTCGCGTTCGGGTGCGGCCAAGCGCCGCAGACGGTTTCGAGAGCGGTTCCGACGGCTTCCGGGAAGGTTTCGACGACGACGACGACTATGTCGAGTACACGCTGTCGCCGGCGTCCGCCGCGCCGCGCCGGCTATCTCGCCCCGCCACTCCGGCTCGCCGGCCCGCCATCGAGCCGGAGACCGAACCGTTGGCGACGCACAAGGAGCACCCCCGACCGGCTCCGGTGGAGAACTGGCGCACCGCACCGGTCGAGTCGTGGCACAGCTTGCTCGACGACATGACAACAACGGCCGAGCTCGAGCCAATCACTGAGGCTCACAACGGCTTTCTTGTCGACGACGAACAGCGCTTCCACCCGGTCGAGGAATTCCCGCCTCGGCACGAACCGTTTGTCGACGACATCGACACCTACGGCGGGTCGACCTACCGCGACGACGGGCGCAACGGCTATTACCGGCCGCCGCCCAGCGGCCGGCGTCGCGCAGATCCCGACGAAGGTGCCGGGCGGCATTCCCATCCCGGCAGGTAGCCGCTAAGCCTGACGATCAGGCGCCGTCAACGCCAGGAACGCGCCGAGTTCCACCAGGCCGGTCGGTGCGGCCGGCAGGTATTCGGTCAGCGCCTCCGCGCGGACGATCACGGCCGCATATTGCGCGCGGCTGATCGCCACATTCAGTCGATTCCGGTTGAGCAGGAACGGAATTCCGCGGGGTATGTCCTCGACGGACGAGGCTGTCATCGAGACGATGGCCACCGGCGCCTCGGCGCCCTGAAACTTGTCGACGGTCCCGACCCGAACATCGCCGAGGCCCGCGTCGGCCAGGTGGCGGCGCAGCAGCACGACTTGAGCGTTGTAGGGCGCCAACACCAGCACGTCGTTGGGCGTCAACGGCCGGGTGCCGCTTTCGGCCGTCCAGTCCAGGCCGACCAGCGCGTGGATCAGGTCGACGATGGCCTCGGCTTCCTCGGGGCTCTCGGTCGTATTGCCCTCATGGCGAACGCGAAGCACCTGCAGCCCAGGCGGATACCCGTCCAACCGGCGCGCGGCCGTGACTTCGGTATACGGCTGCAACCTGTCCTCGTAGGCCAGTGCCGATACCGGTGCACACACCGCAGGATGCATGCGGCGCGAAAGATCCAGAAAGTAGCCGCGTTCGGCGGGCAGCGTGCGATGGTCTTCGACCAGCCAGCCCAGCGCAGACCCGTCGACCGGTTCGGGATGCGTGCCCTGGCTGACCTGAGGCAGCTGCTGCGGGTCGCCGAGCAGTAGCAGGTTCGCGGCCGATGCGGCCACTGCGATCGTGTTGGCCAGGCAGAACTGGCCGGCCTCGTCGATCACGAGCAGGTCCAGACTTCCCGGCGGCACCCGGCCCGGGTTGGCGAAGTCCCAGGCCGTGCCGCCGATCACGCATCCGTCTGTGCCGCTGATGAATCCGGCGTACTCGGCCTCACTGATCTGCTGCCACGCGACGCCCTGGCGGTCACCCTTCTTGGCGACCCTTGCCGGGTCGATGCCGGCGTTGATCGCACCCTGCAGCAGGTTCTCCACCACGGCGTGCGATTGAGCGACCACACCGATGCGCCAACCGTGGTCGGTGACCAGTCGGGTGATCACGTGCGCGGCGGTGTAGGTCTTGCCGGTTCCGGGCGGTCCGTGTACCGCGACGTACGACGTATCCAGGTCGAGCAGGGCGGCGGTGATGTCGTCGATCGCGCCGCCGCTTCTGGGAAGGTCCGCGCCGCTGCGAGTCCGGGGCCGCTGTCGGAGCAGGATGTCGGCCATCGCGGTGCGGGGGAGGTGTGGCAGCGCGGCCGCGACATCGACCGCCGCCGCCTCGATGGCCTCGCGCAGCGGCTTGGTCGGGACGGGCGCACCGGGCGTCAGCGCGAAGGGCAGCTCGTGAAAAGTGCTGCCGTCGGCCGGGGTTCGCTCGAGAATCACTATCTCAGTCGGCACGCTCGGATCATCACACTCGACCACCTCGGCATGCCCGGTCGCGCGTCGGTCGGGGTTGTCGGTCAACCCGGACGGCGCCGGCGGCTCGTAGAGCGCGTAGACCTTGGAGTTGAGTGCGCCGCGGGCCAGTTCGCCGGTCAGCTGTAATCGCCGCTGCGGCTTGCGCGCCTTGGGCGGCTGATGCCAGTCGACCGCGACCTTGGCCTGGTCGACAATGAAAACGTCTGTCTCATTGGACCATTCGTCGATTGGATAGTTCAGCCGATCGAAGTGCGCCCACCAGAACGGCTTGTCCTCGCGGCGGTGATAGCCGCGTGCGGCCGACACCAGCGCAACCGCTGTCTGCTCGGGGGTGCGGTCAGGGCTCGCCGCCACGCCGGAGAACTCCTCCAGCTTCACCGCGAGCGCATCTGCTTCCTCGATGGCGTCGCCATCCGAAACCGGTTGGGCACCAACCGGGGTGATGCCGCTTTCGTAGGCTCGCATCAGGAGCCAGTTGCGCAGCTCGCGGGTGGACTGGCAGTCGTACTTGTTGTAGTCCTCGATCTCCTTGAGCACGGCCGCCGCCTCGTCGAGTTCGCCGTTGCCCCGCAGCTCGCTGTAGCGCGCGTATTGCGTGATCGAATCGGTGGCCGTCGTGACATCGCCGGATCGCAGCTGCGACCCCATGTACAGCGGCTCCAGTGCCTTCAGGCTGAGCGACTCGGCGCCGGTCCGAATGCTCTTGCGCACAATCGGATACAGGTCGACCAGCGTCCCGCTGCGCAGCAAGTCGTCGACCTCGTCTTCGCCGACGCCGTGGCGCCCGGCCAGCCGTAGCAGCGCCGTCTTCTCATATGTGGCGTAGTGGTAGATGTGCATGTTGGGAAATCGCTTGCGCCGCTTGGCTACCAGCGCAAGAAAGTCAATCAGCGCTTTCCGCTCATCCGGGCGGTTATGCGCCCACAGCGGGTGGAAGGTTCCCGCTTTTCCGCTTTCGAGAACGCCGAACAGATATTCCAGGCCCCAGTCGACGCCGTCGGCCGTCCACAGCGGGTCGCCCTCGAAGTCGAAGAACAGGTCTCCATCATCGGGCTCGGGCAGCAGGGTGAGCGGCTGCGGGTCGGCCACCTCGAACTGCGGTGTGTCGGTATCGCGTTCGCGGATCTGCAGGGTGGCCTGCGCGACCAGGGCGCTCAGCGAGCGGGCGGACATGCCCGGCACCGGGCCGGCGTGCCCGGCCAGCCCGGCAACCGTGCTGATGCCGGCGTCGAGCAGCTTGGCACGCTGGCTGACCCGCAGGCCCGCGACGAGCAACAGGTCGTCGTCCGCACGCACCTGCTCCTCGCAGACCGGGCATCGGAAGCAAGCACGCACGCGGTCGTCTTCCCAGCGAACCGGGGAACCTCCGGCGTAGTGATCGTCGAGCAGGCGCTGCAGTCGCGCGCGCTGCTCCCGGTACACCGGGATCAGCTCGTCGACCTGGTAGGTGACCACGGTGCCGTTGCCGAGAATCAATTCGGCTTCCGGGTGGACCTGGATTCCGGTCTGGCTCAACGTGTCGGCATAGGCGGCGATCTGAAGCAGCGCGGTGACTTTCGCCGAGCGCGCCAGCTTGGTGTCGGAAACCTGGTACTTCCCGTCCCGGCAGACCAGGAAGTCGGCGAACCCGACAAAGCGGCCGTCGAACATCGCCGCCTGGTAGACCACCGGCGCACCGCGGTCGATGACACGCCGGGTCTGGTCGGCCGCCGCGGTGACATTCTCGAGGGTGAACGGGACGGGACGGCCGATGACGGCAACGCCTCCGCCGTGTTCGTCACGCAGCTGGTCGAGCCGGCGCCGCTCGTGCTCGTCGCCGAGTGACGCGGTGCGCTCCAGCAATTCGTCGGTGACGCTGACCCGTTGACCCCAGCCGAGTTTCGCGTCGAATTCTCGCAGCAGGGCGTACTCACAGCGCGCAGCGGACGCGAGATCCGACGCGCTGTAGATGATGCTGTCGCCTGCCAAGAACACAGCAGCCACTGTAAGCGGCTACACCGACATCAGGCGCCGGCGTTGCCGATCAGCTCCACCCCGTTGCCGTTCCAGCGGAACTTCACCACGCTGGGCAGGCCGATCCCGCCGGAATAGCTCAGCGCCACCGTGTCGCCGGTGCACTGCGAGTTGTCGAGCCCGTTGAAGCCGTAGGTGTCGGGCACGCCCTGCGGCGGAATCAGCTTGCCGAGATGGAACAGCACCGCGCGGGTGTTGGGGCTCTCGGCGTTGGTGTTGGCCTTCACGATGACCGCGGACAGCTGCGCGCACTCGTTGAAGTTGCCGGCCAGCGGCTCGGGATTCCACGGCTGGTGGCTGCGCGGGTCCTGCGGCAGCTCGGACACCCCGCGGGCGATCGCGGGGTCGGCCAGGTTGACCGCGCAGGGGTCGACGGGGCCGGGGCTGGTCGGGGCGGCGGTCGCGGTCGGTGGTGGCGCCGCTGAGTGTGGCGCAGCAGTCGGATGGGCGGTGGGCTCCGGGGTCTTCGCGACGGTCGAATCCCCTGATCCGCAGCCGCTCAGTGTCGCGACCAGCAGTGCGGCAGCGGTGAGCCCGGTCAAAGGGGCAACGCCGCCCAGACGGCACTGTCGTGTCCACACAACGCCGCACGGTACCTTGACCAGCCCTGTCGACGCGGCAGGCGTGGCCGAGTGACGGTTGATCACGCCGTAAACTTCTACTCGAAATGGACTCCCAGCATGATGACACCGTGACCTTCGCCGACCTGCAGATTCACCCTTCGGTGCTGCAGGCACTCTCTGACGTGGGCTACGAGTCGCCGTCAGCGATCCAGGCGGCGACAATTCCGGCCCTGATGGCGGGCTCGGACGTGGTGGGCCTGGCCCAGACCGGGACCGGTAAGACGGCCGCGTTCGCGGTCCCGATCCTGTCCAAGATCGACACCAGCAGCAAAGCCACCCAGGCGCTGGTGCTGGCGCCGACGCGGGAGTTGGCGTTGCAGGTGGCCGAGGCGTTCAGCCGGTACGGCACCCACCTGCCAAAGATCAACGTGCTGCCGATCTACGGCGGAGCGTCCTACATGACGCAGCTGGCTGGGCTGAAGCGTGGCGCGCAGGTGGTAGTCGGCACGCCCGGCCGCGTCATCGATCACATCGAGCGCGGGACGCTGGATCTGTCCCACGTGGATTACCTCGTGCTGGACGAGGCCGACGAAATGCTGACGATGGGTTTCGCCGAGGAAGTCGAGCGGATCCTGGCGGAGACGCCGGAGTACAAGCAGGTGGCGCTGTTCTCCGCCACGATGCCGCCGGCAATCCGCAAGCTCAGCAACAAGTATCTGCACGACCCGACCGAGGTCAAGGTCGACGCGAAAACCGCAACCGCCGACAACATCTCGCAGCGCTACATCCAGGTTGCCGGCCCGCGCAAGATGGACGCACTGACCCGGATCCTCGAAGTCGAGCCGTTCGAGGCGATGATCGTTTTCGTCCGCACCAAACAGGCCACCGAAGAAGTCGCCGAGAAGTTGCGCGCCCGAGGTTTTTCCGCGGCGGCCATCAACGGCGACATCCCGCAGGCCGTGCGTGAGCGGACCATCGCGGCCCTCAAAAGAGGCGGCGGCAACGGAATCGACATCCTGGTCGCCACTGACGTCGCGGCCCGCGGGCTGGACGTCGACCGGATATCGCACGTGCTGAACTACGACATCCCGCACGACACCGAGTCGTATGTGCACCGGATCGGGCGTACCGGCCGGGCCGGACGATCCGGCGCCGCGCTGCTTTTCGTGTCGCCGAGGGAGCGTCATCTGCTCAACGCGATCGAGAAGGCGACGCGGCAGAAGCTCACCGAAGCTCACCTCCCCAGCGTCGACGACGTCAACGCCCAGCGGGTGGCGAAGTTCGCCGATTCGATCACCAACAGCCTCAGCGCACCTGGTATCGAGTTGTTCCGGCGTCTGGTCGCGGATTACGAACGCGACCACGACGTTCCGATGGCCGATATCGCCGCGGCGCTGGCAGCGCAATTGCGTGACGGCGAAGCCTTCCTGCTGGCGCCCGAGCCACCACCCGAGCGGCGTACCCGGGAATACCAGGACCGGCCCGGCAAACCAGCCCGCGGCGCCGGCGATGGCCCCAGGAAGGGACTCGCCACCTATCGCATCGCGGTCGGCAAGCGGCACAAGGTCGGACCGGGCTCGATCGTCGGCGCCATCGCCAACGAAGGCGGCTTGCACCGCAGCGATTTCGGCCATATCACGATCAAGCCGGACTTCTCGCTGGTGGAACTGCCGGTCAAGTTGTCCCGCGAGACGTTGAAAGCACTTGAGAAGACCCGTATTTCCGGTGTGCTGATCAACCTGCAGCCCGACCGTGCTCCAGACAAGAACCGCCGCGGCGGTCAAGGCGCACCGCGGCGGGAACGCAAAGGATGACCCAGGCCGACACGTCGGCCCAAGGCGGAATCGAACAGGTCGCCGGGCCGGATCGGGTCGCGTCGTTGACCGGCATCCGGGCCGTTGCAGCACTTCTCGTGGTGGCAACGCACGCCGCGTACACCACCGGCAAATACATCGAGGGCTATTTCGGCCTGTTCTGCTCCCGGATGGAGATGGGCGTCCCGATCTTTTTCGCGCTGTCCGGGTTTCTGTTGTTCCGGCCGTGGGTGAAATCCGTCGCGACCAACGGTCCGCAACCGTCGATCCGGCGTTACGCCTGGCACCGCATGCGGCGCATCATGCCGGCCTACGTCGTCACGGTGCTGATCGCGTACGCCATCTACCACTTCCGGCATGCCGGACCGAATTTCGGCCACACTTGGTTCGGGTTGTTCCGCAATCTCACGCTGACGCAGATCTACACCTTCAACTACATGAGGGGATATCTCCATCAAGGTCTGACCCAGATGTGGAGCCTGGCGGTGGAAGCCTCGTTTTACGTGCTTCTTCCGCTGCTGGCCTATCTGTTGGTGGTGGTGCTGTGCCGACGGCAGTGGCGCCCGAAGCTGTTGCTGTCCGGTATCGCTGCCCTGGCGCTGATTTCGCCGGCGTGGTTGGTCGGGGTACACCTCACCACCTCGATCCCCAATGGGGCCCGGCTGTGGTTACCCACCTATCTGATCTGGTTTCTGGCCGGCATGAGTCTGACTGTGCTGCAACGGATGGGCGCGCGCTGTTACGCCTTCGCCGCTTTGCCGCTCGCCGCTGTCTGCTATTTGATCGCGTCCACGCCGATCGCCGGGGATCCGACGACATCGCCGCTCGGCCTGTCCCAAGCGCTGTACAAAGCGGTGTTCTACGCGGTGATCTCCGGGCTGGCATTGGCGCCGTTGGCGCTCGGCAACGAGGGCCTGTACTGCCGACTACTGGCGAGCCGGCCGATGGTCTGGCTCGGCGAGATCTCCTACGAGATCTTCCTGATTCACTTGATCACGATGGAATTCGCGATGGTCTACATCATGCAGGACCACGTCTACACCGGGTCGATGGCCGGGCTGTTCGTGGCGACGGTGGCGATCACCATTCCGCCGGCCTGGCTGTTGCACCGGTTCACCCGGGTGCGCGACTGACCTGCTCGGCGGGCACCACGACCGGCGCGACGAATTCGGTGAGCATTGCCCGCTCGTCGTCCTCGTCGCGACCGGGGAAGATCAGCAGCGAGGTGATCGCCCGCACCAGCCATCGCCCGCGGCCGGCCACGTTCGCCGGATCGTCGTCGCCCAGCGAGGTGACGAATGCGGCGGCCAACGCGATGATCACGTCGGACTGCTCGGCCAACTCGGCGCCCAGCGGCCCCGATGTCGTCGCGAACCAGGCTGACAGCGCCGGGCTTTCGCGCACCAGACGAAGCGTCGTGAGGATGCCGGTGACCAGTCTTTCGCGTGGGTCCACGATGGCACGGATACGGTCGTCGATCGACTCGGACAGCCGATGGGTTTCACGGGCCACGTAGGCGATGCGCAGCGCCTCACGATTCTCGAAGTAGCGGTACAGCGTCGCGCGGGAACAGCCTGCGGCCTTGGCGATCTCGTTCATGCCGACCGAACCGGGATCGTGGCGGGTGAACAGTTGCTCGGCGGCGTCGAGGATACGATCGGCCGCCACCTCGGTGCGGCGCTCGGCGAGCCAGTTGTTGGCCGGCATTTACGCCCCGACCCGGAAGGGGACCGACAGCGGCCGTCGGACATAGCTGCCGCCGGCCCAGACGATGTTGTCCTCGTCGACCTCGAAATCAGGGCAACGGGAAAGCAACTCAGTCAATGCGACTCGCGACTGCATGCGTGCCGCCGCCGCGCCCAGGCAGTGGTGGGCGCCGTGGCTGAAGGTCAAGATGTTGCGGGGACGACGCTGCACGTCGAGTTCACCTGCGTCCGGACCGAATTGGCGCTCGTCGCGGTTTCCTGATCCGTACACCAGCAAGACTCGGCGACCGGCGGGCACCGTGGTGTCGCCGATCGTCACGTCGCGAGTGACAGTGCGGGCCAACGCTTGGGCCGGCGTGGTGAGTCGCAGGAATTCGTCGACGGCTCCGGGGATCAGGTCGGGCTGCTCGACGAGCAGACGCCGCTGGTCGGGTCGCTGGTGCAGCAGTTGCACCGACCCGCCCAGCATGCCGGTGGTGGTGTCGTTTCCGCCGGTGACCATCGTGAAAGTGAAGGCCAGGACGGACAGCACACCGGCTATGTCGCCGGCTTCGGCCTTGCCGCACGACCCGCAGCGACCAGATGCGAGATGGTGTCGTCTTCGGGCTCGGTGCGGCGGCGTTCGATCAGCTGGGTGAAGTAGGCCATCATCGACCCGACCGCCTCGCCAACGGTTTCCAGCGCGGAGGCGATGCCGCCCTCGGCGGTGTTGGCCGCGACGATGGCGTCGGTCCAGCCGTCGAATTGTCCGCGGTCTTCTTCGGGGACGCCGAGGTAGTGCGCGACGACCATCGACGGCAGCGGCTTGAACAGCTCGGCGACGATGTCGCCGCCGCCGTTGGCGATGAGCCGGTCGAGGCGTTCGACCACGAATTCGCGGACCTTGGGCTCCACCGCCTCCACCTGTCGCGGGGTGAAGCCGCGGGCCACCAGCTTGCGGAACTCGGTGTGCACTGGCGGATCCGTCATCACCATCGGCGGATTATCTTGCAGCCCAATCATTTCCAGGTCGCCGTAGTTTACGGTCAGGCCCTGTGCCGAGGAGAACGTCTCGTGGTCGCGCGCGGCTGCCCAAATGTCGGCGTGCCGGGTCAGTACGTAGTAGTCGTCTTCAGGCTTGCTGGGCGGGACCACGTGGTGCACGGGGTCGTGGTCGCGCAGCGCGCGGTACATCGGCCAAGGGTCGGCCCACGTCTCAGCGGTCGCGAGACGGAACTGCGGCGCGTGAGACAAAATCGTCGTCATGTCTTATTGCTACGACAAGTGTGGAGATATGTCAACTACGCGAGTTCCAGTACGCCTACACCACAGAGCAGCAGCAGCGTCGTCCCCAGGTCGTTCGCCCCGGCGAATTTCTCAAA
>CAVTSP010000028.1:0-235767 GCA_963737375.1 uncultured Actinomycetota bacterium
AAACCGGTAAACCCAGCTGCCCACGACCACAACCGATGTCACCACGTCCATGTAACCGCTCGATGGGGTGCACAAACCGATCTCGGGCGAGCATCCTGGGCAGGACTCCGACGTCGGCGCGCCGTTTCTCTGCTCGCGATTCGGGTAATCGACTCGCATGGCGAATACGGTTATCCACCACCAGCAGATCGCTCAGCCGCTGACCGGCGGGGCGTCGGCCATCGCCAAACGTCCCGGTCTGTTGCTCGTTGCGCTGACAGTCGCCTCGCTCGTGGTCTGTGTGGCCAGTTTCGCGGCCAGGCAGATTGACGTCGGAGTAGGCGCCGCGAGTGTTTCGTTGCTCGCTGCCGGCGCATCGTTGGCGTGCCGATCCGCAGAGGTACGACGGGCCCACCAGGTCCAACGGGAGTGGTACAGCGGCCACGGCGTTGATGCCCATAGCGTCGTGAATTGAGTCGGCTTATCGCCCGCCCGGGATCATTCGAGGACGGCCAGGTTGCACACGGATTTGCGGACGTCCGACTTGATGATCTTGGCTACGAGCTTTCCCAGCGGCCCGCTCAGCAGACCGCCGCTCAACTCGGATGACAGCTCAAAGGTCGAGCCGGGTTTGTTGTCAGCTACCCGCATGGCGACGGTGATGTGCACCCCGCCGCGACCGTGGCCGGCCAGTTCGATCGCGGTGGGTTCGTCGTACTGCGTCACTTCCCAATGAATGACGTTGCGAAATCCCTTGACTTTGATCAACGACGAGACCTGCGTGCCTTGTTTGATCGTTGACGGAACCTCGCCGCGCCAGCCGCCGAAAATTGTCATCCAGTCGCCGAATCGGCTCAGATCCGACGCCAGTTTCCACGCTGATGCAGGCGAAAGGTCCGACGTTGTCGAGACGTCCACTCGTGCCACGTCGTCTCACTCTCTGCTGACATTGACATTCAGGACACCCGCGAGCGGTACATACCCTGACGTGCCCGCGGGATAAACCGTGCAGGCCTGGATCAGATACCCGTCCAGGTTTGGTCGAGCTGCTCGGCGACATCGATGACTTGCGCCGCTTGCGATTCAGGCGTGTCGATTTCGTCGTTGACGTACTGCGCAATGAAGCGGCGAATTTCGGCATCAACGCCGCCGATGATGCGCACCAGCTCACCGCGGATGCTTTTCGACGACACGTGAACCGAGATGTCCGAGGGCCGCGGCTTGGCGACGTCGACAATCAGTAGGAGCGGTTCGGCGGCCCGTGCGGTCGCGCTGAGCGCGATATCACCGTCGACGGTAAACCGCTGCTTGTCGATTCGCAGGTCGAGGAGCAAGTCGATCAGTAGCGGTATATGAATGTCAAAAGTGATGCTGTCGGCGACATTACGCGTGACCTTGGGCTGCTTGATGGTGACGGCAGCGCTGACCCTGGCGATCTTGCCCGGCCCCTGAGCCATCGGAGGCATCTCGAACTGACTACCGGCGATCGCGGCGAACGCGGCGCCGACACGCTCTTCGGTCACGGCCACTTCGAAGAAGCGCCGCCCAAACGTCTCGTAGCTGACGTACTCAAAGCCCTGCATGAGTAAATACCGTCTCACGTCGGCTCCCGAGACGACGACTGATCGCGTCGTGTCGCTGAGCCGCATCGGAGCCGGTTAGGCAAACGCCAGGGTCGACCGCGCAGCCGTGTGGTGGGCGGCGCGTGTGAGAGAATTCCGCTATCGCACCGGCGCGATCCGGGCTGACGATTCTGCGGGCTGTACGTTTCGCCACACAGCCAGCCATTTACCCGATGTCCCCGGCCGTGTCCTGACATGGCAATTCTCGGAGGTGTCTGACCCAATGTGCGCCTATCACGTCACCGCACCGCAAGCTTCCGGCTCTTCGGGTGGGGCGTGGCTCACCTGGGTCGGCGGCGGCGAGCGCCGCGAACTGCGCGAGGGTCATGAGCGTTCTGCGCATGCCGTCGCCGGCGTGGTCGTGCTCGCCACTGTCGCATTGACATGGTTGGTGACGACCCTCGCCGTTATGCAAGCAACGCGGCTGTCGGTGCTGGCCATCTCGCCGCTCTCGCTGGTATTTGCGCTGCTTGTGGGCGCGATCAGCCGGACGACCGCGACCGGTCCGACCGGTGGATCGGCGAAACGCGGGGCGGTGGCCGTCGGCCTGATCTTGTGTGCGGTGGCGGGCGAATTCGCCTCACTGGCAATACTTTCCGGCCCAATCGACCGTCACCTCCAACAGCAGGCCACCCGCAACGCGGCCTCGGCTCCAGTTGTCGTACAAGCATCGGGCAGTCTGCAGCGGATGCGCGATGCGCGTGTCGCACTCGACCACACTGTTGACGTAGCGCGCACCCACCGGGACGAGGCTCTGGTCGTCGCCCGCTGCGAATACCACCCCACCCCGGCATGTCCGCAGACCCGCATCACCGGCGTGCCTGGTTCGGGGCCCGAAACCCGAACGGCCAACCAGATTCTCGCGGACTCTCAGCGAGAGTTGGACGAAGCGGTTGTTGCTCGTGACCGCCGAGCCCCCGATCTGGATGCTCAAATCATCGCTGACGAGCGGGTACTCGCCGAGAGTCGACAAGATGCGGATCACGGTCTGGGCGCTCGGTGGGTCGCCATGCAGCAGTTGGCCTCGGTCAGCACGAGCATCTTGATACTGCAACTGCTTACCGTCGGGTTCTTCGCATTTTTGGCCTTATTGCCAACGATCCTGCGGCTGTGGCGAGGCGAGACGACTCACGATCGTCATGCTCAGGCCCGCGCAGAGCGCGAACGTGCCGAGCTGATAGCCGATACTGCGATCGCCGTTAAGCGAGCGGAGATGCGTGCGGCGACCGAAATTCTTTGGGCCGAAGAACGACTCGCGCATGCTCGCCTCGCTGTGGAAGCACAGACGGAGATCGACCGGGCGCAGCTCCGTCATCAGGTGAAAGCCGCGATCGAGAGCACGACACCGGACCCGGCGCCGATAGTTGAAGACATCTACTTGCCGATCGCCGCTGCGGCGGAGGCCGCGAGCCTGGAAGCGACACAGTCGATTGCTGCGGCGGCAACGCCCGCTCTGGCTGAGGCGAGAAACCTGCCGGCGATTGTTGAGCAGCGGAATACTCCTGCAACGCCGACGATTCCGACTATCCCCGATGTCACCAGAGCTGCTGCCCGCTGGATTCGCCCACTGGTTCCCGGCTTCGTTGCCCGCGCAATCGATACGTCAACCCATCCATTGCGTACCGCGCGCCAGGTGATCGAGGAGGTTGAGGAGATCACCTTCTCGCTCAAGCGCACTCACAAACTCACCGTTCACTCTGAAGAAAGTTCCGGTGTCGCGCCTACTGCTGAGTCGACCACGTACGCCTCGGGCGATGACCACGACGGTGACCCCGGAATTCCTGCGGCTCAGCCACTCTCGCGACGTCGCCCAACACCCGAACGGAATATCACCTCGTTGACGCCGAGCCCGGGCGAATTGACACGTGAATTGACCGGGCGCGACGGACCTTACGAGCTGCGCGCGACTGACGGTCCGCGGCAGTTGCCGCCCGCCGAATAGTCAAACGCACACGACACCGTAGAACCGCCTCTGCTGGGGTGCGAAATCCGCTGCGAAAAGGTCATATTGATCACAGTGGAAGATAACGCTTTGCTATACGCCGTTTTTGGCCTAACGTTGCTGCATCTGGGCCTAAGGTCAGCGAACCTGGGGCGTTTCTCAGCGAAAAGTCAAGAACTGGTTACTGTTCCACGCGTGTAAAATTGACGTTTCGTAAACCTTTATCTACCAGGCTTTCTTGGCCGCAAATGAGACGTAAGTCATTGTTTAGACCCAAAAGTGATGGCATCCACAAAGTTTGGTTGTCTATTGATCTTGTTAGTAGCGTCCCGGCCCATGTTTGTTTTAGCAACGCTGATGGGTCTGCTCGAGCAGATGTCGGGCACGCCGTATATCACCGGCGGGAACTCCCCGGCTGGCACGGACTGTTCGGGTCTGGCATCACTGGTATCCAACGTGGCAACCGACCGGCCGGCTTTCGGCGGCCGATTCAACACGGGTAACGAAGAGTCGGCGCTCCTGGCGCGCGGCTTCAAGTACGGCACCGCACCCGGCGCATTGGTGATCGGCTGGAACGGCGGACACACCGCGGTGACGCTGCCCGACGGCACGCCCGTCTCGAGCGGCGAAGGCGGTGGTGTGCGGATCGGTGGCGGCGGCGCCTACCAGCCTCAGTTCAGCCACCACATGTACTTGCCCGTCGACGGTGACGCCCCGGCCGACCCGGCGCCCGTCCTGGTCAACCTGATCGCTCCCGAGCCGCCCCCGCCGGGCCCAGATGCGGCCGAGCCCGCGCCTCCCCCGCCGCCGGCGCCGGACGCTGCTCCGGCCGGCGACACACCCCAGACGCACCCGCACCGCCCGAAGCGGCCTGAGCGGCCGTCAGACTGAAAACCGTTCGCGGTAGCGAGCGAACCGGACGGGCAGGTCGTGCTCGTCGAGTCCGAACATTTCGGCCGACGTCGCGATCCGGCCCAGCCGGCCACGCTGGTGGTTGTCGAGGTAGTCGGTCATCGCCGAGCGCGCCGCGGCGGTGAGCGGCTCTCCGGCGAGCTCGTAGATTCGCTCGACGGCACCGAGTTCGTCGGTCATGAATTCGTCGAACTGGACGTCGATTGACCGTTCGGGCGGTATCAGGTCCCGATCTCCGATGAGTGCGTTCAGCATCGACTCCAGGCGATCAGACCACGACGCCGCGATCTCACGCACGGGCACCGGAGAGCGGTGCATGCGCGCCGTGTAGGTCAGCATCGCGAGCATGGACAGCACCACCGGTACCGGGTCGCGGTGGGTGAACACCACGACGACACCGGGGAACACGGCGTCCAGCACCGGTAGCTGCTCGAGGTGCTGCGGCGACTTCAGTAGCCAGCGGCGGCCACCTCGAAGGAATTGCAGCGCTTTCAGCTGAAGTTTCAGATGCTCGTATGACGATGTCTGATCGTGTGACAGATAGTGGTCCCGCCAGCGCGGCACATGGGCGAGCGTTTCGAAGAGCATCGTGGAGAAGTCGTTGGCCAGCAGCTGGATCTCTTCATGGACATGCTCGGTGGTCATCTCGTGCATGAGCGCAAAGTGCGGCATCGCCGCGTTCATGAACTCGACCGCGACATCCATCCGCGCCTTGCGCGGATCCGGCTCGATACCCAGCTCGGCCGGCAGCGGAAACGGCTCCACACTCTCCCAGTACGGAATGGTGCGGAACGTGGGCCCCGCCGCCAGCAGGTTGTGCAGATGCGTGGTGCCGGTGCGTGGCAGACCCGCGATGACGACCGGCGGCAGCAACTCAATCTCGCGAATCTCGGGATGGCGGGCCAGCAGGTCGTTGAGCAGCAGCCTGTTTTTGAGCGACTGCAGCACCTGCGCGTGGAAGTTGACAACCCCAGAGTCCTGCAGGCCGTCGATCTCCCGCAGGGCGGCAAGTAAGACCTCGAGGCGTTCCCGGTAGTCGTCGGATCCGAAGTCGGTCAGCCCCGTCTCGGCCGCGGCCTTGGCGTGCAGCACGGTGGCGTCCAGCGGGCACTCTGCCGCCATCGTGGCCATCAGGTCGCGGATCTGGTCCATTTCGGGGCTGAACCGCGGCACGGCCAGGTCATCGAGGTGTACAAGCGCATCCGTCATGGCGAATTATGTTACTCTGAGTTCCGTAATGACGACAGAGCTTGGCCGCCCCCGCGATAAGCGCATTGACGGCGCGGTGCTGCGCTCCACCGTCGAGCTACTCGCCGAGACCGGCTATGCCGACTTGTCGGTGGACGCGATCGCGCGGCAGGCCGGCACCAGCAAACCCGCGATCTACCGGCGTTGGCCCAGCAAGGCGCACCTTGTTCACGAGGCGGTCTTCCCGATCAGCGACGCCACCGCCTTGCCGGACACCGGCTCGCTGGCGGGCGACGTTCGCGAGATGGTCAGTCGCACCGCGGCGGTGCTGACCACCCCCGCTGCGCGCGCGGCGCTGCCCGGACTGGTCGGTGAGATGGCCGCCGATCTGACCCTGCACGCGACTCTGCTGGAGCGATTCGGCGACATCCTGTCTCGCGGGCTGACCGAACGCCTCGCCGATGCCGTCGCACGCGGCGAGGTCCGCTCCGACGTCACCGCTGCCGAAATCGTGGAGGTCGTCGCCGGTACCACCTTTCTGGCCCTGCTCACCCGCGGCGACGCGCTCGACGGATCCTGGGTGGAACGCACGGCAGCACTGATAACGAGGGGAATAAGCCGATGAGCAGCAGTGAGCACGAGTCCACCGCCGCGTGGCGCGAACTGCTGGACACCTTGGGTGGTCTGGACCGCTCGTTCCTCGCCGGCGATCGCGCCGTCACCGACGACCGACATATCGCTGATGGCTACCGCATGTTGGCCACGACCTTGGGCGTCGCATTCGACACCTACCTGTACGGCGAACCGAGCCGGCCCGTGTTCGTGGCAGTCAATACACCCTTTCGGCGGGACCGCCGCTGGGGCGGCGACAACACCGACGCCTACTACTACATCTGCCCGGTCGATCCCCGCCGCCGTTATCGGGTCAGCGGCAACCGGGGTGACAGCGTCTACTTCTCGCTGACCGCTTACAACGAACCGTCGCCGGGCGCTTGGTCGGACCGCGTTGTGGCCATCGTGCGCGACGACGATCTCGATATCGACGCCGATGGCAACTTCTCCTTCGAGCTCGGGCCGACGCCCGATGCCGCGGTGTTGATGACCCGCGATTATCAGGCCGACCCGCAGACCGGTCGCCGGGTCCGCTGGCACATCGAATCGCTCGACGAGCCCGACCCCGTTCGGCACGGCGATGCCGAGACGGCGGCAAAGCTCAGGGCCGCCGCTGCCTGGATGCGCACGATGTTCGCGATCGTCCCGCTGGCCGTGGGTGCGCGGGCCGACCAGGCGCACGCGCTCGGTCATGAGATCGCTCACGCAGCAAACCAATTCGCCGACCCCTACCAAGTGCCGGACGCCAACTTCGGGTGGTCGGCCCGTGACGCTTGCTATTCCTATGGCAGCTTTGTGCTCGACGACGACGAAGCGCTGGTCATCACCCACCGACCGCCGGCGTGCCGGTTCTGGAACCTGGTGGTTTGGAACCAGTTCATGGCCACTCACGGGGTCACCGATGCTCGCTGCTCAGTCAATGGCCACAGCGCGGTGCCCAATGCGGACGGCTCGGTGACAGTGGTGCTTTCTCGAGGATTGACGACGCATCCGAATTCCCTGACCACACTTGACTATCCCCGCGGCAATCTTGCCTTCCGATGGTTTCTCACCGATGAGGTGCCGGCTCTGCCGGAGGTCCAGCTGGTGAAAGTGGCTGATGCGCCTAGCCGCATTGATCCGCCACGCTGAATCACTCTGCCGCCGCACCCAACTGGTGCTGGGCACGTTTGGCGGCTGAGGGCTAGGATCAGGCGCGAGGGCATTCAGGCGATGCCCAGAAAATTCTTAGTTTGGACAACCACTAGTAGGGGAATCACGAGCATCATGATTGTGCGTCAAGTAACTCGTCTCACTGGTGCCGCGGTCGCCGCGGCGTGGACGCTCGGGGTTTCTGCACTTCCGATCGCCACCGTGCCGTCCGCATCCGCCCAGCCATGTCCCGATACCGAGGTGGTGTTCGCGCGTGGCACCGGTGAGGATCCGGGTGTCGGGCCGACGGGACAGGCCTTCGTCGACGCCCTACGCGGCCGCCTGGGCGGAAAGTCGCTGGATGTCTACCCGGTGAACTACCCGGCGAGCGACCAGTGGTCGACCGGCTTGGACGGCATCAGGGACGCCCGCTCGCACGTCACCAACGAGGCGAGTGCGTGTCCCAACACCAAGATGGTGCTCGGCGGCTACTCGCAGGGCGCCGCGGTCGCGGGTTTTCTGACGTCCTCCGCTGTACCGGACTCAGTACCTCAAGATGTCGATCCGGCGACGATCCCGAAGCCGCTGGACGCCGCCGTCGGTAGCCACGTCGCCGCCGTGGTGCTGTTCGGAACACCCAACGTGCGGGCGATGAACCTCCTCGGTCAGCCGCAGCTGGTGATCGGGCCGCAGTACCAAGCGAAGACCATTCAGGTGTGCGCCGTCGAAGACCCGGTCTGTTCTGACGGCATGAACTTCGCCGCGCACAACAGCTATGTCGACGATGGCAGCGTGATCGCCCAGGGAGTGGACTTCGCGGCGAGCCATCTGCAAGGTGGCGGTGGCCCGTCCCAGGCGTCGGCGGCGCACTTCGGCAACTGACGTACCTGACGACTCCGTTCGTCTGGGGTCGAGCAGTCAGGAGGCGCGGCAACTTGCCGCGCCTTCTTTGCATGGTGGACTAGCGTCGAGGGCGGTTTGTCGCTCGAATCACGGAGGTCTGCTATGGCGATCCGAGTCGCCCACGTCGGTACGGGAAACGTCGGTCGGCTGGCGTTGATCGAGCTGATCACCAATCCGCAGTTCGAACTCACCGGGGTGTGCGTTTCGACGCCGGAGAAGGTCGGCAAGGACGCCGGCGATCTCGCCGGCCTGGATGTGTCCACTGGGATTGCAGCCGTCAACGACCTCGACGCCCTGCTCGCCACCCGGCCGGAGTGCGTCGTGTACTGCGCGATGGGCGACACCCGCCTGCCAGAGGCGATGGCCGATGTCATGCGCATCCTCGCTGCCGGCATCAACGTTGTCGGGTCGTCGCCCGGGCTGCTGCAATACCCCTGGGGCGTCATGCCGGACAAGTACATCAAGCGTGTTGAAGATGCTGCACTACAAGGTAATTCGAGCCTCTTCATCAGCGGGGTCGATCCGGGATTCGTCAACGACCTCATTCCCCTCGCGCTTGCCAGCACGTGTCAGCGCATCGAGCAGGTGCGCTGCATGGAGATCCACGATTACGCGTCCTACGATGGCGCCGAGGTCATGAACTACATGGGTTTTGCCCGGCCCCTGGATGAGATTCCGATGCTGCTTCAACCCGGTGTGCTCAGCATTGCCTGGGGCACTGCGATCAGACAACTCGCGGCCGGCCTGGGCATCGAAGTAGACGAGATCGCCGAGTCTTATCAGCGCGAGCCGGCGCCGGAGGACTTCGACATCGCGGTCGGTCACGTGGCCAAAGGGACCTTGGCTGTGTTGCAGTTCGAGATTCGCGGCATGGTCAACGGCCATCCCGCGATCGTCATCGAGCACATCACCAGGTTGCGGCCCGATCTGCGGCCGGACCTGCCTCAGCCGGCGGCGGGCGGCGGTTCCTATCGTGTCGAGATCACCGGCGAGCCATCGTATGCGGTGGACATCGTTCCGAGCAGTCGCTTCGGTGACCACAACCAGGCAGCGATTTGCGGCGCGGCCGGCCGGATTGTGAACGCCATTCCGGCGGTGGTCGCAGCCCCGCCCGGCATCAGGACGACGCTCGATCTGCCGTTCATCACCGGGAGCGGGCTGTACGCACGCGAACACGTTGCAATGAGCTAGACGCTCGAAACCTACTGTTACGCGGAATATTCCGCAGGCTCGAGTACGTTTGCGCGGTGTGCGGCGTTTCGCGTCGTTGAGCCGCAGCCCAGGAGTGCCTGCGGAGGCTGCCGATGAGATACGGTTTCCGTTATCCCACGTAAAGGAGCACGGTCGATGAGGATTCCCCTGACAGCGATAGCCATGACGGCGATCGCGGCGACGCTGGTGGGGGTGTCGGCCTGCGGCACCGATTCGAAGACATCGACACCGTCTTCAGGATCCAGCACCACCCCACGCCCGGCGATCAGTGACTACACCACGCTCCTGATCAAGGCCGGCGACATCAAAGCGCCCGATCCCTTCACCGCCGGGCCGCCGACCAAAGACCCGAATGGCCAACAGGGCGCAACGATCACGTTCAGCGACCAAGACCACAGCCACGCGATCATCGACACCATCCAGATTCTGCCGGACATCGAAGCCGCAGCCAACGCGCTCGAATCGGCGAAGGCAACCCATCGTGAAACTCTTCAGGCGAAGTCGCTGAACGCCGAGGTCGGGGTGGGCGGCTCGACGGTTTCGGGATTGTCGCCGGACCATTCCAAGGGGGTGACGGTGCTGGTGTTCACCGAGGGCAAGGCGATGGTCACGCTCCGATTCGAAGGTCCCTCTTTCGCTCTGGCACCACCGGAATTCGTCACCGACGTCGGTCAAAAGCAGGACGAGGCGATCAAAAAGGGTCTCGGCGGCTGACCAAGGCCTGTCGAATTCAGTTGCGGGTCAGCGTTTTTCAGATGCGCGAGCCAGCAGCGAACGGGCGCCGTTGACGCAGGGCAGCAAGCGGTCGTACGCGCTGACGCCGGCCTCTGCGCTGGCCCGCATCGGTATCTCCAACCCGACGACGCGATCTTCCGGTAGAGCCGCCAGCATGGAGATCGTCGGCGGAGGCGCCGAAACGGGCCACGTGCATGGTGTCGATGAGCAGGCTGATTTCGTCACGGTTCACGTGTTCCACTGCCGCGATGGCAGACGCTAGATCGGCGATGCTAAGCCCGACAACGGGTTCGACGCAGGTGGCGATTCCACGCGCGGCGGCCAACTCCGTCAGGACGGCCAGCTCGTCGAATGTCCGGGCCCGGTCCGGCTCCAAGCTGACGGTGTTGATCCGCGGGATCCGCAGTTCGTCCATGATGTCGAGATCGGCGGCATAGGAGCGAACGTCGACACCCGGTGCGATCAGCAGACCCTCACCCAACGAAATTGACACGCCGCGGTCGTCCATGGCCGCAAGGAGATCCATCCGCAGCCGGGGCTCATCGCGGAGCGAAAAAGGTTGGTATCGGAGGGTATTCACCGGTGCGAAGCCGACCATGCCGGTTGTGATGTACCGGCACCCGAGATCGGCAGTGAGATGGACGAATTCGATCGGGGGCATGCCGAAGACGCTGAGCATCTCAATGCCGAGGCGGTCCATGTCGCTGTTCCCGCTTAGCTGCCCACCATGGCGAGGCCGCCGTCAACGGGTATCAGCTGGCCGGTGATGAATTTGGCACCGGCGCTGGCCAGAAACACCAACACCGGCCCCAGGTCGTCGGCGGGATCTCCGAGCTTGCCGCCCAGCGGGATGGACAACTTCATCTGCTGATCGACGTATACGGCGGCGTCGGGCCCGAGGAAGTCCCGAAACCGGTCCGCCCCCGGTGTCTGCACCGCAGGCGCAAGCGCATTGACGGTGATCCGCTCCGCGCCCCACGCTTTGGCCGCAGAACGGGTCCAGGCTTGAACAGCCCCCTTGGTGGCGGCGTACACCGCTGCGATAGGGCTGCCCATCACCGCTTCGGCGGACCCGAAATTGATGATCTGGCCGCCGTTTCCGCGCATCACCGCGTGGGCAGCCTGGTTCGTGAGGATCGTTGCCTTGACGTTGGTCGCCAACAGGAAGTCGATCTCGTCGGTGGTGATGTGTCCAGGCACTCCCGGTTGCCACAAGCCGGCGGCGTTGACCAGTACATCCAGGCCGCCCAATGCCCGCACCGCACTGCCGAAAGTGGAATCGACCGAGCCGGCATCGCGGACATCGCACTGCAGCCACGCCACGGCCGGCGCATCATCAGCCGGGGAAGTGCGGTGATAGGTGGCGGCCAGTTGAGCGCCGGCGGAATGCAAGACGCGCACCGCCGCGGCCCCGATTCCGGTAGCGGCGCCGGTGACCAGAATGCGCCGTCCGGCGAGCAACGATTGCGGTAGCGTCATGGCCGCGGAGTCTATCCGTCCGCCGACAACGAAGTCAGGTATCGGCGAACTGCCACGCCCAAACCTTGGCTTTGCCGCCGAGGTCTATGTTGTGGACGACCTCATCGCCGGCGGGTGTTTTCGCCACACAGTCGCCGGTCTTGGCCCACCAGTCGAACTGCACGATCCACCGTCGACCGGCCACCTCAGAATGCTTCTGGATCCCGTTGCACGTCGACCGGGACCGGATGGTTGTAGAGCCGTGATGCGTTCTCCCAGGTGAACTTTCGGATCAGATGCGACGGCAGGTCGCCGATCTGCTCGTGCACGGTCTCCTGGGTGTGGGGCCACGTCGAGTCGCAGTGCGGATAGTCGGCTTCCAGCATGATGTTGTCGACGCCGATCCGATCGTGCTGCACGAACGACGATTTATCTTCCACGGCGCAGAACCAGAAGTTGCGGGTGAACACCTCGGCCGGCGTCAGGCTCTCCCCCAGCGCCGCCCAGGTGCCGTACATTGCGTGATAGCTGAGCATGTGGTCGAGTCGATCCAATAGTCCAGCGACCCAGCCGATTCCACCCTCCGACAGACAGATCTTCAGATCCGGGAATCTACTCGGCAGTCCGGAGTACAGCCAGTCGACGGCCGCCGAGATGGCGTAGGCGAAGAACAGCACGCCCTGCACATCCGGCGGTGCGTCATCCGTCGTCGACGGCGACGACCCTGACGATCCGATGTGCAAGTTCACGACCGTGCCGGTCTCCGCACAGGCGGCCATCATCGGGTCCCAGTGGCCCGAATGGATGCTCGGCAATCCCAGCATCGAGGGGTTCTCGCTGAACGTGACCGCGTGAAAGCCACGCTCGGCGTTCTCGCGGATCATCTGTGCGCCGAGTTCAGGATCCAGCAGCCAGGGCAACTGGCAGGGAATGATCCGGCCGGGATACGAACCGGCCCACACGTCGTGATGCCAGTCGTTCCATGCCCGCACCGAGGCCAGGGCCAGATCGCGGTCGTTGGTCACCTGCTGCAGCCGTTGGCCGGCGAAACCCGGGAGAAACGAAGGAAAGTTCAGTGACGCATAGATCCCGTTGAGGTCCATGTCCTTGACGCGCTCGCCGATATCCCATGCTCCCCTGCGCATCTCGTCGAAGCGCACCGGCTCGAAGCCGTACTCGGATACGGGCCGCCCGACGACTGCGTTGAAACCGACGTTCGGCAGCACCTGGTCGTCATAGACCCAGGTTTGGCCGCCATCGGCGGTATCAACCACTTTCGGAGCCCGATCGGCAAACCGCTGTGGCAGACGACCAGTGAACGTGTCCGGCGGTTCGACGATGTGGTCATCGACCGAGATCAGCGTGTAGCGGCGCGGCGCCCGGGGCGGATCAGGTAGCAACGTGACCGATCGTTCCTCGCCGGTCTTGGCGGTGGTGAAGCTCAGGTTGCCGGCTAGTTCGTCGATCGATTTCATCGCAATCCGCTCAGCTCAGTACCGCAGGATCGGCCTTGATGGTGAGGCGGGCAGCCCCCGCCCAGTAGAAGTCCGCCGCCCGTTCGATCAGTGATCGCTGCATGCCTGCCATGTCCGACCAATTCATCTGCGCAGGCTCCTTGCCCGTGAGCATTACGTCGTAGGCCAACTTGCATACCCGCTCGATGGACGCTGCGCGGTAAACGGCTTCAGCCAGGTTGCGACCGGTGGCGATGACGCCGTGATTGGCCAGGATGGTGAGGTTCGCCGTTCCGATACGGCCCGCGAGATCGGCTGCGCGCGTGGCGCTGTCGATCTCACCGTCGTACGCATCGACCAGGCAGAGGTCGTCCAGAAACAGCGAGCCGGTCTGATGGAGCAATTCGGGCAACCTGCCCAGCGCGGCGAGCACGCACACGTAATACGGGTGGTTGTGGATGACCACTCGTGCGTCGTCGCGAACGCGATGCAGTTCGGTGTGGATGTGGATGGCCGGCGTGACATCCCAACGGCCGCTGACGACCCGCGCATCGGTGTCGACCACACAGATGTCCGAGGCGGTGATCTCCTGCCACCAGAGTCCCCACGGGTTGACGAACATGTCGGTCTGTCCATCCGGTTGCCAGGTGATGTGCCCGGCCAGGTTCTCGGCGAACCCGACTCCCGCCAGGTGACGGAACGCGATCGCGAGCGACTGCTCATTGGATAGGTCGACGCCGATCGGCGGAACCACCGACGGTGCCCATACTTCCAGGCCACCTCGGCGAGCATCAGGAGTGTTCATCATCGGCCTCCATCCTGGCGTGAATATCCTCGCGCAGCGGGCCTTTGGCGATCTTGCCGCCAGACGATCGAGGCAAATGGTCAACCACGATGAGTCGCTCGGGCAGCAATTCCTTGGAAACACCTGCGGCCACGAGGTACGCCGCCAGATTCGGCAGGTCGATCGTCTGCGAATCGACGAGTTCGGCGTAGAGACAAACCTTTTCACCGAAGACCGGATCGGGCATTGCCACCGCCGCCGCCACAGCGATTGCAGGGTGCGTGGTTGCGGCGTCCTCGACTTGGGCCGCACTGATGTTCTTGCCGCCACGCAGGATGAAATCCGACGTGCGGCCGGTGACGCTCAGGTAACCCTCGGCGTCGATCTCGCAGATGTCGCCCATCCGCATCCAGCCGTCGCGGGTGAACAACGTGTCGTGGTCGGTTCCGCCGAGGTAGCCCAGACTGGTCGCGGGCCCCCGACACGCGGGCTGGCCGCGGCCGACGTCGGTGACGTCGCGGTCGCCGTCGAAGAGGCGGACCGACATCTCGGGAACGATCCGGCCGGCCGTCCGCAGCCGATGTGGCTGTGCGTCGTTCAGCGTGGTGGCACTCAGTATGCCGGTCTCGTTGGAACCGTAGAACTGCAGAATCGTTGCCCCGGTGAGTGTCTCGAATTCTGTTGCGGGCCGGTACGGGAGCGACTCGCCACCGGTGAACACGACGCGCAACGAACTCAGGTCGTAGTCCCGGGATGCGCTGTCGGCGATCAGCATGGTCAACTGAGTACTGACACAACACAACACGGTGACCCGATGTTCGGCAATCGCCTCACACGTCGCTCGCGCGCTGAAGCGGTCCAGGATAACCGCAGTGGCACCCAGAAAGATCGGCGTCGTGTGACTGGTCCAAATTCCGAACCCGAACGGCATGGGGATGACAGGCAGAACAATGTCGTCCGCTGTCAGGTGCCCGTTGGCGACCGCTTTCTGGTGGAAGTAATACCAACGGTTCTGGGTGTGCACCACGCACTTGGGTAACCCGGTGGTCCCGGACGTCGAGTTGATCAAGAACACGTCGTCGGATCCGAGCTGGTGGCCTGCCCGCAACGCCGTTGGTGCGGCCTCGAGATCCAGTCGCAGTCCCCCGCCGCCGTGGGTCAGCAGCACTACCGGCACGGAGAGCGTGGCACCCGCGGCCGCGCGGATCGCGTCATCGGCCCGCGGCGCATCGCTGACCAGCATCTTCGGTTGCGAGCTGTGCAGTATCGCGGCGACCTCACGGGTTCCGGCCCGCGCGCCGATGCCGACGACGATCGCCCCGCAGCGTTCGACGGCGACGAAGAGCACGTGAATCGCGGCCGAGTCGCCGTGCCATACTGCGACCCGGTCACCTCGCGCGATACCGGCTCCGGACAACTGCTCCGCCAACGCAGTTGCAGCATGGTCGAATTGGCGCCATGTCAACGACGAGCCCTGGTGGTCGATGTAGGCGAGACGATCCGGGGACTGCTCGGCGTTGCGGGCTACCGCGCGCGACAGCGTCAGGTCTGACCACCAGCCGGCGGCGCGGTAGCGGGCCGATTCTTCATCGGTGAAGGCCGGCGAACCCACAGTGTCCAGACCGCCGATGCTCATCACCCGATAATATGGCGAGGCGCCGCAGGCGTGACCAGCATTCGACGATCAGCTCGGCTCACGCAGCGGCAGGCCGGCCGCGCGGTAGATCGCATCGATGACGGTCATGTTCTCGATCGCGTCCTCAGGCGTGGTTTTCACCGGCTCACCTCGCAGGACTGCGGCGGCGAAGGCGTCGAGTTGATACGCGTAGGAGGCTCGGCGCGGAAAACGCTCGACACGTTTGCCTTCAGGTAAACGAATGGCCAGACGGTGGATGGAATGCGGCATAACCGGGTTGAACAGCGACAACTCGCCCCGCTCGCCGACGATTCGGGCGCTGATCTCCAGTAGGCGCCACGACCACATCGAGCAGCGGACCTGGCCGGTGTGGCCCTCCGCGAATTTCAGCTCGGCCGTCATCGCTCGGTCGATCTGTGGATCACGCAGTTTGGCCTGGGCCGAGACCACTTCCGGTGTCGAACCGCCGAAGGTGCGGACCATGTGGACGGCATAACAGCCGGCGTCCATCAGGGCGCCACCGGCAAGCGCGTAGTTGTAGCGGATGTCGGAGAACCTCGGCAACGGGAAGCACAACGAGGCTTCGACCCGCTGGAGTTTGCCCAACGCGCCGGAGGCGAGGATCTGCTCGGTTCGCAGCGCTAACGGATGGTAGCGGTAGTGAAACGCCTCCATCACCACTCGGTTCGACTTCGCCGCCACGTCGGCGATCTCGCGGGCCTCAACTGCGTTGGCGGTGAACGGCTTCTCGCACAGCACGTGCTTGCCGGCGTCGAGTGCGGCACGAGTCCATTTGCCGTGCAGCCCGTTCGGCAGCGGGTTGTAGATCGCATCCAGGTCGGGATCGGCGATCAGCGCCTCGTAGCTGTCGTGCACTCGCGGGATCTGGTTCTTAGCAGCAAATGCCCGAGCCCGGGCGCCGTCGCGTGCGGCTACCGCGGTCACCACAACGTCAGGGTTGTCCTGCGCCGGTTTGATGAGCGCCAATGGGGCTATGCGAGCCGCACCCAGCACGCCCATTCGCAGGGGTTCTCCGTGTTCACGCACGGACCGAAGCTAACACTTCGCCCAACCGCCAGCACGCGAAACATAGTAATAGTCAGTTTCTTTCGCGGAGTTGGCGCCCGCGGGAGTCGCTTCCTGCATTTTCTCAGCGAGTCCATCTGATTTATTAATGTCGCACGCAGGGACGGCGCCTACCTTCGGTCTATGTTCGCGATTGGTGAACTAGCCCGCGTCTTAGTCTCAGCCGGTCATTCCAATTGACGTGTGCGGCAGAAAACTTGGGGAGTAGACGAGATGTCAAATCCCCGTAAAAACAGTCTCGGAGGTCTCGCCGGCGGGCGCCCGATTGCATAGATTTCTCACATCTGATCGTCGGGCCCAGCGCCTGTCCTGTCCGAGGGAGAACGGCATGATCCCGGTCCAGTTGCTCGAAAACGAATTGCGCAACTGCGCCGTTGAGTTGCGCCAACTCGCGTATACGCGCCAGGACGGGATCGGCGAACACGATCTGCTTCGATTGTCGGAGCGGATGCGTGCAGCGGCCGACCAGGTAGTCCGCAGCGGGGCTTAATTACCTTCTGCGCCAGGCGGTTTCGGCGGGCCACCCTCGCCAGGCGAATATTTGGGGCAGTATTCAGCGGCCGCGGCAGGATGAACTTCCGCGTCGTTATTCGGAAGGAGGGTCGGCGTACGCTGGCGCCGCCACGAGGAGCACGGTGGGAACGCTTAGCAGCATCAGCAGATGTTTCATGGTGCTCGAGTTTTCCAAAATTGCGGTCGGGCGCAGGCCCGTCTCCGCACGTTTGGATTCATAGCTGGCCCACGTTCAGAGGGCGTTAACGCTGAGGTGGCTCACCGGATGCATTCAGTGTGTGTCGGACTCCTCATCGCGCTCGGCGTCAGCCACCGTCAACGGCAGCGCCAGTTCTTCGAGCGGACGTTGCTCGGCGTTGATACCGAGCCACAGTTCGACCAAACCCGACACCGCCATGACGGCCGCGCCGATGAGAAACGACCACATGACCTCGCTGCGCTGACCGGACTCGATCAGGTGTCCGAACAACAGTGGCCCACTGATGCCGCCGATGCCGGTGCCGACGGCGTAGAAGAACGCGATGGCCAGGGCCCTGGTTTCCATCGGGAAGATCTCGCTGACCGTCAGATACGCAGCGCTCGCGCCGGCGGACGCCAGGAAGAACGTGGCGGCGAGCACGCCGATGAAGGCCCAGACCCCGCCGGTCTGGGTGACGAAGATGACCGCGAGAACAACCGCCACCACCGCAGATCCGACGTAGGAGAAAGTGATCATCGGTTTGCGGCCGATGGTGTCGAAAAATCGACCGAGCACCAGGGGCCCGAAAAAGTTGCTCAGCGCCCACAACACGTAGAACTGCGGCACCCTCCCGGCGTCGATACCGTAGAAGCCGCTCAACAGGGTGCCCAGGTTGAACGTCACGCCGTTGTACAAGAACGCCTGCCCGATGAACAACGCCAATCCGAGGACGGCGCGGCGCGGGTAGAGCGTGAAAGCTACTTTCGCGATCTCGATAAATGAAATCGTCTCGCGCTGGCGAACTTTCAGTGGCGGCCCGTCAGGTTCTGGAAGCGGCCGCTGGGTCTCCCGCTCAATGCCGGCTTCTATGTCGCCGACGATCCGCTCGGCTTCCTGATTGTGTCCGTGGATGAACAGCCAGCGCGGGCTCTCCGGGACGTTACGCCGGACCAGGAGGACGAATATTCCGAAGATGGCGCCGATGCCGAATGCCAAGCGCCATCCGAGGTCGGCGGGAAAGTTCGACGTGTCCAGCAGAAGCAGCGCTCCGCCCGCCCCGGCTGCCGATCCCAGCCAGTAGGTCCCGTTGATGATGAGATCCACGCGACCGCGCACCCGGGCGGGGATCAGTTCATCGATAGCTGAGTTGATCGCGGCATATTCGCCGCCGATACCGGCGCCGGTGAAGAAACGGGTGAGAAAGAAGTACCACGGCGCGAACGCGAAAGCCGTTGCGACAGTGGCGACCAGATAGACCGCGAGAGTCAGGATGAACAGGTTGCGCCGTCCGAAGCGGTCCGTCAGATGGCCGAAGAACAACGCGCCCAGGCACGCTCCGGCGATGTAAAAGGCGGCCGCCGTTCCGATGTCTGCGGCGGTGAGCGCGATGCCGCTGCCCTTTTCCGTGAGGCGCGACGACACGTTGCCGACCATCGTCACCTCGAGGCCGTCCAGCACCCAGACTCCGCCGAGGCCGATGACGACTTGCCAGTGAAACCGCGACCACGGCAACCGGTCCAGGCGTGCCGGAACCTGGGTTGTGATGGTTCCGGTTTGGGCGCCGTTGCTCACGTTTCCCACTCTCGTCAGGTCCGATAGACAGTCAGTTGATCAATTCGGGCGGATCAGCACTGTCGGCAGAACCCGGCAGATCGAGTTGCATCCAGGCGACGTCGTGCCAACGGTCGTGCTTCCATTCAACGCGGCGATACAAACCGACATCGCCGAACCCCATCGATCGATGAAATCCGTTGCTGGCCTCGTTGGGCTGAGTGATACCGGCGAACGCTCGTCGGTAGCCGCGCTCGCCGAGGCGGTTCAAAAGTTGCGTGTACAGCTTGCGGCCTCCCCCGCAACGATGATGATCGTCGGCGACATAGAGGCCGGTCTCTACCGACCACCGGTAGCTGGGAAGGCGATTGAGCGCGTGCCCATAGGCGAATCCGACTGTTCGGTCGTCGCTTTCGAGGACTAACCACGCGTGCATCTCGGAGGCCGCAGTGATCCGCTCTGCCATCTCGTCGACGGTCGGGACGTCGAGTTCCCAACTCACCGCGGTGTTCTCGACGTAGGGGCGGTAAATCGTCAGGCATCCAACGGCGTCCTGCGGGCCGGCTGGGCGCACACGGGTGTCGATGGCGGGCATGCCGTCAGTCTTGCAGTCCGCGGGCCGAAGCTGCACACCCTCGGCGAACGGCCGGATTCCGTTGGTGATGTTAGGTTCGAGCGGCGGAGCAAAGGAGTGGGATGTGAGTTCGTATTTCTGGGGTCTGCTCGCGTTGATCGCCCTGGCGGTGACAATTCTGCTGTTGGTGATCGGTACTTTATACGCGCGGCGGTTGGAGGCGGAACCCACGCTGCCGTTCAGCGAGGAAATCGGGGCCGCGCCGCGAGTCATCAAGAAGTTGCGCAAACGCGAAACCATGACACGAGAAGAGTTCGAGTACGCGCAGCGTATTGTCGCCATCCGCGGCAATCCCATGGCCTTCTGCATCCCCCTTACCTTGTTCGCGATGTCGACCTACTACGTCTTCGCGTGTCTGGAATACCTGCAGGGAGCCACCCCTTCCGAGCGGCATTTCATTGGCGTCATCCCGATGATCACCTCATCGAACCTCGCCATTCAACTTCTGCGGGCCAGGCGACTCAAGGGTCGCTTGCGAACCGCGGAAGTGGTGGCCTGATACCCCACCCGTCCGCGCTGCCGACGGCTTCGCCATTTGGTACGGTTTCGCAAGTTGTAGTCGCGTGCGTTCTGTAGTGGTGGCTGCTGATGGCCGACATATCAACCAGATTGATATATCGAGTCGACGGTGGGGTCGGGTCGAGAGCACGAGGTCCGGGGAACGTGTTCCGAAAGGTGATCGAGTGAGCCCTCGTTCAACGGGGAGGACTGTCCTAGCGCGCGTGTGGATGCCGCTTGTTGCCGTCATCGCAGTCGGCGTGGGCTTGGTGTGCATGTACAAGGTGCATCAATTCTCCGAGCCTGAGCCGGTCATCACGGTCAACGGTCCGCAGGCGCCGGAGCAATTCAACGTCAAGCGGCTCACGTATCAGGTGTTCGGCCCCGCCGGAAAGACCGCGAAGATCGTTTATGTCGACATCGCCGGGCACCCGCATCCTGTGGATGTCACGTTCACGACAGAGCCCTGGACCCACGACGAGACCACCACACTGACAGTGGCGTCGGGCGCCATTTCAGTGCATGTCCACGGCGGTCCGCTGCGCTGCCGCATGCTGGTGAACGGCGTGCCGCCGCCTCCGGAGTCCGGCGTACCCGAGGCTTCGGATAATCATCCGGACGCTGACGTCCAGTGCAGGGTGAAGTCCGCGTGAGCGACCACCGGCAGGATGAACCCCAGGTCAAACGCCCGTTTCTTCCCAGGATGGTGCGTAGATTCGCGATACCACTCATCTTCTTCTGGGGTTTCTCCGCGGTCACGATGACTGCGTTCACGCCCAAGTTGGAGGACGTCGCAGAAGAACTCGCCGGCCCGATGGTCCCGCACTACGCGCCGTCGCAGCGGGCGCTACTGCACATCGGCGAGAAGTTCCAGGAATCAAACTCGACGAACTTGACCATGGTGGTGTTCGAGGCGCAAAACCGACAATTGGGCGACCAGGATCACGCGTACTACGACGATTTGGTGAAGCGCTTCCAGCGCGACACCAAGCATGTGCAGTACGTGATGGATCTCTGGGGCAAACCGTTCACGGCGGCCGGGGCGCAAAGTGTGGACGGCAAGTGCACGTACGTGTTGCTACGTCTGGCCGGCGATATCGGCCAGATGGAGGCCAATGAATCGGTCAACACCGTCCGCGACATCATCGCCAAAGACCCGCCACCGCCGGGACTCCATGCTTTCGTCAGCGGTGCGGCGCCACTGGCCTCGGATACGTTGAGTATCGCCAACTCGAGCTTGAACAACGTCACGATCATCACGATCCTTCTCATCCTGGTGATGTTGATGTTCGTCTACCGCTCACCTCCCACCCTGCTGCCCGTTTTGCTCGGCGTCCTCATCGAAATGCTGTTCGCCAAGGGGCTCATCGGATTGCTCGGGCATCACGGATGGCTCGAGTTGTCCTCGTTCGCCGTGAACATCGTCATCGCACTGACGCTCGGAGCCGGGACCGACTACGGCATTTTCCTGATGGGGCGCTATCACGAAGCTCGGCAAGCCGGAGAGAGTCGAGAAGACAGCTTTTACATCGCCTACAAGGGCGTTACGCCGATCATCCTCGGTTCGGGGCTGACGATCGCCGGTGCGTGTTTCTGCCTGACGTTCGCACGCTTGAACTACTTCCACACCATGGGCCCCGCTGTCGCGATCGCCATGGTCTTCACCATCGTCGCAGCGCTGACCCTAGGTCCCGCGATTTTGACGGTGGGCAGCCTGTTCGGGATGTTCGACCCGCGACAGGCCGCGAAGGCGCACCTGTATCGGCGAATCGGCGCGAGCGTGGTGCGCTGGCCGGTGCCGATCCTGATCGCCAGTTCGGCCATTGTCATGTTGGGTGCGATCTTTGTGCCGAGCTATCGGCAGAACTATGACGATCGGCAGTACCAGCCGCACAATTCGAAGTCGAATCTTGGCTTCCAAGCCGCTGACCGACACTTCCCCAAAAGCAAATTGTTCACCGAAATGCTGATGGTGGAAACCGACCACGATATGCGCAACTCGGCCGACTTCATCTCGCTGGACCGGGTCGCCCGGGCTCTGATTCGCCTGCATGGTGTGGCGATGGTGCAAGGCATGACCAGACCCCTGGGCCGACCGCTCGAGCACGCCAGCATTCCTTACTTGTTCACCACTCAGGGCAGCGGCAACGGTCAACAGCTGCCCTTCAACAGGGAGCAGAACTCCAACACCGACCAGCAAGCAGAGATCCAGTCGCACTCCGTCGAGGTGTTGCGCAAGGAGATCGTTTTCTTCCAGAAGGTGTCCGACGAGCTTCACCAGACGGCTCTCACCATCGCGGATCTGCAGAAGGTCAGCGAAGACGTACGGGACGACGTATCGAATCTTGACGATTTCTTCCGCCCGATCAAAAGCTATTTCTATTGGGAGAAGCACTGTTTCGACATCCCGATCTGTTGGACGTTCAGATCGGTATTCGACACGATCGACCAGATCGACAAGTTGGCCGAAGACATCAACTACGCCAGAATCTCCATCGAGGAGGTCGACAAAACCTTCCCCAAAATCATCGCGCAGCTGAAAGCCACGGCCGATGACACGGAGGCCTTGAAGGCAAAGTTGGTCAACTCGTACGGGTCGGCTGACCTTCAATCCCTCGCGACCGAGCAGACATTCGATGACTCGATCAACGTCGGGAACGACTGGGACAAGTCCCGCAGCGATGACTTCTTCTACATTCCGCACGAGGGTTTTGACAACGCAGACGTCAAAACCGGCGAGAAATTGATGATGTCACCGGACGGCAAGGCGGCCCGCTTCATCGTCACCCACGAGGGTGACGCGATGGGCCCCGAAGGCGTCGAACATGTCGAAATGTTCCCCGATGCCATCAAAACGATTCTGAAAGAGACGTCGCTGGCGGGCGCTCGCGTGTACATCGGCGGTTCGGGAGCCACCGACAAGGACATCAAGGGATACGCCGCATCGGATCTGCTCATCGCGGCGATCGCCGCCTTCGTGCTGATCTTCTTGATCATGATGTTCATCACGCGAAGTCTGGTGGCGGCCTTGGTGATTCCCGCCACGGTGGCGTTCTCCTATGCCGGCGCGTTCGGGTTGTCGATCCTGCTCTGGCAGCACCTGATCGGGCTGCCGTTGCACTGGCTGATATTGCCGCTGACGTTCATCATCCTGGTGGCGGTGGGATCGGACTACAACCTGCTGCTGATCAACCGGGTCAAGGAAGAACTTCACGGTGGAATACATACCGGCCTGATCCGCGCTCTCGGCAGTACCGGCGGCGTGGTGACATCGGCCGGTCTGGTGTTCGCGTTCACCATGCTGGCCATGCTGACAAGCGGTCTCCGAACCATTGGTCAGATGGGCTCAACCGTCTGCATTGGCCTGCTGCTCGACACGCTGATCGTGCGTTCGTTCGTCGTGCCGTCCATCCTCGCCATCCTGGGCCCGTGGTTCTGGTGGCCGACCGTTGTACCCCGCCGCCCGCATCCGCAGCCAGCTCACGACTAGACGTCATCTGCTCGTAAGAATTGCTGGGCAGAATTGGATGCTATGCCGACGCCATCAAGCCGGGTGCTCCAATTGAGGGCAGTCGACCTCACCAACCGCTTACCGGGCTACCAGCTCCGGGAGCAGGGTGAAGGTGACGACGCGTGGAAACGGGTCACTGCACGAGTTGTCTCGGAATTGTCGCCGCACGAAGGCAGTTTCCTGCCGGAAGTATGCACAGTGAAGTTCGCGGACGGGACAGAGCGCTATTTCAACCCCAATGACCAGGTGGAAATCAGGCCCTGATCTCCTCTAGTCGGGGATCTTGACGGCATAAAGGCTGTGCGTGCCGTGCAGGCCTTTGAGTTCGACCTCGCAGGGTGGGCACAGCTCAATACCGGCCGCGCCATCGACGGCGTCGCGCACCGCGTCACTGATCAGGACTTCGCCGCCGCCCGCCTGCCCCGCGATCCGGGCGGCCATCGCGACATTGCGTCCGAATAGATCGTCTCCGCGTCTGACCGACGGCCCGATGTGAATACCGATTCGGACGCGGATCCCGCCCCACTGCTCCGCATTCTCGAGCAGTGCTCGTTGGACACCAACCCCCCACAACACAGCTTGTTCGGCGTCGGCGAAGGCAATCATGAAGCCGTCGCCTTGCGTCTTGATGACATGGCCGCCATGCTCGGCGACAAGTTTCTCGAGGAGCCGGTTGTGGCGCTCCAGGAGCGTCACCCAGTCTCTATCGCCGAGTTCTTCGTTGTGGACTGTGGAGTCCTCGATGTCGGAGAAGGCGATCACCACATCGCCGTCGGCGGTCAGTCGCGCGAGGTCGGGACGTTCTACCTGCGCCCATCCGGCCAGATCCTCGATCGAGTTACGGAAGGTGGCGCCAATGCCTTTGGTGATCAGCGAATCGGCGGTCCGCCACGCCGTCCTGATGGCGAACGGCGCCAGCCCCGGACGACGTTGACGCCGCCCAGACCTCGTCTGGCGACTGCGCTCGAGTCGGCTTCGCGTGTCTTTCAGCTGATGCCGCGAGACGATGAGCAACACCCCCAGAGCGATGAGCCCGCCGAGTTCGACCACTGCGATGCCGCTCGTCAGCGCCACTGCGTTCATCGATAGCCCGCGCCTGCGAACGGTGTTGTCACTGGTTGAGTATGACGGTCGGCGTGATCGACCGGGAGCCCAGGCAATGTGCCAGCCCCATCCTCAGGTACCTCGAAGTAACCTGGCCTACCCTGACTGCCAGTGACACTCAGGAGGATTGACGGATGAACCGTGCCCGCGTTCTGATTGCCGGCGGCGCCGTTCTGCTCGTGATGTCCTTGTTCGTGAACGTGCCACTGCACGGCGTGCTCGGCATGGCAGCCAGCGCGGTGGTGTCGATGGGGCTGCTGATCGCGGGCATCGCAGCTGTCGCGAACGGGGTCGCCCAGTTGCGGCGATTCAAAGGCCGTTAAGCCTGGTGCCCGTCCTGACCCGTAGCTGCGGGTTGCACCGTCGCGATCGCGCTAAGACCGGTGATCGACAGCACCCGCATCAAGAACGGGTGGACGATGAGGTGCAGGCTGTCGATCTCGTCGGCGTGTTTGAAGAGCGCATTGATCCCAGCGCTATCCAGATATTTGACTGCGCTCATGTCGACGGTGATCGGTCTGCTGTTGCCCTCACTGGCCGCCGTCAGCGCTTCGGTGAACGCTTGGATGTTGCTGATGTCGATTTCGCCCGCCGCGATAAGCCGTGGGGTCCCGTCGACGCCACGGTCGGTGTTAAGGGTGAGCGGGGTCACCATTACGTGATCCTTGCGTACATGTGAACTGTAGTACCCGCGTCGCTGGAATGGATGCTCAAGTCCTGCACCAGACATCGCATCAGCGAAATGCCGCGACCGCGATGCTCGCTGGGCACTTGGCGCGGTATTTTCCAGACGCCGGTGTCGATGACGCTGACGTGGAGCCCGTCTGCGACGGCCGTCGCACGTAGCGAGATGATGCCCTCGGGACGACTGCGGTGGCCGTGTTCGATTGCATTGGCTACGGCTTCACCAGTCGCGATGAGCAGGTCGTGAATCTGATCGGGCTCGACTCCCGCCGCGCTCAGCCAACTCCGCAAGGCGGCACGGCTCGGGGCCAAGTGACGGACGTCCGCGGTGAAGTCCATCTCCAAGGGGGCCGGCTGCCGGTACAGCAGTATGGCCACGTCGTCGGGGTAGCCGCCGGTGGGTTCGAGTCCGGACATCAGTGCGTCGGCGACGTCGTCGAGTTCGCGCGAGCGTCCGCCCCCGATCAGATCGGCGGCGAGAGCCATGCCGTCTTCGATGGAGTCGCCACGGCGTTCCACCAGTCCATCGGTGTAGAGCAAGAGCGTCGAGCGCGCCGGCATCCTGACATGGGCTTCGGGTCGGGTGATGTGTGATCGGACTGTCAGTGGGAATCCCTGGCCGCTCTCCAACATCTCTGTGCTGCCGTCGGCATGAACCATGATCGCCGGCGGATGCCCTGCGCTCGAGTACACCAGTTCGCCGGTCGCAAGCGTGAGCACAGCGCAGAACGCTGTAGTGCAGTCGGCGCCGGGCAGGCGTGCGGCGAAACGGTCAAGTCCTGCGAGAACGGCGCTCGGGCTGGATTTTTCGAGGAGCAGCGCCCGGCAGGCGCTTCGAAGTTGGCCCATCACGGTGGCCGCGGCCAGCCCGTGCCCGACGCAGTCGCCGACGATCAGGGCGACGCGACCTGCATCGAGATTGACGACGTCGTACCAGTCGCCGCCGACCTGGAGCGGTCGACTCGCAGGGAGATACCGCACCGCAAAGCCTCCGGGCAGGCTGGCGGGGCCGAGCATCGCATGTTGCAGTGCCACAGCGGTTTCACGCTGTTCGTCGACCTCGTGAACTCGCTGCAAGCCCTGTCCGAGGCGTCCCGCCAATACTGTCAGCAACGTGTGGTCTTCAGCGGTGAACGGACGCTGTTCGGTCAATTCCACCCACAGGACCGACGTCCCGCGGAGATGGTGCAGCTTGATCCCCGCCGCGCCTGGTTCGTCTGCCACAGTGGTCAGCGGGTCGCCGTCGCGCAATGACTCGATCACCTGCCGCTCCATCGGCAACAATTCGGCCCACCCGACGGGCTCCCCCGCGCACACGACGTCTGGCACGGCGGATTCGTCGGCGCCGGCGAAAGTGACGATGACTACGCGCCGCGCCTGCCATACCCGGCGCAGTTCCTCAGCAGCTCCGCGCAAAGCATCGTCGACCGTATCTGCCTGGGCCAGTTGCTGATTGAGTCCAGCCAGTGCGGTCTGGCGTTGCACCAGGTAGTGCTCCGCGGTGACGTCCCGCATCGTCCCGACCATGATCTGCCGGCCCGTTTCGGGGTCGTCGGCATGGTTGAAATTGGCTGCAACCCAGACTCGGTGCCCATCCCGGTGATTGACGGGAACGGTGAAGCCGCCGTGAGCGCTGCCCAGCATTTCTTCGAATGCCGACTCGACCAGTCGATGGGCTTCGGGGTCGGTATCGGGGTCGGGCCACCAGGGGTGGGTCGCCGGATACGGCAGGTGTTCGGGGCCGTAGCCGAGGATCTCGGTGAACGCGTTGTTGATTTCTACGACGGTACCGTTCTCGTCGCAGACGAAAAACGCCTCCTGCAACGAGTCGACCATCGCAGTGCGCCAGCGGGCCTGATGGTTGCGTAGTTGTGCCAGTTCGATGTTGGCGCGGACTCTCGCCAGCAACTCCGCCGCCGCGAATGGTTTGACGAGATAATCGTCAGCGCCGGCTTGCAGCCCTTCGATCGACGCTTCCTGCCCCGCGCGAGCGGACAACAGCAGAATCGGAACGGCTGCGGTGCGCGGTTCCGACCGCAGCGCGGCCACCAGTTGCAGTCCGTCCAGTTCGGGCATCATGACGTCGCTGATGACAAGATCGGGAACCTCGGCCCGGATCGCCTCCAAAGCCTCCTGACCATCGACGGCCTCATTGACGTGATAACCGGAATTCCCGAGAAGATTGGTCAGGTATTCACGCATGTCGGTGTTGTCGTCAGCGATCAACACTCGAGGTCGCTCCCCGTCGCCTTCGGCGGGAATGACGCCCGCGGTGGTCGCACTCGCGGTTGTCCGCATTCCCTGGTCAGATGGCAACCACCGTAATGCTTCCTGCACATATGGGTCGGCGATCACGCCGGAGATCGCACGCGAGGCCGGCGTCTGCACAAGTTCGTCCGCCGGCAGGTGGGCCGTCCCGAAAGGTAAGCACACCGTGAACGTCGTGCCGGCACCCTCCAGGCTGTCGGCGCCGATTGTGCCGCCGTGGAGACCGACCAGTTCTTTGACCAGAGCCAGGCCGATTCCGCTGCCCTCGGTGGACCGGGCGCGTGACGATTCGATTCGGTGGAATCGCTCGAACAGTTTCGGCATCTCGGCGGCAGATATTCCGATGCCGGTATCAGCGACGGTCACGACCGCCGCGGTGTCGTCGCGGCTGACCCGGACCGCGACAGTGCCGTCGAAGGTGTACTTCAGCGCGTTGGACAGCAGGTTGAGCATCACCTTCTCCCACATCTCGCGGTCGAGATAGACCGGTTGGTCCAGCGGCGGGCAATCCACCGTGAAGGTCAGGCCGGCCCGATCGAATGCGGAGCGAAAGACGCTGGCCAGTTCGGTGGTCAGGGTCGACAGGTCTGCCGGTTCGAAGCGAGCATGCATGCGTCCGGCCTGAATGCGCGAGAAATCCAGCAAGGTGTTGACCAGCTTGGCCAGTCGCAACCCGTTGCGCTGGATGAGCTCGAGTTCCCGCCGGGCATGTTCGCTGACGTCGGTCCGGCTCAACAACTCGTTGACGGGCCCGAGGATAAGTGTGAGAGGCGTGCGGAACTCATGGCTGACACTGGAGAAGAACGTCGTCTTGGCCTGATCGAGTTCGGCTAAGGCCTCGGCACGTTGTTGCTGGGCCTGATAGCTGCGTGCGCTGCCGACCCCCGCGGCGATGTGACTGGCCACCACTTCGACAAACCCGCGATAACCGTCGTCGAACCGGCGATGCCTGTTCAGTCCGGCCACGAAGAGCCCAAGTGGCGTGCCGGCCTGCTGCAGAATCGGCACCACGAGCGCCTGAACGGGTGGCTCACGCCAGGCCCCGGTCGGCAGGTTCAGTGCGTGGCTGTCGAGCTCGATCAGTTCGGATTCGCCCCGGTGGGCATTGCCCAGGGGCCATATCGAGGGGCCGCCGCCCGGAAGGGTCTGCGGTGCTTCTGGATGCCCAGGGGTGATCCCACTGGCCCCGGCCAGCCGCGCGTCGCCGTTGGCATCGAACAAGTAGGTGAGAGTGAACGGCAGGTCATAAGGGTTTCGGGCAAGCTGATCGGCGGCGAAGTCCAACATCTGGCGTTCGGTGCGCACCACGCTCGGGTCGGAACCGAGTTCTCGCAGCGTCGCCATCCGCCGTTCTGCGACCACACGCTCGGTGTCCTCGCTGACCACACACAGCATGCCGACCAGGGCCGAATCGTCGTCACGCAGTGGGCTATACGAAAACGTGTGGTAGGACTCCTCGGTGTACCCCGACCGCTCCAGCAGCAGCATCAGGGCTTCGTCCCAGGTTGCCTCGCCGGTCGACAAGACATGGTCGATGCGAGGGCTGACATCGGGCCAGATCTCGGTCCAGACTTCGCGAGCCGGGCGGCCCAGCGCCCAGGGGTATTTCAGGCCCAGGGTGTCGCGGCGGTAGGCGGAATTGCAAAAGAACGTCAATTCCGGGCCCCACGCCATCCACATCGGGAAGCGCGACGCCAGCAAAATGTTCACGGTTGTACGCAAGCTTTGCGGCCAACCCTCCACCGGACCCAGTGGAGTTGCCGCCCAATCGACAGCGGCTAGGTCGCGTCCGATCCCTTGGTCTGCGCGGAAGACCACTGACATCCTCTCGAGTTAGCGTCGCTCTGCCCAGACAACCATTCACCGAGTTCCTGATGCCAGCTTTTGTCGGAAGGCATTTGCTTTCGGCTATTAAGGTCAGCCATCGGCACGTTTGTAATCAGGCGAATCGACCTCGGTTTCCCTTTTTCCTCGGAATCCATGCCGCCGGATCCAACTTGATCGGTTTTACCATCGGTGATCAGGGCAATCTGGGGTGTGGGGCGAGGCCGCGAGGAGGGCAGGCAGGCGATGGCCGGTGACGGTGTTGAGGTTTTGGTGATCGGTGCCGGGCTAGCCGGTTTACGGTGCGCCGCTGTGTTGGCGGCCGCGGGCCGCGATGTTCGCGTCTGGGAGCAAGACGATGACGTCGGCGGCCGCGTCCGCACCGATGCATTCGACGGTTTTCTGTGCGACCGCGGCTTCCAGGTTTTGAATCCTGCCTACCCGGAGCTGCCGCGCGCTGTCGATGTCACCGCGCTCGCTTTGCAGCCGTTTGGTGCCGGAGTCGCGGTGCGGCGCCAGTCCACATCAGCTGTGCTGGCTCACCCGCTGCGCGAGCCCAAGCTGGTGCCAAAGATGTTGGCGTCAGGTGTTATTCGACCCACTGATCTAGTCGCGATAGCGCGGTGGGTTCTTCCCGCGCTAAGACCCGGTGTTCTCAAATCGCAAGTGGGCGACGACATCACCCTGCGATCGGGCTTGGACAAGAAGGGGGTTAGCGGCGAGCTGCGCCGCGTGATCGACCGCTTCCTTGCCGGAGTCCTTCTCGAGGACACCGGCAGCAGCTCCAATTCATTCGCTCTACTGTTGGCACGGATGTTTCTGCTCGGTGTGCCCGCCCTGCCGGCCGCAGGTATGCAATCACTTCCGCGACTGATGGCCACGCCCCTGAGTGGGCTGATAAGCCTGAATCACGCGGTGACTCGCATCGAGCGCGACGGACCGAGTTGGCGCGTGTCGGGCTCAGACGCGAGCGTGCGCGCGAACGATGTCGTGGTGGCAACTGATCCCACGATGGCAGCGACGCTCACCGGTTCGTCTCCCCCGCCCACCCACGGCGTCGTCACCGACTGGTGGTCCACCGATGAGGCTCCGACGACACGACCAATGCTGTGGGTTGACGCCCGGCGCGATCCGCCCGGACCGGTTCTCAACACCGCGGTCATCAGCGCGGCCGCACCTGGCTATGCCCCCGCGGGGCAGCATCTGATTGCGGCCTCCGCGCTGCTGGGAACTGATGGGGCACTACCGTCGGACAGCGTTACCCGACGCCATGCCGCCGACATCATGGGTGCCGACGGCGCCTCGTGGAAGCTGTTGACGCGAAGCATTATTCGACACGCGCTACCCGCCCAGCCTGCCCCGCTGCGGGTACGCCAGCCGGTCGCCGTCAGCGACGGGCTTTGGTGGTGCGGAGACCACCGGGACACCGCCTCGATACAGGGAGCGCTTGTGAGTGGGCGCCGCACAGCGGAAGAGATTCTGCGGACCCGTCCCTGATCAGTCTCTGTCCGACCACCGGAAAACGGCGAGGCAGGCAACTAAGCCGCCGATCGCCCACGCGGTCAGTACCAGGAATATGTGCCAGTGTTCCCAGTTGCCTGCCGGTTCGACAGCGGCCATTTTCGGCGGCAGCAGCACGGATCGAAACCCTTGAGCCATCCACTTGACCGGAAACACGGAGCCGACGACCAACATCCATGTCGGCAACACGATCAGCGGCACGTAGGTGCCTGACACGAACTGTAACGCGACCGCTGGGCCGTTGGTGACGACGGCAGCGGCGACCGCGTTACTGGCGAAATTGCTGATGAAGATGCCAAGCAGGGAACAACTGACGGTGCCCAGAAGGAACACCCAGGTGAGGGTGAACCACCCGAACATAGTTGTCGGTAGCCGTAGTTCGAAGAAAAGGAGTCCGACCGACACCAAGACGGCTGCCTCGGCAAGGCTGACGATCGCGACCAGACAAATCTTTCCGATGAAGTACGACAGCGCCGTGGTTGGTGTCCCGCGGAGACGCCGCAAGGCACCGGTGTCGCGATCGGCCGCAATGCTGATGCCCAAGTTGATGAATGACGTCGAAAGAATGCCGTAGGCAAGCATGCTCGCCGCGATCACGGCGCCCGTGCTGGTCTCGCTGTTGGGCAGCTTTGTGGAAAAGATCGAACCCAGCAGGACGCAGATGACGGCCGGCAACGAAAATGTCAGCACCATCTGCTCTGGGCGGCGGTAGAACATCTTCAGCTCGGGGACGACTCGCGACAGTCCGATTCGCAGCGGTGAGGGCAGTGCGGGCCGCTCCTCGATCAGTCGTTGTTGCGGCGGTGCGGTATCAGCCACGTGGTCAGTATCCATCAGCTCGGGCCGATCAACTGCAGGTAGGCATCTTCGAGCGTGGGCCGCGAAACAGTCAGGTCAGCCAACTCGGCACCGTCGGCCGACCATTTTCTGATGAGGTCGGTGGGTTGCTCGGTGACGACTTCGTGGTGATGGTCTCCCGTCCTCCACCGAACAGTCGCAGCGGTGCTCACATAGTGGATCAGGTTCTGCGGTGAGTCGACTGCCACCACCTGTCCGCCGGTGATGACGGCAACGCGATCTGCCAGCGCCGCCGCTTCCTCGAGGTAGTGGGTGGTCAGCAGGATCGTCGTGCCGCCGCCGGCGAGCAGCCGGATCAGGTCCCAAAAACGCAGTCGTGCTTCGGGATCGAATCCCGTGGTCGGTTCGTCGAGGAAAAGCAGCTCAGGAAGGTTGATGATGCCGAGAGCGACATCGAGGCGGCGACGCTGTCCCCCGGACAACGTGCTGACCTTGGACTCAGCTACCGAGCCGAGCCCGACGAGTTCGAGCACTTCCTCGGGGACACGAGCCGCCCCATAGCATTTCGCGAACATCGCCACAGTTTCAGAGACTGTCAGCATCCCGGCGTCGCTGACTTCTTGAAGCACAATGCCGATCTTGGCGCGCCAGCTTCGCCCCGCCGTCCCCGGGTCCTCGCCCAACACACTGACGCGTCCGGAATCACGTTTACGGTGACCCTCGAGGATTTCGATCGTTGTCGACTTGCCGGCCCCGTTGGGCCCGAGGATCGCGAACACTTCGCCGTACCCGACATCGAGGTCCACATCGTGCACGGCCTGTAGCTGCCCGTAAGACTTGCGCAGACCCCGAACCTGCACCGCGGAGTTCACGAGTGGGCCTCGCCCTGGCTCTCGAGTTCAGCGAGCATTTCCCGCAATTCGGCCTCGGACAGCTGCTCGATCAATAGGTCGACATCGTCGGCTGCCGGTATCTCCTCGGCTACCGTCGCTGGGCCGGCGTCCGTCAAGTGCAGGTCGGCGAGGATTCGGTCGGCCAGTGAATTCACGCTTACGCCGCGAAGTAGCTCGAGCAGCGGCAGGTCGATCGCGAAAATCGCATTGACCCTGAGCCTGAAATCCATTGCCATCAAAGAGTCCATGCCGATGTCGTCGAGACCGTCGTCGGGACCGATATCGGCGGCAGGGATCTCAAAAACGGCGGCGGCGACTTGTTGAACGTGGCTGGCGACAAGCTCGAGCCTGTCGGTCGCGGGGCATGCTGACAGAAACTCCAGTATCGACGATTCTGAATCGACTGCTTCGGAGGAAGTCTCGGCCGTCCCCAGTTCGGAAAACATCGGGGGAACCTGACCGCCGATCCCGGCGCGGCGAGCCTGCGCCCAGTCGGCGCTGATCGCTATGACGTTGGGGAGTTTCTGGTTGATGAGTCGGTCGAGGATGCGGGTCCCCGCCGCCGGGGAGATGAGCTCGATCCCCCTGTGCGCGTAAATCTTTTCCAGCTTGAGTTCTTCGACCATCCCCACTGACCAAGGGCCCCAACCGATTGTGAGAGCCGGCAAACCGAGTGCCTGTCGGTAGTGCGCGAAGGCGTCCATGACCGCGTTGGCGGCGGCGTAGTTGCCTTGGCCAGGTGATGCGATGACCGACCCGGCCGACCCGAACATCACGAAAAACTCCAGATCGGTTCCGCGGAAAGCGTTGTGCAGCACACGGGCGCCCTTGACTTTCGGCGCCATCACCCTGGTGAAATCGTCTTCGGTCATATTGACCAGAAGACGGTCGTCGACAGTGCCTGCGGCGTGGATGATTCCGCGTATCGGGCGGCCCCCACTGTGGAGGTGATCACTCAGCCAGGTTTTCACCTCGTCGATGTCTGTGATGTCGACACTGTCGGTGGTCACTCGCGCACCGAGGTGCTCGATCTTTCGGATCGCATTGATGGTCGCGTAGTGCCGGTGGTCATCAGGTAGCAGTGACCATTGGTCTCTCGGCGGGATCTCGCTGCGGGATAGCAGCGCAATGTGGCGCGCGCCGCGTTCGGCCAGATAAGTGGCCACGATGCGACCGAGGGCTCCCCCACCACCGGTCACGACGTAGGTCGCGTTGGGGGTGAGCTTGGTGGGGAAGGCTTGCGTCAGGTGCGTACTTTGGCGAAGACGAGGAACGAAAACCGAGTGGCTCCGGATGGCAATCTGATCCTCGGCGTCCGCGGCGAGGATGTGCTCGCAGACCCGCGACGCGGTCTGTGTGCAATCATCAGCGTCGTCGATGTCGATCAGCCCGCCCCAGCGGTTGGCGAACTCCTGCTGGCCGAACACCCGCCCGAGACCCCAGACAGCGGCCTGTTCGACGGCAAGTCGCTCGGTTCCCAGGGCGGGTTGTGCGTTGGAGGTCAGCACGTAGAGCCGTGGCGCCAGGGTGTCGTGCTCGGCGAAGGCTTTGGCGAGATGCAGAATCGTGAAAACACCGAGACTGTTGTTCATTTCACCGGAGGTGGCGGCCGGGCGCCAGTCGGCTTCGGCAGAGATGTCCAACGGCCAGCAGTTGATGATGCCGGCAAGGTCACCTTCGTTTTCGACGTGCGTTGCGATCAACTGCTGGAATTGATCGGGCTGCTGCGGATTCAGGAAGTAACCACCGTCGACCTTCGTCAGCGCATTGACAGGCCGGCGCAGTACCGCGCGGACGCGGTGACCGCTGCGGCGAAGTTGGTCTGCCAGTGTTGTCCCGACGCCGTCGCTGTCGAGGAAAATCAGCCACGACAGGCTGTCCGTTGACGTCGCTGCCCCGCCCGGGTCGCCCTCCATCTCGGTGCGTGCAACCCATTCGATCTCGTACAGGCCCTTGTCTATCCGTTCGGGCGACATGCGCGACGATGCGCTCAGCGCCTGCAACGTGAAACCGGTGAATACGGCCAACGGCTCTCCGTCGCTGCCGATGAGTGTGATGTCGCTTTCGATCTCATCTCGGGTCGCCGACACCACAGTGACCTCGGCGATCATGTGGTGTTCGGGCGCGCCGTAGATGGCGCTACGCCGGACTCCCGTGGGAAGGTAGGCGTCTTCGTCGGTGTCGCGTCCCAGAACAGTTGTGCCGAGCAGTGTCTGGAAGGCGCCGTCGATCAGCGCCGGGTGGAATCGGTATTGATCGGTGTCGCCTCCGATCTGCACCGGGGTGGTGATGTCTGCTGTCGCCCAGCCGTCTCCGGACGTGATTCCGGCGATGGTCTGAAATGCGCCACCGTAGTCGAAGCCGACGGCTTGGGCGCGGGTGTAGAACTCGTCGCGGCCGATTGTGGTGACCGGCCTCGCGTGTGGAGGCGTCTTGGCGCGTTCAGGCGGGTGTGCGAGTGTGTTGAGTTCTGCGGTCGCCGTTATCGTCCACTTGACCTCACCTCCGGCTGTGGCGGTCAACGCGGCGAATTCCAGTGTTCCGGTGTCGCGGTTGAGCGTGGTGCGCATTACCGGATCGCACGTGTCGTCGAGGATCACCGCACGCAGCAGGGCCAGATCATCCACGCTGTAACTGGTTGACCCGTAGGTGAGGTTGGCTGCTGCCAAAGCCATTTCGATGTATACGGCTGCGGGCACCAGAGTGCTTCCCTGCACCTGATGGTCAGCAAGGAAGGGTGTGGTGATGGTGCTCAGCTCGACTTCCCAGGTGGGATGAACCCCGATCACCGGTTGCCCCAGCAATGGGTGCACGGGCTTGTAATGAAGATCCTCGGTCGCTTCGTGGGTTTCGTTCCAGTAGCGCTTGGATTGCCAGGGATACAGGGGAAGTTTAACGAGTCGCGCGGCGTCTCTCGGGTATAGCGCGTCCCAGGCGATCAGATGGCCGTTACAGTGCAGTGCGCCAACGCAATTCATCAGCGTGCGACCGTCGTCCTCGTTGCGCCGCTGAGTTGCCAGTACGACCGTTTCGGTCTCGTGAGCTGCGGCTATCTCGAACAATGACGCTGCGAGAACCGGGTGTGGCCCCAGTTCGACGAAATGTGTATATCCGTCATCGAGCATCCGCCTGATCGCAGGTTCGAAAAGAACCGTGGCACGGGTGTTTTGCCACCAGTAGGCAGCGCCGTCGGCATAGCCGTCCAGTTTCTCGCCGGTCACGGTCGAGTACAGCGGGATTGTCGCCGCGCTCGGAGTCAACTCTTCGAACGCTTCGTGGAGGTCCGCTTTGATGGTGTCCATGTAATGGGTGTGGTAGGGCACTTTCCCATTGAGAAACCGGTTGAAGATCTCACGCTCGTCGAGTTGTCGGGCGATGTCGTCGAGCACCTCGCCGTCGCCGGCAACGGTGACTGTTGACGGGCCGTTGATGGCCGCGATCGACACCCGCCGTCCGATCGCGTCGTGCGTTTGGGCGTCGATCTTCTGCATGAACGATTCGGCGCTGAGGCCGACCGCGAGCATGCGGCCCAGTCCGCTGGTGCGCTGCTGCAGCCGACTTCGGTGGTAGATCACCTGAATCGCCTGCTCGAACGTGAGGACTCCAGCGAGATAGTGGGCGGCCACTTCGCCGGCGCTGTGGCCGATCACCGCGTCCGGCTTGATCCCGAACTGCTTGAGTTGCTCGGCGAGCGCGATCTGGATCGCGAAGTTCGCGGGTTGCGCGACCTCGGTTTCGGCCATCCGAGAACGAGTTTCATCAGCGCGAAGCTCACCTATCAATGACCAGTTCGCGTAACGGGACAGCTCGCGGTCGCTTCGCCGAATGCTCTCGGTGAACGCGGGATACACATCGAGCAGACCCCGGCACATCTTCCACCACTGCGGCCCCATGCCGGTACAGACGAAGGCCAGCTTCGGCGTCGTCGGGCTGCTGCGGCGTGCAGAGATCTGCCCGCCGTCGGCAAGGGCTTGAAGTTGTTGCTGGGCATCGGCAATGCTGTCGGCGACCAGGGTCCGGCGGTAGTTCAGGTGCGAGCGGCGGCGACTGAGCGTGTAGCCAAGATCGAGCAGTCTGAGGTCGTCGTGCGCGCCCACATGTTCGGCGAGCTGACGGGCCGAGGCCACGAGGGCTTCCTCGGTGCGCGCCGATATCGGGAGGACAGCCAGCGGCGGCTGGTGGGCATGGCTCGAGACGTTGACCGCGAGCGGGCCGGGGGGTTCGGCGAGTACGACGTGGGCGTTGGTGCCGCCGAAGCCGAACGAGTTGACCCCCGCGACGCGTCGCTTGCCGCCGGGAAACGGGCGACCGGTTCGTGGAATGTCGATTCTCATATCGTCGAGCGGGATCTGGTCACTGGGGTTGTTGAGATGCAAGTTCGCCGGGATGAAGCCGTGCTTGAGCACCAACGCCGCTTTGATCAGTCCGGCCACGCCTGCGCCGGCTTCGAGGTGCCCGATGTTGGTTTTCACCGACCCGATCAGCAGCGGACTCGTCGCCGGGCGTTCTGCGGTGAGCGCGTTCGCGAGAGCACGGACCTCGACCGGGTCGCCGACCGGAGTGCCGGTGCCGTGTGCCTCCACATAGCCAACGTCGTTGGGGTGAAGGCCCGCTCGTCGTAAGGCTGTCGTGATGGCGGCTTCTTGGGCTTGCGCGCTGGGAACGGTGATGCCATCGGTGTGCCCGTCCTGGGACACCGCAGTGCCGAGGATCTGCGCATAAATTTCGTCACCGTCGCGCAGTGCCTGGTCCAGGGGCTTGATGACGACGACAGCGCCACCCTCGCCCCTGGCGTACCCGTCGGCGGACTGATCGAAGGCCTTGCACCGCCCATCCGGCGCAAGGAACCCGCTCTTCGATTCCGCGATCGCTGTGCTGGGTCCGATCATGATGTTGACGCCGCCTGCGAGCGCCAGATCACATTCACCGTTCCAAATACTGCGCGCCGCAAGGTGAACCGCGACAAGCGAGCTCGAACACGCAGTATCGATCGTCATACTGGGCCCGCGGAAGTCGAAGGCGAACGAGATCCGGTTCGCCAGCATCGTCATCATCATCCCGGTCGCGGAATGCGTCTTGAAGAGGTAACGGCTGCTGCGACCCTTGTTCTGCAGGAGTTGATAGTCGAGGGTGAACCCGCCGACGAATACGCCGACATCCGTGCCGGCCAGACTGTCCGCGGATATTCCGCCGTCTTCCAGTGCCTCCCAGGTGGTCCGCAGCAAGAGGCGCTGTTGAGGATCGACGAGGTTCGCCTCTCGAGGCGAGATGCCGAAGAATTGAGGGTCGAATTGATCGATCTCGCTGAGGAACCCGCCGCGGCGGGTGACCATCTTTCCGACCTTCTTCGGGTTCGGATCATGGTATTTGTCGGCATTCCAGCGCGTTTCGGGCACTTCACGCGTCGCGTCAATGCCACGGCGCATCAAGTCCCAGTAGAGGTCCGGGGTGTGGGCGCCGCCCGGAAGGTGGCAGCCGATCCCGACGATGGCGAGGGGCTGGTTAGTGCCGTGTTCGGCAAGCGCATTCATGTTGGAGACCTAACAACCGGTGGTGACATGACGCCTGGGGGGTCGACCAGAACGGATCCGCGGCCGGTTCAACTGAATTCGAGTGCAGGCACGGTTCGGACAATCCACTTCTGGCTGAGTGGGTCGGCGTCTTGCTCCCGGCGGTAATCGGACCGGAGTTCCCGCAGGAAGGTGTCGCGCTGCCAGGCCTGTACCTGCTGCACGGCATCGTCGTCGGAAAATGCGTGGGACTTTTCCGAGAGAATCGTTTCGATCAGCTGACCTGCGAGCCGGCGTAACAGCCGGATGTTCGCATCGAATTGTTCCGCGAAGTCCGAGGCTTCCCCCATCATCGCGGTGTGCAGCGTCACCATGAAGTTGTGGGCCGCGTACATGTCGACGAACTGCGATGAGGGAAGGGCGTTCTCGACCGCTGCCCACTCCCGGAAGAACACCTGCATGCGGTTACTGAGTTCGATGAGGCCTTCCAGGTGTGGGACCACCCCGGGATCGTCGGCGACACTGACGAATCGGCCGTTGCTGTACATCAGGCCCAAAAATCCCCAGTAGAAGGCGATGTCCCAGATCACCTTCGCCGTCATGACTGCCGGCGCCCCCATGAGTTTGTATTGGTTGCAGTAGATGTTGAGCCACATGTCGGAGAGTGACCGAAACAGCGAGTCGTTGATACGCGCGCGGGCGACGACATTTTCACCGTCGAGTTCGCGAGTGATCATGTCGGTGATGAGGCCGTTGCCGATCGCGACGAGGTCCAGCCCAGACGAGTACAAGGGGTCGAGAAAGACGCCAGAGTCGCCGGTGAGGCACCAACGATGCTGTGCGTCATAGACTTTCGACGATCCGTGGCTGTAGTGCTTCATCACCCTGAAGTCTTTGATCAGTTGCTCGTGCTGTGCCAGGACAGCAGCGAATTGAGGTTCGTGCTCAGTAAGCCACGATCGGGCTTTGTCAAGAGTGTTGAAATCGCTGAATGCATGGAAGGCGGGGTCTGCGACGATGCCGACACTGGTGGCTCCGGACGCGAGTCGGATCAGCCACACCCAATAGCCTTCGCCCATCAAGTGATTGGTCGACATCGCCCGGTCCCCCTCGACCAGGCGTGCCTGCCATTCCGGGTCGTTGCTCCACTGGCCGATGTCGATCTCGGTAGCGACACGTAGCCACACGGCATTGCAATGGTGCTCGTTGGCGCGCTTGAGTTCCAACTGGCGCGGCAGCGCCCGGTTACGCCCTGACGCATCGACCACCCAACGGGCGGTGGTGGAGCTGGTGGCGTCACCCTGCTGAACAGAAAGAGTGTGCGGATGGTCCCTGAGGCCGAGTTCCACGGAGGTAACCCGGCCAGAAGTGATCTCGACGCCTTCCGACAGACAGCGTCGATTGAGTTCGTTCTCCAGCCTGGCGCGGTCAATCTGATAGGTGACCTGGGGGCTGAAGGAAGAGCTGCCGAGTTCCATTCGCTGGTCGATGTCGGTATTTCCGTCGTGCGAGAAGAACATGCGCAGACCCATTTTGCGGAGCTGCGAGGTGTTCAGATGGTCGGCCAATTCGAGGCGGTCGCGAAGGTACTGCGCGGCGATCTCGACTGTCGACTCGCCAACCGTGTGGGTGATCTCTGCAATGGGGTGGGAGTGCGGCTCGATGATGAGAATTCGAGTGTCCGCCCTTTTGCGGCGGAGTTCGAGCGCGAGGGTGAGCGCCGCGACTCCGCCTCCGATGATCGCGAGGTCATGATCCGCGTGGCGGCTGTCGTCCTCCACCAGGCGCGTTTTGATCTTCCGCACCAGCTCCGCCCGTGCTTCCGGGCTCAGTTCTGACAGCTGCGTGTTCAGGTCCACAAGTCCCCTCCCGCGGTCCGGATAGGACAGTTACTTAACATTTAAGAAGCTACACTAAACCGGGTCGCTGGCAAGCGGAGAAATGACCAGTCAGGCAAACCCGAGGACGCAGACCATGCCCGCATCGATTGCCATTCATTTCTTTCTGGAACTGGCCGCGATTCTCGTCGCGTGCCGAGTCGTTGGTCTGGCGTCGCAACGCCTCGGTCAGCCGCAGGTCGTCGGTGAGATGATCGCCGGCGTCCTACTCGGGCCGTCGCTGCTGGGCCGGATCGCTCCCGATGTCCAGCACCACCTTTTTCCGCCAGGACCGGCAAACGTTGTGCTCTATACCGCGGCCCAGATCGGGCTGGTGCTCTACATGTTTCTGATCGGCCTCAACTTCGACGTCAACCTCATCAAGCATCGGATCGGCACCGCCGTCGCGGTCTCCGCGGCAGGCATCTTCACGCCGCTGGTTCTGGGTGCATCGATCGCCACGCCCCTGCTGGCGAGCGGAATCTACTTCGACAAGAGCGTCACGCTCCTGATGGCGATGATGTTTCTCGGTGCATCGATCGCGACGACCGCATTTCCCATGCTGGCTCGAATCATCTACGAACGGGGACTCTCCGGAACGCCGTTGGGAACGCTCGCCTTGGCGTGCGGCGCGACCGATGATGCACTGTCCTGGTGCATTCTTGCGTCGGTGCTCGCGATACATCGCGGCAGCATCGCCGTCGCCGCCACGGCGATCATCGGCGGAATCCTGTACACGTTGCTGCTCTTGACAATTGGGCGCAGAGCGTTGCGCGGACTCGGGACGGTGTCCGAACGCCACAACGAAATCACCGCACCGGTGTTGAGCACCGTCTTGATCCTGCTGATGGCGTGCGCCTGGTTCACAGACGCCGTCGGCGTCTACGCCATCTTCGGCGCGTTCATCCTTGGCGTCGCCATGCCGTCCGGGTTTTTCGCGCAGCGCCTGACTGCCAACCTCGAGCCGCTCGTCACCACGTTTCTACTGCCGCTGTTCTTCGTCTATTCCGGCCTCAACACTCAGATCGGTTTGTTGAACAGCCCGAAACTGTGGGCGGTGACGCTCGGAATTCTTGCCATCTCGGTTGCCGGCAAAGGAATCGCGTGCACGGTCGCGGCGCGGCTGAGGAAAGTTCCGTTCCGCGAGTCTGTTGCGCTGGGCTCGTTGATGAATGCCCGCGGACTCATCGAACTCATCCTGCTCAACATCGGACTCCAGGCCGGCATCATCACGCCGACGCTCTTCACCATCCTGGTCCTGGTCGCCGTCGTCACCACGCTGATGGCCACGCCGGTGTTCGAGTGGGTCTACGGGAGACACCGCGAGACTCCGGAGAACGACCTACCCGAACCTGTCCGCGAGGAGGCGATCGCTCCCGCAACTCCCTGACATGCGATCCGGCTGGATGGGGTATTCAGTGAATACTGGTTCCGATTTTGTGGTAGGCACGGGTGCGCAATAGGCCGGCGCGGCGCAGCGCTGTCGATGGGAGCAGAGCGTGACGGATTACAAGGTCGTCCTGGTTGGTACCGATGGATCAGAAACATCGCTTCGCGCGGTCGATGAGGCGGCAGCCATTGCGGCGAAGTCGGGCGCGAAATTGATTGTGGCATCGGCATATCAGGATGCGGGCTCGCGCGCGGGCGGAGTTGATCCCGACCAAGCCTCGGGTGAGGGATACCGGATCGAAGGAAACGCACCGGTCTATGCGATGCTGCGTGACGCGAGCGCGAGAGCCAAGCAGGCCGGTGCGCGTGACGTCGAGGAGAAAGCGGTCGAAGGCTCACCGGTGGACGCATTGCTGAAGCTGGCTGACAGCGCCGGTGCCGATCTCATCGTGGTCGGCAGTGTTGGATTCAACTCGGTGGTCGGGCGTCTGATCGGGTCGGTTCCACGCGCTGTTCGTCACCGGGCCAAGGCCGAAGTATTGGTTGTCGACACGAAGTAACTATTGCTAGCGTCGACTGCGCGCTACCGCTGCGCCCGGCGCGCTCTTGCGGTCGCTAACCAGGTAGGGGTCTGCCGCGGAAAAAACGGAATCCTTAGCGGTAATGCGCGGAGCCAACAGGTAGGTAACGGTCTCGGGTCAAGGCGCGTCTACTCCAGCCGCTGATCCCGCTGGGCCATTTCGTCGGGCGCGGGCGCGGCGCACGGCTTCAGGTCGGCGGCATCATCGCTAGCTTGCTGCGCGCTCAGCGAGCGTGACGGTAAGCCGCTGGCGTCCTCGGTTAACTCAGTCATACCTTCGCTCAATTATGTTGGCGGAGTTAGGAGTCGACACCGAAGTTCGGCACTCTACCCGTGGCGCAACCACCACGAGATGCTTGTTAGAGCGGATACTACTCCGGGGGCACGCCCCAGCCGCTAGATGGCCATTGCACACCGTTAACGCGATCGGGCCACGATCACAGGGACGCGGGCAGCTTGTGCAACCGCCGTACTGACTGACCCCAGGACCATCCCCGCGAATCCGCCGCGGCCGTGACTGCCAACGACTAGGAGCTGGGCCGACTTGGCCTCATTAAGAAGATGATGGGCCGGGTTGTCCCACACGACCTGCGGATGGACTGTGACATCCGGATAGCGTTCCTGCCAGCTGGCTAAACGCTCAGCCAGGTTTTTGCTCGCAGTCGATTGCTGCGCGGACCAATCCATGTCCATGCCTTTTGATAGGTCCGGGTCTCTCCAGGCGTGCATGGCGACCAAGTCCACACGCCGCCTCGAGGCCTCGTCGAATGCGATCGCGGTGGCCAATTCCGAGGCAGGCGACCCATCGATGCCGACCACTACGGATCGTCTTAAGTCCTCCGGCCCGACCGGAACCGCATCGCCGATCACGGCTACTGGGCAATGCGCATGGTGCATCATCCCCGTGCTGACTGAGCCGAGCAGGACTCCACGCAAACGGTGCTGCCCTCGGCGCCCCACAACCACCATGTGCGCGTCTTTGGACAGGTCGACAAGTGTTGGCACGGGCACCGAAAAGAAGATCTCACTTCTGATTTCAGGACGGTCAGTTCCGTGAATGCTGTCTTCGGCGATCTTGATCGAGTCAGTGATGATCTTTCGGGTAGATTTTTCCAGTGCCGGGTCTTCGTCGGCGGGAAGTGGAAGAGGCGCATTAGACAAGAGCCAGGGCGCCGGGCCCCACGACGGCGTGACGGCCACGTGGACGAGGGTGAGCGGCACATTACGCATCCTCGCCTCGTGCGCAGCCCACTGGATCGCGCTCCCCGACGAGGATGATCCGTCGACGCCGACCACTACGCCCAAATTCATTTTCCGACTGGACATTTCGTGCTCACTATCCTTCGCCCGCGCGGTTGAGTGTCGCGATATCGAAAATGTTAGTTTTTGAAATTGTCGCGGACAGGAGGATTTGGTCCTCGCTGAATAGCCGACCGGCCCTCCGTGCGGCCGCGGCCCACGTTTTGCCATAAACCTGCGACGGTTGGAGCGATTAGATCGCTTGGCGCCAAACGTTCTCGGCCAATAACACCGACGGGTCGAGCCCGCGCGAGGTGTCCACCCGGTACGCGTCGTCCCAGCCGTTGTGGACATCTAGAGCGTCCGCGATCTCCGGAGTCACATCAGAGTTGCGTCCCCGGCGTTCCTTAATAGGGCACCGCCATCGACGTCAGTGAATTAGCGAACCTGTCTGCCATGATTCAAATCCTTTGTTTCGATGTGTAACGCGAATGGGATTTCGTGGCAAGGCCTTACGAGGGCCGCGCCACGATCACCGGCGTATGAACCGCGTGCACGACGGCGTTGCTGACCGAACCCAGAAGCGCGCCGGACAGGCGACCTCGGCCGTGACTGCCCACGACCACCAGCTGGGCCGATTCTGACCGTTCGATCAGCTGGCGGGCCGGCCAGTCGCGAACGACGAGGCGGTGCACCGTGACATCGGGATAACGTTCTTGCCAGCCTGCTAAGGCTTCGGCCAGACTGCGCTCCGCTTCGGCCTTGACGGCCGCCCAGTCCAACTCCGGGAGTTCCAAAACCTCAATGTCGCTCCAGGTGTGCAATGCCGTCAGCTCGACACCACGACGCGTGGCTTCGTCAAAGGCAATGGCCGTCGCAAGCCCCGAGGCCGGAGAGCCGTCAATTCCGACTAGCACGGGAGCCTGCTGCGGGTGAGGCATCACCGGATCGTCGTCGTGGATGACCGCGACAGGGCAACTCGCGCTTCTCACCACGCCGGAGCTGACGGAACCCAGGAGATGCCGGCCCGCCAGACCACGCCCGCTGCTGCCCACGACGACCATCTCTGCCTCTTCGGACATTTCGACAAGCGTCGCCACAGGCGGCGAACACTTCACCTCGCTTGAAATCTTGATTTTCCCGTGCGTCGGTGTCGCGTCTCCAGCGATCTTGACCGACTGTTCGAGGGCGCGGCGACCGTCATCTTCCTGCCATAACGCAACGCCGTCCGGCATTGGGATCTGCGGAAACGTCGGCACAAACGCTTTGAGCATGTGGACCAAGGTCAGCGGGATATTTCGCATAGCCGCATCACGCGCTGCCCAGCAGACGGCAACACTCGACGAGGCCGATCCGTCGACTCCGACGACGATGCCATAACGCTTCTCGGCTGCAGACATTTTTGTTCTCCTTGGTGTCAGTGCCAGTCACGTACCGAGAACACTATTTACGCGACAGCCGTCAGTCATGAGGCATAAGTCCCTGATCGCATGGCCTTGAGGCCTCGACGGTTCACAGCTGATCGATCGAGAAGCACGGGCATTGGCCGGCAACGCATTTGGTATCCGCTGCGCGGCGAACGTTGCTGACTATTTAATGATCGGACAGCGGAGCGGTCCAGTGGACGTGGACTGGTGATCTCGCAGCTGCCACCAACCTGTTCAGCTCGGTACGACATATGGGCCAGTCCGCTACGGCGCGGGTTGTCGACGGGCATCCCGCAACCGTTGTCGATGATGTCGAGCGTCGACATGTCGGCGACATTGACCTCGACGGTCAATCATAGAACGCTGAGGCCTTGAACCGATCCGACCCAAGCGCGTCCGATCTGTCAGCGGCCCGGCCGCTGAAGACCGACGACGGTCAGGTTGAAATCGCTGTCTCGCAGGGCCGTTGCACCAGCGTCACCGAGGAGCTGCTCGACTTCGCCGGTCTGGGCCGCGCCGACCATGGCCAACTGGATAGACGCGGCGTGCGCAGCGAGGTAGTCGACGAAAGAGCCGTCCAAATGAACTGTGCGAACTTCGACCTCGGGATAGTCGTGCACGCAATGCGTAAAATCAGAATGACCCATTGCGGAAGCGTGGTCCTTTTCACCGGGCCGCGACTGCGCCGCGCTTAGCACTCGCAAGGGAGGCGCGGCGCACCGCGACAGCATAGGAGTATCTGTCGCCTTCGTTGAGGCAGTGGTAAAGGGCGCAATACTTCGGGTTTCTCTGGCAGCTTCGGATAGTTGCCGGAGGCGGTACTGCTGCAGATGCCACCCCGACAGGCCGAACAAATGCGCCTTGCCTCCCAACGGATGGCTACGATCCTGCCACTTATCGATGATGCACGAATTCATTTGCCCTGCAACATTGTTCACGCGACAAGGGTCGAGCAATAAACTGGAATACGTACATCTCCAGAGAGCCTCCCACTACGCGCTGAGTTGGCGCCGACTCTGCCCAGGCGCCATGACGCTCTTGCGACAACGAACCGTGAGCGCAGAACTATCTGAGTAGTTCGCCAAATGCTTTCGTCACCTTCGCAATCGTGTCTTCCCAACCGTGGACCTCGATGCAGTCAATACCCATTCCCTTGATGGGATAGTCGTTACCGCCGGGGTCCAGCCGGTCACCGAAGTAGACAATCTCACGTTCGGTCAGACGGAGTGCCAGCATCAAACTCCTTGCGCCGTAAGATTTGTCGACACCGCGTCGAGTCACATCGATCGAGGTCGAACCGCCACTTTTGACTTCAAGATCCGGGAGTCGTTCCGCCGCGAACCTGCGCAACGACTCCTTCTTTGAATTGTCCGGATCCCACGCCGATTTCACATCCTCGGGTGCGCCCTGGCCCAGCGCCGAATATGTGACCTGGCTGCCACGATCCTCAAGTGCGGGGCCCCACGTGTCGTTCGTCCACAAGCCGAGCGTCTCGGCACCGTTCCGCAGCACTTCACACGCGCGGTTCTTCTCGCGGGAAGACAGCTTCTCAAAATACAACTCGGTCCAGACACCTCCGTCCCAGCGCAGATACCGGGTCCCGCAGGTGGGCATCAAGTGCAGGCGCCCAAGGTCACAGGGCTTGCTGAGGTGGCGTAATACTTGCGCTTCGAATTGCTCGAAGCCTCCGCCAGAGATGATGCACACGTCGATGGCTGAGAGCAGGGCGCAGAGCATGTGAGCTGTGGCCGGCGAGATGTCGCTCTTGGATGCCGCGAGCGTGCCGTCCAGATCGAACATTGCCACACGGTACGGTCTGATCGAACGCGCAGCCGTCGTTCCGGTTCGCCCGCGACTGTTCAACCCGCACGCATCATCGGATGCATTACCGTAGATACCCGATTCGTTTTCTCCCGCAACGAAATCCGGGCCGCAGACATGCCGGTACAGTGCTTCTTCACTATGGTTTCGGGTGATCGATCAGGACAGAGCAATGGGCGTGGAGCAGCACAGACCGGCCGCCGACCGCGAGGGCACAGGGCGTCCGATCTTTGCCGTTAATGCCACCAATGATCACCAGCCGTATTGTTCGGTCGGTCTCGGAAAGGAACGTCGCGCCGCTGGTGCCGATCGTGACGGCATCGACCTTTACCGCGGGGTAGCGATGCCGCCAGTGGCCAAGGCTCTGCACGAATGGGTCGCTGCCGGGGTCATCAGGATCGAGCGGCCGCATGCATAGCGTCAGCAACGCCAGTTTCCGCAGTCGCGCCTCATCCATCGCTGTTCTTAGGAGTACGTCGTACTTTTGGGAGCCCTCGGCGATGACGGCGATGACGCCGGGTTGGGCCGGTGGCACATACGGTGGGCGGATAATCGCGAGTGGACACCGCGCCAACCGGACGAGTGCCGCGGCCGTGGAACCGACTAGCTTTCGAGTGGGATAGCCCGCGCCTAAAGCTCCGACGACGAGCATCTCGGCGTCCCGTGACTGCCTAGCCAAGACGGCGTTCGGGTGTCCACGGATGATCGCGGTCTCGACCTTGACCGGTTGCCCAGTGGCTTCGACCGCTGCAGAGGCGGTGAGCAGCGCCGTTTCGGCGTACTCCGTTTCCAGACGCACGGCTTCGGAATGTCGTTCGAGAATATAGATCAGCCGCAGCGGACTGTCACGGGAGACGGCTTCGTCGACTGCCCATTGGGCCGCGTGCATAGCGGCTGGGGATCCGTCGATACCGACCACGACCGACATCATGACGGGGCCGGCCTGTCGTGTTCGGTGCACCAGTTACATCGGCGAGGGAACTCGTCGCTGGGAGGATCGACGTAGCGTTCGATCCTCGCCCCGTGGGGACACTCACTGCTGTCGTGGAGGTAGTTGATCCTCAGGGGCGCTGGGGATCTGCGGAAGATCGCGCATTGGCGCGGGCACACCCACATTCAGTGCCGCGGCACTGCCGATGCTACTCATGCGGGAGCCAGGATGGCGGTGTGCGCATACTCGCCGCGGCGGGCATCCCGATTTGCTTGGGCCCGCCGCGCAATAGCTTGTTGGGCGCGGCTCACATTCGTGGGCTGGCCGTCCCACACGGTTAGGGCGGGTTGCTGGATCGCTCTGCCGTAAGAAAAACCCACCGGCCACGGCAACGATGATTGACCTTCGGTGTTGATGGCGTTGAGCCGGGCCGTGGCGAGGTCACCGGATTGGCCGCCGGAGAGGAATACGATCCCGGCCACCGCGGCGGGCACCGTCCGGCGCAGGCTGCGGATCGTTGCCTGCGCGACCGTCTCGACCGTCGGCTGGTCCGGGCAGGTCAGTCCGGGCAGAACCATGTTGGTTTTGAGCAGCATGCCCTCGACTTGCACACCCTGGTTGTGCAGTTGGGAAAAGGTTTCCCGGAGAACATCTTCGGTGACCGCAGCGCAGCGAGCGGCGGTGTGCGCGCCGGTCATGAGGACTTCGGGTTCCACGATGGGAACCAGGTCGGTTTCCTGACACAACGCCGCGTAGCGGGCCAGGGCGTGGGCGTTGGCCTGCACGCAGCCACGGCTGGGTAGCGTCTCGCCGATGGTGAACACGGCCCGCCATTTGGCGAACCGGGCCCCTAACGCGGCGTACTCGGCGAGGCGCTCGCGCAGTCCGTCGAGGCCCTCGGTCACCTTCTCTCCGGGGTGAGCGGCCAGCGGTTTGGCGCCGAGGTCCACCTTGATACCGGGGACTATCCCCGCGTTCACCAGGACGGCTGCGAATGCCTCACCGCGGGTGGTGTGTTGGCGAATCGTCTCGTCGCACAAAATAACACCGCTGATGCTGTCGCCGAGGCCGGGCGTGGTCACGATTAGTTCCCGGTAGGCGCGACGGTTGTGCTCGGTCTGGCCGATCCCGAGCCGGGCAAATCGCTTGTTGCAGGTGGGGATTGACTCATCGATGGCGAGTAGACCCTTGTCACCATCGACTAACGCGTTCGCCGCGGCTACCAGCCGCGGAAAGCCCGGCGCAGCAACCACGGTGACCGGCAACTGCGCCGTCCATTTTGTCATCGTGTGGGGTTCCAGGTCCAGTCGCGGATTTCGGGCAGGTCTTGGCCGTGGGTGTCGATGTATCGGGTGTGTTCGACGAGTTTGTCGGCCATGGTCTGTTTGAGGTAGTCGCCGGCGGCGCCGAGCTGCGGGAGGCGGTCGATGACGTCGCCGACGAGGTGGAAACGATCGAGCTTGTTTTGCACCCGCATGTCGAAGGGCGTGGTGATGGTCCCTTCTTCGTTGTAGCCGCGCACGTGCAGATTTCGGTTGGTCCTGCGGTAGGTGAGTCGATGGATCAGGCTCGGGTAGCCGTGGAAGGCGAAGATGATGTGTTTGTCGGTGGTGAACAGGGAGTCGTAGTCGCGTTCGCTCAGTCCGTGCGGGTGCTCGCTGGCCGACTGCAGCCTCATCAGGTCCACCACGTTGACTACGCGGATCTTCAACTCCGGCAGGTGTTCTCGAAGGATCGACACCGCAGCCAGCACTTCAAGAGTTGGAGTGTCTCCGCAGCACCCCAGGACCACGTCTGGTTCGACGCCTCGGTCGTTTCCGGCCCATTCCCAGATGCCGATGCCTTCGGTGCAGTGGACCACCGCGTCGTCCATGTTGAGCCATTGCGGCATCGCGTGTTTCCCGGCGACGATCACGTTGACGTAGTGCCGGCTGCGCAGACAATGGTCGGCAACGGAGAGCAGGCAGTTGGCGTCCGGCGGTAGATACACCCGGACGATGTCGGCCTTTTTGTTGACGACGTGATCCAGGAAGCCGGGGTCCTGGTGGGTGAAGCCATTGTGATCCTGTTGCCAGACATGAGAGGCGAGAAGATAGTTCAGCGATGCGATGTCGCGGCGCCACGGCAGTTCGGCGGTGACCTTGAGCCATTTCGCGTGCTGGTTGAACATCGAGTCGACGATGTGGATGAACGCCTCGTAGCAATTGAACAGCCCGTGCCGGCCGGTGAGCAGATAACCCTCCAGCCAGCCCTCGCTTTGATGCTCGCTGAGCATCGAATCCAGCACACGCCCCCGTGGCGCAAGGTATTCGTCGCCTGTGACGGTGCGCGCCTCCCATTGCCGATTGGTGACTTCGAAGACCGCGCCGAGCATGTTGGACAGGGTTTCGTCGGGGCCGAAGATCCGAAAGTGACGCAGCTCGTCATTCAGGGTGATGACATCACGCAAGAAACCGCCCAGCACGCGGGTGTCCTCGGCCTGCACCGCTCCGGGCGAGGCCACCGCGACCGCGTGGGTGCGGAAATCGGGCATCCGCAAGTCTCGTAGCAGTACTCCGCCATTGGTGTGCGGGTTGGCGCCCATCCGCTGTTGCCCCTGGGGGGCGAGTGCGGCCAGATCGGGTAGCAGCCGCCCGGTCTGGTCGAAGAGTTCGCTGGGTTTGTAGCTGCGCATCCAGCTGTCGAGCAACTCGACATGCCCGGGATGCGCCTCGTCGACGAGCAGTGGCACCTGGTGTGCCCGGAAGGTCCCTTCGATCTGCAGGCCGTCAACGACTTTGGGTCCGGTCCAGCCTTTCGGTGAGCGCAACACGATCATCGGCCAGCGCGGGCGGGTGGTCTGGCCATCGGCGCGCGCCGTGCGCTGGATGCGGTGAATGCTCTCGATCACCGAATCGAGCACGGTGGCCATCAGTTCGTGCATGTCCTCGGGGTCGTCGCCTTCGACGTAATGCGGGTCCCAGCCGCAGCCGCGCAGAAATTGGTCGAGCTCCTCGGGTTCGATGCGGGCCAGCACGGTGGGGTTGCTGATCTTGTAACCGTTCAGATGCAGGATCGGTAGCACCGCCCCATCGCCGACAGGATTCAGAAATTTCGTGGAATGCCAGGCGGTGGCCAGCGGCCCTGTCTCGGCTTCGCCATCGCCGATCACACAGGCCACGATCAGGTCCGGATTGTCGAATGCCGCGCCGAACGCGTGACTCAGCGAGTAGCCCAGTTCCCCGCCTTCGTGGATCGAACCCGGAGTCGTCGGTGCCACATGACTGGAAATACCACCGGGGAAAGAGAATTGGGTGAACAGCTTCTTCATCCCGTGCTCGTCTTGACTCACGTCTGGATAGATCTCGGAGTAGGAGCCCTCGAGGTAGGTGTTGGCGACCAGGGCCGGGCCGCCATGACCGGGGCCGGCAACGTAGAACATGTCCAGGTCGTACTTCGTGATCACCCGGTTCAGATGCACATAAATGAAGTTCTGCCCCGGCGTCGTACCCCAATGGCCGACTACGAGCGGTTTGACATCCGATAGCTGCAGCGGTCGTTTCAGCAACGGATTGTCATACAGATAGATCTGACCGACCGAAAGGTAATTCGCCGCCCGCCAATACGCGTCCATCTGGTGCAGGAGTTCAGGTTCCAGCGTTCGGGTCCGCGACATGGGGTGCCCGTTGCTGGAGACGTGGCTAATGCTTTGTCGATCGGGTTCGCGGCCAGTCTGTGTCATGGCGCAGAGTCCGTGAGCAGCCGGATGAGCTGGCGCTCGTCCAGTGCGGTCCAGGCGCCGCGGACAGCGCGCCACTGATCGGGATCGTCCTCGAGGCCAAAGACCCCAGCGGCGCGGGTCGCCCGCTGCTCCGCTGCGCCAGCCGGCGTGGTCATCTGAGCGGATCGCGCAGCGCGGTACATCAACCAGAAGCCCCACCCGCTCAGCGACATGAACATCAGCGCGGCGATCACGGCCGGCTGCCCGCGGCGGGGGTTCCGTTGCCCACCGCTGCCGGGATGGGAATCGGTGGCTGTGGCTCTGGCTGTACTGCTGCGCTGCTTTCCCGGGCCAGGAAGGTGCCGAGTTCGGCGATGGTCGACATCAACGGGGCCGGGAACACGACAGTGGTGTTCTTGTCCACGCCGAGTTCGACCAGGGTCTGCAGGTTGCGTAACTGCAGCGCCAGCGGATGGGCCATCATGGTGTCCGAGGCGTCGCCCAAGGCGGCCGCCGCCAGCGATTCGCCCTCGGCGGCAATAATTTTCGCGCGCTTCTCCCGCTCCGCTTCCGCTTGGCGGGCCATCGCCCGTTTCATGGAGTCGGGCAGCTGGATGTCTTTGAGCTCCACCAGGGTGACCTGCACACCCCATTCGATGGTGGTGACGTCTAGGATCGCGCGGATGTCGAGGTTGATTTTGTCGGTCTCCGAGAGCGTTTCGTCCAGGGTGTGCTGACCGACGACCTTGCGCAGCGTCGTTTGGGCGATCTGGTCGATCGCGGAGTAGACGTCCTCGATCGCCACGACCGACTTCACTGCGTCGACGACCTTGAAGTAGGCCACCGCCGAGACGTCGACAGTGACGTTGTCGCGGGTGATGATCCCCTGGGACTGGATCGGCATCGTCACGATCCGCAGCGAAATCCGATGCAGCACATCGATGAACGGAATGATCAGCCGCAACCCGGGTTGGCGTTCGCCGATCACCCTGCCCAGCCGGAACAGCACACCGTTCTCGTACTGTTTGACGATTCGCACCGCCATCGCCAGCACCAGCAGTAACAGCAGGACCAGAACAACGCCGACGACGCCCAGCCCTTTCACCGCCGTGCACCTGTCGGTGAGTTGTGCTGAGGGGTGCTCGCGGACGCGTCCGGCGCAGCCGCCGCTGTTCGAGGGCGTCGCCAGGGCTTTGAGGTAACCGGTCGAGTGGAGAAACTCTGTGGAGCATTCATGGTGATCCTGATGTGCAGACGATCACCGGCATGTGAGGGCGTCGAAGCGAAAGCTCCTGGAGTTCTGCGGCGGACAGCCGAACTCATCCCAAACCAGCTGAATTCTCAGCGCCTCTCACGGTACACCCGTGGGGACTAACCCGCGGAACGCCCTTCTAGGGCGGTCCCCTTGCACGGCTCGCCAACGTCTCTTGTGGTCGAAGGATTCAGGCGTGCCGGGCTTGGTTGACCTACACCACGGTGTGGCAAGGTCTCCGCCAGCCCTGCTCGTGCTTGACCGTGTCGCATCGCCGTCGGATAACTGGCTCCGGTGCTCTCTGTGGACCGCAGTGTTAGCGAAAGGATTTCTGCGCGAGCCGAAGCGAAGCCTGTCCGGTCCTCAACCTGAGGTCGCTGAGCCTGTCGGTGTTCGCTGCGGGGCGGGGACGACGACCACCGGGCACCGCGAGTGGGATACCACGTGTTGGCTGATAGAGCCGAGCATCGACCCGACGAATCCTCCGTGTCCGCGTGAGCCGACCACCATAATGTCGCTTTCGCCGACGCTCTCGAGCAGCACGTGCGCGGGGTGGCCTTCTGCGGTCTCCTGCGTCATTGGAACAGGATCTGTCGCGCTGTCCGGGTCGGATGTGGTGGCCTTGCGGATGGCTGCGTCCAGCAGATTGTTCACAGCGGCAGTGGCTTTGGCGAACTCGTCCTGCGGTACGCCGTCCGTGGGCTGGTAGCCCAGCGGGAACATGCTGCCCATTCCTGGGTCGACCCAAGGCGCGTGGTATTGCCACGCAAGGACCGCGTGAACGGGGATCTTGCGAGCCCGTGCCTCCCCGAATGCCCATAGCAGAGCGTTCGTCGATCCCTGCGACGAGTCGACGCCGACGACGATCCGCACGCTTTCATGGAGCCCATCAGCAGGAGCAAGCGGCTCCGAAGTAGTTCGTCCATTACCGGCCATAGGCTCAGTATGTGCTCTATCGGCACCGCTGCGTGCCGACAACGCTCGCACCGGTTCCGCTGCGTGACGCATTGCATAGCCCTCGTGAGTGCCAAATGAGCTGGCCGTCCGCTGCTGACTTGGTGGTGCTCAGCCCGGCGGAACGCACGTCGACCGGTTTCATAACAGTGGCCGTGGTCGCCATTAGTGCGCACGGGCTGCAGAGCGAGAAACTTCTCTATTTCGCAGGCGGACAGCCGAATTCGTGCCAGGTCGGCCGCGGATCCGAGCCGGCTCCGTTCTCGACCCACCGACACGTACTCGACGGTGTCTGCGCCGCCTTTGTGTGGCGGCGGACTCTGACTACATCGAGCCTGTCGCCCCGGTCGCGTTGCGGTGGCTCTGGGGTTTGTCTGTGTGTAGGGCGGTTACCGCTTCGTCGACGGAGGCGAACAGGTGGTCCTCCCCTATCAGTCCCAGCAGCCCGCTTCGCGCCAGATCCCTGCGGACCGTGTTGTTGGTTCTTGCCATCGCGAAGGAGACCCCGCTCGAGTCGAGTTGGTCAAGCAACTGCCGCAATGCGTGTACTCCGGTGTAGTCAATGTCCGTCATTCCCATCGCGTCGAGCACGACGAGCGTCAAGGCCTGATCCCCCTGGTCGATTGCAGCGGTCATCTCCGTTCTGAAATCGGTTGCGTTGGCGTACCAGAGGGGTGTCGCGAACAGCACCACGAGCAACCCGGGAACCTCGACCGCGTGTTCGGTGCCAATGAGCGGTGCCCAACTGGTGGTCGACGGGATGCGTCCCAGGACGTGCAGGTGGGGGCGAGCGCTGCGGCGGGTGCGGTCCAGGATGGCCAACGCGACCGCGACCCCGATGCCCTGTTCGACGCCAACCAGGGCAACCGTCAGCAGAGTGACCAGAGCTAGTCCGAATTCGAAACCGTCATAGCGGGCGATGTCGATCAGATCGCGGATGTGCACAATGCGGGTGGCGATGAAGATCAGAATCGCAGCCAGGGTCGCCACCGGCAGGTCCTCAAGCAGTGCGAGGACAGGGATCAGCAATACGAGGGCGCCAGCCGCGGCGAGACCGGCAACTTGGGTCCGCCCCGACGCCGAGACAACGGCGGCGGTTCGCGGTGGGCTTGCGTCCACCGGAAACGCGCCGACCAAGCCCGCGACAACGTTGCCAGCTCCAACACCGAGGAAGTCACGATTGACGTCGACGTCGTAGCTGCCCTGGTCGGCGAAAGCGCGGGTGGTCGCCGCTGTCTGGCTGACAATCACCATGGCGACCACCCCGGCGATCGGCGCTACAGCGCCCAGCGCCGACCATGACAGCCCATGCAGTCCGAGATGCGGCGCGCCGTGGGCCAAATGGCCCAACACCACCACCCCGTGGCCACCCAGATGTAGAGCGCTGACGAGGATCGTCGAAGCGATCAGGCCGACCAACGCCCCCGGCAGCCGGCGATCGATCCGATCCGCGACGAACACAACGGCGAACACGCCTCCCCCGAGGCCCAACGCCCACCCGTTGACAAGGTGTAGTTCGCTGGCCGCGAGACGAATACGGTGCAGTGTGCCGCCGTTGCCGGCCGACAGACCGAGCAGGTCAGGTAGCTGGTGGACAACGATGATCAGCGCAACCCCGGCAAGGAACCCAGTGATAATCGGCGTCGACAGAAATTCTGCGACCCACCCGAGCCGAAGCAGACCCACCAAGGCCACGATCACGCCCACCAGCACCGCGAGAATTCCCACCAGCGCCACATAGTCAGGCGAGACCGTCGACACCACTGCGGCGATGCCGACGGCAAACAGTGGGGCGACCGTCGAATCGGCACCGACCGACATCTGCGGGTTCGAACCGAGCAACGCGAACATCACGCTGCCCGCAACGAATGCGTATAACCCCGTGATCGGCGGCATACCCGCAAGCCGTGCAGTGGCCAGTTGCTCGGGCACCGCGATCGCCAACAACGTAAGCCCTGCGGCCAAATCGCCAACCAACCACGACGACCGGTAGCCCTGCAGCGAAGACAACAGCATCGACCGTGCCCCGCGCACCCGAATCGCGAACGCTGCCATCGGATGCATTGCTCCATCCTCGCAATGCCGTCAAACCATGGACCTCCGCCGCCCGACCCGTTCGGAAATGGGCACTCTCACTCTCGGAGGGCGTCGGCTATGCCCCGCTATAGTTCCGCACCCATAGGGAGGCCCTCCCCAATGGCCGCGTACTGAGGCTTGACGGCGTTGGGTGCAGCGCGTCCACCCGACCGGTGGGTGTTTGTAGGCTCGGATGATGGCGGCATCCACGCAACCGGCCGGGCATCCGATGGGGCTGTGGGGTGTCGTCGCGATCGGCATCGGCGGCATGGTCGGCGGCGGCATTTTCGCCGTTCTCGGGCTGTCGGTGCAGATCACCAAAGGAGCTGCACCGCTGGCATTTCTACTGGCCGGGCTCGTGGCGCTGTTGACCGCGCGCAGCTATGCGCTGCTATCGAAGGTCTACCCCAGCCGCGGCGGAACCGTCACGTTCCTTAACCGCACGTTCGGCACCGGTCTGTTCGCCGGCTCGATCAACGTGCTGTTGTGGCTGAGCTACATCGTGATGCTCGCCCTGTACTCGCAGGCGTTCGGCAGCTACGCCGCGAGCTTTCTGCCGCAGTCCGCCCACAACTTGGGCAAGCATGTGTTCCTCACCGCGGCGATTGTGGTGATCACGGTCGTCAATATCGCGGGCGCGTCCACCGTGGCCCGCGCCGAACGTGTGATCGTCGCAATCAAGCTCGCGATTCTTGTGTTCTTCGTGGCCGTCGGGGTGGCGGGAGTGTCCGGCGAGCGGCTGGCGCCCGCGCAGTGGAGTTCTCCGGTGTCGGTTATCGCGGGCGGGATGATCATTTTCCTCGCCTACGAAGGCTTCGAACTGATTGCTAACGCAGCCGAGGACGTTGCCGACCCTGCCCGGGTGCTCACCAGGGCGTACTACATTTCGGTGCTGTTCGTAATCGGGCTGTACGTCGCCGTGGCCATCGTTTCGGTGGGGTCGCTGCCGCTCACGCAGCTGATCAACGCACGTGACTATGCGCTGGCCGAAGCCGCCCGGCCCGCGCTGGGCGGCGTCGGCTTCGCGATGATCGGTGTGGCGGCGATGCTGTCGACCTCATCGGCGATCAACGCCACCCTCTACGGATCCGCGCGGATGACTTACACCATCGCAAAATCGCGGGAGCTGCCGGCCCAACTCGACCGACCGGTCTGGAACCAGCCCCTAGAAGGGCTGCTAATCACCGCGGCAGCAGCCGTTGTGCTCGCCAATGTCCTGGACCTGGCCAGCATCTCCACCATGGGAAGCGCCGGGTTCCTTATCATCTTCGCCGCCGTCAACCTCGCGGCGGCTCACACGGCCCGAAAGCGGGGAGCAACACCGTGGATCTCGGTCGCGGCCGCAGCTGCGTGTGTCGGGGCATTGGCCGCGCTTATCGCCAAGAGCAGTCTCGGATCCGTCAGTGTCTTGGTCGCGATGGTCGCATTGTCCTTCGGCATCGAGGCCACCTTCCGAAAAGTCAGCGGCAGGCCAATTCATAGGTGACTCGTCGCCGGAAACACCCACGCCAACCTCGGCACTGCCGCAACGGGGAAGGTGGGTGCACCGCTTACGAGATGAACACTCGTCCAAGTGATGCGCTGACCGGTTGAACGCAAGTTCATTTTCGAGACGGGCATCGGTGTCGATGACCCGGGAGTCCGTCACGGCCGTACGAGGACTGTCGCAGGGCTTGGGCAAGGCCTTCGGCGGTGAAGAGCGCCTAGGGTGCTCGGACGCGGGTAACGGAGTCGAACACGGCCGTCCAGTCCCGGTGCGCGTCTCCCCCACGTTGGAACTGGAACCGATTAACACACCGGCCATGGCACGCCCGCAGCGTGTAGCGTCAACGATGTTGGGACGCTCAACTAGTCCGGAATGAGAGTGGCTGTCCGCCGCCGCCTCTCACTGAGCCTCGCTCACGACCGGACACGTCGGTGATCACCGCACACCCGGGAATCGCCATGACCAACGCAGCCACCCCGCGGAAGCCGAAACCGGCTCCTGCGCAATATTTTCCGATCGACAGCGTCATGTGCCTTCTGCGGCATGACTCTCCAGATCGCCCACGGCGCGAACCGGCGGCTGACATACGACATCCGGACCCCACGCCATGACCACCGACACACCGCATGTCACGCCGTCGCCCGACTGGCGGCGCAGCGGGACCCGATACCGATTTGAAGTCAGCGCCGCTAGCCCAGGTCGAGACACATCTGGGCTACTCGCCGGACGGATTAGGCAGCGCCGAGGCAACTCGACGGTTGGCGCAGTACGGGCCTAACGAGATCGCCGAACACAAGACCAACCCGCTGTTGAAGTTCCTCAGTTACTTCTGGGGCCCGATCCCGTGGATGATCGAGATCGCTGTCGTCTTGTCCGGCGCGGTCGGGCACTGGCCGGATTTCTTCATCATCTTGCTGCTGTTGGTGGCCAACGGTGTGGTCGGCTACACCGAGGAACGCCAGGCCGGCAACGCGATTGAAGCACTGAAAGCCAAGCTGGCGATCAACGCGCGGGTGAAACGCGACAACGCATGGGTCACCGCACCGGCGCGGGAGTTGGTGCCCGGTGATGTGATCCGACTACGCCTGGGTGACATCGTGCCCGCAGACGCCCGACTGCTGGATGGCGACGAGATCGAGGTCGATCAGTCCGCGCTCACCGGGGAGTCGCTGCCCGCCACCTGCACAACAGGTGACGCCGTGTTCTCCGGATCCATTGTCAGGCAAGGTGAGGTTGGCGCCCTGGTCTATGCCACCGGCACCCGCACCTACTTCGGCAAGACCGCCGAACTGGTGGCCGACGCGCACACTGTCAGCCACTTCCAGCGCGCCGTGCTCAAAATCGGCAACTACCTGATCATCCTCGCGGTCGCCCTGGTCACCATCATCGTCGTCGCGGCGATCCTGCGCGGCGATGCGATCCTGACCACGCTGCAGTTCGCCTTGGTCCTGACGGTCGCCGCGATCCCGGTCGCGATGCCCACTGTGTTGTCGGTGACGATGGCCGTCGGCGCACGATTGCTCGCCACGAAGCAGGCCATCGTCAGCCGCCTGGTCGCCATCGAGGAACTCGCCGGCGTTGACGTGCTGTGCGCGGACAAGACCGGCACTTTGACGCAGAACTCACTGACGCTGGGCACCCCGTTCAGCATCGACAGTGTCTCGCCCGCAACCGTTATCCTGAACGGCGCCTTGGCCTCCCGAGCGGACAATGACGACCCCATCGACCGGGCGGTGCTCGGTGGCCTCGAGGACACCGCGGTCTTGCAGGCGTACACCGTTACTCATTTCGAACCCTTCGACCCAGTACACAAGCGCACCGAGGCCACCGTCACTGCCGGCGATGGGATCACCTTCAAGGTCACCAAGGGCGCCCCGCAGGTCATCCTTGCACTGGCCGCCAACGCCGCGCAGATCACACCCGCCGTCGATAAGGCAGTCAACGATTTCGCTGCCCGCGGCTTCCGGTCTTTGGGTGTGGCCCGCGCCGATGGGGACGGTGACTGGCAGTTCGTCGGCGTGCTGCCGCTGTTCGACCCGCCTCGCGATGACGCAGCGGCGACGATCGCCACCGCCGCAGCAATGGGCGTCGCCGTCAAGATGGTGACCGGTGATGCGCTGGCCATCGCGAAGGAGACCGCGACCAAGGTCGGCTTGGGCACCGACATCCTGGACGCCGCAGCGTTGGGGAATGCCAACGAGAATGAATCGGCGGCAGTAGCCGAATCCATCTTGGCCGCAGACGGTTTCGCCCAAGTCTTTCCCGAACACAAATACCACCTCATCGAGGTGCTACAACAGCACAACCACATCGTCGGCATGACCGGTGACGGAGTCAACGACGCGCCCGCTCTGAAAAAAGCCGACTGTGGCATCGCCGTGTCGGGCTCCACGGACGCCGCCCGCGCCGCTGCCGACATCGTTTTGCTGACCCCCGGCCTATCGGTGATCATCGAGGCGATCAAGCAGAGCCGCAAGATCTTTCAGCGAATGAACAGCTACGCGATCTACCGCATCGCCGAAACTCTGCGGGTGCTACTGTTCATGACCCTGGCGATCCTGGTCTTCAACTTCTACCCGCTCACCGCCATCATGATCGTGATGCTCGCGCTGCTCAACGACGGCGCAATCCTGTCCATCGCTTACGACAACGTCCACTACCGCAACGAACCCGAAGCCTGGAATATGCGGGTGGTGCTCGGTATTTCAACGGTCCTCGGGGTGATCGGGCCGATCGCCGCGTTCGGTTTGTTCTATCTCGGCGACCGTGTATTCGACCTCGGCCATCCGCGCGTGCAGACCCTGATGTATCTCATGCTGTCCGTCGCGGGCCACCTCACCATCTTCTTGACCCGAACCCGCGGACCGTTCTGGTCCATCCGCCCTGCCCGCATCTTGTTGATCGCTGTCCTGGGCACCCAGATCATCGCCACATTCATTGCCGTTTACGGGTTGTTCATGACCCCACTGGGCTGGGGATGGGCCGCTGCGGTCTGGGGATACGCCCTCGCCTGGTTCCTCATCAGCGACCGGATCAAATTGCTCGCGTACCGCCTCCTCGACCCGGCGGGGAGCCAGCCCAAGTCGACATGGAGGCCGACGCGGAACGAGCCAGCAGTACAACAACGAAAGGACCGATCAATGACCTCGCACCTGAGTAGTCATCACCGCCTGACGATCGACAAGATCTTCAATCATCCGGCGGGCGGAAACATCGAATGGCGCCGAACCCTGTCGTTGCTCGAGAATCTCGGAAGCGCCACCGAAGAACACAACGGGAAGTTCGCCGTGACATTAGGACCAGAGACAGAAGTGTTCGAGGCTCCGCGAGGCAAAGACATCGACGAGCAAATGGCGGTAGATCTGCGCCGGATGCTCACGGACGCCGGCTTCGGACCCGGCGGGGACGCACCAGTCCCCGACACCCACCAGCGCGACCACGGCGACGGGCAGTGGGGAGCGCCCAGCTAGCTCGGGAGCAATGCCACCGCCGCGTATCAGTTCGGCCCCATGCGAAAGATCAGACCGGATAGCGACGAATACGTTAGGCGCGGGTGCCGATCTATGCCGCGGGCGTGCTGGCCAGCGCCACCCCGATGGGCATACGGCGGATCTAGAAACGCAGACCCCGAACGTCATTCATTCGGGGGCATAGCGTGGAACTCGCCCCACCACTGGAGAGGCTCGCAATGGACACCATGAACGCCTGGGCGCTTACCGAGCCCGGTCCGATCGACACCAACCCGCTGAGCTACGAGCGCAAGCCGACTCCGCGCCCTGGTGCCGGCGAGTTGCTCGTCAGGGTGAACGCATGTGGGGTGTGTCGTACCGATCTGCACGTCAGCGAAGGCGACCTGGCCCCACACTGCGCACGCGTCACGCCCGGCCACGAAATCGTCTCGACCGTCGTGGAACTCGGCGCTGAGGTGTCGGGCCATTCAGTGGGCGACAAGGTAGGCGTCGCGTGGCTGCGCCACACGTGCGGGACGTGCCGCTACTGTCGGCGGGGCGCCGAGAATCTCTGTCCGTACTCGCAATACACCGGCTGGGACCACGATGGCGGTTACGCCGAATACTGCACGGTGCCAGCCGCGTTCGCCTATCGGCTGCCGGGAGGCTACGACGACGTCGAGCTTGCGCCGCTGTTGTGTGCAGGCATCATCGGCTACCGTGCCCTCAAGCGCACGAGCCTGCCCCCGGGAGGGCGGCTCGGTATCTACGGCTTCGGCGGTAGCGCGCATCTCACCGCCCAGGTTGCGCTCGCCCAAGGTGCCACCGTCCACGTGATGACCCGCGGCGCGCAGGCACAGCAATTGGCACTCGAGCTGGGCGCCGCCTCGGCGGCGGGAGCCTACGACGCACCGCCGGAACCCCTGGATGGCGCGATCCTCTTCGCGCCGGTCGGCGATCTCGTCCCGGTTGCGTTGCGTGCTCTGGACCGCGGCGGCATCCTCTCGATCGCGGGTATTCACCTCAGCGACGTGCCGGTCCTGAACTACGAGCGAGAGATGTTCTACGAACGCGAGATACGCAGTGTGACTGCCAATACCCGCGCGGACGGCGAGGCCTTCCTGCGGTTCGCCGCCGATCACCACCTGCGGGTGACCGCCCACGAATACCCCCTCGCGAAAGCGCAGCAAGCGCTGAAGGATCTCAAAGCGGGCCGCTTCGACGGAGCCGCCGTTCTGCGGTGTTGACGCACGCAGCAATCCGGACTCAGCGCCTCGATGAGCTTGGGCGACAGGTGACGCATGGCATCAATGCGCCGGCTCAGCGAAAAGGCTTGTTTTCCAGAATCATTGGAGTGCAATGCTGAACAACCACCGCCGTTCCCGGGGTTTACGCGTTCCCCCACACACGGTGCGCATCCCTCAGCGGTGACGTTCGTCGGCGTTCTGGGCCTTTAGCCCTGTGGGCCGTGGCCAGTCGGCTCTAGTGACTGGTGCTGGCCCCGCGACACGATGAGTCACACAGCTCCGCAAGGTATCCCCAACTGCGGAGCGTTGCACATCCGAGGAGAGACGATGAATCCTACGAAGAAACGGCTTGTCGCCCTGTTGATTACCGCAGCAGCGCTGACCGCCGCCCCGGCAGCCCAGGCGAGCCCTGGAGCTGGCTTCACCCCCGATGAGATCGCCTACCTGAGCGATGTTGCCGCCGACGGTATGCGACCCGCAGCCAGCACCCAGGGCCTAGTGGACGAGGGTTGGACGATCTGTCATGCGCTGACCTCGGGCATGTCTGTTGCCACAGCAGCCGGGAAGGTGTACTCGGGCTCTCAAAGTGCCGTCGGCGTCGATGGCGTTACCCACGCGCAGGCCATGCGCGTGGTGAACCACGCGATGGATGACCTATGCCCGTCGACGACGCAGATCGGGAACTTAGTGACCTGAACGCCGCGTACACCAGCGCCAAAGCGAGGACTACTTCCGCGGCAGCGTCACACGTGCGCTCCTCAGTCCGACTCGGTGGTCGGGCGTCTGATCGGGTCGGTTCCGCGCGCTGTTCGTCACCGGGCCAAGGCCGAAGTATTGGTTGTCGACACGAAGTAGAGCCCTCCACGTGGCGGTCGGCTGTCGACAGAGTTGCGGGGAGTGGAACAGTTGCCGACGTAACGCATCCAAATCAGCAGTTGCGCGTCGATTTCTATGAGGATGAAGCCATGCGATTCCTTGTCATCCTTGCGAGTTTCGCGGCCGTGCTCGGGCCGGCCACGCCGGCACAGGCAGATCCGGGCACTTCGGGGTCCGACGCGAGCTTTTTGGCGGGGCTCACTAGGGCCGGCATCACCTTCCAGGAACCAACTGTCGCCGTCGCGGTCGCTAAAACGGCATGCGCACTGATGGACCAGGGCAATTCCCAATCCGGCGTGATCAAGAGCGTGTCGTCGAGCAATCCGGGATTTAGCCCCGAAGGCGCCGCCAAGTTCACCATGATCGCGGCGAGCGCATACTGCCCACAGCACATGGGCCAACCGATCGCGCCGGCGCCACCAACTCAATAGCTGTTCGTCGACTTTCCGATCATCACACCGGGAGCTGGGTAGGCACTGCCAGCAGCGGGTGACTTACTCGTACGGCGGAAGCTCACCCTGATGACGCGGGCAGTAGACGTCCACTGATGCGGTGATGAATCTGACTACGGTTCTTCTCACGCGGTCGGCCATCAGGTGTAAACGCGGATTTTCCGCATACCCGCGGTCCATCTCCTCGCCTATCAGGGCGTCCATCGGGGTGCCGCTATTGAGTTCGGCACAAACGTGGTGGGCTCGGAGGACGACACCAGGCACCTCACCGTCGCCGGTGGGCGGAATCTGTTCCTGTTGGAGCAGCGCCAAAAATTGATCCTGTTGCTGGCTTGGGTCGGCGGTTGCCGCGCAAGGGCACATGATTGCGGCTGTCAGCACCACCGAGGCGCCAACCAGAGCGTTGGTAAGGCTGGCGATGCCGGTATGCATAGCAGTCACCAGTCCATGATGTCTGCGGCGTCGCCGAGCAATTCGGAGTCTCGAGCGCCTGGTCGTAGCCGCGGGCCGTGGATGGCGATCTGCTGCATCATGATCAACCCTTCGTGAATTTACGAGCGAATCCAGCCATGCCGCCTTCCGGCTTCGACACCATCATCATGGTGTCGGCCGGCGGCGTCGAGTTCGCAGTCGGCGTCGCCGCTGTCAGCGCACCGTCGATACGCAAGGCAAGACATCGTGAGCCATGGCTATCCGGAGTCACCGGCAGCAGCGGGTGCGCTGCTGCAGGATCAGGTGACAGTTTTGGTCACGCGGCCTGACTGGCCGGTGTGGTCATGATTGCTTCGAATTCGATCGGGGTCAACCGGCCGAGCGCCGGACTGGCGTCGACGCTGGTGGTAGGTGACGTTCGATCCGGTGACGATCGCCATCCGCAGTTGCTCTCGGGTGTCCCGCGGCGGCGGTCGAGGACGTTCTACTGCAGCAGACTGAAGAAGCTCTCCATGGCCGCATTGTCGCCGGCCGCCCCAACCCGGCCCATCGATCCGACCATCTCGTAGCGGCTTAGTGTCTGCACGAATCTCCTTGACCTGAACTGAGATCCGCGGTCGCTGTGCAGAATGCATCCAGCCACGTCGCCACGCCGTGCCACCGCATTGTGCAGCGCCTGGTCGCCGGCCGGGACTTCATCCGGGAGTCGATCGAGTAGCCCACGATGCGGTTGGAGAACACGTCCTTGATCCCCCAGGGTTAAAGCTTGCCTCGCCGGTGCGATGCTCTGTATCGCTGCGCCACAACCGGTTTGGTTCATCGGCGGTAAAGTCGCGCTCGACAAGGTCGTCGTGCACCGGTGGCCCAGTCTTGCCGTTCTTGCAGCGCTTCTTCCCGAACACGCTCCACCACTTGTTCTCGGTGCGGATCCGCCAGGCGGTGCGGGCGGCCATCGGCTCACCAGCGTCTCGAGCCTCGTCGACGAGGTACCGGTAGCCGAACTCCGGATCCTCGCCGTGGTCGTCGAACAACGCGTTGGCGCGGTAGGCCTCGACGAGTTCGCCGTCGGTGATGGGCTTCGCCAGCCAGCGGTAGTGGGCTGGCGGGCGAGCTTGAGTGCCCAGCACGTCACCGCGACGGGAATCCCGTCGCCGGCGAGCTCGTTCACGAGCGGGTATAACCTTTTCCCGGCAGATTGGCCTGCGACAGGTAGGCCGCCGCCCGGCGTAGGACCTCGTTCTCCTGCTCCAACAGCGTGATCCGACGCCGCGCTTCCCGCAGCTCACCGGACTCTCCGGTGCTTCTTCCGGGCTTGGTGCCCTCGTCGATGTCGGCTTGGCGCATCCACTTGGTCAGCGTCATCGGGTGGACGCCGAAGTCGGTGGCGATCTGCTCGATCGTCACCCCGTCGTCGCGGTTGCGCGCGACCCGCACGACATCGTCGCGGAACTCTCGGGGATAGGGCCTGGGCACAATGACATCCTCTCAGCCCACCCGTCCCGGGCAAGCCAACTCAGATGTCACCTATTCGTGCAGCAGACCCTAACGAGGAGGGGGCCTCCTTTAAGTCGCCGGGGATAGTCGCGGTGTTTCCCGGTGCGGCGGGCACCGCTCCGCTGGCGTGGCTCCCAAACGGGCCGTTAACGTCCTTACGCCAGTTGACCGCACCGTCCTGGTACCAGTAAGTCACGTGGAAGTAGCGGTAGCGTGTTTTCCCCAGGTCGCCACTGGTTTTCGCTGCCGGGGCGTGGTGTGTGACGTTCACTGACGCGCAGGTCGTTCATCAGCGCGAATGACGTGTGGTCCCTGGGTGGTCCCCAGTACGGGCCGCAACCCTTACTAGCCGCGTACGTACATTCACCGTACAATGAAGCAACCAACAGCTACGAGCAGAGATGACTGAAGGAAAAAGGAGGTGTCGCTGTGGCAGTCAAAACGAAGCGCATCGAGCTTCGCGCGGAGCAAGCGACCTTGGACCGCATCCAGCGCGCCGCCAACCTTGTCCATGAGCAGACGTCAGAGTTCGTGCGGAAAGCTGCGATGCAACGGGCCGAAGACATCCTGCGTCAGGAGCTGGTAACGGCAATGGAGCCCGAACAGTTCGACAAACTGATGTCCTCGCTCGATGTTGCCGACGAAGCGCCGCGGCTGGCGGCAGCCGCACGCAAACCAGCGGTCTTCACAAGGCGTTGAACAATGTTCGAGTCCGCGCGACTCACCGACGCCCACACGCTGGAAGGATTCGACTGCGGTAAGGAGTCGCTGAATACCTGGCTCATCGCCCATGCCCGTCGCGCGGACAGCAGCGGAGTCGCGCACGTCTACGTGTGGACCCCGCTCGGCGAACAGAAAGTCAGCGCCTATTTCGCCATCTGCCCCACCGAAGTAGTACGCAACGACGACGGCGTCTCGGGATCCATGGCCGGCGGCTATTCCCGCATACCCGGATACTTGATTGCCCGCCTGGCGATCGACACGTCGCTGCGGAGTCAGGGATATGGCGAGCAGCTGCTCCTCGACGCACTAGGCAAAGCCGTCGCCGCATCGGAAATCGGCGGCGGCCGGCTCATCGTCGTTGATGCCATCGACGACGAAGCACAATCCTTCTACGAGCACTACCACTTCGTTCCCGTCAGGAACCGCGAGCGTCGTCTGGTCATGAAGGTGTCCACAGCGGCGAAAGCGCTCGGGGAGCGCTGGCGGGAGTGAGTGCGGCGGAAGTGCGCCAACAAGAATGGCGGCCCGGATTGGCGGTGCCCCTACACAGGTGAGGCCGACGGAGCCAGTCCTCCTCACACGCTAGCCAGGGAGTGAGGTCGTTCAGAGCCCCTTCGCTTGGAGCGCCTTCATCAGCGAGGGGCGCCTGCCGTAATCTTGCCGGACCTTGGCGATGTACGACGCGAAATCAGCACTGCGACCGCCTCTTTCATACAGCTCAGCCATCGTGGCCAGCGTCGCAGCGATGCCCGGGTAGAGCCTGGTGTTGGGACGCTGTAGGTCGTTCTCGAGCTGCGGCCGGTACAGATCTGCAGCGGCTGCCGGCCGAGCCTCGGCACCTCGCGTCGCGAGTTCCTGCCATGCCCAGCCGGGCCCATAGCGGTCTGCGGCCTCCCACGCGGCGTCCATTTCTCCGTCGCTCAGGGCGAGCTGGACCAGGACCGACCCCGAGCCGCAGCGACAAGCGAGTTCTCGCGCGTGGTCGAGCGCCCAGGTGCGTTCGGTATCGGCGCGATCAGTCGTGGCGGCGAAGTCCAGTAACGACCGAAAGGCATGGACCGTCGGCAGCATGACGAAATCGTTGCGCAGAACGGCGATCGCGTCGTCGATGCGGCCGCGGTCCCGGTAGATCTCGGCGACGGCAGATGGGCTCAGCCAGTAGTCATTACCGCTGCCTTGACCGCTGATTCGGCCTTCGGCAACCGCCCGATCGATCCAACTCACTACTTCGTCGTCACGTCCCGCTTCCCGCAGGCGGGCTATGATCGCACCGTACGGCGGGTGCTCGCGTTCGTTCAGCAGCCCAATAGCACGATCGACGTCGCCGTCGTGATCGGCGAGCTCCAGCAACATGGCGTCGACTTCAAACCGGCTCCAGTGGTCGCGATCGGCCTGCTGGCGGTCCAAGTCCGCGACCGCCCCGCGGTAGATCTTGAGGGCATGGTCGTCGAACGCGTCGACGAAATCGGCGAGCAGCAGGGTCGGCCATCCCGGCGAGGTAGCGCGGAAGTTCGCCAGCCACGCTGCGAGTTCGGCTGGGTCTGGTGCACCCAGTCGGCATGCCTGCGCGTATAGGTCGGCAGCCCGCTCGCATTCACCGCCGATCGCCCCCGACGAGTCGTCAGCCTGCTCGGTGATCGTGCGCAGCAGGGTCAAGGCGCACAGGAGGGCGGGCCGCACGATTTCGGCGGACCCTGCGTTCAAATGGTTCTCAAGCTCATCGAGTACTTGACTGGCACCTTCCGCGACCGCGTAGGACTCGCGATAGTCCACGAATCCGCGGAATTCCAGGGCGTTTCGCACATAGGCTTCGAACTCGGCTTTCGCGGTCCTGTCGTCACCGGATGTGGCCGTGGCGCGAACCTCCAGCATGCGGCGCACTTCGCCGTCGCGGTGGGCGAGGGTCATGACGAGTTCGCGAAGCTCGTCGACGTCCATCGCCTGCACGGTCGCTTCCAGCGCCGATGCCATCCGAGTGGGGTCGTCGACGGCGCCGCTGTCGATCACCGCGAGGCCGACCGCCACCAGGTGCTTGCAGAAGTGACCGTCGGCGGCGTGCGGGCACGTGCAGAAACCATCAAGTTGCGGACCGGACCAGTCAAGCTCCACGGTGTAGACCCGCTTGGCCTGGACCGACGCATAGGCCTTCTCAGCGGTGAGCCGGAGCCCTCGGACATAGCGGACATAGTCTTCGCCTCGCGCGTAGCTACGGTCACCGGCCACCATGAGCAGCGCCCTCTCCGACAACGGCATACCGACATGGTGCCCGATCGACGCGGCGACAGCTCTAAGGTGAGCGGCATGAGCGAGCGCCCGTACCTGCGTCTGGTACCAGAACCGGTGTCGCGCGCCGATCTGCGTCGCACGCGACGGCGTGATGTCGTCGTCTACCGGGTCCGGGTGCACCTCGACGACAGCGATCCAGCGATCTGGCGACGGCTGGACCTGCGCTCGAACCTGACGCTGGACCTGCTGCACCAGGTTCTGCAGGTGGCGTTCGACTGGACAGACTCGCACCTGTATCGCTTCTCACTCGGCGGCGGCGCCTTCGACCACCACAGCCAGCTGTTCCTGTGCCCGTACGACGTGGACAATAAGGAATGGCCCGAAGACGACGACGGCCTACCCGCCGCCGAGACTCGACTCGACGAAACCCTCAGTGAGCCCGGCGATGTCCTGCACTATCTCTACGATTACGGCGACAACTGGGAGCTGACGCTGCGTCTCGAAGACGTTCTTCCCGCCGAGAGTGACTGTCCCGCAGCGGTTGTCGTCGACGGTGAGCGCGCCGCGCCGCCAGAAGACTGCGGGCATCTCGTCGATGCCGACAGCCTGTCCGAGGTGCTCCCTGACCCCGCGCTGTTCGAGCCGGAACGGGTCAACAAGGGGTTCGGCGACGCGTACTTCGTGCTGCGTGAGGCAGGCATCGACGTGCGCCTGGTCGACCTGGTTCATCGGCTCACCTATACCCCGTATGGCGACGAGCTGATTAAGGCGGCGCTCACGCTGGCCGGTGCGCGACCGCTGGACACGGTCGCTATTGCCGACAATCTGCGGGCGTATCAGTGGTTTCTGGACCGTGCCGAGGACGGCGGCATTCCGTTGACGACCGCCGGGTACCTCAAACCAGCTGACGTCGAGGAAGCCTCGAAAGTCGTTCCTGTAATGGATGATTGGATCGGCAAGCACAACCGCGAGGTTCAATGCTACCCACTGCTGCGCTTCCGCGAAGGCGTGCAATCGTTGGGCCTGCTACGCAAACACAAGGGCATGCTGCTGTTGACCAAGGCGGGCGAAGCGGCCCGGCTTGACCCCGAACGCCTGTGGGAGCATCTGGCCGGTCGGCTGATTCCCAAGTCCGACGAGAAATTTGAGGCGCAGGCCACCCTGTTGATGCTGACCTTTGCGGCGGCTTCCGCCGGTTCCAGACTGCGGTTCGACACGATGACGGCGTTGTTGGCATCGCTCGGCTGGCGCTACTCCGACGGTCGGTCTATCTCCGAGTCGTCCCTGTACCACCTCCCCGTCCACGACGTCCTGATGAACGTCACCGACCAGCCCGTCACTTGGGCGCGGCGAAATATTGTGAGTCCTGCGGCGGCAGCATTGGCGCGTCGGGCGCTCGGCGGGAACTGAACACCGCACTTGACCAGCGGTCAACTTCGATACAAGGACAGCGCGCTCCGTTGAGCCGCATAACGTGCATGGGCGCGCATAGCGTGCATGACGTGCAGTCGAACTGGCCGAACTCTCCTGACCGAGTCCGTCGAGCGCGCCGCCGGCGCCCGTGTGGTCCCCAGGGCGGTTGACCCGTCACGCGACGGTTGGGGTTGAGAATCTGTGTTATCGCAGCTCAAAACCTGCTTCTCTTGTCGGGCTGACAGGATTTGAACCTGCGACCACTTGACCCCCAGTCAAGTGCGCTACCAAACTGCGCCACAGCCCGGTGCCGGTGACGTCACCGGCAGCAGGCACAGAGCCTACCGTAGGCGCCGCCGCCCGCCCCAACCCAAGCCGTTAATGCGTTGTCGGTTCGCTTAACTTGACCAGCATCTTGCCGATGTTGGCCCCGGTGAACAGGCCGTTCAGCGCATCGACGCACGACTCGATGCCCTCAAAGACGGTCTGGCGGGCGTTGATTCGGCCCTCGTGCCCCCATTGGCGAAGCGCCGCCGAGGCCTCGTCGAATCGCCCCCACTGATCGAGCGCGTTGAACCCCTGCATGGTCGCGGTCTTGGACAGCAGGTTCACGTAATTGACCGGTCCGGGGTGATCGCCGCTGAGGTAGCTGGAGATGATCCCGCACAGCACGACTCGGGCATTCATCGCCAATCGGCCAAGGACCGCGTCGAGGATCGGCCCGCCGACGTTGTCGAAGTAGACGTTCACCCGATCGGGGCAGTGCTTTTTCAGCGCAGCTGCCATGTCGTCGTTCTTGTAGTCGATGCATGCGTCGAAGCCGAAGTCCTCAACCACCGCCCGGCATTTCTCCGGGCCGCCTGCGATACCCACGACGCGCGCTCCGGCGATCTTCGCGATCTGGCCCGCGATCGATCCGGTGGCACCTGCGGCGGCCGACACGACGACGGTCTCGCCGGCTTGCGGCTTGCCGACGTCGGTCATCCCGATGTAGGCCGTCGCACCGGTCGGGCCGTAGACCGACATGATCGCGAGTTGATCGCTTTCCCCGGGGATCGGCGTGCTGAACACGTCGTCGCGGATGATCACGTACTCCTGAAATCCGCTCAGCGTGGTGATCACGTCGCCGACCGCAAACGCGTCACACCGTGACGACACCACTTCGCCGATCCCCGCTGCACGGATCACCTCGCCCAACTGGACGGGCGGGAGGTAGCCCTGCTGGTCGTTGAGCCAGGTCCGGACTGCGGCGTCGAGGCCGACGTAGGTGGTGCGGACCAGCGCCTCACCCTCGGCAGGCTCCGGCGCCGGCGTGCTCACCAATTCGGTGTCCCCGGGCTGCACCAGCCCACTCGGACGACGGCGCAACAGGATCTGGCGATTGGCTAGTTCGGGCACGAAGCAAAAGCTACCGAATGTGAATGACCCTTTAGTCGTGTTCTTCGTATGCGAGCATCAGTAGATGAAATCCGAGGATGATCCGGAAGCCCGTATCCGGGAGCTGGAGCAGCCACTAGCCGACGCGGCGCGCTCTTCCGAAACCGCAGCGAATCAGTCGCCCGGCAAATGGGCGCAACCGTCCGTTCCCCCTGCGCCGCCATCATCGGGTCCTCCCATCACACCGCCGTCCGGTCTTCCCGTTCCGCCACTATCCGCTCCGCCCTTCTCGCCACTGCCCCCGCTGCCTTACAACGACTCGTTCTCTAGCCCGCCGAGGCGCTCCCAGAGTCGAATTCTCTGGATCGCGATCGCTGTCTTCGTGATGGGCATTATCGCCTTGCCGATCGGCATCTTTCTCTTTAGCGCACACCAGGTTTCGCGTAGCGGTCTGCCGAGCATGTTTCCCATCCCGAGTTTCCCCTCGGCCAATCCCATACCGTCCGGGACGATGCCGCACACGCCCGGGGCCGCACCGTCGACGACACGGCGCCGGCGGGTGAGAACATCACTGTCTCTGGCATCAGCGAAATGCGGACCATCGCCTGCAACGGGGGCAGCGTCAGCGTCAGCGGAATCACCAACAACGTCGTCATCACTGGACACTGCGCGCGGGTGACCGTGTCCGGCATCCAAAACAAAATCACCGTCGACGCGGCCGACACGATCCAAGCCTCAGGCTCCGAAAACCAGATCACCTACCACGGTGGATCTCCGACGATCGGGAATTCTGGTATCGGCAACCTCGTCCACAAAGGCTGAGTCGCTAGGCCGCCAGCAGCCGGTAGAGGCCGATCAGGCCGACCACGACGATCATGGCGCGCAACGCATTCGGTGACAGGCGACGGCCGTAGTGCGCACCCAGCCAGCCGCCGATCAGCGAGCCGCCCGCGATGAGGCCGGCCACCGACCAACTGACCCGGTCGAACGCCACCAGCGTATAGGCCAGCGCCGCAACGATATTGACGAGTAGCGCCAGCAAGTTCTTGGCGGCGTTGGTCCGCTGCACCGGCTCGGGCAGCAGCGCGCCCATCGCGCCGACGAGCATGATGCCCTGCGCCGCAGTGAAGTAGCCGCCGTAGACGCCGATTGCGAAGGTGCTTGCTACCAACGCGACCATCCGGCGCGGCGACACCTCGTCGGCAGACCGCCCGGAGTCCTCGGCCCGCTGCCGCGCCCAGGCCTGAATCCGCGGGCCGACCACCACCAACGCCAATGCCGCAATGAGCAGCACCGGAACCACTCGAGCGAAGACTTTGTCGGGCAGATGTAGCAGCAGCCAGGCACCCACAGCGGCACCCAGGATCGACGCGGGAATCTGCCAGCGCAACCGGTCCCACTGGCCGCGCAGTTCGCGGCGGTAACCCCAGGTTCCCGACACGCTGCCGGCCACCAGGCCCACCGCATTCGACATCGTCGCGGTCACCGGTGGATAGCCCATTGCGACCAGGGTCGGGAAGGTGATCAACGTGCCCGAGCCGACGACGGCGTTGATTGCGCCCGCCCCCAGACCGGCGAAGACGATCAGGATCGCGTGATACGAGGACACCGAAAAGACCTTAGCCGCCGTGGTTTCGGCACCGGTCTCGCCGTCAGTGAGACCGGGGTTTCCGCTTTTCGCGCACCCGCACATTGATCCGGATGGGGCTGCCTTCGAAGCCGAACGTCTCGCGCAGCCGTCGCTCCAGGAATCGGCGATAGCCCGCCTCCAGGAAGCCGCTGCTGAACAGCACGAAGGTCGGCGGTCGTGCGGCGGCCTGCGTGGCGAACAGGATCCGCGGCTGTTTGCCGCCTCGCACGGGCGGCGGAGTCGCGGCCACAACCTCTTTGATCCAGGCGTTCAACCGGCCGGTTCCGATTCGGGTATCCCACGACGCCAACGCGTTCTCCAGCGCCGGTACCAACTTCTGTACGGCCCGGCCGGTCTTGGCGGAGATGTTGACGCGCTCCGCCCACCGCAGCTGCACAAGCTCGCGGTCGATTTCGTTGTCCAACTGGTAGCGGCGTTCCTCGTCGACCAGGTCCCACTTGTTGTATGCCAGAACCAGCGCTCGACCCGGACTCGACGACCATGGATAGCACCCGCTGATCCTGCTCGGTCAATGGCACCGAACCGTCGATCAGCACAATGACCACCTCGGCGGCGTCGATCGCGCCGTGAGTGCGCACAGAGGCGTAGAACTCGTGGCCACTAGCCTGCCCGACTTTGCGTCGCAGACCCGCAGTGTCGATGAAACGCCAGATCTTGCCGTCCAATTCGATCAGTGAGTCGACCGGATCGACGGTGGTGCCGGCGACGTCGTGGACCACCGAGCGCTCATCGCCCGCCAGCCGGTTCAGCAGCGAGCTCTTGCCGACGTTGGGCTTGCCGACCAACGCCACCCGTCGCGGACCACCTTGGCTGGAGCCCAATTCCGCGACCTCCGGCAGCACGCCAATGAGCGCGTCGAGCAGATCGGCGACGCCACGACCGTGTATCGCGCTGACCGCATAAGGCTCCCCGACACCCAGTGACCACAACGCGGTCGCGTCGGATTCGCCCTTGTCGCTGTCGACCTTGTTGGCCGCCAAGAACACTGGCTTGCCCGAGCGACGCAACAGACGTGCGGCCGCCTCGTCATCCGCCGTCGCGCCGACGACGGCATCCACCACCAAGATGATGGCATCGGCGGTGCGCATGGCCACTGCGGCTTGTTCGGCCACCAGTCGCTGCAAGCCCTTGGCGTCGGGCTCCCATCCCCCGGTGTCCTGCACCACGAAGCGGCGGCCGGTCCACAACGCGTCGTAGGAGACGCGGTCACGGGTCACTCCGGGCACATCCTGGACCACTGCTTCGCGCCGACCCAGTATCCGGTTGACCAACGTCGACTTACCGACGTTCGGCCGGCCGACTATCGCCACCACCGGTGGTGGACCGCTGACTTCATCGTCGAGTGATTCGATGAACTCGGTTGATTCCCAGTCACTTTCGTCAGCCCAGGTGCCGTCGTCACTCACCGGGTTGCCTCGCTTCTCTGCTTGACCAAATCCAAGAGGTGGTCGATCACTTCGGACTCGGTCATCTCGCTGGTATCGACGACCACGGCATCCGTGGCGGCGCGCAGCGGCGATACCGCGCGCGTCGAGTCCAGGTGATCGCGGCGGCGCACGTCAGCGAGCACGCTGTCGTAGTCGTCGGGCAGGCCGGCGGCGACGTTCTGGTCGTTGCGACGACGGGCGCGCGTTTCGGCCGATGCGGTCAGAAAGACTTTGACGTCGGCGTCCGGCAGGACCACGGTGCCGATGTCGCGGCCTTCGACCACGACGCTGCCCGGCCCGGCGGCCAAATTGCGCTGCAGGTCGACCAGCCGGGCGCGGACCGCGGCGACCGACGACACGGCCGATACTGCCTTGGTGACCTCATCGCCGCGGATCTCCGACGAAACATCTTCGCCGTCAAGGTAACTGCGGTCTGTATCGGGATCGTGGCCTACCGAGAGGTTCGCGGCGGCCGCGGCCGCCTGCACGGCGTCCTGATCGGTCGGGTCGACTCCGGCGCGCAGCACGGCCAGGGTGGCGATGCGGTACATGGCGCCGGTATCGAGGTAGCGGGCCTGCAGTACGTGCGCCAATCCTCTTGATACCGAAGACTTTCCGGTACCGGCCGGCCCGTCGACGGCGACAACTATGGTCAGTGCCGGATGGTTAGCGCGTCACTCCCGTCACTCACTCCGTTCGTTCCGCTCACAGGCCTACCGCTTTGTAGAGTTCGCCGATCTCGCTGCGACGCAGCGCACGAATGCTGCCCGGCCGCTGCTCGCCCAGTGTCACCGCGCCGAGATCGGTGCGCACCAGGGTCTGAACCGGAAAGCCGACGGCCGCCAGCATCCGGCGCACGATCCGTTTGCGTCCCTCGTGCAGCGTGACCCGGATCAGCGTCTTGCCCGGGATGGAATCCACCACCGCGAAATCGTCGACCGCGATCGGCCCGTCATCCAATTCGATTCCGGCGCGCAGCTTCTTGCCGAGCCCGCGAGGCACCGACCCGTTCACGGTGGCCAGATACGTCTTGGGTATTTCGTAGGACGGGTGCATCAGACGATGCGCCAATTCGCCGTCGTTGGTCAGCAGGATCAGACCTTCGGTTTCGGCGTCGAGGCGACCGACGTGGAACAGCTTCTTGTTGCCTCTGACCCGGTGCTCGACCAAGTCGCCGATGCACGGTCGGCCGCGATCGTCCGACATCGTCGAGTGCATGCCTAGAGGCTTGTTCAGCGCCAGGTACACCAGCGATTCGTCCAGGATCACCCGCGCACCGTCGACGCGGATCTCGGATGCATCCGTGTCGACCCGGGTGCCCAGCTCGGTGACCACCTGACCGTCGATTTCGACGCGGCCATCGATGATCATTCGCTCGGCAACCCGCCGGGAGGCAATTCCGGCCTGCGACAACACTTTTTGCAGGCGAACCCCTTCGGGCTCATTGGTGGCGGCCATCAATCGTGATCCACGTCGAAGGACAACGGCGGGTCGTTGGAGACCGAGCCGCCGGAGAGCTTCATGAAACGTGGCTCAACGTCCAGGGATTCGCTGAGGTCGTCGATGGTGTCGACATCGGGCAGCAGCGGCGCGATATCAGGAAGATCCGTCAGCGACGTCAGCCCGAGGCGCTCCAGGAACAGCTCCGTGGTTGCGAACGTCACCGCGCCGGTGTCGGTGTCATTGCCCGCTTCGGTGATCAGCCCACGCGCCAGCAGGGTGCGCATCACCGCGTCGACGTTGACTCCACGGACCGCACTCACCCGCGCTCGCGTCACCGGCTGCCGATAGGCCACTACGGCCAATGTCTCCAAGGCAGCGCGGGTGAGCTTCGAGCGGGATCCGTCCAGCAGCAGTCGCTCGACGTAAGGCGCGAATCGGGCCCGGGTGTACAGCCGCCATCCCCCGCCGGCCTCCCGCAGATCGATGCCACTGTCCTGGGCGGTGAGCTCGTCGGCCATCAGTGCCAGCTTGGCCGCCACCCGATAGGCCGGTTGTTCGGTGGCGGTGGCCAGCGCCTCGACGGTGACCGGGGTGTCGACCACCAACAGCAGGGCTTCGAGCACAGACCCCAGCTCGGCGTCCTCGAGCTCGGGTGCCGTAGCGACGTCGATGCCCAGATTCACGTCGGAGTCGAGATCGGATGCGTCGACGGGCACGTCGATTTCGGGCGCGTCGATGCTCACGTCGGCATCGAACGGTTGGCTCATGAGTATTCGTCCCGCAATTCTGCGCTGGTCGGCTGTTCTCCGGTCCACGAAACCTGGAGCACACCAAGCGGTTCTGACTGGTCGAATGCTACCGCCCGGGAGCGGAACAGCTCGAGCAGAGCCAGGAAACGGCCGACGATCTCGATAGGTTCGCAATCGGCGACGAGGTCGGAAAACGACGCCCACTGCCCCATCCCACGCTGCTCCAGGAACCACAGCAGCCGCTTGGCTTGTTCTGGAACAGATACGTACACCTGGTGTAGATGCTCGGTGCCGACCGTCGGCACCGGACGCGGGGTGAAGGCGGTCGCGGCGATCTCCGCGAAGGCGTGTGCGTCCACTCCCAGCATCACTTCGGGCAGCAGGTCGGCGAACTTGTCCTCCAAGGACACCGCGCGTGGATAGCTCCGCAGCGCGGCGGCCTCCAGTTCGGCGAACATCACGGCCACGTGCTTGAACGCCCGGTACTGGAGCAACCGGGCGAACAGCAGGTCGCGGACTTCCAGCAGCGCCAGATCTTCCTCGTCGTCGACCCGGCCGGATGGGAGCAACCGGGCGGCTTTGAGGTCGAGCAACGTCGCGGCGACGACGAGGAATGCGGTGGTCTCCTCGAGTCCCAGCTCGGAACCGATGGCGCGGGTGTAGGCGATGAAATCATCGGTGACCTGGTGCAGCGCCACCTCGGTCACATCGAGGCGGTGGGCGAAAATCAGCTGCAGCAGTAAGTCGAACGGCCCCTCGAAATTGGTCAACCTGACCTGGAAGCCGTTCTGGGGTGGTGCCTCGCAGGTCGCGCGAGCGTTCACGCGCCGAACCGGTCGATCACCTCGCGGGCCAACGCGCGGTAGGCGGCCGCGCCGCCCGATCTCGGGGCCCAGGAGGTGATCGGTTCGCCGGCGACGCTGGTCTCCGGGAAGCGGACAGTGCGAGAGATGACGGTGTCGAATACCAGATCGCCGAACCGCTCCACCACCCGAGCCATCACCTCACGGGAGTTCACGGTTCGCGTGTCGAAGCGAGTGATCAAAATGCCGCTGATGTCCAGCTTCGGGTTGAGCCGATCGCGCACCTTCTCGACGGTGTCGGTCAGCAAGGCCAGCCCGCGCAGCGAGAAGAACTCGCACTCGGTCGGGATGATGACGCCGTCCGAGCACGCCAATCCGTTGACCGTGAGTAGACCCAGCGACGGCTGGCAGTCGATCAGAACATAGTCATAGCGGTCCAGCACCGGGTGCAGCGCACGGGCCAACGTCTGCTCGCGACCCACCTCGTTGACCAGCTGGATCTCCGCCGCGGACAAGTCGATGTTGCTGGGCACCAGGTCCAGATTTTTGACCCGGGTATGTATCAGCACATGGTCCAGCGACACCCGCGGCTCGACCAGCAGGTTGTGGATGGTGTGTTCCAGCTCGTAGTGCGGCACGCCGAGGCCCGCAGACAGGGCTCCCTGCGGGTCGAGGTCCACCAGCAATACCCGGCGGCCGTATTCGGCCAGTGCGGCGCCAAGATTGATCGTCGACGTGGTCTTTCCCACGCCGCCTTTCTGGTTGCACATCGCCACGACCTTGGCCGGCCCGTGCGCGGTGCGCGGCTTGGGTTCGGGGATCGCCCGTGATGGACGCCCGGTCAGGCCGACTTCGGTGCCGCTGTCGGCGTCGTCAGTCATACCCGGCTGCAGCTCGGCAGCATGAATCGCCACAGCGTGCGCGGCGGTCGGGAAATGGGGGACATCGCAGCAGAGTCTAACGGGTATACGCGCCCGTGCCAGGAGACCCGCAACAACGTCACCAGCGAATTTGGGGAGGCCCCGGCTGGATCGCTCTGCGGGCTAGGGTGGCGATCATGAGTCTGAAGCAGCGCATCCCCCTGCTGCGGTGGTCGGTCTGGCGGATGGCGACCGGCGCCCGCAACATCACCACCACGGGCCAGATCGGCGACGGCCGTGAAGCCGCCGCAGTCGAGTACGTGCTCGCCCACGCTCGGGCGGGCGATATCGACGACGTGATCGCGACCATCGACCGGTTCGCCTACGAGAAGTCGATGCTGATCAATGTCGGCGACGAGAAGGGCGCGCTGCTCGACGCGGCCGTACGGCGGGCCGCCCCGAAGCTGGCCCTCGAGCTCGGCACCTACTGCGGTTACGGGGCGCTGCGCATCGCCCGTGCGGCTCAAGGAGCCCAGGTGTACTCGGTCGAGCTTGCCGAAGCCAACGCCGCCAATGCCCGCCGCATCTGGGCGCATGCCGGTGTCGCTGATCGGATCACCTGCGTGGTGGGCACCATCGGCGACGGCGGCCGCACCCTCGATGCGCTGGCCCAAGATCACGGCTTCGGTTCTGGCGCATTGGATTTCGTGTTCCTCGACCACGACAAGGACGCCTACCTGGTCGATCTGCTGAGCATTCTCGAACGAGGCTGGCTGCACACCGGCTCGATCGCGGTGGCCGACAACGTCCGGGTGCCTGGCGCACCGAAGTATCGCGAATACATGCGCCAGCAGCAGGGCAAGCTATGGCAGACCATCGAGCACAAAGCGCACGTCGAGTATCAGACCCTGGTCTCAGATCTGGTGCTGGAGTCGGAGTATCTGGGCGGCTACCGCGCCCGCGGGTGAGCTCCGGCCCAGACTTCGCGCAGTGCGTGCACGGTGACCATCGTGTAGATCTGCGTGGTGGTCACCGATGCGTGTCCCAGGAGTTCCTGCACGACGCGGACATCGGCCCCGCCTTCGAGGAGATGAGTCGCGAACGAGTGCCTCAGCGTGTGCGGTGATACGCCGGAGGTGATGCCGGCTCGCTCCGCGGCGTCCTGCAGCACTTGCCACGCGCTCTGACGCGACAGCCGGCCGCCGCGGGCATTGAGGAAGATTGCCGGGGTGCCCCGGCCGCGACGCGCCAAGTCCGAACGCCCGCGGACCATGTAGGCGTCCAGCGCCTGGACCGCGGGCCGTCCGATCGGAACCAGCCGCTGCTTACCGCCCTTGCCGCGCAGCAGTACCGAACGGGCTTGGGTGTCGATGTCGTCGACGTCGAGTCCGACCGCTTCGGAAATTCGCGCGCCAGTGGAGTACAGCAACTCAAGCAAAGCGCGATTCCGCAGGGTCAGCGGGCCGTCGGACGGACTGTCACCGCCGGCGCCGGCCAGCAGCGCGAGCACCTGATCGAGGCTGAGGCTCTTAGGCAGTCGACGGGTCGGCGTCGGCGGCTTGACGGCCTGCGCGACATCGAATTCGGCCAGTCCCTCCGCCGCGGCGAACCGATGGAATCCCCGCACCGCGATCAGGGTCCGTGCGGCAGACACCGCCGACAGCGGTACGACACCGGAGTCCGGGTCCCCGCGGCGCAATGCCATCAGGAATTCGCTGACGTCGTCCTCGGTGACGTTGGCCAGGTCGTCGACGCCGCGGGTGGTCAAGTGCTCGAAATAGCGCCGCAGATCCCGGCGATAGGAACTCAACGTATTGGCCGCGACACCCCGCTCGATCGTCAGATGATCGAGGTATCCCTGCAGCTGGCCTTCCAGCGGCGGCGCCAGCGTCGTCACCCGGCACCGTCCATTCGTCCGGCTGCTCCTCGGGCCGTTCCGGCCCGCATCGTCACCCGGCGGCCTTCCGCGCGCTGAACGCCGTCGGCCGGTCGATCCACTCAGCGTCCAACGTTCGCGGCTCCGCGATACCCTGGCAGACCGCGTAAGCAGCCAAAATCCCGCCCACTGCAAGGGAATTGACGATCTCACCGCTGAAGATCCGCTGCACCGCCTCCGCGATCGGGTACCACGTCACGGTCATGTCGGCTTCTTCGTCGTGCGCCTCGGGCCGCTCGATCTCTGTCAGCCCGGTGGCAAGGAAAACGCGCACCGACTCGTCGCTGAACCCAGGCGAGGAATCTAGGTCGACCAGTACCTGCCAGGTCTCCGCTCGCAGGCCGGCTTCCTCGTGGAGTTCGCGGGCCGCGCCCAGATGAGGCGCCTCGCCGTCGACGTCGAGCAGCCCGGCGGGCAACTCCCACAGACGTCGAGCAAAAGGGTGACGGTACTGGTAGACCAACGGGATCCGGCCTTCGTCATCCATGGCCACGATCGCCACCGCGCCGAAATGCTCGACGACTTCGCGGGTCACGACATTGCCGCCAGGCATCCGCACCTGGTCGATCCGCAACGCGAAAATCTTTCCGGTGTGCAGGATTTCGGACGAGATTGTCTCGAAGACGTGCTCACCCACGGGTGACGGGTTCGGGCTCAGACAGCGACGACTCGGCCACATCGTGCTGCTCGCTGCCGTTGGCCCGCTGCTCCGGAATCTCCAGGGACAACCGCTCACCAGCCTTGTACTCGATCGCAGCGCCGATGAACCCGGTGAAAAGCGGATGCGGCCGGGTCGGCCGGCTCTTGAGCTCAGGATGCGCCTGCGTACCGACGACGAAGGAGTGCATCTCCGGCGGATACTCGACGAACTCGACCAGATGCCCGTCCGGGGAGGTTCCGGAGAATTTCAGGCCGCTTTCGGCGATGCGATCCCGGTACGAGTTGTTGACCTCGTAGCGGTGCCGATGCCGCTCGGACACCTCGGTCGATTGATATGCCTGCGCGACAATGGAGTCCGCTTCCAGCACCGCCGGATATGCACCCAGCCGCATTGTCCCACCGAGGTCGGCCTCACCGGCGACGATCTCCTCCTGATCGGCCATCGTGGAGATGACCGGGTCCGGGGTGTCCGGATCGAACTCCGCGGAGTTGGCTGCGGTTAGACCGACCGAGCGCGCGGCTTCGATCACGATGCACTGCATGCCCAGGCAGAGTCCCAGCACGGGCAACCCGCGCGCACGCGCATGCGAGATCGCGCCGATCTTGCCCTCGATGCCGCGGATCCCGAACCCGCCGGGGATCAGCACACCGTGGACATCGTCGAGCACTGCGGCCGCTCCGCTTGCGGTCTCGCAGTCGTCAGAGCCCACCCAGCGGATCTCGACCTTCGCGCGGTGCTTGAACCCGGCCGCCCGTAACGCCTCGCTCACCGAGAGATAGGCATCGGAGAGGTCGATGTACTTGCCGACCAACGCAATTCGCACAGTTTCCTGCGGGTCGTGCACTCGGCGTAACAGGTCGTCCCATTCGGTCCAGTCGACGTCGCGGAACGGCAGATTAAGCCGGCGGACAACGTAGGCGTCCAACTCCTCGCGGTGCAGAACCTTCGGGATGTCGTAGATCGACGGCGCGTCGGGGGTGGAGATGATGCCGTCGATGTCGACGTCGCACATCAGCGCGATCTTGTTCTTCAGCGGCTCGGGCACATCGCGGTCGCAGCGCAGGATCAACGCGTCCGGGGTGATACCGATGCTGCGCAGCGCGTTCACCGAGTGCTGGGTGGGTTTCGTCTTGAGCTCTCCCGACGGCGCCAGGTACGGGATCAGCGACACGTGCAGGAAGAAGACATTCTCCCGACCGATGTCGTGGCGCACCTGCCGTGCCGCCTCGAGGAAGGGCTGCGACTCGATATCGCCGACGGTCCCACCGATCTCGGTGATCACCACGTCCGGTCGCCTGCCGTCGGCATCCGGCTCGGCCATCGCCAGGATCCGACGCTTGATCTCGTCAGTGATGTGCGGGATGACCTGGACGGTGTCCCCGAGGTACTCACCGCGGCGCTCCTTGGCGATGACCGTCGAATACACCTGTCCGGTAGTGACATTCGCCGACCCGGACAGATCCCGGTCCAGGAAGCGCTCGTAGTGGCCGACGTCCAGGTCGGTTTCGGCGCCGTCCTCGGTGACGAACACCTCACCGTGCTGAAACGGGTTCATGGTGCCCGGATCGACGTTGAGGTACGGATCGAGTTTCTGCATCGTCACCTGCAGCCCGCGGGCGGTCAGCAACTGTCCGAGGCTGCTCGCGGTCAGTCCCTTACCGAGCGACGAGACAACCCCGCCGCTGACGAAGAGATGCTTGGTGGCGGTCTGCTGATGCTTACGCAATGTGGCGACCTCCGTGAAGACGGCGCAGGGCTAGCCTCTGGTGAGGGCTGTTTTCCAGCTTTGGGCCTGCCGACCCACGGAAGACAACCCTAACAAACACTGCACCGCCGCGTCGCTGACACGCCCGGCGACGCGGACACGGCAGGTTAAGACGCGACGGTAAGTCCGGTGTTGCGGTGGCCGGTGCCGAACTGCCCGGTGTGTCCACCGTTGATCAAATCGGCCACACCGAGGATCGCGGTGACTCGGCCGGATTCGGCGTCCACGTCGTCGACGGTGCTGATCACCGGGGTGATCGCGGCGTCGGCGCGGGCTATTCCCACCGCGGCGGGCCCGTCCGAGGAGCCGTCCCGTCCGGCCAGCATCACACCCGAACCATGGGGTGCGAGCGCCGCCGCGAAGCGCGCCACGCTGACGCCCTGATTACCGGCGTCATTGCCCAGCGAGCCTCCGCTGATCACCACAGCGGCATTCGCCGCGCCGATGTGCTGGTTTCCGTACCCGATAAAGCCGGTGTCGCGCAGCGCCGCAAGCACGGTGTCGCGTTGTGGGTCGTCGACCGGAGGGACGGCGGGATCGCGGTTGATCAAGAGGGCGATGCCCAGCAGGTCGCCGGCTTGGGATCCCTGATCGACCAGTTGGGTGCTGAGCTGCGCGCCGGCAGGCAGAACCGATGAGTTGACCACCGAGTGCAGCTTCTCCGCCGAGTTGGCGTCGACGAACTCTTGCGTCAACGTCACGGTCCCGGCGACCGCTCCCCCTGCCTGTCCGACGATCTTGGACACCGCGTCGACGTCCTCGTCCTTGGCGTCCGGAGCGCGGAAGATGACCAGAGATTTGCCGTTCAGTGCGTCGTGCACCATCCTGCCGGCCATCTGTGCATCGAAAGCGTTGGCAGAACCGAGCTTTGCGTTCAGGACGTTCTTCTCACCGTTGAGCGAGTCGACCTGGCGATGCAGATTCCGGGTCTCGTCTCGCAATCCGGAGACCATCACGTTGGAGAGAAATCCGGATCCGAGAACGACTCCCACCGCCAGCGCCAGAAATACCGCGGCCAGTGAGATCGCATGTTGACGTAGAGATATCACGCCGCCACCGTCCTAGTGGATCCAGTGCTGAAACCAGAGCGAGAAATGAGTCCAATACGTTGCGGCCCAGTGCAGCACCACCGTGTCGGTACGCGACACCCACAGCGCGGCGATGATCGAGATCAGCATCGTCAAGATCAGCAGTGCGATCGCGCCGCTGGAGATTCGGTTGTGGTAAAGCGTGGCAACGGCTTTGGCGTCAACGACCTTTTCTCCCACCCGCAGTCGGGTGAGAAAGGTCGACGGGTTGCTGTGCTGACGGGTCCGGTCGAAGAACGTCTCGATGTTGGCCCGGTGGCCTGCTGTCACCAGCAACGCGGCACCGTGGTGGTCGGCCAGCAGCAGGGCCAAGTCGGCCGGCGAGCCCGCAGCGGGGAACGTCATCGCCCCGACGCCGAGATCCTGGATCCGTTCCAGGCCGGGCGCATGGCCGTCGGCGTCGGCCGGAAGCACCACCTGTGCCCCGCACTTGAGGACCTCGGTGCTCAAATTGCTGGGGTCGCCGACGATGAGCTGCGGGCGATATCCGGCCTTGCGCAACACATCTGCACCCGTGCCGGCGCCGATCAGGACCGGTTGATATTCCTTGATGAAGGGCTTGAGTCGTTTGAGGTCCTCGGCGGCATCTTCCTCATCGGCGACCACGACGACGTGGCGGCGGCGCAGTTCAATGTCGACGTCGGGGATGCCGATGCCGTCGATCAGCAGCGGGCTCTCGCTCCGGATGAACTCAATGGTGTTGCCTGCGAACGCTTCCAGATGGGCTACCAGGCCGGTCTTGGCTTCCTGCATCAGGTCGGCGATCTCTTCGTCGGTGCGCTCTGTGCCGCGAATCAGTCGGCGGTCCCCGATGTAGACGCCGCCGTTGTGAAGGCGGACTTTCGAGCCGTCTTTGACCTTCTTGAACACGTCGGTGCCGGTCTCGTCGATCAGCGTGACACCGTTCGCCAGCAGTACCTCGGGTCCCAGGTTGGGATAGCGGCCCGATACCGATGGGGATGCGTTGACCACGGCGGCGATCTCGGCGTCGACGAGCGCGTCGGCGGTGATCCGGTCCAGGTCCAGCACGTCGAGGACCACAATGTCGCCGGGGCAGACCCGGCGCAGCAGTCGGTCGATGTCGCGGTCGACCCGGGCGGTTCCGATGACACCCGGCCGCGAGGTATTGCGGGACAGCAGTGAGGACAAGGTGGTGGTCACGCTCATGGAGGGGATTCTGTCGGTGAACCCGAGAATGCGCGGGGAGGCGCGCCGTAACAAGAGCCTCAGAAGTTATATCGTGTCACATCTGTCACAGGCTTAGGTGCCCTTTTCAGGTCGCAATACGGTCACAGTCTGCGGCCTCGAGCAGCTCGCGGGCGTGGGCGCGCGCAGTGTCCGAATCACCAAGTCCGGCCAGCATTCTGGCGAGCTCGGCAACCCGGTCGTCACCGTCGAGGCGTCGCACTCCGCTGGCCCCGTTCTTGCCGTTCGTGTCGACCATGAGGTGGATATCGGCGTAGGCCGCGACCTGTGGCAGGTGTGTCACCACGATCACTTGCCGGTTGCGGGCCAACCGCGCCAGGCGCCGACCGATCTGCACTGCCGCCCGTCCGCCGACACCAGCGTCGATCTCGTCGAACACCATGGTGGTGCCGGTCGTCCGGGAAGAAGAAGTCGCCAGTACCACCTCAAGTGCCAGCATCACCCGAGACAATTCACCGCCCGAGGCGCTTTTCGCCAGCGGCAATACCGTCATTCCCCGGTGCGCGGCGAAACCGAACTCGACCAGGTCGACACCATCCCCGCCGGCATGGGCTTGCGTGCCGGATGCAAGCGTCAGCGCCGCGGGATCGTCAGCAGTCGCCGGCATGGTCGACACCGTGATGGTGAACTCCGCGTCCGCCATCGCCAAACCGGACAGCTCACTCGTGACTTCCTTGGCCAGTCGCTTGGCGGCCTGGACACGCACTTTACTGAGTTCAGCTGCTGCACTGGCTAATTCGACTGCCAGCTTGTCGACGTGTCGTTGCAGGCCGGCCAACGCCTCTTCGGAGACGTCGAGCTGAGCCAACCGGTCGCGTGCTTCCCGGGCCCACAGCAAGACCCCGTCGATGTCGGCGGCGTACTTGCGGGTGAGTGTGCGCAGCTCCGCTTGCCGGGCCAGCTTGACGTCCAACGTGCTGGCGTCCGAGGGCAACTCGTCCAGGTAACCGCCGAGCTCACGTGCGGCATCGTCGACAACCGAGACGGCTTCCTCGAGTTGAGTGGCCAATGCTCGCAGCGTCGAGTCATCGGTCGACTCCAGCGCCGTCTTGGCCCGCGCCAGATTGTCGGCCGCCGAGGCCGTCTGAGCGGTCGGGTCGGCGGTGCCCTCATCCCCCGCGCCGGCCAACGCGATGCGCGCACTGGATGCGGCCTCCCGCAGCGCATCCAACTCCGAGAGCCGACGGATATCGCTGACGAGCGCATCGTCTTCGCCGGGTGCGGGATCGGCGGTGTCGATCTCGTTCAGCGCGAACTTCAGCCGGTCGGCCTCCTGCGCCAGTTCGCGCGCCCGATTGCTGCGATCGACATAGTCACGCCGCGCGGTCTGCCACGCATCGCGCAGTTTGCGGTACTTCTCCAGGCGCGCGTCGACGCCGGCGAACCGGTCGAGTGCTCCGCGCTGCTCATCGGGCCGCATCAGCCGTAATTGGTCGTTCTGTCCGTGCAGGGTAAGCAGTTCGGCGGTGAAGCCACTCAGCGATTTGGCCGGCACACTCCGCCCGCCGAGATACGCCCGCGAAGGGCCCTCGCGGCTGACCGATCGTAGTGCGATGATGCTGCCGTCCTCGTCACGCTCGGCTCCGGAGCCATCCAGCAACTCGTCGAGTAGTGCGGCCGCCTTAGCGTCGAGATCGGCGGTGGTGAACCGCCCCTCGACGACGGCGCGCTCGGCGCCGGAACGCACTCGGTTGGCGTCCGCACGGGCCCCGCCGAGCAGGTGCAGGCCGGTCACCACCATCGTCTTGCCGGTGCCGGTCTCACCAGTCAAAACCGTGAGCCCGCTGTCGAATTCGGCGGTTGCGACGCTGATGGCGCCCAGCGACTCGATCCGAATCTCAGAAAGCACCGTTACCGTCCGCGCCAGCCGGTGACCGGAAGCCGGAACTTGCGCACCAGACGATCGGTGAACGGCGCGCTATCCAGCCGCGCCCATTTCACCGACACGTCACAGCGCCGCACCTCCAACCGGGCGCCGGCGGGTACCCGCATCTGACGGCGACCGTCGCAGAACACCAGGGCGTCATGGCCGTCGGCCTCGATCTCGATGGCGATGCGAGCGTCAGGGCTGGTCACCATGGGCCGGGCGAACAACGCATGCGCGTTGTTCGGCACGACCAGCAACGCCTCCAGATCGGGCCACAGAATGGGGCCACCGGCAGAGAACGCGTAGGCCGTGGACCCGGTGGGCGTCGACACCAGAACGCCGTCGCACCCGAATGTCGACACCGGCCGCCCGTCGACCTCGAGGACAACTCCGAGCACTCCGAGCCGCGGACCCTTTTCCAGGCTTGCTTCGTTGAGCGCCCATCCGCTGGAGATGACCTCGCTCTTGAGCCGCACCGTGATATCCAGCGTCAAACGCTCTTCGAGGCGATAGCTGCGCGCAACCACATGCTCGAGCACGCCGTCGATGGCCTCGGTCTCTGCTTCGGCGAGGAAGCCGATCCGGCCCAGATTGATACCCAGCACCGGCACGTTCGCGTTGCGGGCAAGCTCGGCGGCCCGCAAAAACGTGCCGTCGCCGCCCAAGCCGATGACCAACTCGCAACCCTCGGCAGCGTCGGGATCGGCGTCGACGAGCTCGATCTCGACGCCCAAAGCGCGCACGTCGTCCGGCCCCAACGGAATCGGGCCGCGATCAACAGCCTCGGCCGAAAGCACGCGAAGACGAATATTGTTGTCGCTCAACACTTTTTCAATCCGGCGAGCGGTCTCGGTCGCTTCCTCGCGCCCGGTGTGAACCACCAGCAGGACAGTGCGTTCATCGGTCATTGCGGACCTGCCTCAACCGCCCCGCGGACGGCGGATTCCAGCTCATCAGCAGACAAACCCCGATCGGTTTCGGCGCGTAACCATAGGAAGTATTCAACGTTGCCCGATGGACCCGGCAGCGGGCTGGGGGTCACCCCGACGGCGTGCCATCCCAGCTCGTCGGCGCGACGGGCGACGTTGAGCACCGCGCTTGCCCGCAGATCGGGACTGTGGACGACCCCGCCGGCCCCCACTTGCCCTTTGCCCACCTCGAACTGCGGCTTCACCATAGGAACGATATCCGCGCCGGGCGAGGCACATCCAGTCAGCGCAGGCAACACCGTCTTCAACGAGATGAACGACAAGTCGGCGACGATCGTGTCCACCTTGCCGCCGATCGCTTCTGGCGTGAGTTCTCGCACGTTGGTTCGCTCGACGACCACGACCCGCGAGTCTGACCGCAGCGACCAGGCCAACTGGCCGTAGCCGACATCGACGGCGACCACTTCTCGGGCACCACGATCCAGCAGGACTTCGGTGAATCCGCCCGTCGAGGCCCCCGCGTCCAGGCAGCGTCGAGATTCCACGTCAATCCCGAAGGCGTCGAGTGCACCGATGAGCTTGTGGGCGCCCCGTGACACCCAGCCGCGTTCAGTGTCGCCGGCGACCTTCAGCGCCGCTGTGGCCGTGACGGCTGTGCCCGGCTTGACGGCGGGCATCCCGTCGATACTGACTTTGCCGGCGCCGATCAGCTCCGCGGCCTGCTGTCGCGATCGGGCCAGACCGCGACGGACCAGCTCGGCATCAACACGGGTACGCCGCGGCACCGGGCCTCAGGCCTTCTCCGCCGACTCCAGCGCCTGCACCAGCATGTCGTGCGCCTCGGAAAGCTGGCGCGCGAGCTCTTCGAGATCTGCTTCGGAGGGCATCCTCTCGGGGTTGGCAGGATCGGGTAGCTCCGCGAGGATGGCGTCGATCCGTGCGCGAATCTCTTCAGGGTCGGTAGTAATGGCGCCACTCCTCCTCATCGCGCTTCGCTCTGCATCGTCGTCGGCGCGAGTCGTCGCGTCACTACGCTATCGGATTTACGCCAGGGACCAACGTTGCAGGGCATCGCGCGCGGTGTCATCACCGGCCTCGACGGCGACAGTCTGTCCGTCGCCGTGGTTTGACCAGACCGCAAAGGCGACCGCCCGGACGATCGAGAGTCCGTCGCCTTCGTCGTCGGCGGCGGTGCTGACCCTGATCGCGTCGTCGGCGGTGTCGACCTGCCAGGCCGACTGGGGGCCCACGGCAAGCTCCGTTGCGTGCTGGTGCAGCGAACGAAGGTCGTGACCAATGAAGGTCGAGCGTTGCTCAGGCACCGCGTAGACCGCGTCGCGCGCAGAATTGACGCCGGTGAGCACCATCAGGCTGGGCAGTTTGGCTGCGTTCGCGCCGGCGATGTCGGTGTTCAGCCGGTCACCGACAACCAGCGGTGTCCGAAACTCGCCGCGTGCCAACGCATCTAGCAATAATGTCGGCGCCGGCTTGCCCGCGACCTGCGGCTCGGCATCGGTCGCTGCTCTCAGCGCGGCCACCATCGAACCGTTGCCGGGCAGGAGGCCGCGTTCGGTCGGCAAGGTGGCATCGACGTTGGCGGCGACCCAGAGGCCTCCGGCTCGGATGGCCAGCGCCGCCTCGGCGAGGATCGCCCATCCGGTTTCCGGCGAGTGGCCTTGCACGACGGCGTCTGGCTTGTCGTCGTAGAGCCGCACCGGCTCCAGACCAACGGCGGCGACTTCAGCGGCCAGCGAGTCGGTTCCGACGACCAGCACCCGAGAGCCCGGTTTCAGCTGGTCGGCCAACACGTGAGCCGCGCTTTGCGCGCTCGTGACGACGTCTTCGGCGGTCGCTTGTAGGCCGAGGTCGGTCAGGTGCTGGGCGACTTCGTCGGCGCTACGCGAGGCATTGTTGGTGACGAATAGGGCGCGACCCGAGGCTTTTTCCAGCGACTCGGCGGCGCCCTCGGTCAGTTCATGGCCCCGGAACACCGTTCCGTCTAGGTCGAGAAGCAGGCAGTCATGTTCCCGCGCAAGCGATTCCACGTCAGCCGAGCTCACTCACCCGGTCCTCGGCATCGGTGGCCCCCTCGACGTCTGCTTCGGCAGCGTGCAGGAACCATTGCACCGCCTCCGCGCCGCGGTCCAGCGCCAACAAGGTCTCCGCGTAGGCGTAGAACAACCGGGCCGCGATCGTGCCGACCCGCGTCGGGTCCAACTGCGGGGTGGACAGGACGGTCAGGGCTGCCTCGAGCTGTCCGAGGTCGGCGCGAGCGCCGGCGGTGACGATGCGCATCTCGTCGGCTTCATCGCCGACCAGCTTGCCCGCCTCGGGTCCGCGGGCCAGCTCCAGTGCGCGTTCCGGCCGGCCCAGGCCGCGTTCGCAGTCGGCGATCAGCGGAAGCAGGGGCGACTTGCTGCCCATCCTGCGCGCTGCCCGCAGCTCTGCGATGGCCTGCGCCCAGTCACCGCATTGGTAGGCCGCGATTCCCACGGCTTCCCGTACGGCGGCGATACGGCCTGAGCGCGCCCGCGCGGCGCGGGCATGGCTGAGCGCGGCCTCGGGGTCTTCGTCGAGCAGCTCGCCTGCGGCGACCAGATGGCGTGCTACCGCATCGGCGTTGGCGCGATCCAACGTGCTGAGCTCTCGCCGAACGTCGGGGGCCAGTTGCTTGGCCTCGATCTCGCGTGGAAGCGGTGGTTCATTGCGGTCATCCTCGGTGGCGCCGCGTTGGGGTTGAGCCCTTCGAGCGCGGTCGGGGCCGGACGCGGAGGCTGGAGGTCGTGGCGATCGCCTCTCCCGCCGTTGCGGATCGTTTGCGCGATCACCGGTTCCGCCGCGAGGCGGACGACGTTCGCCGCCTGTTCTGTTGTCGACCACTGAAACCTTTCCCTGCAAGTCTCGTGTCAGGATACGGCCGCGCAGGTGGATAGCGGACCGCGCCAGCCTGCCAACCACGTTAGAGCCGCGACGGCCGCGCACCGTTTGGTCCCTGTATGTTTTGGCAGCCTCGTCTGTCGCTCATCGCTCATTTTTGGTCGGCACAGCGTTACCTCAACGCCCATGGCCGACTGGTTTTGTCGGGTCGTGAAACACAAATGCCCGTGCCCCCCAAGGGTTTTGGGGGGCACGGGGCTTGTTGTGTGTGTTCGGCGGTGTCCTACTTTTCCACCCTGTTGGGTAGTATCATCGGCGCTGGCAGGCTTAGCTTCCGGGTTCGGGATGGGTCCGGGCGTTTCCCTGTCGCTGTGACCGCCGTAACTCTATGTAAATTTGTGGGTTGTTGTTGGTGGTGGGGTGCAGTGGTTGTCTGCGCGGATCAGTGGTTGCGTGTGTGTAAGTTTTCGGCCGGTTAGTGCCAGTTCCCTGCGCCCGTTGCCGGGTGTGTAGGTCTGGTCTATCGATCCCGTAGTCTGCGGGGGGCCTTATCCCACTTAATGGGTGAGAAGCCTGGTCTTGGAGAAGGTTTCCCGCTTAGATGCTTTCAGCGGTTATCCTGTCCGAACGTGGCTATCCAGCGGTGCCCCTGGTGGGACAACTGGTGGACCAGAGGTTCGTCCGTCCCGGTCCTCTCGTACTAGGGACAGGTTTCCTCAAGCTTCTGACGCGCGCGGCGGATAGAGACCGAACTGTCTCACGACGTTCTAAACCCAGCTCGCGTGCCGCTTTAATGGGCGAACAGCCCAACCCTTGGGACCTGCTCCAGCCCCAGGATGCGACGAGCCGACATCGAGGTGCCAAACCATCCCGTCGATATGGACTCTTGGGGAAGATCAGCCTGTTATCCCCGGGGTACCTTTTATCCGTTGAGCGACACCCCTTCCACTCGGGGGTGCCGGATCACTAGTCCCGACTTTCGTCCCTGCTTGACGTGTCAGTCTTGCAGTCAAGCTCCCTTGTGCACTTGCACTCAACACCTGATTGCCGTCCAGGTTGAGGGAACCTTTGGGCGCCTCCGTTACATTTTAGGAGGCAACCGCCCCAGTTAAACTACCCACCAGGCACTGTTCCTGAACCGGATATACGGTTCGAGGTTAGAGGTCCAATACGATCAGAGTGGTATTTCAACAACGACTCCGCAATTACTGGCGTAATTGTTTCACAGTCTCCCACCTATCCTACACAAACCGTACCGAACATCAATACCAAGCTATAGTGAAGGTCCCGGGGTCTTTTCGTCCTGCCGCGCGTAACGAGCATCTTTACTCGTAGTGCAATTTCGCCGAGTCTATGGTTGAGACAGTTGAGAAGTCGTTACGCCATTCGTGCAGGTCGGAACTTACCCGACAAGGAATTTCGCTACCTTAGGATGGTTATAGTTACCACCGCCGTTTACTGGGGCTTAAATTCTCCGCTTCACCCCGAGGGGTTAACAGGTCCTCTTAACCTTCCAGCACCGGGCAGGCGTCAGTCCGTATACATCGTCTTGCGACTTCGCACGGACCTGTGTTTTTAGTAAACAGTCGCTTCTCACTGGTTTCTGCGACCCACTTCCGCTGCCGGCCGCGAGGGCCTTGACGGTGTGTGGGCCCCCCTTCTCCCGAAGTTACGGGGGTATTTTGCCGAGTTCCTTAACCATAGTTCTCTCGTACGCCTTGGTATTCTCTACCTGACCACCTGTGTTGGTTTGGGGTACGGGCCGTGTGTGTGCTCGCTAGAGGCTTTTCTCGGCAGCATAGGATCACCGAATTCACCTCATTCGGTTATGCATCACCTCTCGGACTTATGTGACATCCGGATTTACCTAAATGTCGTCCTACGGGCTTGCCCCAGTATTACCACTGACTGGTACGGCTACCTTCCTGCGTCACCCCATCGCTTGACTACTACCCATCCGGGTCCCACGCAGCCGGCGGCTCTCGCACCCTCGAAAGGGATTGATGGGCCACCTTTTGGGTGGTTAGCAGAATGGATTCATCACGGGCGCGCACACACGGGTACGGGAATATCAACCCGTTGTCCATCGACTACGCCTGTCGGCCTCGCCTTAGGTCCCGACTCACCCTGGGCGGACTGGCCTGGCCCAGGAACCCTTGGTCTTTCGGCGGGCAAGGTTCTCACTTGCCTTATCGCTACTCATGCCTGCATTCTCACTCCCACACCCTCCACAGCTCCATCACTAGGCTGCTTCACTGGATGCAGGACGCTCCCCTACCCAATCAACCCGAAGGTTGATTGCCGCGGCTTCGGCGGTGTGCTTGAGCCCCGCTACATTATCGGCGCACAATCACTTGACCAGTGAGCTATTACGCACTCTTTCAAGGGTGGCTGCTTCTAAGCCAACCTCCTGGTTGTCTATGCGACTGCACATCCTTTTCCACTTAGCACACGCTTAGGGGCCTTAGCCGGCGATCTGGGCTGTTTCCCTCTCGACGCACGGAGCTTATCCCCCGCCGTCTCACTGCCACGCTTTGCACTTACCGGCATTCGGAGTTTGGCTGACGTCAGTAACCTAGTAGGGCCCATCGGCCATCCAGTAGCTCTACCTCCGGTAAGAAACACGCAACGCTGCACCTAAATGCATTTCGGGGAGAACCAGCTATCACGGAGTTTGATTGGCCTTTCACCCCTACCCACAACTCATCCCCTCAGTCTTCAACCTAAGTGGGTTCGGGCCTCCACGCGGTCTTACCCGCGCTTCACCCTGGCCATGGGTAGATCACTCCGCTTCGGGTCCAGAACACACCACTACACCCCTCACGGGGATACGCCCTATTCAGACTCGCTTTCGCTGCGGCTACCCCACACGGGTTAACCTCGCGACATGTCCCTGACTCGCAGGCTCATTCTTCAAAAGGCACGCCATCACCCCACGACAAAGTCGAAGGCTCTGACGGCTTGTAGGCACACGGTTTCAGGTACTATTTCACTCCCCTCCCGGGGTACTTTTCACCATTCCCTCACGGTACTAATCCGCTATCGGTCATCAGGAAGTATTCAGGCTTACCGGGTGGTCCCGGCGGATTCACAGCAGATTCCACGGGCCCGCTGCTACTCGGGTAACAACACAAAACAGGGTGTCAGTTTTCACCTACCGGGCTCTCACCGTCTACGGCAGACCATCCCAGGCCACTTCGATTAACCACACACTTACTGCTCTCCGGTCAGGTAGAACCAGACGCGTTATCCCCACAACCCCGCACACACAACCCCTACCCGGTTACACATGCGCACGGTTTAGCCATCCTCCGCTTTCGCTCGCCACTACTCACGGAATCACACTTGTTTTCTTTTCCTACGGGTACTGAGATGTTTCACTTCCCCGCGTTCCCTCCCGCACCCTATGTATTCAGATACGGGTGACACGACATCACTCGTGCCGGGTTTCCCCATTCGGACATCCTCGGATCCACGCTCGGTTGGCAGCTCCCCGAGGCATATCGCAGCCTCCCACGTCCTTCATCGGCTCCTGATGCCAAGGCATCCACCATGTGCCCTTAAACACTTACAAACACAAGAAAACAACTCAAACAAAAACGCTACACAAAACAGCAATTCTGTTTAAAGATGCTCGCAACCACTATCCAATTAAACAAACACCACACCCCACCACCAAGATGGAGCGACACCACCCGACCCGACCCCGCAAGACCGGGACAACACAGGTGTTGCCTCAGGACCCAATAGTGTGCCGGCGAATTTTGATCCACCACCCCCAACCGGGGCAGTGAGAAGAAATTTGTTGTTGTGCACCAAGCCGCCACCCACTACAGGTAAAAGCGACTCCTCACGGCTCACACCCCCACCAATTGGGGATGTATCTCGTGGTGCTCCTTAGAAAGGAGGTGATCCAGCCGCACCTTCCGGTACGGCTACCTTGTTACGACTTCGTCCCAATCGCCGATCCCACCTTCGACAGCTCCCCCCACAAGGGTTAGGCCACTGGCTTCGGGTGTTACCGACTTTCATGACGTGACGGGCGGTGTGTACAAGGCCCGGGAACGTATTCACCGCAGCGTTGCTGATCTGCGATTACTAGCGACTCCGACTTCACGGGGTCGAGTTGCAGACCCCGATCCGAACTGAGACCGGCTTTAAAGGATTCGCTAAGCCTCGCGGCATCGCAGCCCTTTGTACCGGCCATTGTAGCATGTGTGAAGCCCTGGACATAAGGGGCATGATGACTTGACGTCATCCCCACCTTCCTCCGAGTTGACCCCGGCAGTCTCTCACGAGTCCCCGCCATAACGCGCTGGCAACATGAGACAAGGGTTGCGCTCGTTGCGGGACTTAACCCAACATCTCACGACACGAGCTGACGACAGCCATGCACCACCTGCACACAGGCCACAAGGGAACCGATATCTCTACCGGCGTCCTGTGCATGTCAAACCCAGGTAAGGTTCTTCGCGTTGCATCGAATTAATCCACATGCTCCGCCGCTTGTGCGGGCCCCCGTCAATTCCTTTGAGTTTTAGCCTTGCGGCCGTACTCCCCAGGCGGGGTACTTAATGCGTTAGCTACGGCACGGATCCCAAGGAAGGAAACCCACACCTAGTACCCACCGTTTACGGCGTGGACTACCAGGGTATCTAATCCTGTTCGCTCCCCACGCTTTCGCTCCTCAGCGTCAGTTACTGCCCAGAGACCCGCCTTCGCCACCGGTGTTCCTCCTGATATCTGCGCATTCCACCGCTACACCAGGAATTCCAGTCTCCCCTGCAGTACTCTAGTCTGCCCGTATCGCCCGCACGCCCCCAGTTAAGCCAGGGAATTTCACGGACAACGCGACAAACCACCTACGAGCTCTTTACGCCCAGTAATTCCGGACAACGCTCGCACCCTACGTATTACCGCGGCTGCTGGCACGTAGTTGGCCGGTGCTTCTTCTCCACCTACCGTCACCCACAACAAAAGCTGCGGGCTTCGCCGATGGTGAAAGAGGTTTACAACCCGAAGGCCGTCATCCCCCACGCGGCGTCGCTGCATCAGGCTTGCGCCCATTGTGCAATATTCCCCACTGCTGCCTCCCGTAGGAGTCTGGGCCGTATCTCAGTCCCAGTGTGGCCGGACACCCTCTCAGGCCGGCTACCCGTCGTCGCCTTGGTAGGCCATCACCCCACCAACAAGCTGATAGGCCGCGGGCCCATCCCACACCGCAAAAGCTTTCCACCACAGACCATGCAGTCCGTAGTCCTATCCGGTATTAGACCCAGTTTCCCAAGCTTATCCCGAAGTGCAGGGCAGATCACCCACGTGTTACTCACCCGTTCGCCACTCGAGTACCCCCGAAAGGGCCTTTCCGTTCGACTTGCATGTGTTAAGCACGCCGCCAGCGTTCGTCCTGAGCCAGGATCAAACTCTCCAAACAAAAACAACCCACACCACAAAAAGCGCAGGCAGAATTCGAATCAGAAAAACCTGATCACAGCAAAAAGACACCAAAAACTGGCATCAACAAACAAAAAACAAACCACACCCCCAACACGGGAAGTCAGAAAGCATGGCAAAAAAACAACAACAAAACAAAACCACCAAACACACTATTGAGTTCTCAAACAACACCCGCCGGCCGCGCAACAAGACCCGCGGCTTTTGGCCGCTTGCTCGCTCCACGGACGTCGAAGGATCCCACCGAAATGGGGTTTCCCTCTGGGATGCCGCCGCGCTCTCCGGACTGACCGGGTCGCAGCGACTCGATTAAGTTACGTGACAGAAAACTGAGAGTCAAACAGCCTGATAGACGGCGTGTTTCGACTCGTCACAAGATCAACCGAGTCGCTCCACGCCGGCGATGTTCCGCTTGCCGCGGCGCAGGACGAGCCACCGTCCGTGCAGGAAGTCGGTCGGTTGCGGCGCCCAGTCCTCGGCGTCGATCTTGGTGTTGTTGACGTAGGCCCCGCCCTCGGCGATCGTGCGCCGCGCCGCACCTTTGCTCGGCGCCAAGCCGCTCGCGACGAGCAGGTCGACGATCCCGTCCGGCGTTCCCGGCTTCAGCTCGGCTATCGACGTCTCCCCGAGTGCAGCACGCAGCGTGGACTCGTCCAGCCGGCTGAGCTCACCTCGGCCGAATAGCGCGCCGCTGGCATGTTCGACAGCCTCGGTGGCCTGTTCGCCGTGCACGAGCGTCGTGAGCTCGCGAGCCAATCGCCGTTGCGCCGCTCGTTGCTGCGGGCGCTCGGCGGTGACCGCCTCCAGCTCGGCCAGCTCGTCCGCCGAGAGAAAGGTGAACCAGCGCAAGTACCGGATGACGTCGGCGTCGGCGGTGTTGACGAAGTACTGGTACCAGGCATAGGGGCTGGTCATCTCCGGATCGAGCCAGAGGCTGCCGCCGCCGGTGGACTTCCCGAACTTGGTCCCGTCGGCGGCGGTCACCAGCGGGACCGTCAGGGCATGCGCCGAGGCGGCCAGCTTCTGGCGCACCAATCGCACGCCGGCGATGATGTTGCCCCACTGGTCGGATCCGCCGACCTGCAGCACACACCGATGACGCCGATGCAGTTCGACAAAGTCGTTGGCCTGCAACAACATATAGCTGAACTCCGTGTAGGAGATCCCTTCGCCCTCGAGCCGCCGCTTGACGGTGTCCCGGTCCAGCATGACGTTGACCGAGAAGTGTTTACCGACGTCGCGCAGGAGCTCGATCGCCGACATCGCGCCGGTCCACTCGAGGTTGTTCTCGACGATGGCGCCCGTCGGTGAGCTGTCGAAGTCGACGAATCGCTCGAGCTGGCCGCGGATCCGACCGGTCCACTCCTGGACGGTCTCCGCGGTGTTGAGCACACGTTCACCGGTTTCACGCGGGTCGCCGATCAAGCCGGTCGCGCCGCCGGCGAGAACGATGGGCCGGTGGCCGGCCTGCTGGAAGCGGCGCAGCGCCAGCAGCGGCACCAGATGTCCGGCATGCAGGCTGGGCGCAGTGGGGTCGAAGCCGGCATACAACGTGATCGGGCCCTTGGCGGTCTCCGCGGTCAGCGCGTCGAGATCGGTGGACTGTGCAATCAGCCCACGCCAGTTCAGCTCTTCGATGATTTCAGCGCCCACAGTTATAGATCTTCGCGCATCTGCATGGCACCTTCCCGGCGGGCGCGCCCGACTCAGTCGCTGGCTCCCAGGGCAGGCGCTCGAGGACTGCGTCGGTAGGCGGAGACCTCCGGCCGTCCCGCAAGCCACAGCCGCCACGGCCGGTCGGCGGCCTGGCTGACGCCGACGCGGGGCCCCGATAGTGCATCGACGGCGTCGTTGAGCTCGAGGCGCACCGGACTGCTCGCATCGAACAGGTCAATTCCATTGTCGGCCATGGTGATTCCCACCGCAGCGCAGAGGTTTCCCGGTCCGCGTGCCACGGCCCGGGGCCGGATCGACGCGCCGCGTCGGGCCAAGGCGACGTCCAGTCCGGTTTCGACGGCCGCGGCGCGAAGCAGGACGGCTGCCGCGACACCGTCGGTTGCACACACGACGTTCGCGCAGACATGGATGCCGTGGCTGAGGTAGGCGTAGAGCCGCCCGGGCGGACCGAACATCACGCCGCTGCGCCCGGTGACGCCGCGGTAGGAGTGAGCCGCGGCGTCCGGCCACGGTCCGTCGGGCACCCCGCCGTACGCCTCTACCTCGACGATCATCGCGCTGACGCCGCGACCGGTGAGGGTGGCGCCGAGGAGTCGATGCGCCGCTTCGACCGGGTCGACCGCAAGTTGGTCCGCGCCCACCGGGCAGATTCTGCCTTCATCTCTTGACAGGCCTCGCGGCGGGGGCGGATATTCATCAAATGATGACTTCATCGAGCGATGAATTCTTGCCGCACCGCCATGAGGTGGCAATCGACATCAACCAGCTACGGGTGATTCGCGGCGGTCGGCCGGCCCTGGACGACTTCTCGGTGCGGGTCGCCCGCGGCACTATCACCGGTCTTCTCGGCCCGTCCGGCTGCGGGAAGACCACCTTGATCCGCAGCATCGTCGGAACCCAGCGCATCACGTCGGGCAGCGTGCAGGTGCTGGGTCTGCCTGCGGGATCGCCGTCGCTGCGCCAGCGGATCGGATACGTGCCGCAGAATCCGACGATCTACGACGACTTGCGGGTCGTCGACAACATTCGGTATTTCGCAGCGCTCTACGGATTTGACCGGCAGGCCGCGGAATCCGCGGTTGGCCGGGTTGGCCTCGCTGACCACGCCACCGCCTACTGCGGCAACCTGTCTGGCGGTCAGCGCACCAGAGTGTCGCTGGCCTGTGCCCTGGTCTGTCAGCCGGAACTGCTGGTCCTCGACGAGCCGACCGTGGGCTTGGACCCGGTATTGCGCGCAGATCTGTGGGAGCAGTTCACCGACCTCGCTCGCGGCGGGACCACGCTGCTGGTGTCGAGCCATGTGATGGACGAAGCCGACCACTGCGGTGACCTGTTGCTCATGCGCGAGGGTCATCTCGTTGCGCACACCACCCCGACCCAACTACGAGAGGACACTCGATGCAGGTCGCTGGAGGACGCGTTCTTGTCGATGATCACGCGCCAAGCCGGGTAGGCCTGCAACGTCAGCTGAAACCGTTTGTCGCCACTACTTTTCGGATTCTGCGCCAGCTGGCCGCCGACCCCCGAAGCATTGCGATGATCGTCTTCGTGCCGGTTCTGGTGATCACGCTGATGTACTTCATGTTCGAGAACGCTCCTCACCGGCCGGGTGGGCCAACGCCGTTCAACAATGCGTGTTTGATTCTGCTGGGCCTGTTTCCGCTGTTCTTGATGTTCATCATCACGTCGATCACCATGCAGCGCGAACGGGCATCGGGAACGTTGGAGCGCATCCTGACCACCCCACTGCGCCGGCTCGACCTGTTGATCGCTTACGGCACCGCGTTTTCGATCGCTGCCGCCGCGCAGGCCACCTTGGCGTGTGGGGTCTCGTTCTGGTTACTGGGCTTCGACACCGCCGGCAGTCCCCTGTGGGTGTTCGTGATCGCGATCGTGAACGCGGTGCTCGGGGTCGGTCTGGGATTGTTGTGTAGTGCGTTCGCGCGGACGGAGTTTCAGGCCGTGCAATTCATCCCGTTGGTGATGGTGCCGCAACTACTGCTGGCGGGCATCATCGCGCCGCGAGCGCTGATGCCGTCCTGGCTGGAATGGGTCAGCAATGTCTTGCCGGCCAGCTATGCGCTGGAAGCGCTGCAACAAGTGGGCACCCATACCGAGTTGACCGGCGTTGCCGTCCGTGACATTGCGATCGTGCTGGGCTTTGCCGTCGCGGCACTGTGCCTGGCCGCGGCGACACTGCGACGGCAGACGCCGTGACGGCAGCCAACTCCGGACGCAAGAAGCCCGGCCGGCCCGCAGGCAGCTCGAACACCCGGGACCGCATTCTTGAATCCGCTCGAGAATTGTTCGCCCGCAATGGGATCAACAACACTTCGGTCCGCGCCGTGGCCGCCGCCGCCGATGTCGATTCAGCGTTGGTGCATCACTATTTCGGCACCAAGGAAAAGTTGTTCGCCGCGGCCGTCCACATCCCGATCGATCCGATGGACGTGATCGGGCCGCTACGCGAAGTGCCCATCGATGAACTCGGTCATCGAATTCCGTCAATTTTGTTGCCGTTGTGGGACTCCGAGATAGGCGTTGCGTTCATCGCCACGTTGCGGTCGATCCTGGCCGGCTCTGAGGTCAACTTGTTCCGAACGTTCATCCAGGACGTGATCGCGGTTGAAGTGGGCGCCCGCGTCGATGATCCGCCCGGCAGCGGCATTGTCCGGATCCAGTTCGTCGCGTCGCAATTGGTGGGCATCGTGATGGCGCGCTACATCTTGCAGTTGGAGCCCTTTGCGTCGCTGCCCGCGCAGCAGATCGCGGACACCATCGCGCCGAACCTGCAGCGCTACCTCACTGGGGATTTGCCGGAGTTGCCTGCGCGATGAGCTGCGCATGCTCGTCGTCGTCCACGTCGACCGCTTCGTCGACCAGCAACACCGGGATGCCGTCCTCAATGCGGTAGGCCCGCCGCAGCCGTGGGTTGTACAACACGGAATCGCTGCCCCTGTCCACCAACAACAGCGGGCCCCGATCGGCCGGGCATACCAGGATGCCCAGCAGCGCCTCGTCAATCACGTTTGCTCCAAAAGTCGATGGGCACCAGACAATTCCGCTCGCGCAGGTCCGGTCAACCGTCGGAACTGATTCGCGTCGGCGTCGAACACCCAGGCGTGCCGTCCAGCCTTCGGGATCCCGGCTGCGCGCAACGCGCTGACTATCGGACGGTAGGTCGCGCTGAGCTTCAGCTCCGGGACCACGAACACGATGTCGGGGCCAAGCCCGAACGGCATGGCAGCGACTGCCTCGGTGAGATCAGCCGCCGTGATCGTCGCTCCCGGCCTCGTTGTCACCGCGGTCACCGCGACCTGGTGTCCGTCCATCGACACCCCGTAGGTCACCGCGAGGTCGACCGCCGGAATCAACCCGAGCGCATCGGTGATCGGATCACAGAACACGACACCGCGTTCGGTGTTTACGGTCGAACCGCGCCTGCCCACCAACCAGAAGTCGCCGTCGGCGTCGCGGCGGAACAAGTACTCGGTAGAGATCCACGTGTCGGCGGGACCGAAAACGCCTCGTTTCACCGATGCTGTCGGATCGATCGGTCCACGCGGCTCGGCGAGCAACACACCGACTTCGTTCGCATCCGGGACGCGGACCAGCCCGCGTTCGTTCTCCAGGATCAGATCGTGCTCGGCGTCATAGGCGCCCAGTTCGACCCGTCCCGCCCCCGGCAACGGCCGGCCCTTGCTGCCGATCTTGGCGCCGGACACATTGGCCAGGACGGCATGTCCGTCGGTGGTCGCAAAGAACTCGACGACATTCGCGGGCGAAAAGACATCGACAATCCGCTGCCATACACCGGTCGGCATACCCGAGCCGATGAACAGCCGCACCGGGTGAGCGCCGTGTAGTGCGAACGCCGGGTCGTCGATGACGTCGCGTAGCAGGGCCCATGTGTAGGAGACGACGGTGACGCCGTACTGGTGTAGCTCGGCCACGAACCGCTCCGGCTTCAGCCCTCGGGACAACGCGATCCTGGTCCCGCCGACGACCGCACCGCCGAGGCTGACGAGCAGCCCGGACTCGTGGTGCAGCGGTGTCAGGCAATACACCGTGTCGGTGCGGCCCAGGGCGGCCGCCGAGGCGGTACCGAAGGCGGACAGTGCCCACCGGTAATTGGTGATCTGCTTGGCGACGAGTTGTCCGCTGGCGGTGCTGAAGCCGATGAAGGCGATATCCCGCGCGTAGCCCGGGTTGGGCCGGTACCACGCCGGGGGTTCGACGGCGTCGGGGTCGATCTTCTCCATGTCGATGACGTTGGCATCGTCGGCCAGGTGCAGGTCGCGGGATTCACCGCCACCGAGGACCAGGATTTGTGCGGGTAGTTGCCGCGCAGTTTCGAGATTGGCGGGGTCGGTGATGATTTCGCTCACTCCCCCGAGCCGCACCTGTCCAGGCAGGTCGGCGTCGGGTTGCAGCAGGACCGCGACGGCACCGAGGCGCGACAGCGCGGCGATGGCGACCAGTGCGCTCGGCCGGGTCTCCATCAGCACGCCGACGTGCTCGCCCTGGCGAACACCGACTGCGATCAAGCCGCGTACGACGTTGTCGATACGGCGGTTCACCGCCTCATAGGTGTGGACCCGACCGTCAAAGAGCAGGAACTCGCCGTTGGGGGCATCGTGCGCCTGCTCCCCGATGATGCGGCCCAGCGAGATCCGGGTGTGGTCGTTGATCTGGCCCAACCGGGCCAGTCGAGGCAGTGTCCGGACGGTTTCGACGGCCAGCGTCCGCATGGACTTGTTCGCGGCGAAGACAGCGTCAGCGGCTCCGCGGGCGAGAGTCAGCGCCACCTCGGATGCCTCGCCGAGGCCGTGCATCATCCGCGAACTGAGCGCGACGCCGCGGTCGTCGGATTCGGTAGGCTGATCCGCCATCGGGAAGATGTCGGTGGGCTTCTCGCCGTTTCCGGAAAGCCACAGCGCCCAATCGGCGACAGTCGGCCACGACTCCTGCGCTGCTCTGGATCCGACGACTAGACCGAAATGACCTGTCCGGATGAGATATTCGTAGACCTCGGCATTGGGCGCAGCGCGCCGGATACCCCGCACCGCGGCCGGCTGACCGATGTCGTCGACCTCGCCGACGAAAGCCAGCACAGGACAGGTGATATCGGTCAGCGTCACCAGTTGTCCGTTGATCGCGAAACCACCGGTCATCATCCGGTTGTGCGCGATGAATTGCTTGAGAAGTTCGGAGATGGCCGGCCCGGACCAGGCGATCCAGCCCTCCGACTCCAGGAATCGGCGCTGGGCCTCGCGTGGCAGCAATGCTTCACGGTCGTGAAGTTGGCGCACGAAATCAACCCGCGCTTTGGCGGTCTTGAGCGGGTCGAGCATCTGAAAGCCAGTGCGCGCCAGCCAACCTGGAATATCGAGCCGGTTGAAGACATGGTCAGCCATGAAATTGGCGATACCGGGAGCCAAGTTGGGCGGGAGTCCCATCGGCAGCGCCGCCAGGGTGTCCACCGGGGAGCCGAACGTCACGATGCTGGCGATGCTTTTCGAGCGCCGGTAGGCAGCTGCCTGGTAGCAGAACATCCCACCCTGCGAATAGCCGGTGAGATGCACGTCTTGACCGGTGATATCGGTGATGACGTCGATCGACTCGCTCAGCGCGACGATGTGGTCCGCCAGAGTGCGGCGCATTCCGCCTTCGACCTCGTCGGGTGAGCCGAAATCGATGACCCAGGGATCCAGCCCGGCGGCGTGCAGGATGCCCACCGCGCCGTCCTCACGGGTGACGTCGAACATATTCGCCGACATCATCATCGGGTGCACCAGCAGCACCGGCGGACCTGCCTCAGGGTGCCCCGGGCGGCTGTCCGGCGGGTAATACCGTCGGAGCTTGTACATCGGCGTGCTCTCGACGGTCTGTGATGGCGATGGGGAGTTGCCGGTCTCGAGCCCGCCGAGTCGTAGAACCTCCAAGCCGTTCTGCGCTGTCGCGATCAGACGGTCAAACGGTCGGGTGACCGCTGAAAACTTCAGATCCATGCCGCCGCTCCCTCGAAGACCAAAATGTGCTGCGCGTGGGCCTGACAGCGAGCACATCATGGCACATCGCAGGGGGTGCGCCCGTTACTTTGGTCACGGTGCCGGTCCGTTTCGACCAGCGTAGTCGTCCGCCTCGAGGGCGCCGGCGGCCCAGCGTACGGCTAGGGTCGGGCCGGTGGCACACCTGCTCGGAGCCGAGGCGATACACCTCGAATACCCGGCTCGGGTCGTCTTCGAATCGACGACGGTCGGGGTCAACGACGGCGATCGCATCGGCATCGTGGGACGCAACGGCGACGGTAAGTCCAGTTTGCTGGGTCTACTCACCGGTCAGGTGCGTCCGGATGCCGGACGGGTCACCCAGCGCAGTGGGCTGCGGGTCGGGGCGCTGAGCCAGGTCGACACTCTTGATTCGGACGCCACGGTGGGATGGTCAATGGTCGGAGACTCCCCGGACCATGAGTGGGCTGGGGATCCGCGCATCCGCGACGTGGTCAGTGGCCTGGTCTCCGACATCGGCTGGGACGCGGTGATCGGCACGCTCAGCGGTGGGCAGCGGCGGCGCGTCCAGCTGGCGGGGCTGCTGATCGGCGACTGGGACGTTATCGCGCTGGACGAGCCGACCAACCATCTGGACATCGAGGGCATCACCTGGCTGGCGACTCACCTACGTGGTCGCTGGGCCCGCAACACGGGCGGACTGCTGTTGGTGACCCACGACCGCTGGTTCCTCGACGAGGTGGCGACCGCGACGTGGGAAGTACACGACGGACTCGTGGAGCCGTTCGAGGGCGGCTATGCCGCCTACATCCTGCAGCGGGTCGAGCGGGACCGGTTGTCCGCCGTCGCCGAATCCAAGCGCCAGAATCTGATGCGCAAGGAGTTGGCCTGGCTGCGCCGCGGTCCCCCGGCCCGGACGTCGAAGCCTAAGTTCCGTATCGAGGCGGCCAACCAGTTGATTGCCGACGTGCCACCGCTGCGCAATGCCGTCGAGTTGGCCAAACTCGCCACCGCGCGGCTCGGGAAGGATGTCATCGATCTCCTTGACGTGTCGGTCTCGTTCGACGGTCGACCGGTGCTGCGCGACGTCGAATGGCGGATCGGTCCGGGCGAACGGACCGGCATCGTCGGGGCCAACGGAGCCGGGAAATCGACACTGCTGGGACTCATCACCGGTGCCATCCAGCCGGACAGTGGAAGAGTCAAGCGCGGCAAGACAGTTCGACTCGGGATGCTCGACCAGCGCGGAGTTGAGCTGGAACCGATAGCGAGTGAGCGTATCGCCGATGTCATCGGGCGACTGCGCAGCGGTTACGAGGTCGACGGCCGCGATGTCACACCGGCGCAGTTACTGGAGCGGCTGGGTTTCGACGGCGCCCAGTTGTCCGCCCGCGTCAACGAGTTGTCCGGCGGTCAGCGCCGCCGCCTGCAATTGATGCTGACGGTGCTGGCCGAGCCCAATGTGCTCCTGCTCGACGAGCCGACCAACGATGTCGACACCGACATGCTGGCCGCGACCGAAGATCTGCTCGACTCCTGGCCCGGCACGCTGATCGTGGTCTCGCACGACCGCTACCTCCTGGAGCGGGTGACCGACCAGCAGTACGCGATTCTGGACGGGCGGTTACGGCACCTCCCCGGCGGAGTCGACGAATACCTGCGACTGGCCGCACAGGCGAGCGCGCAGCGCACCGCCCCGGCCGCGGCCAAACCATCCACCTCGCAAGAGCTCTCGGGTGCCGACCTTCGCGCCGCACAGAAGGAGATCGCCGCTATCGACCGCAGGCTGGCGCGGCTCGCGGAGCACATCGACGCCAAGCATCGCGAGCTTGCCGATCATGATCAATCCGACCACATCGGCATCACCGGGCTCACTCAGCAATTGCGGGAATTGGAAAGCGACGTTGCCGGCCTGGAAAACCGGTGGATGGAAATTTCCGAAAATTTGGAATGACTAGGAACTTGACTCCTGCATTAATACTTCACAAATTTGAGATACGAGGGGACGCGTCGCCGCACTGAAATGGTTTCGGTCACAGCATCTCTCGAAATTGCATCCGCGTGCGGTGATGTCTTTTAAGATGCTGTGAAGCGAACGTCGCTGTCCAGGCATTTGGTTGCGACCACTGACAGGTAGAGAGATGTCCGCACTGACGGCACGCCGAATCGGTTTGGTTGGACTGGCGACTGTGGGCTTGCTGTTGATTGCGGTGCTGTTGTTCGGCGGCACGGGTGATGTGCGAGTCGGTCCAGTGGGCGCTGTCATCATGAGTGCCTTCGCGACCTGCTGTGCGGTCAACGCCGCTTGGGCTGCCCGTGGCAGCCAGCGATTTGCCTGGATCGCCTTGGCTGCAGGGCTGGGCGGCTGGACAGCTGGTAACGGGCTGTGGTGCTACGTGGTTCTGCGAGACACCGCGCCAATCTCGGCTTCCTCTGCAGCCGAGCTGGGCTACCTAGTGTTGCCGTTATTTGCCTTGGGCGCAACGGTTTTCGTTCCCCATCGCGATGACAACCGGTTTGGCTTAGGTCTGCTACTCGACGGCATTCTGGTGGCGTCGTCGTTGTTTCTGGCGTTAGGCAGCCTGACATTAGGCGCGGCGGACTGGCAAAGCATCCCGCGCATCGCGTTGACGGTCACTACGGCTTTCTATCTCGGGCTTGTGATCATTGCGTCAATTGTCGTGCGGACAGCCGAACGCCGGCCGGAGGCTCTCGCCGGCGCTGCTGACGGCAGGTCTAGCGGCCGTGGGTATCGCCGGGGTATTACACCTCCATCAGAATCGGGCTGACCACATTCCCGATGACGTCGTGACTCTCGGGTGGATCAGCGGGATGTACTTTCTCGCGCTGTCAGCAATCGCGTCAAGACCAGGGCCCGATCTCGACACCGCCCGCACATCTCGCCCGGCCTCGCGGCTGTCGATCTGGCTGCCGTATCTGCCCGTGTCGGTCGCGATCGTCGCATTCGCCGTGCGCTTCTGGCCGTCAAAGGGCGGCGATGCGCTCATCTTCGCAGCCGGTATGGTCCTCTCCGTCGCCGTGCTGCTGCGGCAGTTGCTGGTTCTGGACCGGCAACGACGTTTACTCGAGGCAGCCACCGATGCTGCCCTGCGGGACACAGTGACCGGTCTGGCGAACCGGCGATTGCTTGACGAACGCCTGGCGCACGCCGCACAGTTGCATCACCGTCTCGATGTCCCACTGAGCGTGTTGAGCATCAGGGTCGACGATTTCAAGATCGTCAACGAAACCTTGGGCTACGCGGCCAGCGATGCGTTGCTACGTACCGTCGGTACCCGCATCCAGGCAAGTGTCCGCGCCGACGACACCGTCGCCCGCCTCGGCGGGGACGAATTTGTCGTCGTGGTCGAAGATCGTCCCGAAGTGGCCGCGCAAGTGGCGGACAGGATCGCCAAAGCCTTCGACAGCGCGCTCGGCATCGCCGAGAACCGGGTGTACGTGCAACTGAGTATCGGCGTGGCCACCGCGCAGCCCCACACCGAGGGCGCAACCAACCCAGCCGACCTGCTGAGCCAGGCCGAATCGGCTCGTGCTCGCGCCGAGCAGACTAGTGCGACTGATGTTCAGACGTTCACGCCGGAGAAGGACGCACATCTTGGTCGACGCCAGACGTTTCGGGCCGGCATCCAGCGGCTGCAATTGCTGTGGGACCTACGCTGCGCGATTGATGACCGTCTACTGACGCTGGTCTACCAGCCACAGTTCAAGATGCTGAGCGGTGTGGTATGCGGCGCTGAAGCGCTATTGCGTTGGGAGCATCCCACTTTGGGCACGCTGGAGCCCAGCGAATTTCTGCCGTTGGTGCGCGAGCACGGATTGACCGACGCCGTCACCGATGTGGTGCTCTCGCGTGCGGCGGCCGACGCCGCGGGTTGGCATGCGGCCGGCGCCATGATTCCGGTCTCGGTGAACTTGTGGGCACGTTCACTCGGCGAGGACACCCTGCCGGACCGCATCATCAGCGTGTTGGAGGTACACGGCATGTCGCCGAGCCTGCTGACGGTGGAGATCACCGAGGAGCTGATGGTGGCTGACTTCGACACGGGTCGCGCCGTACTGAATCGTCTCCGGGAAGCCGGAATTCGTGTTTCGATCGACGACTTCGGTAGCGGATATTCCACGTTGACCTATCTTCGCGAGCTACCCATCGACGAGGTCAAACTCGACCGTCACCTGATTGCTCCGATTCTGTACGACCGTCGTGCCGCGACAATCGCTCGGTCCGTCATCGAGTTGGCCGCAGAGTTCGGGATTGCCAGTGTTGCCGAAGGCGTTGAGAACGACGACACGGCTCGCTGGCTCCGACAATTCGGCTGCGACATCGTGCAGGGCAATTTCTTTTCTGGCCCCTTGCCTGCCGGCGAAATCCCTCAGGTCCCTTCGGTCGCCGCGCGGACGGGCCCAGCAGCGCGCTAGCGACTCAGCCGACCGCGAAGCTGCTCAGTGGCGGTGAGAACCGAATCACGTTGGCGAGCAACCTGACTGGGCGCTGTGCCGCCGCGGGCGTCGCGGGATGACACCGAGCCTTCGATGGTGAGCACGTCGCGAACCTGAGGCGTCAGGTCAGCGCTGATGGCAGCCAGCTGGTCGTCGGTCAACTCTTCGAGGCCGATGCCGAGTTTTTCGGCGACCTGAACGGCGGCCCCGGCGGCCTCGTGAGCGTCGCGGAATGGGATTCCCTGGCGCACAAGCCATTCAGCGATATCGGTGGCTAGCGTGTAGCCGGCCGGCGCCAGTGCCGCCATCCGCTCGACGTTGAACGTCAGGCTGCTGACCAGGCCGGCCATCGCCGGCAGCAGGAGCTCCAGTTGTGCGACCGAGTCGAATACCGGCTCCTTGTCCTCTTGCAGGTCGCGGTTGTAGGCCAGTGGCTGTGCCTTCAGCGTTGCCAGCAGCCCGGCCAGGTTGCCGATCAGGCGGCCTGACTTGCCGCGAGCAAGCTCAGCGATGTCCGGATTCTTTTTCTGCGGCATGATCGAACTGCCCGTCGACCACGAGTCGTGCAAGGTGACGTAGCCGAATTCGGTAGAGCTCCAGATGATGACATCCTCGGCAAGGCGCGACAGGTCGACGCCGATCATCGCGAAGACGAATGCCGCTTCCGCGGCGAAGTCCCGCGACGCCGTTGCGTCGATAGAGTTCTCAGCGGCCGCGGTGAAACCGAGCTTGCGAGCGATCGCGTCGGGGTCGAGGCCCAGCGACGAACCGGCCAACGCGCCAGAGCCATAGGGCGAGAGCGCGGTACGTGCGTCGAGGTCGAGGATCCGGTCGACATCACGCAGCAGCGGATGGGCGTGCGCAAGTAGATGGTGCGCCAACAGGATCGGCTGGGCGGACTGCAGGTGGGTCTTGCCGGGCATGATGGCGTCCGGATAGGCGGCGGCCTGGCCCGCCAATGCTTCGACGAGGCTCAGCGCGCCGGCGGCCACTCGCCGCAGCGCATCGCGCAGCCACATCCGGAACAGGGTGGCCACCTGATCATTTCGCGACCGGCCGGCCCGCAGCCGGCCGCCCAAATCGGGGCCGACCCGGTCGATCAGCCCACGCTCCAGCGCGGCGTGGACGTCCTCGTCGGTGACCACCGGCCCGAAGCTGCCGTCGGCGACGTCTTCGGCCAGGCTGTCCAGACCGACCAGCAGACCATCGCGCTGATCCGCGGTCAGCAGGCCGGCGTTGAACAGAATCTCGGCGTGGGCGCGGGAGGCGGTCACGTCGTAGGGCGCCAAGACCCAGTCGAAATGGGTCGACCTGCTCAACGCGGTCAATGCGGCGGACGGCCCGACGGCGAACCGTCCACCCCACAGCGAACCCTCGTTGGTGCTCACGTTTCGTCGGCGGCCAGGTCCCGGCGCGCGGCGAGCTTGGACGACAATCCGTGCACGTAGACAAAGCCCTTCGCCATCGACTGGTCGAAGGTGTCACCCTCGTCGTAGGTGGCCAGGTTGAAGTCGTACAGGGACTCGGCGCTGCGCCGACCGTTGACGGCAATGTGCCCGCCGTGCAACACCATTCGAATCTCGCCCGTGACGTGTTCCTGGGTCTTGGCGACAAAGGTCTCCAGCGCCGTCTTCAACGGCGAGTACCACAGCCCGTCGTACACCAGTTCAGCCCAGCGCTGGTCGGTGTTCCGTTTGAACCTGCCCAGCTCACGCTCCAAGGTGACGTGCTCGAGCTCGGTGTGCGCGGTGATGAGCACCATCGCACCCGGGGCCTCGTAGATTTCGCGGCTCTTGATGCCCACCAGCCGGTCTTCGACGACGTCAAGGCGCCCGACGCCCTGCGCACCCGCGCGGCGGTTGAGTTGCTCGATGGCCTGCAGCACCGACACCGAATGGCCGTCGATCGTGACCGGCACGCCACGCTCGAAGCCGACGATCACTTCGTCAGGGGTGTTCCAGTTGACGGTGGGGTCTTCGGTGTAGTCGTAGACGTCCTTCGTGGGTGCGTTCCAGAGGTGTTCCAGGAAACCGGTTTCCACCGCGCGGCCCCAGACGTTCTGATCGATGGAGAAAGGCGAGCGTTTGGTGACGTTGATCGGGATGGCGTTCTCTTCGGCGAAAGCAATGGCCTTCTCCCGGGTCCACGCGTAGTCGCGGACCGGCGCCAGAACCTCGAGATCTGGCGCCAGCGAAGCGAATCCGACCTCGAAACGGACCTGATCGTTGCCCTTGCCGGTGCAGCCGTGCGCGACGATGCTGCCGCCGTGCTCGCGGGCCGCCTTGACCAGATGCTTGGCAATCAGAGGCCGGCTGATCGCGGACACCAGTGGGTAGCGATCCATATAGAGGGCGTTGGACAAGATGGTCGGCAGGCAATAGCCGTCGGCGAACTCGTCGCGGGCATCGACCACGACGGCTTCCACCGCGCCGCAGTCCAGCGCCCGCTGACGCACCACCTCCATGTCCTCACCGCCTTGGCCCAGGTCGATGGCGACCGCGACAACCTCTCGGCCGGTCTCCTTGCCGATCCAGCTGATCGCCACCGAGGTGTCCAAACCGCCGGAATACGCCAAGATGACGCGCTCGGACATGAATTGATCTCCTTTGAGTCGTGCGTTTAGGTCAGGTTTTGGATCACGCTTGCGAGCTCTGCGCCGGTCATCGGCTCGCGGGCCGCCACGAAGATGGTGTCATCCCCGGCGATGGTCCCGACCACGTAGGGCAGCGCGGCCCGGTCGATGGCGCTGGCCAGGTAGTCTGCCGCGCCCGGCGGAGTGCGCAGAACCGCGAGGTTGCCGGTGGCGTCGGTGGACACCAGCACCTCGCTCAATAGCCTCGACAGCCGCGCGGTGCCGCCAGATACCCCGCGCAGTGGACTGCCGTCTTCCGGCACGACGTAGACGCCGACGCCACCGTCGGCACCGCGCAACTTCACCGCGCCGAGCTCCTCCAAATCCCGCGACAGCGTGGCCTGGGTGACCTCGACACCGTCGGCGGCCAGCAGCGCGGCCAACTCGCTCTGGCTGCGGACATCAGCCGACGACAGGATCGCCACGATGCGGGCCTGGCGCCCGACGCGGGTGATCTCCGGTGTCGTCTTCGAGCGCGTCACGTCGATCGTTCCAGCAGCCAGACCAGTAGAGCCTTCTGCGCATGCAGCCGGTTCTCGGCTTCGTCCCACACCGCGCTGTGCGGCCCGTCGATCACGTCGTCGGTGATCTCATGGCCGCGATGAGCCGGAAGGCAATGCAGCACAACGACTTCTGAATCAGCCTTGGCCACCAGGTCGGCGCTGAGCTGGAAGGGACGGAACGGTCGTACTCGATCCAGCCCGTCGTCTTCCTGACCCATCGATGTCCAGGTGTCGGTGACCAATACATCTGCGTCGGACGCCCCGGCGATCGGGTCTGCGGTGATGGTCACCGACGCCCCGGTGTCGGCGGCGCGATGCTCGGCAGCAGCGGTGAACAACGGATGGGGCTCGAAACCTGCTGGGGCCGCGATTGTTACGTGCATGCCGGCGGTGACGCCGCCGAGCATCAGTGAGTGCGCCATGTTGTTGGCGCCGTCACCGAAGTAGGTCATCCGCAGACCGCGCAGTGATCCCTTGCGTTCAGCGATGGTTTGCAGGTCGGCCAGCACCTGGCACGGGTGGAACTGGTCGGAGAGTGCGTTGACGATCGGCACCGTCGCTGTCTCGGCCATTGCGCTTAGCCGGGCCTGGCCATAGGTGCGCCAGACGATGGCATCAACATAGCGGGACAACACTTTCGCGGTGTCCTGCAACGTCTCTTCGCGGCCGAGCTGAGTGCTGCGGCCGTCGACGACGACGGCGTGCCCACCGAGCTGGGCGATACCCACCTCGAAGGAGAACCGGGTGCGGGTGGAGTTCTTGTCGAAGATCACCGCGACGCCACGCGGGCCCTCTAGCGGGCGGTGGCGGAACGGATCCTTCTTCAGTTCGGCAGCGAGCACCAGCACCTCGGCCTGCTCGTCGGGCTTGAGGTCATCGTCGCGCAGAAAGTGCCGAATCATTGCGCTCCCTTGGCGGCTTGTTCGAGGATGCCCGGCAACGCGGTCACGAAGGTGTCCAGCTGAGGCTCGGTGATGATCAACGCCGGCGCCAGGCGGACGACATCGGGTGCGGCGGCGTTGACCAGGAACCCCGCGGACCGGGCGGCCGCCTCGACGTCTTTCGCGGCGGGCGTGGTGAGAACGATCCCACACAACAGACCGCGGCCGCGGACCCGGTCGATCAACGGGTGCTGAAGCGATTCGATGCTCTGGTGCAACGTCTTTCCGAGCGCTCCGGCACGACGCACCAGGTCGTCGTCCGCCAAAACCCGCAGGACCGCCAGCGCCGCCGATGCGCAGATCGGGTTGCCGCCGAAGGTGCTGCCGTGCAGGCCCGGGGTCAGCAGCTGCGCGGCCGGGCCGGTCGCCAGGCACGCCCCGATCGGCAGCCCGCCCCCGAGCCCCTTCGCCATCGTCACCACATCGGGAGTGACGCCGTCGTGCTGATGCGCGAAAAAGGTTCCAGTGCGGCCCATCCCGGTCTGCACCTCGTCGAAGACCAGCAGCGCGCCGTGCCGGGCGGTGATATCGCGTGCCGCCGCCAGATAGCCGTCGGGCGGCACCACGATGCCGCTCTCCCCCATGATCGGTTCCAGGAATACCGCAGCGGTGTCGTCACCGACCGCGGCCGCCAACGCGTCGGCGTCGCCGTAGGGCACGTGGGTGACGTCGCCGGGCAGCGGCGCGAACGGCGCCTGCTTACTCGGCTGGCCGGTCAGAGCCAGGGCGCCCATCGTACGGCCGTGGAAACCATCCTGCGCCGCAACCAATTTCGTGCGCCCGGTGAGCCGGGACAGCTTGAACGCCGCCTCGTTGGCCTCAGTGCCGGAGTTGCAGAACAACACCCGGGTCTCGGTGTCGGCGCCGAGCAGACCGGCCAGCGCCTCGGCCAGCGCGATGCCAGGCTCGGCGGCATACAGGTTTGACGTGTGCCCCAGCGTGGACATCTGCCGCGTGACGGCCTCGATGATGGCCGGGTGGCCGTGCCCGAGAATGTTGACGGCGATGCCGCCGAGCAGGTCGAGGTAGGACTTGCCGTCGACGTCGGTGACGACGGCGCCGTCGCCACTGGCCAAGGCGAGGGGCGGAACACCGTAGTTGTTCATCATCACCGCGGACCACCGGTGCTGCAGTTCTTCGGTCTTGCTCATTTGGCGCCGCTCCTCTCGGTCCCCTCAGATCGCACTGCCCTGTTGATCGTCGCCGGCGCAGTCATGCGGTCACCACCTTCGTTCCGGACCCTTCGTCAGTGAGCAATTCGACCAGCACGCAGTGCTCGACGCGGCCGTCGATCACATGTGCGCTCGGCACTCCGGCGTTCACCGCCCGCAGGCAGGCTTCGACCTTGGGGATCATGCCGGTTTCCAGCGTCGGTAAGAGTTGAGTCAACGTGGCAGTATCGATTTCGCTGACCAGCGAATCCGGGTCCGGCCACTGGGTGTAAAGACCCTCGACATCGGTGAGCATCAACAGCTTCTCGGCCCCCAGCGCCTCGGCGAGCGCGCCGGCGGCGGTGTCGGCATTGATGTTGTGAACGACGCCGTCGATGTCGGGGGCCAACGTCGACACCACCGGAATCCGATTGGCGGCAATCAGATCCAGCACCACGGCGGGATTCACCTGAGCGATGTTGCCGACCAGGCCGATGTCGGTGTCGATCCCGTCGACGCAGACGCTGCGCCGCACGGCGGTGAACAGGTTGGCGTCTTCGCCGGTGACACCGACCGCATACGGCCCGTGGACGTTGATCAAGTTGACCAGCTCGCGGCCGACCTGACCGAACAACACCATCCGGGCCACATCGAGCACTTCGGGTGTGGTGACGCGGAATCCGCCTTTGAAGTCGCCCGCAATGCCCAGGCGTTTGAGCATGGCGCTGATCTGCGGGCCGCCGCCGTGCACCACAACCGGGTGGATACCGCAGTTGCGCAGAAAAGCCATGTCTGCAGCGAACTCTCGCCGCAGCGTGTCACTGGTCATGGCGTTGCCGCCGTATTTGACCACCACGATCTTGCCGTGTAGCTGAGTCAGCCACGGCAAGGCCTCGGCCAGCACCTGCGCCTTGATTTCGGTGGAGATCATGACGAGTAGGCCGAGTTCTCTTCGACGTAGGCGTGCGACAGGTCAGTGGTCCGGATCGTCGCGTGCGCGCTGCCGACTCCCAAGTCGACGGCCACTTCGATGTCGGTGGACGACAGGTCGACCTCGCGGGCTCCCGGTGCCCCGACGCCGTCGACGCAGACCGCTGAACCGTTGAACGACACCGTGATCCGGTCCGGGTCGAGATGCACCGGTGCCATGCCCACGGCGGCCAGGACCCGGCCCCAGTTGGGATCAGAGCCGAACAGCGCGGTCTTCACCAAGCTGTCCCGGGCGATTACCCGGGCCGCGGTGACGGCCTCGTCTTCGGTCAGCGCACTGGTCACGCTGATGGCGATGCGCTTGGTGACGCCTTCGGCGTCGGCTTGCAGCTGAGCGCACAGATCGTCGCAGACGCGTAACACGGCGGCGTCGAGATCGGCTTGGCTGGGCGCGATTTCACTTGCACCCGAAGCCAGCAGCAGCACGGTGTCGTTGGTCGAGCAGGCTCCGTCGACGTCGAGCCGGTCGAACGTCCGCGCGGTGGCGCGGCGCAATGCGGCCTCCAGCGCGGACGATTCAGCGACGGCGTCGGTGGTGAGTACGCACAGCATGGTGGCCAGCGACGGCGCCAGCATTCCGGCGCCCTTGGCCATTCCGCCGACCGTCCAGTTGTCCGGGTGATGCAGCGCAACCTGTTTGGGCACGTTGTCCGTGGTCATGATGGCGCGGGCAGCTTCCTCGCCGCCGGTGATGCCGCCCGCCATCTCGTGCACCAGATTCCTGACGCCGGCGAGCACCTTGTCCATCGGTAGCCGGTCGCCGATCAAGCCGGTGGAGCAAACCGCGATGTCGATCGCCCCGATCTCGGTGCCCCACTCCGACAACGCGGCGGCCAGTCCCTCCGCGGTGGCGTGAGTGTCCTGAAAGCCGCCGGGCCCGGTACAGGCGTTGGCGCCACCGGAATTCAGCACCACCGCGCGCAGCCGCCCGTCGGCCAGCACCTGCCGGGTCCACAACACCGGCGCGGCTTTGACCTGGTTGCGGGTGAACACGCCGGCGGCGGTGTGATCCGGTCCCTCGTTGAACACCAGCGCAAGATCCAGTCTTCCGGATACCTTGATGCCCGCCGCGATACCGGTCGCGCGAAAACCTGCCGGCGCCGTGACGCCTTGGGCGCGTACCAGTGGGGCGAGATCCTCGCCGGCGCGAATCACGGCGCCACCCCGACCACTGAAAGGCCTTCGGTTTCAGGCCAACCCAACGCCAGGTTCATCGACTGCACGGCAGCACCGCCGGTACCTTTCACGAGGTTGTCGATCGCCGCGATCGCGATGAACGTGCCAGCGTCCTCGTCGACCGCGATCGCAAGCTGTGCGGCGTTGCTGCCGATCACCGCGCCCGTGCGGGGCAATTGCCCTTCGGGTAGCAGGTACACGAAAGGCTCGTCGTGATAAGCCTTTTCATAGGCTGCCCGCAGCTGTGACAGCGGTGCGGTGGTGCGCGCGGTGCAGGTGGCCAGGATGCCGCGAGTGGTCGGGATCAGTACCGGCGTGAACGAGACGGTGACGTCGCGATCGGTGACTTGGCGGAGACCTTGCACGATTTCGGGTGTGTGCCGGTGCGCGCCGGCGATGTTGTAGGCCCGCGCCGAACCGATGACCTCCGAGCCGAGCAGGTCGGTTTTTGCGGCGCGGCCGGCACCTGAAGTGCCGCTGACCGCGACGACGGTCACAGCGGGATCGATCAGATCGGCTGCTATTGCCGGGAAAAGCGCCAACACCGCGGCGGTCGGATAGCAGCCCGGAACAGCGATGCGCCGCGCGTCGCGCAGTGCGTCGCGATTACCCGGGAGTTCGGGCAGCCCGTACGGCCAACTGCCGGCGTGCGCCGAGCCGTAGAAGCGCTCCCATGCGCCGGGGTCGCTCAACCGGAAATCAGCGCCGCAATCCACCACCAGGGTCTGCGGACCGAGTTGCTCGGCCAGCGCCGCCGAATGGCCATGCGGCAGACCCAGGAACACGACATCGTGGCCGTCGAGAATCTCGACATCGGTGGGTTCCAGCACCCGCTGGGCCAACGGCAACAGGTGTGGATGGTGATCGGCGAGCACAGTTCCGGCGCTACCGGCAGCGGTCAGCGCACCAATAGTCAGCCGTCCATCCTGGTAAGCAGGGTGACCGAGCAGCAGCCGCAGGATCTCGCCGCCCGCGTAGCCGCTGGCACCGGCTACGGCCACCCGTATCGCCTCGGTCATGACACCCATCGTTGCATGACTATGCACTGCGGTGCAAATTCATTCTTGTGGTGCATTTCAGCTGCGCAACACCGCGCCGACTTGCTCGTCGGCGCGACGGACCGCCGCATCCCGGGCGGCGCTGGCCTCGTCTTCGGTGAGCGTCCGATCCGTTGCCCGGAACCGCAGCGCGAAGGTCAGCGACTTGCGGTTCTCCCCGACCTGCGGACCGGTGTAGACGTCGAACAGCCGGACCTCTTCCAGCAATTCCCCCGCGCCGTCGCGAACGGCGTCCGCGACGGTCTGCGCGGAGATGTCGGCATCGACGACGAGGCTGACGTCCTGGAACACCGCAGGGAACGGGGAAACCCGCGGTGCCGCAAGCGTCTCGACGATCGGTATCGCGTCGAGGTTCAGTTCGACCGCACAGGTGCCCTTGGGCAGGCTGGATCGCTCGATCACCGCCGGGTGTAACTGTCCGGCGTGCCCGACCACGGTCTCGCCGACGAGCACTTCGGCGCAGCGGCCGGGATGCCATGGCAGATACTGAGCGGCCCGCAGTTGCACCTCGATGCCACTGGCGCGGGCGATGATTCGCACCGCTTCGAATGCGTCGGCGGCGTCGGCTCGCCGCCCATCGCCCCACGGACCGCGTGGCTCCCTCAGCCCGGTCAGCACGACGGCGACGTGCTGCGGTTGCTGCGGCAACGACGCGTCGAGCGCGGCGATTTCGTCATCGGTGGGCCGACGGTCCACCGGGATGACCGCGACGCCCTTGGTCTGCTCGGTCGGCTGCACCACCTGTGCCACCGCGAACAATGCGACGTCGACGATGCCGCGAGAGACGTTGCGCGACAACGCCTCCAGCAGTCCGGGCAACAAGGTTGTCGCCAGATGCGGCCGATCGGCTTCTAGCGGATTGACCACCCGCGTGGTCCGGCGCCGGCTGTCGTCGGCGGGCAGGCCCCAGGCGTCGAACACCCCCGCCGGCAAAAACGGTGTCGGAAGGATTTCGACGAAACCGGACAGCGCCAACGACTTGCCGATCGCGCGGCGGCGACGCTGAACGGCGGACAACCCGCGGCCGGCCGGAGCCGGCGGCAACACCGAAGGAATGACTTCCAGCCCTTCCAGTCGCAGCACCTCTTCGACGAAGTCGGCCGGCTGCAACAAGTCGGGACGCCAGCTCGGCGGCGTCACGGTCAGTTTGTCGCCGGCTTCGGTCACCGTGGCGCCGATCTGAGTGAGCCGCCGAGTCGTCGTACCCGGGCGGTAGCTCACCCCTGCCATTCGATCGGGCAGGTCGGCCGCCAGCTGAACCGGCGGAAGCGACCAGTCGTCCCGGGGCGGGTCTCCGCGCCAGTCGGTCAGGGTCGCCGACACATCGCCGCCGGTGATCTCGGCAAGCAGCGTGGCGCAGCGGTCCAGCGCCGCAACCGAAATCGCGGGATCAATCCCACGCTCGTACCGGCGGGCGGCTTCGCTGGGCAGGCGTAGCCGACGCGCCGTGCGGGATACCGCAGCCGGCTCCCACACCGCGGCTTCCAGCAACACATCCGTGGAGTCGCCGCGTATCTCGGTGCTGCCCGATCCCATCACGCCGGCGATCGCAGCTGTCGCGACATCGTCGACGATCAGTACGTCGGCCGGGTCGAGGGTGCGTTCGATGTCGTCGAGCGTCTCGACCTTCTCACCGGGGCGGGCGAACCGAACGTCGAAGCCGCCGGTGATCCGGTTGAGGTCATGGGCATGCATCGGATGACCGAGCTCCAGCATCACGTAGTTCGTCGCGTCGACGGCCGGCGAAATCGCCCGGATGCCACTGAGCAGCAGCCGGCGCTGTAACCACCACGGCGACACCGCAGCCGGGTCGATCTTGGTCACCGGGCGCAGCGCGAACCGGCGTACGCCGGTCTCGGGCTGCACCGCCAGCGGCCAGGCCTCGCCCTCCGCCGGCAGTGCAGGTTCGGCGGCCGGGTCCACGAAGTCGAGGTCGTATGCGCACGCGATCTCACGGGCCAGTCCGCGCACCGACATGCAGTAGCCCCGGTCGGGGGTGATCGCGAGGTCGAAGACCACGTCGTCGAGACCGAGCACCTGTGCCCCGCCTGCGCCCGGCTCGGCCGTTCCCGGCGGCAGCACCAGGATGCCGGAATGATCTGCGGCCAAACCGAGTTCGGCGGCCGAGCAGATCATCCCGTCGGAGGTATGACCGTAGGTCTTGCGCGCAGTGATGTTGAAGCCACCGGGCAACGTGGTACCGGGCAGCGCCACCACCACCAAGTCGCCGACCGCGAAGTTGGTTGCGCCGCAGATGATGTCACGCGGTTGCTGTTCGCCGACATCGACCTTGCAGGCGCGGATCGGCTTCTTGAATTCGGTGAGCTCCTCGATTGCCGCCACTCGGCCCACAGTCAGCGGACCGTCGACCGGGCCGAGGGTGATGACGTCTTCCACTTCATGGCCGATCCGCACCAGGGCCTGCTCGAGATCGTCGGGCGTCACGTCCCATCCGGGCGCTCCGACGCTGACGACGTCCCGCAACCAGCTGTAAGGGATCCGCATCAGGCACCCACCCCGAACGGCAACGAGAAGCGGACATCGCCTTCGACCATGTCGCGCATATCGGGGATGCCGTTGCGGAACTGCAAGGTGCGCTCCAAGCCCATGCCGAAGGCGAACCCCGAGTACTCGTCCGGGTCAATACCTACGGCGCGCAACACATTCGGGTTGACCATCCCGCAGCCACCCCATTCGACCCAGCCGGCGCCACCCTTCTTGTTCTCGAACCACACGTCGACTTCGGCCGACGGCTCGGTGAACGGGAAGAAGTGCGGCCGGATCCGGGTGCGCGCCCGCGGCCCGAACTCTGCGCGGGCGAACGCGTCGAGGGTTCCGCGCAGATGCGCCATCGACAACCCACGATCCACCGCCAGCCCCTCGACCTGATGGAAGACCGGCGTGTGGGTGGCGTCGAGTTCATCGGTGCGGAAAGTACGGCCGATCGAGATCACGTACACCGGCAGATCGCGCTCCAGCAGCGCCCGCACCTGCACGGGCGACGTGTGGGTGCGCAGCAACTGCCGCGAGCCCTCCGGCTCGATGTAGAAGGTGTCCTGTTCGCTGCGGGCCGGATGGTCAGCGGGAAAGTTGAGCGCGTCGAAGTTGAACTGCTCGGTCTCGACTTCGGGCCCCTCGGCCAGCTCCCAGCCCATCGCGATGAAGGTGTCCGCGATGTGCTCGCCCAGGATCGTGATCGGGTGGCGTGCCCCCGTTGGTTGCCGGGTTGAGGGCAACGTCACGTCGATGCGTTCGGCGACCAACACCTCCGCGTCCCGCTCCGCACGCAGTGCAGCGAGTCTGTCGTCGTAGCTGCTCTGGGCATCGCTGCGGGCGGTGTTCACCAGTCGGCCGGCGTCGGCGCGCTCGGTCTTGGGCACGGTGGCCAACGCCTGGCGCGCCAGGGCCACCGGCGAGCGATCGCCAAGATGCTCGGTCTTGGCCCGCGCCAGCGCGTCGAGATCGGCCGCGGCCGCGAAAGCTTGCCGGGCTGCCTCGACCGCGGCGGTCAACGCCTCCGGCGACAGGGCTTCGGTTGACGGGGGCAGGGCACCCACGCGGCGACACTCTCCTTTTCGGTGAACATTTGGTGAAGCACGTTCTGCGGGCCGCGACACGGCCCGCCGCGCAAATGCCGATCATATGTGGTCACATCGCCGACGTTCGGAAGCCGTCAGCCACTTTTACCACCCGCCTGGCGCGCGCTGGCGGGTGAAGTGCCCGGGCTTGAGTATTTTCGTACAGGTGGCGACGCCCCAAGCTCCCGAACGCGTGCCGGCGCAATACCTGTTGTCGTCGCGCGCAGCGGGCCCGCGCACACTGATCGACGTTCTCTACGACACCGCCGCCTGCTTCCCCGAAGCCGCGGCGATCGACGACGGCACCGTCCAGCTCACCTACAGCGAACTGATCAGCGACATCGAAGCGAGCGTGGCCTGGCTGGCGGCCCGCGGCATCGGCCGAGGTGACCGGATCGGGATCCGGATGCCGTCGGGCAGCTTCGCGCTCTACGAGGCGATCCTGGCGACGCTGGCAGCCGGTGCGGCGTATGTGCCTGTCGACGCCGATGACCCGGACGAACGTGCCGAGCTGGTGTTCAACGAGGCCAACGTGGTCGCGATCGTCACCGAAGCCGGCATGGCCCGCGGTCCGGGCTCCTCGCGAGGCTGGCGGGCCGCGGCGCCGCTGCTCCGCGACGACGCCTGGATCATCTTCACCTCCGGATCGACCGGCACGCCCAAGGGTGTGGCCGTCACGCATCGCAGTGCCGCGGCATTCGTCGATGCCGAGGCGCAGATGTTCCTGCGGGACAACCCGATTGGTCCGGGCGACCGGGTATTGGCCGGTCTGTCGGTGGCCTTCGACGCGTCGTGTGAGGAGATGTGGCTGGCCTGGCGGCACGGCGCCTGCCTGGTCCCGGCGCCTCGGTCGCTGGTGCGCAGCGGGATGGATCTCGGGCCGTGGCTGGTAAGCCGCGACGTGACCGTGGTGTCGACCGTGCCCACGTTGGCCGCGCTGTGGCCCGCCGAGGCGCTGGAAGCGGTGCGGCTGTTGATCTTCGGCGGTGAGGCCTGCCCTCCGGAGCTGGCCGCGCGGCTGGCCGTCGACGGCCGCGAAGTGTGGAACACCTACGGCCCCACCGAGGCCACCGTGGTCGCATGCGCGGCCCGGCTGGACGCCGACAGCCCGGTGCGCATCGGGCTCCCGCTGCCGGGTTGGGATCTGGCCGTCGTCGATAAGGACGGCCACCCGGTTGCCCACGGCGAGATCGGTGAGCTGGTGATCGGCGGCGTGGGCCTGGCCCGCTACCTCGACGAGGCGAAAGACGCCGAGAAGTACGCGCCAATGCCCACGCTGGGCTGGCAGCGCGCCTACCGCAGCGGTGATTTGGTGCGGCTGGAAAGCGAAGGCCTGGTCTTCTGCGGCCGCGCCGATGATCAGGTCAAGGTCGGCGGTCGCCGGATCGAATTGGGCGAAGTCGACTCGGCGTTGGTACACCTGCCGGGTGTCATCGGCGGCGCTGCCGCGGTTCGGCGGACGGCGGCGGGCACGCCGGTGCTGGTCGGCTACGTGGCCAGCGCCGATCCGGACTTCGACATGACCGCCGCGCGCGCCCTGCTCGCCGAGCACCTTCCGGCCGCGCTGGTGCCGCGCCTGGTTCGGGTCGACGAGTTGCCCACCCGCACGTCCGGCAAGGTCGACCGCGACGCTTTGCCCTGGCCGCCGCCGGGCGGCGACAGCGAGCAGGCCTCCGATCTCACTGGCACGGCAAGCTGGCTGGCCACGCTGTGGCGGGATTTACTCGGCGCTCCGGTCGACGGTCCGGAGGCCGACTTCTTTGCACTCGGGGGCGGCTCGCTCGCCGCGGCTCAACTGGTCGCCGTGCTGCGGGACCGCTACCCGCAGGTCACGGTGGCCGACCTGTACGACCATCCGCGACTCGGCTCACTCGCCGGGTTCCTCGACGAGCTGGAAAAGCCGCCGGATGTCGTCGAACGGCGGGTACGTCCGACTCCGCGGCTGGCCCAGATCGCGCAGATCGCGCTGTCGCTTCCGTTGGCCTCGCTGGCCGCGCTGCAATGGGTGACGTGGCTGGCGCTGGGTAACAACGTCGCCCGTGCGCTGCACCTGGTCCCGTGGACGGTCGCTGTGAACTGGTGGCTGGTTGCCGCGGCGTTCGTCCTGTTCGTCACGCCGCTGGGCCGGATGGGCATCGCGGTGCTGGCCGCGCGACTGTTGCTGCCGAACGTCCAACCCGGCACCTACCCGCGCGGCGGGTCGCTGCATCTGCGGGTGTGGTTGGCCGAGCGGCTCGCCGAAGCCAGCGGTGCCGGCAACCTGGCCGGGGCACCGTGGCTGGTCTACTACGCGCGCGCCCTCGGCGCCGACATCGGCAAGGGCGTCGACCTGCACTCGATGCCGCCGGTCACCGGGCTGCTGACGCTGGGGCACCGCAGCGCAGTTGAGCCCGAAGTGGATCTGTGCGGGCACTGGGTCGACGGCGATGCGTTGCACGTCGGCGCGATCGCAATCGGCAACGACGCCACGATCGGCGCCCGCACGACATTGCTGCCCGGCGCCGTGGTCGGCAAGAACGCCGACGTCGCACCCGGCTCGGGTGTCGTCGGGAAGGTCAAGAGCCGCCAGTACTGGAAGGGCTCGCCCGCGGTGAAATCCGGTCGGGTGAAACACCCCTGGCCCGACGAGCGGCCGGCGCGCCGAAGCCACTGGGTCGCGGTGTACGCGTTGACGTCGGTGTTGCTGGCCGCGATGCCGCTGACCGCACTGGTGGCCGGGCTGGCCGTGATCGGCCTGAGCGTCCATCACACGCATCGGCTGTCGGAGGCCGTGCAGCCGGCCCTGTACTGGACGCCGGTCGCGACGGTGGCCGGCCTGGCCGCGTACGCGGCGATGACGATCATCGCGGTGCGGATGCTGTCGATCGGGCTGCGGGAGGGTTATCACCCGGTCCGCAGCCGCAGCGGGTGGCAGCTCTGGGCGACCGAGCGACTGATGGACGGCGCCCGCAACTACCTGTTCCCGCTTTACGCGAGCTTGGCCACACCCGGGTGGCTGCGGATGCTGGGTGCCAAGGTCGGCCGCGACACCGAGATCTCCACGGTCCTGCTGACCCCGAAGTTCACCGTCATCGAAGACGGCGCGTTCCTGGCCGACGACACCTTGGTCGCGTCGTATGAGCTTGGTGGCGGCTGGATTTACGTGGCGACGACGACGGTCGGCCGGCGGGCGTTTCTGGGTAATTCGGGCATTACCCAACCGGGCCGTCGGGTGCCCGACGACGGACTGGTCGCTGTCCTGTCCGCGGCTCCCCCGAAGTCGAAGCGTGGTTCATCCTGGTTGGGCAGCCCGCCGATGCGGTTGCGTCGGCGTCCCGCCGAGGCCGACACGATGCGCACCTACGAACCGCCGTGGCGGTTGAAGGTGATGCGGGCCACCGTGGAGGCGTTCCGGGTTATCCCGGTGATGGTGAGCGCCGCGATCGGGCTCGCGGTGCTGGGTGCGCTGCAGGCACTGGCTCGGATCTTCGGCATCTGGTCGGCCGCATTGTGCGGTGGGCTGGTCCTGCTGATTGCGGGTGCGTTGGCTGCGGGCGTCGCGGTCGCCGCGAAATGGCTTCTGGTTGGCCGGATTCGGGCCGGAGAATTTCCGCTATGGTCGTCGTTCGTGTGGCGTAACGAGCTCGCGGACACGTTTGTGGAGATCGTCGCCGCGCCGTGGTTCGCGCGGGCGGCCAGTGGGACACCGGTGATGAACGTGTGGCTGCGGGCGCTGGGCGCGAGCATCGGCCGCGGCGCCTGGTGCGAAACGTATTGGCTGCCAGAGGCTGACCTTGTCACGCTCGGCCCGGGAAGCACCGTCAACCGTGGCTGTGTGGTGCAGACCCATCTGTTTCACGACAGGATCATGCGGATGGACGAAGTCGTATTCGAGCACGGCGCGACACTGGGCCCGCACGGCGTGGCCTTGCCCTCAGCGCGGCTCGGCGCCGGCGTCACCGTCGGCCCCGCTTCGCTGGTCGTCCGTGGCGATTCAGTGCCGAAATCGACTCGCTGGCAAGGTAATCCGATCAGGCCATGGAATACGCCCCGAGAGAAGTCCGGCAAGAAGGCCGCCGCGTGAAACGTGCCGCCAAGAAGTCGGCGCCCAGCCAGGCTTCTACCGTGATCGACCCGTACCTGCCCAAGACCGGCAACCTCGGCTACCGCGTGTCACGCTATGAGCTGGCTCTGGAGTACAAGGTCTCGATCAACCGACTCTCCGGGTCGGCGACGATCACCGCTGCTGCGCTTGCCGAGTTGGAAGAATTCACCCTCGACCTCTCCGAGGCGCTGACGGTGTCGAAGGTATTGGTGAACGGCAAGCGCGCCGCCCACTTCGCCTGTCGGATGCGTAAACTCCGCATCCGACTGTCCTCGAAGCTCGCGTCGGGGGCAGCGATGTCGATCGTCGTTCATTATCACGGTTCACCGCGGCCGTCGCGATCATTGTGGGGCGACGTCGGTTTCGAGGAACTCACCAACGGCGCTCTGGTCGCCGGACAACCCAACGGGGCCGCATCGTGGTTCCCCTGCGACGACCATCCCAGCGCCAAGGCCTCGTTCCGCATCCAGATCAGCGCCGAAAGCCCCTACCGGGTGGTCGCCAATGGGCGGCTGGCGTCACGGCGACCGCGGGCGGCGCATATCGAGTGGACGTATGAACAACCCGAGCCGACCTCGACGTACCTGATCACTCTGCAGATCGGGATGTACGAGATGACCCGACTCGGCACGGCGCCGGTGCAGATGCGGGCCGTGTTGCCCGAGCGGCTCCGCCGCCAGTTCTACGAAGACTTCGCCCGCCAACCCGAGATGATGGAACTGTTCGTCGAACTGTTCGGCCCCTACCCGCTGGCGAATGGTTACACGGTGGTCGTGACCGACGACGATCTGGAGATACCCGTTGAAGCTCAGGGCATTTCGATCTTCGGCGCCAACCATTGTGACGGCACCGGGGCCAGCGAGCGACTGATCGCCCACGAGCTGGCGCACCAATGGTTCGGCAATTCCGTCACGGCCAGGCAGTGGCGCGACATCTGGTTGCACGAAGGATTCGCGTGCTACGCGGAGTGGCTGTGGTCAGAACACAGCGGTGGACCCAGCGCCGACCAGCGCGCCCGCCAATATCACCAGAAGCTGCGGGCAGCGCCGCAGGATCTGCTGCTCGCCGATCCCGGACCGCGCAACATGTTCGACGACCGCGTCTACAAACGCGGCGCATTGACCCTGCACGCGTTACGCGGACGCCTGGGCGAAGAGAAATTCTTTGCCCTGCTGAAAGACTGGACGACCCGATACCGCCACAGCAACGCCGTCACCGAGGACTTCACCAATCTGGCCGCGGATTACTGCGCTGAATCGCTGACGCCGTTGTGGGACAGCTGGTTGTACTCGCGGGCCGTGCCCTGATTCGTCGCCTAGCCGTTGAGCGCCGGCTCGCGCGTAAGATCCGGTGCCGGTCGTCGACGCGCCGACCGCAAGCGCGTCAATAACTCGGCCGTCACCGCACCCACGACACCGACGACGGCCGCACCCACCGTCGACCAGGCGCCGTGCACCAGCAGGAAGAAGCCGAAGATCGCGGACACGGCCAGCAGCGCGCACCGCACCCGTGTCCAGCGTGCCGGACCGTCCAATCGGGTGGCGACCAGCATGCCCAACATCAACGCGACGGCGTGCCCGACGTCGGTGAAATCTTCGCCCAGTGCGGCCGCGGCAAGGCCGACCGGAATCCAGAAGCCGATCCAGGCCGGGCGCAGCCGCCGGGGTATGGCAGACGTCAGCGCACCCAGCACCGCGACCGCGCCGTAGCTCACCCCGACGTCACTCGCGCGCGCAACCGACAGTGGCAACCAGTGGAACTCGATCGCCGCGGTCAGCCCGGCGGCGACCAGCAGTGTCGCGCCGATGTGGCCGGTGACGAACACGAGGGCCAGCCGGCCGCTGCGCCAGATGAGTTCGGCCAGTGCCAGCAGACAGACCAGGCACGGCAGCCAGAAGTACATCGGCCCCGCATCGGTGATGAATGCGCTGTCCAACAGCGTGGCCCAATGCCCGTGAGCCAGGTTGTGCAGGTTCGTGCTGGCCTGCGCGACGACGTGCGCGCGCGCACGCGGACTGAGGTCGACCAGCGCCGCACTGACGCCGATCAGCACAGCCGCGTACGCGAGCGTGATCCGCACGCGTGAAAGCCGCGACAACACCTGCACTATCATCGCCATCCACTATGCACGCGGATCGTCGTCATCCGGATTGTCTGAAGCTGATAAGTCGCTGACAGTGTCTCTGAACGGCTTGAGCCGGTAGATAGCCAAATCAGCCGGAAGACCTGCGGGTTTACCCGAGAAAACCGGCCAATGCACCCGCTTGGCCGAGACCCCCAGTGTGACCAAGTCGTCTGCGTCGAGCTGGTCCAACGTGATGCCCGACACCATGACCCCGCCGCGGGTTGCTCGCTCCATTACCCGGGCCGCAACGTTGACATCGACGCCCAGCCAGTCAGCGGCCAGGCGCTGCGGGCGGCCGGTGTGGATTCCCACCCGCATCCGCGGCTTGTAGCCGCCAACGTCGACCGACTTGAGGGCTCGTTTAGCCTCCAGGACCGCGGCTACGGCGACACGTGGATCGGCGAACACCGCCATGGTGCCGTCACCCATCCGTTTGACGATGTGCCCGCCGGCATCCAGCAGGGGCGGTTCGATGGCACGCGCCACCCGCCGGAGCAGTTTGAGTGTCGCGTCGTCACCGGCGCGCAGTGACCAGTCGGAGAATTCCACCAGGTCGGTGAACACGATCGTCACCTCTTCATTTGCCGGACGCCGCGACACCGCCTCACTCAGCGCCTGCCACACCTGGAGTGCGCCGAGGCTGACCTCCCGCGACGCGCCGCCGCGCTCACCCAGCAGTCGACCGGCGGCCCGGGCTGCGGCGCGGGGCCCACCGGTGCCGGCCGTCGAGAGCGGGTCGCCGAATTCGGGATCGCCGGGCAAGCCGCGCCGCGCGCGCCGGACCAGCGAGATCAGGCCGGGGCTTCGGTTGGTGCTGCGCAACCAGTTCGCCGCGCCACGCAGGGATGGCGGCGCATGCTGTCGCGATGCAGGTGGATCCGGCGTCGTCACCGTTTGCTCGGGCTCGCCGGACACCGGTTGGGGCCCGAGTTCCACAGAGCTCAGCGTAGGTGCTGTTCGGAGAGACCGGCAACGACCGTCGTGGTGGTGTCCGACACGGTCGACGATGAACCACCTGATCACGGAGCTGCGACGGCCGGATCGACGCTCGATAACGACGCGGCCGACGCGCCCGCCAGGTCATAGACAACATATGTTGTCAACACTAACGTGGAGTCCCTCATCGCCCATCGGGACCAGGAGGGCGTGATGACAGTGACGTCGATGCCGCCCACACCCGCGCCGCGCGATTCGGGCGTGTCGGACAACGAGACGGTGCCGTCGACCTCTCCGCTGGGGCCTGACTCGCTGACGTGGAAGTACTTCGGCGACTTGCGCACAGGGATGATGGGCGTGTGGATCGGCGCGATCCAGAACATGTATCCCGAACTGGGCGCCGGCGTCGAAGAGCACTCGATCCTGCTGCGCGAGCCGCTGCAGCGGGTGGCGCGGTCGGTGTACCCGATCATGGGCGTCGTCTATGACGGCGGCCGAGCGTCCCAGACCGGCGAGCAGATCAAGCAGTTCCACCACACCATCAAAGGCGTCGACGCCAGCGGCCGCCGCTACCACGCGCTGAATCCCGAGACGTTCTACTGGGCGCACGCCACCTTTTTCATGCTGGTGATCAAGGTGGCCGAATACTTCTGCGGCGGGTTGACCGAAGCCGAGAAGCGCCAACTTTTCGCCGAACACGTGCAGTGGTACCGGATGTACGGCATGAGCATGCGGCCGGTGCCTGAGTCGTGGGAAGACTTCCTGCAATACTGGCAGCGGGTCTGCCGCGACGAGCTGGAGATCAATCAGGCCACCCTGGACATCTTCCAAATCCGGATTCCCAAGCCGAAATTCGTGCTGATGCCGACGCCGATGTGGGACCAGCTGTTCAAACCCCTTGTCGCCGGCCAACGTTGGATTGCCGCCGGACTGTTCGAGCCATCAGTGCGCGAAAAAGCGGGCATGCGTTGGACACCGAGCGACGAAGTCGTGCTGCGACTGTTTGGCAAATTGGTCGGGCTGGCTTTTCTGGCCGTTCCCGACGAGATCCGTCTGCATCCGCGGGCGCTGGCCGCGTACCGCCGCGCCAACGGCCGGAAGTCCGACGACGCTCCGCTGGTGCAGGCGCCGAGCTTCATGGCGCCACCGTCGGACCGCCGCGGGCTGCCGATGCATTACTTCCCACCCCGGCCCACGAGCATCATCGAGCGTGCGGGTTCGCTGGTGCACACGACGTTCTCGCTGGCCGGGTTGCGTCCGGCGCGGGGCCGCGGCAAAGCCGCCTAGTTCGCGGAGCGGGCTCGCTGCGCCCTGGCGCTTTGATAGAGGCAAATCGCGGCAGCCGCAGCCACATTCAAGCTCTGGGCGCTCCCCGACATGGGAATTCTCACCCGAGCGTCGGCCTGCTCGGCGAGCTCAGCCGACAACCCGTGGGCCTCGGAACCGAACAGCCATGCCGTCGGGCCCGCGAGGTCGGTCTCGTCGAGCGACGCTTCGCCGTCCACGGTGGTGGCCACGACCCGCAGCCCGGAGCCCCGCAACGCGGTGATCGCCGCATCGACGTCGGGTGCGACGACAACCGGTACCGCGAAGATGCTGCCCGCCGAGGCGCGCAGGCACTTGCCGTTGTACGGGTCGACGCTGTGACCGATGAACACGACCGCGGCGGCGCCCATCGCGTCCGCGATGCGAATCAACGTGCCGGCATTGCCGGGCTCACCGATCTCCACACCGACGGCGACAAGTCGCGGATTCTGCGCGAGTACATCCGCCAAGACGGTGCTCGGGTGCTCACACACCGCTACCACCCCGGCGGGAGTGACAGTGTCCGACAGCGCTTTTGCGGCACGATCGGTGACGAGTTGGACCGCGGCGCCGTGTTCTGTCAGCAGCCCGGCATAGCGCTGTGCCGCTGCTTCGGTGACGAAGATCTCGCGGATCAGCCCATGCCGGGAAGCGGCCTCCACCAGGTTGGCGCCCTCGACCAAAAACTGATCGCTACGGCGTCGCGCCGCCTGCCGGTGGAGTTTGACGGCGGCGACCACCCGGGTCGATCGTTCGGTCAGCACCGGCTGCGATTGAGATCCGATTGTCGCGCCGCGCGAACTTAGGCGGCCTCTCCGGACGGAGCGTTGACGTCGTCGGGCAGTGCCTTGCGAGCAACAGCGACCAATGCGGTGAACGCCGCGGCATCGCTGATCGCGATGTCGGCGAGGTTCTTGCGGTCGACCTCAACGCCAGCAGCCTTGAGACCCTGGATCAGCCGGTTGTAGGTGATGTCGTTGGCGCGGGCAGCAGCGTTGATCCGAGAGATCCACAGCTTGCGGAACTCACCCTTGCGCGCACGACGGTCGCGGTAGGCGTAGGTCAGCGAATGTAGCTGCTGCTCTTTGGCTTTGCGGTAGAGGCGCGACCGCTGACCGCGATAGCCTTTGGAAGCCTTCAGGATGGTGCGGCGCTTCTTTTGGGCGTTGACTGCCCGCTTCACGCGTGCCATGGGGGTGTTCCTATCTCGTGGGGAAGTGGTTGTTCCGGCGCAGTGCTGCCGGTCAGCCGTTCAGAAGTTTCTTGACCCGCTTGGTGTCGTTCGCCGACACAGTGGTACGTCCGTCCAGGCGTCGCGTCCGCTTGGTCGGCTTGTGCTCGAGCAGGTGCCGGCGGCCGGCTTTCTCGCGCACGATCTTTCCGGTTCCGGTCTTTCGGAATCGCTTCGACGCTCCGCTGTGGGTCTTGGCCTTGGGCATGTGTCCTCTGTCCTATGTGTGTCAGTTCGGCGACGGTTGTTCGGCGTCGCCGGTCGGTGCGGGCTTGGCGGTGGGCCCGGCGGCGTCTTCGGCTGCCCGGGCACGGGTCTTCGCGCCGCGGTGCGGTGCCAGCACCATCGTCATGTTGCGTCCGTCCTGCTTGGCCGAGGTCTCGACGAATCCGTAGTCGGCGACGTCGGCGCCCAGGCGCTGCAGCAGCCGGTAACCCAGCTCGGGCCGCGACTGCTCGCGTCCACGGAACATGATGGTCACCTTGACTTTCGCTCCCGCCTCCAAGAACCGGATCACGTGACCTCTCTTGGTCGCATAGTCGTGATCGTCGATCTTGGGTCGCAACTTCTGTTCTTTGACGACGGTCTGCTGCTGGTTCTTACGAGACTCGCGCGCCTTTTGCGCCGCCTCATATTTGAACTTGCCGTAGTCCATGATCTTGCAGACCGGTGGTCTGGCATCCGGGGCAACTTCGACAAGGTCGAGATCGGCGTCCGCGGCGACGCGAAGGGCGTCTTCGATACGCACAATGCCTACCTGCTCGCCTCCTGGTCCGATCAGGCGGACTTCAGGTACGCGGATGCGTTCGTTAACACGGGTCTCAGTGCTGATGGGGCCTCCCTAATTGATCTTCTCGTCAATTGCCACCGTCACCTGCTCCGTTCGGAGTCAGCGGTAGGGATGCCACGCCATCAGCAAAAAAGCCCTGCATAAGCAGGGCCCAGTGCCGACCGATCACGGCCGTAAGGCCGCCTGCCAACTGCAGAACCGGCACATCTGGTGTGCCAGTGACCGGACCGCTGAGCCTTGGTGGCCAACGGTGGGAGCGGGACTCCTCTTGCTGTCTCTGGCTTAGCCGGAGACGGTCGCGCGGTCAGTCTACCAGTCACGACACCCTGCTCCGACACGTCGCTGCACGGCCGGCCTCCGTAGGCGGCGGTTGCGGCCGACACGAGGAAGTCCTGCCAGCCGGATCATAGGCATTCCATGGCAATACCGAATATCCTCGCCGTCTGTGACCCTCACTGCGTCCCGCCCACGGATCGAGTCGACTTCTCGGCTCCGTTGGGTGCCGGTTGCTGCCGGGTGGACCGTCGGTGTGATCGCCACCTTGTCGCTGATCGCCAGCGTGTCGCCGGTGATCCGATGGGCCATCCGGGTGCCGCGGGAATTCATCAACGATTTCGTCTTCAACTTCCCCGACACCAGCTTCGCGTGGTCGTTCGTGCTGGCACTGCTGGCCGGAGCGCTGACCGCGCGTAAACGTATCGCCTGGTGGGCGTTGCAGATCAACCTGCTGCTGGCCGCCGGATTGAACGTGGCCGGCTTGGTGGTGGATCACCCCAGCCACGCGAAGAGCTTCGGGGAGACGCTCGGACTGGGCCTGCACCTTGCTGCGGTGGTGGTGGTGGCCTTCGCCTACCGGGAGTTCTGGGCCAAGGTACGCCAGGGCGCGTTGTACAAGGCCGCCGGAGTCCTGGTGACCGGCTGGGTGATCGGCATCGTGCTGTCCTGGGGTCTGATCGAGACGTTCCCCCGTTCGCTGGCGGCAGAGGACCGGTTGTTCTACGTGGTGAACCGGGTGGTCGGGTTCGCCGTCGTCGAGTCGGCGCAGTTCACCGGCCGGCCGCCGGTGTTTCTCAACGCGCTGATGGGATTGTTCAGCGCGATGGCGTTGATCGCCGCCGCGATCGTCTTGTTCCAATCGCAGCGCGCCGAGAACGCGCTGACCGGTGAGGACGAGTCGGCGATCCGTGGGCTGCTGGAATTGTGGGGCAAGAACGATTCATTGGGCTACTTCGCCACCCGCCGCGACAAGTCGGTGGTTTTCGCGCCCAGTGGACGCGCGGCGATCACCTACCGCGTCGAGCTGGGCGTCTGCCTGGCCAGCGCAGACCCGATCGGCGATCCGCGGGCGTGGTCACAGGCCATCGACGCGTGGTTGGCGCTCTGCCAGAGCTACGGCTGGACACCGGGCAACATGGGTGCGAGTTCGGCTGGGGCCAAAGCATTTCGCGAGGCGGGCCTCAATGCCTTGGAACTCGGCGACGAAGCGATTCTGAACACCGCTGAGTTCAGGCTTTCCGGCCGGGACATGCGCGGCGTCCGTCAGGCGGTGACGCGGGCACGTCGCGCCGGGCTGACGGTGCGTATCCGGCGCCACTACGACATCGACCCGGCCGAAATGGTGCAGGTGACCTCGCGGGCGGATGCCTGGCGAGACACCGACACCGAGCGCGGGTTCTCGATGGCCCTGGGCCGGCTGGGTGATCCGGCTGACGGGGACTGCCTGCTGGTCGAAGCCATCGGAGCCCAGGACGCCGTGGTCGCGATGCTGTCGCTGGTGCCCTGGGGACGTAACGGTGTGTCGCTCGATCTCATGCGTCGGTCGCCGCAGTCCCCCAACGGCACCATCGAGCTGATGGTCAGCGAGCTGGCCCTGCACGCCGAGCGCATCGGCATCAGTCGAATCTCGTTGAACTTCGCCATGTTCCGGTCCGCATTCGAACAGGGCGCCCAACTCGGCGCCGGCCCGGTGGCCCGGCTGTGGCGCGGATTCCTGCTGTTCTTCTCGCGGTGGTGGCAGCTGGAGACGCTGTACCGCTCCAACATGAAGTACCAGCCCGACTGGGTGCCGCGGTTCGCCTGCTACGACGACGCCCGCATGGTTCCGCGGGTAGGTGTCGCTTCGTCGATCGCGGAGGGCTTCCTGGTGCTGCCTTTCGCTCGGCGCGACGAACAGCACACCGGCCATCACCCGTCCGTTCCACCGACGCTGTTGGCGACCGGACTGCTGCATGGTGACGGCTCCGCCCCGGACGTGTTGGCGCTGCAGGAAGCCGACTTCGGCGATAGCGACGCACCCAGTCGCCGACTGCCTGAGCAGATGCGCGTCCGACTGTCCAAGCTGAAGGCCCTGCAGGACAGCGGGATTGATGCCTACCCGGTCGGGCAACCGCCGAGCCACACGGTTGCCCAGGCTCTCGGGACCGGCGACCGGACCGATGTTTCGGTGTCGGGCCGGGTGCTGCGAATCCGGGACTTCGGCGGCGTGCTGTTCGCCCAACTGCGCGACTGGTCAGCCGAAGTTCAACTGCTGCTGGAGAATTCGATTCTCGAACAGGGCCAAACCGCCGACTTCACCAAGGCCATCGACCTCGGCGACCTGGTCGAAGTCACCGGGCAAATGGGATGCAGCAAGACCGGCACCCCGTCGCTGATCGTGCACCACTGGCGGCTGATCGGTAAGTGCCTGCGTCCATTGCCGAACAAGTGGAAGGGGCTGACCGACCCCGAGGCGCGGGTACGCAGCCGCTATGTCGACCTGGCCGTCAACGTGGAGGCTCGCGAGCTGATCTCAGCCCGCAGCAGGGCGCTGCGGGCAATTCGAGATACCCTGAACGACAAGGGTTTTCTGGAAGTCGAAACACCGATCCTGCAACAAATTCACGGCGGCGCCACTGCCCGCCCGTTCATCACTCACATCAACAGCTACGACCTCGACCTGTATCTGCGGATAGCACCCGAGCTGTATCTGAAACGGTTGTGCGTCGGAGGGATCGAGCGTGTCTTCGAACTGGGCCGGGCTTTCCGCAACGAGGGTGTCGACTTCAGTCACAATCCGGAGTTCACCCTGCTCGAGGCGTATCAGGCGCACGCCGACTACAAAGACTGGATCGACGGCTGCCGGGAGCTGATCCAGAACGCCGCGCAGGCCGCCAACGGAGCCCAGGTGGTGATGCGTCCCGGTGCCGGTGATGCGCTGGAAGAGGTTGACATCTCCGGCGTCTGGCCGGTGAAGACTGTCCACGAGGCAGTGTCCGACGCGCTTGGCCAGCACATCGACGCCAGTACCGATCTGGCGACGCTACGTCGACTGTCGGATGCGGTGCAGATCCCGTACCTGGCGCGCTGGGATGCCGGCGCCGTGGTGCTCGAGCTGTACGAGCACCTGGTGGAAGCCCGCACCGAGCAGCCAACTTTCTATATCGATTTTCCGCTGTCGGTGTCGCCGCTGACCCGGCCGCACCGTAGCCAGCCCGGGCTCGCCGAGCGCTGGGATCTGGTGGCGTGGGGCGTGGAATTAGGCACGGCCTACAGCGAACTCACCGACCCCGTCGAGCAGCGCCGCCGCCTCGAGGAGCAGTCCTATCTTGCTGCCGGTGGAGATCCCGAAGCCATGGAGCTCGACGAAGATTTCCTGCAGGCCATGGAGTACGCGATGCCGCCGACCGGTGGCTTGGGAATGGGCGTCGACCGCGTCATCATGCTGATCACCGGCCGAAGCATTCGCGAGACGCTGCCCTTCCCGCTGGCCAAGCCGCGCTAGCCGGCCCGGCGTCTCTCAACACGCCGGGCGCCAGATCCGCAGAAGTCATGCTCTGAGCGCGCAAAAAAGACGACAATGGACCGCGTGACAGGTTCAACGGCGAACCTCCCTTTTGCGGTGCTGGCTGACAACCACACTTCGTTGATGCACGGGTGGGTGCCCGCAGTGGTCCAGGCGTTCGCGGCCGCCCTGCTGCTGGTGGCGATCGGGCGGCGATCACGTCGGTGGAGTCTGCTGTCGTTGCCGGTGGCCGCGGTGCTGGGCGCCGCCCTGGCCGGGATGTCGCATTGGTACATCGAAAATCGGGGTCTTGCCGATGACCCGGCACCTCAACTGCTGTGGTGGTGGATCGGCGGCACCGGGGTCGCCGCTGCCATCCTGATCCTGGGCTGGCGCACCGCACACTGGTGGCGTCGCAGCGCAGCTCTGGTGTCTGTGCCGCTCTGTCTGCTGAGTGCCGCGCTGACGCTCAACCTCTGGGTCGGCTACTTCCCCACTGTGCAGACCGCCTGGGATCAGATGACCGCCGGTCCGCTGCCTGACCAGACCGATGCGGCCGGCGTCGCCGCGATGGCTGCCGCCGGCCTGCAGCCACCCCACGGCAGCGTCGTGCCGGTGTCGATCTCCGACGATGCGTCGCATTTCAAACACCGCGGAGAAGTCGTCTACCTGCCGCCGGCATGGTTCGCCAGCAGTCCCCCGCCGCAGCTGCCGACGGTGATGATGATCGGCGGCGAGTTCAACACGCCTTCCGACTGGCTGCGGGCCGGCAATGCCGCGAAGACGATCGACGACCTGGCGGCCACCCACGGAGGTAACGCTCCGGTGTTCGTGTTCGTGGATTCCGGTGGAGCGTTCAACAACGACACCGAATGCGTCAACGGTGTTCGCGGCAACGCCGCCGACCATCTCACTAAAGATGTTGTGCCTTTTATGATTTCGCGTTTCAGGGTCAGTCCGGATGCGGCGAATTGGGGTACCGTCGGCTGGTCGATGGGCGGAACCTGCGCGCTCGACCTCACCGTCATGCATCCGGAGTTGTTCAGCTCGTTCGTCGACATCTCGGGCAACCTGGGCCCGGAGACGGGGACCAAGGCGCAGACCATCGCCCGGTTGTTCGGCGGCAACGCGGACGCATGGGCCGCCTTCGATCCGGCCACCGTCATCGCCAAACACGGCCGATACACCGGTGTTTCGGGCTGGTTCGATGTGTCGGCGAACACCCCGTCCAAGCGTCACCACGGCATCTCGGTCACCGATGCCGGCGACACGACGCTGACCAGTCGGGAGTCGAAGCCGGGCGACCAGACCGCAGCGGCCGAGTCGTTGTGCGAACTCGGCCGCGCCAACGGGATCAACTGCACGATCGTCGCTCAGCCGGGCAAGCACGACTGGCCGTTCGCAAGCAATGCTTTCGCCGCGGCGCTGCCGTGGCTGGCCGGCCGGCTGGGAACACCGGGTGTGCCGCGGATCCCGTCGCCGCCATCGTGGCCATCGGCGCCGACTCCGCTCGCCGAGCCGGTCGGTCGATGACGCGGGTACGGTAGGAGCATGGCCGAACAGCCCGAAGGTACCGCCCCCGACGCCGACAACGGCTACACCAGCTCCGGGGTACCGACATTCGACTCCGTTCGGGAAAAAATCGAGTCGCGCTACGAGACATCAATCGGGGCAACCGAATTGGATGCCGAGACCCCCGAGGGCCGCGATGTCGATGAGCAGTTCGAGGCGAGGCAGCGGGCGGCCGCCGATCGGCTGGCCCAGATCCGCGAATCGATGCGCGACGACTCGAGCGGTTAGGTATGAGCGCCGCGCGCCGTCGAGTGTGCAGCTTGTGTGTGTGATTTCGAGAATCTGTCGGCGCTAACCTGCACACTCGGGCGCACGTGAGGCGGCCAGGCTCAAGCACTGACCTTGCGGCGCTTGGTCGCTCGCTTCGTGGTACCGGCTGATCGCTTGTTGCCGGCGGCGAGTATTTCCGCGAGGAACTTGCCGGTGTAGCTTTCCGGTACCGCCACGATGTCTTCCGGTGTGCCCTCGGCGACGATGGTTCCGCCGCCGGCGCCGCCTTCTGGACCCATGTCGATGATCCAGTCCGACGTCTTGATCACGTCCAGGTTGTGTTCGATGACGATCACCGTATTGCCTTTGTCGACAAGGCCGTTGATGACGTCGAGCAGCTTGCGGATGTCTTCGAAATGCAGGCCGGTGGTGGGCTCGTCGAGGATGTAGACGGTGCGTCCGGTGGAGCGCTTCTGCAGCTCCGAGGCCAGCTTCACCCGTTGCGCCTCACCGCCGGACAGCGTCGGCGCCGGCTGGCCCAGCCGCACGTACCCGAGGCCGACGTCGACCAGCGTCTGCAGATAGCGGTGGATGCTGGTGATCGGCTGGAAGAACTCCGCAGCTTCTTCGATCGACATGTCGAGCACTTCGGAAATGGTCTTGCCCTTGTAGTGCACCTCGAGGGTCTCGCGGTTGTACCGGGCGCCGTTGCACACCTCGCAGGGCACATACACGTCAGGCAGGAAGTTCATCTCGATCTTGATGGTGCCGTCGCCGGTGCATGCCTCGCAGCGCCCCCCTTTGACGTTGAACGAGAATCGGCCCGGCTGGTAGCCGCGCACTTTGGCCTCGGTGGTCGCCGCGAACAGCGTGCGGATCTTGTCGAAGACTCCGGTGTAGGTGGCCGGGTTGGAGCGCGGGGTACGCCCGATCGGCGACTGGTCGACCCGGACCAGCTTGTCGACGTGGTCCAGCCCGGTGACGCGGGTGTGGCGGCCCGGGACATGGCGGGCGCCGTTGAGCCTGTTCGCCAGCACCGAGGCCAGGATGTCGTTGACCAACGTCGACTTGCCGGAGCCGGACACGCCCGTCACCGAGGTCAGCACGCCGAGCGGGAACGCCACGTCGATGCCGCGCAGGTTGTGTTCGTTGGCGCCCACCACCGTGAGCTGGCGTTTCTTGTCCACCGAACGCCGAATCGTCGGGGCCGCAATGCTTTGCTTGCCGGACAGGTAGGCGCCGGTGATCGATTCCTTGTTGGTCAGCAGGTCGGCGTAGGTGCCGCTGTGCACGATGTGGCCGCCGTGCTCGCCCGCGCCCGGACCGATGTCGACCACCCAGTCGGCGTGCGCGATGGTGTCCTCGTCGTGCTCGACGACGATCAGGGTGTTCCCCAGATTCCGCAAGCGAGTGAGGGTTTCGATCAGCCGGCGGTTGTCACGCTGATGCAGGCCGATCGACGGCTCGTCGAGCACGTAGAGCACGCCGACCAGCCCGGAGCCGATCTGGGTGGCCAGCCGGATGCGCTGCGCCTCGCCACCGGACAGCGTGCCCGCAGCCCGCGACAGCGACAGATACTCCAAGCCGACGTCGAGCAGAAAGCCCAGCCGCGACTGGATCTCCTTGAGCACCTGGCCCGCGATCGCTTGCTCGCGAGTGCCGAGCGTGAGCCCATTGAGGAAGTCCGCGCAGTCGGAGATGGACAGCTCACAGACCTCGGCGATGGACTTGGCGCCGTGCGTACCCGCAGCCAGGGTGACCGCCAGGATTTCCGGCTTGAGTCGCGTGCCGTCGCACACCGGACACGGAACGTCACGCATGAAACCCTCGTAACGCTCCTTCATCAGCTCGGATTCGGTCTGATCCAGCTTGCGCTCCAGGAACGCCAGGACGCCCTCGAAGTCGGCGTAGTACGAGCGGGTGCGGCCGTAGCGATTGCGGTAGCGGACGTGCACCTGCTCGTCGCAACCCTCCAGAATTGCCTTGCGCGCCTTGACCGGTAGCTTGCGCCACGGTGTATCAGTGTCGAAGCCCATGGATTCACCCAGACTCGCCATCATCCGGGTGAAGTACTCCGCGGTGTGCCCCATCGACCAGGGCGCCACCGCACCCTCGGCCAGGGTGCGATCCGGGTCGGGCACCACCAGATCAGGATCGACTTCTTTGCGGATGCCCAGACCGACACACTCCGGGCAGGCGCCATATGGCGAGTTGAACGAGAACGAGCGCGGCTCCAGATCGTCGACGGCCAGGGCGTGCCCGTTGGGGCAGGCCAGTTTCTCGGAGAATCGCTGCTCGCGGGGATGACCGGGCTCGTGAGCTTCCTGATCTGGGAACTCCAGCACCACGATGCCGTCGGCCAGGTTCAGCGCGGTCTCGACCGAATCGGTGAGCCGCTGCTTGGCGCTGGTCTTGACGGTCAGGCGGTCTACCACCACCTCGATGTCGTGCTTCTCCTGCTTCTTCAGTTTCGGTGGATCGGTCAGCTGATGCACCACGCCGTCAACCCGGACACGGCTGTAGCCCTGCGCGTTGAGTTTTTCGAAGAGGTCGGCGAATTCGCCCTTGCGGGTCCGCACCACCGGGGCCAGCACCTGGAAGCGGGTGCCTTCGGGCATGACCAGCACCTGGTCGACGATCTGCTGGGGAGTCTGGCGGGCGATCCGCTCACCGCAGACCGGGCAGTGCGGTGTGCCCGCGCGGGCGTACAGCAGACGTAGGTAGTCGTAGACCTCGGTGATGGTGCCGACGGTCGACCGCGGGTTGCGGTTGGTCGACTTCTGGTCGATGGACACCGCCGGGGACAACCCCTCGATGAAGTCGACGTCCGGCTTGTCCATCTGCCCGAGGAACTGGCGGGCGTACGCCGAGAGCGATTCGACGTAGCGCCGCTGCCCCTCGGCAAAGATCGTGTCGAACGCCAGCGACGACTTTCCCGAGCCCGACAGCCCGGTGAAGACGATCAGTGCGTCGCGCGGCAAATCAAGATCGACACTGCGCAAATTGTGCTCACGCGCACCCTTAACGATCAGGCGATCAGCCACGCAATCCCTTTCCGAGCGCTCACTGGACACGTCATTCCTATGCTATGTGCCGGTACCGACATCCGAGCGCCGGCCAGTACCGTGACTGGTATGACCGTCCTGGACGACAATTACACCGGCCACGTCGAATCGGGTAGTGCGGCCCGACGGACCCTGCCCGGCGTGTCGATCGTCAAGACGTCGGTCGGCCCCATGGATAACAACGCCTACCTGGTCACCTGTTCCGCGACCGGCGAGACGCTGCTGATCGACGCCGCCAATGACGCGGATGCCCTCATCGACCTGGTTCGCACCCACGCCCCGAAGGTGTCGTTGATCGTCACCAGCCACCAGCACTTCGATCACTGGCAGGCGCTGGAAGCCGTCGCCGGAGCGACCGGAGCGCCAACCGCCGCGCACGAGATCGACGCCGAGCCGCTGCCGGTGACGCCGGATCGCCTGCTGGCCGGCGGCGACACTATCCAGATCGGCGAGCTGACCTTCGACGTCATCCATCTGCGCGGGCACACCCCGGGATCGGTCGCGCTGGCCCTCGACGGGGCGGCGACCGGCGGAGTCACCCAGCTGTTCACCGGCGACTGCCTGTTCCCCGGCGGGGTCGGCAAAACCTGGCAGCCCGGCGATTTCGAGCAGCTGATCTCCGACGTCACCACCCGGGTGTTCGACCGCTTCGGCGATGACACGGTGGTCTACCCCGGCCACGGCGACGACACCACGCTCGGCGCCGAGCGGCCGCACCTGGCCGAGTGGCGCGAACGCGGCTGGTAAGCCGCGCGAGCGACCTCCGAAAAACCCCGTGGCGCGAACGCGGTTGGTAAGCGGTGGGTAAACAGCGCCGCGAAACGCGGTGCAGCCCCTACCCTTAGCCGATGAGGGTGGGGATCGACTTCGGCACAACACACACCGTTGTTGCGATCGTCGATCGGGGCAACTATCCCGTGGTGTCTTTCGACGGAGTTGACTCGTGGCCGTCACTGATCGCGGCCGACGAATCCGGCGAGTTGCGCTACGGCCCGGAAGCCGCCGCCGTCCGGCACGACCCCGGGTTGGTCGGTTCTGCGTTCCTTCAAGCGGCTGCTCAACGACGCCGGGCCGACGACCACCGTTGACCTGGCCGGACGCTCGCATCGGCTGGCCGACCTGTTCGCCGGATTCCTCGCCAAGCTGAAAAGCGATCTGCAGCATCGTTCCAACGCCGAGTTGTTGCCCGGGCAACAGGTCGAGGCCGCGATCAGCGTGCCGGCGAACGCCTCGAGCTCACAGCGCTTCTTGACGCTGGACGCCTTCGCGCAGGCCGGCTTCGAGGTGGTGGCTCTGCTCAACGAGCCGTCCGCGGCGGGGTTCGAGTACGCCCACCGGTATCGCCCGACGATTACCGCCAAGCGGGAGTATGTGCTGATCTACGACCTCGGCGGCGGGACGTTCGACGCCTCGCTGCTGAAGATGACGGGCCGGCTCAATGAGGTGGTCTGCAGCGAAGGCATCCAGCGCCTCGGCGGTGATGACTTCGACGAGGCGATCCTCATGCTGGTTCGCACCGGTGCGGGACTGCGCAGGCTGCCCGCGGGCGCCCGCGACCAACTGCTCGAGGAATGTGCGGCGCGTAAAGAGGCCATCGGCCCCAACACCCGCCGGTTCCTGGTCGATCTCACCGCGGTCGGCAAGCCGCCGTTCACGTGCCCGATCGACGACGTCTACGCGGCCTGTATCCCGTTGGTGAACAAGACGATTGCCACGCTCCCCCGTGTCCTGCGCGACCGGGCCGGCGTCGAAGTCGACTGGTCCGAGATCGCGGGCATCTACGTCGTGGGCGGCGCCGGGAGCTTCCCGCTGGTGGCCAGATCGCTGCGCAACGCCTTCGACGAGAAGCGGGTCAAACGCTCGCTGCACCCGTTCGCCGCGACGGCGATCGGCCTGGCGGCGTTTCTGGACCGCGAGGCTGGATTCGCGCTCTCCGAACGCCTTTCGCGCCACTTCGGCGTCTTTCGCGAGGCCTGCGCCGGCGAGGATGTGTACTTCGATCCGATCGTGCCGAAGGGCGCCGAGCTACCTACTGCGGACCAGGCGCCCTTCGTCGTCACCCGGACATACCGTGCCGCCCACAACATCGGGCACTTTCGGTTCGTGGAATGCAGCCGGCTGCGCGATGGTCGACCCGACGGCGACGTGACACCCTACGATCCCGTGTTCTTCCCGTTCGATCCGGCGCTCGACGACGATCGGGATCTGCCGCTGCGGCCGGTGCACCGTCGCGACAACGGCCCGGATGTCGAGGAGCGCTACGTGATCACGTCAGGTGGTGCCGTCGAGGTCACCCTCACCACCCGCCCGGACCGGCTCAGCCGTACCTTCCGGTTGGAGCGCCGCGACCTCGCCAGCGCGTAGCGGTCAACTCGGTGGCTGCCGCCGCCGGTCAGGTAGCGGCAGCCTTCCGAGCCGCCCGCGATCAGCGCCCACGGCCGGTACTTCGCGGTGTCGATCACCGGGCGATGCGCAGACGACCGCTTACGAAGTGTGAACGATCAGCACGTCGACTTTCGCCCGGCGCGAGACATTGGCAGGAACGGATCCCAGCAGCCGGCCGGCGATCGTGCTGAGGCCGACGTTGCCGACGACCAGCAGGTCGGCGCCAACTTCCTCGGCGAGACCCACCAGCGCGTCCACCGGGGCGCCGACAATCGACCGCTCCTCGATGTTCGCGGCCCCCGCTTTGGCGGCCCGATCCCTGGCCTCGCGCAGAATGGCGTAGATCGGGGCACTGCCCGCCACTTTGTAGCTCTCGTCCTTCAGAGCGTCGGCAGCCCGCGGGTCCTCGTGCTGAGGTAGATAGGCCGTCGCGACAATCAGCTTCGCGTCCGCCCCAGCAATGCTGCCTGCCTTCTCCACCGCGCGCAGCGACGAATCCGATCCGTCGGTTCCTACCACCACGGTCCGATAGGCGCTCATTTACCCTCCCAGGTGTTCGGTTGCTACGCCAACCCCAGACAGTAACGGTTTGCCGCAGACAGATGGTCGAATTGAAACACGCCGATTCGGCTCCCAATTGTCGGCTAGCGGTGTGGCACGCGAATTCTGAAGCGCCAATCCGACCCACGGCGTGGTCGGAATTCGGTCGAATTCGATGAAACATGTTGATGTGCAATTACTCTCATCGATAAACCGCAAGGAGCGCCCTGTCGAAGGATTTGGTGGCACAGGCAAAAGTAGTGCGTGAGCAGGCAGGACGGGTAAGCAGGTTCACCAGAGTGGCTTTACAGTGACAGACATCATGGTTGCCACCACAGTCGAGGAACCGAGCACAGCGCTCGCGTCAGATGAACCGCCTGCGCGGCCCCCGGGCAGGCTGCTGGACCCGCTCGCGGTTGCCATATCGGCGAGCATCATCGGCAGCGTGGCGGCGGGACATCCTTCGTTGTGGTTCGACGAGAGCGCGACGATTTCCGCGTCCGCGAGCCGTTCGCTGCCTGAGCTCTGGGGGCTGCTGGGCCGAATCGACGCCGTCCACGGCTTGTTTTACCTGCTGATGCACGGCTGGTTCTGCCTTGCCCCGCCGACCGAATTCTGGTCGCGGGTGCCCAGCTGTCTGGCCGTCGGCATCGCAGCGGCCGGAGTTGTGGTGTTCGGCAAACTGTTTTTGCCGCGGACCACCGCGGTGTGCGCGGGACTGGTGTTCGCCATCCTGCCGCGCGTGACCTGGGCTGCGGTCGAAGCACGCTCCTATGCGCTCACCGCGGCCGTGGCGGTCTGGCTGACTGTGTTACTGGTCACTGCTGTACGACGGCACCAGTGGCGGCTGTGGGTGCTCTATTCGCTCGCGCTGATGTTGGCGATCCTGCTCAACATCTATCTGGTGCTGCTGGTGCCGGCGTACGCCGTCGTCACCCCGCTGCTCCGGCGCCAGCGCTCCGTCATCGTGTGGTGGGCGGTCTCGTCGGCTGTCGCGGTCGGCGCGCTGACGCCACTGATGCTGTTCGCCCGTGGGCAGAGTTTCCAGGTTGCGTGGATTCACTCGTTGAGTTGGCACAGCGTGCTCGACGTGGTGCTGCACCAGTACTTCGACAACAGTGTGCCGTTCGCGATCCTGGCGGCGCTCATTTTCGTTGTTGCGCTGACGATTCGGTTCACCGGCCGATGGCAGTCCGCCGGCGAGATCCGCCGGATGCTGATCATCTGCGGGGCATGGATTGTGATTCCCACTGCCATCAGCCTGATCTATTCGGCGATCAGCGATCCGTTCTACTACCCGCGGTATCTGTTCTTCACAACGCCGGCGATGGCGATCGTGCTGGCCATCTGCATCGTGGCGATCACCCGCCGACCGCGATGGATCGCGCTGATCCTGGTCGTGCTCGCCGCGGCCGCCGTGCCCAACTATCTACTATCGCAACGTCAGCGGTATGCCAAGGAGGGCTGGGATTACAGCGACGTCGCCGACGTCATCACCGCGCAGGCTTCGCCCGGTGACTGCCTGCTGGTCGACAACACGGTCAACTGGTTGCCCGGACCGGTCCGGGCTCTGCTCGCGGCCCGTCCCGCCGCCTTCCGACCGCTGGTGGACATCGGCCGTGGTGTTCCGGCACCCAAGCGGGAGACGCTGTGGGACGGCCATATCGCGGTTTGGCTGATCGTCGGCCGACTGTACAAATGCACGACGCTGTGGACGATTTCCACCCGCGACACCAAACTGCCCGATCATCAAACAGGCAACAAACTGCCGCCGGGCCGAGTGCTGGCCCACACCCCCGCCTATCTGGTGCCGCAAAACGTGGGGTTCCGCATGGTCGAGCGCTGGCAATTCCACCGCGCCCAGGTGGTCAAGTCGGTCCGCTGATCGGTCGCAGCACGCACGCGCCGAGATCGCTTGTGCGCGAAAGTAAGCAGCTCACCGTAGACCGCGGACGGCGCGACTGGAGGCGAGCGCGCCCAGAACGCCGACCGCGGCGAATACCGCGAACAGCGCCCGCGCGGCGATCGCCTGACCGCCCGGCGTGCTGTTGACCACGACACCGGCCAGCCCGGCGCCGAATGCCCCGGCGATCACTTCGATCGTGTTGATCGCGGCGCCCGCGGCCGCACCTTCCTGCTCGTCGACGCACTGCATCGCCCACGCGGACAAATGAGGCCAGCCTGCGCCGATGCCGGCTCCGGTGATGGTCAGCGCCAGCGCCCACGTGACGACGAGGCCTGCCGGGGCATTCTCGACCTGGCTGACGGCAGTCAGGATCAGGCCGAGCGCTATCACCAGCGGCGCGGCGATGACGACCCGGTTGATGACTTTCCTGCTTTTCAGCGATGCGCTGAAAAGCTCACTGACCGCCCAGCCGATCGCCAGTGCGGCCCCCAGGAATCCGGCCACCACGGGAACCAGATGTCCCAAGCGCTGCCCGAACAGCGGCACATACATGTCGACCATCGCCGAGGTCATCAGCACCGCCAGCGCCAGGTAAATCCATTTCAGCGGCCCCGGTCCAAACATGCTCGGCGGCAGCACTTTTACCGTGGCACGCCGGTCCACGACGAGGAATAGGGCGATCAGGATCACGCTGACCACAAGCAACGCTGCGGTCAACGCGACTTTGGTCGGGACCTGGGCGACGCTGACGGTCAGAGCCGCGGCGCTCAACAACAGCACCGACCATGCCGGTACTTGCAGCGCAGACGTGGGTTGCTCGGGATCGACGTGGCCGGCCGGCAGCACCAGCGGGACGAGCGCGCCCATCGCTACCGACAGCATCGCCATGACACCGAATGCCCAGCGCCACAAACCGAATTGGGCGAACAGGCCACCGGCCGCCGGGCCCACCACCGTGGCGACACCCCACATCGCCGAGACCAACGCCGACGCCCTCGTCCACAGCGCCCGCGGCAGAGTGGTCGTGATCAGCGCGTAGCCCAGACCGGCCAGCAGTCCCCCGGCCGCACCCTGCAGCGTGCGGCCCAGCAGCAACACACCCATACTCGGCGCGATCGTGCACACCACGCTGCCGATCCCGAATACCGCCAACCCCAACAGGAATGACCGTCGCGCCCCGACCCGTAACAGCGACGCGTTGACCGTCGCGGCCGCGACCACCGACCCCACCAGGTACAGCGTCGTGACCCACGCGAAGAGGCGCTCACCGCCGATCTCGGCGATCGCGCTCGGCAAGAGGCTGACCGTCAGGAATTCATTTGTCGCATACAGCGCCACGCCACCGGCCAGCAGCGTCGACGTGCCGAGGAACTTCGGGCCCAACAGCGCCCGCCAGCCGTCGTCCGCCGGTTTGCCGCGAGCTGCGCTCACTTCAGTCCGGCGGCGTCCATCCCGCGCAGCTCTTTCTTCAGATCGGAGATTTCGTCGCGGAAGCGGGCGGCCAGCTCGAACTGCAGGTCGCGCGCCGCGGTCATCATCTGCGCGGTGAGATCCTTGATCAGGTCGGCCAGCTCGGCCCGGGGCATGTTTGCGGTGTCGCGGCCTTCGACGATCCCGGCGCTGACCGCTCGGCCCGGCTCGCCCTGAGCCCGGCGCCCCCGCGAGGAGTTCCGGCCGGAGCCGCCGATCTCGATGGTGTCGCTGTCGTCGGCCTCGCGGTATACCTGGTCGAGAATGTCGGCGATCTTCTTGCGCAGCGGCTGCGGGTCAATGCCCCGCTCTTCGTTGTAAGCGACCTGCTTGGCGCGGCGCCGGTCGGTCTCGTCGATCGCCTCTCTCATCGAGTCGGTGATCTTGTCCGCGTACATGTGGACTTCGCCGGATACGTTGCGCGCGGCACGGCCAATGGTCTGGATCAGGCTGCGCGACGAACGCAGAAAGCCCTCTTTGTCGGCGTCCAGGATCGCGACCAGCGACACCTCGGGCAGGTCGAGGCCCTCGCGCAGCAGGTTGATGCCGATCAGCACGTCGTACTCACCGAGCCGCAATTGCCGCAGCAGCTCGACCCGGCGCAGAGTGTCGACCTCGGAGTGCAGGTAACGCACCCGAATACCGAGCTCCAGCAGGTAGTCGGTCAGATCCTCGGCCATCTTCTTGGTCAGGGTCGTGACCAGGATTCGCTCGTCGGCCTCGGCGCGTTTGCGGATCTCGCCGATCAGATCATCGATCTGTCCTTTGGTGGGCTTCACCACGACCTTCGGGTCCACCAGGCCGGTCGGGCGGATCACCTGCTCGACGAACTCACCGGCGGCCTGGCTCAGCTCGTAGGGGCCTGGGGTGGCCGACAAGTACACCGTTTGCCCGATTCGGTCGGCGAACTCTTCCCACGTCAGTGGCCGGTTGTCGCACGCGGAAGGCAGCCGGAAACCGAATTCGACGAGATTGCGCTTACGCGACATGTCACCCTCGTACATGCCGCCGATCTGCGGCACCGTGACGTGGGACTCGTCGATGACCATCAGAAAGTCTTCCGGGAAGTAGTCGATCAGCGTCGCCGGCGGCGAGCCGGGCCCGCGGTCGTCGATGTGCCGCGAATAGTTCTCGATCCCCGAGCAGAACCCGACCTGACGCATCATCTCGACGTCGTAGTTCGTCCGCATCCGCAGCCGCTGGGCCTCGAGCAGCTTGCCCTGGCCCTCGAGCTCGGCCAGCCGATCCTCGAGTTCCTGCTCGATGGTCGAGATGGCGTGTGCCATTCGTTCCGGTCCGGCCACGTAGTGAGTCGCCGGGAAAACGCGCAGCGAATCGACCTGGCGCACAACGTCGCCGGTGAGCGGGTGCATGTAGTACAGCGCCTCGATCTCGTCGCCGAAATACTCGATGCGAAGCGCAAGCTCCTCATAGGACGGGATGATCTCGACGGTGTCGCCGCGCACCCGAAACGTGCCGCGGGTGAACGACATGTCGTTGCGGGTGTACTGCACGTCGACCAGCAGCCGCAGCAGCGCGTCACGCGGGACCTCGGCGCCCACCTTCAGCTCCACCGACCGGTCCAGGTAGGACTGCGGTGTGCCCAGCCCGTAAATGCAGGACACCGACGCGACCACCACCACGTCGCGGCGCGACAGCAGCGACGACGTCGCGGAGTGCCGGAGCCGCTCGACGTCGTCGTTGATCGAGCTGTCCTTCTCGATGTAGGTGTCGGTCTGCGCGATGTACGCCTCGGGCTGGTAGTAGTCGTAGTACGAGACGAAGTATTCAACTGCGTTGTGCGGCAACATCTCCCGCAGCTCGTTGGCCAGCTGCGCGGCCAGCGTCTTGTTCGGGGCCATCACCAGGGTGGGCCGCTGCAGCCGCTCGATGAGCCACGCGGTGGTGGCCGACTTGCCGGTACCGGTTGCGCCGAGCAGGACGACGTCGCGCTCCCCTGCCCGAATCCGGCGTTCGAGATCTTCGATCGCGGCCGGCTGGTCACCGGCCGGCGCATACGGGCTGACCACCTCGAAGCGGCCGCCGGCCCGCACCATGTCTTCAAGACCGGGCGGTATTCGGAGTGCGCCAGCACTGGATGCTCGGTAGCAAACGCCATGTTCACCAGGGTAGAGCCCGGTACTGACAAACCGAGCGATCAGCTGTGCTGGCTGGTCCACACCCGGGTACCGGGGTCGCATTCGATGAGGTGCCCGTCTTCGGACTTCGACATGGTGAACACCGGTGTGTCGGTGCAGGAGGTCCCGACCGGGTGCACGCCCGTGGTCGCCGGCGCCTTATCCCAGATATTGGTCTCGCACACGACCTGCTCATTGGACGTGGGGTCGTAGGCGACTTTGTCGATATCGGTGCACGGCCCACCCAGCGCAGTCGGCGACGGGGCCCCGATCGGCGCGGCGGTCTGGTTGGCGGCCTTCGCCGGATCGGCCATGGTCACATCGGGCGGAACATCACCGGTGCGCGATCCGACGACCGGGATCCGCAGCGTCGCGCCTTGCGAGCCGCACTCGTTGGTCTGCACGGTTTGGGTCTGGACGCCGCGCAGCGTGCCGTCGGGTTCCGGCGTCAACGACCACACCACGGTCTCGGACTGCGTGACGATCGGTGCCCCGCGTGCTTTCTGGCACTGGGCCTGCAGCTGCCGCGGCTCGCTCTGCCAATGCCCGTCGACGTAATGCAGGACGCTGGTGTTGCCGGTGCCCGTACTCTTCGCGGACGTGTGACTGGCCTCGTCGAGCTTGGTTCCGGTCGCCGCGCAACCGGATGCGGTGCAGGCCGACGAGAAGGACCACCACGTCGTGTCGCCACCGTTGGTCCGGATGACGCCGTTCGACGTCTGCCTGGCGCGGTCGTAGTCGAGCCGATAGCTGCCGTTCAGGGGCGGCGCCGCGAGGGCCGACCCCGAGGTCGACGTCTTGTTCACCCGCGGTGGTGACGCGTTGTTGACCTGGGGCTGGTCGTCCCAGGAGAAGAATGAGATCGCCCACGTCACGGCCAGCGACAGCAGTGCCAGAACGATGGCCGCGGCAATACCGGTCTTGAGCGTCAACTGCCGCCGGCGCGCCTTGGCGTGCGGACGCCGGATCAGCGATCGAGGACGATCGCCTTCGCCGCAGCCCGCGATCTGCTCGCTGAAGGCCGCGGCGAACTGGCGGCATCGGTCGAATCGGTCCGCGGGCTCCTTGGCCAGAGCTTTGAAGAACATGTCGTCGAGGCCGGCCAAATCGGGGCGGTAGTCGCTGAGCCTCGGGGGCGCCGCATGCAGGTGCTGCCCGATCACCGCGACCGGGTTGGGGTTGGAGAACGGCGGGGCGCCGGTGAGCAGGTGGAACGCCGACGCCGCCAGCGCGTACTGGTCGGCGCGGCCGTCCATGTTGGACCCGACCAGTTGCTCGGGGGCCGCGTAAGCGACGGTACCCACCGCGACGTTGGTCTCGGTGATTCCGCTGATGTCGGCGAGTTGGCGGGCAACGCCGAAGTCCGCCAACAGGATTCGGTGATCGTCCTCGTCCGGGTGGGTCAGCAGGATGTTGGCGGGTTTGACGTCCCGGTGCAGCAGACCGCGGGCGTGGGCGTAGTCCAGCGCGCCCGCGACGGCGGTGACGATCGCGCAGACGTCCTGCTCGGGCATCCCGCCCCGGAACTTCTCCCGCATCAGCCGGGCAGCATCGGTGCCCTCGACGTAGTCCATGGCGATCCAGAGGTGGCCGTCGAACTCACCACGATCGTGCACCGCGACGATGTGCGGATGCCACAGCGTGGCAGCGAGATCAGCTTCGCGGTTGAATCTTTCGCGGAATTCCGCGTCGGCCGTCGTCCCTTCGCTCAAGATCTTGAGCGCATCCCGGCGCGGCAGGCGCGGATGTTTGGCGAGGTAGACGTCGGCCATCCCACCGGATCCCAGGGGCCGCAGGATGGTGTAGCCCGCGAACGACGTCGGTGCGGCGAGAGCGCTATCCGACGAATCGTTGGCGCTGCGTCGACGGACGTCGACCGCGTCGCGCTGGGGCCGCGACCCGATCAGCGGTACTCGGGTCAGCAGCCGGGTGATCCCCAGATCCGGTAGCGACGCGTAGCCACGTTCCAACAGGCTGCGGGAACGTGGCGGTGCCGCCGGCTGCGGGGGTGGCCCTGATTGGGCGTCCCAGCGCTGAGTAGCTCTGGTCGCCTCATCCATCGACGCGTTCCCCCTTACTTCACTCGTTAGGCGTGCGCTCCACCAGTCTCCCGGCTACCCGCCGGAGTCACACTTTGAATCACTTGCGGGCCGGGCATTTTCAACATCCCCGAGGTGCGCACGAGTTCATCGAACTGGCTCACCATTGATGATCATGCCGCGAGACGCGGTGCGCTCCTGTTGTGCCACTTATGAAACAGCTGTGAATCGAGCTCGTGAGAGCAGCTCGCGGCAACACATAGCCGAATCACAGTGCGTCCCGTGGAAGCCATGCCGTCGCGGAGTCGATACTGGTGTGGTGAGTCGACCAGCCCCACCCATTCTGACCATCTGGCACAACGGCTCAGAAAGCACCTTCGTGCCGGGTCACGACGTGATCATCGGACGCGACCTGCGTGCCGATGTCCGGATTGCGGACCCGCGGATTTCTCGCGCGCACCTGATCCTGCGTTTCGAACAGGGCAAGTGGGTTGCCATCGACAACGGCTCGGTGAACGGGACGTTCGTCAACGGCTACCGCCGACCGGTGGTTGACATCCAGGACGGGCAAAGCATCAACATCGGCAACGCGGGAGGGCCGCTGCTGACGTTCGAGATCGGGGCGCGCCGAGGTAGAGGCGGACCACCGCCGACCCCCGCGCAACAGACGATGTCCTGGTCCACGCCGGCCCGTCCCGTGGCGCCGCCGGTCCAGCCGCCGCCGCCGCCGGCGCCCGTCGCGCGGCGCCGACCCGCCCCACCGGTCAGGCCGGCGCCGCCGCTGTCACCGTCGGAGTACCCCACCACAGTCCAGGGCGGCCGCCCGCCTGCCGGACCACCGCCCGACGAGGTCACGGTGACCAATGCGCGCCCTGCGCCGGCGCAACACAATGTGCCACCCACCGAAGTCACCATGCTCGACGCCCGCGTTGGCGAGGACGCGAATTTCGCCACCCGCTTCGTCAAACGCATCACGCCGCGGGCGACGCCATCCGCCAAGCCCGCCGGCTCGGTCACGATCGGCCGGGCGTCGGACAACGACATCGTGATCCCCGACGTGCTGGCCTCCCGCTACCACGCAACGCTGACCCTGACGCCGCTCGGCACCGAGATCCGCGACACCAGCGTCAACGGCACGTTCGTCAACGGCACCCGGGTCGGCTCGGCGATCCTCAGCGAAGGCGACGTCGTCACCGTCGGCAACATCGACCTGGTGGTCAACGGTGGCCTGCTGGTCCGGCGCAGCGAAACCGAGGCCGCCACCCGCACCGGCGGCTTGGAGGTGCGCAACGTCCAGTACGTCGTCGAGAACGGCAAACAACTGCTCAGCGACATCTCACTGATCGCGCGTCCGGGAACGCTGACTGCGGTGATCGGCGGATCGGGCGCGGGCAAAAGCACCCTGGCCCGCTTGATCGCCGGCTACACGACGCCCAGCTCCGGGTCGGTGACGTTCGAGGGCCACGACATTCACGCCGAGTATGCGTCGCTGCGCAGCAGAATCGGCATGGTCCCGCAGGACGACGTCGTGCACCGGCAGCTGACGGTCAACCAGGCGCTGAGCTACGCAGCCGAACTGCGGCTGCCGCCTGACACCAGCAAAGCCGACCGGACCAAGGTCGTCTCGCAGGTGCTCGAAGAACTCGACCTGACCAAGCACGCCCACACGCGGGTCGACAAGCTCTCCGGCGGACAGCGCAAACGCGCCTCGGTGGCGCTCGAGCTGCTCACCGGGCCGTCACTGCTCATGCTCGACGAGCCCACTTCCGGATTGGACCCGGCGCTGGACCTGCAGGTCATGACGATGCTGCGCCAGCTCGCCGACGCGGGCCGGGTGGTGCTCGTCGTCACGCACTCGCTGTCCTATCTCGACGTCTGCGATCAGGTACTGCTGGTCGCGCCGGGCGGAAAGACCGCCTACTGCGGACCGCCGGACGGCATCGGCGACGTCATGGGCACCACCAACTGGGCCAAGATCTTCAGCCAGGTCGGCGCCGATCCTGAAGAGGCCAACCGCCGGTTCCGGGAACGCGAGGAGCCGCAGCCTCCATCGAAATCGGACACACCGGCCGACCTGGGCGAGCCGGTCCACACCAGCGTCCCCCGCCAGATCTCGACGATCGCCCGCCGGCAGGTTCGGCTCGTCGTCGCGGACCGCGCATATTTCATTTTCCTCGCGCTGCTGCCGTTCATCCTGGGGGCGCTGTCGCTGACCGTGCCGGGTGACACGGGATTCCGCGCCACTGGCCCGCATACCGGGACGCCTGACGAGGCCGCACAGATCCTGGCGTTGCTGCTGCCGGCTGCGGCGTTCATGGGTGTCGCGCTGACGATCCGCGACCTGGTCGGTGAACGCCCCATCTTCCAGCGCGAGCAGGCAGTCGGGCTGTCGACGACGGCGTACCTGCTGGCCAAAACGCTGGTGTTCTGCGGATTCGCGATTCTGCAGGCAGCCATCGTCACCACGATCGTGGTAGTCGGCAAGGGCGCACCCAGCAGTGGGGCGGTGCTGCTGGGCCACTCAACGGTCGCGGCAACCGGCGAGCTGTTCCTGACCGTTGCCGCGGCGTGTGTCGCCTCGGCCGTTCTGGGCTTGGCCATCTCGTCGCTGGTCCGCTCCAGCGAGCAGATCATGCCGTTGTTCGTGGTCGCGGTAATGGCGCAATTGGTGCTGTGCGGCGGCATGGTCCCGGTGACCGGCCGGCTTGGTCTGGACCAGCTGTCCTGGCTGATGCCCGCGCGTTGGGGCTACGCGGCCGCGGCCTCCACCGTCGACCTTCGGCATCTGGTGCCTCCGACGCTGCTCCCCCAGGACCAGTTCTGGCAGCACACCCGACATTTCTGGCTGCTCGACATGGGCATGCTGGCCGGACTGACGGTGTTCTACGCGTGCTTCGTCCGGTGGAAAATCCGGCTGCGACGCTAGATGCACCCGCCCAAGCACGAGACGTTCGACCTGCGCGCCCGCACCAACACCGACCCCAAAGGGATCGTGCGGGCGGTCGATGAGTACACCGTGCAACCCTGGGGCCTCTACGTGGCCCGCCCCACCCCCGGCCGCGCGCAGTTCCACTACCTCGAATCGTGGCTGCTGCCGTCATTGGGATTGCGGGCGACGGTCTTTCATTTCAATCCCGGGCACGAGCGCGACCAGGATTACTACCTGGACGTCGGTGAATACACGCCCGGCGCAAACGAGTGGACCTCCGAGGACCACTATCTCGATCTCGTGGTCCGCACCCATGTCGGGGTGGATCTGGTCGACGTCGACGAGCTGCTGGATGCGGTGCGGCACGGCCTTTTGACGCCCGAGACCGGCGAAGTGGCGGTCCGCCGCGCGACCGCCGCCATCGACGGCCTGGCCCGCAACCGCTACGACCTGAACGCGTGGCTCACCGACGAAGGCATGCAGCTCATGTGGCATTGAATTCTGTTGCAGGAAAATCTCATTCAGACGGCAAGCAGGCGGTCGAAGAATTCGCGGTAGTGCATCAGAGCCATGCGCAGGTCTTCAGTGGAGGCCTCGTTGCCGTGCGACCACTGTCCTTCAAGCCGTGACCGCGTCTCGGCGAATCCAGAGGTGAGCTGCTCGACCACGTCGGAGACCAGGTGGTCCGCCTTTTGGACGCACTCCTTGGGGTTGTCCACGAACGCCGCCTGAACGCCGGCCCACCTGGCACGTAGATCCGCGACGTCCTCGCCAGCGAAAAGCTTTTCTCCGCTTGTTGATTCGTGCTCCGGTGGCATCGCGTCGACGTCGTCAGCAGCGGGTCCCGACTCGCTCGCGTTCACCCTGCTCTCGTCTTCGGCCTGGGGTTCGTCGGCGACGGGCGCCGCGAACTCTTCGGATACATCGTCAACGGCGTGTTGTTCGTGGGTGGTCATGCGCTTGCCTCCTGTGATGCTGCGTTGTCGGTCGGGGTTTCGAGCAACCTCTCGAACAGCGCGCGATAGTGCACAAACGCCTCCCGCTGTTCCTCGGTGTTCGCCTCCTGCTCCGAGACGTGGATACCGTGCGCCGCCCGGTAGTCGTCCACGATCTGCGGATGGTCGACGGAGATGTCCGCGGCGCGGCGGTCGAAATCGTCCACCGGATAACCCCGTTGGCGCATCACCTCAGTCACCAAACGGTCCGCGACACTGACGGCCGTCGCGGGATTGTCCACGAACCCGGCCTGCACCTCTTGCCAGCGGTCGGTGAATTCCGAGAGCGCTGACGGGGTGAGCGGAACGATGTCGAGCTTGTCGCGCTTGCGTTGGCGCGTCGTGAGTTCGCGCACAGCGCCTTTCTCGCTTCCGGTCTCGTCGACCACCCGCTCGTATTCGGTGCCGTAGTGCTGTTTGAGCCGCTTCGTCTTAGTGCGAAAGCTGATCATGCTTACTGCGACTACCGCAGAGACGACCACCACGACGGCTACGGCCACGATCAGGATCCATTCCCAGATAGGCATCGCGCCCTCCTTTCATACGTATGTCGAATAACCCGCGAGTCCGCGATGCAAACGCCTATTTGTGAACTGCTGCACAACATCGCGCGGAAACTCAGTCGACCACCGTAAGAGGGGTGGCACTACACCCCTAGGGGGGATCTCTGAGATCTCGGGTACGCGAAGCCGAAGAGGAGGAGACTTGGGATACCGACCCAAAGGGTGGCGGTAATCTGTGCGGTCATGGGCACGACGTACAGATGGGCGGCAATCGCGACAGCGGTTGCCTGCGCGCAGCTGATTCCCGCGACGGCACGAGCCGACATGCACAACATCACCTACGTCGCGCGGATCGACGGCGTAGCTCCCGGTAGTCAGGCGACCTTCATCACTGCCGAGAATCAGACGAACATGGCCCAGCTCAGTTCGTTTCCCGGCAACGCTTTCCAGGCCAGCGCAGTCTTGGCGGATCCTCGTCACGCCGGCATGGAGGTAGCGGTGAAGTGGCCGTATTCCGCGAGCGTGCATTGTGAAATCGACGTCGACGACAAGGTTTTCGTGCAGATCGACCAAGTGGTCCACCCGGCACCCGGCAGCGCCGACCCGATGAACGGCGTGTTGCCCTGCGGCGCACCGCTGCCCACTCCTTAGGCCGGCCGCCAACCCGACGCGTCCGCCCAGGCCCACGCCTGGCGGTAGGCCTCGAGGAACCACGGCTCTTTCGCGGCCATGTAGTCCTCGATACCGCCGTTAGGTGTTGCTGCGCGCTCGGCTTCCCGCTTGACTGCCAGATAATGTTGCCGCGCATCGGGATTGGACGCCAGCCAGTCGACGAACAGCAGCGCGAACTGCTGATTGGGCCAGCCGGCGACCCGCAGATGGACGTAGGTCGGGCGCCCCGGATCGGCCGATGCGTGAATCCGCTTGTGCCACAGTGCTTCGTCGCCGACGTGGTCGAACTCAGGCACAGTGCTGCGCGAATCCGGCTTGCTCACGTCCGCGGTGATCGGCATGCGCAGATATCCCGCGTTGGTCAGCGCCTCGGCCAACTCGTCGGCGGCGTCTAGCGAGGCGACCGTCACCTGGACGTCGATGGCGTCCTTGGCGTCGACCCCCTCCACCGCCGTCGAACCGATGTGGTCGATGCGGACAGCGTGGTGTCCGCACGCGGTGTTCAGCCGTGCCACGATACGGCGGGCCTGTTCTGGCCAGGATGGGTCATAGGGCACCAGCACCGGGCGCGCGCGGGCCGGCTCACCGGCCTCGAGGTTGCGCGCGAACGGCAGGATCCGCTGATGCCACAGCTCACGCGCCTGCTCGACCAATTCCTCTGAGCTGCCGGTGTTGTCGAGCCACACGTCGGCGACCGCTCGACGCTGTTCCTCGGTGGCCTGTGCGGCGATCCGGGCTCGGGCGTCCTCCTCGGTGAAGCCCCGGTGTTCGACCAACCGCTTAACCCGGAGGTCTTCGTCAGCGTTGACGATCACCACCAACGGGAACATCGGCGCCATTCCGGATTCCACGAGCAGCGGGATGTCCTCCACCACCACGGCGTCCTCGCCGGCACTGGCGATCAATTCGGCCCGGCGCTTGCCGACCAGCGGATGCACGATGCCGTTCAACGTCTGGCGCTTCTCCTCGTCGCTGAAGGCGATCGCGGCCAACGCCGGACGGTTGAGCGAGCCATCGTCGGACAGGATCTGGTCACCGAACGCCTCGACCAGCTTGGCCAGGCCCTCGGTGCCCGGCTCGACGACCTCACGGGAGATCACGTCGCCGTCGACGACGACTCCCCCGAGATCGCTCAATGTTGAGGACACGGTCGACTTTCCGGCGCCGATCCCGCCGGACAGGCCAATGCGCAGCACCGCACCAGTGTGTCAGGGCGCCGCTGGGCTGAATCCTCCGGCTCGCGCCGGAATGACGAACGCCCCGACTCGTCTGAGCCGGGGCGTTCGTTCGGATCTAACTGTCAGGCGCTGCCTGCGAGCTTCTCCCGCAGTGCGGCGAGCTGCGCGTCGCTGGCCAGTGAGCCACCGGTGGGCGCGTCGTCGCTCGACGAGCTGCTCGACTGCGGCCGGGCGGCCTCTTCGGCCTCGGCAGCGGCGAACTTCTCCATCTGCGCGGTGTGCATCTTGTGCCGCCGCTCGGCCTCGGCGTAGCGGGCCTCCCACTCGGTGCGCTGCGTGTCGAAACCGTCGAGCCACTCGTTGGTTTCGGCGTCGAAGCCCTCGGGGAAGATGTAGTTGCCCTGGTCGTCGTAGCTGTCGGCCATGCCGTACTTGGCGGGGTCGAATTCCTCGGTGTAGTCCTCGTTGGCCTGCTTGAGGCTCAACGAGATCCGGCGACGCTCGAGGTCGATGTCGATGACCTTGACCATCGCGTCGTCACCGACGGCGACAACCTGGTCGGGCACCTCGACGTGACGCTCAGCCAGCTCGGAGATGTGCACCAGGCCTTCGATGCCTTCTTCGACACGGACGAACGCACCGAACGGCACCAGCTTGGTGACCTTGCCCGGCACGATCTGGCCGATGGCGTGGGTGCGGGCGAAGTGCCGCCACGGGTCTTCCTGAGTCGCCTTGAGCGACAACGAAACCCGCTCGCGGTCCATGTCGACGTCGAGCACCTCGACGGTGACCTCGTCGCCGACGGTGACCACCTCGGACGGGTGGTCGATGTGCTTCCAGGACAGCTCGGAGACGTGCACCAGGCCGTCGACGCCGCCGAGATCGACGAACGCGCCGAAGTTGACGATCGAGGACACCACACCCTTGCGGATGGCGCCCTTCTGCAGCTGGTTGAGGAACTCGCTGCGGACCTCGGACTGCGTCTGCTCCAGCCACGCACGGCGGGACAGCACCACGTTGTTGCGGTTCTTGTCCAGCTCGATGATCTTGGCTTCGATCTCCTTGCCGATGTACGGCTGCAGATCGCGGACTCGGCGCATCTCGACCAGCGACGCAGGCAGGAAGCCACGCAGGCCGATGTCGAGGATCAGACCACCCTTGACGACCTCGATGACGGTGCCCTTGACGGCCTCGTCCTTCTCCTTGAGGGCCTCGATGGTGCCCCAGGCGCGCTCGTATTGAGCCCGCTTCTTGGACAGGATCAGCCGGCCTTCTTTGTCCTCTTTGGTGAGGACGAGGGCTTCGACTTCATCTCCCACGGAAACGACCTCATTGGGGTCGACGTCGTGCTTGATGGACAGTTCGCGAGAAGGGATGACGCCTTCGGTCTTGTAGCCGATGTCGAGGAGAACCTCGTCCCGGTCGACCTTGACGATGGTCCCTTCGACGATGTCGCCATCGTTGAAGTACTTGATTGTTTTATCGATGGCGGCGAGAAAATCCTCGCTCGAGCCAATGTCGTTGATGGCTACTTGCGGCGAGGTGACGGTGGGACTCGGCATATTGTTGGGTTGCTCCGGACAGGTTGAGGTCGTAGGGACAAAAGCTGGATTTAATTCGATCGCCCGGAATTGCTGCCGGACTACCGTGTCGAGGCTACTCGACTAGGCCTACGCAGGCCAAACCCGGCCCACCGGCGTCTCCTCGTCGCAAACCGGCGAATTCGTCGTGATCGGTCGGCGGCAAGGCCCTAATGAGCGGCGGTGTCCCAGCTGCGTCCGTAGCCCACCGACACCTCCAGCGGCACGTCAAGTGGGTATGCGCCGCCCATTTTGTCCCGCACCAGCGCTTCGAGCTGCTCGCGTTCACCCTCGGCGACCTCGAACAAAAGTTCGTCGTGGACCTGCAGCAGCATGCGTGACGTCAGCCCCGCTTCGGTAAGCGCGTTGTCGACCTCGATCATCGCCACCTTGATGATGTCGGCCGCGCTGCCTTGAATCGGTGCGTTGAGCGCAGCCCGCTCGGCGGACTCACGGACCTGCCGATTACTGCTGTCCAACTCGGGAAGGTAGCGGCGACGGCCCAGCACCGTGGAGGTGTAGCCGTCCTTGCGGGCCTGCTCGACGATGTTCAGCAGGTAGTCGCGCACCCCGCCGAATCGAGCGAAGTACTGGTCCATCTGAATTTTGGCTTCTTCGGTGGAGATCTTCAGCTGAGCCGCCAGGCCGTAGGCGCTCAAGCCGTACGCCAACCCGTAGGACATCGCCTTGACCCGGCGCCTCAGTTCGCCGGTCACCTCGTCGATCGGCACGCCGAACGCCCGTGACGCGACGAACGAGTGCAGGTCCTCTCCGGTGTTGAAGGCTTCGATCAGGCCTTCGTCGCGGGACAGGTGCGCCATGATCCGCATCTCGATCTGGCTGTAGTCGGCGGTCATCAGCTCTGCCATTGATCCATGTGGGCCGCTGCCGACTACGAAGGCGTCCCGGATCTGCCGGCCGGCGTCGGTGCGGATCGGGATGTTCTGCAGGTTGGGATCGGTGGACGACAGCCGGCCGGTCGCCGCAATCGTCTGGTTGAACGTGGTGTGGATACGACCATCGCCGGCAACGGCATTCAGCAATCCGTCGACGGTCACTTTCAGCCGGGTGACGTCGCGGTGGGTGAGCAGATGCTGCAGGAACGGATGCCCGGTCTTGTCGAACAGAGTCTGGAGCGCATCCGCGTCGGTGGTGTATCCGGTCTTGGTCCGCTTGGTCTTCGGCATCTCCAACTCGTCGAACAGCACCACCTGCAGCTGTTTTGGCGAGCCGAGGTTGATCTGCTTGCCGATCACGGCGTAGGCCGCCTCGGCGGCGTCGCGGATCTGGTCGCCGAATTGGCTTTGCAGTGAACTCAATTGGTCCAGGTCGACGGCAATGCCGACGGCCTCCAAGGCCGCCAGCACCCGTTGCACCGGCAATTCCATCTCGGCCAGCAGGGACGTGGAGTCGATGCGATCCAGCTCGACGTCCAGTGCGTCGGCGAGGTCTACGACGGCACGGGCGCGCAGCACCGCGGTCTGCACGGCCTGCTCGTCGACACCCTCGCTGTCATCGAGCAACGAAAGCTGCTGCTGCTCCGATGTTTCCGCACGCAATTCGCGACGCAGATAGCGCAGCGACAAGTCGTCGAGGGTGAAGCTGCGCTGTCCGGGCCGAACCAGGTAGGCGGCCAGCGCGGTGTCGGAGCTGACGCCGTTCAGCGGCCAGCCCCGTCCGGCGAGATCGTGGATCGCCAACTTGGCCTCGTGCAAGGCTTTTGGCTGCTGCGGGTCGGCAAGCCAGGCGGCCAGCGCCGCATCATCCTCGGCCGTCAGTGTCGTGGTGTCGATGAAACCGCCGTCACCGTCAGCGGCGGCGATCGCCAGCGCGGTGGCATCGCCGTCGTAGGGCAGATGCGTACCCACCACTGCCAGGCCTGCTCGGCGACCGTCGGAGACGTGGTCGGCCAGCCACTGCGCGACCGTGCCGGGCTCCAGCGCTCCCCCGCGCACGTCGAAGCCCTCGTCGACCTCGGGCTCGACGGCGGCCAGGGTGTCGAACAGCCGGTCACGCAGCACCCGGAACTCCAGCTGGTCGAACAGCTGGTGGATCTGGTCGCGATCCCAGGGCTGCATGCGCAGCGTGTCCGGCGTCTGCGCCAGCGGCACGTCGCGCACCAAGTCGGTGAGCTCGCGGTTCAGCACCACGCTGGACAGATTCGCCCGCAACGCGTCACCGACCTTGCCGCGCACCGAGTCGACGTCGTCGACAAGCGCCTGCAGCGAGCCGTATTCAGTGATCCATTTGGACGCGGTCTTCTCGCCGACACCCGGGATGCCGGGCAAGTTGTCGCTCGGGTCGCCGCGCAGCGCGGCGAAGTCGGGGTACTGCTTCGGCGTCAGGCCGTATTTCTCGACCACGGCCTCCGGGGTGAAGCGGGTCAGTTCGCTGACGCCCTTGCGCGGGTACAGCACCGTCACGTCGTCGCTGACCAGCTGTAGCGCGTCCCGGTCACCGGTCACCACCAGTACCCGGTAGCCCTCGTTCTCGGCCTGAGTCGTCAGCGTCGCGATCAGGTCATCGGCTTCAAACCCCGGTTCGGCGAGCACCGTAATACCCAGTGCGGCAAGGACTTCCTTGGTGATGTCGATCTGCCCGCGGAATTCGTCCGGCGTGGCTGAGCGGTTGGCCTTGTATTCCGGAAAGCGGTCCGAGCGAAACGTCTGACGTGACACGTCGAACGCGGCGGCGATATGGCTGGGCGACTCATCCCGCAGCAGGTTGATCAACATCGCGGTGAACCCGTACACCGCGTTCGTGGTCAGCCCGTCCCGCGTTTTGAAATTCTCGGCCGGCAGCGCGTAGAAGGCTCGGTATGCCAGCGAATTGCCGTCCAGCAGCATCAACGTGGGTTTGCCGTCGGTGGCCTTGCCGGCCTCTGTCTTCTTGCTCGCGGTCCTGGCTGGGCTCACGGCCTCAACTCTATGCACCGCTACGGACATCTAGTCAACTGCCGCTGTCTGCCCACGTCGTATTCGGAACCGAACCGAACTGCAACACGTTTCAGTTTTGCCGCCGTTCTCGGTAGGCTGGCCCGGTGCCCGAGGTCACCAGCCCAGAACCGGCGATCGATGGATGGTTCGCCACCGATCAACTGACGGGGCCAACGATGCCCATATCTGATCGGCGGTAAGTGCCCGAAGTGCGGCACGTACGTCTTCCCGCCGAGGGAGAACAACTGCCCCAACCCGGCCTGCGACAGCGACAAACTAGAGGCCGTCGCGTTGTCGCGGCGCGGAACGCTGTGGAGCTACACCGAGAACCGCTATCCACCGCCGGCGCCCTATCCCGCACCGGATCCGTTCGAGCCGTTCGCGATCGCCGCAGTGGAACTCGCGGACGAGGGAATCATCGTGCTGGGCAAGGTCGTCGAAGGCACCCTGGCCGCCGACCTGAAGGTCGGGATGGAGATGGAACTGGCCACCATGACCCTGTTCACCGACGCCGACGGGGTGGAACGACTCGTGCACGCCTGGAGGAGCGCCGGCGACGATCAACAGGGCAGTGCGATCGGAAAAAGTGGCGAGGAGCGGCGCAAATGATCATGAGTACGCCCGATCCGCTCTACATTCTCGGCGCCGGCATGCACCCGTGGGGCAAGTGGGGCCGAGACTTCACCGAATACGGCGTCGTCGCCGCCCGCGCCGCACTGGCGGAAGCCGGCCTGGACTGGCGGCAGATCCAGCTGGTCGCCGGGGCCGACACCATCCGCAACGGCTACCCGGGCTTCATCGCCGGGTCGACGTTCGCGCAGAAGCTCGGCTGGAACGGCGTGCCGGTCAGCTCCAGCTACGCCGCGTGTGCCAGCGGTTCGCAAGCACTGCAGAGCGCACGCGCCCACATTTTGGCCGGGTTCTGCGACGTCGCGCTGGTCATCGGCGCTGACACCACCCCGAAGGGTGCGTTCGCCCCGGTCGGCGGCGAACGCAAGAACGACCCGGATTGGCAGCGCTTCCACCTGATCGGCGCGATGAACCCGGTCTACTTCGCGCTGCTGGCTCGTCGCCGGATGGACCTCTACGGGGCGACCTCGGAGGACTTCGCTCAGGTGAAGGTCAAGAACTCCCAGCACGGCCTGCAGAACCCGAATGCCCGCTACCGCAAGGAATCCTCGATCGAGGACGTGCTGGCCAGCCCGGTCGTCAGCGACCCGCTGCGGCAGCTCGACATCTGCGCCACCTCGGACGGCGCGGCCGCGCTGATCGTGGCCAGTGCGGAGTTCGCCCGTAAGCACCTCGGCTCACTGGACGGCGTGCCGTCGGTGCGCGCGGTGAGCACGGTCACCCCGCAGTACCCGCAGCACCTGCCCGAATTGCCAGACATCGCAACGGATTCCACTGCCGTGGCCCCTGCCCCGGAGCGGGTGTTCAAGGATCAGATCCTCGACGCGGCTTACGCCGAGGCCGGCATCGGACCCGAAGACGTGAGCCTGGCCGAGGTGTACGACCTGTCCACCGCGCTGGAACTCGACTGGTATGAGCACCTGGGGCTGTGCCCCAAGGGTGAGGCCGAGGCGCTGCTGCGCAGCGGCGCCACCGCCCTCGGCGGCAAGGTTCCGGTCAACGCGTCTGGCGGGCTGGCGTGCTTCGGAGAGGCGATCCCGGCCCAGGCGATCGCGCAGGTCTGCGAGTTGACCTGGCAATTGCGCGGTCAGGCCACCGGCCGGCAGGTGGAGGACGCGACAGTCGGCGTCACCGCGAACCAGGGCCTGTTCGGCCACGGCTCCTCGGTGATCGTCGCGCGCTAACTCTCCTGCGGCCGGCGCGCGAACACCGTCACTGTGCCAAATGCGGCGATCTCGACGATTTCGACTGGCAGAACCTTCACAGTCGGCGACCCGCTGAAGCTAGCCCTCCTGGGCCGGCGCTTCCTTGGACGTGTCGAGGGTTTCCAGGACGACCTCGGCGACGTGCTTCATGGTCGTGCGACGGTCCATCGCCGCGCGCTGAATCCACTTGAATGCCTCGGGTTCGGTCATGCCCTGATTGGCCTGCAGCAGCCCTTTGGCCCGCTCGACGAGCTTGCGGGTCTCCAGCCGATCGGACAGCGTCTCGACCTCGCGCTCCAACGCCTTGATTTCGCTGAATCGGCTCAGCGCCACCTCAATTGCGGGGATCAGGTCGGAGATCGTGAACGGCTTGACCAGGTAGGCCATCGCCCCGGCATCGCGTGCCTTCTCCACGAGGTCGCGCTGACTGAACGCGGTGAGGATCACGATCGGCGCGATGCGCTTGCTGGCGATCTCCGACGCGGCGTCGATCCCGTCGCGACGCGGCATCTTGACGTCCATGATCACCAGATCGGGGTTCAGCTTTTCGGCCAGCTCGACGGCTTCCTGGCCATCGCCGGCCTCGCCGACGATCTCGTAGCCCTCTTCGCGCAGCATCTCGGCCAGGTCGAGCCGGATCAGCGCCTCGTCCTCGGCGATCAGAACCCGGTGGGTGGGGCGCGCCTCGTCGTCGGTCATGGGGACATTCTCCCGTGTACCGCGCCGATCCACGACTGCGGGGCTGTGAGTCGGCTCGCACCGACCGATCCTCTATGGTGAGAGGCCGTAGTGAGCAGGCCCTCGTATCCCAACTGGCAGAGGAAACGGATTCAAAACCCGTCCAGTGTGAGTTCGAATCTCACCGAGGGCACCAGAAATGTACAAATCGGCCTCATCGGGAATAGGCGTAGGGTAACGGCTGTATTCAATCGGTTTCTTCACCGAGCCGGGAGACGGGCCGCGTGTCGGCACGGGTTCGCCATCTCGCGCAACGGCTCCGCTCATGCTTAGGCTTTGCCACGGTCGCAAAGCATTGCTCTAGCAGCGCTTCTTTGAAGTCAAACAGGGTACCTGTGAGCGGCCGGAGCAGGCGGTGGACCGATGTTGAGTGATGATCGGGTGAGTACCTCCGTCACGCATCACTACGGGATCGCGGTGCTCGCGATCAGCGGCGAAATCGATCTTGCCAGCGCCGATGCTGTCGAGAGGGCGATCGCCGAGGTGCTGGCCCAGGACCCGCCGTCGCTCATCATCGACCTGTTGGGGGTTCAATTCCTGGCCTCGCTGGGTGTCGGCATTCTGGTGAAAGCCCGCAACACTTTTGTTGACTGCGAACGCTTTTCGGTCGTGGCGAAAGGCCGGAAGACCCACCGGATTATCCAACTCCTCGACCTGGACCGCGCTCTCTTGCTCCAGGAGACCCTGGAGGAAGCCTTGAGCGCGGCGAAAGCACGCCAGACGCCGCCGACCCCCATTCCGCGAGAGCCGATCGGCTGATTGCCGAATAAATCTCGAGGCCACCCCAAGACAGCACACAGCATTCCATCCACCGGTTAGGCTTTTGCTGTGGTGGCCAAGCGGTGCGCCGCCCAACAACCAGCAGGTTCGCGGCGATCACCGGATTGTGTAGCAGCTGTGCGGGCGCAGCCACGCGCCCGCGGCCAGGTTTATGCCGAGCGCATTGCGCGGCGTCGCCGCATTTTGAACCTCACCGCGACGATGGCGGTATTCATCAGCGCGGGTTTTGGCTTCGTCCAGGTTTTCTCGGCGCCCAACCTGTGGTGGACCGGTGTGATCAACATCGTCGGCGCCGCGATCTACGCCTCCGTGCCGCTTTTGCATCGCTTCGGCGAACTCATCCCGCCGTTGACCTTCATCGGCACCGCCTACCTGTCGATCTTTGCGATCTGCTGGTTCGTCGGCACCGGCTCGGGGTTGCAGTTCTACTTCCTGGTCGCGGCCTGCCTGATTGTGCTGCAGCTCGGCGTCGACCGCATTTTTCTTGCCGCGATTCTTGCCGCGATCGCCGCCAGCATGGTGATCACGTTGCAATTCCTGGTCCCCCGCGACACCGGCGCCCAACCCGCCTGGGCCCTGTCGCTGAGCTTCATCGTCACCACCATCTCCGCCTGTGTGATGGTCGTGACGACGGTCTGGTACGCGGTGCGCGAAATCGTTCGCGCCGAAGCCGCGATGGAGATGGAGTACGAGCGGTCCGAGGCACTGCTGTCCAACATCTTGCCGGCCAGCATCGCCGAGCGGCTAAAAGACCCGGCACGCAACATCATTGCCGATAAATACGAGGATGCGTCGGTCCTGTTCGCCGACATCGCCGGCTTCACCGAACGTGCCAGCGATATGCCGCCGGACGAGCTAATCCTTTTCCTGGACCGGCTTTACGGTGACTTCGACGCGCTGGTCGACAAGCATGGACTGGAGAAGATCAAGGTCAGCGGTGATTCCTACATGGTCGTCAGCGGCGTGCCGCAGCCACGCGCCGATCACGTGACGGCGCTGGCAGATTTCGCGCTCGACATGGCCGAAGTCGTTCGCGTACTCAGGGATTCCCACGGTGATCCCCTACCGCTGCGAATCGGGCTGGCATCCGGGCCCGTCGTAGCGGGCGTCGTGGGATCGCGGCGATTCTTCTACGACGTGTGGGGCGACGCGGTCAACGTCGCGTCTCGGATGGAAACCACCGATTCGGTCGGCCGGATCCAGGTGCCCGAGGACGTCTATCAACGGCTGAAGGGTGACTTCGTGCTGCAGGAGCGCGGCGAAATCGAGATCAAGGGCAAAGGGTCCATGCGCACCTGGTATCTGATCGGGCGTAAGCCCGACACCGGTTTCGGCGCCGTCCGTTCCGAGACCCCGCAGACTGCCCGGGTCTGACGCCGCGCAAATCTCCCACCGCGACGACCGTTTGTGCGAAGATCCGGGCATGGAAACCACTGCCGCTCCAAAGTTGTTGCCGCATCTGTGGAAGTCGACCCTGCTGTCCGGGATCCTCTCGCTGACCCTGGGCATCCTGGTATACGTTCTGCCCGAACATTCCATCGTCATCGCTGCTGCGCTATTCGGCATCTACCTGCTGGTCACCGGTGCCGTCCAAGTCTTCTTCGCGTTCACTCTGCACGTCTCCGCCGGTGGACGAGTGCTGTCGTTCATCAGCGGGGCCGCGTCGCTGGTGCTGGCGGTGCTGTGTTTCCGGCACTTCGGTCAGGGCTATGCGATTCTGCTACTTGCCATCTGGATCGGCATCGGCTTCATCTTCCGCGGTGTGGCAACGTCCATATCGGCGATCAGCGATCCACATCTACCGGGCCGAGGCTGGCAGATCTTCCTCGGCGCGGTCAGCCTGCTGGCCGGCCTCGTGATGCTCGGATCTCCGCTGGAGACGATTGAGATCCTGACACTTGTGGTCGCGATCTGGCTGATCGTGATCGGGGTCTTCGAGATCGTGTCGTCGTTCGGCATCCGGAGTGCGTCTCGGCGGATCGAGAAGGCTGTGGCAGGAGCACCGACCAACGCGGCGTAATTGGCGGCAAGCACTCCGTCGACGGTGAATTGGGTTGTGCGGTAAGCCCGAATGCGCATTGCGGTTCTGCGCAGACGCGTATTCTGGGCAGAAGTCGTCCATGTCGCCCGATCAGAGAGCGAGCCATGACCGGATCGCCGGACCAGCCGGTTAGACGGGAGAACGCCGGGCCGCTGTATCCGTACCAGCCCGGTCATGCACCGCCTTACTACGCTCCCCCGCCACCGGTAGCGCCGAGGAACGGGCTCGGTATCGCCGCGCTGGTGCTGGCCGTCGTTGCTCTATTGAGTGTCGCGACCGTGTTTGCCCCCATCATTTTGGGTGTCATCGCGATGGTGACCGGCGCCGTCGGGCGTGGGCGGGTCAAGCGTGGCATCGCTGACAACGGCGGCGTCGCGATCGCCGGTATCGTGTTGGGCGGCTTGGCAATCGTTGTTGGCGTGGCGTTCATCGCGATTTGGACGACGGTTTGGAAGGACGTCCGGGGCGGCGACTACATCGACTGCATCCAGAAGGCCGGGGAAAACCAGATCGCGCAGCAGCACTGTGCAGATCAGTTTCGGCACAGCGTTCAGGACCGGTTGAGCGTCACGCTGACGCCGGCATCGCTACCCTAGAATTGTTCTGCGTCAGAGCATTTCGGTGTGTCAGTGCGTGTCGGGGAAATATTTCACCAGACCCTCTTGCACGACGCTGGCCACCGGTCGCCGAAACCTGTCGAAGAAGTAGCCGGTTCCGAGTCCACGGGAATCCGTCGCGACCGGCGAGGACGTGGAGTACAGCACCCAGTCATTGAAATCGACTTGACGGTGGAACCAGACCGAATGATTGACCGTCGCTGCGAAGATACGGTCGAATCCCCAAGACAGCCCGTGCGTCGTGATGATCGAATCCAGCACGGTGGTGTCCGAGCAGTACAGCATCGTGGCGGTATGCAGAACCGGGTCGTTGGGCAGAACCCCGTCGGCTTTGACCCAAACCCTGTTGTGATCAAGCCGATTGCCTTTGTCGCGCATCACCCAGGACGGATCGTTGTTGTAACGCCATTCGATGGGCTGCAACGCATTGGCGAAATGCGGGACTTTCTTCTCGTAGCCCTGCAGCAGCTCCTTGATCGACGGCAGGGTCTCCGGATCGGCGACAACCGGCGGCTCGACGCTGTGCTCGAGACCGCGGCCGCCGGCCAGATGCGAGACGAACACCGTCGCCAACAGCACTCCGTCCTGCGTCACGTCGACGCGGCGGTTGGCGAAACGGCGCTCATCGCGCAACCGGAACACCTGAAATTCCATCTCTTTATCGGTGTCACCGCCGTTGATGAAATGCGCCGACAGCGCGTTGGGAGGCAAGTCCCGGGTACGGGTGCGGCTGGCAGCCACGAAGGACTGCGCCATCATCAGTCCGCCGAACGTCCGCGGTGGGTTCTTGCTGGGGTGGGTTCCGACGAACACATCGTCGCCCTTGTCGTGCAGGTCCAGCACCGCCATCAGCTCGTCGAAATCAGACACCGCGCCAGCCTAATGGTCCGCCTCCTCAGCCCTCCGCTGCGCGGAGCGCATCGTCGACGGGCGGCCTAGTCAGGCGAGTTAGACGTCCTCTTCGCCGATGCGATGCACGTGAATCAGGTTGGTCGACCCCACCGTGCCGGGTGGTGCGCCGGCGACGATGACCACCAAGTCGCCGCGTTTGTAGCGGCCCAGCGACAGCAGCGACTTGTCGACCTGGCGGATCATGCCGTCGGTGGTTTGCATGATCCCGACGATGAACGTCTCCGTGCCCCACGTCATCGCCAGCTGGCTGCGTACCTCGGGCAGCGGGGTGAACGCCAACAGCGGAAGCGGCGTGTGCAGCCGGGCCAGCCGACGAACGGTATCGCCGGATTGGGTGAACGCGACCAGTGCCTTGGCATCGAGCCGCTCACCGATGTCGCGGGCGGCATAACTGATCACGCCGCGCTTGGTCCGCGGCACGTGCGTCAGCGGCGGCGCGGCCGTCGAATTCTCTTCGACGGCGCAGATGATTCGGGCCATCGTCTGGACCGAGGCCAATGGATACTTACCGACCGACGTTTCGCCGGACAGCATCACCGCGTCGGCGCCATCGAGCACGGCGTTGGCGACGTCGGATGCCTCGGCCCTGGTCGGCCGTGAGTGCTCGATCATCGACTCGAGCATCTGGGTCGCCACGATCACGGGTTTGGCGTTCTCCCTTGCCATTTGGATGGCCCGCTTCTGAACCAGCGGCACCTCCTCCAACGGCAGCTCCACACCCAGATCCCCGCGGGCGACCATCACCGCATCGAAGGCCAGCACCACGGCCTCGAGATTGTCAATGGCTTCCGGCTTCTCGAGTTTCGCGATGACCGGAACACGGCGGCCCACCCGGTCCATCACCTCGTGGACGAGCTCGACGTCCGATGGCGAGCGCACGAACGAGAGCGCCACCATGTCGACGCCCAAGTGCATGGCGAACTCGAGATCGTCGATGTCTTTCTCCGACAGGGGGGGTGCCGACACACTCATCCCGGGCAGCGACATGCCTTTGTTGTTGCTGACCGGGCCGCCTTCGGTGACCCGACACACGACGTCGTCGCCCTCGATGTGGTCGACCACCAAACCGACGTTGCCGTCGTCGACCAGAACCCGGTCACCGGGTACAGCGTCCTGCGCCAACTGCTTGTAGGTGGTCGAGACTCGGTCGTGGTTGCCTGCACAGTCCGCGACGGTGATCCGCACGAGTTCGCCGTCGGCCCAGTACGTAGGCCCGTCGGCGAATCGGCCGAGCCGAATTTTGGGTCCCTGCAGATCGGCCAGCACACCCACTGCACGGCCGGTGGCATTGGAGGCGGCCCGCACCCGGTCGTAGGAAGCTTTGTGGTCGCTGTACTCGCCATGGCTGAAGTTGAGTCTGGCCACATCCATTCCAGCCTCGACCAGCGCTGTGACGGACTCGTCGGAACTGGTGGCCGGACCGAGAGTACAGACGATCTTTCCGCGTCTTGCCACGAAAATCAGCATAGTCGCGCGAGCTGATCATCTCGCGTCAGCTCCGCTTCGCGCAGCGGGCTAGTGGGTGATTAACGTGGGAACCAACGGGAATCCCGGCAGGTTGCGGACCACCGTCCACCCGAGAAGTGTGACCATCACCGCTACTGCCGCCGGGAGTGTCAACGGCAGCTTTCCGTCGCGGCGGCGCAGCAGAACCCACCCTGCCAGCAGCGGAATGCCGACCAAAAGCAGCACGTTGTCGTTGATCGCCGCGGCCAGATGACCGTGCAGCACGTCGTGGATCATCCGCAGCGCGCCGCATCCGGGGCAGTTCAATCCGGTGAGCAGCCGGAATGGGCAGATCGGAAAGATCGAGTCCGGCTTGTGCGGGTCGACCAGGCCGATGTAGCCGAGCGCACCTGCCAGCAGAGCGCCCGTGCCCAGCACCGTGAACAGATGCCGCCGATACCAGCGTGCCGGGGGCCGGTCGGCGCCGCCCGCAGCTGGGCTGGACATCACTCCTCGTCCGGCTTCTTCTCGCTCGAATCGGGCTGTCCGGAGTCGGAATCCCCGTCTGCTTCGTCCTGGGTGTCGTCCTGCTCCTCGGCCGCGGCGACCTCGACCTCTGGCGAGTCGGTCTCGGCCGCATCCGCCTCCTCCGCCACAGCTTCAGCGTCGACGTCCGGCGCGTCGATCACCGCGGTCCCGGCCGGCTCGGCGTCTGTGTCCGCAGCGCCGACAGTCGGGGCCTCGGCGTCGTCTGCGTCGATCGAGTCCGGTTCCAGCAACTCGGCGGCCGAGCCACTAAGCGTTGCGGGATCCTCGCGGCCCTTGGGCGCCAGGATCAGATAAACCACCGCGCCGATCAGGACGAACGTCGAGGTGAAGGAGTTGATCCGAATGCCGGCGATGTGGGTGGCGGTGTCGTCACGCAGCAGCTCGACCCAGAACCGGCCGACGCAGTAACCCGCAACGTACGTCGCGAAAAGCCGACCGTGGCCAAGCGTGAATCGGCGGTCCAAAAAGATCAGGACGACGAAAATCAGCAGATTCCAGAGCAATTCGTACAGGAAGGTGGGCTGGACGACCATCGCCAGCTGCCCGGTCGAAACCCCGTCGAGCGAATGGACGTCGACGAATCCGGCCGGGTCGCGGCGGTAGAAGATTTCCAGGCCCCACGGCACCGTGGTTTCCCGGCCGAAAAGCTCCTGGTTGAAGTAGTTCCCGAGCCGGCCGATCGCCTGGGCGAGAACGAGGCCGGGCGCGATCGCGTCGCCGAACGCCGGGAGCGGGATGTCACGGCGTCGGCAGGCGATCCACGCGCCCACGCCGCCCAACGCGACCGCCCCCCAGATTCCGAGGCCGCCGTCCCAAATGCGCAGCGCCGCAATGGGTCCGGCACCACCCTCGCCGAAGTATGTCCGCCAGTCGGTGGCCAGGTGGTATAGCCGGCCGCCGATCAGCCCGAACGGCACTGACCACAGAGCGATGTCGTAGATCACACCGCGCTCGCCGCCGCGCGCTTCCCAGCGCCGATCGCCGATCAGCAGGGCAGCGATGATCCCGATGATGATGAACAATGCGTAGGCCCGAAGCGGGATGGGGCCCAGATGCCATACCCCCTGAGGAGGGCTCGGGATATAGGCGAGCACCGTCGTCGTCATGATGCCGAAATCCTCTGGCGGACACCGGCGGCGAGTTCTTCACTCAAAGCACGCATCGCGGGCAGGCCATCGGTGAGCGCGGAGACCAGCGCCGAGCCGACGATGACACCGTCGGCGTAGCGGGCGATCTCGGCGGCCTGTTCGCGCGATCGGACGCCCAACCCCACCCCGACAGCGATGTCAGATACTTCTTTGACCCGGCTGACCAATTCCGGCGCGGCGTTCGACACCACATCGCGGGCACCGGTCACACCCATCGTCGATGCCGCGTAGACGAATCCGCGCGACGCGGCGACAGTGTCCGCCAGGCGCTGGTGCGTCGATGACGGCGCGACCAGGAAGATCCGATCGAGCTGGTGCTGCTCGGATGCGGCCAGCCATTCGTCCGCTTCGTCGGGAATGAGGTCCGGAGTGATCAGCCCGTAGCCGCCCGCCGCGGCCAGGTCGCGCGCGAAGGCGTCAACTCCGTAGCGCAGCACCGGGTTCCAGTACGTCATGACAACGGCACGACCACCTGCTGCGCTGATCGCCTCGACGGCCGCCAACGTGTCGCGCACCCGCACACCACCGCGCAGGGCGACCTCCGCGGCGCTGGCGATCACGGGTCCGTCCATGCCTGGATCGGAATACGGGACCCCGACTTCGATCAGGTCGCACCCGGAGTCGGCCAGCGCTTTCATGGCATCGATCGACGTCGGGACATCGGGGTATCCGGTTGGCAGATATCCGATCAGCGCCGCACGCTGCTCACCGCGGCACATACTGAAAAGTGCTTGGAGACGACTCTTTTCGCTTTGCTCGACGGTCATCCTTTGTCGTCCAACAGGCCGAACCACTTCGCGGCTGTCTCTACGTCTTTGTCTCCGCGGCCGGACAAGTTCACCACGATGATCGCGCTGGAGCCCATCTCGAGGCCCAGCTTGAGTGCGCCGGCGATCGCGTGTGCCGACTCGATCGCCGGGATGATGCCTTCGGTCCGGCACAACAGCCCGAATGCGTCCATCGCTTCGGTATCGGTGATCGGGCGGTATTCGGCTCGCCCGGTGTCCTTCAACCAGGCGTGCTCGGGACCCACGCCCGGATAGTCCAGACCTGCCGAGATGGAATGCGATTCGATCGTCTGCCCGTCCTCGTCCTGCAGCAGAAACGAATACGACCCCTGGAACGCGCCTGGTGATCCGCCGCTGAACGTGGCGGCGTGTCGGCCGGTTTCGACGCCGTCGCCAGCCGCCTCATAACCGACCAGTCGGACACTCGCGTCGTCGAGGAAGGCGTGGAAGATGCCGATCGCATTGGACCCGCCGCCCACGCAGGCGGTGACGGCGTCGGGAAGCCGGCCGGCCTGATCCTGGATCTGCACCCGTGTCTCGAGCCCAATCACCCGCTGGAAGTCGCGGACCATCGTCGGGAACGGGTGCGGCCCGGCGGCAGTGCCGAAGCAGTAATAGGTATTGTCGGCGTTGGTCACCCAGTCCCGGAACGCGTCATTGATGGCGTCCTTGAGGGTTTTCGAGCCGGACTCGACGGAGACGACCTCGGCGCCCAGCAGGCGCATCCGGGCGACGTTGAGTGCCTGTCGCGCGGTGTCGACGGCGCCCATGTAGATCACGCAATCCAGGCCGAGTAAGGCGCACGCGGTCGCGGTGGCCACGCCATGCTGGCCGGCACCGGTCTCGGCGATCACCCGGGTCTTGCCCATTTTGCGGGCCAGCAAGGCCTGCCCCAACACGTTGTTGATCTTGTGAGAACCGGTGTGGTTCAGGTCTTCTCGTTTGAGGAAGATGCGCGCACCGCCGGCGTGCTCACTGAGTCGGGTCGCCTCGTACAGCGGTGACGGCCGGCCGGTGTAGTGCGTCTGCAACCGGTCGAGTTCATCGAGGTAGGCCTGGTCGGTGCGCACCTTCTCGTAGGCCGCGGTGACTTCCTCGATGACGGCCATCAGGGCCTCGGCGACGAATCGGCCGCCGTAGACACCGAAATGGCCACGAGGGTCTGGATCGTGGTGGGTGGGTTCAGCGAGTGCGGCGCTGGAACGTGGAAGTTCCGGGCGCAGGGTGTCTGCCATTACCGATGCTCAACACGTAAGCGGCGCATGGAATTCAATCAACCCGCTGGGCTAGCGGGCCGGCTTGGGACAAGACGGATGCTTGCCCGCGGTGACCAGGTCGGCGACGGCCGCGCGGGGATCCCCGCTGGTGACCAGACCTTCACCGACCAGCACGGCGTCAGCACCGGCGCCGGCGTAGGCCAGCAAGTCGGCCCTTCCCCGCACGCCGGATTCAGCGATCCGGATGATGTTCGACGGCAACCCCGGCGCGATGCGCGCGAAGCAATCCCGATCAACTCGAAGTGTGCGCAGGTCGCGAGCATTTACGCCGATCACCCGCGCACCGGCCGTCAAGGCGCGGTCAGCTTCTTCTTCGGTGTGCACCTCGACGAGTGCCGTCATGCCCAGTGACTCGGTGCGCTCCAGCATCGACTCCAGGGCCGGCTGGTCCAGCGCCGCGACGATCAGCAGCAGCATGTCCGCGCCGTGCGCGCGGGCCTCGTGAATCTGGTAGGGCCCGACCACAAAGTCTTTGCGCAGCACTGGAATTGACACGGCTGCGCGCACTGAGTCGAGATCAGCCAGGCTGCCGTGGAAGCGGCGCTCTTCGGTCAGCACACTGATGATCCGGGCGCCGCCATCTTCGTAAGCACACGCCAGCGCGGCGGGGTCGGCGATCGACGCGAGTTCCCCCGCGGACGGGCTGGCTCGCTTCACTTCAGCGATGACCCCGATACCGGCCTCGCGCAGCGCTGCCAGTACGTCACGGGGTGGCGGGGCAGCTTCGGCTGCGGCCTTGACCTCCGGCATGCTCACAACCGCTTCGCGAGCGGCAACGTCGGCGCGAACCCCCTGAATAATGGAGTCAAGCACGCTTGCCGAACTCATGCTGTCGGTTCCTCTCCCCGGCCGTCGCCAGAGTATTGACGGCGTCCAACGAAGGGTAGCGAGCGTCGAGGTGGCGTTTGTCACCGACCCTCGGTGTCAGGTTCGGGCGGCAGGTCGTGCTCTGGGTCGGTCGGATCGCGGCCCTCATCGAGCTCATCCCACATCGTGCGCTCCGACGGGGTCTCCTGGTCGCGCCGTACTGCAGACCGGCGAGCGGCGGGCGCCAGATATTTCGTGGACATCCGACCGGCAGAGGCCGCAGCGCGCATCAACAAGACCGCCGCTATCAGCGTGCCGCCCGCAGCGACCAGCGTGATCACCGGGCCCGGGTAGTGCCGCTTGCTGCCCACCAGCTCCAGCAATGGCACGTGCGCGAGTGCGGCACCCCTGGCGGCGAGGTCCCGTAACTCCAGCGTGCTGATCGCCAGATATCCGGTCGCCAGACTCGCGAGAGCCAGCAGCACCGCCACCAACCGCAACGCCCACCTCCGCACCGCAAGTGTTGCCAGGGCGGTCGCCAGCAGCAGCAGCGCCAGCGGGAGCAGAGCGGACGACCATCCCGCCCCGGACAGCGTGACGACCTTCGGCGGGCCCAAACCGTCAAAGGTCTGTAGCTCGACCCAGGTCAGCCGCGATGCCGCCCAGAGTCCCGCGGCCGAGACGATCAGCAGAACCTGCGCTGCCCTGATGGTCAGCCGGCCTCCGGTGGCAGCCTGGGTATCAGTCATCGACAGGAGTGTCCGGGCTACGCAGGGTCTCCGCGGCGGCGATCGCGCTGAGCACCGCACGCGCCTTGTTCGTCGCCTCGGTGTACTCGTAGGGCCCATTGGAGTCGGCCACCACCCCGCCACCTGCTTGCACGTAGGCGGTGCCGTCGCGCATCAGAGCGGTCCGGATGGCGATGGCGAAGTCGGCGTTTCCGGCGAAGTCGAGGTAGCCGAGCACGCCGCCGTAAAGGCCGCGCCGGGTCTTCTCGACTTCCTCGATCAGTTCCATCGCACGCACTTTCGGAGCACCGGACAGCGTGCCCGCCGGAAAACACGCGGTCACCGCATCGAGTGCAGTGCGGCTGTCGGCGAGCACGCCGGTCACCGTCGAGACCAGATGCATGACGTGGCTGTAGCGCTCGATGTGGCTGTAGTCCTCGACGCGGACACTGCCGGGCACGCAGACCCGGCCCAAGTCGTTGCGGCCCAGGTCGACCAGCATCAGGTGCTCCGCGCGTTCCTTCTCGTCGGCCAGCAACTCCTTCGCCAGCAACTGGTCCTCGTCTTCGGACTCGCCGCGCCATCTGGTCCCGGCGATCGGGTGCGTCGTGGCCAAGCGGTCCTGCACCGTCACCAACGCTTCTGGGCTGGAGCCGGCAATCGAAAATGCCGTTCCGCCTTCGCCATTGGGTACGTGGAGCAGATACATGTACGGGCTGGGGTTCGACACCCGAAGCATCCGATAGACATCGATCGCCTCGACGTGGGTGTCCATCTCGAAACGCTGCGACGGCACCACCTGGAATGCCTCGCCCCGTTCGATCTCGCCGACCAGGCGCTCGACGATCGCGCCGTACTCCTCCACCGTGCGCTGCGCGCGGTGCTGCGGTTCAGGCCTGGTGAACGTCGCGACTGTCGACGGCAGCGGCTGCTCCAGCGCGGCGGTCATCACGTCCAGCCGCGCGATCGCGTCGTCGTAGGCCTCGTCGACCCGCTCGTCGGTGCCGTTCCAGTTCACCGCGTTGGCGATCAGCGTGATGGTGCCCTCGTGGTGGTCGACGGCGGCCAGGTCAGTCGCCAGCAACAGCAGCATGTCCGGGAGGTTCAGGTCGTCGACCGCGAGCTCGGGCAGCCGCTCCAGGCGCCGCACCAGGTCGTAGGCGAAAAAGCCCACCATGCCGCCGGACAGTGGCGGCAGCCCCGGCAGCGCCGCCGTGGCCAGCAGCTCTAATGTCTCGCGGAGCGCCTGCAGCGGATCGCCACCGGTGGGCGCATCGTGCGGCACCGCACCGAGCCACACCGCCTCACCGTCGCGCACGGTCAGCGCGGACGGCGCGCCAGCCCCGATGAACGACCATCGCGACCACGACCGTCCGTTCTCCGCCGACTCCAGCAGGAACGTCCCGGGCCGGTTGTCGGCCAGTTTGCGGTATGCGGACAGTGGCGTCTCGGCGTCGGCCAGCACTTTGCGGGTCACCGGAACCACCCGATGCTCGGCCGCCAGGAGGCGGAAATGCTCCCGGGAGGTGGTGGCGGCGGCGAGGTTGGCGTGCACGGAGTCATCTTCCCAGATGGGCAGATCGGCTCCGCCCGCCACTGGCGTAGCGTGACGGCCATGAAAACCGGTGACACCGTGGCTGACTTCGAACTTCCCGACCAGACTGGCACCCCGCGCACGCTCAGCGCACTGCTCTCCGACGGGCCGGTTGTGCTGTTCTTCTACCCGGCGGCGATGACCCCCGGATGCACGAAGGAAGCGTGTCATTTCCGCGACCTGGCCCAAGAATTCGCGGCTGTCGGCGCCAACCGGGTCGGCATCAGCGTCGACCCCGTCGCCAAGCAGGCGAAATTCGCCGACTCACAGAGTTTCGACTATCCGCTGCTGTCAGACACCGACGGCGCGATCGCGAACCAATTCGGGGTCAAGCGTGGGCTTTTGGGCAAGCTGCTGCCGGTCAAGCGCACGACGTTCGTCATCGGCACCGATCGCACGGTGCTCGACGTGATCTCCAGCGAGTTGAGCATGGACTCGCACGCGGACAAGGCGTTGCAGACGCTGCGGGCCCGCACCTAGTCGCCTATGGCGCTCAACAACGGCGATGTGTTCGCCGGCTACGCCATCGTCAAGCGGCTGGGGTCCGGCGGCATGGGCGAGGTCTATCTGGCGCAGCACCCGCGACTCCCCCGCCGGGACGCCCTCAAGGTCTTACCGGCCGCGCTGACCGCGGACCTCGAGTTCCGGCAGCGATTCAGCCGAGAAGCGGACATCGCCTCCGAGTTGTGGCATCCCCACATCGTCGGCATCCACGACCGCGGCGAATTCGACGGTCAGTTGTGGTTGTCGATGGATTACGTCGAGGGGACCGACGCCGCCGAACTGCTGCGCAACCGCTACCCGTCCGGAATGCCGAGGGCCGAGGCCTTCACGATCATCAACGCCATCGCCGACGCGATGGACTATGCGCATCAGCGCGGACTGCTCCACCGCGACATCAAGCCCGCCAACATTCTGCTCAGCGATACCGACCCGCGCGGGCGCCGGATCCTGCTGGCCGACTTCGGTATTGCCCGGCAAGTCGGTGACATCAGCGGTCTGACCGCCACCAACATGGTGATGGGGACGACGGCTTACGCCGCACCCGAACAACTCCTGGGCCACGACATCGACGGCCGCGCCGACCAGTACGCGCTGGGTTGCACCGCATTTCACTTGCTGACCGGCGCGGCACCCTACGACAACTCCAACGCGGCAGTGGTGATCTCCCAACATCTTTCCGCGCCACCGCCACAGCTCAGCGCGCGGCGGCCCGACCTCGCCGATCTCGACGCCACCATCACCAGAGTGTTGGCCAAGGACACTGCTACCCGCTACTCAAGTTGTTCGGAATTCGCGTCCGCACTGACGGGTCGGCCCACCGTCGTTGCGGACGACACCGGGGCCGGTCACCCGGCGGACGGCCCCACCAGGCAGATCTCCACGCCGGTGCAAGTCTCGGTGCCGATGCAGGCGGCCCCGGCACGACGCGGGCGGCGTACCGCGGTGCTGATCGCTGCCGCGGCGACGGTGGCACTGCTGGTGCTGGCGGGGATCGTCGGCGCAAACCTCCTGCGCCACCGGGCGGCCGACGCCTCGGGCGGCGCAGAAGTGCACACTGACCAGCCGAGCGCGGCGCCGTCCGTCCAGCTGACCCGCTTCATCACCGATCCGTCGGGAAAGCTGACTACTGCCGGTCATACCGCCGTGGACAGTGCCTTGTCGACGTTGTCCGCCCGCCACAACGTCCATCTCTGGGTCGCATACGTCGACGACTTCTCCGGACTCACGCCGATCAGGTGGGCTGAGAACGCCATGCGCACCAACGGATTCACCGATACCGACGGACTGTTGGCGATCGACACCACCAACCGCACCTTTGCGTTTCGGGCACCGAAGATCATGAAGGTCAACACCGAATTCATCCGCAAGGAGCGAATTGCCCCCGCGGTGCATCGGGACGAGTGGGCGCGGGCAGCGGTCGCGGCGGCCGGCGGACTGGAGAGCGCCGGCTAGATCATCGCCCGGCCGGCGACGAGAGCAGATCCATCATCGCAGCGGCCGTGATGGGCGGGCTGTAGAAAATGCCCTGCCCGACTTCGCATCCCCGGTCCCGCAACCACGTCGCGATCTCCGCGTTCTCTACGCCCTCGGCAACCGTTGTCACATTCAGTGCGTGCGACAAGTCGATCACGGCCCGCACAATCGCATCGGCGCGCGGGTCGGTCAGGACGTTTCCAATCAGCTCGTAGTCGACCTTGACTTCATCGATAGGCAGCTTGCACAGGTACGTCAAAGCCGAATACCCGCTGCCGAAATCATCGAGCGCGATCTGAATACCTTTCTCCCGCAGCGCTTCCAGCACTTCCCGGGTCCGTTCGATGTCGTCCAGAAGGAGGTCTTCGGTGATTTCGATGATCAACGAGTCGCCCGGTAGCTCGTGTCGTTCCAACGCGTCAAAAATATGGTCCGGCAGCTTGATGTCTCCGACCAATGGCGGAAAAAGGTTGACGGCGACTGGTACGGCTATCCCCCGACGACGCCATTGCGCCGCGTCGCTGAGTGCCTGGTCAAGTATCAGGTCGGTGAAGGTGCGCATCAGGCCGTGCTGGCGCACCAGGGGTAAAAACTGTTGGGGCTTAACTAGTCCCAATTTCGGGTGCGGCCACCGGGCCAGTGCCTCGGCGCCTACCACGTGGGTCGTTTGCAGGTCGACCTTCGGCTGGTACAGCACGGTCAAGGACCGATGAGTGATGGCCTGGCGCAGGTCGCTGAGCAGTCGTACCTCGACCAATCCGCCGCGCGACAGATGCAGATCGGGTGTCGAAAGACCACGGGCACCGTTGCCCCGGATAACGGTATCGGTGCTGAACGTCTGCAGACCACCGCCGAGTTGTTTGGCCGAGGCCAGTGCGCTGTCAGCGTGTTTGAGCAAATCCGCTGCCCGCAGATCGGAGTCGCTGAGGCCGGCCACCGCGAGGCCCGCGCTCGGTCGCATGAAGATGACTTCGCCGTCGGCGCTGAACGGTCGCTCGAAGGCCTCCATGATCTGGTAGACGATCAGATGCGCGTTCTCGCCGGCGTCTTCGATGAGCACCGCGAATTCGTCGCCGCCGAGTCGCGCCACGGTGTCACCGCTACGCACGCAGCTGAGCAGTCGTTGCGCGGCTTGCACCAGCAGCGCGTCGCCGGCGGTTTGCCCCAAGTTGTCGTTGATCAATGTGAAGTCATCGATGTCCATGGACAGGACCGCGACCGAACGCTGATCACGATGGAGGAGCTGCATCGCATGCTCAAGCCGATCACGGAATAAGACCCGGTTGCCCAGGTTGGTCAATGGGTCGTGTAACGCCTGATCGGACACGCTGTGCGCAAGCCGCCGGTTTTCAGCGACCACCAGGAACTGGCGGGTCAGCACCGCGATAACCAACCAGGGGACCGCAGCTAGTGCGGGGTCGGACTTCAGACTCTGCCGAAGCTCGACGAGTTCGAGGCCACCGGCGATGGCCAGCGGAATGTAGGGCAGCCATAGCGATATGGGCCCGCTCGCCCTTGATTGCTGGGCCAGTGTGTCGGGCGTATCCGGCGGACAGTTGAGCGCCGCGATGCCCACCACCACCAGTCCCGCCGGCCATTCCAGGCCCCAAGCGCTGTCGGCCAGGTAGCTGTAGATGTAGCTGTGGCGGCCGAGCGAAAACACGTAAGCGCCGCCGGCGGCGGCGATCAGAGTAAGACCCGTCGTTAGCAGGGTCAACGTCGGGCGCCAATAGGTGTCTGCGCGGGCCAGGCACAGGACTGCCACCGTGACGGTCACAACCCCGGCGATCGGACAGGCGATCGACAGAAACTCGTCGAGGCGAGTCACCCCTGTCTCCGAGTACACATCGCGAAGCAACGTCACCCACGCCACCACGAACAGGGAGGCGCCGACAATCGCGCCATCCAGCAGCACCCGGAAACGGGCGACGCCCGGATAACCGGAAGGGAAGATGATCAACGCGACGCAGGCAACCAACGGAAAAATCAAGAAGCCCACCATCGCATCCGCCGGGTATATCGGTAGGACACTGCCGATCGCGATTCGGTGGTATTGCACCATGATCGAGCCGAACTCCAACGCGACCAGGCCGAAGGCCATCACGAGCCAGGCCTGCCGCTGGCGGCCACGCCCTCGTCGCGCTGCGACTGCGGTACTCACGGCCGCAAACGCCGGGAATCCTAACGCCCCCGCGAAGCGGATGGCGTTGATCGCCGCCGAGCCGCCCCATCCCGCAGCAAACCAGACGGCGAACACCAGGAACGCTGCGGTAGGCACCGCAGCGTTCCGGAGAAGGCGATGGAACGCCTTCGGTGACCTCGCCACTGCCCCTATGGTCGGTCCCCCGTACTTTCGGTGTCTGAAAGCTAGCAAAGATGCTGGCCATTACGCGACTTTTCCCAGTTCGTCGAAAAGCGCAGCGGTCAAGACGGGCATGCGACATGCGCAAACTCAGCGATCGGATTGACCACCGCTGGATAGTGCGTAGTCGAACCTGGGGGTGCACGTTAGCCGTGCGCCGCCGGCAATGTGATCAAATCCATCATCGCGGCAGCGGCGATGGGCGGACTGTAGTAGATGCCTTGCGCCACTTCACATCCGCAGTCAAGCAGCCACGATGCGATGTCGGCGGTCTCCACGCCCTCAGCGACAGTTGTCACGTTAAGCGAGTGAGCCAGCCCGACGACAGCCCGGACGATGGCCTCGGCGCGCGGATCTGTCAATACGTGCGTGATTAGGTCCTGGTCGAGTTTGACTTCATCGATAGGCAGCTTGTGTAGGTACGTCAAAGCCGAATAACCGCTACCGAAATCGTCAAGGGCAATCTGAATATTGCGTTCCCGCAGGGCTTCCAGTACATCGCGGGTTCGATCGATGTCGTCCAGGAGGAGGTCTTCGGTGATTTCGATGATCAACGAGTCGCCTGGCAACTCGTGTCGTGCCAATGCATCGAAGACGCGGACGGGCAGGTTGGCATCGCCGAGCAGCGGTGGAAAAAGGTTGACGGCGACTGGTACGGCTATCCCCCGACGACGCCATTGCGCCGCGTCGCTGAGTGCCTGGTCAAGTATCAGGTCGGTGAAGGTGCGCATCAGGCCGTGCTGGCGCACCAGGGGTAAAAACTGTTGGGGCCCAACCAGTCCGAACTTCGGGTGCGGCCACCGGGCCAATGCCTCGGCGCCTACCACGTGGGTCGTTTGCAGGTCGACCTTCGGCTGGTATAGCACGGTCAAGGACCGATGAGTGATGGCCTGGCGCAGGTCGCTGAGCAATCGCACCTCGACCAATCCACTACGAGCCGGCGCAATATCGGACAACGGGAAGGTGGGACCGCCGTGGTCCGAGCCATGAATGTCGGGACTGAACGTTTGCAGACCACCGCCGAGTTGTTTGGCCGAGGCCAGTGCGCTGTCAGCGTGTTTGAGCAAATCCGCTGCCCGCAGATCGGAGTCGCTGAGGCCGGCCACCGCGAGGCCCGCGCTCGGTCGCATGAAGATGACTTCGCCGTCGGCGCTGAACGGTCGCTCGAAGGCCTCCATGATCTGGTAGACGATCAGATGCGCGTTCTCGCCGGCGTCTTCGATGAGCACCGCGAATTCGTCGCCGCCGAGTCGCGCCACGGTGTCACCGCTACGCACGCAGCTGAGCAGTCGTTGCGCGGCTTGCACCAGCAGCGCGTCGCCGGCGGTTTGCCCCAAGTTGTCGTTGATCAATGTGAAGTCATCGATGTCCATGGACAGGACCGCGACCGAACGCTGATCACGATGGAAGAGCTGCATCGCATGCTCAAGCCGATCGAGGAATAAAATCCGGTTAGCCAGATGGGTCAAGGGGTCGCGCAATGCCCCGTAGGACACGCTGTGCAGCAGCCGCCGGTTCTCGGCGACCACGAGGAACTGGCGGGCCAGCACCGCGATAACCAACCACGGCACTACGACGAACGTGGGGTCGGAATTCAGGGCGCCACGGAAAGTGGCGAGTTCGAGGCCGCCGGCGATGGCCAGCGGAATGTAAGGCAGCCACAACGGGGCCGGGACGGACAGTAACGCCGATCGCTCGGCCGACGTCTCGGGCGGATCGGGCGGACAGCTGAGTGCAGCCATGCCCACCAGCACCAGCCCTGCCGGCCAACCCAAACCCAGCGGGCTGTCCCAGAGGAATTTGTGCCGGGCAAGCAGGTACACGTAGGCGCTGCCGGAGGCAGCGATCAGGGTCATGCCCACCGTCATCAGAATCAGCGTCGGGCGCCAACGAGTGGTCGCGCGGGCGAGCACCAGGACAACCGGTGTGACGGTCGCGATCCCCGCCGCTGGACAGGCGATCGACACAAACTGGTCGACGATGCTGACTCCTGTCGAGGAATATAAATCGCGGAGCAGCGTGACCCAGGCCACGACGAACAGTGCACCGGCGATGATTACGGCGTCCAGCACCATCCGCAAGCGGGCGAGACCCGGATAACCGGTCGGGAAGATCAGGAACGCCAACCAGGCGATCAACGGAAATGCGAAGAACCCGATCATCGCCGACATCGGGTACAAGGTGTGAACATTGCCGCGCAAGAATCGGTGGTAAACCACCGCGATCGCGCTGAGCTCCAAGCCGACCAGACCGACGGTCATCACCGTCCACGCGTGCCGCTGCCGACCGTAACCTCGTCGAGCGGCCACTGCGGTACTCACCGCCGCGAATGACGGAAATCCCAGCGCTCCCGCGACGTGCACCGCGGCGATCGTTGTTGGGCCGCCCCATCCTGACTGCAACCAGACGGCCAACACCAGGAACGCGGTGGTAGGGACCGCCGCGATATGAAGGAGGCGCGGGACCGCCGCCGTCGGTGATAGTTCCACTGCACCCATGGCCTATCGAGGCCCACCTGTTGTCTCGAGTGAGCCGCCGGATTGTTGCGCGATTACGTGCGGCAGCTGATGCCGTGATGCGCACCCTAGCAACACTTTTGCCGCCTCGCCGTGACATCCATACCGATAGTCTTATTTTTGCCGATACCCCGGCGATCAGAATGCCGACGCACCGTTCGGGAAGGCCAATATATTGGACTATCTGGCTCTTCGTGGGACATTTTGGCATCGTGCGCTGCGCATTCGGCGCTCCAGAACATGTCGGTGAGTTTGCAGCGGATACCTGGTCGGCCGCACGCCGACCGGTGAGCGATGCTCCCAGCAATGAACGATGCCGCGGCCGGCGTCCTCGAGAAGGAGCAGCACTGACTGCGTCCCAACGGCGTGGGACACAGTCAGTGCTGTTGAATGCGGTGGTCGGTCAGAACAAGCTGGTCAGCCAAGATCCGTCGAGGAAGTCGGTGAGGAACGACGCGTCCGGGGCCGAGCCGCCCAACAAATCTGCCGCGGCGCTGGCGGCGGCCGCCGAAGGTTCGATGTCGGTGCCTCCCTGGATCGCGCTAGCGCTGAGTAGATCGCCGAAAGCGACCGCGAAGCCATTGTTGCCGAGCCCGGCAAACGCGGTGCTGCCGTCACCGAAAACCGCGGCGATGTTGCTGTCGCCGCCAGCGGCTTGGGCCATACTGCCGTCGCCGAAGATGGCGGCGATGTTGTTCATGCCGTCCGTGGAAGCCTGGACATCGTTGTTGCCGACCACGTCCAGGATGCTGTTGCTGCCGCTGGTGTCGGCGAGGCTGTTGGCACCGAAAACGCTCACAAGGTTGTTGTCACCGCCACCGTCGAGGCCCAAGACCTGGGACTGGCTGCCGGCGCCGTCGGCGATGACGGTGTTGGCGTTGCCGAATACCGCGCTCGCATTGCTCTGGTAGCCGGTGGCGTCAACGAAGTTGCTGTTGCCGTTGACATTGGTGATGCTGTCGGCGCCGTTGGCGATGCTGATGTTGCCTGTGCCGGCGCCGACGTATGACGTGCTGTCGGTGCCATTGGCGTAAACGCTGTCGTACGAGCCATTATCGAGCGCCCTGCTACCGTCGCCGTAAGCGATGGCCAGGCCGTAGTTGCCGGCAATTGTGGTGGCCGTCGCGTTGCCTTCCTGCAGCAGCGACATCCCGTCGTAGGAGATCGCAAAGTCCGGTGTCGACCCAGCGGCAGCGGTCGCGAACGGCAGTACATCGATCGCCGACGCGATGTCCGGTGTAATGGTGTCGGTGACGTCAGCGGACGCCATCCAGGGCAGCGCGGCCACCGCAGACCCGATACCCAGCCCTACTGCGAATCCCCCAACGCGACCAACAAATTTAGTGCGCACCATCAGACTTCCCCCTGCTTTATCCACGCCCCGGGCGGCCGTGGATTGCGAGGGATTCGGAGCCGATAGTTAATAAGTTTGGCCTAAGTGGCCGCTAATAATTTGTCAGTTTCTGCTGAGCAGTTCTAAGCAGGTAACGGCGTTCAATCTCTCCTGGGTGCCAGCAGTACGTCGGCGTCGAAGCAGCTGTGGTCGCCGGTATGGCAGGCGGCGCCGACCTGATCGACCACCAGCAGCACGGCATCGCCGTCGCAGTCCAGCCGCACCGAATGCACCCGCTGGGTGTGGCCGGACGTGGCGCCTTTGACCCATTGCTCGCCCCGGGACCGGGAGAAGTAGGTGGCCTCGCGGGTTTCCAGGGTGCGGGCCAACGCGTCGTCGTCCATCCAGGCGACCATCAGCACGTCGCCGCTGGTGCGTTCCTGCACGATGGCGGTGAACAGTCCGTCGGCGTTGCGTTTGAGGCGCGCGGCGATGTCAGGGTCGAGGGTCATCGCACCGTGATCCCTTCTGCGGCCATGGCTTCCTTGACCTGCCCGATGGTCAACTGCCGGAAGTGAAACACGCTGGCGGCCAATACCGCATCGGCACCGGCAGCGACGGCCGGCGCGAAGTGGTCGACCGCCCCGGCGCCGCCGCTGGCGATCACCGGCACCGTCACCGCTGCTCGCACCGCGCGCAGCATCGCCAGGTCGAACCCCGCTCGGGTGCCGTCGGCATCCATCGAGTTGAGCAGGATTTCTCCGACCCCCAGCTCGGCGCCTCGGGCGGCCCACTCGACGGCGTCGATGCCGGTGCCACGGCGCCCGCCGTGGGTGGTGACTTCCCAACCCGATGGTGTCGGGTCCGACCCCGCCGGCACCGTGCGGGCGTCGACCGACAGAACAATGCATTGCGAGCCGAACTGTGCCGCCATCTCGGCCAGTAGGTCCGGGCGCGCGATCGCGGCGGTGTTGATCGAGACCTTGTCGGCGCCTGCGCGCAACAACACGTCGACGTCGGCGACTGTGCGCACGCCGCCGCCGACGGTGAGTGGAATGAACACCTGCTCGGCGGTGCGACGAACCACCTCGAGCATGGTGGTGCGACCCGACGACGATGCGGTCACGTCCAGGAAGGTCAGCTCGTCGGCCCCCTCGGCGTCATAGGCGGCGGCTAATTCCACGGGATCGCCTGCATCCCGGAGGTTTTCGAAGTTGACGCCCTTGACCACCCGGCCGTCGTCGACGTCCAGGCAGGGAATGACGCGCACCGCAAGGCTGGTGCCGGAGCGAGATTCAGTAGTCATCGGGCCGTCCTACGCCGTGGAGCATGTCGAGCAGCTGGCCGTGCACCCCGGGGGCGGCGGCCAGCGCGGAACGCGAATCGGGTGTCCATTGTTCGCCGGTGAGACTGGTGACGACGCCGCCGGCGGCTCGCACCAGAGCCACTCCGGCCGCGTGATCCCATACGTGGTCGCCGAAACTGATCGAGCCGCCGAGGACTCCGTCGGCGACATAGGCGAGATCGATGCCGGTGGCGCCGTGCATCCGCATCCGCGATGACACCCGGCTGAGCTCTTCGAGCACCGCCACCCGGTACCGTCCCGGAAATCGGCCACGCGAGTCGGCGTTGAACGTTCCGACCCCGATGATCGATGCGGTGAGGTCGGTGTGCGCCAACGGCGGTTGCGGCACACCGTTTTTCAGCACCGGACCGCCCACCACCGCGGCGTAGCGTTCGCCCATGAACGGTAACCAGGTCAGTCCGGCAACCGGGTCACCGTCGTGCAGCAGGCCCAGCAGAATCGCGGCCATCGGCGAACCGGCCGCGTAATTGAACGTCCCGTCTACGGGATCGAGCACCCATACCCATTCCGAGTCGAGGTCGGCTCCACCGAATTCTTCACCGTGCACCGGGATTCCGGTCGCCGACACCAGGGCGTCGACGACTTGACGCTCAATGGCCAGATCGACGTTGGTGGCGAAGTCGTCGCCGCGCTTGCTGACCGCGGAATCCGCTCGATGACCGGCGATGAACGGCTTGGCGGCGGCATCGAGGATCGCCGACGCCTTCGCGACCAGAGCGTCGAGATCCATTGCGGCCCTAACCCGCTACCGCGGCCAGCGCCTGCGGCAGCGTGAAACGTCCGGCGTAAAGCGCCTTGCCGACAATTGCGCCCTCTACCCCACTGTCGGTCAACGTGGCGATGGCACGCAGGTCGTCGATACTCGACACACCACCGGAGGCGATCACCGGAATGTCGGTGCGGCCGGCGACCGCTCGCAGCAAGTCGAGGTTGGGCCCGGTCAACGTGCCGTCCTTGGTGACATCGGTGACGACGAAGCGCGAACACCCTTCGCTGTCAAGACGATCCAGCACCTGCCACAGATCGCCGCCGTCGGTCTCCCAGCCTCGACCTCGCAATCGATGGTCACCGTCAATGATCTGCACATCCAGGCCCACCGCGACCTTGTCGCCGTGCTCGGCGATCGCTGTGGCGCACCATTGCGGGTTCTCCAGGGCGGCCGTCCCGAGATTGACCCGCGCGCAACCGGTGGCCAGCGCGGCGGACAGCGAGTCGTCGTCGCGGATCCCTCCGGAGAGTTCGACCTTCACGTCCAGCTTGCCGACCACCTCGGCCAGCAGCTCACGATTGGAGCCTCGGCCGAACGCCGCATCCAGATCGACCAGGTGTACCCACTCGGCGCCGTCGCGTTGCCAGCCCAGCGCGGCGTCCAGCGCTGTGCCGTACTCGGTTTCGCTGCCGGCCTTGCCCTGCACCAAGCGCACAGCCCGGCCCTCGACCACGTCGACAGCGGGCAACAAAATCAACGGCACGTCATAACCCTTCAACCCAATTGCTCAATACAGCCGCTCCGGCATCACCGCTCTTCTCCGGGTGAAACTGGGTGGCGGCCAATGGACCATCCTCGACCGCGGCCAGAAACGGCACCCCGTGCGTAGCCCAGGTCAGCAGTGCCTCGTCGTCGCCGCCCCACTTCTGCGCGGCATACGAATGCACGAAGTAGAACCGCGCATCGGTGTCCAGGCCTTTGAACAGTGCGCTGCCCGGCGCGGCGGCTACCACGTTCCAGCCCATGTGCGGGATCACCGGCGCGTCCAGCCGGGTCACGGCTCCCGGCCATTGACCGCAGCCGGTGCTCTCCACGCCGAACTCGACACCTCGGGCGAACAAGATCTGCATTCCGACACACACGCCCAGCACCGGCCGCTGCGCCGCGACCCGCTCGGCGATGACCCGCTGCCCGTTGATCTCCCGCAGTCCGGTCATGCACGCCTCGAAGGCGCCGACCCCAGGTACCACCAGCCCGTCTGCAGCAGCGGCCTTTTCGAGATCCGCGGTCACCTCGACCTCGGCGCCGACGCGCTGTAGCGCGCGTTGAGCCGAACGTAGGTTACCCGAGCCGTAGTCCAGCACTACGACGGATTTAGCTCTCACAGAGCACCTTTGGTGGACGGCACGCCGGACACCCGCGGATCGGCCTCGACGGCCTGCCGCAAGGCCCGGGCGACCGCCTTGTACTGCGCCTCGGTGATGTGGTGCGGGTCGCGGCCGTAGAGCACGCGAACGTGCAGCGCGATGCGCGCGTTGTTGGCGAGCGTCTCGAATACGTGCCGGTTGATCACCGTGTGATACGGCACCGAGCTACCGGCGATCGTCGTGTGCCGCAGGTGATCCGGCTCGCCGGTGTGCACGCAGTACGGCCGGCCGGAGACGTCGACGATGGCGTGTGCCAGTGTCTCGTCCATCGGAATGAACGCATCGCCGAACCGGCGGATCCCTTTCTTGTCGCCGAGCGCCTGGCCCAGCGCCTGACCCAGCACGATCGCGGTGTCCTCGATGGTGTGGTGCCCTTCGATCTCGACGTCGCCCTTGGCGCGGACGGTCAGATCGAAGCTGGCGTGGCTGCCCAGCGCGGTCAGCATGTGGTCGTAGAACGGGACACCGGTGTCGATGTGCACCTGGCCAGTGCCGTCGAGGTCGAGCTCGACGACGATCTCGGATTCTTTGGTGGTGCGCTCAACGCGTGCGCGACGGCCGGTGGTCATGACGCTCCTAAGGGCTGGGCCAATTCGGTAGCGGCCAGATCTGCACTGGCTGACAGGAATGCGTCGTTCTCCGCGGCCAGCCCGATCGTGGTGCGCAGGTGTCCGGGAATGCCGACATCGCGGATCAGGACGCCGGCATCCAGGTAACGCTGCCAGGTGGCCGGCGCGTCGGCGAACAGCCCGAACAACACAAAGTTCGAGTCGCTCGGTACGACCTGAAAACCCATCCTGTTCAACGCCGTTGCCACCCGCTCCCGCTCACCGATCAGCGTCGCGACGCTGCCCAGCGTGTCGTCGGCATGGCGCAGCGCGGCCCGCGCAGCCGCCTGGGTGACCGAGGACAGGTGATACGGCAGCCGCACCAGCAACATCGCGTCGATGATCGCGGGGGTCGCGACCAGATAGCCGAGGCGGCCGCCGGCGAAGGCGAACGCCTTGCTCATGGTGCGACTCACGACCAGCTTGGTCGGATACTCCCCGAGCAGCGCCACAGCGCTGGGCTGCGCGGAGAACTCGCCGTACGCTTCGTCGACGATCAGGATCCCAGGTGCGACGTCCAGCAGGTGGCGCAGATCGGAGAGCGAAACACTTTGCCCCGTAGGATTATTGGGGCTAGTGACGAAGACCACGTCGGGGCGGCGCTCGATGATCGCCGCCACCGCGGCATCGGCGTCGAGACTGAAGTCGGCGGCGCGGAGAGTCTCGAGCCATTCGGTGCGGGTGGCATCGGAGATGATCGGGTGCATCGAATACGACGGTGCGAAGCCGATCGCACTGCGCCCCGGGCCGCCGAAGGCCTGCAGCAGTTGCTGCAGGATCTCGTTGGACCCATTTGCCGCCCAGAGGTTTTCCACGCCGAGCCGAACCCCGGTCTGGGCGCTGACGTAGGCAGCCAGGTCGGTGCGCAGGGCCACCGCGTCGCGGTCGGGATAGCGATTCAGGTCGACGGCCGCATCGCGTACCGACGCGACGACGTCGTCGACGAGCGCCTGGCTGGGCGGGTGCGGGTTCTCGTTGGTGTTCAGCCGTACCGGAACGTCAAGCTGTGGCGCGCCATAGGGCGATTTGCCGCGCAGGTCCTCACGCAACGGAAGGTCGTCGAGCGACGGGCGGTTGGTCGACCGGCGGTCAGTCATTGCCCGAACCTCCGCCGTACCGCCTCGCCGTGCGCGGGCAGGTCCTCGGCGGCGGCGAGGGTGATCACATGCCCGGATACGTCTTTGAGCGCCGCCTCGGTGTAGTCGACGACGTGGATACCACGCAGGAAGGTCTGCACCGACAGACCGCTGGAGTGCGCGGCGCTGCCCGCTGTCGGCAGCACGTGGTTCGAGCCGGCGCAGTAGTCGCCGAGGCTCACCGGTGAGTATGCGCCGACGAAAATCGCTCCAGCCGAACGGATCTGCGCGGCCACCTTGTCCGAGTTAGCGGTCTGGATCTCCAAGTGCTCTGCCGCATAAGCGTTCACGGTGCGAATGCCGGCGTCGATGTCGTCGACCAGAATGATGGCCGACTGGCGCCCTGCCAACGCGGTTGTCACCCGCTGGCGGTGCACGGTGGTCTGCAGCTGGGCGGCCAGCTCGGCGTCGGTCGCGTCGGCCAGTTCGGTGCTGGGCGTCACCAGGACGCTGGCGGCCATTTCGTCGTGCTCAGCCTGGCTGATCAAATCGGCGGCAACATGCTCCGGGTCGGCCGTGTCATCGGCCAGGATCGCGATCTCGGTGGGCCCGGCTTCGGCGTCGATGCCGACCCGCGAGCGGACCAGTCGTTTGGCCGCGGTGACGTAGATGTTGCCCGGCCCGGTGATCATGTCGACGGGCGCGAGTTCGGCGCCGTCGGTGTCCACGCCGCCGTACGCCATCAGCGCCACCGCCTGGGCCCCGCCGACCGCCCATACCTCGTCGACGCCGAGCAGCCGGGCGGCGGCCAGGATCGTCGGATGCGGCAGTCCGGTAAAGCGGCCCTGCGACGTGGCCTGCGGTGGGCTGGCCACCACCAGCGAGGAGACACCGGCGGCCTGCGCCGGCACCACGTTCATCACCACGCTCGACGGGTACACCGCGTTGCCGCCGGGGACGTACAGGCCGACCCGCTCGACCGGCACCCATCGCTCGGTCACGGTGGCACCCGGGCCCAGCGTCGTCGTCACGTCGGTTCGGCGCTGATCGGCGTGCACCGCGCGGGTGCGCTCGATCACCACCTCCAGCGCCAGCCGGACATCGCGGTCCAGACCGGCCAGCGCAGCGTCCAACTCGCTGCTGGGTACCCGGACTGACGGTGGCCGGACCCCATCCAGGGATTCGCCGTAGGCCAGTGCGGCCTCAGCGCCTCGATCGGCGACCGCGTCGACGATCGGTTGCACCGTGGACAGGGCGGCCTCCACGTCCACTCCGCCGCGGGGCAACGCCGCCCGCAGCCGGGCGACGGACAAGTCAGCACCCCGCAGGTCGATGCGCGCCATAACAGTCACGCCAACCATTGTCCCAGAGCAGAGCAACTGCATATCGGACCGGTAGTGTGACCGCACCTGAAGAATACGGAGTTGACATGTCCCGTAAGGACCATCCCAACAACACCCCGGGCATCCCGATGGTCTTCCCAGTCTGGTTTGAGAACTTTCAAGTCAAGTATTTCAACCCACTGGTGAAGCCAATCGCGCGCTACCTTCCCACGTTCTCGATCATCAAGCACCGTGGCCGCACATCCGGCAAGCCATACGAAACCATCGTGACCGCCTACCGCAAGGGCAACGTGTTGGCGATCGGACTGGCGCACGGCAAAACGGATTGGGTCAAGAACGTGCTGGCCGCCGGCGAGGCTGATCTGCACTTCATCCGCAAGGACGTCCACATCACCAACGCGCGAGTCCTGCCCGCCGGAAGTGATGGACACGGGCTGCCCTTCTTCGCCCGCCGGCAGATCGGGCGGGTCGCGGTCTTCGTCGGCGATATCGTCTAGGCACGCGTGTAGACGGTCTTGCCGGTCATGGTCGGCCAGACGTCCGGCGCGTCCTCCCAGTCGACGACCCGGTCCACAACAGGCAACAGATCGCATCCGCGGGCCAACACATCGAGAATCTCCGGGATGACGGCGCGGGCGCTGACCCGGCCCGTGACGAATCGCACACCTCTGGTGTAGGTCTGCAGCATCGGTATCTCGACGCTTGGCTGGAAGTAGATCCCGGTGTCGGTGCACACCCCGTCCGGCCAGGTCGCCCGCAGCGCGGCGGCCAGCAGCGACGGGTCGCCGGTGGTGTGCACGGTGACCGGATAGGGATCCCAGGATTTGTGCGGCTTGGCCGCGTCGTGCACGAGCGCACCGAGTTTTTCCGCGGCGGCGAGGCGGCTCGGGTCGGTATCGACATAGTCGACGTGGCAGCCGAGCGCCGCCGCAAGAGCCGCCGCATAGATTCCGATCGACAACCGCCCGATCACCAGCACGCGACGATCGGCCGGGTCGAGGGCGGCGAGCTCCGCTCTGAACGGCCCGACCGCACGCCAGCCGTCGGGGATGTTGTCGGAGAGCGAGGCCACCGCGATGGGGTCAACTGTCGCCGGAATCGGAATCAACATCGCATCGGCGTAGGGCACCAGCACCAGATCGGACATGAAGCCGCCGCCGTCGAGGCCGGCGAGTGGACCCAATCCGTACATCGCCATCAACGGCACCGAACCGCACGAACTCGTCACGCCGCGACGGCATTCGCGGCAGGTTCCGCAGCTGATCTGGAACGGCACGACGACCCGGTCGCCCACCCGGACACCCCCAACGGCGTCGCCGACCGCGACGACCTCCGCTGAGCCCTCGTGTCCGACCGCGTAGCCGGGCGGCAGCGGCGCAACACCGCGCGCGACCGCGACGTCGAGGTCACAGCACGCCACCGAAAGCGGCCGGACCAACGCCTGCTCCGGCTTCGTGATGTGCGGCTCGTCGACATCACGCCATGCGTATCGAGCGGACTCTTCACACGTCAGCTGCCTCATCACTGCATTCTTGAGCGATCACTCAAGTAAAGTCAATGGCATGCCCCGTCGCGATCGCAGCCGCACCGCTTTGATCGACGCCGCGGCCACCTTGTTCCGCCGTCAGGGCTATGCGGCGACCGGGCTCAACCAGATTCTCGACGAAGCGGGTGTGCGGCCCGGCTCGCTGTATCACCACTTTCCGCAAGGCAAGCAGCAGTTGGCCGCCGCAGCGGTCGGCGGCGGCGGGGCTGCCATCGAAGGGCTGCTGCGCAGGCTGCTGGCCAAAGACATTCCCGTGGCGGACATCGTCGACAGGTGGGTCGACGTCCACATCGCCGGGCTGACCGTGGACTGGCGAGACGGGTGCCCGATCGAGCCGATCGCCACCGAGTCGGTCCATGCCAGCGCGCTGGTCCGGGAGGCGTCGGCGCGGGTCTTCGACGGCTGGTGCACGGCAATCGAAGAACGATTGCGGCAGGACGGCTGGCCGGCAACCGACGCGAAAAGCATTGCTGTCGCGACAATCTCACTGCTCGAGGGGGCGCTGATACTGTCCCGGGTTTCCGGTGCCGTTACCCCGCTGGAGGCCGCCAAATTTGCGGTTCGGCGGCTGCTGCGCCGCTAGGAGTCTGCTGAATTATTCCCATTGGTGGGTGCAGGGTCGATTTGATGGTCGCAGTGAGTTGTTTCCCAAAGAGAGGTCCCACCCGCCCAGGCAGCCCCCTGAGCTGACCATGTGGTGAATGTGGAATTGGGACCATATGCGATATCGCCGCCCCGCTGATATCGCATATGGTCCGTTTTCCAAAAATGGAGCACCCCAAGGTCTCGGTGCAGGTGGGGCCAATGTGGCTGGATGGACCGTGGCCACAACGATTACTGGCTGTGCCCACTCATCACGGTGGGCCTGAACCACACCGGCACCGCCCCAAACCCACTAATGCAGCAGGCTCTTAGACGTCCAAGCCGATGTCGAGTACCCGCACCGAATGGGTGAGCGCGCCGACGGCGAGATAATCCACGCCGGTCCCGGCGTACTCGGCGGCGGTGTCCAGCGAAAGCCCGCCGGACGACTCGAGTTTGGTGGCCGGTGACTGCACATCGCGGCGCTGCACCGCGATCTGGGTCTGCCAGATCGGGAAATTGTCGAGCAGCACCAATTCGGCGCCTTCGGCAAGCACGTCGTCGAGCTGCTCGAGCGAATCGACCTCGACCTCGCACGGGAGATCGGGCGCCGCGGCCCGCACCGCGCGCAGCGCCGCGACGACCGATCCCGCGGCGGCAACGTGGTTGTCCTTGATCAGCGCCGCATCACCCAACCCGAGGCGGTGGTTGACGCCGCCGCCGACGCGGACCGCGTACTTCTGCAGCGTACGTAGACCGGGCAGCGTCTTGCGGGTGTCGCGGATCTGGGCCTTGGTGCCGTCCACTGCGTCCACCCACGCCGCGGTGGCGGTGGCAATCCCGGACAGGTGGCACACCAGGTTCAGCAGGGTCCGCTCGGCGGTCAACAGGCCCAGCGTCTGCGCCTCCACTGTCAGCAGCGGTCCGCCCGGCTCTAGCCGCGTGCCGTCGTCGACGCGGTCGAGCACGCGGTATCCGTCGGCACCGAGGACCTCGTCGAGCACCAGCAGGGCGATGTCCACCCCGGCGATCACCCCGGCCTCGCGGGTTATCAGCGACGCCGTCGTCCTGGCGCCATCGGGGACCGTTGCGCGCGTGGTGATGTCGGGTCCGTAGCGCAGGTCTTCGTCGAGCGCACGGCTGATCGTGGCGCGAGCCTCCGCGAACTCGCCGCTGGAGAGGCTCATCTCAGCAGACCGCCGCCAGCGTCTCGACCTGCGCGCTGCCGTCAGAGTCCAGCCGGACAACCAGGCTGTGGGCCGGAGTCCCTGCCGCATCGGAGTATTCGGCCCTATGGTGGCAACCGCGACTCTCCTCGCGGGCCAACGCGGCGGCGGCCAGCGCGCGGGCGGTGGCGGTCAGTGCGGCGTCTTCGAGCCTGGCGCGGGTGACGACGGCCGCGAGCGGTGCGGCCGACAGCGTATCGATCAACCCGTGCAGCCCGTCGGCGTCGCGAACCACCGACGCGTCGCGGCTCATCGCCCGCTGCAGGTCGCTGCGGACCAGCGCCGCGCGACCGACGGGCTCTCCCGAGCCGGCGCGCACCGGCCCAGAATCCATCGCGTGTGCGGCCGCAGCCTTGCCTGCCCGTCCACCGACCACCAGACCCTCCAGCAAGCTATTGGACGCCAGCCGGTTAGCGCCGTGCATCCCGGTGCGGGCGACCTCACCCGCGGCGAACAGCCCGGGCAGTTCGGTCTGGCCGTACACATCGGTTACCACTCCACCGCAGCTGTAGTGCGCGCCCGGGACCACCGGGATCGGCTGGGTGACCGGGTCGACGCCGGCGGCCCGGCATGACGCGGTGACCGTCGGGAAGCGGCGCTTGAAATCGGCGATACCTCGGGCGTCGAGGAACACGCATGGCTCACCCGTGGCTCGCAGCCGGGCGTCGATCGCGCCTGCCACGACGTCGCGGGGGGCTAGATCACCCATCGGGTGCACGCCGGCGGTGACCGAATTGCCTTGGCTGTCAACCAAAACCGCGCCCTCACCGCGGATCGCCTCGGTGACCAATGGGCGGCGACCTCCATGACGACCGTCGAACAGCATCGTCGGGTGGAACTGAATGAACTCGATGTCGCTGACGGCAACACCGGCCCACAGCGCCAGCGCGATCCCGTCGCCGGTCGAGCCCTCGGGGTTGGTGGTCGCACTGTAGAGATGACCCAGGCCGCCGGTCGCGAGAATGACCGACGGCGCATGGATGACGCCGATCCCCTGCCGATTGGTGACCAGCACACCGGTCACCGATCCCGCGTCCTGCAGCAGTCGCAGTGCGGTGTGTTTGGGACGGATGTCCAGCGTGTCCGCCGCGTGGTCGAGGGCGCGTTGCACCTCTGCCCCGGTGGCATCGCCGTTGGCGTGCACGATGCGCCGCCGGGAGTGCCCGCCCTCGCGGCTCAACGCCCAACCGCCCGACGAGGACTCGTCGAATCGCGCTCCGGCGCTGACTAATTCGGTGACCGCCCGGTAGCCGTCGGCGATGATCGAGGTCACCGCGTCCGGATCACACAGGTCTGCGCCGGCGGCGAGCGTGTCGGCGACGTGCGCGTCGATCGAGTCGTCGTTGTCGGGCAACACCACCGCGATGCCGCCTTGCGCGTAATGCGTGGCCGTTCCACCGGGCGTGCGTCCGGCTTTGCTGAGTACGACGACCCGACGGCCGGCCCGGTGCGCGGCCAGCGCGGCGGCCAAACCGCCGACGCCGGTACCGATGACGACGACGTCGGCGCTCTCCTGCCAGCCCGGATGCGAGCTCATTCGCCGCCGCCGGGCTGGCCGATCGAGATCATCCGCTGCACGCTTGTGCGTGCGCGCGCCGCGGTCTGTGTATCGACATGGACTTCGTCGGCACCATCGACCAGGCACCGCAGCAGCGCAGCGGGGGTGATCATCTTCATGTACTTGCAGGACGCGCGGTCGTTCACCGCGCGGAAGTCGACATCCGGGGCGGCGTTGCGCAGCTGATACAACATCCCGACTTCGGTGGCGACCAGCACTTGCCGGGCCTGGGTCGCACGGGCCGCGTCCAGCATCCCGCCGGTCGACAGGATCTTAACCCGGTCTTCCGGGAATGCGCCCTCGCCGGCCAGGTACAGCGCTGAGGTCGCGCAACCGCACTCGGGGTGGACGAACAATTCGGCATCCGGGTGTGTGCGCGCCTGCTCGACGAGTTCCTCGCCGTTGATCCCGGCGTGCACGTGGCATTCACCCGCCCACACGTGCACGTTGTCGCGGCCGGTCAGGCGGCGTACGTGCGCGCCGAGGAACTGGTCCGGACAGAACAGCACCTCGCGGTCGGGGTCGATGGAGGCGACGACGTCGACGGCGTTGGACGAGGTGCAGCAGATATCGGTGAGCGCCTTCACCGCGGCGGTGGTGTTGACGTAGGAGACGACGACCGCGCCGGGGTGTTCGTCCTTCCACGCCCGCAGATCGTCAGCGGTGATCGACTCGGCCAGCGAGCAACCGGCCCGCTGATCCGGGATGAGCACGGTCTTGTCGGGGCTGAGGATCTTCGCGGTCTCGGCCATGAAGTGGACGCCGCAGAAGACGATGGTGTCTTCGGGCACCTCGGCAGCGATCCGTGACAGCGCCAGCGAGTCGCCGACGTGATCGGCGATGTCCTGGATCGCGGGAAGCTGGTAGTTGTGCGCCAGGATGGTCGCGTTGCGCATATCGGCGAGCCGACGGATTTCGGCAGCCCACTGCTCGTCGGCCTCGATGCCCGCGTAACCGTTGGGAGAGTTCGTGATTCCCGCGGCCAGATCGTGTGTCATGTCTTTTGCCAGCCCAGTCGACAGCAGATCGGTGCGATTCACGACTGTCATAGTCGAAACCTTTCGCCACAACCCGGTTTTCGACTTACAATCGAAAACATGCCCAATGGTAGCACTGAGCACGAAGTGCTCGCTGTCGTGTTCCAGATTCGCGGCCTCGGACCCGACGCCAAATCTGCGAAACCCGAGCTCAGCGTTCTGCTGTGGCAACGCGCCCAAGACCCCGAGCGCGGCGCGTGGTCGCTGCCCGGCGGACAGCTGCGCCACCACGAGGACATGATGACGTCGGTGCGGCGCCAGCTGGCAGAGAAGGTCGACCTGCGCGAGGTCGCCCACCTCGAACAACTCGCGGTGTTCTCCGAGCCCGATCGACTGCCCGGCACACGGACGATCGCGTCGACCTTCTTGGGACTGGTGCCCTCCCCCGCGATTCCCGAGCTTCCACCCGATACCCGCTGGCATCCGGTCACCGCGCTGCCGCAGATGGCGTTCGACCACGGGACGATGGTCGACCACGCCCGTACCCGGCTGGTCGCCAAAATGTCCTACACGAATATCGGCTTCGCCTTGGCGCCAACCGAATTCGCGTTGTCGACGCTGCGCGACATCTACAGCGCCACGCTGGGCCATCCAGTCGACACCACCAACTTGCAGCGCGTGCTGGCCCGTCGGGGCGTGATCAGCCCGACTGGCACCGTCGCGCAGTCCGGGCGCAGCGGCGGGCGGCCGGCCGCGTTGTACCGCTTCGCCGATTCCCAGTTGCGCGTCACCGACGAATTCGCGGCGCTGCGACCTCCGGGTTCGGCATAAAAGGCGTACACCCCCGGCGGGCCGACTGGATTCTTAAAGCCTTCTTAAGCAAGAATGCCCCGATGGACATTGGCAACCTTGCAAGCGCAACCGGTGCGGAGTGGATCGGTCGTGCCCCCCATGAGGAATTGCAGGCCAAGGTCCGCCCATTGCTGCCGACCGACGACTCGTTCTACGAGCCGCCTCCGGGATACCAGCACGCCGAGCCCGGCACCGTCCTGCGTTCGCGCGACGTTGAGCTGGCCTTTCTCGGCCTGATCCCGCAGCGGACGATGGCCACCCAGCTGCTGTACCGGAGCACCGACATGAATGGCCAGCCGGTGGCGACGGCGACCACGGTGATCGTGCCCGCTGATGCCGCTCCCGACCGGCCCTGTCCAGTGCTGTCGTACCAGTGCGCGATCGACGCGGTGTCGTCCCGTTGTTTCCCGTCGTACGCACTGCGACGACGCGCCCAGGCGCTTGGGCTCGCTGGCACAGCTGGAGTTTCTCCTGATCGCCGCCGCTATCGCCGAGGGCTGGGCAGTCTCGATACCCGACCACGAGGGCCGCACCGGGATGTGGGGCGCGCCGTTTGAGCCGGGCTACTTCATTCTCGACGGCGTTCGGGCCGCGCTGAACTCCGATCGGCTCGGACTGGCCTCGTCGGCGCCGGTGGCGCTGTGGGGCTATTCCGGTGGCGGGCTGGCGACCGCATGGGCCGCCGAGCTGTGCGCCGACTACGCGCCCGAACTCGACATCGTCGGCGCGGTGCTCGGTTCGCCGGTCGGCGACCTCGGCCACACCTTCCGTCGACTCAACGGCACCTACCTTTCCGGTCTGCCCGCGATGGTGATCGCCGCGCTGATGCACATCTACCCGGACCTGAACCGGGTGATCGAGGAGCATGCGAACGACGAGGGGCGCGCGCTGCTGCGGCGACTGGAAAGCATGACGACGGTCGGCGCGGTGCTCCGGATGGTCAAGAAGGACGTCGGCGTCTACCTCGACCGGCCGCTGGAAGAGATCCTGACCATGCCTGAGGTCCAGCACGTCTTTGACAGCATCAGGCTGGGCGCCAAAGTGCCCACACCGCCGGTCCTGATCGTGCAGGCCGTGCACGACTACCTGATCGACGTCGAGGACATCGACCGGTTGGCCGACGCCTACTCCGCCGGCGGCGCTGACGTCACTTATCACCGCGATGCGTTCAACGAGCATCTGTTGCTGCATCCGCTGTCGGCGCCGATGGCCTTGCGCTGGTTGCAGGATCGCTTCGCCCGCCGGCCGCTGTCCGACCACCTGGTCAGGACGAAGTGGCCGACGATGTTCAACCCGACGACCTATGTCGGGATGGCCAGGCTGGCCGTGATCGCGGCCAAAGTCATCACCGGCAAGTCAGTGCACCGCCGTCCGTTATGACGTTGTCGTCGTAGCACTTTCGACCTGCGGGTACACCGTCTCGACGGCTGGGAAGCCGCCGAGGTCGTCGCGCGAGGTAGCCGCGGCCGGAACCGCGTACACCAGCGCAGCAGTAGCCGCGGGCAGCAGCAGGGTGCAGGCGACCTGCAGCCGCGACGTGCCGAAGAAGACCGGCGCCGCCTCGGTGAAGTAGTGCAACGGATGGTCGTGACTCAGCGGCACCGTCGCGAGATCAACCGTGCCATAACGGATGTGGGCCAGCAGGATGCCAACGCCGATCGCGGCGGCGGCCGCCGTCACCATGCCGGCGCACAGCGCGACGACCATACCGGGTCCGCGATGCGCCCGCCACTGCCAGGCCAGCACCGACGCCACCGCGGCGACCACGTTGAGCAGCCCGAGCATCAGGAACGCGGCGACGAAGAAGTGATCGGATTCGCTGCCCAGGTAGTCGTGGAGTCGCTCACCACTGTGGGTCAGCGCCACGACGCCGTGGATCGGCGGGGCGAGCCACGCCCACAATCCACCCACCAGCGCGCCCGCCGGCAACAGACCCACCGCGACCGTGAGGGCCGCCCGTCGCCGAGTGACCCGCGGGACGCCGGGCGTGTGCGCATCGGTCATCGATGCGCCTCGAGCTCGGAAGAATCCACCAGCCCGTGCCGCGAACACTTGGCCCACCATCCGTCGGGGCGCACCTGCACCACCATTCGGCGGCCGCACTCGGCGCAGAACCGCGGTGGCTCCAAACCCAGCTGGGCTGCCGTCGGCACGGCGCTGTCCGCCGAATCGCCCGTGTAGACGTTGTAAGCCCCTGCGCCGACCGGTGCTGGCAGACCGCGGATCATCACCGTCTCGTTCTACAGGCTGGCGTTGAGCGCCTTGATCGGCATCTGCAAATCGTCCAGCAGCTCCAGATCGGCTTCGGCGGGACGCCCCAGCGTGGTCAGGTAGTTGCCGACGATCACCGCGTTGATGCCGCCCAGGATGCCCTGCTTGGCTCCGAGGTCACCCAGTGTGATCTCGCGGCCACCGGCGAACCGCAGCATGGTGCGGGGCAGGGCCAGCCGGAACGCGGCCACCGCCTTGAGCGCTTCGCTGGCCGGCAGGACGTCGAGGTCGCCAAACGGCGTGCCCGGTCGTGGGTTGAGGAAGTTCAGCGGTACCTCGTCGGGGTCCAGCTCGGCCAGGTTGGCGGCGAACTCCGCGCGCTGCTCGACGGTCTCACCCATGCCGAGGATGCCGCCGCAGCACACCTCCATACCGGCCTCGCGCACCATCGACAGCGTCTCCCAGCGCTCTTCCCAGCTGTGGGTGGTGACGACATTGGGGAAGTAGGAGCGTGCGGTCTCCAGGTTGTGGTTGTAGCGGTGCACACCCATCGCGGCCAGCCGCTCCACCTGCTCGGCGGTCAGCATGCCCAGCGAACAGGCGATCTGGATGTCCACGGCGTCGCGGATCGCTTCGATGCCCGCGGCCACCTGCGCGAGCAGCCGCTCGTCGGGGCCGCGCACCGCGGCGACGATACAAAACTCGGTGGCGCCGGACTTGGCGGTCTGCTTGGCCGCCTCGACCAGGCTCGGGATGTCCAGCCATGCGCTGCGTACCGGCGAGGCGAACAGACCCGACTGGGAGCAGAAGTGACAATCCTCTGGGCAGCCGCCGGTTTTCAGGCTGATGATGCCCTCGACCTCGACCTCGGGGCCGCAGTGGGCCATCCGCACTTCGTGCGCCAGGGCCAGCAGTTCCTCGAGCCGCTCGTCGGGCAGCTGCAGCACTTCCAGCACCTGCTGCTGGGTCAGCCCGTCGCCGCGCTCCAGCACCTGCCGGCGCGCCACCGCCAGAATGTCGGTGCTGTCGGTGTCGGCTGTTGGCCGAGTCGCCGCCTGAGTCACCAGCTACTCCTTAAGTCTTTGTCTTTGTCCTGTCCATCCGCGCGGGACGCAACCTGTTCCCGGCTTGACGCAACCAGCGTTGGACGGTGCCCAGGCTAGGCTAGCGGTGTGCACCTGCACAAACGTCATGTGGTCCACTCGGCCGCCGCGGGGTACCCCACCGCGGTGGGTAACCGACTAGCGGGAGTGGCCGAAAGTGACTAGTGCACATGTCGAATACGTGGCCCACCACTGGCTGCTGCTCGCCGGTCCCGCCTTCTTGCCGGCGGTCGTTGTCGTCGCCGTGGTGCTGTACGTCGCGATCAAAGACCGACGGACGCCCCCCGACGACGATGCAGAGCGCAGCGATGAGGAGGAGCGGCGGCATTAGCCCCGCCGACGACGATGCAGAGCCCCCGGCCGATCGACACGACCGACAAAAACGCGACTGAAACACGCCGGTAGCAAATCCGTCGAAGTTTGAGCGTAAGACCCGCTGGCTACCTACTGTTGGGTAAGTTGAGCGCCCGGTTGTCGACGGGCGGGTCGGCGAAATAGGAGGGATCAACGTGGATCTGACGCTTCTTGCAGCTGAGCCGCCGGCGCGCGGCGCGGGCCTGAATCAGGTCATCGGACTGTCGATCGCCGCAATGGTGATCGGCGCGGCAATGCTGTACGTCGGCTGGGCACATCGCACGCACCGGATTACGTGGCTGACAAGCAGCGCGGAATGGCTCGGACAAAAATTCGACCGCCCCTCGTGGGTCGCACTGCCCGTGTTGGTGTTCACCACCTCGATCATCTGCGCCCTGTTCGGGTTTATCTGGGACGTCAGCTGGCACATCGGCAACGGCCGCGACCCCGGACCACTGGCCAACCCGGCGCATTACTTCATCATCATCGGCCTGTTCGGCATCTTCGTGGCCGGCAGTTTGGCCGTGGTGCTGCCGTTCGACAAACCGGGGCCGGCTGCGCTACGCATCACCCGCAATTGGTACGCGCCGGTCGGCGGGTTGCTGATGGCAGCCTGCGGCATGTACGCGATGATCGGCTTCCCACTCGACGACGTCTGGCATCGCATCTTCGGCCAGGACGTAACGCTTTGGGGCCCAACACATCTGATGATGATCGGCGGCGCCAACTTCTCCCTTTTCGCGGTGCTCATGCTGGAGTACGAGGGCGCGCGATACCTGCAGGCAGGCACGTCCGCCGATGGTGCGCTCGAGCGAAAGGACCGTCCCTTCGTCCGAATCGTGCGCTATCTGTCCTGCGGCGGGTTGTTGATCGGAATGTCGGTCTACCAAATCGAATACGACTTCGGTGTACCCCAGTTCCGGCTGGTCTTCCAGCCGATGCTGATCGCCGCGGCCGCCGCCATCGGAACCATCGTCGCGCGCATGACGCTGGGCCGTGGCGCCGCGATCATCGCCGCACTGTTCGCAATTGCGCTGCGCGGCGGCGTCGCGCTGATCGTCGGACCCATCCTGGGCGCCCCGATCAACTGGTTCCCGCTGTATCTCGGACCTGCGCTGGTGGTCGAGTTGGTGGCGCTCACACCGCTGTTCCGCCGACCGATCCTCTTCGGCGCTGTGTCAGGTCTCGGTATCGGCACGGCGGGCCTGTGGCTCGAATCGCTCTGGATCGGCAGGGTTTACCACTACCCATGGCCGGTCGACCTATGGCGCGAGGCTCTCCCGACGGCGGTGCCGGTGGCCATCTTCGCCGGAGTCTGCGCGGCCCTGCTCGGCATGGTGCTGACCAGCCAGCGGCTACCGAGCCGGGCCTTCGGCATCACCGCCGTGGCGCTCACCGTGCTCGTCATCGGCGGCACGGTCGCCAACGGCCTGCACATCAACGTCCCGAAGCAGGACACCGCGACCGTCAAGCTGACCGACCTGCCTAGTCCACCCGGACAGCGCTTAGCGTCGGCCGACATCCAGTTGCACCCGTCCGACATGGTCGGCGATCACCCGGATTGGGTCACCATTTTGGCCTGGCAAGGCAAGATGCAGAACCACCGCGGCCTATTTATCAACCGGCTGCAAAAGGTCGGGCCGGGTCATTATGTCTCCACCGAACCTGTTCCGGTGTGGGGTGATTGGAAGACGTTGCTGCGTGTGCACGATGGCCGGGAGCTAGCCGCAGTGCCGATCTGGGCGCCGGCCGATGCCGCTATCCCGGTGCCGGAGATTCCGGTATTGACCAACGGGACGCGCAACTTCGCCTTCGAGGTGTCGATCTTGCAGCGCGAACGCGATCCCGGTGTCCCGGCATGGCTGTTCACCGCAGGCGGCATCGTGGTGCTGTTCTTGACCTTGACCGTCATCAGCGTGCTGACGTGGGGCGCCGGCCGGATCAATGCGAAGGACTCTGCGCCGCCGCAGCCACAGGAACCGGCACTGGACCACTCGACCCCGAAGGCGGCATGACGTCGGTCGCGCTGCGTTCGGCGTTCGCGCTCGTTGCGGTGGTCGGTACGACAGCGGCATTGGCGGGTTGCGGTAGCCCGTCGAAAACGCCGACCGGCGCGGGACTTTCGGTGGACGTGACCATCGCGCACGGACAGGTGACGCCGGCCAATGCGACCTTGCAGGCAACCGTGCGGCAGCCGATCACCCTGCACGTCACCAGCGATGTCGCGGACGAGTTGCATGTGCATTCGGTGCCTGATCACAAGTTCGAGGTAGCCGCGGCCCCCAACCAGACATTCCAATTCAGTGTCGACGTTCCAGGCAGTGTCGACCTCGAGTTGCATCATCTCGACCGGACCGTCGCCACCATCCACGTCAACCCGTGACTGGAGCCATCCTCGCCCACGGCCTCGGCGGATCGAGCGATCTTCCAGTGCCGTATGCCTTTTCAGTCATCGGCGCGGCGTGGGCGTTGACGTTCACCTTTGCTCTCGTCGCTTTCGCCTGGAAGCGGCCCCGATTCGATCCGGACAATCCCACCCGCCCGCTACCGGCGGCGGTGACCACGTTCGTGGACTCGCGCATCACCCGCGACGTCGCGGCGGGCGCGGTGCTGGCGTTCACGGGGTGGGTGTTGGTGGCCGGGCTGTGCGGGCCGCAGACGCAGGTCAACGCACTCCTCGGGGTCTTCTATGTGCTGCTGTGGGTGGGACTGGTGGCGCTTTCGCTGTTGGTCGGACCGGTCTGGCGGGTCATCTCCCCGGTACGCACGGTGTATCTGGTGTTGCAACGCGTCACGCCGGAACGCCTGGCCCGTTCGCGGTTCTCTTACCCAGACGCATGGGGGTACTGGCCGGCAGCGTTGGGATTGTTTGGGTTCGTCTGGTTGGAACTGGCCAGTCCCAACCCCGCCGCGCTGACGTGGGTCAAGACCTGGCTGCTGATCTACTTCCTCGTTCTGTTGGTCGGGGCATGGCTGTGCGGACAACGCTGGTTTGCTCGGGCGGACCCATTCGGTGTGTACAGCATGGTGGTGTCGCGGCTCTCTCCTTTTCGCCGCGATCCGAAGACCCGAAGGATCGCAGTCGGCAACCCTTTCGATCACTTGTTGTCGCTGCCGATTCGGCCGGGCGTCGTCGCGGTGTTGGCGGTGTTGCTCGGCTCCACCGCGTTCGACAGCTTCTCGTCGTCGGCGACCTGGCGTAACTTCGCCGATGGTGTAGCACGCACGGTGCACGTTGTGCCGGTGTCGGTTTCGACGTCCGCATTGCGCACCGCGGGGTTGCTGGTGTTCGCCACGGTGGTGGCGACCACCTTCTCGTTAGCTGCGCGTGCCACCGGAGGTCTCGACCGTGAGCGACGCCGTGCGCTACCGGGTCAGTTGGCGCACTCGCTGATCCCAATCGTGGTGGGCTACATCTTCGCGCACTACCTGTCGTATCTGGTTGAGCGTGGACAGCAGGCGGTGTTCGCGTTGGCCGACCCACTGGGCAGAGACTGGAATCTACTCGGGCTGGGCCATTTACACGTCACCTATCTGCTGTCGCTGCACCCGACGGTGCTGGCCGTGGTCAAGGTGACGTGTGTGGTGACCGGGCACATCGTCGCGGTGATCGCGGCGCATGACAAGGCGCTGCGGTTGCTGCCATCGGGCCATCAGCTCACCGGCCAGCTCACCATGATGCTGGTGATGGTCGGTTACACGTTCACCGGGCTGTATCTGCTCTTCAGCGCCTAAACGCTATTCCAGTACATCGTCGTGCAATTCGGCGAACAGCTCGGTGTTGCGGCTGTAGTCGACGAGCACGTCGATGATCGTCACTCCTGGCTCGGTCAGCGAGCGGGTGAACGCCTGCCCGAACTCGGCAAGGGTGCTGACCCGAATACCTGTGGCGCCGAATGCCGCCGCGTAATGCGTGATGTCGTAGTCGCCCAGCTGGACCCCCGAAGCGCGGCCGTATTTCAGCTCCTCCTGGAAGGCGACCATGTTGTAGGTGTTGTCGCGCATGATGACGTGGGTGAAGCTCAGGCCCATTCGCGTTGCGGTCTCCAATTCCTGTGCGCTGAAGAGGAATCCCCCGTCGCCGGACACCGACACCACCGGGGTACCCGGTCGAACCAGCGCGGCGGCCATCGCCCACGGCAGCGCGACACCGAGCGTCTGCTGGCCATCGGAGAACAACAGTCGCCGCGGCTGATAGACCCGGAAGTGCCGGGCCATGTAGATGTAATGCGATCCCACGTCACAGGAAACCGTGGCGTCGTCGCCAAGTAGATCCCGCAACGTCAGGACGACGGCGGCAGGATTGACGCCGATGTCGGTCTGCGCGCGGTGGCGGGCCTCGTCGTCGATACTCGACAGCGCCGCGCGCTGTTCGGCGACGCGATTGCGCACCGCTTCGCCCAGTTGCAGCCCGGTCAGTGCCCGGGTCAACTCGGACAAGGTCGCAGCGATGTCGCCCCGCAATTCGAGCGTGGGCTGATAGTGGTTGTCGATGTCGGCGGGCATCTCGTCGAGGTGGATCAGGGTGCGAGCCGGATCCGGATTCCACAGCCGCGGATCATATTCGACCGGATCGAAGCCAACTGTCACCAGAACATCGGCGTGGCCGATGACGACGTCGCCGGGTTGGTTGCGGAACAGCCCGACGCGTCCGACGAAGTGATCCTCGAGTTCACGGGAGACCACACCCGCGGCCTGGAACGTCTCGACGACCGGCAATTCGGTGGCGGCGAGGAGGTCACGTAGCGCCGCGCATGGCGCGGGCTCCCCCACCCGGATGCCGACGAACAATACCGGGCGCTGTGCCGCGCGAATCAGTTTGACGGCCTGGGCAATTCGATCGGCCGGAGCGGGACCCATCGCCGAGACGGGGTTCGGCGCCACGATCTTCGCCGACGTCGGGGCCGCCAACACGTCTGCGGGCAGTACCACGGCGGCGGCCCCGCGAGGCTGCGTGAGCGCGCTGCGGATGGCGTTGGCGATGGTTTCGGGCACGTTGTCGGGATCGTCGACCTCGCCGGTGTATTTCGTAAACGGCTTCAGTGCCGCAACGGCATCCATCGATTGATGGGTTCGCTTGAGCCGGTCGGACCGCTGCACCGCACCACAGATCGCGACCATCGGGTCTTGCTCGGTGGTGGCGGTGATCAGTCCGGTCGCCAGGTTCGTGGTGCCGGGCCCCGATGTCACCAACGCGACGCCCGGTGTGCCGGTGAGCCGGCCGACGGCGGCGGCCATGAACGCGGCGTTCTGCTCATGACGGCAGATGATCAACTCGGGGCCACCGTCGGCCAGCGCGTCGTAGACGGCGTCGATCTTGGCGCCCGGGACGCCGAAAATGTACTGGATGCCATACGCGGTCAGCGTCTCGACGACGCGCTGGGCTGATCGGACCTCGTTGCTGCTCAGTTCACTACCCTTCGGTGCGACGGATCTGGTTGTCCATGTCGGGCCGGTTCAGTTCGGCGGCAAGGAATTCCGGCGTACGCGGCAGACTCAGATGGAGATCGGAGCGCACGCTGATGTCGACACGGCCCCGGGTCAACCGGTAGTCAATGGCGTGTCCGCCGTGGCGCCGTTCGGCGTCGACGAAATGCGAGTGATACCCAGCCACCGAGACACCCTGCTCGTAGTCGGGCATTCGGAAGCCGGCCAGCGTTCCGGTGACGTCGCGGAAGGTGACTTCCCGCTGGTCTTGGGTGGCTTCGGTGAACGGTGGGTACGGGCGATGCTGCTCGGTCACCGTGCGGGTGCGAATCTCACCGAAGTCGCCGCTGACCCGAACGGCGACAATCAAGTTGGCGCTCGGCAGCGACTCGTCGATCCGCGCTTTGAGTCCAGCGCGGTCGATCGGCTCAGACACCTCGAACGAGCGGTCGGCGTCGAACCAGGTGACGACGGCGAAAGGCGTGCACTGATCCGGCTCGGCGGGCTGTGCGCTGCCGTCGCCGCGCAACTGGTAGCAGACCCCGTCAAGCACCAGCATCTCGCCGTCCAGGCCGTTGAAGGTACCCAGGCCGAAGTTGCCGTGCTGCAACAGCTCTCGGATGGTGACGTCGCCGTCGTAGACCCCGTCGAGCAACGCACCCATCGTCGAGGTCTGGTAGACCTCGCTGCCATGACGATGGGTGACCAGTGCGTGCAGCCAGCCCCGCAGTCGGCCGGCAGCCGAGTCGGCCGGTTCAGGCACCATCGAGAGATTCTTTCGTCCGTAGGTTGTGCCGTCAACGCGGCGTCGGACCCTGCATGATCTTTTGTCTTCGAGGTGGTGAAGGCTGTGAGCATCCCGCACGTGAAGTAAGGAGAATGCGATGGCCAAGGTTTTGCTCGTCCTCTATCCGGACCCGGTGACCGGATATCCCCCGGTGTACGCACGCGATGGCATCCCGGTGTTGGACGGCTACCCAGGCGGTCAGACCTTACCGACCCCGTCGGCGATCGATTTCACGCCGGGCCAGTTGCTGGGCTGCGTGTCCGGTGAGCTGGGCCTGCGCGCCTTCCTGGAAGACAATGGGCACGAGTTGATCGTGACCTCGGACAAGGAAGGCCCGGACTCGGAATTCGAACGCCAACTGCTCGACGCTGATGTTGTTATCTCTCAACCATTTTGGCCGGCGTACCTGACCGCCGAGCGGATCGCGAAAGCGAAGGACCTCAAGCTGGCTCTGACAGCAGGCATCGGTTCAGACCACGTCGATCTGGACGCGGCGATAGCCCACGGGCTGACCGTGGCCGAAGTCACCTTCTGTAACAGCATCAGTGTCGCCGAGCATGCGGTCATGCAGATCCTGGCATTGGTGCGCAACTTCGTCCCATCCCATCAGTGGGTGACCGACGGCGGCTGGAACATCGCCGACTGCGTCGAGCGCGCCTACGACGTCGAGGGCATGGACGTCGGCGTGATCGCCGCCGGTCGCATCGGCCTGGCCACGCTGCGCCGGTTGGCCCCGTTCGACGTCAACCTGCACTACACCGACACTCGCCGCCTTGCCGACGAAGTCGAGAAGGAATTGAACGTCACCTACCACCCCGACGCCGCGTCGCTGGCCCGCTCGGTTGACGTGGTGTCCATCCACGCGCCGCTGCACCCGCAGACGTATCACCTGTTCGACGAGAAGCTGATCGCTTCCATGCGGCGGGGCAGCTACATCGTGAATACGGCTCGCGCCGAGATCTGCGTGCGCGACGCGGTCGTGGCCGCGCTGAAGAGCGGTCAACTGGCCGGCTATGCGGGCGACGTCTGGTATCCACAGCCGCCGCCGGCGGACCACCCGTGGCGCAGCATGCCGAACGAGGCCATGACCCCGCACGTGTCGGGGACCACGCTGTCGGCCCAGGCCCGTTACGCCGCAGGAGCTCGGGAGATTCTCGAGGACTTTTTCGCCGACAAGCCGATTCGCGACGAGTACCTGATTGTGTCCGGCGGCGGGCTGGCCGGGACCGGCAAGGCGTCCTACACCGCGGGCGGCGGTGCGAGTCCCGGCAGTAGCGGTAAGTAGGTCAGCCGATCGGATACTCGACACGTTCGGTGCCGTCCCAGCGGCGCAGACCGGCCAGGCGGCCGCGGATCTCCGCGGGCTGACCCGCTATTCGCAGCACCGGACCCAGTTGGGCGCCTTCGATGCGGCGGGCCAGCGTGACGTGCGCCGTCCACTGACCGGGCACGCTGTGCGGCAGCGGGCCGGGCAACAGGTGCGGGCCGCAGATCCGGTGCACGTCGGCGTGCAGGGCGAGAAGCTCTCGCCGTCGGCACGATGAGCCGGGCCAGCACCGCGTTCGACTGCCCGAACAGCAGCGGCGCCCCGACGTCGCAGTCCAGCGGCAGCTGCTGGGCGACCGGCCGCAGCAATGCGTCGACGTCGGGCGCGATCCGCTCGGCCACGGCCATCGTGACATGCGGGCGGCCGGCCGGAACGCGGCTCGGTAGCTCGGCGGCGGCCAGGTCATCCCAGATCCGACACAGCGTCGCCTCGGTCTCGGGATCGAAGAGCAGCTCGACGGAATGCGCCATCAGCTGAGCAGGCTGGTCACCCAGGCGCGGTCGAACGCGTGCGCGCTCATCGCGGTGAACTCTGCCGTGCTCAGCTGTCCGGCTCCCGCGGGCAGCGCGGCGCGCACCGGCCCCAGGCGCACCAGCGCAGACCTGTTCGACGCCTCCACCACACCGGGCGGCATTGGCCAGTTGCCGATCACCAGTCCGGCAAAGGGGAGGTTATGGGCCGCAAGCGCTTCCACCGTCAGCGCGGTGTGGTTGAGGGTGCCGAGCTCGGCAGTGGTCACCACCAACACCGCGGCCGAGAGATCAGCGGCGAGATCCCGCAAGGTCACGCCACCGTCGGCGAGTTCGACGAGCAGGCCACCGGCACCCTCGACCAGGGTCAGCTGGCCCGGATGGTCCACTGCGCGAATGAGTTTGAGAATGGTGTTGCGGCTGGGCAGGGCCCGTCCGGCCTGCTCCGCGGCGGCCAGCGGCGCCAGCGGCTCCGGGTAACGCGCCAGCCCGACCATTTTGCTCAGTCCGGTCAACCGGGTTACCTCGGCAAGGTCGTCATCCCCGGCCGCGGTCCCGGTTTGCACCGGTTTACAGACGGCGACGCCGATACCGGCCTGCCGCGCGGCCGCTGCCAGGGCCGCAGTGGCGACGGTCTTGCCGACCCCGGTCCCTGTCCCGGTGACGACCAGGACCGTCAACGCCGTGCCGCGGCCAGCACGTCGGTCAGCACCGTCCGGGCCAGCTCCAGGTCGTCGTCATCCAGCGACGCGCGCGCGGTCAGTCGCAGCCGCGATGTGCCGGCGGGAACGGTCGGGGGCCGGAAACAGCCCACCCGGACGCCCGCATCCAGGCAGGCTGTGGCGGCGGCCAGCGCCACCTCCGGCGCGCCAAGGATCACCGACACCACCGCGGACTGCGGTGTCTGCGTGACGCCGCAGATTTCGGCCAGGGTGGCTGCATGCCGCAGGACTGCGTCCGGTCGCGACGGCTCTGCGTGCAGAACTCGCAACGCCGCCAGCGCGGCGCCGACGGCGGCCGGCGCCAGACCGGTGTCGAAGATGAATGGCCGGGCCGCGTCGATGAGGTGATCGCGCACCGCGACCGACCCCAGCACCGCGCCACCCTGACTACCGAGGGCTTTGGACAGCGTCGTGGTCATCACCACGTCGGACGCGCCGGCCAAACCCAGCTCGTGCAGCAACCCGCGCCCGCCGGTTCCCCGTACGCCCAGTCCGTGTGCCTCGTCGACGATGAGCAGCGCCCGGTGCCTGCGGCACACCTCGTGCAGCTGGCGCAGCGGGGCCAGGGCGCCGTCGGTGGAGAACACCGATTCGGTGATGACGACGGCGCGCTCCTCGGCTCGAGCGGCCAGCGCCGCGTCGACGGCGTCGACGTCGCGGTGCGGCGTCACCACCACCCGGGCCCGTGACAGCCGGCACGCGTCGACCAGTGAGGCGTGTGACAGCGCATCCGACACCAGCAACGAGCCCGGGCCGGAGAGCCCGACGACCGCGCCCAGGTTTGCGGTATACCCGGAGGAGAACACCAGACCCGCTGCGGCGCCGACGAATTCGGCGAGGCTGGTTTCGAGCTCCTCGTGCAGCGACGTGTTGCCGGTGACCAGCCGCGAGCCGGTCGCACCGGCGCCCCAGGTGCGCAGCGCGTCCACGCCACCCTCGATCACGTCGGGATGCTGCGAGAGGCCGAGGTAGTCGTTGGACGCCAGATCGAGCTCAGCCGCGACCGCTGGTCGCAGGCGCAGTGCACGCCGCAGCCCGGCCTGTCGGCGCTGCTCGGCATGCGCCTCCAGCCAGGCCAACGGGGAGGTTTCGATCTGCGTCATCGCGCTAAATCTTACGAGAACCGGTGAGCCGAGCCACCTCGACCATCGCCAAGGTGACCTGCGCGATCTCGGATGGTGTGCAGATGAAGGGCGGCATCGCGTAGATCAGGTTGCGAAACGGCCGCAGCCAGACGCCGCGATCCAGCGCCGCCGGCGTGGTGACGGCCAGGTCGACGGGACGGTCGCACTCGATCACGCCGATGGCGCCGCACACCCGAACGTCGATCACCCCCGGCAAGGCCCGGGCCGGCTCGAGTCCGGCGGCCAGTCCGGCGCCGATCTCGGCGACCGTCGAGCGCCAGTCCTGGCCGAGCAGCAGTTCCACCGCAGCCACCGAGACGGCGCACGCCAGCGGGTTGGCCATGAAGGTCGGGCCGTGCATCAGCGCACCGGCCTCACCGTGGCTGATCGTGTGGGCGACGTCGGTGGTGCACAACGTCGCGGCCAGGCTGAGGTAGCCGCCGGTCAGAGCCTTGCCGACACACATGATGTCCGGGCTGACCCCGGCATGGTCGGCGGCGAACAACTCGCCGGTGCGGCCGAACCCGGTGGCGATCTCGTCGAAGATCAGCAGTACGTCGTGCCGACGGCAGATATCGCGCAGATCGATCAGGTACCGGGGATCGTGAAAGCGCATCCCGCCGGCGCCCTGGACCACCGGCTCGACCACGACGGCCGCCAGCTCGGTGGCGTGTTCGGCCAGCTGCGCCTCGAACGCCGCAACGTAGGCGTGGTCATAGTCGCGGGGAACCTGCGGGGCGAACACCTGATGGGCGAGCACTGAGTCTTCTCCCAAAGCCCATAGCTTGTGCATGCCGCCGTCGGGGTCGCAGACGCTCATCGGGGTGAAGGTGTCGCCGTGGTATCCCCCGCGCCACGTCATCAGCCGACGCTTGCCGGGCAGCCCGCGGCTGCGCCAGTACTGCAGCGCCATCTTCACCGCGACCTCCACCGACACCGATCCGGAGTCGCTGAAGAACACCGTCTCCAGGCCGGCCGGGGTGATTTCGACGAGCAGCTGGGCCAGCCGCGCGGCCGGTTCATGGGTCAGCCCGCCGAACATGACGTGGCTCATGGTGGCCAGCTGGCGGGACATCGCCGCGTCGAGCACGGGATGTCCGTGCCCGTGCACGGCCGTCCACCAGGAACTCATCGCGTCGAGGGCCTGGACGTGCTTGCCGTCGCGTACCAGCGTGAGCCAGGCGCCCCGGGCGCCGACCGCGACCACCGGGGGAACGGCTTCGGCCCCGATCGTGCTGTAGGGGTGCCAGAGGTGGGCCGCATCGATCGCGCTGATCTGCTCGGGGGTGAGCCCGGGGCTCGTCGCGACCATAAAGAACGAGGGTAAAGCAGCCGGTCCGCGTGTCGGATGCCCGGACTTTCTGGGACCATTGAGTCACCATGGCTTCGCCACAGCAGTCCGATGACCCGTCCCCCGCCCGCCACGACGACGCCCCGCCGCGCATACTGCGGCTGCGGCTGGTTCCCTGGGATGTCACCTCTTTGCTGGTGCTGATGACGCTGCTTGGTGCGCTCGCCTTCGGAACCAATTGGTATGCGCGGCTTTTCGGCTTCCTCAAAGATGTCTGCACCGGCGATTGTCCGCCCGCGCCATTCGGCGTCGATTTCTACATCTACCCATTGGTGTGGGGAGGCATCGGCGCCGCGGTCACCGCCGCGCTGGTCGGGCCACTGGTGTCCCTGCTGAAGGGGTGGTATCTGTCCTTTTGGCCGGCCTTGGCGATCGTGCTGCTGCTTTTCGCCTCGGCGTCCGGGACGGCGCTGACCGACTTCAGCTCCACGTACTGGCACGGCGGATCCGGGGTCGTCGACGCTCCCGAGTGAGAGCGAAATCACAACGGCGCCCACGGTTTCGAGGGTTTCGGCCGCCGGCGATCACCGTTGGGTCACGGTACGACAAAAAATCCCGCTCAGAGCCCCTAATAGGTAGCTCTACGAGGCGTTTGTTGCCACAGTGTTGGTAGTGACTGTTGTGAATTCAGCGGTTCACCAACGGGGGCGGCGCTGCCCCCAACGGGGCGGGTCAACACACGAGTCTCTGTGGTGAATCGATGGAATGGCGGCAGAGGCGTGCAGTCACCACGCTGACGCCACAGAGAGGTGATCCACATGAGACGCAGCATCGCCGTCCCGACCAGCCTGGCCCTGTTGTTGACGCTGCCGATGGTCAACCCTCACATCGCCAGCGCTGACCCCACCGGCCCGACTCTGGTCGGTTACCAGCAGACCACCAACTACGTGATCCAGCGCGCGCTGTCGCAGCGCAACGTGCCGTTCCTGTACGGCGGCGGCGACGCCGCAGGACCCACTCGCGGCACCGGCCTGAAAGCCAACATCGTCGGCTTCGACGCGTCCGGCCTGATCCAGTACGCCTACGCGGGCGCCGGCGTGAAGATGCCGCGCACCTCGGCCGAGCAGTGCAACGTCGGCCGGAAAGTCGCGCCCGCCCAGGCGCGCCCGGGAGACCTGCTGTGCTACGGGCCGGGCGGTACCCAAAGCGTGGCGTTGTACCTCGGCAGCAACCAGATGATCGAGGCCACCGAGCCTGCCGTCACAGTCACACCGGCTCGGACCAACGGGATGACTCCGTACCTGACTCGCATCCTGGAGTCCTGACCGGACAACTCACCGACCGGTTTTCGAGCGGACGCGTCGGCCGGCGGGTTAGGTAGATTGTCTGTCAATCATGACGATCTCCCCGACCCGCTCGGCCGACGCCGGCGTTGTGCAACCCGCGCAACCCGCGGCGGAAAACCGGGCAGGGTTCTACCGCCACGATCTCGACGGGCTGCGCGGCATTGCCATCGCCCTCGTCGCGATGTTCCACGTGTGGTTCGGCCGGGTTTCCGGCGGGGTGGACGTGTTCCTCGCCCTGTCCGGTTTCTTCTTCGGCGGCAAGTTGCTGCGCACGGCGCTCAATCCGCAATCCACGCTCTCGCCGTTCACCGAGGTCGTTCGGCTGGTGCGCCGACTGCTGCCGGCCCTGGTGGTGGTGCTGGCCGGATGCGCGGTGCTGACCATCCTCATCCAGCCGCAGACACGCTGGGAGACCTTCGCCAACCAGAGCCTGGCAAGCCTCGGCTACTACCAGAACTGGGAGCTGGCCAGCACGGTCGCAGATTATCTGCGGGCCGGCGAATCAGTCAGCCCGCTACAGCACATCTGGTCGATGTCGGTGCAGGGCCAGTTCTACATCGCGTTCCTGGCGCTGGTTTTCGGCTTCGCGTACCTACTTCGGCGCCGACTGGGCGACCGGCTGCGTATTGCGTTCGTGCTGCTGCTCAGCGCGCTGGCGATCGCGTCGTTCGTCTACGCGATCTTCGCCCACCAGGACGACCAGGCGGTGGCCTACTACAACAGCTTCGCCCGCGCGTGGGAGTTGCTGCTTGGAGCTTTGGTCGGCGCTCTGGTCCCCTACATCCGCTGGCCGATGTGGTTGCGCGCCACCGCGGCCACCATCGCGTTGGCGGCGGTGCTGTCCTGCGGCGCACTGATCGATGGCGTCAAGCAGTTCCCCGGCCCGTGGACGTTGGTCCCGGTCGGCGCCGCGGTCGTGTTCATCCTGGCCGGCGCCAACCGGGCCGACGGCGTCGCGTTGCCGCTACCCAACCGGCTGCTCGCGACGGCGCCGCTGGTGCGCCTCGGTGAGATGGCCTACTCGCTCTATCTGTGGCACTGGCCGCTGCTGATCTTCTGGCTCGCCTACAGCGGTCACGCGCACGCCAACTTCGTCGAGGGCACCGCGGTGCTGCTGATATCGGGCGTGCTGGCGTACCTGACCAACCGGTACATCGAAGAACCGTTGCGGGCGCGCAAACCCGCCAACACCGCACCCGAGACGACGGTGGTGGTGCCTTGGCGGACGCGACTGCGCCGACCCACGATCGTGTTGGGATCGGTGGTCGGGTTATTGGGTGTGACGCTCACCGCGACGGCTTTCACCTGGCGCGAGCACGTCAACGTCGAACGTGCCAGCGGCAAAGAGCTCAGTGCGCTGAGCTCCACTGACTACCCCGGCGCCCGCGCACTGATCAAGAACGTAAGAGTGCCCAGGCTGCGGATGCGGCCGACGGTGCTGGAAGCCCAGACCGACTACCCGCCGTCCACCCGCGACGGCTGCATCAGCGACTTCAAGAACACCGACGTTCTCAAGTGCAGCTACGGCGATAAGAACGCCACCCGGACCATCGCGCTGGCCGGTGGCTCGCACGCCGAGCACTGGCTGACCGCGCTGGACCTGCTCGGGCACCGGCAGCACTTCAAGGTCACCACCTACCTGAAGATGGGCTGCGCGCTGTCGACCGAAAAGATGCCGTTGGTGATGGGCAACAACGACCCGTACCCAGAGTGTCGTGACTGGGTGCCCAAGGCGATGGCGGCAGTCGTCGCCGACCACCCGGACTTCGTATTCACCACCTCGACCCGGCCGTGGAACATCAAGCCCGGAGACGTGATGCCGGGCACCTACGTCGGGATCTGGCAGACATTCTCTGACAACAACATCCCGATTCTGGCCATGCGAGACACTCCGTGGCTGGTGAAAGACGGGCAGCCGTTCAACCCGTCGGACTGCCTGGCCAAAGGCGGTGACGCGATCTCGTGCGGCATCAAGCGCTCCGATGTGCTCGCCGACCGCAATCCCACCCTCGACTGGGTCGAGCAGTTCCCGATGCTCAAGCCGATGGACATGAGTGACGCGGTCTGCCGCGCCGACATCTGCCCGGCGGTGGAGGGAAACGTGTTGGTATATCACGACGCTCATCACCTGTCGGCCACCTACATGCGCACCATGACCAATGAGCTGGGCCGCCAGCTCGGGCCTGCCACGGGCTGGTGGTAGCCGGGCGACAATGCACGCCGCGCAGCGGCGTGAGGAGGAGCCCGGCAATCCGATACAGCCGGGCGACCGGAACCCGCCGCCACTAAGGTCGAGTGATGCCCGCGTCAGACCCGACCAGTGGCGCCCCCGCGGCTCCGCCCCCGCTGGCCACCGTGTGGCCTGGGTCCAGCTACCCATTGGGCGCCAACTACGACGGCACCGGTACCAACTTCGCGCTGTTCTCCGAGATCGCCGACAAGGTCGAGCTCTGCCTGATCGATGAGGACGGTCAGGAAACTCGCATCCGACTCGACGAGGTGGACGGCTACGTCTGGCACGCCTACCTGCCCGACGTCACCCCCGGACAAAGTTACGGCTTTCGGGTACACGGCCCGTTCGACCCGGCGGCGGGCCACCGCTGCGACCCCAGCAAGCTATTGCTGGACCCCTACGGCAAATGCTTCGACGGCGACTTCAAATTCACCCAGGCGCTTTACTCCTACGACCTGGCGGTCGCCGCCGAGGACCCCGCCGAAACCGGCACGCCGCCCCGGGTCGACTCGTTGGGGAACACCATGACCAGCGTGGTGATCAATCCGTACTTCGACTGGGCCAACGATCGCGCGCCCCGCACGCCGTACCACGAGACGGTGATCTACGAGGCGCACGTCAAAGGGATGACCCAGAACCATCCCGCGGTCCCCGAAGCGCAGCGCGGTACCTATGCCGGCCTGGGTCACCCGGCAATCATCGACCACCTGAAGGCGTTGAACGTCACCGCGATCGAACTGATGCCGGTGCATCAGTTCATGCACGACCACCGTCTGGTGGACCTCGGTCTGCGAAATTATTGGGGCTACAACACGTTCGGATTCTTCGCCCCGCACAACCAGTACTCCGCCAACCGGCGCGCCCGTGGCGCGGTGACCGAGTTCAAGTCGATGGTCCGGGCATTTCACCAGCAGGGCATCGAGGTCATCCTCGACGTGGTCTACAACCACACCGCCGAAGGAAACCATCTCGGTCCCACGATCAATTTCCGCGGCATCGACAACGCCGCCTACTACCGCCTCCTGGATGAGGATCTCAGTCTCTACAAAGACTTCACCGGCACCGGCAACAGCCTCAACGCCCGTCACCCACACACCCTGCAGCTGATCATGGACTCGCTGCGCTATTGGGTGACCGAGATGCACGTCGACGGCTTCCGCTTCGACCTGGCCTCGACGCTGGCCCGCGAGTTCTACGACGTCGACCGTTTGAGCGCGTTTTTCGATCTGGTGCAACAGGATCCGATCGTCAGTCAGGTCAAGTTGATCGCCGAACCGTGGGACATCGGCGAAGGTGGCTACCAGGTCGGCAACTTCCCAGGTTTGTGGACCGAGTGGAACGGGAAGTATCGCGACACTGTGCGTGACTACTGGCGGGGCGAGCCCGCGACATTGGGCGAGTTCGCGTCCCGGCTGACCGGGTCGTCGGACCTCTACGAGGCGACCAGTCGCCGTCCCGGCGCCAGCATCAACTTCGTCACCGCCCACGACGGCTTCACCCTCAACGATCTCGTCTCGTACAACGAGAAACACAACGAGGCCAACGGCGAACACAACCGCGACGGCGAAAGCCACAACCGGTCCTGGAACTGCGGCGTCGAGGGCCCGACCGATGACCCGGAAATCCTTACGCTGCGCAAACGACAGATGCGCAACATCATCGCCACGCTGATGCTGAGCCAGGGCACGCCGATGATCGCCCACGGCGACGAGCTCGGCCGCAGCCAACGAGGCAACAACAACGTCTACTGCCAGGACTCCGAATTGTCGTGGATGGACTGGTCTTTGGTCGACAAGAACAGCGACCAGCTGGAGTTCACCCGAAAAGTCACCGCGCTGCGCAAAGCCCACCCGGTGTTTCGCCGCCGCCGGTTCTTCGATGGCGAGCCGATCCGCAGTGGCGACGAGGTCCGCGACATCGCCTGGTTGACGCCGGCCGGCAAGGAGATGCAGCCCCAGGACTGGGGTGGTGAATTCGGCAAGAGCATCGCGGTGTTCCTCAACGGTGAGGCGATACCCGAACCGAATGCGCGCGGTGAACGGGTCGTCGATGATTCGTTCCTGATGTGCTTCAACGCCCACGATCACGAGGTCGACTTCGTCATTCCGCCCGACGATTACGCCACGCAATGGACAGCTGTGCTGGATACCACCGACGCCACCGGATCGGTGACGCTTGTCGTGAACGACGGCGACGAGGTGTCACTGCCCGGGCGGGCGCTACTCGTGTTCCGTAAGACTAAGTAACGCATGGTATTTCCGGTCCTGTCGACCTATCGGCTGCAGCTGCGTGGTCCTGACAGCGGGTTTGGATTCACCTTCGCCGACGCCGAGGATCTGCTCGACTACTTCGACGATCTCGGGGTCTCGCATCTCTATCTGTCACCGATTCTGACCCCGGTCGCCGGATCGGCACACGGCTACGACGTCACCGACCCCACGACGGTGTCTGCCGAACTCGGTGGCCCGGAAGGATTGGCCACGGCTGTCTGCGGCGGCGCGGACACGCGGCCTGGGCCTGATCGTCGACATCGTGCCCAACCACGTCGGGGTGGACAAACCCGAGCAGAACGCCTGGTGGTGGGACGTGCTGCGGCACGGCCAATCGTCGGCATACGCGTCGTTCTTCGACATCGACTGGGAACTGGGCGATGGCCGGATTGTGCTGCCGCTGCTGGGTTCTGACGACGATGTCGCCGATCTCAACGTCGACGGTGATCTGTTGCGGCTGGGTGATCTCGCACTGCCCATCGCGCCGGGCACCGGCGACGGCACCGGCCCCGAGGTGCACGACCGTCAGCATTACCGGCTGATCGGTTGGCGTAACGGCGTCACCGGTTATCGCCGCTTCTTCTCGATCACGTCGCTGGCCGGGCTGCGTCAGGAAGATCGCGCCGTGTTCGACACCAGCCACGCCGAAGTGGCGCGCTGGTTCGCCGACGGTCTCGTCGACGGGGTGCGCATCGACCATCCCGACGGTCTGGCGGATCCGACCGGATATCTCGGCTGGCTGCGCGAGTTGAGCGGCCCCGACGCTTGGATCGTGATCGAGAAAATCCTCGCCGTCGACGAGGCGTTGGATCCGTCTCTGCCGGTAGCCGGCACCACCGGATACGACGCACTACGCGAGATCGGCGGGGTCTTCATCGATCCCCAAGGGGCGCAGGCATTGACGGAGCTCGTCGCATCCGTCGGGTTCGACTACGGGCAGATCGCCCCGATGCTGGCCGATCTGAAGCTTTCCTCGGCGACCGAGACATTGGCCAGCGAGCTGGGCCGGCTGCGGCGCTGCATCGTCGCGGCGGCCGGCGCCGACCACCCGCAGCTGCCCGCCGCGGTGGCGGCGCTGCTGACTCACATCGACGTCTACCGCAGCGACTACCTGGGGCTGGCGGCGATATTGCCGACCGCCCTGGCCGCAACCCAATCTGCCGAACCGGAACTCGACGTCCCGCTGCAGCTGATCGCGACCGCGGTGGCCGACGGCGGCGAGGCGGCGGTGCGACTACAGCAGCTGTGCGGGGCAGTCACCGCCAAGGCCGTCGAGGACTGCCTGTTCTATCGCGACGCCCGACTGGTGTCGCTCAACGAGGTCGGCGGCGAGCCGCAGGACTTCGGTATCGGTCTGGCCGAATTCCATTCGCGCGCAGCCACTCGGGCCCGCCTGTGGCCGCAGGCGATGACGACGCTGTCGACCCACGACACCAAACGCGGGGAGGACGTCCGCGCCCGCATCGGCGTGCTGTCGCAGGTGCCGTCGCTGTGGGCGGAGTTCGTCAGCCGCTGGGAGAAGGTTGTTCCCTCCCCCGACCCTGTGACGGGATTATTTCTGTGGCAGAACATCTTCGGTGTGTGGCCGGCCGACGGTGAGGTCACCGACGAGCTACGCGGCCGGCTGCACGCCTACGCCGAGAAAGCGATCCGCGAAGCGGCGTGGCACACCTCGTGGAACGACCCGGATGCCGACTTCGAGGCCGCTGTGCACGGCTGGCTGGACGATATGCTCGACGGCCCGGTGGTACGTGAGCTGACCAATCTGGTTCTCCGGCTGGACCCACACGCCGAGAACGACGCGCTGGGTCAGAAGCTGCTGTCCCTGACCTCCCCGGGTATCCCCGACGTGTATCAGGGCACCGAACTGTGGGACGACAGCCTGGTCGATCCCGACAACCGGCGCGCAGTGGATTACACCGCCCGCCGTGACGCACTGAAGTCTCTGCAGCACAGTAAAATTCGAATCGTCAAAGCTGCCCTACACCTGCGACGTGACCGGTCAGACACCTTCTTGCACGGCGACTACCATCCAGTGCTGGCCGCCGGAGTCGGCTCGCATCATCTGGTGGCGTTCCGGCGCGGTGATGACGTGCTGGTCGCGGTGACCCGCTGGACGGTGCGACTCGAGCAGTCCGGCTGGGGCGACACCGCGGTCACGCTGCCGGACGGCTCGTGGACCAATGTGTTGACGGGCGCTGTGGTCAGCGGGACATTGCCGGCCGCCGAGTTGTTCGTCGAGTTGCCGGTTGCACTGCTGGAGCGCACCGATGCCTGAATTCGCGGTCTGGGCGCCGAAACCCGACACGGTCCGCATCGAGGTCGACGGTGCGGTGTCGGCGATGACCCGCGGCGACGACGGCTGGTGGCGGGCGACCGTCGACGCGGCGCCGGACGCGCGCTACGGCTATTTACTCGACGACGAGCCCAAGCCGCTGCCCGACCCGCGGTCGCCCCGCCAGCCTGACGGAGTGCACGAGCATTCGCAGGCGTGGGAGCCCAACCCGCAGGATTGGACGGACGGCGGTTGGGCCGGTCGCACGCTGCAGGGCGCGGTGATCTACGAGTTGCACATCGGCACCTTCACCCCGGCCGGCACTTTCGATGCGGCCATCGACAAGCTGGACTACCTGGTCGATCTCGGCGTCGACTTCGTCGAGGTGATGCCGGTCAACGCGTTTTCGGGAACGCATGGCTGGGGCTATGACGGCGTGCTGTGGTACGCCGTTCACGAACCCTACGGCGGCCCAGACGGTTTGATCCGGTTCGTCGACGCCTGCCATCGGCGCGGGCTGGGCGTGTTGATCGACGCGGTGTTCAACCACCTCGGCCCGTCGGGCAACTACCTGCCGCGGTTCGGGCCGTACCTGTCGTCGGCGAGCAACCCGTGGGGCGAAGGCATCAACATCGCCGATGCCCAGTCAGACGAGGTGCGCCGCTACATCATCGACTGTGCGCTGCGCTGGATGCGGGACTTCCACGCCGACGGCCTTCGGCTGGACGCCGTGCACGCACTTTTCGACACCACCGCGATCCACATACTCGAGGAGCTGGCCGCCGACACCGACGCGCTGGCCGAGCAACTCGGCCGGCCGTTGTCGCTGATCGCCGAGAGCGATCTCAACGACCCACGCATGATCACCCCTCGCCCCGAGCACGGCCAGGGCATGACCGCGCAGTGGGATGACGACATCCACCACGCCATCCACACCGCGGTATCCGGTGAGCGTCAGGGCTACTACGCCGACTTCGGCTCGCTGGCCACATTGGCAAAGACGTTGCGCCACGGCTTCTTCCACGCCGCCACCTACTCGTCGTTCCGTCAGCGGCGTCACGGCCGGCCACTGGACACCTTCACGACCCCGGCCACCCGGCTGCTGGCCTATACCTGCACCCATGATCAGGTCGGCAACCGTGCGCTCGGTGACCGGCCGTCGCAAACCCTGAGCTACGGTCAGCTTGCCATCAAAGCCGCGCTGGTACTGGCATCGCCCTACACGGCAATGCTTTTCATGGGCGAGGAATGGGGCGCATCGACACCGTTCCAGTTTTTCAGCTCCCATCCAGAACCCGAGTTGGCCCGCGCCACCGCCGAGGGCCGCAAGCGGGAGTTCGCCGATCACGGATGGGATGCCGACGACATCCCCGATCCGCAGGATCCGAAAACCTTCCAGCGGTCGAAGCTGGACTGGTCCGAACTCGACAGCGCTGACCATGCGAAGCTGCTCGGGGTCTACCAGGAGCTGATTGCGTTGCGGCGCAACGAAAGCGATCTGCGCGATCCGTGGCTCAACAATCTGGACGTCCAGTATGACGAAGACGGCCGCTGGATTGCGATGCACCGCGGCAGATTGACGGTCGCTTGCAACCTGGCCGCCGAGCCGGCGGCGCTACCCATCACCGGTGAACTGGTGCTGGGTTCGGAACCGATCAGCGTTGGCGAGCAGATTACCGAACTACCGCCGCACTCTTTCGCGATCGTGCGCACTGTGGATAACTGACTACCGGGCTCGTCCGTGAGCGCTGATGATTCGCGGATGACCCATTCCGAGTTGTTGCCGATCCCGTCCATCCAGACCGCCTGCGATCCGGTGCATTCGACGCAGGACCTGCGTGAGCGATGGCGTGCGCTGATGGGGCCGTTGGGGTTTGGGACCCGACTGCTGTGGTTCGGCCTGATCGGGCCGGACCGCTGCTTCACCAAGAAGCTCAGCCGCATCCCGGTCCGCCCACGGCCCCGCGGCCGGATCGTCTGGAATCTGATGTCGTCGCTGCGGACCCTGCTCGACGAGCTGGAAGCGGGAACCACGGTGGCCTTGCTGCTGTCCGGGCCGGGCCGCGGTCCGGCGTCGACCATCGAGCTGGTGTGGTCGAAGTCGTTGACCGACATGGCCGAACGATTCGCCATACCGCTCGAACCGATCTTTCGCGCCAACGACGAATCGGTCGCAGTGCTGGGCTAGCTGTTCACACATCGGGTAGTTTTCGCGTGTGAGTGAAATCGACTATGGCGCCAGAGCCCGTCTCGATTACATCGAAACGCAGCTCAAGGCGCTGTTTCCGAACAGGTACGTGCCGTTCGCGGAGGCCAGTACCTCCGGGATGCCGGCCGCGGTGGTCGCGCTTGCCCGCGCCGGCAACATGATCGCTGCGATCAAGGAGTACCGCCAGATCACCGGTGCCGGGTTGGCCGAGGCGAAGGAGGCCGTCGAAGACGATGCGCTGAGCTAGCTACAGCAGATAGCGGTACGCCGGCGAGCCGGGCTCGATGGCCTCGATCTGCATCTCGGTAGCCCGCATACGTTCCAGCAAGCCGTCCAGGTCGGCGGCTGAGCCCAGCTCGATGCCGACCAGAGCCTCGCCGGTCTCGCGGTTGTTGCGCTTGACGTACTCGAACAGCGTGACGTCGTCGCTCGGTCCGAGCACGCTGTCCAGGAAGCGGCGCAGCGCCCCTGGTTCCTGCGGGAAGTCGACCAGGAAATAGTGCTTGAGACCGAGGTGGACCAGCGACCGCTCGAGGATCTCGCCGTAGCGGGATACGTCGTTGTTGCCACCGGAGACCAGGCACACCACGGTGGATCCCGGTTCGATGTCGGCTTCCAGCAGCCCGGCCACCGCGAGGGCACCAGCGGGCTCGGCGATGATTCCTTCGTTTTGGTACAGGTCGAGCATCGCGGTGCACACCGCGCCCTCGTCGACCGTCGTGATCGAGACCATGTTGCCGGCCGCGGCCAGCGCGGCGTAGGTCAGCTTTCCGGCCCGGCTCACGGCGGCGCCGTCGACGAACTGGTCGACGTGATCGAGAGTGACCGGTCCGCCGTTGGCCAGCGCGGCCATCATCGCGGCCGCACCCGCGGGCTCGATCCCGAGCACGGAGGTCTTGGTCGTCCGCTCGGCAAGGTAGGTGGTGATGCCGGCGATGCATCCGCCCCCGCCGACCGGGACCACGACCAGATCGGGCTCGTCGCCGAGCTGATCCAGGATTTCGACGGCGATCGTGCCCTGCCCGGCCATGGTGCGAGGGTCGTCGAACGGCGGCACCAGCGTCGCGCCGGTGCGCTCCACGTCGGCGAGCGCCGCGTCGGCGGCCAGGTCGTAGGTCGATCCGCCGACGATCAGCTCGATGAACTCGCCGCCGTGGTAGCGGATGCGATCACGCTTCTGCTTCGGCGTCTTGGCTGGGACGTAGACCCGGCCCCGGATACCCAGCGTCCGGCACGCGTAGGCGAAGCCCTGCGCGTGGTTGCCCGCCGAGGAGCACACCACGCCGGCGGCTCGCTCGTCGTCCGATAGTTGCACGAGCAGGTTGTAGGCGCCGCGCAGCTTGTAGGAGCGCACGGTCTGCAGGTCTTCGCGCTTGAGGTAGACGGTCGCCCCGGTGGTCGCGGACAACCGGTCGGACAGCTCGAGCGGCGTGGGCCTGACCACGCCGGCAATTCGGGTGGCCGCCGCGTCAATATCGGCCGCGGCAAGCGGCCCACTACCCCGGGTGCTCGGGCTCTGACTCAGTTCGGCGGACACCGGTCAATGGTGCCACCAAGCTGCGCGTTCAGTGCACAGGGGTCAGCACGAACAAGGGAATTTGTCGCTCGGTCTTCTGCTGGTAGTCGGCGTAGTCGGGGTAGGCGGCCACGGCCCGCTCCCACCAGACGGCCTTCTCGTCGCCGAAAACCTCGCGGGCGTGGTAGTCCTGTGTGACGGTGCCGTCCTGCAGTTCGACCCGCGGATTCTTGGAGATGTTGAAGTACCAGACGGGATTTTTCGGCGCTCCGCCCAGCGAGGCGACCGCGGCGTATTCGCCGTTGTGCTCGACCCGCATCAGCGGAGTCTTGCGGAGCTTGCCGGTTTTGGCGCCGACCGTGGTCAGCAGGATGACCGGCATACCTTTCATATCGGTGCCGTCGGTTCCACCGGATTCGGCGATCTTGTCGGCTTGCTCGCGGGACCAATCCCACGGGGACGGGGCATATTCACCTTCGAGTGGCATACCGCCTACCTTAAACCCGCTGGCTCAGGCATCGAGATCTTGTGGCGACCGTCTCGTGATGCTTGCCGTGTAGTGTTCGGCGTGCCACACCGACATAGCACGGTCAGACGGACGGCTTAGAGCCGATAAAGCAGGTATAGACACACATGCCCCAGCTGTTCAGCTGGCCGTCGCGCGCACTTTTGCGTGCAGGGCCTCCCGGCAATCCGGCGTCAGGCCGGTAAGCCGCGATGGCCATCACCCAAATACCCGAATACGCCCACCTCAACGACGCGGATATCGAAGCGCTCGCGGTTGAGTTGGAGACAATTCGCGGCGACATCGAGGACTCCCTCGGTACGAGGGACCGTGAGTACATCCGTCGCGCGGTCGCCTTTCAGCGATGCTTCGAAATCGCGGCACGGCTCATCGTCGGCACGAGCAAGACCAGATCCGGGTGGATGCTCGGGACTGCCGCGCTGGCGGCGGCCAAATGCATCGAGAACATGGAACTCGCCCACAACGTCATCCACGGTCAGTGGGATTGGATGAACGACCCGGAAATCCATTCCGCGACGTGGGAATGGGACATGGTCGGGCCCTCGTCGCACTGGCGGTCCTCGCACAACCACCGGCACCACAAGTTCACCAATGTGGTCGGGGTGGACGATGACCTCGGCTTTGGAGTTTTGCGGGTCACCCGCGACCAGGAGTGGAAGCCGAGCAATCTGTTCCAGCCGTTGCGCGCGGTGCTGCTGGCTGCCGCCTTCGAATGGGGCGTCGCCTTTCACGACCTGTACTCGATACAGGAAGCCGAAACCACTCAGGCCGGTAAAGACGCCCAGAAAACAGCATTGCTCCACAAGATGGCTCGGCAGGCCACCAAGGATTACCTGGTCTTTCCGGCGCTGAGCTTCCGGCGGTGGCGGCGCGTCCTCGGATCCAACGTGGTGGCCAACGGGCTTCGCAACGCGTGGGCGTACATCGTCATCGTCTGCGGTCACTTCGCCGACGGCGCAGAGAAATTCGACGAATCGGTCTTGGAAAACGAGACAAAGCCGGAGTGGTACCTGCGGCAGATGTTGGGCACCGCAAACTTCCGGGCCGGCCCGGTGTTGTCCTTCATGAGCGGCCACCTCTGCTACCAGATCGAACATCACCTGTTCCCCGATCTGCCGAGCAATCGCCTGCCCGAGATCTCCGTGCGCGTGCGCGCATTGTGCGAGAAGTACGACTTGCCGTACACGACAGGTTCTTTCCTTCGCCAGTACCTGATGACGGTGCGCACCATCTGCAAATTGGCGCTGCCAGTCGGATTCTTGTCGGCTACCGCCGACGACGCACCAGAGACGGCGTCGGAGAACAAGTTTCGATACCCCGAGACGCGATCGCCGGCATCGGCGATCGACGGCAGCACCCGGCGAAGCGGACTCGCCACCGCCATCGCCGCCCACCGGCATCGGCGTAAGGCCAGCTGAGCTCTCAGGCCGGTTGCGTCGTCGTCGTTGCCCGCGACGGCTCGTGGATATCGGGGCCGGGCTGGCTCGCATACAAGTCGTCGATCTCGGCGGCGTACTTCGCCATGATCGGGCGACGTTTCAGTTTCATCGTCTGGGTGATCTCGTCGCCGCCCGGCTCCCACAGCGTCGGCAGCACCCGGAAGCGTTTGATCTGCTCCACCCGCGACAATTTCGCGTTGCCGTCGGCTACCCCCGCCGAAATCTGTGCGAGCACCGCCGGGTGGGCCGCCAACGCTTCGGGCGACGCGTCGGCGATTCCGTGCCGTTCCGCGTAGGGTCCGACCGAGTCGGCATCAAACACCAATAACGCGGTGTTGTAGGGACGGCCGTCGCCGATCGCGAGCATCACCCCGATCATCGGGCAGGCCGCCTTCACCGTGTTCTCGATGTTGGACGGCGACATGTTCTTGCCGGCTGCGTTGATGATCAACTCTTTCTTGCGGTCGACGATCCGCAAGAAGCCGTCGGCGTCCTCGTCCAAGATGTCGCCGGTGTGCAACCAACCGTCGGCGTCGACCGCCTCGGACGTTTTGGCCGGCTCCCGACGGTATCCCTTCATCACCAGCGGTCCCCGCACAAGATACTCGCCGTCATCGGCGATCTTGGACTCCAGCCCGGGCAGCAGCTTGCCCACCGAACCCAGTCGCGCCTCGTTTGGATGACTCACGCTCGCAACACAACTCAGCTCGGACATACCCCACACCTCGGCGATCGGGATGCCGATGCCGGCGAAGAAAGCCAGCGTCTCCCTTGGGATGGGCGCGGCCCCCGACACCGCCCAGCGCAGCTGGTCGAGCCCCAGCTTCTCGCGCAGCTTGGAGAGCACCAGCTCATCGGCCTGCGCCCATTCGGCGGCCACATCGTCGGGCAGCGGCTCGTCGGCAACCAGTGCCGCCGCGCGTTTCGCGGCGACCGACAGTGCCCACTGCAAAGCTTGGCGCTTCATCTCGTCCTGCTCGTGGGCAACCGCGAATTCGACTGCGGCTTTGAGCTTTTCCCACACTCGTGGAACCGCGGCCCACACGGTTGGCCGGGCGTCGGCCAACGCGACCGCGATCTCGCGAACATCGGACACCACCGTGACCTGCAGGCCGTACCATCTCCTGGTTGTACAGCCCCATCATGCGGTCGGCGATGTGAGCCGACGGCAGATACGACGTGGTGCGATCGTCCGATCGAACATCCAAGAACGGCGCCGAGGGCATCGGCCTCGAACAGCAGGTTGGTGTGGGTCATCTCGACACCTTTGGGATTGCCCGTCGTCCCCGAGGTGTAGATGAGCGTGATCACGTCGTCGGCTTCCACCGCGCGCCAGGTCGCGTCGAAGTCGAACTCGTCCGTAGCGGCGGCGTAGAGCTCGTCGAGCGACATCGTTCCCTCCGGCGCACCGTCGATGCACACGATGTGTTCGAGCGTCGCGCCGCTGGCCCGGATCCGGTCGACGTATTGCTCCTCACAGATGACGACCTTGGTGCCGGCGTTGTCGAACAGGTAGGTCAGCTGCTCGGCGGGAAGGGTGTTGTAGACGGAGAACGAGGTGGCGCCGAGGTGCTGGGCGCCGACCTCCAACGGGTAGAACTCGATCCGGTTGGCCATCATCAGCGACACCGTGTCACCGCGCCGGACCCCGATGCCTGCCAGCCCGGCAGCGGCACGACGGACCTCCGCCGCGTACTCCCGCCAGGTCAGTGTCTGGGTGTCGCCGGGAGTGCGGAGCGCGACGGCATCGGGTGCTATCGCCGCGCACCGCTGAAAAGCCTCGCACATGGTGGTCGGGCTGCTGGATTTCGAATCGCTCACGCAGCCGAGGCTAGTCCTGGGAGTACGTTGCCGGTATGGGAATTGCGATCACTGGCTTGACGCCCGTCGAGCAGACCGCGTTCGTCACCCAGTACGCCCGTGCGGTCGACAGCCGTTGGCCCAGGCCGATACTCGGCGACACCCTGGCCGACGACATCGTCGGCAAAATCGACTACGACTTCGACGGTCTGGGGGTGCCGGCCAGCGCTATCCGTCAGACCGCGCTGCGCGCAAAGCTACTCGACGACCGGGCCCGCACCTTCATCGCCGAGCATCCCGACGCCGTCGTCGTCGACCTCGGCGCGGGTTTGGCAACACCCATGCAGCGGGTCGCGCCACCGCCGACCGTCGACTGGTACAACGTCGACCTGCCCAATGTCATCGCACTGCGCGAGCAGGTGGTACCCGCCGAGGACCACGCACATTCGGTGGCGGCGTCACTGGCCGACGACTCGTGGACCGACCAGATCCCCTCCGATCGGCCCACCATGCTGATCGCGGACGGCTTGTTGGCGTTCGTCTCCGAGGCGGTGATCGTCAACCTGTTCCGCCACATTCCGGAACACTTCCGGTCCGGCGAAGTGGCGATCAACGACTACGGGCGAGTCAGCCCGCTCAACATCGCTGCGATGAAGATCGTCTTCAGTGCGGTCGGAACCCAATGGAATTACCGGGGTTTCAGCGATGCGCACGTTCCGGAGGGTTGGAGTCCCCGGTTGCGGCTGATCGAAGAAACAAGCCTGTCGCAGGTGCCGGAGATCGACCTTTACCCGACTGCGGCTCGGGTGTCGACGCGGCTGATGGGTAAAACCAAATCCGGCGCCCGCGCGGCGCGGATCCTGCGCTACCGCTTCTGAAAGGTCACCACGATGGCTTCGACGTCTTCGATGGCTTCGTTCTCCACGACGCTGATTACCGGTGCGAACGTGTGGGACGGAATCTCAGCGCAGGCGCAACCGCGGCAGGTGTTGGTGGTGGACGGCCGGATTCAGCGCGTCGCCGAGGTGATCGAGGCGCCACCCGACGCGCGGGTGCTGGATCTTCCTGGGCACACCGTCACGCCGGGTTTCATCGACTGCCATACCCACGTGACGCTGGCACCGCCGGTGGGGCTGATGCAGGCTCTGGACTCCAGCACGGCGAAGACGCTGAAGGCGTTACCGGTGCTGCAGGCATTGCTGAACAATGGGTTCACCACGGTGCGTGACGTGGGTTGCGGCGACGTCGATTTCCCCACTGTCGATCTTCGCAACGCGGTGGCGGCCGGGCTCGTCGTCGGCCCGCGGATGGTGGTCGCGCCGCACATCATCTCGGCGCGGGGCGGCCACGGTGACTTCAGCGGGATGGTGGCCGACGAATACCAGGGCTGCTGCCGGAATTTGGAGTTGGCCTCGGCTGACGGCGGCGACGAGATCCGCACCCGGGTTCGGCAGCAGATCCGGGCCGGCGCCGACTGGATCAAGTTCGCGGCTACCGGTGGTTTCGCCTCGCCGTCCGACGATCCTGGGCACGCGACCTACAGCCAGGAGGAGATGGACGTCCTGGTCGCGACGGCGAGAGACCTCGACATCCCGGTCACCCCGCACAGTTACGGCGACGAGGGAATCCGGCGGGCCGTTCGGGCCGGTGTGCGCAGCATCGAGCACGGAAACCTCGCGTCGCCGGAGACGCTGACGATGATGCAGGACGCCGGGGTGTTCCTGGTGCCCACGCAATACGTGATCGTGTCCAAAGCCCGCGGCGGCGATGACGATCCGAGCTTGGCCTTGCTTCCGGAGTATGCACGCCAAAAATTTGCGAAATACCGCGGTGCGCTACTGGACGCGGCGGAAAGCCTGGCGGCCAGCGACGTTCGGATCGCGTTCGGTACCGACGCAGGGATGTTTCCGCATCACGAGAATTGGCGCGAGTTCCCGATGATGGTGTCCACCGGAATCACTCCGCTGCGGGCTTTGCAAGCGGCGACCAGCGTGGCCGCCGAACTGCTGCGCCTCGACGACCTCGGGGTGATCGCCGAGGGCAAGACCGCGGACCTGATCGCCATGCCCGGTGATCCCTTCACCGATATCGACGTCACCGGCAGGGTGGACTTTGTGATGAAAGACGGTGTCATTCACTCACTTCCAACGAGCCATCAGCCCCGTCGTTAGCACGACAGTGTTATCGGACTTCCTGAGGTCTTACCGACCAGCGCGGTTGCGGAGCTGATGGTTGTTCGCAGTTACCGCCTAGCCAAAGCAAACGCTCCCACTTGCAACCCTTTTGGGAATTGATGCCGTAGTTCAATGCCGCCCGACGTCGTCATCAAGGAGTTCTCGACATAGACCGACGCCGCACGGGTCGCTGGGATCGCGAACAACTCATCGGAGGGAAGCGGCAGAGCCGCCTAAGTAGAGCTGCGCACCCTAGTTCCGCGCTCAACCCTGAGTTCGGGTGGGGGTTCACAGGACGATGACGATTTTCTTGGCGGAAACGCCTTTCTTTTGGGCGTCGAGTCCGGCTTGGATCTGGTCGAGGCCGGTGCCGATGATGACGGGTTCGGGGGCGGCGCGGTAGCGGCCGTCAGCGAGGGCCCCGGGGAGGAAGTCTTCGTAGATGACGGTGCTGACGTCGTCATCCATCAGGGAAGCTCCCCAGATCATCTTGCTGCGGATGCGTCTGATCCGGGACGTGACCTGTGTGGCCACCGTTGAGGCCACCAGCCGCGCGACGAGCCGGGCAAGCTGCAGGCTGATCCCGCGACCCGGGGTCACGCTTGCGAACGAGACCGGCGGGCTGGCAATGGAGACGAATTTGTTTCCGGTGGCGGAGTGGAGGATCTCCGAACACACGCCGGCTGAGTCTGTGGCGACGGCGAGGGCTCCGGCGACCGTCCTGCCGTGCAACGCCGCGACGATGTCGGCGACGACGGTTGGGCTGTTGTAGTCGAAGACCTGGCTGGCTCCCAGCCGTGTGACGTAGTCGAAGTTGCGTGGCGACGCGGTGGCGATGACGTCGTAGCCGGCCGCGACGGCGAGCTGGATGGCATTACTGCCCACACTGGTCGAGCCGCCCCAGACCAGCAGGGTTTTCCCCGAAGGTGTCGCTGTCGCAGAGGGATACTCGAGTGCCAATTGATCCTTTTGGAAGAGCCCGCACGCTGCAGTGGACAGGGCCAGCGGCAGCACGGCAGCGTTCTCATACGCCATGGTGGCCGGGATCGGGGCTGCCATGCGGTCCAGGACGACGGTGTATTCCTGGAAGGCGCCCTCGGCGGCGTTGTTCCGTGCTTTCTCCGTGCCCACAGCGTGCCCAAGGACACGGTCACCCACTGAGAATCGGGTGACACCGGGTCCGACCTCGACGACCTCACCCGCGAGATCGGAGCCGAGGACGAACGGGTAGGTGATCCATCGAGTGACGAGGCCTCCGACGGCTTGGGTGATCCAGTCGTACGGGTTGATCGCCACGGCGTGGTTTCGGACGATGATCTCGTGCTCGCCGGGGCGCGGGTAGGGGGCGGGCTTGACTTCGAGTGGAGCGCCACTGGATCCGATCCAGGCGGCGGTGTTGGTTGACATGTGAACTCATCCTTTCGTGGCGGGGCCCATGCCCCGGTCGGTCTTTGTGGGGGTCGGGCCGGTGACGAAGGTGCCGCCGGCAGCCTCAGCGAGTTCGGATCCGAACAATGCTCCGGGCGTGAACGCACCCGGGCGGCCGTCGCCGTTGACCAGACGTTGGGTGACTTCCGCGGCGACCGCCACGGTGAATTCGTGTCCCTCGCCGGTGCGCAGCCAACCGTCGCGGACCGTCCCCGAGGGCCACCACACTCGGGCGTGGCCCCAGGACGACGCGCGCGGCCGGTCGCCGGAGCGCACCGGTACCTTGGCGATCGCGCTGATGGCGAGGTTGCGTGCGCCGGGGATCCGCAGGATCGCCGAGATCGCCGACAGAACCCGCACCAGGCTGCCCGTGGGTGTCAAAAATGAGGCCGCGACCACGGAGTCGGCGGCACTGGCCCGCCACGCCGCGATCAGCTCGCCGCTGGGGCCGCTGCCGGTGGGTAGGACATCACCGTCGGGTGTGCTCAGGGTGGCGGGATGCGCGCCGACCGCGGCGTGCACAAGGCGGCCGTCGCGGACCTCCCGCCCTCCGGAGGCGAGGATCTCCACCACGGTTCCGGCCAGCGCCGGGCCGATGGCGCCGCCGTCGGTGGCGACCGAGGCCAGCGCATCGACGCGCACCTGGCTCGGGCGGGGTTGGCCCTCGCACAGCCGCAGCACCACGCTCTCGGTGGCCAGGACACCGAAGCCCGCCCCGGTGACGAGCACCTGATCCCCGGCGACGGCGTGGCGGTCGAGATTCAGGATCGACTCGACAGCGGCGAGTTCGTTGGCGATGTCGACGTAGTGGGTGCCCGCCGGGCAGGCCCGCGCCACCTGAACGGCCGTGGTTGTGAACGGGCCGATGGTATTGACGACGACGGCCGGGGCATCCTGGGCAAGCCGCGACAGGGCCGTATCGAGTGTGCCGACCACCAACCGCGGCACACTCCCCAACCCGGCGGCGATGCGCTCGAGGCGTTCGCGGTCGCGCCCGACGAGCACGAGCGGGACGCCCGCCGCGTGCAGCCGTGCCGCTATCGTCCGCCCCGTGCGACCGGTCGCACCCAAGATCCACACGTCGTTGGTCGTCATCACGCCGCTCCCGTCATCCCGTCGCCACCCTGATGGCATTGCATGTCATTACGATAACTGATGACATGCGATGTCGTCAACGATGACATTTCGTGCCGTCAGGCGGTTACGATGGCCGTCATGAGTCGATGGCCTTCTGGCGCCGAAAACAGATTGGAGCGCGCTGCTCTGGAGCTCTTCGTCGAGCAGGGTTTCGCGGAGACGACCGTGCCGCAGATCACCGCGCGCGCAGGATTGACGACGCGCACGTTCTTCCGGCACTTCGCCGATAAGCGCGAAGTCCTCTTTGCCTACCAAGCCGAACTCCCGAGGGTGGTCGCCGACGTCTTGGCCGACACCCCGGCCTCCTTGAGCCCCATGGACGCGATCACTAGAGGACTTCAGACCGTTACCGCCGAGATCGAGAGTCAGCGGACGTACCTCCGAACCCGACGCGGCATCATCGAGACCGACGCCGGCCTGCGCGAGCGCGAGCTGCGCAAGCAGTCCGTCTTGTCCGACGCCATCAGGCGGGCGCTTCTTCAACGCGGCGTTGACGAGCTCACCGCAACTCTCGCCGCCGAGGTCGCGGTCGGTGTCTTCGGCGTGGCCCTGAATCGCTGGCTCGACCACGACGAGCAACGATCACTGTCGCAAGTTGTCGACGAAACGTTCACCGCGCTCATGGCTTTGGCCGCACACCCCGCCGCCGGAGGACAAGACCCGTCGTCGACCGATCAGCGCTAGCGAACACGCACGCTCGGAGCGACTGCAAAAACGCAGCCGGCTCCTAGTCGAGTGTGACCCTGGCGTCACGTTCGGCCGCGAGTGTGCGTCCAGCGTCACACTCGCCGCGCTTGCGATCGCCGTTAACCGCCCAGGCAGCCCGGGCCGAGGAGCGCCTTGAGGTCGCCCATCAGGGCTGGGGACATGGTCACCCGCAGCGATGCGTCCAGCTCGAGGGTGGTGATTCGGTCGCCGCTGAGCAGCCGCAGATGCACCTGCGACGTACCAGGGTGTTGCGCCAGCACCTGTTTGAGCGCGCTGACCTTGTCGATGGTGCACTGACGCGTCGGCAGGCTGACGGCGAGCGGGCGGTTCGCTTGGGCATTGCTGAAGTCGGGCACCACCAGGTCGTTGGCGATCAACGAAATCCGATCGTCGCGGATCGCGACTTTGGCGGTCACGACCACCACCGTGTCGTCGATGACTTCGGCGCCGAACGCGGAATAGGTGTGCGGGAAGAACATCACCTCGATGCCACCGGTCAGGTCTTCCAGTTGGGCTGACGCCCAGGGCATTCCGTTCTTGTTCACCCGCCGGTTCACCGACGCGAGGATGCCGCCGACTTTCACCATGGTTTCGTTGGCGACGTCCCCGTCGAGGATCGCGGGTATGGCGGTGTCGACCTGGGTGGCCAGTAGATGCGCGACCCCGTTGAGCGGATGCCCGGACACGTACAGGCCCAGCATCTCTCGTTCCAGCGCGAGTTTGTGCTTGTCGTCCCATTCTTCGTCGGGAACCCTGATGGTGAAGACTGCGTCGGCGCCCGCTCCGCCGTCGTTCGGGTCGCCGCCGAACAGGTCGAACTGTCCCATCGCTTCGGCCTTTTTGGTACCGAGCACCGACTCCACCGCGTCGGTGTGGACGAGGAACAGTCCCTTGCGCGGATGCTTCAGCGAGTCGAAGGCGCCGGCCTTGATCAGCGACTCGGTGACTTTCTTGTTGCACGCCGCGATGTCGACTTTGTTGAGATAGTCGGAGAAGTCGGTGTACTTACCCTTTGCGGTACGGGTATTGATCAGCGAGGCAACGACATTGGCGCCGACGTTGCGCACCGCGCCCAGTCCGTAGCGGATGTCGGTGCCCACCGAGGCGAAGTTGAGCCCGGACTCGTTGACGTCCGGCGGCAGCACGGTGATACCGAGCTTGCGGCAGTCGGCCAGGTAGACCGCGGCCTTGTCTTTGTCGTCACCGACCGAGGTGAGCAGCCCGGCCATGTACTCGCCCGGGTAGTTCGCCTTCAAATACGCCGTCCAGTAGGACACCAGGCCGTAGCCGGCGGCGTGCGACTTGTTGAACGCGTAGTCGGCGAACGGCAGGATGGTGTCCCACAGCGCTTTGATCGCTTTGGCTGAGAATCCGTTGGCCTGCATGCCTTCTGAGAAGCCTTCGAACTCCTTCTCCAGCACTTCGCGCTTCTTCTTGCCCATGGCCTTGCGCAGAATGTCTGCTCGGGCGAGCGAGTACCCGGCCACCTTCTGCGCGATGCGCATGATCTGCTCCTGATACACGATCAGGCCGTAGGTTTCGGCGAGGACCTCGCGCAGCGGTTCCTCGAGCTCAGGGTGAATCGGCTTGATCGCCTGCCGATTGTTCTTACGGTCGGCGTAGTCGTTGTGGGCGTTCATCCCCATCGGGCCGGGGCGGTACAACGCGAGCACCGCGACGATGTCCTCGAACCCGGTGGGCTGCATGCGGCGCAGCAGGTCGCGCATCGGGCCGCCGTCGAGCTGGAACACCCCAAGCGTCTCGCCGCGACCCAGCAGTTCGAAAGTGGCCGGGTCGTCGAGCGCGAGCGATTCGAGATCGAGATCGATCCCGCGGTTGTCTTTGATGTTCACCAGCGCATCGCCGATGATCGTCAGGTTGCGCAGCCCGAGGAAGTCCATCTTCAGCAGGCCGATCGCCTCACACGACGGGTAGTCCCAGCCGGTGATGATCGCGCCGTCCTGCGCCCGCTTCCACAGCGGGATCACGTCGGTCAGCGGCTCGCTGCTCATGATCACCGCGCAGGCATGCACGCCGGAGTTACGGATCAGACCCTCCAGGCCGCGAGCGGTCTGGTAGATGGTGCGCACATCGGGATCGGTGTCGATCAGACCGCGGATTTCAGCGGCCTCTTTGTAGCGTTCGTGGTTGGGGTCGGTGATGCCCGACAGCGGAATGTCTTTGGCCATGATCGCCGGCGGTAGTGCCTTGGTGATCCGGTCGGCGATCGCGAAGCCCGGCTGACCGTAGTGGATCCGCGCGGAATCCTTCAGTGCCGCTTTGGTTTTGATGGTGCCGAAAGTGATGACCTGTGCGACCCGGTCCTGTCCCCACTTCTCGGCGGCATAACGCACCATCTCACCGCGGCGACGGTCGTCGAAGTCGATGTCGATATCGGGCATCGACGCGCGCTCGGGGTTGAGGAACCGCTCGAACAGCAACCCGTGTTGGATCGGGTCGATGTCGGTGACGCCCAGCGCGTAGGCCACCAGCGATCCGGCCGCCGAGCCACGGCCGGGGCCGACCCGGATGTCGACCGAGCGCGCGTAGTTGATCAGGTCGGCCACGATGAGGAAGTAGGACGGAAAACCCTTGTCGCAGATGACTTCGATCTCGTAAGCGGCCCGCTCGGAGTAGCCGTCGGGCACCGCGTCGGGGAAACGGCGTCGCAGGCCGGCCTCGACTTCGTGGTCCAACCAGGACGCCGGGTCGTGGCCATCGGGCACCGGGAAAACCGGCATCCGGTCGCGGGGCGCCCACACGTCGGCGTATGAGCTGACCCGCTCGGCGATCAGCAGGGTCGAGTCGCAGGCGCCGTCGACCTCGCCGTCCCAGATCTCGCGCATCTCGGCGGCCGACTTGAGGTAATAGCCGTCGCCGTCGAACTTGAACCGGGCGGGGTCGGTGAGCGTCTTGCCCGTCTGCACGCACAGCAGCGCCTCGTGGTTGTGCGCGGCGTCGCGGGTGACGTAGTGGCAGTCGTTGGTGGCCAGCGGCGGAATGTTGAGCGCGCGGCCGATTTCCAGCAGGCCTTCGCGCACCCGGCGCTCGATGGACAGCCCGTGGTCCATCAGCTCCAGAAAGTAGTTCTCGGGCCCGAAGATCTCCCGCCACTTGGCCGCCGACTCCAGCGCTTCGCGCTGATGGCCGAGTCGCAGCCGGGTCTGCACCTCCCCGGACGGGCAGCCGGTGGTGGCGATGATGCCGCTCGCGTGCTCGGCGATCAGCTCGGCGTCCATCCGCGACCACTTGCCCAGCTGGCCTTCGAAGGACGCCAGCGACGACAGCTTGAACAGGTTGCGCAGGCCGGTGGCGTTCTCGGCGACCATCGTCATGTGGGTGTAGGAGCCGCTGCCGGACACGTCGTCGC
>CAVTSP010000029.1:0-132900 GCA_963737375.1 uncultured Actinomycetota bacterium
AGCTATCGGGGACGGTCGATTTCGTACGTTCCGCTGTCATCGGACACGGCGATAGCTACTTGGCGGTGGACGCCGTTCACGGTGGCGGTGCAACTGAACGTTGTTCCTTTGCGGGCGCTGGGGTTACGGCCATCATTGCAGCTGACGTCGGTCACGCTATTGGCGCCGTAGCCGCTGGCGGGATCGGAGAGGGTCTGCAGCACGCCCGTCTGAACTTTGGTGACGTCAAGAACCGTGCCGCCGGTGATGCCCATCTTGGAGATGTTGGCCAGCACGACCGCGGCGCCAATCATGACCGCCAGGGCGCCGGCGCCGACGAGGAGCCAGGGGGCCAGTCGTTGATGGCCTGCGTTGTCCGTGCTGGTGGGTTTCGTTGGCGGAGTTGAGTGTTCGACCGGAGGCGGCGGCGGGGTTGCACGGTCTGGACGCTGAAGGTACCAGGGGATCTCCGGCGAATGTGAGTGGCGACTGGGGGTCGGTGGCCGGTGTGGAGGCGGCGGGGGAGTGAACGCCGGGCGGGCGCGTTGCTGCGGCGGGCGTTGTCGCGCGATGCCGGTCGGATCGCCGGATGTTGGGGGCCGCTGGTACCAGGGTCGGTCTGGCGGTGGCTCGCGCCCAGGCCCGTTGCCCGGTGGTGGGCGGTTCACGGGAAATTTCCGTAGCACTGGGCGGTGTCGCCGACGAGACCGGCGCGGAATGCGGTGATCCGGGTGAAGCCGGCGGGCACGCTGTCGCCGTTGGTGTCGCTGGCGACGAGATGGTTGGTGAGTAGGCCGGAGATCGCTTCGTCGAGGTCGCCGGCGTTGAGCACGATGGTGCGTCCGGAGGACAGCGCGACGGGTGTGGCCATGTTGCGCTGGGCAACGCCGGTCAGGCATGCCGTGCGCAGTGCGGCGCGCTCGCCGGTCAGCGCAAGGCCTTGCTGGTGCTGGATGGCGAGCATGTAGCGCGAGGTGACGACGGAGAAGGCGGTGTCGTCGCCTTGCAGGAGTTCGTGACTCTGGCTGTCGGCGTAGGCGCCGATCCGTTGCAGGCCAGCGAGATCGACGTTGATGGTGTTGGTTGCGGGGCAATAGGACGCCGGTGGGCTCGGGATGGCGTCCGCGCACGAGATAGTGCCGCCAACGGTCAAGGTGGGTGCCTTGTCGGGTTTGAAGATCTGGGTGAGGGTTTCCATCAGCAGGCCCAGCGAGTTGTCGGTGATGGGCATCTCGCCGGCCTGGCCGCCGCTGGAGGAGTAGTCCTGCATAGCGGGGGGCAGGCCGACGTGGCGGCGGGCGATCTCGTGGTGGTCGATGGCGGCGCACGTCGTCGCGTCGCCATCGAAGCCTTCCTGGAAGGCGCCGATGCGGTCGAGTGCGGAACCATGTGCGCCAGGAGCGTTTTCGGATTCGTCGGTGGGATCGCGCAGGGTGATGACACCGGCGATCACATGGTCGAGGGCGTCGGTGGTGTTCATGCCGAAACGGGATGAGCGACCTTGGGCCACCCAATGCAGGTAGACCCCGGCGAAGCAGTCGGCCTGCTGTTCCTTGACGATGGTGCGAGACAGCCGGTGCACGGTGTGCGCTCTGGTCTGCACGGCGTGGCCGAGCTCGTGCGCGAGCACCGCAGCCACCGACACGTCTCCGAAGTACTTGCGTGCGTCAGGGATAAGGATGCCGCGGTCCCACGAAATCGAATCGTCGCGAAGGCAGTACGCCGCATTGGGGTCTGAGTAGGTCACGGTCGTGCCGCACACCCGCCCGCTGGAGGGATTGCTGGCGTCGTAGGACCGCGTCGCCGACACCGGGCGGTACTCGCCTGCGAAATACTGCGGGTAGGTGGCCGTCCAGAACTCTTCAATATCGTTGACTGCCAACAACGCGAGCCGATCGTTGTCGCCGCCGTCGGTTTGCTCGACGCGGCCCCGGGCGGGGGGTGCGTCGTGGCGTACGCCACTGAAGCCGCCGTCCGCGCGCAAACCCCCGACCCGATCAGGGTCGTACAACATCGACGCTGCCCGGCCCTGAATCACGGTGGGCCCGCACGCAGTAGCCACCAGAATCAAGCACGCCGCCATGAGCGCGGAGCCAGCGCACCTGTGGTCGCGCCGCCCAGCGGCCCTGTGGGGGCGATACGTCATGACATCCCTCCCCGTGTTGCGGGCTGGCGCTGGCCGGTGACGCCGACGTTAGCCCACACCTTTCAGTGTTACCCGGCCGTCGAAATCTACAACTGTGAAGTAATTTCCTACACTCCCGAAGTGTCGCGTGTTAGATTCGATGGCATGCCGAACGCCGCCGCCACTCCGACGGCCCGCAACCGGGCACGCCACCTGGGCCCGGAACGTCGCCGGCCGCAGGTGCTGGACGCCGCGCTGGCGATCACCGTCGAACAAGGTGTGGGTCAGGTGACGGTCGGTTCGGTCGCCGACCGACTCCAGGTCACCCGCCCGGTGATTTACGCGTGCTTCGCCGATCGGGTCGAGATCATCACTGCGCTGCTCGAGCGGGAAACGGAGGCCTTGCAGGGCGCGCTGATCTCAGCGTTGGAAGCCGCCCGGGGCGAGAAGCGTCAGGCGTCGTTCATCGTCGGGTTCCAGTCGATGCTGCGGGCGGTGGCCGAGCGACCCGACTCTTGGCGGGTGGTGTTTTCGGCCGGGCCCGATCCGGCGGTCAAAGGTCGGTTCCTACGGGTGCGCGCGCAGATGGCCGAGGCCACAGCGGCGATGCTTGCCCCTGCGCTGACGCGCTGGTGGGGGATCGTCGACGCCGACGCCAAACTGCCCGCGCTGATCGAATTCTTCCTCTCGTCGTGTGAGGCAGCGGTCCGTTGCCTGCTGGATACGTCCAACCCCTGGGGCGCAGACGATCTCGGGGAACTGTACGGACGCATGATCTACACCGCATTCAGCGCGGCATGAGCGCTGCGCAGCGACAGGCCACCGGCGGCGGGTACGGCGCGTCTCATGACTGGCTTGCCGGCGGTACACGCCGCGAGGCGTCACAAGCCCGGATCCTGGAGGTCGCAGCGCAACTCATCACCGAACGCGGAGCCGTCGGCGTCGCCACTGAGGACATCTGCCAGCGGGTCGGTTGTTCACGCGCGACGCTGTACCGCTATATGGGTGGGCGTCCGGCGATCTTCGACGCCCTGGTCCGGCATCGCAGTATCCCGATCACAGCCGCCGTCCACCGTGCCACCGCGGCACTCACCGGCGACGAGCGCGTCGTCGAATCGATCTTGGTCACCGTCAACGGGATTCGTGCTGATCCGATTCTGTTGGATGTGATCAAAAATGTGGATCGCGAGCAGATGAGTCAGTACCTTGCGATTCCTGAGTCGATCGCTCCCAGCGATTTGTGCGCAGCACCGTCTCCACTCGAGGACCGCATCGCCGCCAAAATGTTGGTTCGGATCATCTGGTCGCTGGTCGACTACCCGCTCGATGATCCGGCCGAAGAACGCGCATTAACACAACGATTCGCCCGGGCTTTCCGGGCGACGTGAATCGGCTGCCCGTGCCGGTGTCTCACGGTGAGACGGCGAGACAATGTGGAGAGTGAGCCAAAATCCCCGTGTGCTGCGGCGATTCGATGACAGTCGCGCCGATTTGAGACAACAACCAAATATGCTGGGAGCGAATAGATCTCGTGTGTCGATGCGTCGTAACCGGTGACCGTCATAAGGGTGACGTGCGGCGCTACCCGCGGTACCGTGTACCGGTGGTATCGACACGTTCACACTCCCTTGGCCTCCTCATCGTCCTTAGCGGGGCTGTTCTGACAGCGGGCTGTTCCCGATCGCCTTCTGGCGATCCCGCCAGCGAGACGAGTTCTGTCTCCACCAGCCGAATCGGCACGGCAGCAGGATATTTCGTTGCTCAAGGAGCGATTCTTGAGAAGTATCAGGACTCTGGCGGTCCCAGCGGTTGGCTCGGGGAACCGACCTCGAGTGAGAGGGCAGCGCCAGATGGGGGCCGCTTCAACGAATTTCAACATGGAAGTATTTACTGGACGCCCCGCACCGGCGCCCATTCCATTGCGGGCCAAATACTGTGGACATGGAACACGAACGGTGGCCCAGCAGGCCCGCTCGGCTATCCCACCAGCGACGGGCGCCCCGTCGCCGGCGGCACCGAAGCCAAGTTCGAACACGGCACGATCACCGATTTCGGCGGTCAGACCCATGTCCAGCAGGACATCTCGGGTGACGGCGGCGGATGACCGGGGTGACTTCTGTCAGTTCATGGCACCGAGGATCGGCTCGGACTCGATGAGTCCTTCGTCGCTGGGTTCGATGCCCTGGCCGAACACGCGGGCTGCTTGGCGGTCCCGCAGCTCGCGATGTGCCACCGCAGGTGGTTCAAAGCCGTAGCGGCTGCGGGCTTCTGCAGGTGTGAGCACTTCGGCGATGACCGGCGGAATGCCGAGTCGGATGGGCGCCACGACGGGATGGGTCATCGGAGAGAGCACCTTGAGCAGAGCCAGTTCCGCTCGTGGGCTCACGTTGATCAACCTGAAGGCAGTCCACAAGATCGGGCGGACGAGAACGTCGACAATTCGGGGCTGATTGATGCCGCTCATCTCGCGCATCCAACGGGGCATGGTGGCGATGGTGCCGGCGCGCAGCACCTGGGCGGCCAGCCGGGCAACCGGTCGGAACGGCTTCGGCATCGGCGGCAGCATGACCTTGGCGTCGAGTAAGTGGTGCATGGCTTGCACAGCGATCTCGCTGGCGGCCAACTGGGGGCGCATCCATTCGAAGTAGCGCCGAACCCCGTCGCGGGTGCGGGGCACGTCGTGCGGTGAACAGGTCTGCAGTTCGGCGGCAACTGCACATTCCTGCCAGTACTGCGCCTCCTCGTGCGCCGGAAGTCGTCCGGGGCCGTACTTTTCGTAGGCGTAGAGGATCGAATGCCACGCGGTGAGGTGGATCCACAGCTGGGAGGCCGGGTCGTTGGCGTCGTAGGGTTTGCCGCCGTAGGGCTCGGTGCCGATCGCTTTGGAATGTATCTTCACCAAAACGTCAGCAGCGGTGGAAGTTTCACGCGACCCGCCGAAGGCCACCAGCGCGAAGTAATGCAGCGTGCGGTCATAACGGGTGCGGGGCCGCTTGTAGATGTCGTGTGTTTTATCGACCGCGGCGACGAGGTTGGGGTCGAGTTCCTCCACGACGACGGCCCGCTGGAACCCGACGACCAGCGAGGTCGGGTAGCCCCACACCTTCCAGGCCACCGAGTCTGGTCCGAAAAACCCGTAGTCCTGGTGCGGGGTCGCCGTGCCAGCGGCGCCCGATCTTTGCCAGTTGTGTGGTTGCGGCGCTGAGTTTTCCGGTGCCGAGCTGACGCAGTGGTTGTTGCTGCAGTGTGCGTTTGACGCTGCTGAGTGTGGGCATGACTCGAACCATAGTTCACAAATCTTCAATTGTGAAGGTTTTTACTTCAAACATGTATATTTTTTCTACGGACGTGTAGCAATTGGAGCCACTGACGCCATAGACCCCGTGATCTGCACAAGGAGCACGGCCGATGGCCATGAACAACGCACCCGCTGCGACAGTGCCGCGGTGATCACGGGAAGCTGCCCGACGGTGTCAGTCTTCGATGAAGGTGAAGTTCGCGTCCAGAGGGTTGGCGTGGCACCTTCAGGGAGTTCGCGGGGAAGGTTGGGTCGGGGTAGCCGATGGAGACTCCGCACAGGATGCGGTATTCATCGCCGATGTGCAGCTGTTGACGCAGGATGTCGGGGTAGCCGGCGACGGAAACTTGAACGCAACTTCCCAATCCGCGGGCGGTCAGAGCCAGCACGAAGGTTTGCAGGAACATGCCGACCGCAATCGCGTCGACGAAGTCGAGGTCACGGTGCATGCAAACAATGGCGGCCAGTGGTGCGCGGAAAGAATTCCCAATTTCGCAACACAGCAAGGCGTCGCGCTTCAGTGTCGTGTCGCTCGATGGCCATGGCGCCGTAGACCAGGGCGCCGAGGTCTCGACGATAGTGTGCGAAGTGCTCAGGCAGCGCCGGCACGTTGGGGGCGGCGATGTCTGCCTGGGTGAGCAACGCCTCGACGAGGCGGTCGCGCGCAGGGCCGGAGGCGAAGAAGACATGCCAGGGTTGGATGTTCGAGTTCGACGGCGCCCGGATGGCCAACTCGAGCGCTTCGGTGACCAGCCCGTGCGGTACCGGCTTGTCGCGCAAAAACAGCCTGCTCGAATGACGGCTGGTGATGACGTCGTCCAGGTCGTACATCAGTGCCTAGACGCCGGCGCCGGGGTTGAGGATGCCCTGCGGATCGAGCGCGTCTTTGATGCGTTGATTCAGTGCCATGGCCTCGGGCCCGAGATAGCCGGCCAGCCAGGGGAGTTTCAACCGTCCAACGCCGTGCTCGCCGGTGATCGTGCCGCCCAGCTGTATGGCGAGGTCCATGATCTCGCCGTACGCCAGGTTGGCCCGCTCGGTCATCGCCACGTCGTCGGGGTTGTAGACGATCAGCGGGTGGGTGTTGCCGTCTCCCGCGTGCGCGATCACCGCGATCATCAGGTCGCGTTGCTCAGCGATCCGCGCGATCCCACTGACCAGGTCAGCCAGCGCAGGCACCGGCACGCCGACGTCCTCGAGGAGCAACGGGCCCTTCTCCTCGACTGCGGGGATGGCGAACCGGCGAGCGGCGATAAACGCCTCGCTCTCGTCGGGATCGTCAGTCGAAAAGACCTCCGTCGCACCGAATTCGGTGAACGTCGCGGCCATGAGTTCGGCGTCGTCGCTGCCCGCGCGGCCGCGTTCGTCGGATGCGGCGACCAGCATCGCCGCCGCCTCGCGGTCCAGACCCATCCGCAGCTTGTCTTCGACGGCGTTGATGGTGGCCGAGTCCATGAACTCCAGCATCGCCGGGCGCAGCCGGGATGTGACCCCGAGGACGGCTTGCGCGGCAGCCTCCACCGACTCGAAGTAGGCGACCACCGTCGCTAAGGGCTGCTGGGCAGGCACCAGCCGCAGTGTCACCTCGGTGATCACGCCGAGCGTGCCCTCGCTGCCGACGAACAACTTGGTCAGGCTCAGCCCGGCAACGTCTTTCAATCGGGGCCCACCGAGCCGGACCGCGGTGCCATCGGCCAGCACCACCTGAACGCCGAGCACGTAGTCGGTGGTGACGCCGTATTTCACGCAACACAGCCCGCCGGCGTTGGTCGCGATGTTGCCGCCGATGCTGCAGATCTCATACGACGACGGGTCGGGCGGGTACCACAGGCCGTACTCGGCGACGGTCTTCTTCACCTCGGCGTTGAGCAATCCAGGCTGACAGACCGCGGTACGCGTGACGGGGTCCACGACGATGTCGCGCATCTTCTCCGTCGACAACACGATCCCGCCGTCGATCGCGGTGGCGCCACCGGACAGACCGGTGCCCATTCCGCGGGTCACCACCGGTATCTGGTGGGCGGTCGCCCACCGCAGGACAGCTTGCACCTCTTCAGTTCGCTGCACGCGCACCACGGCCAGGGGCTTACCCGCCGACGGATCCAGCGCGCGGTCTTGCCGGTATCCCTCGGTGATTGCGGGGTCGGTGACGACCATTCCCTCGGGCAGCTCGGCAATCAGGCCGGCCAGCGCGTCAGCGGCCATGGCAGCGATCCTACGGACACCGTTTCGCGGCGCTGGTACACAGTGGAGCTGTGAACTTCGCCCACCCGCGCACCGGCGCGCTCTTCGACTCTCCGGTGTCGCCGGGTACCGGGTGGCCCGGCGATCCCGCCACCGCTCAGACGGTCGTGGCGGCGAGCGACAAGCAAGTGGGTGAGCTGGCGGAGGCCGCCACATCGCTGGCCCAGCTCGACGCCGAGATATCGGTGTGCCGAGCCTGCCCGCGGTTGGTGGAGTGGCGCGAAGAGTCCGCGCTGACCAAGCGACGATCGTTCGCCGATCAGCCGTATTGGGGTCGGCCGGTTCCGGGTTGGGGCGATGCGCGCCCGCGGATCATCGTCGTCGGGCTGGCGCCGGCGGCTAACGGCGCCAATCGGACGGGTCGGGTCTTCACCGGCGACCGCTCTGGCGATTTCTTGTACGCGGCACTGCACCGAGCGGGCTTGGCGAACTCGCCGATCGCCGTCGACGCCGCTGACGGCCTGCAGCTCGACAACGTTCGCGTGGTGGCCGCTGTGCGATGCGCGCCACCAGCGAACGCGCCGACCCCAGCCGAGCGTTCGACGTGCGCGCCGTGGCTCGACGCCGAGTGGCGGCTGGTGAGCGCAGACACGGGAGTGATCGTGGCGCTGGGCGCATTCGGCTGGCGCTGCGCACTCGACATGATCCGCGCCGCGGGCGGCCAGGTGCCCCGGCCGCAGCCGAAGTTCGGCCACGCCGCCACCGCGACGGTGCGCGCCGCTCACGGCGAGGTCGCGCTGCTGGGTTGCTACCACCCCAGTCAGCAGAACACCTTCACCGGCAAGCTGACCCCGGCGATGCTGGACGGCATCTTCGCGACGGCGAAGGAGCTGGCAGGTATTCGATGACGACCGGGAACGAACGGCAGGCAGGAGGCGTTGACCCCCTCATGCGGCTTTCTGTACTCGATCTCATCCCCGTCCGCACCGACCAGACCACCGCGGACGCGCTGGCAGCCACCGTGCGCCTGGCGCAGACCGCTGACCGGCTGGGCTTCACCCGCTTCTGGGTGGCCGAACACCACAACATGCCGTCGGTCGGCGCCACCAGCCCACCGGTGGTGCTCGCCTATCTCGCGGCTCAGACCACCCAGCTGCGGCTGGGTTCCGGTGGCGTGATGCTGCCCAACCATGCGCCGTTGGCCGTTGCGGAGCAGTTCGCGCTGTTGGAGGCGGCGGCCCCGGGCCGCATCGACCTCGGCATCGGCCGCGCGCCCGGCTCCGACCCCGTGACGTCGGCTCTGCTGCGCGGCGCTGCCGGCCGCGACGATCGCGACATCGACCAGTTCCCGCAGTACCTCGATCACGTGCGCGCGATGATGAGCGCACGCGGCGTACCGGTGCAACTGCGCGACGGTGACGACTACATCCTCAAGGCCACACCCGCCGCGGCCGGCGAGCCCCGACTGTGGTTGCTTGGATCGTCGATGTACTCGGCGCAGCTGGCCGCCGCCAAGGGCCTGCCCTACGTGTTCGCCCATCACTTTTCCGGCCAAGGCACGGAAGAGGCGCTGGAGCTCTACCGGTCGCAGTTCGTGCCCAGTGAGCTGGCCACCGAGCCGGTGACGTTCTTGACCGTCAATGCCGCAGTCGCCGAAACCCGCGATGAGGCAACGGCTTTGATGATGCCGAATCTGCACATGATGGCCCGGCTGCGCACTGGTCAACCGTTGGGGCCGGTGGAACTTGTCGAGGACATCCGCGGCGCCGAACTCACACCGCAACAGCAGCACATCGTCGACAGCGGGCTGCAGCGCGCAGTCGTCGGATCGCCCGCCGAGGCCGCCGACCAATTGAACGCGCTGGCGCAGCGTTTCGGCGTCGACGAGGTGATGGTGCATCCGGTCGCATCGGCGCATCGCGGCACCGATCCCGCGACGGCCCCGGCGCGCGAGACGACGCTGGAGCTACTGGCCAAAGAGCTGTTCTAAGCCGGTGTCCCCGGCGACGATGCGGCTGGTGACCGGCCGAGGAGGAGGCGGATCTAAGCGGGCTTGAGCTTGACAACTGGAATGGGCCGCGACGTCTTCTCCTGGTACGCCTCGTAGCGGTTGCTGTTGTTCTTGTTGACGATCTCCCACAACCGCGCGTAATCCGAGTCCTCCGGCAGCACCGGGCTCGCCGTCACACGGAAACGCTTTGGCCCGACATTGATTTCGACGCTTGGGTTGGCTTTCAAGTTGTGATACCAGCCCGGAGCTTTGGGGTCACCGCCCTTTGACGCGACGACGAGATAGTCGTCGCCGTCACGGGCATAGGTCAGCGACGCGGTCCGGGCTTGGCCGGTCTTTGCGCCGACGGTGTGCAGCAGCAGGCTGGGAATCCCCAGCGCCCGATGCCCGATCCAGCCGTTGGTCTTCTGGTAAACGGTGTCGTGGACCCGAATGAGGTAGGGCAGGAAGTGTCTGTTCGAACGGAAGGGCCATGCGACCAGTATCAACTGCCTGCGTCGATCTCCGCCAGCGCGTCCCGCAGAATCCGGCCGGTCGACTCGCGATCGGGGTCGCGGCGTAGGAGTAGCCCCTTGGCGACGGACAGCTTGTCGCCGTTGCGACGCGGCAGCACATGCAGGTGGATGTGGAAGACCGTTTGGAATGCGGCCTGCCCGTCGTTGATCCCGATGTTGGTGGCGTCCGCCAGCTCGGTCGCACGCGCCGCCTTGGCGATCCGCTGGCCGATGGTCGCCATGCCGGCCAGGGTCTCCGGCGGAGTGTCGGTGAGGTCTACCGAATGCTGCTTGGGCACCACCAGGGTGTGGCCGCGGGTGAACGGACGGATGTCGAGGAAGGCCAGATAGCCATCGTCTTCGTAGATCCGGACAGCCGGGGCCTGGCCGGCGACGATCGAGCAGAACACACAGGACATGGACGTCACGGTAGCGGTACGCCGCGCCGCCCAAGTGAGTAGTCTGCCTCGACGTGGACGTAGCAGATCTGGCCTTCGCGGGCGCCGCTGAGCAGGCAAGGATGCTGGCCGCGGCCACCATCACTGCGCCGGCGCTTCTCGAGATCTACCTGGACCGCATCGCTCGGTTGGATCCGCAGTTGCGGAGCTACCGAGTGGTGCTGGCGGAGACCGCACGTCAGGAAGCCGTGGCCGCCCAGCGTCGCCTCGACGCGGGCGAGCGGCTGCCACTGCTGGGCGTTCCGGTCGCCATCAAAGACGACAACGACGTGGCGGGCGAACTCACCGCGTGCGGCAGCAGCGGGGTGTCGGAGCCCGCGGCCCATGATGCGGCTGTGGTCAGTGCGCTGCGGGCGGCAGGCGCGGTGATCATCGGCAAAACCAATGTGCCGGAACTGATGATCTTCCCGTTCACCGAGTCGCTGACGTTCGGCGTGACGCGCAATCCGTGGGACACCGCGCTGTCGCCGGGCGGCAGCAGCGGCGGCAGTGGGGCTGCGGTGGCCGCCGGGCTGGCGCCGCTGGCCCTGGGCTCCGACGGTGGCGGCTCGATCCGCATCCCGTCTGGCTGGTGCGGGTTGTTCGGGATCAAGCCGCAACGGGACCGGGTCTCGCTGGCGCCGCACGAGGACGCCTGGTGCGGGCTGAGCGTCAACGGTCCACTCGCGCGGACTGTGGAAGACGCCGCGTTGTTCCTCGACGCGACGACCACGACGCCCGCTCCCGACGGCGGCTTCGTGGCCGCGGCCGCGCAGAACCCGGGCCGACTGCGAATTGCCTTGAGCACCAAGGTTCCACCACCGCTGGTTGCGCGCATCGGCAAGGAGCAGCGGGCAGCGGTCGATGCGGCCGGGGCACTGCTGCGCGACCTCGGTCATCACGTCGTGGTTCGCGACCCGGACTATCCACCGGCGGCCATCTACGGCAACTTCCTGCCACGCTATTTCCGCGGGATCTACAACGATGTGCGGGTCATGCCGCATCAGGACCGACTCGAGAAGCGGACCCGCAACATGGCCCGCATCGGGTCGCTGATCCCGGATGGCCGGATGGCGAAGATACGGGTGGCGGAATCTGCTCTGGCCGAGCGGATCCAGTCGATCTTCCAGGACGTCGACGTCGTCATCACCCCCGGCAACGCCACCGGGCCGTCACGCGTCGGCGCCTACCAACGACTCGGCGGCATCGCCAGCTTGCTGGCGGTATCCCAGCGGGTGCCGTTCTTCGAGATCTGGAATCTGACCGGCCAGCCGGCCGCGGCCGTTCCGTGGGGGCTCGACGGCAACGGCATTCCGTTGTCGATCCAACTGGTCGGCCGCCCGAACGACGAGGCGACGCTGCTTTCGCTGGGCGCCCAGATCGAGGCCGCCCGACCGTGGGCGCAACGCCGCCCACCGGTGTCATGACGGGGCGATAACCCGCCAGGCCTGCAGTTTCTGGCCGGCCGGCATGGCGCGCGCCGGGCTGGTCGACGGCAACAATCGATAATCGACGTCCGCATCGACGTCGACCAGTCGGCTGTAGAGTTGCCGTGCGGCGCTGCCGTTGAAGCACACCCGCGTGATCGACGGGTAGGCAGCGAGTAGCTGAGCAAAATCGTTGGCCACCACACTCTTCGGATCGATCTTTGCGTCCGCGCTGCCAGCGCGACGGCAGGTGTGCAGCACATCCCACATCGCGACGCCGGCCGATTGCAATGCGGCCAAACGGGTTTCGTAGGCAGCCGCTGCATCGAAGCCGAAGAGAGCACCGGTGATCGGCCAGAACGCATTTCGCGGGTTGCCGTAATACTGACCGCTCGCCAACGACAGGACGCTGGGAAACGATCCCAGAATCAGCAATCCGGCGGTGTCGGCGACGACGGGCGGGAACCCCTCGAGCAGCGGCGTGGTCATCAGATGCACATGATGCCCCGTCGCGTTATACCTTGACCACGTGGATGAACCCGAAGTCGAGAAGCTACTCGACGGTTTGGAAGGCGACGCCCGTGCGGAGCGGGCTGAGCTGATCGAATGGCTGTTGGAGCAGGGCATTACCGCTGAGGAGATTCGCGCGTCCCCGGTTCCGATGTTGGTGGGATCCCGCCGGTTGATCGGTGACGACGGCGATTTCGTCTCGACGCGGGAAATCAGCGAGGCGACCGGTCTCGAGGTGGAATTGCTGCAGCGCATTCAACGGGCCATCGGTTTGGTGCGGGTCGACGATCCCGACGCCGCTGTGCACCTGCGCGCCGACGTCGCGGCCGCCGCGCACGCGAAAGAGTTCCTCGATCTCGGCATCCAGCCCGACCAGGTCGTCCAGGTGGTTCGCGTTCTCGCCGAGGGACTTTCGCACGCGGCCGAGGTGATGCGGTATACCGCGTTGGCGACCATCCTGCAGCCCGGCGCCACCGAACTACAGACCGCGCAGGCGTCGCACGCTCTGGTGTCCCGCATCGCGCCGTTGCTCGGTCCGATGATCGAGGACATGCTGTTAATGCAGCTACGGCACATGATGGAGACCGAGGCCGTCAACGCCAGCGAGCGGGCCGCGGGTGCGCCGCTACCCGGCGCTCGGCACATCACCGCCGCGTTCGCCGATCTGGTCGGCTTCACCCGGTTGGGTGAAGAGGTACCGCCCGAAGAACTCAGTCAACTGGCCAATCGACTCGCCGACCTGGCCCGCGATGTCGCGACCCCGCCGGTGCGGTTCATCAAGACGATCGGTGACGCGGTGATGTTCGTCTGCACCGAACCGGCGCCGCTGCTGGACGCGATGCTCAAGCTCGTCGACATCACTGACAGCGACAACGACTTTCCCCGACTGCGGGCGGGTATCGCGTCGGGTTCGGCGGTGAGCCGGGCGGGGGACTGGTTCGGCAGCCCGGTGAACACCGCCAGCCGGGTGACGGCGTCGGCCCGGCCCGGGGACGGTGCTCGCCGCCGAATCGGTGCGCGACGAACTCGGCGACGACGCGGGTTTCAGCTGGTCGTTCGCCGGCGCGCGACGCCTGAAAGGCATCAAGGACGAGGTCAAGCTGTTCCGCGCCCGACGCGGCGACAGTTGATCACGTCATCCGGCTGTTCGCGGGGAGTGAAACTGCCTTGACGTCGGTTGTAACGCTGTAATCATGTAAGCATGAAACAACAACACGGACATGGGCGGCGCCACGGTCGCCCCGGCGGTTGGCAGCAGGCCGGCCAACCCGAGGCGGGCGACGCCGCGGACTGGTTCGCCGGACGTCTGCCGGACGCCTGGTTCGACGGCGACCCCAGCGTCGTCGTCGATCGCGAAGAGATCACCGTCATCGGGACCCTGCCGAGCGGGGCGGACGACGAAAGCGAGGCCCACGCCTCGGGCCGGGCGTCGCGATTTCGTGAGGAAACCCGATCGGAGCGGATGACCATCGCCGACGAGGCGCAGAACCGCTACGGCCGCAAGGTTTCCTGGGGTGTACAGGTAGCCGGCGAGCCGGTCTTGTTCACCCACATCGCCGTTCCGGTGATGACCCGGTTGAAGCAGCCGGAGCGTCAGGTGCTCGACACCCTGGTCGACGCGGGGGTGGCGCGGTCGCGTTCTGACGCGCTGGCCTGGTCGGTCAAGTTGGTGGGCGAGCACACCGAGGAGTGGTTGGCCAAGCTGCGGGACGCGATGTCCGCGGTCGACGACGTGCGTGCCGAAGGCCCCGAACTCTAGGCCTGCCCCTTGTGGAGCATGGTCGGGACAGCCGCCGGATTCAGGCCTGGGTCATCCGGTAGTAGGCGCCACGGCGGGCCAGCAGCTCGCCGTGGTTGCCTTGTTCGACGATCTTCCCCGACTCCATCACCAGGATCACGTCCGCATCGCGGATCGTCGAAAGACGATGGGCGATAATGAAACTCGTTCGGTCGCGGCGAAGTTCGTGGGTGGCTTTGGCGATCAGCAACTCGGTGCGGGTGTCCACCGAGCTGGTCGCCTCATCCAGGACGAGCAACTGCGGACGGGCGAGGAATGCTCGGGCAATGGTGATCAGCTGCCGCTCACCGGCGCTGATGTTGCTCCCGCCGTCGTTGACCTCGGTGTCGTAGCCCTTCGGCAGCGAATGCACGAACCGGTCCACGTAGGCCGCCTTGGCCGCCTCGATCACCTCGTCGTCGCCGGCGTCGGGTCGTCCGTAGGCAATGTTCTGCGCGATCGTCCCGCTGAACAGCCAGGCGTCCTGCAGCACCATCCCGATGCGCGACCGCAGCGAATGCCGGCTGACCGTGGCGATGTCGACGCCGTCGATCAAGATTCGGCCGGAATCGACGTCGTAGAACCGCATCAGCAGGTTCACCAGCGTCGTCTTGCCCACCCCGGTCGGTCCGACGATCGCGATCGTGCTGCCCGGTTCGGCGGCGAACGACAGATCGTCGATGACCGGTATGCCGGGCTGATAGCCGAAGCTGACGTGCTCGAATTCGACTCGTCCCGATGGGCTTTCGCCGTTGAGCGTGAACAGCGAAGCAGAGCGGTCCGGCGATTCCTCTTGCTCGTCGAGCAATTCGAAGACCCGCTCGGCGCTGGCCACCCCCGATTGCAGGGTGTTGTACATCGAGGCCACCTGATTCAGCGGTGCGTAGAACTGACGCACGTACTGGATGAAGGCCTGGATACTGCCGACGGTGATCTGTCCGGTCGCGACCTGCACGCCGCCGACGACCGCGACGGCGACGTAGCTGAGATTGCCGATGAACGTGGTCGCCGGCCCCACCATCCCCGAAATCAGTTGGGCGCCGAAGCTGGCCTCGTACATGTCGTCATTGCGCCGGCGGAACTCGTCCTCGATCCGGGCGCGCTGGCCGAAGGTCCGGACCAGAGTGAAGCCGCTGTAGCTCTCCTCGATGTGGGCGTTGAGCCGTCCGGTGTTGGTCCACTGCGCGACGAACAGCCGCTGGGACCGCCGGGCGATCGCCCGGGTGACCACTATCGACAGCGGCACGGTCAACAGGGCGAGACCGGTCAGCAGCGGCGAGATAGTCAACATCATCAACAGCACGGTCGCGACGGTCAGGACCGCGCTCAGCAGTTGGGTGATGGTCATCGACAGCGAGGTCTGCAGGTTGTCGATGTCGTTGGTGACCCGGCTCAGCACTTCACCTCGTTGACGAGTGTCGAAGTAGGCCAACGGAAGCCGGTGCAGCTTGTCTTCGACTTGCGTGCGCAGCGCCTGCAGCGAACGTCGCACGGTCACGTTGAGCAGCCGGGCCTGCGCATAGATCATCAGCGCGGCGACCAGATACATGCCCAACGCCAGCGCCAGTGTCCGGAAGATCGCGTCGAAGTCGACCCCCTGGCCGGGAACCACGTGCATCCCGGACAGCAGATCGGCGAAGGCGTTGTCGCCGTGTGCCCGCGCCGCGGCAACGGCCTGGTCCTTGGAGATGCCCGCGGGTAGCCGGCGACCGATCACGCCGTTGAACAACAGGTCGGTGGCATGGCCGAGAATCCGCGGGACCACGACACCGATGACGGTGCCCAGGACGCTCAGTGCCATCACCGCGACCGCGGCGCGCCGTTGCGGCGCAAGCAACTTCACCAGGCGGACGGTCGAGCCCGCAAAGTTCCGGGGCCGCATCGCCGGGGGAGTGGGCGGTCGCCGCGTCGCCGAGGTCACCGCGGGCCACCCACTTCGGCGTCCAGTGACTGCGATTCGGCGAACTCCCGGTAGGTCGGCGAGTCGGCCAACAGCGATTCGTGCGTGCCGGTACCCAGCACCTGCCCGTCTTCGACGATGATCACCTGGTCGGCATCGATGATGGTCGAGATACGCTGTGCCACAACGATCACCGTCGCATCCGGGGTGATCTCGGCCAGCCTGGCGCGCACCAGCGCGTCGGTATGTACATCGAGTGCGGAAAACGCGTCGTCGAACACATAGATCGCCGGACGCCGGATCACCGCCCGCGCGATCGCCAATCGCTGCCGCTGCCCGCCGGAAAAGTTGATCCCACCCTGCGCGACGCGCATCTGCAGGCCGTCGGCGTGCGCCCGCACGAAGTCGTCGGCGGCCGCGACGCGCAGCGCGTCCCACATCTCGTCTTCGCTGACTGTCTTTCCTAGGCTTGCGCCAAACTGCAGGTTCTCTGCGACGGTCCCGGAGAACAGGTAGCCGCGTTGGGGCACCAACCCGATCGTCGACCACAGCTCTTCGACGTTCCGGTCGCGTACGTCGACGCCGCCGACCTGAACGGTTCCGTCTGTCGCGTCGTACAACCGGCAGATCAGCGCCACCAGCGTCGACTTTCCCGAACCGGTGCTGCCGATGACGGCGGTGGTAGAGCCGGGATGGGCGGTCAGCGAGATATCTTGCAGCACAGCCCGATCCGCGCCGGGGTAGCGGAACGACGCATGGTCGAGCCGAACCAATCCTCGAGCATCCGGTGACGGCTCAAGCGGATTGTCCGGGTTGCTGACCGCCGGAATCGTCGACAGCACCTCGGTGATCCGTTCGGCGCACACCGCGGCCCGCGGCAACACCATGATCGTCATCGTCGCCATCACCACGGCCATCAGGATCTGGGCGAAGTAGACGAGAAAAGCGATCAACGACCCGACCTGCATCTGACCGCTGTCGATACGCAGGCCGCCGAACCAGATCAGCGCCACGCTGGAGCAGTTGATGGTCAGCGTGGTCACCGGCAGCAGCAACGCCTGCCAGTTGCCGGCGTCCTGCGTCGTGGTCGACAGCGCGACGTTGGCGTCGTCGAACCGCTGCCGCTCGAACGGCTCACGCGCGAACGCACGCACCACCCGCACGCCGGACAACTGCTCGCGCATGACCCGGTTGATGTTGTCGATCAACCGCTGCATGCTGCGAAACAGCGGCAGCGTCTTCGAGATGATCCAGTAGTTGGCCGCCACCAGTACCGGGACGCTCACCAGAAGCAGCCAGGACAGCCCGGCGTCCTGATGGATGGCCATGAATATTCCGCCGACGCACATGATCGGCGCGGCGACCAGCACCGTGCACGCCATCTGCACCAGGAACTGGATCTGGCGGACGTCGTTGGTGGTGCGGGTCAGTAGTGTCGGCGCGCCGAATCGGGCGGTCTCGTGCTCGGAGAAGGTGGTGATGTGGTGAAACATCGCCGAGCGGAGGTCGCGGCCGAAGCCCATCCCGGCGCGGGAGCCGAAATACACCGCACCCACCGCGCACAGCACCTGCAGCGCCGTCACAGCGAACATCAGCACACCGAGCCGGACGATGGTGGCGGAGTCGCCTTTGGCGATGCCGTCGTCGATGATGGTGGCATTCACCGTCGGTAGATACAGCGAGGCCAGGGTGCTGACCAATTGCAGCGCCATCACCGCCGCGACCAGCCACCGGTACGGCCGCACAAACTGGCGCAGCAGTGCCACGAGCATCTGATAACTGTTGCACACAAGAAACCACAGCTCACCGCGTGTGCGATGGTTGCCCAAAGGTGGTGCCGCTACAGTGCAACCTGTGATCACCAGAAGGCGGGGGTAGTGGTGCGGCGGAACGTGGCGGCGCTTGCGTGCGCGGCGGCAGCCTTGGTTCCGATGGCGGCCGCCTGCTCTGATTCCGGCTCCAACCAGTCCCAATCGCCCGGGTCGACGTCGCCGTCCGCCGGGCAGGGGAGTCATGGTCCGTCGTTCCCGCAGTGCGGCGGTGTCAGCGACGAGACGGTGGACAAGCTGACGCAGATCAACGGATTGATCAACACCGCCAAGAACTCGGTGGGCTGCCAGTGGCTGGCCGGCGGAGGCATTCTCGGCCCGCACTTCTCGTTCTCCTGGTACCGCGGCAGCCCGATCGGGCGGGAACGCAAGACCGAGGAATTGTCGCGCTCCAGCGTCGAAGACATCAATATCAGTGGACATGGCGGCTTCATCGCTGTCGGTAATGACCCGCAGTTGGGTGACTCGCTGTGCGAGATCGGAATCCAGTTCAACGACGACTTCTTCGAATGGTCGGTGAACTTCAACCAGAAGCCCTACCCCGACGCCTGCAACATCGCCAAAGAGTTGGCGCGTCAAACGATTGCGAATGGCAAATGAGTGTCGGCATGCGTCGTCGGTTATTGGTGAGCGTGGCCGTGCTGGCCACCGCCTTGTCCGTGTCGACCGGCTGCACCAAGGCGGTCGACGGTTCGGCCCAGAAGGCGGGCGCCGGTGATTCGCCGCGCAACAACAATTCCGAGCAGCAGTATCCGAACCTGCAAAAGGAATGCGAAGTCCTGACCACCGACGTGCTGGCCAAGACGGTGGGCGCCGACCCGCAAGACATCCAGAGCACGTTCGTCGGCGCGATCTGCCGCTGGCAGGCGGCCAATCCGGGTGGTCTGATCGACATCACCCGGTTCTGGTTCGAACAGGGCAGCCTCGCCAACGAGCGCAAGGTCGCCGAATTCCTGAAGTACCAGATCGAGAACAAGACGATCGCCGGCGTGGCCTCAATCGTGATGAAGCCCAACGATCCCAATGGCTCGTGCGGCGTCGCCAGCGACGCGGCCGGCGTGGTCGGCTGGTGGGTCAACCCCCAGGTCCCTGGTATCGACGCCTGCGCGCAGGCCCTCAAGCTCATGGAGCTCACGCTCTCGACCAATTCCTGATTTTCAACACTGAACTGTCAGTGCGCTGGTAGAGCATGCCAGCGCACTGGATTTCGCATCCGTAAATGGGGATATGCCTACCAAACCGATTGAGGGAGTTAAATCGTATTGACACCTGAAACGGTTACGGGCCAATCGTGCGGCCCTATACGATCGACGAATGTCTGAAACACCCTCAAGCGAGTCAGTGCCCGCTGCAGCGGACACCACCACCGAATCTGTCGCCGCGCCAGCCGCCGCGCCGGTGGCCACACCTGCCACGTCTCACGCCGCGCGCGAGTCGAAGCTGCCCTTCTGGCTGGCCGTCGCAGCGTTGGTGCTGGCGATCCTCGGCGTCGCGGGCGCTGCTTACGGGTACTTCTACCCGAACGAGAGCGCAGCGGCCGCGGGCAAATACAGCGACCAGCAGCGCAACGACGCCAAAAAGCACATCTGCGAGACCTTCAAGATCGTCGACCGGGCCGTGGTCAGGAACTCACACCTGAAGAACCCGGACAACGGCGGGCCGATCGGCGCGCTCTCGGTCGCGACCGCGCAGCGCTTCGCCTTCTACGACGGTGGGGATTTCCTGCGCGACCGGGTGGCCGCAGAACCGGCGACCCCGAAAGACCTGGCGGACAACGCGAACGCGCTGGGAACACAGCTCGAGGAACTCAGCATCGGCTACCTTGCCGGCGCGCAGGACTTCGCTCAGGACGAGCTTCGTCAAAACCTCGACGACAAGATCAAGAAGATCGTCGAACTCTGCAAGTAACCCATCGTCGTTGCCGCTAACGCGGCACGTGAAAATCGGCCAGCTGGGCGGACCCGAGTGCGAGGTCCGTCCAGCTGCCGTTTAGCCGTAGTACTGCCATGGCTGACGTCGGAAATTTGAGCGAAATACGTTCGGCGGCATCCACATTGATCGTCAATGGGTTGGCCAGTCCCAAGGCCAGCTGCGTCATCGTGGGCTCGTGTCCGACCACCAGCAACACCGAGACGTCGTCGCCGACGCCGTTGATCTGCTCGATCACCATGCCTGGTGAGGCGTCGTAGAGCCGGTCGTCGTAGTGGACCGGTGCGTCAATGCCGGTGCGCGCCAGGGTTTCACGGGTGCGGGTCGCCGTCGAGCAGAGCACCGCGTCGAACGTGGGCAGGTGGGCGCGCAGCCAGTCACCCGCCACCCCGGCTTCGCGTCTACCGCGAGATGCCAGCGGTCGGTCATGGTCGGCGACTCCGTCCGGGTAGGCCGACTTGGCGTGGCGTAATAGCACCAGCGTGCGTTCGTGGTCGCTCACTCGATAGAGGGTACTTTCCGGCCGGCCCCGCCGGTGGCTGATGTGGCTGATGTGACACCTGCGTATCGATGAGGCGCGACGCCGTCGACAGTGCCGGACCTGCCGATTGAGGTCCCCGGACTTGTCGGCGGGCGGTCCTAAACTCGCGGTGCCCGGTCGCCACCGGCCGGCATCTCGCAGAAGGGACTCCGGCCGCAATGCGATTCGTGCACACCGCCGACTGGCAACTCGGCATGACCCGTCGCTGGCTCGGGGCCGAGGCGCAGCCGCGTTACTCGGCCGCCCGGCGTGACGCGGTGGCCGGACTCGGTCCGTTGGCGGCCGACGCCGGTGCGGAGTTCGTCGTGGTATCCGGCGACGTTTTCGAAGACAACCAGTTGGCGCCCACGGTCATCAGCCAGTCCCTGGAAGCCATGCGCGCCATCGGGATTCCCGTCTACCTGTTGCCCGGCAATCACGATCCCCTGGACGCCTCATCGGTGTACACCAGTGCGCTGTTCACCGCCGAGTGCCCGGCCAACGTCCGAGTGCTCGACCAGTCCGGCATCCACGAGATCCGGCCCGGAGTACAGATCGTCGCGGCGCCGTGGCGCTCCAAACGGCCGACCACCGACCTGGTCGCCGACGTGCTCGAAGGACTGCCGGCCGACGGAGTCACCCGGGTGCTGGTCGCGCACGGCGGCGTCGACGTGCTCGACCCCGATCCCACCAGGCCGTCGTTGATTCGGCTGGCCGGCGTGGAGGACGCGTTGGCCCGCGGGGCAATTCACTACGTGGCGCTGGGCGACAAGCATTCGCTGACCGACGTGGGCAGCACCGGCCGAGTCTGGTACTCGGGCTCGCCGGAGGTGACCAACTACGACGATGTCGAAAGCGACCCCGGCCACGTGCTGATCGTCGACATCGACGAAGCGGATCCGCAGCATCCCGTGACCGTGGAGGCCGCACGCGTGGGCCGCTGGCGGTTCAGCACGCTGAACCGGCAGGTGGACAACAGCCGCGACATCGCCGACCTGGACATGAACCTCGACCTCATGCCCGACAAAGACCGAACTGTGTTGCGACTGGCCCTGATTGGCTCGCTGACCGTCACCGACCGCGCCGGGTTGGACGCCTGCCTGGACAAGTATTCGCGGTTGTTCGCATCGCTGCGGGTGTGGGACAGCCACAGCGATCTGGCCGTGATCCCGGCCGACGGGGAATTCAGCGACCTGGGGATCGGTGGGTTCGCCGCCGCGGCGGTCGAGGAGTTGGTGGGGGTCGCGCGCGATGGGGCCGACGAAACCGCGGGTGACGCACAGGCGGCCCTCGCGTTGTTGTTGCGGCTGACCGACCACGGCCAGCAGGGGCGGGGTGCGGCGTGAAATTGCATCGCTTGGTTCTCAAGAACTACCGCGGCATCGACTACCGCGAGATTGACTTTCCCGATCACGGGGTGGTCGTGGTGTCGGGTGCCAACGAAATCGGCAAGTCGTCGATGGTCGAGGCACTCGACCTGTTGCTGGAGTCCAAGGATCGGTCGACCAAGAAAGAGGTCAAGCAGGTCAAGCCGACCCACGCGGACGTCGGATCCGAGATCACCGCCGAGATCAGTGCGGGCGCTTACCGTTTCATCTATCGCAAGCGCTTCCACAAGAAGCCCGAGACGCAGCTGACAGTTCTCGAGCCGCGCCGCGAACAGCACAGCGGCGACGAGGCGCACGACCGTGTGCAGGCCATGCTGGCCGAGACCGTGGACACCGAATTGTGGCATGCCCAAAGGGTTTTGCAGTCTGCGTCGACCGATGCAGTGAACCTGTCGGGTTGCAACGCGCTGACCCGCGCCCTCGACGTCGCCGCCGGTGACGCGGCGGCGCTGTCAGGAACCGAGCCGCTGCTGATCGAGCGCATCGACGGCGAATATGCCCGCTACTTCACCCCGACCGGCCGACCCACCGGCGAATGGACCACGGCGATCAAAGTTCTGGATGCCGCCAACCAGGAAGTCGAGCGCTGTGCCGCGGCGGTCGCTGAGGTCGACGAGCGGGTGCAGCGCCATGCCGCGCTGACTGTCGAACTGGCCGAGCTGACCGAGCTACGGCAGGCCGCCGGAACCCGGCAGACCGCTGCCCAGGCTGCCGCCGACGCCATCGCCCGGCTCACCGAGCAGCTGCGAGAAGCCGAGCTGATTGCCGCCGCTGCGATCGCGAACAGCACCGCGTCGACCGCCGCCCAGACCGAGCGGGCCCGGCTGCGTACTGAAAACGACTCGCGCACAGCCGCAGTCGCCGCCCTGGAAGACGAAGCTCGCGAGGCCACCGAAGCGCAGACGGTGGCGCGCGATGTCACCGTCGAGGCCGACGATGGTGTCGAGCGGGCCGACCAGGCTCTCGCCGCCGCCCAGCAGCGCGCCGAGACCGCGCGGCGCCTCGTCGACGACCTGGCCCGCCGTGAAGAGACTCAGCGCCTGGCCGCCAAGCTCACGAAGATCGACGCCGCGTTGAGCGAGCGGGACGAGGTTGTGCACGAGCTGTCCACGATCGCTGTGACCGACGACCTACTGCGGCAGATCGAACAGGCTGCCGCAGCCGTCGAGCGGACCGAGAGCCAGCTTGCATTGGTTTCGGCGACAGTCGAGTTCGTCGCGGCCGCCGACATCGAACTGGTCATCGGCGATCAACGGGTGTCGCTGCCGGCCGGCCAGAGCTGGTCGGCAGTTGCCACCACAGCGACCGAGGTCGAGATTCCCGGCGTCGTGACCGCCCGCGTCAGGCCTGGCACGTCCGCGCTCGACATTCAGGCGCAATACGCTGCGGCGCAGGAGAAATTGGGTGCCGCGCTGGCAGCGGCACAGGTCGCCGGCCTGACCGCCGCGCGCCAGGCCGATCAGCGTCGACGTGAATTACAAGGCACCCGCGGCCAGCTCACCGCCACGCTGGCGGGCTTGTCCGACGACGACGACGTCGAGCAGCTTCGCTCCCGGCTCGAGGAATTGCAAGCGCTACCAGCCCTTCCCGACGGTGTTGACGCTGTGGCCGCGCGCGCCGAACTCCTCGAGGCGATCGCGGCCCGAGCCCAGGCCGGCGTGGACTGCGAAACCCATCGCACAGTCGCGGCGTTGGCGTTGAAGAAGCTCACCGAGTTATCCACGCAGGCAACGCGTGTGCAGGACAAGCTGGTCACCCAGCGTGCCGAGCTCGTTACCGTCGCCGATCGGCTGGCCGAACAACGGGCCGCAGTGCCCGACGAGAAGCTGGCCGCAGCCGTCGACGCTGACGTCACTGCGGCTAACACCGCGGCCAGTCGCGTCGCGGAACTGTCGGAGCAGTTGGCCGCACAAGCACCCGAGGCCGTCGCTGCGGAGTTGGCCGACGCCGTCGAGGCAGCGGCCGCGTTGGGTCAGCGGCACGACGACGTCACCCGCACTCTGCACGAGATCGCAGCGCAGCTTTCGGTATTCGGCACCGAAGGCCGCAGAGGCAAGCTCGATGTCGCCGAGATCGACCGCGAGCACGCCCGCAGCGAGCATGACCGGGTTGGTCGCCGGGCCCGTGCGGTGCAGATGCTGCGCGAGGTGATGACGCGTCACCGCGATACCACCCGGCTGCGTTATGTCGAGCCGTTCCGCGCCGAATTGCAGCGGCTCGGCCGTCCAGTTTTCGGCCCGAGCTTCGAGGTCGACGTTGACAGCGATCTGTGCATCCTCAACCGCACGCTCGATGGTCGGACCGTCCCGTACGAGTCGCTATCCGGCGGGGCGAAAGAGCAACTCGGCATCTTGGCGCGACTGGCCGGCGCGGCTCTGGTCGCCAAGGAGGATGCCGTCCCGATCCTGATCGACGACGCGCTCGGCTTTACCGACCCGGAGCGGTTGGTCAAGATGGCCGCGGTGTTCGACACACTCGGGGAGCGCGGACAGGTCATCGTATTGACCTGCACGCCAGCCAGATACGACGGAGTGAAGGACGCTCAGCGGATCGAGCTGTGCGCCTGAGGATCACTACCGCGCGTCGACGCGAGCCGGGATGGGCCCCTTGGCGACCGTGGTGCATGGGGATTCGAGCGGTTGTACTTGCTACGCTGTCGCCTCGCCGACGCTTTCAGCGCATGAATCCGATCGCGGTGTAGTCGAGGTCGGCCAACCCGGCCGCACCGAAGTTGGCGAGCGAGCTGTTGACCGCGACGTTGCCGGGGGACTGCACCAGCGGCAGGCTGAATCCCTCGGCCCAGATCGCCTTGTCGACCTCGTTGGCCAGCACCCGCGCCTTCGCCGGATCCAGCTCCTGGAGCGTCTGCTCGATTTTCGCGTCGATGTCGGCGCTGCCGATCTTACCGAAGTTGCTCTCCCCATCGGAGGCGTAGATCTGCGTGAGCGCTGACAGCGGGAAAGCGTCACCCATCCAACCGAATTGGGCGATGTCGAACGCGCCGACGTTGATGTAGTTGGTGAAGAACCCGCTGCCGGCCTTGGCTATCAGTTCGAGCTTCACACCGATCTGGGCGAGGCTGTGCTGCGCGATCAGACCGAACTGCCTACTGGTCTGCGCGTCATAGAACAAGTCGCGGACGACCAGCTGCCGTCCGTCGCGTTCCCGGAACCGCCCGTTGGATTTCCAGCCCAGCGCGTCGAGGTCGCGCTTGGCCTTCTCCGGGTCGTAGGCGACGACGCCGCTGTTGTCTTCGTAGCCTTGCTGGCCCTCGACATAGATGTGGTTGTTCAGCGCGGCCGGATGGCTGTTGAGCCCGTGCTGGCTGACGGCGGCGATGCTCTGCCGGTCGATCCCCTCGGCGATGGCGCGCCGCAACGCCGGGTCGGCCAGAATCGAACCTTTCGCGCCGTTGAAGGTGAAGTGATACCAGCTCGGCGTCGGCGCCCGGCGGATGGAAATGCCCTTGGTGCGCCTGGCGATCGTCATCTGATCCAGCCCGGTGAGTCCGGTCGCGTCGATTGCCTTGTTCTGCAGCGCAGGAAGTCGGGCCGAATCGTCGAGCACCAGGAAGGTCATCCGGTCCAGCCGTGGCCGTTCGCCCCACCATCTGGGGTTGCGGGTCAACACGATCCGCTGCTTGGTCCGGTCCAGCGCGGAGACGACGAACGGGCCCGCCGACGGGCCGGGGCCGGAAAGTTGGGCCGTGTTGAACGCGTCCGGCGTGGTCGTCATGCTCTTCGGCAGCAGCATGGTGTTGCCGGCGAACATGCCACGCCATTCCGCGTAGGGCTTGGCGAAGGTGATCACCGCCTGGCGATCGTCGACGCCGCGGGTTACCGACTTGACCCGCTCGCTGCCGTTGGTTCCGGCGATCGCGAAGTTCTTGTCGGCTCCACTGGTGGCGTGGATTTGGCTGGCGATGTCCTCCCAGCTGAGCGGGGTGCCGTCGGACCAGGTCGCCTTCGGGTTGATGGTGTAGGTGACCACCTGCGGGTTGGTCCCGGTGAGTTCGACGCTGCTGAAGTAGTCGGTGTCGACAGTGGTGGAGCCGTCCGGTCCGATCACGAACGCCCGCGGCATGGTGGCCTTCAGCATGCCGCCGACATCGGCGGAGTTGCCGTCGATGTGCAAAGTGTTGAAGTTGGAGGGGAATTCGGTGAGCGCGAGTCGCAGGTCGCCGCCGTCGCGCAGCGTCGCCGGGTTCTGCGGATTGACGTCGCTGGTTGCGCCGACGGCGGTGGCGGGCCCGGTCGTCAGGTAGTCGGCGGCGGACGAGCAGCCGGCCAGCAGGCTGACGGCGAACGCGATCGCCAACAGTCGCTTACCCACGAGCCGAATCCGGTTGCGGCACAGCCGCCAACAGGCGGCGGGTGTACTCGTGCTGTGGACGGTTGAAGATCTCGTCGCTGTCACCCTGCTCCACGATGGCGCCGCGCAGCATCACCACGACCTGGTGGGCCAGGTGCTTCACGACCGAAAGATTGTGCGATACAAACAGATAGGACAGCCCGAGCTCCTGCTGCAGATCGAGCAGCAGGTTGAGGATGCCGGCCTGAATCGACACGTCGAGCGCCGACACCGGCTCGTCGAGCGCGAGGATCTTGGGCCGCAGCGCCAGCGCCCGCGCGATCCCGATGCGCTGCTTCTGCCCGCCGGAGAACTCACCCGGATACCGGCTGGCATCGGTGTGCCGCAGCCCGACGGTGTCGAGCAGCTCGGCGACCCGCGCGCTGGTGTCGGACTTGCTGAATCCGTTGGCGTGCAACGGCTCAGCCAGCAGATCGAAAACCGGCAGTCGTGGATCCAGCGCCGCCGCCGGGTCCTGGAAGACGACCTGGATGTCGCGCCGTAGTGCCCGGCGGCTCGCCGACTTCAGCGTGGCGACGTCGGTCCCCAGCACTTCGATCGAACCCGACTGCGGCGCCACCAATTCGAGGATCTCGTGCAGCGTCGTCGACTTGCCCGACCCCGACTCGCCCACAATGGCCAGCGTGCGGCCCTGCCGCAGCTCGAAGCTGATGCCGTCGACCGCCCGGACTTCGCCGATGCTGCGGCGAAACAACAACGCCCTTCGTCAACGGGTAGGTCTTGACCAAGTCGCGCACCCGCACGACGACGGGTGGTTCACCCGACTCGTCAGCCTCGGCAGAAGTGCTGACTCCGTACACATCCGAGGCACTGCGCCCGACGACGTGCTCGGTGCGGATACAGGCCGCGCTGTGGTCGGGGGCCACCGGTAACAGCTTGGGCTCCGCGGCGCGGCATTCGTCGACCACCAGCGGGCAGCGCGGCCCGAACGGACAACCCGGCTCCAGCGCGGTCAGCGACGGGGGAGCGCCCGGGATCGGCACCAGCCGGGTGCCTTGCGGGGCGTCCAACCGCGGGACCGAACCCAATAGTCCAACGGTATAAGGCATTCGGCGGTCGCGGTAGATATCGTTGACGGCGGCCGATTCGACGACCCGGCCGGCGTACATCACCAGCGCGCGGTCGGCGAATTCGCCCACCACGCCCAGATCGTGGGTGATCAGCAGCACCCCGGCGCCGGTGACGTCGCGTGCGGTTTTGAGCACGTCGAGGATTTGCGCCTGCACGGTGACGTCGAGAGCGGTGGTCGGCTCGTCGCAGATCAACAGGTCGGGATCGTTGGCGATCGCGATCGCGATCACCACGCGCTGACGCTCGCCACCGGACAGCTCGTGCGGGAAGGCACGCGCGCGCCGCTCGGGCTGCGCGATGCCGACCAGCTCGAGCAACTCGACCGCGCGCTGACGGGCCGCACGCTTTCCGGTGCGCGGCTGGTGCACCTCGATGGCCTCGGCGATCTGATCGCCGACGGTGTAGACCGGTGTCAGGGCCGACATCGGATCCTGAAAGACCATGCCGATCGTGCTGCCGCGGAACCGCGACATGGCGTCATCGGGTAGCCCGATCAGCTCGTTGCCCTGCAGCCGTACCGAACCCCGGACGTCGGCGTACTCCGGAAGCAGCGACACCACCGCCATCGCCGCCGTGGACTTGCCCGAACCGGACTCGCCGACGATCGCCACCACCTCGCCGGCGTCGACGTGAAAGTCGATGCCACGCACAGCTTTCAGCGGCGATCCCTCGGTGGGGAAGCTGACCGCCAGGTTGGAGACGTCGAGCAGCCGGCTCATCAGCGCCCACCTCGGGAGCGCGGGATCGAGCGCGTCACGCAGGCCGTCACCGGTGACGTTGGCGCACACCAGGATCAGCACCAGGACGCCGGCAGGGAACAAGAAGACCCACGGGAACGTCGTCGCCGACTGGGTGCCGTCGGCGATCAGCGTTCCCAGCGACACGTCCGGGGGCTGGATGCCGAAGCCGAGGAAGCTCAGGCCGGTCTCGGCGAGGATCGCGGACGCGACGTTGAGGGCGGTGTCGATGATCAGGATCGACGCGACGTTCGGCACCACGTGGTGGGTGATGATCCTCCGGTTGGGCACGCCCATATACCGCGCGGCACGGATGAATTCGCGTTCCCGCAGGCTCATCGTCATGCCGCGCACCATGCGCGAGCTGACCATCCAACCGAAGCCGGCCAGCAACACGACCAGTGCGATGATGTTGCCGGAGCCCTTGGTGCGCGGCGTCAGGATCATGATCAGCAGGAATCCGGGCACCACCAGCATGAGGTCGACCAGCCACATCAGCGCGCGGTCGCGCCAGCCGCCGAAGTATCCGGAGATCGAGCCCACGGTCGCGGCGATGGCCGTGGAGACGAACGCGACGCAGACGCCGATCAGCATCGACTTCTGCATGCCGCGCAGGGTCTGGGCCAGCAGATCTTGGCCAAGTGCGTTGGTGCCCAACCAGTGTCGGGTGGTCGGCGGCTGCAGCAGCGCGTCGAAGTCCAGGTCGCTGTAGGAGTAGGGCAGAAACGAGGGCAGCGCATAGCAGCCGACGAACAATACGAGTAGCACCAGCAGCGCCGCGACCGCCGAGCGGCGACGCAGGAAGCGGCGCAGCGACCAACGTCCGTCGCGAAGCGAACTCCGGCGTCCCAAGCGACGATTGCGGTCATGACACCCGCACCCGGGGATCGAGCGCGGCATAGATGACGTCGGAGAGCAGACCCGCCAGCAACACGACCGCGCCGGCGAACACCGTGATCGCCGCGACGATGTTGGCGTCCTGAGTCGCGACCCCCTGCACCATCCACTCGCCCATGCCGTGCCAGCCGAAGATCTTCTCGACGAACACCGCGCCGGTCACCAATCCGGCGACGCCGTAAGCGAATAACGTCGCCAGAGGAATCAAGGCCGTACGCAGTCCGTGCTTGATCAGCGCCCGCCGGCGGGTCAGTCCTTTGGCCCGTGCGGTACGGATGAAATCCTGGCCGAGCACGTCGAGCATCGCGTTGCGCTGATAGCGGCTGAACCCGGCCGCGGTGCCCAGCGTCAACGTCAGCGTCGGTAAGGCCAAGTGCTGCAACCGATCCACGAACCGTGACCCCACGCCGTCGATCAATGCCGGCGAGGTTTCCCCGGTGTATTGGAACAGCTGCCATCCCAGCGCCCAGTTCACCCGCAGGGCCCCGAGGATCAGCAGGTTGGCGATGACGAATGTCGGTGCGGACAACACCAGCAGCGACAGCATCGTGATCACGCGGTCACTGATGCGGTACTGGCGGATCGCCCCCCAGGCGCCGAGCACCACCCCGATGATCGTTCCGGCCAGCGAGCCGATCAGCAGCAGTCGAAGGCTGACACCGATGCGGCGCCACAATTCACCGGATACCGGCTGGCCGGTGATCGTGGCGCCGAAGTCGCCGCGCACCGCGTGCGATGCCCAATCCGCGTAACGCAGCGGAATGGGTTTGTTCAGCCCGAGCTGGGCGGCCTTGGCGTCGATCACCGCCTGCGGCGGGCGTGGACTGCGCTGCATCAGGCTCTCCAGCGGAGAGAACGCCACCGACGTCAGGCAGAACGTCAGAAACGACGCCAAAGCCAGGAGCACCACGTAGTTCAGCACGCGACGTGCCAGGAAGCGGGTCATGTTTACCGGCCTCGCTCCTGTCGCATTCGCCCAGACTAAGAGACACGTCGCCGCGCGGCGTGAGCGACATTGCGATCCGGCTGATTCGGACTCCTCAATTGGCGGCCGCTGAATCGTAGGCTGAACGGTTGTGACAGTCACCGACGGCTACCTGGCCAATAACGCCGATTACGCCAAGTCCTTCGACGGCCCGCTACCGCTGCCCCCGAGCAAGCATGTCGCGGTGTTGGCCTGCATGGATGCCCGGATCGATGTGTACCGCGCCCTCGGCATCAACGAAGGCGAGTCACACGTCATCCGCAACGCGGGCGGCGTGGTCACCGACGACGCAATCCGTTCGCTGGCGATCAGCCAGCGACTGCTGGGAACCACCGAGATCATCCTGATCCACCACACCGACTGCGGGATGTTGACCTTCGCCGACGACGACTTCAAACGCGCGATCCAGGACGAGACCGGGGTCAAGCCGCCATGGTCGCCGGAGGCCTTCTCCGACGTTGCCGAGGACGTTCGGCAGTCGCTGCAGCGCATCGAGAACAGCCCGTTCGTCACCAAGCACACGTCGGCGCGCGGCTTCATCTTCGACGTCGCCACCGGCAAGCTCGACGAGGTCACGCTCTAATTCTGGAGGCGCGTCGACTGTGCGGGTTATGAGCGCGGACGCGCCTCGAAATGCATAACTAGCTACACAGTCGGCGTCACGTTCGGCGCGGCGAAACCCACGAATTCGTTGACAGCCGCGGCCGCGGCTGGTTTCATACTCGGTAATGTGCATAATCTTGACCAAATCTACCAACTTTACCGTTGATTGGAAGGCCGATGACTAGCCAAGAAGCGCCCGCGGCCGGGCAATACGAGCTGAGCCATCTGCGCTCGCTGGAGGCCGAGGCGATCCACATCATTCGCGAAGTGGCCGCCGAGTTCGAGCGTCCGGTACTGCTGTTTTCCGGCGGCAAGGACTCGATCGTGATGCTGCACCTGGCACTGAAGGCGTTCCGGCCCGGGCGCTTGCCGTTCCCGGTGATGCACGTTGACACCGGTCACAACTTCGACGAGGTGATCACCACGCGCGATGAGCTGGTCGCCGAGACCGGGGTGCGGTTGGTCGTCGCCAGGGTGCAAGACGACATCGATGCGGGCCGGGCGGTGGAAACCATCCCGTCGCGCAACCCGCTGCAGACGATCACACTGCTGCGCGCGATCCGGGAGAACAACTTCGACGCCGCGTTCGGCGGCGCCCGACGCGACGAGGAGAAGGCGCGCGCCAAGGAGCGGGTGTTCAGCTTCCGCGACGAGTTCGGTCAGTGGGACCCCAAAGCCCAGCGGCCCGAGCTGTGGAACATCTACAACGGCCGACACCACAAGGGTGAGCACATCCGGGTGTTCCCGCTGTCCAACTGGACCGAGTTCGACATCTGGTCCTACATCGGCGCGGAGAAGATCAAGCTGCCGTCGATCTACTACGCCCATCGGCGGCAGGTCTTCAAGCGCGACGGCATGCTGCTGGCGGTCGACCGACACCTGCAGCCGCGTGCCGACGAGGAAGTGTTCGAGACGACGGTCCGGTTCCGCACCGTCGGCGACGTCACCTGCACCGGCTGTGTGGAGTCGGAGGCGGCGACCGTCGCCGAAGTGGTTGCCGAGACGGCAGTCTCGCGGCTGACCGAACGTGGTGCCACCCGGGCCGACGACCGGATCTCCGAAGCCGGCATGGAAGACCGCAAGAGGCAGGGGTACTTCTGATGGCAACGTTGCTGCGCATCGCTACGGCCGGTTCGGTCGACGACGGCAAGTCCACCCTGATCGGGCGGCTGCTGTACGACTCCAAGGCCGTCATGGACGACCAGTGGGCCTCGGTCCAACGCACGTCGAAAGACCGCGGTCACGAATACACCGACCTGTCGCTGGTTACCGATGGGCTGCGCGCCGAGCGGGAACAAGGCATCACGATCGACGTCGCGTACCGCTATTTCGCCACGCCCAAGCGGAAATTCATCATCGCCGACACGCCGGGCCACATCCAGTACACCCGCAACATGGTGACTGGCGCGTCCACCGCTCAGCTGGCCATCGTGCTGGTCGACGCCCGCCACGGCCTGCTGGAGCAGTCCCGTCGGCACACTTTCCTGGCGTCGCTGCTGGGCATCGAGCACATCGTGCTCGCGGTCAACAAGATGGACCTCATCGATTGGGACAAGGGAACTTTCGAGGCGATCCGCGACGAGTTTTACGCCTTCGCCACGCGCCTCGACGTCCAAGACGTGCTGACCATTCCGATGTCGGCGCTGCTCGGCGACAACGTGGTCACCAAGTCCGACCACACGCCGTGGTACGACGGGCCCGCACTGCTGTCGCACCTCGAAGAGGTTTATGTCGCGGCTGACCGTAATCTCGTTGACGTCCGGTTCCCGGTGCAATACGTCATCCGCCCGCAGACGCGCGAGCATCAGGACCACCGCAGCTACGCGGGCACGGTGGCCAGCGGCGTGATGCGCCCGGGCGACGAAGTCGTCGTGCTGCCGACCGGCAAGCCCACCCGCATCACCGCGATCGAGGGTCCGAACGGCTCTGTGGATGAAGCATTTCCACCGATGGCCGTCTCGGTGAGCCTTGCCGACGATATCGACATCTCCCGTGGCGACATGATCGCCCGGCCCGCCAACGCACCGCGGGTCGCGCAGGAATTCGATGCGACGGTGTGCTGGATGGCCGACGCAGACCCGCTGGAAGCCGGACGCGATTACCTGATCAAGCACACCACCCAAACCACCCGGGTCAGGGTCACCGATCTCGACTACCGGCTCGACGTCAACACGCTGCGTCGCGACAAGGACGCAAAGTCGTTGCAGCTCAACGAGCTCGGCCGGATATCGCTGCGTTCTCAGGTGCCACTTCTGCTCGACGAGTACACCCGAAACACCAGCACCGGATCGTTCATCCTGATCGATCCCCACACCAACGGCACCGTCGCCGCGGGCATGGTGTTGCGGGAGGCCACCACGCTCTCGGCGAGCCCGAACGCCGTGCGGCACGCCTCACTGGTGACCGCCAACGACCGGCTCACCCGCGGTCGCACGTTGTGGTTCACCGGGCTTTCGGCGTCGGGCAAGTCTTCGGTGGCCATGCTTGTCGAACGCAAACTGCTCGAAAAAGGTGTTCCCGCTTTCGTTCTCGACGGCGACAACCTGCGGCACGGGCTGAACGCCGACCTGGGTTTCAGCATGGCCGACCGAGCCGAGAACCTGCGCCGGCTGGCGCACGTGGCGGCGCTGATCGCCGACTCCGGTCAGACCGTACTGGTGCCGGCAATCAGTCCGCTGGAGGAGCATCGAGCGCTGGCACGTGCTGTGCATGCCGAAGCCGGCCTGGACTTCGTCGAAGTCTTCTGCGACACCCCGCTGGAGGACTGCGAGCGGCGAGACCCCAAGGGCCTCTACGCTAAGGCGCGGGCTGGTGAGCTCACGCACTTCACCGGGATCGACAGCCCGTACCAGCGACCGAAGAACCCGGACCTGCGACTCATACCGGATCGCAGTATGGACGAATTGGCGCGGCAAGTCATCGATCTGATCGAGGGGCGGAATTGAGCGACCACAGCGACCACGAGGTAGCCGCGCGATTGGCCACCGAAGCTGGCCAACTGCTACTGGCAGTACGCGAGGAACTCGCGGATTCGACCGAGGCCGATCGAAAAGCAGCGGGGGACAAGCGTTCTCACGACTACCTGATGGAGGCGCTGGCACGCGAACGTCCTGACGACGCGGTGCTGTCTGAAGAAGGTGTCGACGACCCGGTGCGGCTGAGCGCGCAGCGGGTATGGATCGTCGATCCGCTGGATGGCACCCGCGAGTTCTCCGAGTTGGGTCGCCACGACTGGGCCGTGCACGTCGCGCTGTGGGAATCCGGCGTACTCGTAGCCGGCGCGGTCGCCCTGCCCGCGCAGGGCGTCACGTTGGCCACCCCCGATCCCGTTCCGCCACCCGCTTATTCGGGCGAGCCGCGAATCGTGGTCTCCCGCACCCGGCCGCCGGAGATCGCGTTGAAGGTCCGCGACCAGCTGAACGGCGCGCTGGTTCCGATGGGATCGGCCGGCGCGAAGGTTGCCGCCGTCATCCAAGGATTGGCCGACGTCTATGTCCACGCCGGCGGACAGTACGAGTGGGATTCGGCCGCACCGGTCGCTGTGGCCCGTGCCGCCGGCTTGCATACGTCGCGCATCGACGGGTCCCCGCTGGAGTACAACCGCTCCGATCCGACGTTGCCAGACCTGGTGGTGTGTCGCCCCGAATACGCCGACGCGGTGCTCGCGGTCACCGGCTGAGCGGCTACCAGTGGGAGAATCTCATTCCATGCGGATGTCGGCGAAGGCGGAGTACGCGGTGCGGGCGATGATCGAGCTCGCCACCGTCGGCGACGGCGGGCGAATGACGACCGACGAGCTGGCCAACGCGCAGGGCATCCCACCGCAGTTTCTCGTCGACATTTTGTCCTCTCTGCGCGCCGATCATCTGGTTCGCAGCCATCGCGGTCGCGATGGCGGATACGAATTGTCCCGTCCTGGAACAGAAATCAGCATTGCCGACGTGTTGCGCTGCATCGACGGCCCGCTGGCCAGCGTCCGCGACATCGGGCTGGGTGATCTGCCCTATTCCGGGCCCACCGCGGCGCTGACCGATGTCTGGCGGGCGCTGCGGGCCAGCATGCGCTCGGTGCTGGAACAAACCAGTCTGGCTGACGTTCTCGCGGGGGCGCTGCCCGACCACGTCAGCCGCCTGGCCGACGACTACCGCGCCCAGGAAACCCGTCGTCGCGGGCCCCGTACCGCCAGCTGAGGGCCCGCCAGCTAGTCGCCCGTGACCGGCGGGGTCACTTGGGCGCGGTCAGCTCCAGCGCGATGTTGTCCGGATCGCGGAACTCCAGGATGTAGGACGGGCCGATGTCCTTGACCGGCTCGTGGTCGATACCGAGTTCGTCGAGATACTCTGCCGCGGAGTCCAATTCGGTCTTGTCGTTCGCTCTGAACGCGAGGTGATCGAGCCCGGCGCGGTCCTCGTGGAAACGGTCGCTGGCGACCGGACGAAGCCCGATCAGCGCGCCACCCAGATCGTAGATGACCCCGCCGAACAGAAACGCGAGCTGGCGGCGGGTCGCCTCGTCGGCGTTGTCGGGAACTTCGAGCAGGACGGGCCATCCGAAAACGGCTTCGTAGAACTGTCGAGATCGCTCGATGTCGGTGACGGTGAGCCGCACATGCGCGATCGAGTTGGCGGTGATGACCATCCCGGTGATGCTGCCACGCCGATAGCGGTCGGCCCAGGGCGGTCCGCGTGCCAGAATCGCGGTCGTGCAGGTAGCGATGACCATGCCGGTGATGGAGCCGGACTTGGACGCGGGCGTACTGCGGGACTGGGCGCGCGCGATCGAGGACGGGCCGTTCTCCTCGCTGTGTTGGGGCGAGCGGATGGCCTTCGACAACCCGGAGGCGTTGACGTTGATGGGTGCGCTGGCCGCGTGGACCGACCGGGTGCGGCTGGTCACGACGGTGATGGTGCCCCAGCTGCACGACCCGGTGATGCTGGCCAAGGCCTTGGCGACCGGCGACATGTTGTGCGGCGGGCGGCTGACGGTGGGCCTTGGTGTCGGCGGGCGCGTCGAGGACTACGTCGCGGTCGGCGCCGACCCGGCCACGCAGACCATCCGCGGGATGAGCGAGCGGGTCGCGGTGATGAAACGGGTGTGGGCCGGCGAGAAGATCACCGATTCGGTGCTGCCGGTCGGGCCCGCCCCGGTTCAGGTGGGCGGGCCGCCGCTGCTGGTCGGGACCATCGGGCCCAAGACGCTACGCAGCGCCGCCGGGTGGGCCGACGGACTAGCCGGGACGACCCTGGATCTCGACGTCGCCAAGCAGAACGAGCTGTTCGACGTCGCGCGCTCGGCTTGGGCCGATGCCGGTAAACCCAAACCGCACCTGGCCACCTCGTTCTGGTTCGCGCTGGGATCGCTCGACGACGCCCGCCGACAGGTGCACACGCATCTGCGTCGCTACATGAACTGGATACCGGTCACCTACGTCGACGCGATGGCGCCGACCACCGGCTTCGCCGGCAGCGAGGACGACCTGATGGCGGTGCTGCGCGGGTTCGAAGCCGTCGGCACCGACGAAATTCAGCTCATCCCAACCAGTTCCGATATCGACCAACTGCGGCGGGTCGCGGAGATCGTGAAAGGACTCGATGTCTGAGCGCAACGTACTGGGTGGCCCGCTGGACCCGTGCAGTAGTGAGCCGGTCACCGGTTTCTACCGCGACGGCTGCTGCTCGACCGGGCCGGAGGATGTCGGCCGGCACACGATTTGCGCGGTGGTGACCGCGGAATTCCTCGAGCATCAGCGCGTGATCGGCAACGATCTCTCAACGCCCATGCCGCAGTTCAGGTTTCCCGGCCTGGTACCCGGTGACCGCTGGTGCGTGACCGCGAGCAACTGGCTGCTGGCCTACCGCGACGGTTTCGCCGCCCCGGTGGTGCTGGCATCCACCCACGAGCGAACTCTCGACATCGTGCCGCTGGAAGCACTGCGAGAGCACGCCGTCGACGTACCCGACGATCTGGGCAGCCTGTAAAGGGCTGTCGTCGCCCATCACTTTCAGAAGGCCCAATAACTTTCGGCTAAACGAGGCCATCGCCGCGTGACGGCGCGATAGCCTTCCGCAATGATGCGCATCGCGATCATCGGCGGAGGAGCCGCGGGTGTGCTCACCGCGGTGCACTTGCGCCGCAGCAAGCCTGACGCGCAGATTACCTTGATCGACGCCTCGGGGCGCCCCGGCACCGGCGCGGCCTACGGCACCCACGACCCGACCCATCTGCTGAACGTTCCCGCGCCGCGGATGTCGGCCTGGCCGGACGATCCCGATCACTTCACCCGTTGGCTCGACCAGCGAGCCGTCACACCGGCCGAAAGTTTCGCGCCGCGACTGGCTTACGGCCGTTATCTGCAGGACCAACTCGTCGAGGCCGACGTGCGAATCGAGGCCGCCGAGGTGGTGGAGTTGGCGCCCGGCGCCCCGATTCGATTGACGCTCAACGATGGTCGTGAGCTGTCGGCCGACGCGGTGGTGCTCGCATCCGGCCGACCGCAAGGCGGCATGCCCGACTCGCTGGAACGCGCCTTCGCCCCGGTGCTGGCCGAAGGGGCCGACGGCAGAATCGTGTTGGATCCGTGGGCGCCAGGCGCGCTGGATGCCCTCGGTTCGCGCCGGCCCGGCAACGTGCTGGTGATCGGTTCGGGGCTTACCGGTGTCGACGTCGCGCTGCATCTGACCGTACGCGGTGCCACCGTCACGCTGCTGTCGCGTCACGGCGCACTCCCGCGCCGATTTAGGGCAACGGGCCCTCCTGCGGAGTTGCCCCATCTCGACGCGCTCGCCGCCGGGGTCTCGCTGGAACAGTTGCGCGAAGCGCTGGTAGCCGACCTCGCGCACGCCCGCGACACCGGCGTGGACTGGCGGCAGGTGATCGACGCGGTGCGGCCGCGTACCGCCCGGCTGTGGCAGTCGTTGGGGTGGGAGGACCAGCGCCGGTTCCTGCGCGAAGATCTGCGAGAGTGGGAGGTGCTGCGGCACCGGATGCCACCCACGATCGCCGACGCGATCTACGCGGCCATCGACGATGGTCAACTCGTCATCGAAGCGGGCGAGGTCGCCGATGTGTCGTTGCGCCGCAAGGGCGTCGAGTTGGTGGTGACCACCAGCGACGGATCGGTGCGTCGCCGTGGAGACGCGGTTGTCGTCGCCGCCGGCGCGGCCTGGGACCGGCGGTCGCTGCATCGCTCACCGCTGTGGGCCAATCTGCTGGCCGCCGACATCGCGTCACTGCACCCGTGCGGTGTCGGTGTGCGTCTCACGCCCGACGGCCACCTGATCGACGGCGCCGGCGATACGGTGGCCAACATCGTCTGTATCGGCTCGATCCGTCAGGGCGAGGAGTGGGAAACCACCGCGATACCCGAAATCCGTTCCCAGGCAGCGGCTATCGCGGCGCTACTCGCCGACGGCACCCGCGACCAGCCGAGGCGGGCACCCAGCCTCGTCACGACCACGCCGGAATTGACCGGTGCCGCAGCGTCCTACGCCGAAGGTGTGCGCCGCCTACTGTCCGTGCAAGACGGCGCCTCGACGGCTTTCGCGACCGCGGTCGCCGACGATCCTGATCACGCCCGTGCGCACGTCGCGCTGGCGATGATCGCGATGGAACGACCAGATCGGGCCGGCGGTCCCGACGCCGTCGCCGGCCACCTCGCCCGCGCACGCGCGGCGCTGGTGCGCGGCAGCGACGACGACCGGAGCCACGTCGAGGCCATCGCGACCTGGTGCGAAAAGGGCAACGAGGCAGGTACGGACGCACTGATCGACCACCTCGACCGCATTCCGGACGACGCGGTCGCGTTGCTGGTGCTCGCGCCGTCCATCGCGTTCGCCGGCGCCGGTGACGCGCTCCCGGACGCCTGGGAGTATGTCGATCGATTCACCGGCGTGCACGGCGAGGCGCCGTGGTATCTGGGCTTGCGCGCCTACGGCCGAACCGAACAGGGACTCTGGTACGACGCGGCTGACTTGGCCGATGCCGCACTGGAACTCGACCCAGGCAACGGCAACGCCGCGCATGCGCTGTCGCACGTACACTACGAGACCGACGCGCACGGATCCGGGCTGAAATGGCTCACCGACTGGATCCCCAGCGACGGCAGCACGCAACGCTACCTGCCGCACTTTCAATGGCATGCCGCGCTGCATGAGCTGGCGATGGGCGACGCGGCCGCCGCCGCGCGCCGCTACAACTCGTCGCTCGCCCCACCGCATTCCAGGGGCGTGCGCTGTCTCGTCGACGCCGGCTCACTGGCCTGGCGGGCCCGACTGCACCCGGACTGGGTCACCCCACCCGACCCGATGCGGGTACTCAATGAGGCTGGCTCGCTTGCCTTTACGCCGCAGACACCGTTCATCGCATTCCACGCGCTACTCGTGCTGGCGGCGGCGAACGATCCCGCCGCCATCCGCGCGATCAACGTCCCGGGTGCCACCGATGCGCAGCAGACCACGTTGCGGCTGATCGGTGAGGGCCTGATCGCGTTGACGGCCGGGGAACCGCGCGCGGCCCTCGACTACCTGCTGGAATCCCTTGGCGGGCTCGCATCGATCGGCGGCAGTCGCGTCCAGCAAGAAGTGGTTCTCGAAACCGCTCTGGCCGCAATGCTTCAGCTCGGCGCCCCGGGTCAAGCGGCGCGGTTGCTGTCGCGCCATCGCGCCGCTCCCGGACCACAGGTGACCCGCGGCGCGGTGAATTAACGAACACGAGCTGCCAGCCGTCAGACAGCCACCGCGGCAGCGTCATCCAGCCGGGCATAGACACTCGCTACGGCGTTGAAGCGGCTTTCCACGGCAGCGCGGTCGAACTCTTCGGGCACCGACTCGAGACTGGCGCGCTGAATCATGGTTGCTTCGTGCATCAGTGCACGAGCCTGATTGTGGTCGGTGGTCTGCTCCATGATCGCTTTGAGTGCTTCAAGTTGGCGGATCAGCAGGGCGGGCATTCCGCGACTGGCCTGGCGGATCTTGTCGAATGACCGCTGGACCATATTTTCGTAAGTGATCTGCTCGCAGATGACCCGGATGGCGCCGGTGCGGTCGCAGTAGGCCTGTGCCGGCGTCCACACTTTCGCGAGCTTGCACAGCGTGTTGGATATCCAGTCCACGCAGGTCAGCGCCGTGTATGTGTCGTTGACCGCCGGAGACAGAGCCCTAATGGCGATCTCGACCAGTTGGTCGATGCCGAAAGCGGGATCCTGGGCCAGCGTGCGGACCGGCCCGGTGATCTGGGCTCGTTTCAGTCGACGGCTCATGCGGTCGGCCGCCCCGGGCGGCCACACTGCAGCGAGCTCACTGTCCTCTACCAAGAAGTTCCCGGGGCGATACGGCAAGTGCAACACTGCATCGGCGGCCGTCGCGGCGCGAACCAACATGTCGTAGCGGATGGCCTGCAGGTAACCGCCTTTCGGGGTGCGCAGTTTCGCGCCTGAAGACTTTATGGTGTCGATCAGCGCGGCGATGTCGTCACTGTCCGGCTCGTTCGCGGTAGCCATCCGGATGTCGGGCCTTCGCACATGGAGATAGCGCCTCAAATCTCCGGCAATACTGGCGATGACGAAGGGCAGCTGAATCTGGATGGCGATGTGGTGCAGGAAGTAGATGAGTACCGCCAAATCGATCAGCACCAGCAGGAATACCACGTCGACGGAAAAGTGCGGCACGAAGACGCCGTGCTCTGCAGGGCCGATTGCCAACAGGACCAGCACGCAGTACACGGCGGTCGCCACAAACGTGCCCAGTGTCAGCTGAGTACCGCGATCACGGATGAAGTTGCGCAGCATCCTGGGCCCGAACTGGGTTGATGCCAGCGTCAACGTGACGATGGTGACGGAGAAGTTGATCCCGATGACGGTCATGATCGCCGCGGCCACCGCGAGGACAATCTCGCGTGCTGTGTCTGCGCTGCCGGCTTCCACCCATTTCGGAAGTGTCAGCGTGCCATGGTAGACGGCGCGATCTACCTCCAAGGTGGCGGCAAACAGCGCAATCGCGGCGACCACTTCCACGCTCGGCACCAGCCAGAAGTTGGTCCGCAGTACTTCACGCCGCCACTGCGACACGGTCATCCCGGAAATGAACAGCATGACGCCACGCTAGAGGAAGGATCTAATCCGCGCCGATTCCTGCAAATTCGTCTAGGGGCGCACCCGATGACGCCTAAACTGTGTCGCAATGTCCCGAATGGAATAGTGACACGGCATTCAAATGCCATGAGCAATTGAGGAAATCATGAAGCCGTCAGGGACATTGGCCGCCTCGTTCGTCATTGCGGCCGCAACACTCGCACTGCCTGCGACAGCACACGCCGGCGGACCACCCAACGATGGTGGTGGCGGCGGTGCTGCCGCCGCGCCGGGCACGTGTACCGACGGTGATCTGACCGTCTCCAACGGGCCGATTGAACCGGCCAATACGATGCGCCGCGTCGTCGTGTCGTTCAAGAACACGTCGCCGAATATGTGCATGCTCGTCGGATATCCCGACGCGAATCTGGTCACCGCGGCAGGCGGTGTGCTGGTTCATGTCGAGCCGCGGCCGGCCAATGCGGCGCACGTACTACACCTCAATCCGGGCGATATCGCGAACGCCGACGTTCAGTCTTCAGCGTTGGACGTCAATGGGTCGGGAAATCCTTGCTCTCGCGAAGGCACATTGGTGGTGACCGCGCCGAGAGGCTCCATCGCGCACACGCTTCCGATCGCGCTGCCAATTTGCAGTGCGACGATCAGCTCGGTGGACTAAAAGCCGCTACTCGAAGATCTGCATCAACTGCTCGACGGCGTCTTCGGCTGCCCGCCCGCGCTGCTGAAGTTCCATGATGCAGTACACCGCCACGTCGACGGACCCGTAGATGTGAAAGGCGATCATCGCCAGGTGCGAAAGTTGTTCGCTGGTCATGCGTTCCGGGTGCGTGAGGTCCCGGATGTAGACCAGGTCGGCCTCGAGCAACTGATTGCCGGGCGTGTAGATGTTGTCGTTGAATACCGTCGGCGCGATCGCCCACCGCTTCACGTCAGGCATCGAATGCGGCACGAATCCCTGTGATCGGAGCTCGCTGTCCACGTCACCGAACGTGGGCTGCCCGTGGTACAGGGGTACGAATGACACTTCGGTGTGAACCGCTACGGCATTACTCAGCCGGTCGCGGCCGTGTTGGAACACCATCAGTTCCGAACCTTGGACGTCGATCTTGAGTAGGTCGAACTCATCGATGTCGAGGTCGTCGAGACGATGCGTTTGGACGTCGTGTTCCTCGACGATCGATCCCCACTCCGAGAACCCGTTGAACAATCGGAGCTGATTGTGGTCGGGGGTGAGCAGGCTGGTCATGCCGGACGACCTGGTGATCTTCAGCCGATGCTCGCGGCCGTCGGCGACAACCTCCGGTCGGTAGCGCTCCAGCGGCCCCTTGTTTCGCTCCAACGTCGCGAGTGCGAGTTGCTGCGGCTCGAACCCGGTTACCATGCACAAGCCGAACTCGAGCATCTGTTTGTAGGGCCGATCGCCGTCGATGGGGTTGGCGCCGATATCGAGAATGCTGGTCGGCCGAGAACAACGCACCAAGTCGCGGAGTAGCAGCGCGGAGGTCATGTGCGGATAATCGCACATAAGAACTAGACGACACCCTGACAGGATGCCGAACATGAAGCACGTGATAACCGGAGCGCTGATCGCCGCCGCCCTGCTGGGCGCGCCGCTGGGCCACGCCGACCCAGACCCGCACAAGCCCGACCTGGGCGCCCACTACTGCCCGGGCGGCGGAACGCAAGACATGATGTCGCCCGTCGAGCCCTCGTGCGACGGTATTCCCTACGAGGACGGCGCGTACTGGCGCGCCATCAACCGGGGCGCCCCAGGGACAGCCGCCTTGGTAGTCGTTCAGTGCGTCAAGCCGCCACCGCCGCCAGGTCTGTTCACCCCGCCATCGCAGGGGCCGGTACCGGCACCGCCTGGCAGCTGCCAGTGACGTCGGCAGGAATCTGCCTCTGAGTTGTGACATCTTCGTGACACTGAGCCCCAGCAACCCGCAGTCTCAGCCCGCATAGAGATTCTGTAGGGGACGGCTTCGCGCCGCGGATGTCAGGCTTGCGCCGACACGTACACGTAGCAGGTCTACGGCGTACGTTGACGCGTACGCCTATCAGGCGCACAATTGCAACATGGCCAACAAATCTGAGCGTCTCGCAGCGCGCCTGACCCCTGAGCAGGACGCGCTAATTCGTCGCGCCGCTGAGGTTGAGGGTACGGATTTGACCAATTTCACGGTCACGGCGGCCCTGGCACATGCCCGTGATGTGTTGGCCGACCGGCGGCTGTTCGTGCTTGATGACGCGGCGTGGACGCAATTCGTGGCGATTCTGGACCGGCCAGTCTCACACAAGCCCCGGCTGGAGAAGCTGTTCTCCGAGCCGTCCATTTTCGACCCCGAAGCGTGAGCGGCTATAGCGCTCCTCGGCCCATCACCGAAGCCGACGACCTCGCCACCTTTGACAGCGCCGAGCCCAGCCTCGATGAGTCCCTGCGCAAGCGTGCGCTGGTGAACCACGTCGGGGGCGCGGCGCGTTGCTTCGTAACGTGCCGGGATGCTCGGGTAGTGGGCTTTTACGCCTTGGCGTCGAGCTCAGTCGAGCGTGACTCTTTGCCGGGCGGTGTCCGTCGCAATATGCCCGACCCGGTACCGGTGATTCTGTTGGCGCGGCTGGCGGTCGACCGCAAGGAACACCACAGGGGTCTCGGCAGCCACCTACTGCGAGACGCGATCGCGCGTTGCGTGCAAGTGGCCGACACGATTGGTGTGCGGGCGATACTCGCGCACGCGCTGCATGACGAAGCCCGCTCGTTTTACGCCCACTTCGAGTTCGAACCGTCGCCGACTGATCCGCTGCACATGGTGCTGTCGATGAAAGACGCCAGAGCATTCCTCGGCGGATGAGTCGGGGCCGACTGAGGACCTAACCTTCGGAACTTTTATCGCCGGCTGGCTTATCTGCGGTGCCGTCGCAGCCATCATCGGCCAGAAGAAAAACTTCAACGTCGCCCACTCGTTTCTGCTTGGAGCGGTGCTTGGCCCGTTCGGCGTGTTAGGCCGACAATTGCGGCTGAATGCCTGGTCAGGAGGGTGCCCCCGGCAGGATTCGAACCTGCGGCCTTCTGCTCCGGAGGCAGACGCTCTATCCCCTGAGCTACGGGGGCGCACACGAAAAATGCTGCGCCAACGGGCTTCGACAGACTAACGCATCACAGCGGCAGGTCTGGCACCGGAATGGATTCGAAGCCAGAGGACCTCAGCCCATAGGATGGCCTGCGTGAATCCCGCCGACCTGGCTGAGCTACTGCAGGCCACCGCTACCGCGGTGCTGACCCAGCATGCGCTCGATACCGCCGCGCTGCCGCCGGTGATCGCCGTCGAGCGGCCCCGCAACCCAGAGCACGGCGATTACGCCAGCAATCTGGCGCTGCAGGTCGCAAAGAAAGTCGGCGCCAACCCCCGCGAGCTGGCCGGATGGCTTGCCGACGCGCTGGCCGCGGCCGACGGCATCGCCTCGGCGGAGGTCGCCGGGCCGGGTTTCATCAACCTGCGGCTGGATGCCTCCGCGCAGGGCCTGATCGTCAACAACGTCATCGACGCCGGCCACACCTACGGCAACTCCGACGCCGAGGCCGGCCACAAGATCAACTTGGAGTTCGTCTCCGCCAACCCCACCGGTCCGATCCACATCGGTGGCACCCGCTGGGCGGCCGTCGGTGACGCGCTGGGCCGGCTGCTCACCACGCAGGGCGCCGACGTGGTACGCGAGTACTACTTCAACGACCATGGCGCGCAGATCGACCGCTTCGCCAACTCGCTGATCGCCGCCGCCAAGGGCGAGCCCCCGCCGGAAGGCGGCTACGCGGGCAGCTACATCGCCGACATCGCCGCCCAGATCGTGGCGCAGGTGCCGGACGCGCTGAGCCAGCCCGACGCCGAGCAGCACGAGACCTTCCGGCGGATCGGCGTCGACTTGATGTTCACCCACATCAAGAAGTCGCTGCACGAGTTCGGTACCGACTTCGACGTCTTCACCCACGAAGATTCGATGCACACCAGCGGCCGTGTCGACGAGGCAATTGCGCGGTTGCGTGAGAACGGCAACGTCTACGAAAAGGACGGCGCAACCTGGTTGCGCACCAGTGCTTTTGGCGACGACAAAGACCGCGTCGTGATCAAGAGCGACGGCAACCACGCCTACATCGCCGGCGATCTCGCCTACTACCTGGACAAGCGCGAGCGCGGATTCGATCTGTGCATCTACATGCTCGGCGCCGACCACCACGGCTACATCTCCCGACTTAAGGCCGCCGCCTTGGCTTTCGGCGACAGCCCGGGCACCGTCGAGGTGCTCATCGGGCAGATGGTCAACCTGGTCCGCGACGGACAGCCGGTCAAGATGAGCAAGCGAGCCGGCACCGTGATCACCCTCGATGACCTGGTCGAGGCGATCGGCGTCGACGCCGCCCGCTACAGCCTGATCCGATCGTCGGTGGACACCTCGATCGACATCGACCTCGCGCTCTGGTCATCGGCGTCCAGTGAAAACCCGGTGTACTACGTGCAATACGCGCACGCACGGCTCTCCGCGCTGGCCCGCAATGCCGCCGAGCTCGGCCTGATCCCCGACACCGGTCATCTTGAGCTGCTCACCCACGATAAAGAGGGTGCGCTGATTCGTAGTCTCGGCGAGTTCCCGCGAGTGCTGAAAGCCGCCGCGGCGCTGCGTGAACCGCACCGGGTCTGCCGTTATCTCGAAGACCTAGCCGGTGACTATCACCGGTTCTACGACTCGTGCCGGGTGTTGCCGCAGGGCGACGAGGAAGCAAACGAACTGCACACCGCGCGTCTGGCGCTCTGCCAGGCAACCCGCCAAGTGATTGCCAACGGCCTGGCCATCCTCGGCGTCAGCGCTCCGGAGCGGATGTGAACGCGCACCCGGCCGGCCCCCGCCACGCCGAGGAGTACCACCACTCCGGCGTTCCGCCATGCCCGTCGAGCAGCCACGAACTGCTGGAGTTGGCCACGAATGTGTGGCCGCGCAACACTGTTCGCGGTGATGACGGCGTCGTCAGTATTGCCGGGGTGTCGCTGCAGTCGCTCGCGCAGGACTACGGAACACCACTGTTCGTGATCGACGAGGACGACTTCCGGTCGCGCTGCCGCGAGATCGCGGCCGCGTTCGGCGGCGGTGCCAATGTGCACTATGCCGGAAAAGCTTTCCTGTGCAGTGAGATCGCCCGCTGGATCAACGAGGAAGGTCTGTCGCTGGACGTCTGCACCGGCGGCGAACTGGCGGTCGCGTTGCATGCTGACTTCCCGCCCGAGCGAATCGCGTTGCACGGCAACAACAAATCAGTCGCCGAGCTGACCGCTGCCGTCAAGACCGGGATCGCGCACGTCGTGGTGGATTCGATGATCGAGATCGAACGACTCGATGCGATCGCCGGCGAAGCGGGTGTCGTTCAAGACGTGCTGGTCCGCGTCACCGTCGGCGTCGAAGCGCACACTCACGAGTTCATCTCCACCGCCCACGAAGACCAGAAGTTCGGGCTGTCGCTGGCCAACGGCGCGGCAATGGCCGCGATCCGGCGGGTGTTCGCCACCGATCACCTTCGACTGGTGGGCCTGCACAGCCACATCGGCTCGCAGATCTTCGACGTCGGTGGCTTCGAGATCGCCGCGCACCGGGTGATCGGCCTGCTACGCGACGTGGTCGCCGAGTTCGGCGTCGATAAGACCGCGCAGATCGCCACCGTCGATCTCGGCGGCGGCCTTGGCATCTCGTATCTGCCCAACGACGATCCACCACCGGTGGACGAACTGGCTGACAAGCTCAGCGACATCGTCGGCAACGAGTCCGCCGCGGTCGGCCTGCCGTCGCCACGCCTGGTCGTTGAACCTGGCCGAGCGATCGCCGGACCGGGGACGATCACCCTCTACGAGGTCGGCACCGTCAAAGACGTCGGCGTCAGCGCGACGGCCCACCGGCGCTACGTCAGCATCGACGGCGGCATGAGTGACAACATCCGCACCTCGCTGTACGCGGCCGACTACGACGTGCGTCTGGTGTCCCGCAACACCGATGCTGCGCCGACGCTTGGCCGCGTCGTCGGAAAGCACTGTGAGAGCGGCGACATCGTGGTGCGAGACGCATGGGTGCCCGACGACATAACGCCTGGCGACCTGGTCGCGGTGGCGGCGACGGGCGCGTATTGCTATTCGCTGTCGAGTCGTTACAACTTGATCGGCCGCCCCGCGGTGGTGGCCGTGCGCGATGGGGCGTCCCGTCTGATCCTGCGCAGGGAGACGGTCGACGATCTGCTGAGTCTGGAAGTAAGGTGAGTCGTGTCTACTGATGAAAAGCCGGTCGGTGTAGCGGTTTTGGGGCTGGGCAACGTGGGCAGCGAGGTTGTGCGCATCATCGAGGCGAGCGCCGACGACCTCGCCGCCCGCATCGGTGCACCCTTGGTGCTGCGCGGCATCGGCGTGCGCCGCGTCGCCGACGACCGTGGTGTGCCGACGGATCTGCTCACCGACGATATCGACGCACTGGTCACCCGCGACGACGTCGACATCGTCGTCGAGGTGATGGGGCCGGTCGAGCCGTCGCGCAAGGCGATCCTGTCCGCGCTGGAGCACGGCAAGTCGGTCGTGACGGCGAACAAGGCCCTGCTGTCGGTGTCTACCGGAGAGCTGGCGCAGGCAGCCGAAAACGCCCGCGTCGACCTTTACTTCGAGGCCGCGGTGGCCGGCGCCATCCCGGTGATCCGCCCGCTGACCCAGTCGCTGGCCGGCGACACCGTGCAGCGGGTGGCCGGGATCGTCAACGGCACCACCAACTACATCCTGTCCGAAATGGGCAGCACCGGTGCCAGCTACGAGCAGGCCCTGGCCGACGCGAGCGCCCTCGGCTACGCCGAGGCCGACCCCACCGCCGACGTGGAAGGCTACGACGCCGCGGCGAAAGCGGCGATCCTGGCGTCCATCGCATTCCACACGCGGGTGACCGCCGATGACGTCTATCGCGAGGGCATCACCAAGATCAGCCCGGACGACTTCGCTTCCGCGCGTTCCCTCGGCTGCACGATCAAGTTGCTGTCGATCTGCGAGCGGATCACCACCGGCGATGGGCAACAGCAGGTTTCGGCCCGGGTGTACCCCGCGCTGGTTCCGCTGGAGCATCCGCTGGCCACCGTCAACGGCGCGTTCAACGCCGTCGTGGTCGAGGCGGAAGCCGCCGGCCGGCTGATGTTCTACGGGCAGGGTGCCGGCGGAGCGCCGACCGCGTCGGCGGTGACCGGCGACCTGGTGATGGCAGCGCGCAACCGGGTGCTGGGCAGCCGGGCGCCCAAGGAGTCGAAATACGCCCAACTGTCCATCGCACCGATGGGCGTTATCCCCACCCGCTATTACGTCAGCATGGACGTCGCCGACAAGCCGGGTGTATTGGCCACGGTCGCAGCGGAATTCGCCAAGCGTGAAGTCAGCATCGCCGAGGTCCGCCAAGAGGGCGTCGTGGGCGAGGGCGGACGGCGTATCGGAGCCCGTGTCGTCGTGGTCACCCACACCGCGACCGACGCCGCGCTCTCCGAAACCGTTGACGCGCTGGCGGAACTCGATGTGGTGCAGGGCGTGGCCAGCGTCCTGCGGCTGGAAGGAACCAACGCATGACCCCGTCCAAGGCCGCCGTCCATCGCCAGTGGCCGGGCCTGATCGAGGCATACCGCGACCGGTTGCCGGTCGGCGACAACTGGGTTCCCGTCACGTTGTTGGAAGGTGGCACTCCGCTGATCTCGGCGCCGCGGCTCTCGGAGAAGACCGGCTGCACGGTGCATCTGAAGGTCGAGGGGCTCAACCCGACCGGCTCGTTCAAAGACCGCGGTATGACGATGGCCGTCACCGACGCGGTGGCCCGCGGTCAACAGGCGGTGTTGTGCGCGTCGACCGGAAACACGTCGGCGTCGGCCGCGGCGTACGCCGCCCGCGCCGGCATCACCTGCGCGGTCCTCATCCCGCAGGGCAAGATCGCAATGGGCAAGCTCGCGCAGGCGGTGATGCACGGCGCCAGGATCATTCAGGTCGACGGCAACTTCGACGATTGCCTGGAGGTCGCCCGCAAGATCGTCGCCGACTTCCCGACGATCGCGTTGGTCAACTCCGTCAACCCGGTTCGCATCGAGGGCCAGAAGACCGCGGCGTTCGAAATCGTCGACGTGTTGGGCTACGCGCCCGACATTCACGCTCTGCCGGTGGGCAACGCGGGCAACATCACGGCCTACTGGAAGGGCTACACCGAGTATCACGCCGATGGAGTGATCGACAAGCTGCCCCGGATGCTCGGCACCCAGGCGGCCGGCGCGGCGCCGCTGGTATCCGGGGAACCCGTCAGCCATCCCGAGACCATCGCCACCGCGATCCGCATCGGCTCGCCGGCGTCATGGGGACCGGCCGTCGCGGCGCAGCAGCAGTCCAACGGGCGGTTCCTGGCTGCCACCGACGAGGAGATCCTCGAGGCATATCACCTGGTCGCCGGTACCGAAGGCGTCTTCGTCGAGCCGGCATCGGCGGCCAGCATCGCCGGCCTGCTCAAATCCATCGAGGACGGCTGGGTCAAGCCGGGCTCGACCGTGGTGTGCACGGTGACCGGCAACGGCCTCAAAGATCCCGACACCGCGCTGCGCGACATGCCGATCGTGGAGCCGGTTCCGGTCGACCCCGTCGCCGTTGTCGCCAAATTGGGGCTGGTCTAGTGCTGGCTTCCGGACTGCTCGGCAGTTCGGTTGTTCCTGCTTCCAGCGCCAACCTCGGTCCGGGCTTCGACAGTCTCGGGCTGGCGCTGAGTCTCTACGACGAAATCATCGTCGAGACAACGGATTCCGGTCTGGTTATCGAGGTCGAAGGGGAGGGTGCCGGCGAACTGGTGCTCGACGACGGACATCTCGTCGTTCGTGCCGTTCAGCATGGGCTGCGGGCCGCTGGTGTCAGCGCAGCCGGTTTGAAAGTCCGCTGCCACAACGCTATTCCGCATTCTCGTGGACTTGGCTCGTCGGCGGCGGCCGTCGTGGGTGGTCTTGCAGCGGTCAATGGTCTTCTCGCGCAAGCGGGTGTGACGCCCTTGAGCCAGGCCCAGCTGATCCAGCTGGCGTCAGAATTCGAGGGACATCCCGACAACGCGGCCGCAGCGGTTCTGGGCGGCGCCGTCGTGTCCTGGACCGAGTCCAGCGCCGGGCCACCCGTGTATTCGGCCGCGCAACTGCGGCTGCATCCCGACATTCGGCTGTTTCCCGCCATTCCGACGCAGCGTTCGTCAACGGTGGAGGCGCGGGTGCTGCTACCCACGGAGGTCAGCCACGAGGACGCCCGATTCAACGTCAGCCGCGCCGCGCTGCTGGTGGTGGCGTTGACCGAGCGGCCCGACCTGCTGATGGCCGCCACCGAGGACGCGCTTCACCAGCCACACCGTGCGCCCGCGATGCCGGCATCGGCGGAATACCTGCAGCTCTTACGCCGTTGTGGTGTCGCAGCTGTGCTTTCCGGCGCTGGACCGGCGGTGATCGCACTGAGCACAGCAGCCGCGCTGCCGGCCGAGGTACTCGAATACGCCACTGCAAACGGATTCGCAGTGAGTGAGATGGCCGCCGGTGACGGGGTACGCTGGACTTCTGGAGTCGCAGTCCCCAGCTAGCGCCCCCAAGACGCGGCGGAGGGGCATCTTGCTTCCGGCATCGAAGCAGGTTATCCTCGGAGCCGTCCAGCAATCGCAGCATCTGTATCTGCGTCGACACTAGGACGAATACCAAATTCTTCTCGTGGACGATGGTTCGCCATTGGAACCGCCAATCTTGGCAATCACCGTTTCAGAGTGGACTTTGTGCAGCACTCGGCGAATTAGCTGAATGCAACGAACCCCTGGCTTGATTCGATCAGCGAGGGAGAGAAAGGAAATCCGTGACTGATACGGACCTCGTTACGGCTGGTGACAGCACTGAAAATGACAAGCTGTCCAACCCCGTGACCCCAGATATTTCCAGCGAGAACGACGCGCACTCGAATGCGTCCGATGGCTCGCTGACAACCATGGTGCTTCCCGAACTGCGCGCGCTGGCCAACCGGTCGGGCGTCAAGGGCACCTCGGGAATGCGCAAAAGCGAACTGATCGCCGCGATCCGGGAAACCCGCCAGGGCGGTCACTCCAACGGCGCGTCTGCTAACGGCGGCGCGGGTGGTGAATCGGACAAACACGACACGAAGTCGGTCGATAATCACGACACGAAGCGGGTCGATGAGCACGACACCAAGCCGGCCGACGATCACGAAACGAACCGGCCGCGGAGAACAACGCGACCCACAACGACTCCGGCGAGAAGCCGTCCTCCGACAATCAGGCGGGGCAGCAGGACGATCGGCCCGAGAAGAAGCACCAGAACGCCAATAACAGGCCCGCTCGTGACCAGCAAAACAACAACTCGGGCCGCGACCAGCAGGACAACAAGTCCGAGCGCCGCGACCAGCAGGACAAGAGCGATTCCGACAAGGGCGACCAGCAGAACTCGGGTGGCCAGCAGAACCGCGGCAACTCAAACCAGAACCAGCAGGACGACGACGGTGACGGACGCGGCGGCCGCCGCGGCCGCCGGTTCCGCGAGCGTCGTCGCCGCGGCGACCGTCCCGGCGAGGGTGGCGGTGGCGGTGGCAATGACACCGAGCTGCGCGAAGACGACGTCGTCCAGCCGGTGGCCGGCATCCTCGACGTGCTGGACAACTACGCTTTCGTCCGCACCTCTGGCTACCTGGCCGGCCCCAACGACGTCTACGTCTCGATGAACATGGTGCGTAAGAACGGTTTACGCCGCGGTGATGCGGTGACCGGCGCTGTGCGGGTTCCCCGCGAAGGTGAAGGCGGCGGCGACAAGAATCCGCGCCAGAAGTTCAACCCGTTGGTGCGGCTGGACAGCGTCAATGGCGGGCCGGTCGAGGACGCCAAGAACCGTCCCGATTTCACCAAGCTGACGCCGTTGTACCCCAATCAGCGGCTGCGTCTGGAAACCACGGGCGATCTGCTGACCACCCGGGTCATCGACCTGATCATGCCGATCGGCAAAGGTCAACGCGCGCTCATCGTGTCGCCGCCCAAGGCGGGTAAGACGATGATCCTGCAGGCCATCGCCAACGCGATCACCAAGAACAACCCGGAGTGCCACCTGATGGTCGTGCTCGTCGACGAGCGGCCCGAAGAGGTCACCGATATGGCGCGCTCGGTCAAGGGCGAGGTCATTGCCTCGACGTTCGACCGGCCGCCGACGGATCACACAGCGGTCGCCGAGCTGGCGATCGAACGTGCCAAGCGGCTTGTGGAGCAGGACAAAGACGTTGTCGTGCTGCTGGACTCGATCACCCGACTCGGCCGCGCCTACAACAACGCGTCGCCTGCCTCGGGCCGGATCCTGTCCGGTGGTGTCGACTCCACCGCGCTCTACCCGCCGAAGCGCTTCCTCGGCGCGGCCCGCAACATCGAAGAAGGTGGGTCGTTGACCATCATCGCCACCGCGATGGTCGAAACCGGTTCCACCGGTGACACAGTCATTTTCGAGGAGTTCAAGGGGACCGGTAACGCGGAGCTCAAGCTCGACCGCAAGATCTCCGAGCGGCGCGTCTTCCCGGCCGTCGACGTGAATCCGTCGGGCACTCGTAAGGACGAATTGCTGCTGTCGCCGGACGAGTTCAGCGTTGTACACAAGTTGCGTCGCGTGCTGTCCGGCCTGGATTCGCACCAAGCCATCGACCTGTTGATGTCGCAGCTGCGAAAGACCAAGAACAACTACGAGTTCCTGGTTCAGGTGTCCAAGACGACCCCGGGCATGGACAACGACTGATCGGCCTGATCGGTGACGATGCGGGCCGAGTTACTGCCCGCTGAGGAGCCGATCAAATCGGCTTGAGCCGGTTAGCACACCACTGCGGTCGACCAACAACGACCGTCTCGCTTTGCGGCCTGCGCCGCGGCGGTAATCTGCGCCTGTCGAGGACCGACGGGAAAGTGGTGAGCCGTGGCGGACACTATTCAGCAACTGCTTCGCACGCGAAGCGGCGACTCCACGCCCGCGGTCAAGTACGACGATCGGGTCTGGACCTGGCGTGAGCATCTCGCCGACGCGTCGGCGTCCGCCGCCGCGTTGATCGGCATCGCCGACCCCGAGCGGCCGCTGCATGTCGGTGCGCTGCTGGGCAATACACCCGACATGCTCACGGCGATGGCCGCGGCCGCACTCGGCGGCTACGTGTTGTGCGGGATCAACGACACCCGACGCGGCGCGGCATTGGCCAAGGACATCGCGCGCGCGGACTGCCAGATATTGCTCACCGAGCCGGGGCATCGCGCGCTGCTCGACGGCCTGGATCTGCCCGGCGTGCGCGTCATCGACGTCAGCAGCGACGAGTGGTCGCAGCTACTCGCGTCGGCCGGACCGCTGGTGCCACATCGCGAAGTCGTCCCGACCGACACTCTGATGATGATCTTCACCTCGGGGACCAGCGGTGAGCCGAAGGCCGTTCAAATCACGCACCTGACCGTTATCTTCGCCGGCGCCAACCTGATTGACCGATTCAGCGTCGACGAGTCCGGCGTTTGCTATCTGTCCATGCCGCTGTTTCACTCCAACGCGTTGCTCGCCGGCTGGAGCGTCGCCGTCGGTTCCGGTTCGGCGATGGTGCCGGCCACCTTCTCAGCGTCGCGGCTGCTGTCCGATCTACGCCGCTACGGGGCCACCTACATGAACTACGTCGGCAAGCCGTTGGCCTACGTGCTGGCCACGCCGGAGCAGCCCGACGACGCGGACAACCCGCTGCGTGTCGCATTCGGCAACGAGGCAAGTGATCGCGACATCGCGGAATTCAGCCGGCGTTTCGACTGCACGGTCTGGGACGGCTTCGGCTCCAGCGAAGGCGCGATCATCATCACCCGCGAAGACGGTTGCCCACCCGGCTCGCTCGGGCGTGGCTTTCCCGGCGTCGGCATCTACAACGCCGACACTCTCGCCGAATGCGCGGTGGCCGCGTTCGATGACGACGGCGCACTGACCAACCCCGATGACGCAATCGGCGAACTGGTGAACACCACCGGCGCCGGCCTGTTCGCCGGTTATTACAACGACAAGGACGCGACCGATGCGCGGCTGCGTAACGGCATGTTCTGGTCCGGCGACCTGGCCTATTGCGACGCCGATGGCTGGATTTACTTCGCCGGGCGCAGCGGTGACTGGTTGCGTGTCGACGGGGAGAACATGACCACCGCGCCCATCGAGCGGATCCTGCAGCGGCTTCCCGCGGTCAGCCAGGTCGCGGTGTACGCGGTACCGGATCAGCAGGTGGGAGACCAGGTGATGGCCGCGCTGGTGCTGGTGGACGGCGCCGAGCTGCCCCCGACGGACTTCAGCGAGTTCCTGGCCGCTCAGCCGGATCTCTCGCCTAAAGCCTGGCCGCGGCACGTCTGGATTACCGACAGGCTGCCCACCACTGCCACCAACAAGATCCTCAAACGCCAGCTCAGCGCCCAAGGCAGCAGGCCGCCCGGCGGCCGGCTGTGGACCAGGCCCGGCCGCGACACCAGCTACACGGTCGTTGACCGTTCCGTGAAAGCCCAGGTCAGCACGGGATAGCGGCGACGGCTGCGGGGGAATGCGTGGGCGGCGGCGGGCGTTTAGGGACATAGCGGCTGAGCTGGCATAATCAACAGCCGACGTTCAGGTTCCGGTTCACGTCCGATTTCTCAGCACGATCTGGCGACCCGGCGACCGACTAGTGAAGAGGACACCATGAAAGCTGACATTCATCCCGCCTACGGTGAGACCACCGTGGTCTGCGGTTGCGGAAACACCTTCCAGACGCGCAGCACCAAAGAGAACGGCCACATCGTGGTCGAGGTCTGCTCGCAGTGCCACCCGTTCTACACCGGTAAGCAGAAGATTCTGGACAGCGGTGGCCGGGTTGCGCGCTTCGAGCGGCGCTACGGCAAGCGCACGGCTGGCGCCGAGCAGGAAGCTTCGGCCGACAAGTAGCACGATCGACGCCCGTACTGTCGCGGTAATCGCGCAGGACGGGCGTCGTTTCATGTGTGGAAGAGTCCAGCGAGGAGGTGAGCATGGCGCAGGGCGTGCAAGCGATTGACGCAATGGCGGCCGAGCATGCCGACCTCGAGCGTCAGCTGTCCGATCCCGAACTGCACAATGATCCCGCGAATGCGCGCAAGGTCGGGCGCCGATTCGCCCAGCTGGCCCCGATCGTGGCGACTCACCGCCAGCTCACCGCGGCCCGCGACGATCTGGAGACCGCGCGCGAACTGGCGGTCGACGACGCGTCGTTTGCCGACGAGATCGTCGAGCTGGAAACCCGGGTCGATGAGTTGGAAACCAAACTCAGCGACATGCTGGCGCCACGCGACCCGCACGACGCCGACGACGTGGTGCTCGAAGTCAAATCCGGTGAGGGCGGCGAAGAATCGGCGCTGTTCGCGGCGGACCTGGCCAGGATGTACATCCGCTATGCGGAACGGCACGGCTGGACCGTGACGGTGCTGGATGAAACCTATTCCGACCTGGGCGGCTACAAAGACGCGACGCTGACGATCGCCAGTAAAGGCAACTCGGTGGACGGCGTGTGGTCGCGGCTGAAATTCGAAGGCGGAGTGCACCGCGTGCAGCGGGTTCCGGTCACCGAATCCCAAGGGCGCGTGCATACCTCGGCTGCCGGTGTGCTGGTGTATCCCGAGCCCGAAGAGGTGGGCGAGGTCCAGATCGACGAATCGGATCTGCGAATCGACGTCTACCGGTCGTCGGGGAAGGGCGGCCAGGGCGTCAACACCACCGACTCCGCGGTGCGCATCACCCACCTGCCCACCGGAATTGTCGTCACCTGTCAGAATGAGCGGTCGCAGTTGCAGAACAAGGCCCGCGCGATGCTGGTGCTCGCCGCCCGCCTGCAGGCTTTGGCGGAGGAGCAGGCGTCCGCCGACGCGTCGGCCGACCGGGCCAGCCAGATCCGTACCGTGGATCGCAGCGAACGCATCCGCACCTACAACTTCCCGGAGAACCGGGTGACCGACCACCGGATCGGTTACAAGGCACACAATCTCGACCAGTTGCTCGACGGTGACGTCGACGCATTGTTCGACGCTCTGGGCGCCGCCGACAAACAGTCCCGGCTGCAGCAGGCATGACAACCCGACTGCGTTGCGCGATCGACTCGGCGACAACGCTGCTCGCGGAAGCCGGGATAGATTCGGCACGCTACGACGCGGAGGAGTTGGCCGCGCATCTGGCCGGCACCGAACGTGGGCGGCTGGCATTTCTCGCGTCACCCGACGACACCTTCTTCGACCACTACCGGGACTCGGTAGCCGCGCGATCACGCCGAATTCCCCTGCAGCACCTGACCGGCATCGCCGCCTTCGGGCCGTTGACGTTGTCCGTCGGACCCGGTGTGTTCATCCCGCGACCGGAAACTGAGTCGATGCTGGAATGGGCTAGCGCGCAACGCCTTCCGGAGTCTGCGGTGATCGTCGATCTGTGCACCGGTTCGGGCGCACTAGCGCTCGGTCTGGCGCGGCACTGGCCCGCGGCCCGCGTGATCGCGGTCGACGACTCCGACGCGGCCCTGGACTACGCGCGGACGAACTCCGCCGGCACGCCGGTGGAGTTACTGCATGCCGACGTCACCGCACCAGGGGTGTTGAGTCAGCTCGACGACCAGGTCGACCTGCTGGTATCCAACCCGCCCTACGTCCCCGACGGCGCCGAGCTCGAACCCGAGGTGCTCGACCATGATCCATCGCATGCCGTGTTCGGCGGCCCGGACGGAATGGCGGTGATCACCGCCTTGGTCGGGCTGGCTGGACGACTGCTACGCCCCGGTGGCCTGTTCGCCGTCGAGCACGACGACACCGCGTCCGCGCGGACCGTCGAACTGATCTGCGGCACAGCGCTGTTCGAGGACGTCGTGCCCCGATCCGATCTCACCGGACGCCCGCGATTTGTCACGGCCCGCCGGGCGGACGGCCGTCCATGAGTGAGACTTTCGACTGCGCTGACCCCGAACAGCGTTCGCGCGCAATCACATCAGCGGCGGCCGCGGTGAAAAACGGCGGCCTGGTGGTTCTTCCGACCGACACGGTGTACGGCCTGGGCGCCGACGCGTTCAACAGCACGGCGGTGGCTGCGCTGCTGGCCGCGAAGGGCCGCGGTCGTGATATGCCGGTGCCGGTGCTGGTCGGCTCGTGGCACACCATTGATGGCCTCGCGTTGTCGGTGTCCACTTCGATGCGCAACTTGGTCCGCGCGTTCTGGCCCGGCGCACTGAGTCTGGTGGTTCGCCAAGCGCCGTCGGTGCTCTGGGATCTCGGCGACGCCCGCGGCACGGTGATGCTGCGGATGCCGCTGCACCCGGTTGCCATCGAATTGCTGCGCGAGGTCGGACCGATGGCGGTTTCCAGCGCCAACATCTCTGGAAGCCCGCCGGCGGTGGACGCAGAGCATGCCCGCGAGCAGCTCGGCGACCTCGTCGACGTCTACCTGGACAGTGGTACCTCGGCGCAGCAAGCCGCCTCGACCATTGTGGATCTGACCGCGCCCGAGCCGCGCATTCTGCGATCGGGTCCGATCAGCGCCGAGCGGATCGCCGAGGTGCTCGGGGTGGACGCCGGAAGTCTGACCGGCTGAGCAGTCGGGCAGCTCAGATCGGTCTCAGGGCAGTGCAGTACGGTTTTTCGGATGGTCAGCGGTGCCGACAACCTCGCCGGCGGTTTGCTCGCCCTAGCTGATCGCGGCGCCGGCGTCCCGTTGCGCGAACTCGCACTCGTCGGATTGACCGCCGCGATCGTCACCTACTTCACCACCGGACCGGTGCGGGTGCTGGCGACCCGGTTGGGAGCGGTGGCCTACCCGCGCGAGCGCGATGTGCATGTGACGCCGACGCCGAGAATGGGCGGCCTGGCGATGTACATCGGGGTGGTGGCGGCAGTGTTCCTCGCTTCGCAGCTTCCCGCGCTGACCCGCGGTTTCGTCTATTCGACGGGCATGCCCGCAGTGGTGCTGGCGGGTGGGCTGATCATGGGTATCGGCCTGATCGACGACCGCTGGGGCCTGGATGCGCTGACGAAGTTCGCCGGCCAGATCACCGCGGCCAGCGTGCTGGTCACGATGGGCGTCGCGTGGAGCGTCCTCTATATCCCGCTGGGTGGGGTGGGAACGATTGTGCTGGACCAGGTGTCGTCGATTCTGCTCACGCTGGCGTTGACCGTGTCGATCGTCAACGCGATGAACTTCGTCGACGGACTCGACGGGCTGGCCGCCGGGCTGGGGATCATCACGGCCTTGGCGATCTGCATGTTCTCCGTCGGTTTGCTGCGCGATCACGGTGGCGACGTGCTGTTCTACCCGCCCGCGGTCATCTCGGTGGTGCTGGCCGGAGCCTGTCTGGGTTTCCTGCCGCACAACTTCCACCCGGCCAAGATCTTCATGGGCGATTCCGGATCGATGCTGATCGGCCTGATGTTGGCCGCGGCGTCGACGACTGCGGCGGGACCCATTTCGCAGAACGCCTACGGCGCCCGCGATGTGTTTGCTCTGCTGTCGCCGTTCCTGTTGGTCGTGGCGGTCATGTTCGTGCCGATGCTCGACCTCCTGCTGGCGATCGTGCGCCGGACCCGGGCCGGCCAAAGCGCATTCAGCCCCGACAAGATGCACCTGCACCACCGACTGCTGCAGATCGGTCATTCGCATCGGCGAGTCGTGCTGATCATCTACTTGTGGGTCGGCATCGTCGCCTTCGGCACCGCAAGCACGATCTTCTTCGACCCGCGAGACACCGCTGCCGTCATGTTGGGCGCGATCGCGATCGCGGTTTTCGCGACGCTGATTCCGCTTCTGCGACGCAGCGACGATGTCTACGACGAGGAGTAGTAGGGACCTCGTCAATGTGGTACGGTGCTGGTAGAACCCGAATTACCTCACGGGTTGCCGGCCACCGGCAGGCGGAGTCAGCTCCGATCCTGCCGACAGACGACCGACAAAGGGGAGCAGTCCCTTGGGTGATGCGAGTGCGGCGAAAGCGCTCCGATACGCTCAACGGGCCACGCAACGAGCAACGAGGCAACTCCCCCCGAACGAGGACTGAGGTGCTGCAGTGACTACACCAGCGCAAGACGCGCCGTTGGTGTTCCCCTCCGTTGCATTCCGGCCTTTTCGCTTGTTCGCCATCTCGCTGGTGCTGACTGTCGCGGCTGTCGCAATCGCCGTTTCACTCGGCTCCCCGAAGTTCGGCTTGTTCTTCGGTGTAGGGCTCATGTTGGGTTTGCTCAACGCGCTCGGCGTACAGCGCTCGGTGGCATCGATCACCGCGGATGCGCACCCGTTGAAGAAGAAGATGGCGCTGAACTCAGCCACCCGATTGATGTTTATCACCGTGGTCGGGCTGGCTATTGCCTATGTATTCAAGCCAGCCGGACTGGGCGTGCTCTTCGGGCTCGCGCTGTTCCAGGTGCTGCTGGTGTTCTCGACCGCGCTGCCGGTATGGAAGAAGTTGCGCAGCGGGACTGCTGACGCGATCGAAGGGACAGAAAACAGCGATGACTGAGGCGTTTCTGGCCGAGGGCGCGATAGAGGTCGGCCAGCACAAAACAGCCGAATGGTTCGGCTACACCATCAACATCGATACCGTGGAGTCGTCGGCGATCGCTGCTGTGATCGTGATCGGGTTGGCGTTGCTGTTGCGCGCCAAGGTCACATCTTCTGGTGTTCCAGGCGGTGTGCAGTTGTTCTTCGAAGCGATCACCGTGCAGATGCGCGACCAGATCGAGAGCGCGATCGGCATGCGCATCGCGCCCTTCGTGCTGCCGCTCGCCGTCACGCTGTTCATCTACATCCTGATTTCCAACTGGTTGTCGGTGCTGCCGCTGCAATACAGCGATAACGGAAAGAACACCGAATTGCTGTCATCGGCGGCGGCCGATATCAACTATGTGCTCGCGTTGGCCCTCTTCGTGTTCGTCTGCTACCACGCGGCGGGAATCTGGCGTCGCGGCATCATCGGGCACCCGCTCAAGGTCCTGAAGGGGCACGTCGCCGTACTCGCGCCGATCAACCTGGTGGAAGAACTTGCCAAGCCGATCTCGTTGTCGCTCCGACTGTTTGGCAACATCTTCGCGGGTGGCATCCTGGTCTCGCTGATCGCGCTGTTCCCGCCCTACATCTTGTGGGCACCCAATGCGATCTGGAAGACCTTCGACTTGTTCGTCGGTGCGATTCAGGCATTCATCTTCGCGCTGTTGACGATCCTGTACTTCAGCCAATCGATGGAGCTCGAAGACGAACACCACTAGACCCGCCCACGCATAGCAATTACAGACCTGGTACACGACTACCAGTTATCAAGGAGGATAAGAAATGGCAGACGCGAATCTTCTCGGTCTCGGCGCCTACATCGGCGGCGGACTGATCTTGGCCGGCGGTGCGATCGGTGCCGGTATCGGTGACGGCGTCGCCGGTAACGCGCTGATCTCGGGTATCGCCCGGCAGCCTGAAGCGCAGGGCCGGCTGTTCACACCGTTCTTCATCACGGTGGGTCTGGTCGAGGCCGCCTACTTCATCAACCTGGCCTTCATGGCGCTGTTCGTCTTCGCCGCGCCGATCGCCCCTGTTAAGTAGTCCGCAGATATGGGTGACATGAGCGCTGTAGTGCTGGCTGCCAGCAGCCAGGCGGAGGGCAACTTTCTGGTGCCCAATGCCACCTTCTTCGTCGAGCTGACCATCTTCTTGATCGTGCTCGGCGTGATCGGCACCTTCGTGGTGCCGCCGATCTCGAAGGTGCTCAAAGAGCGCGACAACATGATCACCAAAACGGCTGCTGACAACAAGAAATCGGCCGAGCAGTTCGCCGCTGCGCAGGAAGACTACGAGAAGGCGTTGTCCGCCGCTCGGGTCACGGCGTCGGCGGCTCGCGACGAGGCTCGGGCAGAGGGCCGCAAGGTTGTCGAGGAAAAGCGTGGACTCGCCGAGGAGCAGGTCTCCTCGACACTCCAGGACGCTGCCGAGCAACTCAAGCGGGAGGGTGACGCCGTGGCGGCGGAACTTCGCACATGGGTGGAGAGCCTCTCCACGACGTTGGCGAGCCGCATCCTCGGCGTCGAGGTGACCACCTCAGTCTCGGCCACGGGATCGGGGCGCTAGGCACACCATGTCGACATTTATCGGACAGCTCGTCGGGTTCGCCGTCATCGTCTGGCTGATCTGGCGCTACGTCGTGCCGCCGGTGCGCAAGCTGATGGCTGACCAGCAGAACACGGTGCGCCAACAGCTGGCGGACTCGTCGACTGCCGCCGATCGGCTGGCGGAAGCCAGTCGGGCCCACGCCAAGGCAAAAGAAGACGCCAACGCGGAGGCTCGGCGTCTCACCGAAGAGGCCCAATCCGACGCGAAGCGCATCGGTGAACAATTGCGCGACCAGGCCGGCAGCGACGCGGAGCGGATCAAGCAGCAGGGCGCTAAGCAGGCGGAGCTGATGCGTTCGCAACTGATCCGTCAGCTGCGTCAGGACATCGGTGCCGAATCCGTCCGGCGTGCAGGCGAATTGGTACGTGCTTTCGTTGCCGAACCGGCTCAGCAAGCAGCTACGGTGGACCGGTTCCTTGATGACCTCGACGAGATGGCGCCCTCCGGGGCCGAAATCCATTATCCAGTCCTGGGGAGCCTGCGGTCGTCGAGCAAACAGGCGTTGACCGACCTGATGAATCGTTTTGGTGACATCGCCGACGATCTCGACGACGCGACGCTCACCACCCTCGCTGACGAGTTGGCGTCCGTCGCCCAATTGCTCACCCGTGAAGTGGTCGTCACCCGGTATCTCGTCACGCGTGCCGAGGACAGCGCACCCAGGATTCAGCTGCTGGAACGGCTGCTCGCCGACAAGGTGGGGGGGCCGACCCTTGAGGTACTCCGCAGTGCTGTGTCAGAGCGTTGGTCCGACACGGAGGACCTGATCGTCGCCCTTCAACACATTGCGCGGCAGGCATTTTTGGTCCGCGCCGAGCGCGCCGGCCAGATCGACGAAGTCGCAGACCAACTGTTTTGGTTCAGCCGAATTCTCGACGAACAACCGCATTTAGCCACGCTGCTAGGCGATACGACGGTACCCGCCGAAAAGCGAGTCACATTGCTGCGCAATGTCATCGGAGGCGCTGGCAAGGACGTCAACCCGATCGCAGCTGAATTGCTGGCCCAGACGATCGAATTGCTGGAAGGTGAGCCGGCCGAGGACGCAATGCTTCGCCTTGCCGGAGTGGCAGTGGCACGACACGGTGCGGTCGTCGCACAGGTCAGCGCGGCCGCCGAACTCAGCGAATCCCAGCGCTCGCGCCTGACGGAAGTGTTGAGCCGGGTGTATAACAACCCGGTCACGGTGCAAATGCACGTAGACCCCGATCTGCTGGGCGGGCTGACCGTCTCGGTTGGCGACGAAGTGATCGACGCGACGTTGTCGTCTCGCCTCGCCAAAGCGCAGACCCAGCTACCAGACTGAAGTACCGACCAGAGTTACCGACAGGCAGGAAGACGAAAAGCCATGGCAGAGTTGACAATCTCCGCTGACGATATTCAGGGCGCGATCGAGGAATACGTTAGCTCCTTCCACTCCGACACCGCCAAGGAGGAGGTCGGCCTCGTCATCGACACCGGTGACGGGATCGCCCACGTCCAGGGCCTGCCGTCGGTTATGACGCAGGAACTTCTCGAGTTCTCGGGCGGCGTGCTGGGCGTCGCGCTCAACCTCGACGAGCACAGCGTCGGCGCGGTGATCCTCGGTGACTCCGAGAAGCTGGCACAGGGGCAACAGGTCAAGCGCACCGGCGAGGTCCTCTCGGTGCCCGTCGGCGACGAATTCTTGGGCCGCGTGGTCAACCCGCTGGGTGAGCCGATCGACGGCCAGGGCGACATCAAACCCGATGCTCGCCGGGCCTTGGAGATCCAGGCGCCGTCGGTGGTGCAGCGGCAAAGCGTCTCCGAGCCACTGCAGACCGGCATCAAGGCCATCGACGCGATGACGCCGATCGGTCGTGGCCAGCGTCAGCTGATCATCGGTGACCGCAAGACCGGCAAGACCGCGGTCTGCGTCGACACCATCCTCAACCAGCGCGAGAACTGGGAGAGCGGCGACGAGAAGAAGCAGGTTCGCTGCGTCTACGTAGCCATCGGCCAGAAGGGCACCACGATCGCTTCGGTCCGGCGTGCCCTCGACGAAGGCGGCGCGATGGATTACACCACCATCGTCGCGGCGCCGGCGTCCGACTCGGCCGGGTTCAAATGGCTTGCGCCCTACACAGGTTCGGCGATCGCCCAGCACTGGATGTACGACGGCAAGCACGTGCTGATCGTCTTCGACGACTTGAGCAAGCAAGCCGAGGCCTACCGCGCCATCTCACTTCTGCTGCGTCGCCCGCCGGGTCGTGAGGCCTACCCGGGTGACGTGTTCTACTTGCACTCTCGGCTGCTGGAACGCTGCGCGAAGCTGTCCGACGAGCTCGGCGGTGGCTCGTTGACCGGTCTGCCGGTTATCGAGACCAAGGCCAACGACATCTCGGCCTACATTCCGACCAACGTCATCTCGATCACCGACGGCCAGGTGTTCCTCGAGTCCGACTTGTTCAACCAGGGTGTCCGGCCGGCGATCAACGTCGGTGTGTCGGTGTCCCGTGTTGGTGGCGCGGCGCAGATCAAGGCGATGAAAGAGGTTGCGGGAAGTCTCCGCTTGGACCTGTCGCAGTTCCGTGAGTTGGAGTCGTTCGCGGCGTTCGCCTCGGACCTGGATGCCACCTCGAAAGCACAGCTGGATCGCGGCGAACGGTTGGTCGAGCTGCTCAAGCAGCCGCAGTACCAGCCGTCACCCGTTGAGGAGCAGGTCATTTCGATCTTCCTCGGTACCGGCGGACATCTCGACTCGGTTCCGGCCGAGGACGTGCATCGCTTCGAGACCGAGTTCCTCGACCACATCCGGGGAGCCAAGGACGGCATCCTGTCCAACATCAAGGAATCGCAGAAGCTCAGCGAAGAGACCGAGAAGAAGTTGGTCGACGCGATCAACGAGTTCAAGAAGGGCTTCGCGGCAACCGGCGGTGGATCGGTGGTGTCCGACGAGCACGTCGAGCCCCTCGACGAAGACCAGGTTGAAAAAGAAGCAGTGCAGGTACACAAGCCGGCACCGCCGGAGCAGAAGAAGTAATCGAAGATGGCTGCCACACTTCGCGAACTGCGGGGTCGCATTCGTTCCGCCGGGGCGATCAAAAAGATCACCAAGGCCCAGGAAATGATCGCGACGTCGCGCATCGGCAAGGCCCAGACGCGGCTGCGAGAGGCCCGGCCGTACGCCGAAGAGATCACCCGTGTGCTCACCACGCTCGCATCGGAGGCCGCACTCGACCACCCCCTGCTGGTCGAGAAACCTTCGCCGAAACGGGTTGCCGTGCTGGTGGTCTCGTCGGACCGGGGACTGTGCGGTGCGTACAACTCCGGCGCCTTTCGCAAGGCCGAGGAGCTTTTCTCGCGCCTGCGGCAAGACGGCAAGACTCCGGTGCTCTACACAGTGGGACGTAAAGCACAGGGCTACTTCAAGTTTCGCAACTGGGACATCAGCGAATCGTGGACCGGTTTCTCGGAGCGACCCAGCTACGAGGACGCCGTGGAGGTCGCGGAGACTCTGGTGGGTGCCTTCATGGCCGGCGCCGGCGACGACGAGTCCAGTGACGAGTCCGGAGTCGACGAATTGCACATCGTCTACACCGAGTTCAAGTCAATGATGTCGCAGTCGGTTGGGGCGCACCGCATGGCCCCGATGGTCGTGGAGTACGTCGAGGACGACAACGAGCCGCACACCCTGTACTCGTTCGAACCGGACGCGACGACACTGTTCGACGCGCTGTTGCCGCGTTATGTGACCACCCGGGTATACACGGCGCTGCTCGAGTCTGCTGCGTCAGAACTGGCATCCCGCCAGCGTGCGATGAAGTCGGCCAGCGACAACGCCGACGACCTCATCAAATCGCTCACGCTCGAGGCGAACCGCGAGCGGCAGGCTCAGATTACCCAGGAAATCAGCGAAATCGTCGGCGGCGCAAACGCGCTCGCCGACGCCAAATAGGCCCCAGCAGGAAGCGAAGAGGATATGGCTGCTACCACTCAAAAGGCTGAGAAGTCGACGAACTCGAAGGGCAGCGACACCAACGGCCGCGTGGTGCGGATCACCGGACCCGTCGTCGACGTCGAATTCCCGCGCGGTTCCGTGCCGCCGTTGTTCAACGCCCTGCACGCCGACATCACCTACACGGACCTGGCGAAGACGTTGACGCTGGAGGTCGCGCAGCACCTCGGTGACAACCTGGTGCGCACCATCTCGATGCAACCGACCGATGGACTGGTCCGCGGCGTCGAGGTGAGCGACACCGGAAAAGCGATCTCCGTTCCGGTCGGTGACGGCGTCAAGGGCCACGTGTTCAACGCCCTGGGCGACTGCCTGGACGAGCCGGGCTACGGCGAAGACTTCGATCACTGGGGGATTCACCGTAAGCCCCCGCCATTCGATGAGCTCGAGCCGCGCACCGAGATGCTCGAGACCGGCCTGAAGGTCGTCGACCTGCTGACCCCGTACGTGCGTGGTGGAAAGATCGCGCTGTTCGGCGGTGCGGGTGTGGGTAAGACCGTTCTGATCCAGGAGATGATCAACCGTATCGCCCGAAACTTCGGTGGTACTTCGGTATTCGCCGGCGTCGGGGAGCGCACCCGTGAGGGCAACGACCTGTGGGTCGAGCTCGCGGATGCGGATGTGCTCAAGGACACCGCGCTGGTCTTCGGTCAGATGGACGAGCCGCCCGGCACCCGTATGCGAGTCGCCCTGTCGGCGTTGACAATGGCCGAGTACTTCCGCGACGAGCAGGGCCAGGACGTGCTGCTGTTCATCGACAACATCTTCCGGTTCACCCAGGCCGGTTCCGAGGTCTCGACACTGCTCGGCCGGATGCCTTCAGCCGTGGGCTACCAGCCCACATTGGCCGACGAAATGGGTGAGCTGCAGGAGCGGATCACCTCGACCCGAGGCAAGTCCATCACCTCGATGCAAGCGGTGTACGTGCCCGCCGACGACTACACCGACCCCGCGCCGGCGACGACGTTCGCGCACTTGGACGCCACCACCGAGCTGTCGCGAAATGTGTTCTCCAAGGGTATCTTCCCGGCGGTGGACCCGTTGGCGTCCAGCTCGACCATCCTGGACCCGGCGATCGTCGGCGACGAGCACTACCGGGTTGCGCAGGAAGTGATCCGAATCCTGCAGCGCTACAAGGACCTTCAGGACATCATCGCGATTCTGGGTATCGACGAGCTTTCCGAAGAGGACAAGCAGCAAGTCAACCGGGCGCGCCGGATCGAGCGGTTCCTCTCGCAGAACATGATGGCGGCCGAGCAGTTCACCGGTCAGCCGGGATCCACCGTTCCGCTCAAGGAATGCATCGAGGCGTTCGACAAGCTGGCCAAGGGCGATTTCGACCACATCCCCGAGCAGGCGTTCTTCCTCATCGGTGGCCTGGACGACCTGGCCAAGAAGGCCGAAAGCTTCGGCGCCAAGCTGTGATGCGCCGGCGGCGGAGATTGAGCGTGGAAGGGCAGGTGTGAGATGGCCGTGCTGAACGTGGAGATCGTCGCCGTCGACCGGAAAATCTGGTCGGGCGAGGCGACGTTCCTTTTCACGCGCACCACGGTGGGGGAGATCGGGATTCTGCCCAGTCACATCCCGCTGGTTGCGCAACTTGTCGACGACGCCATCGTTCGCGTCGAGCGTGAGGGTGAGGATGACCTGCGGGTCGCCATCGAAGGCGGCTTTTTGTCGGTCACCGAGGAGAGCGTCAGCATCCTCGCCGAGTTCGCGCAATTCGAGTCGGAGATCGACGAGGCTGCGGCCAAAGCGGATTCGGAGTCAGACGACCCTCGCATTGCTGCCAGGGGACGCGGCAGATTGCGCGCTGTCGGCGCGCTCGACTGACGGATCGCGGCGATGAGCGCGCTCATGATTGTCATGGCCGTTCTCGTTGCTGTGCTGGGTGTTGCGGTCGTCGCACTGAGCTATCGGCTGTGGAAGCTGCGCCAGGGTGGGACCGCGGCGATCATGCGCGACATTCCCGCGGTGGGTGGACACGGTTGGCGCCACGGCGTAATCCGTTATCGCGGAGGCGATGCCGCGTTCTATCGACTGTCCAGTGTTCGGCTGTGGCCGGATCGTCAGCTCAACAGACGTGGGGTCGAGCTCGTTTCGCGGCGCGCGCCGCGCGGTGACGAGTTCGACATCATGACCGAAGAGATCATCGTGCTGGAGTTACGGGACACGACGCAGGACCGCAAGGGCGACTACGAAATCGCCTTGGATCGCGGCGCATTGACCGCGTTTCAGTCGTGGCTGGAATCACGTCCCTCGCCGCGTGCGCGCCGTCGCAGCACCTGACGTGACGTCGTTCGCCTAGTCGGATCGCCCGCCGCCGGGTTGCCAGAGTACTTCGCTGCCCACATTGACCAGTCGGCACAAGATGAACAGCAAGTCCGACAGTCGGTTCAGATACTTCGCGGGCAGCGGGCTGACGTCCGTCGGGTGTTGCTCGATCGCATCCCAGGCCGCACGCTCAGCGCGCCGCGACACGGTGCGGGCGATGTGCAGCAGGGCCGAGAGCGCCGAACCGCCAGGCAGCACAAAGGATTTGAGCGGAGGCAGGCTTTCGTTGAACTCGTCGCACCAGGTTTCGAGTCGGTCGATGTAGTCCTGCGTGATGCGCAGCGGTGGATGCTCCGGGTGCTCGACGATCGGAGTCGCGAGATCCGCTCCGGCGTCGAACAGATCATTCTGGATCTGTCGCAACACGTCAGCTATCTGCTGCTGCGGGTTGCCCAGGGCGATTGCGGCACCGATCGCGGCGTTGGCCTCGTCGCAGTCGGCGTAGGCCACCAACCGCGCGTCATTCTTGGATACCCGGGAAAAGTCACTCAATCCCGTCGTTCCGTCGTCGCCGGTACGGGTATAAATGCGGGTCAGATGTACTGCCATGAACAAACGGTACCCGTCAGACTGACCTAGCTGACTGACAGGCCGATACGGCTTCACTAAACTGGCCCGCGTGGCAGAGCATTTCGTGGTGACCGGTGGTAGCCGGTTGTCCGGCGAAGTCGCTGTCGGCGGAGCCAAAAACAGCGTTCTCAAGCTGATGGCCGCCGCGTTGCTGGCCGAAGGCACCAGCACGATCACCAACTGTCCCGACATTCTTGACGTGCCGTTGATGGCAGAGGTGTTGAGGGGCCTGGGTGCCAACGTCGAACTGGACGGCGCGACGGTACGCATCACCTCGCCGGACGAACTCAAATACGATGCCGACTTCGCGGCGGTGCGTCAGTTCCGGGCTTCGGTCTGCGTACTCGGTCCTTTGGTGGGCCGATGCAAGCGCGCCAAGGTGGCACTCCCGGGTGGTGACGCCATCGGGTCGCGCCCACTGGACATGCATCAGGCCGGTCTGCGCCAGCTCGGGGCGGTCTGCAATATCGAGCACGGCTGCGTTGTGGCGCAGGCAGATTCCCTGCACGGCGCGGAGATTCAGCTCGAGTTTCCCTCGGTCGGAGCGACCGAGAACATCTTGATGGCCGCGGTTCTGGCCGAAGGTGTCACGACGATTCACAATGCGGCGCGCGAGCCGGACGTGGTCGATCTGTGCACGATGTTGAACCAGATGGGCGCGCACGTCGAAGGCGCGGGCTCGCCGACGATGGTGATCAACGGGGTGCCGCGGCTGTACCCGACGGAGCATCGCGTGATCGGCGACCGAATCGTGGCCGCCACGTGGGGTATCGCCGCGGCGATGACCCGCGGCGATGTCACCGTGACCGGCGTCGATCCGGCACATCTGCAGGTGGTGCTGCACAAGCTGCACGATGTCGGCGCCACCGTCACCCAGACGAACGACAGTTTCCGAGTCACTCAGTACGAGCGGCCTAAGGCCGTCAACGTCGCGACGCTGCCGTTCCCCGGTTTCCCGACGGATCTGCAGCCGATGGCGATTGCGCTGTCCTCGATCGCCGATGGCACATCGATGATCACCGAAAACGTCTTCGAGGCGCGGTTTCGGTTTGTCGAGGAAATGATCCGCCTGGGTGCCGACGCCCGCACGGATGGTCATCACGCCGTCGTCCGAGGTCTTCCCCAACTCTCGAGTGCGCCCGTGTGGTCATCGGATATCCGGGCGGGCGCCGGACTGGTGCTGGCCGGCCTGGTCGCCGACGGTGACACCGAGGTACACGACGTCTTTCACATCGACCGGGGTTACCCGCTGTTCGTGGAGAACCTGGCCAGTCTCGGCGCTGAGATCGAGCGGGTACAGTAGGTCGGTAAGTACGGCGCACGCCTGCTGTAGAGCAGCAGATGGTGCAGTTTGACGGTGCTTTTGCGATGGAGTACAGTTGCAGGGTTGCCCGAAAACGGGTGTTGTTTGAGAACTCAATAGTGTGTTTGGTGGTTTTGTTTTGTTGTTGTTTTTTTGCCATGCTTCTGACTTCCCGTGTTGGGGGTGTGGTTTGTTTTTTGTTTGTTGATGCCAGTTTTTGGTGTCTTTTTGCTGTGATCAGGTTTTTCTGATTCGAATTCTGCCTGCGCTTTTTGTGGTGTGGGTTGGTTTTTGTTTGGAGAGTTTGATCCTGGCTCAGGACGAACGCTGGCGGCGTGCTTAACACATGCAAGTCGAACGGAAAGGCCCTTTCGGGGGTACTCGAGTGGCGAACGGGTGAGTAACACGTGGGTGATCTGCCCTGCACTTCGGGATAAGCTTGGGAAACTGGGTCTAATACCGGATAGGACTACGGACTGCATGGTCTGTGGTGGAAAGCTTTTGCGGTGTGGGATGGGCCCGCGGCCTATCAGCTTGTTGGTGGGGTGATGGCCTACCAAGGCGACGACGGGTAGCCGGCCTGAGAGGGTGTCCGGCCACACTGGGACTGAGATACGGCCCAGACTCCTACGGGAGGCAGCAGTGGGGAATATTGCACAATGGGCGCAAGCCTGATGCAGCGACGCCGCGTGGGGGATGACGGCCTTCGGGTTGTAAACCTCTTTCACCATCGGCGAAGCCCGCAGCTTTTGTTGTGGGTGACGGTAGGTGGAGAAGAAGCACCGGCCAACTACGTGCCAGCAGCCGCGGTAATACGTAGGGTGCGAGCGTTGTCCGGAATTACTGGGCGTAAAGAGCTCGTAGGTGGTTTGTCGCGTTGTCCGTGAAATTCCCTGGCTTAACTGGGGGCGTGCGGGCGATACGGGCAGACTAGAGTACTGCAGGGGAGACTGGAATTCCTGGTGTAGCGGTGGAATGCGCAGATATCAGGAGGAACACCGGTGGCGAAGGCGGGTCTCTGGGCAGTAACTGACGCTGAGGAGCGAAAGCGTGGGGAGCGAACAGGATTAGATACCCTGGTAGTCCACGCCGTAAACGGTGGGTACTAGGTGTGGGTTTCCTTCCTTGGGATCCGTGCCGTAGCTAACGCATTAAGTACCCCGCCTGGGGAGTACGGCCGCAAGGCTAAAACTCAAAGGAATTGACGGGGGCCCGCACAAGCGGCGGAGCATGTGGATTAATTCGATGCAACGCGAAGAACCTTACCTGGGTTTGACATGCACAGGACGCCGGTAGAGATATCGGTTCCCTTGTGGCCTGTGTGCAGGTGGTGCATGGCTGTCGTCAGCTCGTGTCGTGAGATGTTGGGTTAAGTCCCGCAACGAGCGCAACCCTTGTCTCATGTTGCCAGCGCGTCATGGCGGGGACTCGTGAGAGACTGCCGGGGTCAACTCGGAGGAAGGTGGGGATGACGTCAAGTCATCATGCCCCTTATGTCCAGGGCTTCACACATGCTACAATGGCCGGTACAAAGGGCTGCGATGCCGCGAGGCTTAGCGAATCCTTTAAAGCCGGTCTCAGTTCGGATCGGGGTCTGCAACTCGACCCCGTGAAGTCGGAGTCGCTAGTAATCGCAGATCAGCAACGCTGCGGTGAATACGTTCCCGGGCCTTGTACACACCGCCCGTCACGTCATGAAAGTCGGTAACACCCGAAGCCAGTGGCCTAACCCTTGTGGGGGGAGCTGTCGAAGGTGGGATCGGCGATTGGGACGAAGTCGTAACAAGGTAGCCGTACCGGAAGGTGCGGCTGGATCACCTCCTTTCTAAGGAGCACCACGAGATACATCCCCAATTGGTGGGGGTGTGAGCCGTGAGGAGTCGCTTTTACCTGTAGTGGGTGGCGGCTTGGTGCACAACAACAAATTTCTTCTCACTGCCCCGGTTGGGGGTGGTGGATCAAAATTCGCCGGCACACTATTGGGTCCTGAGGCAACACCTGTGTTGTCCCGGTCTTGCGGGGTCGGGTCGGGTGGTGTCGCTCCATCTTGGTGGTGGGGTGTGGTGTTTGTTTAATTGGATAGTGGTTGCGAGCATCTTTAAACAGAATTGCTGTTTTGTGTAGCGTTTTTGTTTGAGTTGTTTTCTTGTGTTTGTAAGTGTTTAAGGGCACATGGTGGATGCCTTGGCATCAGGAGCCGATGAAGGACGTGGGAGGCTGCGATATGCCTCGGGGAGCTGCCAACCGAGCGTGGATCCGAGGATGTCCGAATGGGGAAACCCGGCACGAGTGATGTCGTGTCACCCGTATCTGAATACATAGGGTGCGGGAGGGAACGCGGGGAAGTGAAACATCTCAGTACCCGTAGGAAAAGAAAACAAGTGTGATTCCGTGAGTAGTGGCGAGCGAAAGCGGAGGATGGCTAAACCGTGCGCATGTGTAACCGGGTAGGGGTTGTGTGTGCGGGGTTGTGGGGATAACGCGTCTGGTTCTACCTGACCGGAGAGCAGTAAGTGTGTGGTTAATCGAAGTGGCCTGGGATGGTCTGCCGTAGACGGTGAGAGCCCGGTAGGTGAAAACTGACACCCTGTTTTGTGTTGTTACCCGAGTAGCAGCGGGCCCGTGGAATCTGCTGTGAATCCGCCGGGACCACCCGGTAAGCCTGAATACTTCCTGATGACCGATAGCGGATTAGTACCGTGAGGGAATGGTGAAAAGTACCCCGGGAGGGGAGTGAAATAGTACCTGAAACCGTGTGCCTACAAGCCGTCAGAGCCTTCGACTTTGTCGTGGGGTGATGGCGTGCCTTTTGAAGAATGAGCCTGCGAGTCAGGGACATGTCGCGAGGTTAACCCGTGTGGGGTAGCCGCAGCGAAAGCGAGTCTGAATAGGGCGTATCCCCGTGAGGGGTGTAGTGGTGTGTTCTGGACCCGAAGCGGAGTGATCTACCCATGGCCAGGGTGAAGCGCGGGTAAGACCGCGTGGAGGCCCGAACCCACTTAGGTTGAAGACTGAGGGGATGAGTTGTGGGTAGGGGTGAAAGGCCAATCAAACTCCGTGATAGCTGGTTCTCCCCGAAATGCATTTAGGTGCAGCGTTGCGTGTTTCTTACCGGAGGTAGAGCTACTGGATGGCCGATGGGCCCTACTAGGTTACTGACGTCAGCCAAACTCCGAATGCCGGTAAGGCAAAGCGTGGCAGTGAGACGGCGGGGGATAAGCTCCGTGCGTCGAGAGGGAAACAGCCCAGATCGCCGGCTAAGGCCCCTAAGCGTGTGCTAAGTGGAAAAGGATGTGCAGTCGCATAGACAACCAGGAGGTTGGCTTAGAAGCAGCCACCCTTGAAAGAGTGCGTAATAGCTCACTGGTCAAGTGATTGTGCGCCGATAATGTAGCGGGGCTCAAGCACACCGCCGAAGCCGCGGCAATCAACCTTCGGGTTGATTGGGTAGGGGAGCGTCCTGCATCCAGTGAAGCAGCCTAGTGATGGAGCTGTGGAGGGTGTGGGAGTGAGAATGCAGGCATGAGTAGCGATAAGGCAAGTGAGAACCTTGCCCGCCGAAAGACCAAGGGTTCCTGGGCCAGGCCAGTCCGCCCAGGGTGAGTCGGGACCTAAGGCGAGGCCGACAGGCGTAGTCGATGGACAACGGGTTGATATTCCCGTACCCGTGTGTGCGCGCCCGTGATGAATCCATTCTGCTAACCACCCAAAAGGTGGCCCATCAATCCCTTTCGAGGGTGCGAGAGCCGCCGGCTGCGTGGGACCCGGATGGGTAGTAGTCAAGCGATGGGGTGACGCAGGAAGGTAGCCGTACCAGTCAGTGGTAATACTGGGGCAAGCCCGTAGGACGACATTTAGGTAAATCCGGATGTCACATAAGTCCGAGAGGTGATGCATAACCGAATGAGGTGAATTCGGTGATCCTATGCTGCCGAGAAAAGCCTCTAGCGAGCACACACACGGCCCGTACCCCAAACCAACACAGGTGGTCAGGTAGAGAATACCAAGGCGTACGAGAGAACTATGGTTAAGGAACTCGGCAAAATACCCCCGTAACTTCGGGAGAAGGGGGGCCCACACACCGTCAAGGCCCTCGCGGCCGGCAGCGGAAGTGGGTCGCAGAAACCAGTGAGAAGCGACTGTTTACTAAAAACACAGGTCCGTGCGAAGTCGCAAGACGATGTATACGGACTGACGCCTGCCCGGTGCTGGAAGGTTAAGAGGACCTGTTAACCCCTCGGGGTGAAGCGGAGAATTTAAGCCCCAGTAAACGGCGGTGGTAACTATAACCATCCTAAGGTAGCGAAATTCCTTGTCGGGTAAGTTCCGACCTGCACGAATGGCGTAACGACTTCTCAACTGTCTCAACCATAGACTCGGCGAAATTGCACTACGAGTAAAGATGCTCGTTACGCGCGGCAGGACGAAAAGACCCCGGGACCTTCACTATAGCTTGGTATTGATGTTCGGTACGGTTTGTGTAGGATAGGTGGGAGACTGTGAAACAATTACGCCAGTAATTGCGGAGTCGTTGTTGAAATACCACTCTGATCGTATTGGACCTCTAACCTCGAACCGTATATCCGGTTCAGGAACAGTGCCTGGTGGGTAGTTTAACTGGGGCGGTTGCCTCCTAAAATGTAACGGAGGCGCCCAAAGGTTCCCTCAACCTGGACGGCAATCAGGTGTTGAGTGCAAGTGCACAAGGGAGCTTGACTGCAAGACTGACACGTCAAGCAGGGACGAAAGTCGGGACTAGTGATCCGGCACCCCCGAGTGGAAGGGGTGTCGCTCAACGGATAAAAGGTACCCCGGGGATAACAGGCTGATCTTCCCCAAGAGTCCATATCGACGGGATGGTTTGGCACCTCGATGTCGGCTCGTCGCATCCTGGGGCTGGAGCAGGTCCCAAGGGTTGGGCTGTTCGCCCATTAAAGCGGCACGCGAGCTGGGTTTAGAACGTCGTGAGACAGTTCGGTCTCTATCCGCCGCGCGCGTCAGAAGCTTGAGGAAACCTGTCCCTAGTACGAGAGGACCGGGACGGACGAACCTCTGGTCCACCAGTTGTCCCACCAGGGGCACCGCTGGATAGCCACGTTCGGACAGGATAACCGCTGAAAGCATCTAAGCGGGAAACCTTCTCCAAGACCAGGCTTCTCACCCATTAAGTGGGATAAGGCCCCCCGCAGACTACGGGATCGATAGACCAGACCTACACACCCGGCAACGGGCGCAGGGAACTGGCACTAACCGGCCGAAAACTTACACACACGCAACCACTGATCCGCGCAGACAAACCACTGCACCCCACCACCAATAACAACCCACAAATTTACATAGAGTTACGGCGGTCACAGCGACAGGGAAACGCCCGGACCCATCCCGAACCCGGAAGCTAAGCCTGCCAGCGCCGATGATACTACCCAACAGGGTGGAAAAGTAGGACACCGCCGAACACACACAACAAGCCCCGTGCCCCCCAAAACCCTTGGGGGGCACGGGCATTTGTGCATTCAAGCACCTAATCTAAGTCGTCGAGCCGGCCGCGTGAAGCCGCTGCGACCGAGCGGCGCGTCGGCGCCCAGCAAACACCCGTCACGAAAATCCGCAATTGTTGCATTCCGGTCTCATAGGTCGCGGTAGCGCAACGCTACGGTTGCAAATGGTTATCCGATCGTGTCACTAATGTGACAAAAGTACCCTACCGTTATCAAAGTGAAACCTGTGCTCCATGTGCATGGAGTTGCTAACGGAGGGGAGCTCTAGATGACCGCGAGCAGGACGGCTGGCCATGTGCGCCGGCCAACGACGGATCGGACGAGATCGAACGCTGGGCGGCTTGCGTGGGGTGCCGCCGAGGTCGTGGCGTCGTCTACCGCGGTCCTGCGGCCGGTGATCGTGACCGCGGCCGTGTTCAGTGTGGCCTTTGCGTCGATTCCGGCGGCACATGCGGACTCGGCCGGTGACGCCATGGCACCGGTACTCAACGGTGTCGGTATTGGTAACAACGGCCCGGTGAGTAGTGCCATTGGACAGATGGGGCAGTCGATCTGCCCCATGCTGGTCAAACCCGGCGGTAGCTTGGCCAGCAGCGCGGCCGAGATCAGCGGTCACGGTGGCCTGATGCCACCCATGGCCGGCTTCCTGACCAGCATGGCGATCCAGACCCAGTGCCCGGGATGGATGACGTCGGTCGCCAACGGCAATATGCCGTTCCCGCTTCCCGGCGCCGGCGGACCGGGCCTCCCGCTCGGCTTACCTGGGGCGCCTGGTCCACAGTCGCTGTTGCCTGGGATGAATCCCATTGGTGGGCAACCGCGACCGTTTCCGGGGTTCTAGGCGCGCTCGCCGGGTCGGTGGTCAGTCGAACAGCGGCAACGTCGCGGAGCTCGTCTCCAATGCGAGCAGCAAACGTTTTCGATCGAGACCGCCGCCGTACCCGGTGAGACTGCCGCTGGCACCGATCACGCGGTGACACGGAACGATGATGGCGATCGGGTTGTGGCCGTTGGCCAGTCCAACCGCGCGGGCCGCGCCCGGAGCGCCGATCTGTTCCGCGATGTCGCCGTAGGACCGGGTCTCGCCGAACGGGATGGTCAGCAGCGCCTGCCAGACGCGCCGCTGAAATTCGGTGCCTTGCAGATCGAGTTCTAGCTCGAAGTCGGTCAGTTCCCCCGCGAAATACGCGTCGAGCTGGCCAACCGCGTCGTGAAACGCCGTGGAATCTCGCGACCATCCGGTGCGCTTCGGTTCGTAGGTTTGGTCGACCATCCTGAGGTTGGTGAGCACCTGATCGCGACCGGCCAGCGTGAGCAACCCGATCGGGCTGTCAATGGTTCGGTAATGGATCATGCGGGCTCCTTGACTGGCCAGTGGTTCACCGAATGCTCCAGCGTCGTCCACAGATGCTGCGTCGCGTAGGAACGCCAGGGGCGCCATCGTCGGCTCCGCGCGGTCAATTCGCGGTGATCGGTCGGCAAGCCCAATTGCTCTGCTGCCAAACGTAATCCGAGATCGCTGGCGGGAAATGCATCGGGATCACCGAGACCGCGCATCGCAACGACCTCCGCGGTCCACGGCCCGATCCCGGGCAGCGCCAGCAGTTGATCACGGGCAGCATCCCAGTCGCAGCCGGCGTTGAGCACCACGCTGCCGTCGGCCAATGCGGCGACAAGCGCGGTGACCGTCCGGCGCCGAGCCGCCGGAACAGCCAGATGGACGGGGTCGATGTCGGCGAGTTGCTCGACCGACGGAAACGTATGCGTCAGTCCGCCGTTGGCGTCGTCAATCGGATAGCCATACGCTATGACCAATCTGCTGGCGTGGGTCCGCGCCGCCTTCATCGACACTTGCTGACCCAGGACTGCGCGAACGGCGAGTTCGGCCTCGTCCACAGTGCGCGGAATCCGTTGCCCGGGTGCCTTGGCCACTACGGGGGCCAGCGACGTATCGGAGCTCAGGACGTCGATCACCGCATCCGGGTCGGCGTCGAGGTCGAGCAATCGTCGGCAGCGGGAGATCGCCGATGTCAGGTCGCGAAAATCGTCGAGCACCAGGATGCATCGGACATGGTCGGGCGCCGGCGTCAGGCTGGCGGTTCCGTTGCCGAACGGCAGCCTTAACGTGCGTCGATACGCGCCGTCGCGCACTTCCTCGCATCCGGGGACAACGCTGGCGGCCAGGTGGCCGAACACTCCCTCGTAGGCGAACGGGACCCGCACCGGCAAGCGCAGCGACACTGCTCCCGGCGAGCGCACATCGGTCGCGTCGTGAATGCGGCGTGTGGTCGCGCGTCGGCGCAATTCGGTGGGTGTGCTGTCGCACACCAGGCGCACGGTTTCGTTGAACTGGCGAATGCTGGAAAAGCCTGCGGCAAAAGCGATGTCGCCGAAGGGGAGATCCGTGGTCTCGATGAGTACCCGTGCGGTCTGGGTGCGCTGCGCGCGGGCGAGGGCGAGCGGGCCGGCGCCGGTTTCCTCCTGCAGGAGTCGTTGAAGTTGGCGGGTGGTGTACCCGAGGCGGGCGGCCAGACCCATAACGCCTTCGCGATCAACCGCGCCGTCAGCGATCAGCCTCATGGCCCGGGCGACGAGGTCGTCACGAATATTCCATTCCGGTGAGCCCGGTGACGCATCCGGGCGGCACCGCTTGCACGCCCGATAACCAGCGCGTTGCGCGGCAGCTGCGGTCGGATAGAACCGCATGTTGCGAGCGAACGGAGGCCGGACCGGACAGCTGGGGCGGCAATAGATTCCGGTGGTACGCACGGCAGTGACGAACCAGCCGTCGAACCGGGCGTCCTTCGATTGGACGGCGCGGTAGCAGCGGTCGAAGTCTTCGTGCACGATTCGACAGTTACACCCGGCCACCGACATTACTAGCGGAAATGCGACATCGTCGTGTGCAGGGCACCGACGCCGACCCGCTCGCAGCTGGAGGATGCACCGACGGGGCCGTTGCCAGGGTCATAGATGGATCAGGCGAGTGACGCCAACCGGGTGGGCTGTTCGTGGCCGCGAAGCGTGACGCTTTCGCCCAGCGACCAACGGGCTTGCTCGTCATCGCCCGCCGCGTCGACGGCGCCCGAGGATGCCAGTAACCGATGTGGATCTTTCTTGGCCAACTCGCACAGCCGGGCTGCCTCGTTGACCGGCTCACCGATCACGGTGTACTCGAATCTTTCCTTCGCTCCGACGTTTCCGGCGACGGCCTTGCCGGCCGTGACACCGATTCCGGCTTTGCACTCGGGTACCTCGCTCTCGAGACGACTGGCAATCGCGCGGGCCGCGCCGAGCGCCTGTTCTTCTGGTCGGTCGAGATGGTTGGGCGCGCCGAAAACCGCCAGCACCGCGTCACCCTCGAACTTGTTGACCAGCCCGTGGTGCCGATCGACCTCTTCGACGATGACCGCGAAGAACCGGTTGAGCAGCGAAACGACCTCGGCGGCGGGACGGCTGGTCACCAACTGCGTCGAACCGATGACATCGATGAAAACCACTGCGACATGGCGCTCTTCGCCACCGAGCTGCGGCATGTCCCGTTCGGCGGCGGCGGCGACTTCGCGTCCCACGTGTCGGCCGAACAAGTCGCGGACGCGCTCACGCTCGCGCAGCCCGTCGACCATGGAGTTGAATCCGCGCTGCAGCTCACCGAGTTCGGTGCCGTCGAACACCACCAGATCACCACGCAGATCGCCGTCCTCGACCCGCTTGAGCGCCGCCCGCACTACCCGCACCGGCGTCGCGGTCAGCCAAGCCAGAATCCACATCAACACGAAGCCGAAAACCAGTGCGGCAGCCGATATCACCAAGATGGCGACCGCCAGTTGAGTCTTGCTGAGGTTGTCCAGTATTACGCCGCCCAATAGTGCGGTGACGATGATGCCGAGCATCGGGACCCCAGACCCGAGCAGCCACACCGTCAGCGTCCGGCCCATGATCCCGGGTGCCAATCGCCGCGGCGCCCCGCCCGCTTCGAGCGCCTGCGCAGCCACGGGACGCAGCGCGAACTCGGTGAACAGGTAACACGCGGTCGACACCAGAATGCCGCAGACGCTGACACAGAAGCCCACGATCGGAATGAACGTGCTGTCGGCCAGCCCGTAGAGCGTCGTCAGCAGCGCGGTGCCGAGCACCCACAGCAGGAGGACGCCGAGCGCCAGCCAGAACGGCGCGGTGAACGTGGCCTGCTCGTCGGACGGAGTCGGTTCGTTCTCTTCGATCGACCATCGCAGGGCACCGATGGTCCGTCGGGTGATCAGGTAGGTGCCGAGGCCCAGCGCGATCGCGCAATACGCCGGCGTGACGCCAAAGGTGATCCACAGCAGCGCGGCGCTGAAGATGCTCGGCTTGGGGAACGCGACGGTCAACAGCAGCGTCGCAACGCTAATGCCTATGACATTCGCCCCGACGATGAACACGGTCAGGATCAACTGGATCCGCACCCGCCGGCGGGCCGGGCTTTCCGACACCCTGCCGAGCAGCCAGGAGCCGTAGGCAGGTGTCTCTGGCAGTCGGCCGCTCTGCCTGGTCACCCGCTCCAGCACTCGTCCCAGCCGTTGCGCGGTCGATCGGGTTGCCATCATGGTGGCGTCAGCCTAATTGCCGCGGGCGCGCGTGCTTAAGGTGTGTTGCGTGCGCCTCGTCATCGCCCGTTGCACCGTCGATTACGTCGGACGTCTCACCGCTCATCTACCCTCGGCGCGCCGGCTCCTGCTTTTCAAAGCCGACGGCTCGGTGAGCGTGCATGCCGACGACCGTGCCTACAAGCCACTGAACTGGATGAGCCCGCCCTGCTGGCTCTCCGAGGAGCCCGGGGGTGACGCGCCGGTATGGGTGGTGCAGAACAAGGCCGGCGAGCAATTGCGGATCACCGTCGAGGACATCGAGCACGACTCCAGCCATGAGCTCGGGGTCGATCCGGGGCTGGTCAAGGATGGCGTCGAAGCCCACCTGCAGGTGCTGCTCGCCGAGCATGTGGAGCTGCTCGGCGCCGGATACACGTTGGTGCGCCGCGAATACATGACGCCGATCGGGCCGGTCGATCTGTTGTGCCGCGACGATCAGGGACACTCGGTCGCGGTCGAGATCAAGCGACGCGGCGAAATCGACGGGGTGGAGCAGCTCACCCGGTACCTGGAGCTGCTCAACCGGGACAGCCTGCTGGCGCCGGTGAGCGGCGTTTTTGCGGCGCAGCAGATTAAGCCGCAGGCAAAAACTCTAGCCAATGATCGCGGAATCCGTTGTCTGACATTGGATTACGACAAGATGCGCGGTATGGACTCCGATGAGTTCCGCTTGTTCTGAGCTGTCTCACTAGAATGCTGGCATGGCTCGACGCCGCACTTCACCGCGTGGGCAGCAGTCCTTTGGACCGCTGCCGGCCTTGCGTCGGGTGGAGGCCGGGCCGGACGGGCATGACTACGAGGTGCGACCGGTAGCCGCGGCGCGAGCGCTCAAGAAGTATCGCTGCCCGGGCTGCGACCACGAAATACGCTCGAACACAGCTCATGTGGTGGTGTGGCTAGCCGATTTCGGCGAAGTGGCGGTCGAGGACCGGCGGCACTGGCACACACCGTGCTGGGCCAACCGGGCTACGCGTGGTCCGACCCGGCGGTGGTCTTAAAAGGGAAGGGGTCGCGAAAGTCAGTGCGCGGAATCGGAATCGTCGGCCGGTTCGACCAGCTCGACCAGAACCCCGCCCGCGTCCTTGGGGTGGATGAAGTTGATCCGCGAGTTCGCTGTGCCGCGACGGGGTGCGTCGTAGAGCAGGCGGATGCCCTGCTCGCGCAACCGCTCGCTGAGGGCGTCCAGGTCGCTGACCCGGTAAGCCAACTGCTGAATGCCGGGACCACGCTTGTCGAGGAACTTCGCGATCGCTGACGAGTCGTCGATCGGGGCCATCAGCTGGACCTGCGCGCTGCCGACCGCGGCGCCGCGCACCGACAGCATCGCCTCGCGAATGCCCTGATCGTCGTTGACCTCTTCGTGCAGGACGATCATGCCGAGGTGGTCGTGGTACCACGCGATCGCCACATCGAGGTCGGGGACCGCGATGCCGACATGGTCGACTCCAGTCACCAGAGCGGTGCTGAGTACTCGACGGGTGTCAACTTGATCCGTGGTCATCACGTAACGGTAACCTGGCGGATAAGAATCCGCTTCTCCCGATCTTTTCGATCGGCCGTTGAACCCCGCTGTGGAGGTAGTCATGACGACATCGGTGATCGTTGCTGGCGCACGGACGCCGATCGGCAAGCTCATGGGCTCGCTGAAGGACTTCAGCGCCAGCGATCTGGGCGCCATCGCGATCAAAGGCGCACTGGAGAAGGCGAACGTGCCGCCCTCGCTGGTCGAGTACGTGATCATGGGCCAGGTGCTGACCGCGGGGGCGGGCCAGATGCCGGCTCGGCAATCGGCCGTCGACGCCGGCATCGGCTGGGATGTGCCGGCGCTGACCATCAACAAGATGTGTCTGTCCGGCATCGACGCCATCGCACTGGCTGACCAGCTCATTCGCGCCGGCGAGTTCGACGTGGTGGTGGCCGGCGGCCAGGAGTCCATGACCAAGGCCCCGCACCTGCTGATCGACAGCCGCTCCGGCTACAAATACGGCGACGTCACCGTACGTGACCACATGGCCTACGACGGCCTGCACGACGTCTTCACCGACCAGCCGATGGGTGCGCTCACCGAGCAACGCAACGACGTCGACAAGTTCACCCGCCTCCAGCAGGACGAGTTCGCGGCGCGGTCGCATCAGAAGGCCGCCGCGGCCTGGAAGGACGGCGTTTTCGCCGACGAGGTGGTGCCGGTGAGCATCCCGCAGCGCAAGGGCGATCCGCTGCAGTTCACCGAGGACGAGGGCATCCGGGCCAACACCACCGCCGAATCGCTGGCCGGTCTCAAGCCGGCATTCCGCAAGGACGGCACCATCACCGCGGGTTCGGCCTCGCAGATCTCCGACGGCGCAGCCGCCGTCGTCGTGATGAACAAGGACAAGGCGATCGAGCTGGGCCTGACCTGGTTGGTCGAGATCGGCGCTCACGGCGTGGTGGCCGGTCCGGACTCGACGCTGCAGTCGCAGCCTGCCAACGCGATCAAGAAGGCGGTCGAACGCGAAGGCATCTCCGTCGATCAGCTCGACGTGGTCGAGATCAACGAGGCGTTCTCGGCGGTCGCGCTGGCCTCCACCCAAGAACTCGGCATCGACCCCGAGATCGTCAACGTCAACGGTGGCGCCATCGCGGTCGGGCACCCGATCGGCATGTCAGGCGCACGGATCGCCCTGCACGTGGCCCTCGAACTGGCCCGCCGTGGCTCCGGCTACGGCGTTGCTGCACTGTGCGGCGCGGGTGGTCAGGGTGACGCGCTGATCCTGCGCGCCGGGTAGTTACCGGCCAGTACGGTTTTTCGCGCGACTCGCTGAACAGTCGTCCAGAAGTTTGCTGGACGCGTGCCGGCAACGGGCCTTCCGCAATCGATGTGATGTTGCTCATACGACCGCCCGAACCGGATGAAACATCGTCGACGGCGCCGTGCCAGACTTGATCATGTGAGCCGTCCACGTCCCCCGATCGGACCCGCTTTGGCCGGCGCGATCGATCTGTCCGCCCTCAAGCAACCGCCTCCCGCCAGCGGCGAAAGTCGCGGGCACGGGCCGGCGTCGACGCCGGCTGGCGTCGAGGTCAACGAGACCAACTTCGAAGACGAAGTACTGCTGCGCTCCAACCAGGTGCCGGTGGTCGTGCTGTTGTGGTCGCCGCGCAGTGAGGTCTGCCTGCAGCTGGCCGACGCGCTGTCCGACCTGGCCGCGACCGACAACGGAAAGTGGGCACTGGCCAGCGTCAACGTCGACGTGTCGCCGCGGGTGGCGCAGATCTTCGGCGTCGAGGTGGTTCCGACCGTCGTGGCGTTGGCCGCCGGGCAGCCGTTGTCCAGCTTCCAGGGCGCTCAGCCGCCGGAGCAGTTACGCCGGTGGATCGACTCGCTGTTGTCGGCAACCGCGGGAAAGCTCAGCGGTGGAACCGATGCTGAAGCCGAGCCCGAGGAAGTCGACCCGGCTCTCGCGCAGGCCCGCCAGCAACTCGAGGACAACGACCTCGGCGCAGCACTCGACTCGTATCAGGCGATTCTCGACACCGAGCCGAACCATCCCGAAGCCAAAGGGGCGGTGCGCCAAATCGTCTTCCTGATGCGGGCAACCGCACACGGGCCGGAAGTGGTGGCCGCCGCCGACGCTGCCCCCGACGACATCGATTCCGCGTTCGCGGCGGCCGACGTGCAGCTCCTCAGCCAGGATGTGGCCGGCGCCTTCGATCGTCTGGTCGCGTTGGTGCGTCGGACGTCCGATGAGGACCGGACGTCGGTGCGCACGCGGCTGATCGAGCTGTTCGAGTTGTTCGATCCCGCCGACCCGGAAGTCATCGCAGGGCGGCGAAATCTCGCTAACGCGCTGTATTAGCCGGTTTTTCGGGTTCCAGCCACAACGCTGACGTCGGCGGCAACGCGAGTACCGCCGACGCTGGGCGACCGTGCCATGGGTCATCGGTCGCGTCGACCCCACCCAGGTTTCCGATCCCGCTGCCGTTGTAGACGGTGGCGTCGGTGTTGAGCACTTCGCGCCACCGCCCGGCGCTGGGCAGGCCGAGGCGGTAACCGCTGTGTTCGGCGCCGGCGAAGTTGAACACACACGCCATCACCGAGCCGTCGCTGCCGTAGCGCAAGAAGCTCAATACGTTGTTAGCGGCGTCGTTGGCGTCGATCCAGGAGTAGCCCTCGGGCTTGATGTCCTGACTCCACAGCGCCGACGACGCGCGGTAGATGCCGTTGAGATCGTGCACCAGCCGCGAGATCCCGTTGGAAAAGCTGTTCTCGTCGAGCTGGAACCAGTCCAGGCCACGCTCCTCGGACCATTCGGCGCGCTGCCCGAAATCCTGGCCCATGAACAGCAACTGCTTACCCGGGTGTGCCCACTGGTAGGCCAGCAGGCTGCGCAGCCCGGCCGCCTTCGTGTGATCGTCGCCGGGCATCCGCTCCCACAGCGTGCCCTTGCCGTGTACGACCTCGTCGTGGCTGATCGGCAGGACGAAGTTCTCACTGAACGCGTACAGCATCGAGAACGTGATCGCGTGGTGGTGGTAGGTGCGGTAGATCGGGTCGCGGCCGACGTAGTCGAGCGTGTCGTGCATCCACCCCATGTTCCACTTCATCGAAAAGCCAAGGCCACCAACGCTGGTCGGCCGTGTGACACCCGGCCACGACGTCGACTCCTCGGCGATGGTGACGATGCCGGGTGCCGCCTTGTGTGCGGTGGCGTTCAGTTCCTGCAGGAACTGAACGGCTTCCAGGTTCTCCCGGCCGCCGTGGATGTTCGGCGTCCAGCCGCCTACTGGGCGTGAGTAGTCCAGGTAGAGCATCGATGCGACGGCGTCCACCCGCAGGCCGTCGATGTGGTATTGCTCGAGCCAATACAGCGCGTTGGCGACCAGGAAGTTGCGTACCTCGGCCCGGCCGAAGTCGAACACGTATGTGCCCCAGTCGAGTTGCTCGCCTCGGCGCGGGTCGGAATGCTCGTAGAGCGGAGTGCCGTCGAAACGACCGAGCGCCCAAGCATCCTTGGGGAAGTGGGCGGGGACCCAGTCGACGATGACGCCGATGCCGGCCTGGTGCAGCGCGTCGATCAGGGCGCGCAACTCATCGGGTGTGCCGAATCGCGATGACGGCGCGTAGTACGACGTCACCTGGTATCCCCACGAGCCGCCGAACGGGTGCTCGGCGACGGGCAGCAGTTCGACGTGGGTGAATCCCTGCGCCAGAACGTAGTCCGTGAGCTCGCGGGCGAGGTCGCGATACGACAGGCCCGGCCGCCACGAGCCGAGGTGCACTTCGTAGGTGCTCATCGGTTCGAACACCGCATTGCGCGAAGCGCGGTCCGTCATCCAGGATTCGTCGCCCCAGTGGTAGGCGCTGACATTCACCCGCGAGGCAGTCTGCGGCGGCACCTCGGTCGCGAAGGCCATCGGATCGGCGCGGTCGGTAACCGACCCGTCGGCGCCGTGCACACGGAACTTGTACAAGCCATCGAGGGGGAATTCGGGCCAGAACAATTCCCACACGCCCGACGAGCCGAGCATCCGCATCGGCGCCTCGTTGCCGTTCCAGCCGTTGAACTCGCCGATCAGGCTGACGCCGTTGGCGTTAGGGGCCCATACCGCGAACGACACCCCGTCCACCGTGCCGTCGGCGGTGGTGAACGAACGGGGATGGGCACCAAGCACGTCCCATAGCCGTTCGTGGCGACCTTCGTTGAACAAATGCAGATCGACTTCGCCCAGCGTCGGCAGGAAGCGGTAGGCGTCGGCGACGGTGTGCGGTTCGCCGTGTTCGTAGCGCACTTGGAGGCGATAGTCGATCAGGTTGACGAACGGCAGCGCTACGGCGAACAAGCCGGAGTCGATGTGCTGCAACGGGAACCGGTCGTCGCCGACCAGCGCGACCACCTCGGTGGCGTGTGGGCGGAAGGCCCGGATGACGGTGTGGTCGCCGTATTCGTGCGCGCCCAGAGTCCCGTGCGGATTGTGATGTTCGCCGGCAACCAGCCGCGCCAGCTCACTGGGTTCGGGCGCCAAGCGGGCTCGGGTGACTTCTTCGCTGGACTTCATTGCGGCGTTACCTCCGGCGCAGCAGCGGGATTCGTGCTTCGGACGGTACGAGCGGCATATTGATGACGTGAGCGACGGCGTGGCCAGGATCGATGCGCACGTAGTTGGTCGCACCCCACTGGTATTCCTCGCCGGTTACCTCGTCACGTACCCAGAACCGCTCATGGTGTTCCATACCCAATGCGGCCATGTCCAACCACAGCGTGGCTTGCTCCGGGCCGAAAGCATTGAGCGTCACCACCACGAGCACGCAGTCGCCGGTGGTCGGGTCGAACTTGCTGTAGGCCAGCAATGCGTCGTTGTCGATGGCATGGAAGGTGATGTTGCGCAGCTGCTGAAGAGCGGGATGGAGGCGACGAATGTTGTTCAGCCGCGCGATGAATGGCTCCAGCGATCGCCCGGCCGCCAACGCGCCGGCGAAGTCGCGGGGCCGTAGCTCGTATTTCTCCGAGTCGAGATATTCCTCGCTACCTTCGGCGACGGCATGCCCTTCGAACAGCTCGTAACCGGAATACACCCCCCAGGTGGGGCTCAGGGTCGACGCCAGCACCGCCCGTATCGCGAACATACCCGGCCCGCCGTGCTGCAGGCTGGCGTGCAGGATGTCGGGGGTGTTGACGAACAGGTTGGGCCGCCGGTAGTCGGCGATCTCGGGGATCTGCTGGCCGAACTCGGTCAGCTCCCACTTCGCGGTGCGCCAGGTGAAGTAGGTGTAGGACTGGGTGAATCCCAGTTTGGCCAAACCGTATTGGCGAGCCGGTGGGGTGAACGCCTCCGACAGGAACAGCACGTCGGGATCGGCCGATTTGGCCTGAGCGATCAACCACGCCCAGAAGTTCGGCGGCTTGGTGTGCGGGTTGTCGACGCGAAAGATCTTGACGCCGTGGTCCATCCAGTGCCGCACCACGCGAAGCACTTCGTCGTAGAGACCGGCGGGGTCGTTGTCGAAGTTGATCGGGTAGATGTCCTGGTACTTCTTCGGCGGGTTCTCGGCGTAGGCGATGGTGCCGTCCGGCAACTCGGTGAACCACTGGCGGTGGTCCTTGGCCCACGGGTGGTCAGGTGCGCACTGCAGCGCGAGATCGAGCGCCACCTCCAAGCCAAGGTCCGCGGCGGCGGCCACGAACTTGTCGAAGTCGGCGATCGTGCCCAGTTGCGGATGTATCGCGTCGTGCCCGCCCTCGTCGCTGCCGATCGCCCACGGCGAGCCGACGTCACCGGGCGCGGCCGTGGCGGTGTTGTTGCGTCCCTTGCGGTGCACCTTGCCGATCGGATGGACCGGCGGCAGGTACACCACGTCGAAGCCCATCTGCGCGATGCGCGGCAGCGCCGCCGCCGCGGTGGCGAAGGTGCCGTGCACCGGGTTGCCTTTGGCGTCCCAGCCGCCGGTCGAGCGCGGGAACATCTCGTACCAGGACCCGAAGCGGGCCAGCGGACGGTCGACCCACACCCCGTACTGCTCGCCGCGGGTGACCAGCTCGCGCAGCGGATACTGCGCCAGGAGCTCGTCGATCTCGGGGGTCAACGCCAGCGCGGCGCGCGGAACCGGATCGCCGGGAGCCCGCAGCGCGTCCGCGGCCTCCAGCAGCGGCTCACGCCGGCCACGGGGCATTCCGGCTGCCGCACGCTCCAGCAGCTGCGCCCCGACCAGCAGATCGTTGGACAGCTCGGTCTCGCCCTGACCGGCGTCCAGTTTGGCCTCAACGGCGTGGCGCCAGGTGTGGATCGGATCGCCCCAGCCGTCCACCCGATAGGTCCACAGCCCGACGGCGTCCGGAGTGAAGGCTCCGTGCACGACGTAGGGCTCGAGGCCGGGGGTCATCGGCACGTGCAACGGCTTGACCTTCACCACCGGGTCGCCGGCAGCCTCGGTTACCGACGATGCCTTCGCGGGCGCCTGCACCGCTTTGAGTCGACGCGTTTCACCCACCTGCGGGTAGCGCGGCCCGAGGTAGCGCACCACCAGCGTGGCCGCCACCGCGTCATGGCCTTCGCGCCATACCGCCGCGCGTACCGGAATCACCTCGCCGATCACGGCCTTTGCCGGATAGGCGCCGCACGACACGACGGGTGCGACGTCATCGATCTCGACACGACCGGGCACCGATACTCCTTCTGCGCTAGTCGGTTGTCGTCCTGGGCGCGGTCGAACCGCTACCTGCGCGTCTTCGGCCGGCTTTACTTGGCAAGCCCTGTGCGCCCAATACCCACCGTAGTGTCGAGCCACACCTCCCGTCGGGTCGCGCGCGCCGATCCGTAGACGAAACCTGCCTTCGCGTCAGTAAGGTGGTGACGCGTGAAAGCCCTGCGTCGGTTCACGGTCCGTGCCCACCTTCCGGAACGCCTGGCGGCGCTGGAGCAGCTGTCGACCAACCTGCGATGGTCGTGGGACAAACCGACTCAGGATCTTTTCGCGGCGATCGACCCGGCGTTGTGGGTCCAGTGCGGGCAGGATCCGGTCGCCCTGCTGGGCGCGGTCAGCCCGGCCCGACTCGACGAGTTGGCGCTCGACGGCGGGTTTCTGGACCGGCTGGACAGGTTGGCCGCCGACCTCGACGACTATCTAACCCGTCCGCAGTGGTACCAGCAGCAACAGAGCAACGGCATCCGGATGCCCAACGGCATCGCGTACTTCTCGATGGAGTTCGGCGTCGCGGAGGTGCTGCCGAATTACTCGGGTGGATTGGGAATCCTGGCCGGCGATCACCTCAAGGCTGCATCGGATCTCGGGCTGCCGCTGATCGCGGTCGGCCTGTACTACCGCTCCGGTTACTTCCGGCAGTCGCTGACCGCGGACGGCTGGCAGCACGAGGACTATCCCTCGCTCGATCCGGCCGGACTGCCGCTGCGTCTGCTGACCGACGCCGCAGGTGCGCCGGCGCTGGTCGAGCTGGCGCTGCCGGAATACGGCTCGCTGCGCGCCCGGATCTGGGTGGCCCAGGTCGGTCGGGTGCCGCTGCTGCTGCTGGATTCCGACATCCCCGAGAACGAGCACGACATGCGCGGGGTCACCGACCGCCTGTACGGCGGCGACCAGGAACATCGCATGCAGCAGGAGATCCTCGCCGGGATCGGCGGTGTGCGCGCCATCCGCGCGTTCACCGCGATCGACGAGCTGCCCGCGCCCGAGGTGTTCCACATGAACGAGGGCCACGCCGGGTTCCTCGGGCGCCGAGCGGATACGCGAACTCGTCGACGCCGGGTTGGATTTCGACACCGCGCTGACCGTGGTGCGGTCCAGCACGGTGTTCACCACCCACACCCCGGTGCCGGCCGGTATCGACCGGTTCCCGGTGGAGATGGTGCAGCGGTATTTCGCCGGAAGCGCAGCAGACGGCGCGGGCATCGCCGCCGGGTCGGTGCTGCTGCCCGGCGTACCGGTCGGGCGCATCCTCGCGCTGGGCGCCGAGGACGACCCGGAGAAGTTCAACATGGCCCACATGGGTCTGCGGCTTGCCCAGCGCGCCAACGGTGTTTCGCTGCTGCACGGTGAGGTCAGTCGGGACATGTTCAACGAGTTATGGGCCGGTTTCGACGCGGGCGAGGTGCCGATCGGGTCGATCACCAACGGCGTTCATGCCCGCACCTGGGCGGCGCCGCAGTGGTTGCAGCTGGGCCAGGAATTGGTCGGATCCGACTCGTTCAGCGACCCCGGTGTCTGGCTGCGGGTCAACGAGGTCGACGGCGGTCACCTGTGGTGGATCCGGTCGCAGCTGCGCGCTCTGCTGGTCGAGGATGTCCGGGCGCGCCTGCACCGCAGTTGGCTGGTTCGTGGGGCCCCCGAAGCCGAATTGGGTTGGATTTCCACGGCATTCGACCCGGACGTGTTGACGATCGGGTTCGCCCGCCGGGTGCCGACCTACAAGCGCCTGACCCTGATGCTGCGCGACCCCGACCGGCTCGAACAGCTGCTGCTCGACGAGAACAAGCCGATCCAGCTGATCGTCGCCGGCAAGTCCCACCCCGCCGACGACGGTGGTAAGGCGCTGATCCAGCAAGTGGTCCAATTCGCCGACCGGCCCGAGGTGCGGCACCGGATCGCGTTCCTGCCCGACTACGACATGTCGATGGCCCGGCTGCTGTATTGGGGGTGCGACGTCTGGCTGAACAACCCGCTGCGACCGCTCGAGGCGTGCGGCACGTCGGGGATGAAGAGCGCCCTCAACGGCGGCCTCAACCTGTCGATCCTCGACGGCTGGTGGGACGAGTGGTACGACGGCGAGAACGGCTGGGCGATTCCGTCGGCCACCGGAGTCACCGACGAACGCCGCGACGATCTGGAAGCCGCTGCCCTCTACGACCTGCTGCAGAAATCAGTCGCGCCGAGGTTCTACGAGCGCGACGAGCACGGCGTGCCACGCCGGTGGATCGAGATGGTCCGCCACACCCTGCAGACGCTCGGTCCAAAAGTGTTGGCCTCAAGGATGGTTCGCGACTACACCGAGGGCTACTACCTGCCGGCGGCGGAGTCGCTGCGCAGGACGGTCGCCGTCGACGGCGACGGCCAGGTGGCGTTTGATCCGGCCCGCGAGCTGGCGTCCTACCGCCGGCGCGCCTTCGAGGAGTGGCCGCACATCCGGATCACCGACGTCGACAGCACCGGGTTGCCGGACACGCCGATCCTCGGGTCGAAGCTGACCCTGACCGCAACCGTCCAGCTGGCGGGCCTGCGGCCCGACGAGGTCACCGTTCAGGCGGTGGTCGGCCGGGTGGAGACCGGGGATGCGCTGGTGGACCCGGTCACCGTCGACATGCCTTACACCGGAACGGCTTCCGGCGGCGACCACGTCTTCGCGACGACGACGCCGTTGCCGGTCGCCGGGTCAGTCGGCTACACCGTGCGGGTGCTGCCGCATCACCCGATGTTGGCCTCGGCTGCGGAGCTGGGATTGGTCACGCTGGCCTGAGCCGAGTAGAGATGAGCAGCCCGAGACTTTCGACTGTTCGCGGCATCCTTTTCGCTGACGCATGCGTCGAGTCGTTCGCATACAGGGCCTTAGTGCACCTTCGCCGCGATCTGATGCGCGATGCTGACCGCCGCACCACGCGGGCCGAAGCATGAGGTGACGTCGACGGCGATGTTGTTAGCCACGGTTAGCGCCCGCTCGCAGACCCCGAGGCTATTGGCTGGCGTGACAGTGGCGCTGAGTGTGCCGTCTGTATTGGCAACCGGGCCTACCGTCTGTTGCTGCGAATTGCCGTTCGCCGAAAGGGTGAATTGGCGATCGGAGCAGGCGGCCCAGCTCTGCGTGGAAGCCGTGAAGAATGCACCGGACTGTTGCGCGGAGGGAAATGACACGACAGCTTGATCCACTGTGTTTTGTTGAGGTTTTGCCACGATCTGAGCCTGCACGGCAGTGTAGCCACTGCCGGCATATGCCTTGGCTTGCGTCGCCGCCGATAAAGGTAGGCACGCCTGGTCCGACACGGCAAAGCTGTTGTCGGGCATGTCGGTCATGGTGCCGACGGATGTCATGCCGGCGGTGCCCATCGCCGTGTTGATCTGATCGACGCTGAGCAGCAGCCCGTTCAGCGGGCCAGGCGCTGGCGGAGGCGATCGGAGCGTGCTCGAGGCCTGGCTCGGCAGTGGTGGTGTTTGCGCTACGGGAGTTTGGGATGGGCGCCGGTTTGTGAGAAGGAAAGCCCCGACGCCTAGGACGACGATCGTCGCGATGACCGCGACGATGATGCCCGTCGGGCGCCGCGGTTTCGGTGTCGGGACCGGCGGGACGGTCTGCCCAGAGGATGGATAATCGACCACCGGAGAGGCGAAGGCGTCGGCCTGATGCCCGGTGACTGGGGCTGCGCTGGTGTTGAGCACAGGTTGCGGCTGCCGCAACTTCGTGGCCGCCGCCTGCCGGACCTGAATGGGTCGAAGCCCGGGGGGCAGTGGGGGACTGCTGGGCGTCGGGCGGGCAATCGGCTCGGTGATCGCATCGCGCGCGGCGTTGGCGAATTCGATCGTTGTGGCGTAGCGGTGTTTGGATCTTTGGCCATACCGGTCGCGATGACCTCGTCGACCTGCGCAGGCATACCGGGTGGACTGGTTGAGGGCCGAGGTGGCGAGCATGTAGAGATGTGCAGTGACAGGTGTGCCATCGTGCTGACCGGGAAATGGCGGGTGCCGGTGAGGGACTCGTACAGCACGCAGGCCAGCGAATAGATGTCGACGCGGGCATCCTCTTCTGCCTTGGTCGTCGAGCCGCTCCGGCGCGATGTACTGCGAAGGTGCCGATCATGTTGCCGGACTTGGTCATTCGCGTTTCATCGACCTTGCGGGCGATGCCGAAGTCAATCAGATAGGCGAAGTCGTCGGCATCGAGAGGATGTTGGACGGCTTGATGTCGCGATGGATCAGGCCGACTTTGTGCGCGGCATGCAGCGCCCTGGCGACTTGTTCGACGATGCGTACCGCGCGTGCAGGATCTAGCGGCCCGTCGGCCAGCACGGTTTCGAGATCGCGGCCTTCGATGAGCCGCATATCGACATAGAGCTGGCCTTCGATTTCGCCGTAGTGATGGATCGGTATGACATGCGGGTCATTCAGGCGGGCGGCGGCGTGCGCTTCTCGGCGGAATCGTTGCTGGAATTCTTGGTCGGCCGATAAGTGCGGAGGGCAGAAGTTTGATGGCGACAACCCGGTCGGTCTCGGTGTCGTGGGCTCGCCACACCTCGCCCATACCGCCGCGGCCCAACAACTCCAGCAAGCGGTACCGCCCGAACGGGGTCCCGTCCACATCAGCCTCCCGGCAGCTACGGTCGACAACACGATAGAACGGGGCGAGAGGTTACTGCTCAGCAAACGTGAGGTCGGGCAGATCTTTCATCGGTGATTTCGCTGACTCGCCCGCACTCTTAGGTGACAATGACGGCGTCAACCGGGTGGCAACAGCGGCACTGAATAGGGGCGCTCATGGCGAACACCGCCAACCTAGGCAATGCCGCCCGCTCCGACGACGCGGCTGTGGGAAGCAGACGGCGCCGACGGCCGATCGGTGAACCCACTTTGCTGCGCCGAAGGCGCCAGCCATCGCAGACCGCGGTGCTCCTGGTGGCAGCTTTCGGCGCATTCCTTGCGTTTCTCGATTCCACGATCGTCAACATCGCGTTCCCGGCCATCCAGCGCTATTTCCATCACAGTGACATCAGCAGCCTGTCATGGGTGCTCAACGGCTACAACATCGCCTTCGCCGCGTTCCTCGTGGCCGGCGGCCGGCTCGCCGACTTGCTGGGGCGCAGGCGGATGTTCATTTCCGGCGTCGTGGTGTTTACCCTCGCATCTGGTTTGTGCGCCGCGGCCGACACCGTTGGCCAATTGGTGGCGTTCCGGGTGCTGCAAGGCATCGGCGCGGCGATTCTGGTCCCGGCATCGCTGGCGCTCGTGGTCGAAAGCTTCGACTCCTCGCGCCGTGCTCACGGAGTGAGTCTGTGGGGCGCGGCGGCGGCCATTGCGTCCGGACTTGGTCCGCCCATCGGCGGGGCTCTGGTGGAAGTGTCGAGTTGGCGCTGGGTGTTTCTGGTGAATGTCCCGCTTGGTCTGGTGGCTCTGGTGGTGGCTCGGCGCGGATTGGTCGAAAGCCGCGCGTCCGGTCGTCGCCGCGTGCCAGATATAAAAGGGGCCCTGCTGCTTGCCGTCGCGCTGGGCTGCTTGACGCTCGGCTTAATCAAGGGCACAGACTGGGGCTGGATCAGCCCGGCAACGGTCGGATCATTTCTGGCCGGGGTGGCAAGTGCGGTCGGGTTCGTCGTGAGCTCGCGGCGTCATGCCACACCCTTGATTGAGCCCGCTTTTCTGCGCATCCGGTCGTTCACAGCGGGCAACGTACTGACGCTGATCGCCAGTGCCGGCTTTTACGCATACCTGCTAACGCACGTGCTGTACCTCAACTACGTGTGGCACTACAACCTTTTGCGCGCGGGTCTTGCGGTCGCGCCTGCTGCATTTGTCGCCGCCGTCGTTGCTGCGATACTCGGCCGGGTCGCCGACCGGCGTGGGTACCGCCCCATCATTGTCGCCGGTGCTCTGATCTGGACCGGCAGCCTGGTGTGGTACATCGTACGTGTCGGTCCCACACCGCATTTCATCACCGAGTGGTTGCCCGGCCAGATGCTGCAGGGCATCGGCGTCGGCGCGACATTGCCGATTCTCGGCAGCGCCGCGTTGGCTGGTCTTGCCGCGGGTGGAAGCTATGCGACCGCATCGGCGGTGGTCAGCAGCACACGTCAACTGGGCGCGGTCGTCGGCGTCGCACTACTGGTGATCGTCGTTGGGACGCCTGGCCGCGGCGCCGCCGAAGGCGTGTTGCGGCACGGTTGGACACTGGCCGCGGTGTGCTTCGCATTGGTGGCAATCGGCGGGATCTTCCTTGGTCGTTTCGAAAAGTCAGCCGCAGTGGATGAGTCGGCTGAGCCTTCACTGCGCACCGATCCGCCAGCCCCACGGTCGGCGCCGCGGCACGCCGCGCTCCGGCCCGCGTTGACCGGCGAGATCGATCCGCTGGGTGCCCTACCGCTGTTCGCAGGTTTGGAGCCGGCCGCGCTGTCGGAACTGCGAGACCGCGCCGAGCAGGTTGAGTTGCAGGCTGGTTCGTATCTCTTTCACGCCGGCGAGCCATCCGACGCCCTTTATGTCGTGCGTAGCGGACGTTTGCAGGCGCTCCAAAACGATGTGGTGCTCCGAGAATTGGGGCGCGGTGATGTCTTAGGCGAGTTGGGTTTTCTGATTGACGCCTCCCGGTCGGCGTCCATCCGCGCGGTGCGTGACTCGATTCTGGTGCGGCTCACCAAGTCCGAATTCGACAAGATCACCGATCGCGGCGTGCTCACGTCCCTGCTGCGGGTCCTGGCTACCCGACTGCACGAGAATCCGCCGCCCGTCGCAGCGGGCACACCAATATCTGAGGTCGTCATCGCGGTCGTCGGCGTCGATGCGCACGCTCCGGTAGCGATGGTGGCGACCGAAGTCGTAAGCGCCCTTTCCACGCAGTTAGAGGTCCTCGACCCCGGCCGGGTCGATCGCGACGGCTTGGAACGGGCCGAGCGGGTGGCAGACAAAGTGGTGCTGCACGCCACCGTCGACGATGCAGACTGGCACGAGTTCTGTCTGCGATCGGCTGATCGGGTGGTGCTGGTGGCCTCCGATCCCGCACCTACGCCCCAGCGACTGCCGGCAGGAGCGGCGGGGGCAGACCTGGTGATCACCGGATCGCGTATCAACCGCGAAAACCGTTGTTCGTGGGAGGAACTGCTCACGCCCCGCTCGGTCCATGTTGTCCGTGCGGACCGCGCGGCTGCCGACCTGCGTCCACTCGCCGCGCGCATCGCCGGCCGATCGATCGGGCTGGTGCTCAGTGGCGGGGCTGCCCGCGCGTTCTCGCACCTCGGCGTGCTGCAGGAACTCGAGGACGCCGGCGTGACGGTCGACCGTTACGCCGGGACCAGTATGGGGGCGATCATTGCGGGGCTGGCGGCCACCGGTCGAGACGCTGCCGCGGTGGACGCCACGATCTACGAGTACTTCATCCGCAGCAACCCCACCAGCGACTACACCGTGCCGTCGAAGGGTCTGATCCGCGGTCGACGAACGTTGGCCGCCCTGAGAAATTCCTTCGGGGAGCAGCTCGTCGAGGAGCTACCGCACGAATTCCGCTGCGTCAGTGTTGATCTCATCGAACGTCGCGCCATCGTGCACCGGCGCGGGCAGATGGCCGATGTGGTTGGATGTTCCCTGCGGGTGCCAGGTCTGTATGCGCCGGTCACCTTTGGTGGCTCGTTGCACGTGGACGGCGGGGTGCTCGACAACTTGCCGGTGGCGGCCTTGGGGCGCCAGGACGGTCCGTTGATCGCGGTGACGGTGGGCGGCGGGCACGCGACAAGTGCGGCGTCCGAGACCAAGCGCGCTCCGCGTGTCCCGAATCTCGTCGATACGCTGATGCGCACCATGACCATTGGTAGCGCGATGGCGTCGTCGGAAGTGTTGGCGCAGGCAGATTTAGCGATTCACGCCGACACGAGCAGTATCGGTTTTCTCGAGTGGCACCAGATCGACCGCGCCCGTGAGATAGGCCGGGATGCCGCCCGTGCGGCCCTCCCGCAGATCATGCAGCTGGTCAACGGATAGAGCTCCGTCCTTCAAAAAGGACTGCCTGTCGTGTCGATCGACGGTTGGATGCCAGGCACGTCACGGGTTGGGACCATTGTCTGGTGCGGGCGTGGGTCAGGCGTCCGCGTCTGGTGGTCGTGCACTTCGCCTCACCCGATCAACGCTGGCTGGCATTGGTAGCGGCTCTTGGTGGGAAATCTCCATGGCTGCAAGCTAATTCTGACCCGCATGCCGTAAAGGATTCTTGGCGGGCACGTGGTTCAACGCGCGCCCCAGCCTCGCGAAGGTGCGGCGTCAGGGTGCGGTGATGTTTCCTTGAGTAGGCGGTTCTACCATGCCCTGAGCCGTGCGCGCGATGACCGGAAACACGGTCTCCATTCCGCTACGACCTTTGATCTCCACCGATTCGGCTGTACCCCAGGCGAAGTGATGCCGCGCGGCACTATGTATCCCGCTGGCCGCCAAAACCGCAGCACGCCCCTGACGCCCGGCCAACCCGGATAACCGGAATGCCACATTGGTTGCGTCGCCGATCACCGCATCCACTGATCGGGTCATGGCCGCCAAAGCGGCCATTCCCTGAACGACACCCCACCCCATGTGGATTGGCAGACCATCCGGTCCGCGCAATGGCAGTTCTGGTCCGAGACCGTCCACGACGCTATTGGCGGACAGCGCAAAGTCGATCGCCCGCTCGGCGGCATCGGGAAATCGTGCTACCTCCCAAACCGCGAAGATTGCGTCACCGGCGTAATGGTTGAGCGTTCCCTTGTGCGCCTGCAGCACCACGCCGATCTGATTCCACAGCGTCTGCAGGCTGTGCGCCATCACCTGCTCGTCGGTCACCTGCGAGATCGTCGAATAGTTGACGATATCGCCGACCACCATCACCATCGACGCTCGGCCGATGCGAGCCTGGGTACGTTTGGGATCGAATTCCGCGACGGTGGTGAACCGATTTGAGCGGAATGTCATTGACATGGCGCCGATTTGGATCTCGTCATCCGGCTTGATCGGCACCAACACAGCGCGTTCCAATCGGACACCGTTGAGCGAGGTCCCATTGCTACTGGTGTCGATAAGGAACGCCTGATCGCCGAGGAGGTCGAGCCGGATTTCCAGATGGGTGCGCGAGATCTCAGGGTCGGGCAGCACCAGTCGCCGGGCTTCGCTGATCCCTGCGCACTCACGGCCGATGAATAGTTGGTCGATAATCGGCAGGCGATGTTCCGAGCTGCCGTCGTTCACGATCAGGTAAGCCGGCGGATCGCCGGCCGACCCGCCTGACACTGTCTCGAGAGCCGCCATCACTATGTCGCCCTGGCTATCTCCGCGTTCATGCGGTCACTCGATTGTCTTCTGATTCGACCGAGTTGATCATACCGATGAGAAGTGGAGCCGGCGCCGGTTATCGACAACCCAACGCGGCATGGACGCGAGGCGGCTGGGGCCCGGCAATATCCGCCAAACAGTCACGTTAGCACCGATGCGAGGGCTACGATCCGCGCCAAGAATTCCCCAAGGCGTGGCGTCGACCGTCAAGGCCCGACGGAAGACATCTTCCCGAGAGGCGACGAAGATGACGACACCACCCTCAGCGCCGCTCCCGCTGCCACCACCCGACGAACGCCGGTCCCCCGAGCGAATCGAAGCAGGACCGGCGGGGGCGAGCACCGCGCTCAAAGTTAGCCTCGCGCTGCTGGCCGTCTCGACCGTCGTGATCCTGGCCGCCGGCCTCGTAATGTGGCGACACTTCCACCAATCGCCCACTCCGGCAGCGCAACCTACGCAGTCCATGCGACCCGCCCCACAACCTCCGCCAACCGCACCGCCAGTGCCCGCGTCGCAGCTGCCCTCAACTCCGGCGCAGGCGTATGTCACGACGCCGTGGGGGACCCGCTGTCAGGTGGACACCGACAAAATCGTCTGCGACACATGCGAACCTGGACTGCAGTTGGACACTGCTTCCGGGTGTCCAGGTCCGAGCCTGAACGAACTTGTGGTCGACGCTTCGGGGGCACCGCTGACGCCGCCCGCCGGTGTCATCCTCCCCGGATCTGTCCGCGGCCAGCCGCTGGCAGAGGGCCAGACATATCACCTGAGAGGCTGGACGATATCGGTGAGCCGCTGGGTCCGATTTACCAATGACGTGACTGGTCACGGCATGGCGGTCGCTGCCCAGAACCGGGACTTCTTCTGACATGACCGAAGGACACGACGATCCTGCGCCACTGCCGCGGCCTCACGGTACCGACGGGCCGCAGTTCGGCGAGCGTCTCGATCCACCAGCGAGGCCGCCGGCCTCCGCGGCCACAGTGTGGGCAGGCGTCGCGGTGGCCACTACGGTCATTGTGGCCGCCGTCGCAGTCGCGCTGGTGATCATCAACCAGAACCACCGGAGCCCCGTCAGCGCACCTCCACGCTCATCCAGCGCACCGGCCAGCAGTTCCAGACCTCCCCAGGTCGCTTCGTCACTGCCCGCGACACAGCCCATCGGTCCCGGGCTGGCCTCATTCGCACGCGAATGGCGCGGGATGCGGCAACAGATCGTGATCGACCTCGCCGGCCACGGACAGTTCCACTACATGATGGCCTGCGCGAGCTGTTCCATGGCTGAAATGCCCTACAACACATTGGACTTCACCTTGGACTCGGTGTCCGGTGGCTCAGCAAATGGGACCGTCACCGCTAGCTCGGACCCGCAGAACCCGGTCGGTGAAGCGGTCGCCGCGACGCTCGGCCCGCGAGACACCATCCAGTGGAGCCTCGGTGGCAAAGACATCGGCATGTTCTGCGGCTCCGACCCCGCCTGGTGCGGCGGCTGACCGATGGCTGGCAGCAGGCCGGTTATCTGGCGGATTGCGCAGGCAGCGAATCCCGTGTGCTCACCGCGATTCTTCGCTAGCATTTGCCAGCGGGGAACCTCAGCAACGGAGGCCACGGTGAACCAGGTGGTGTTCGGGCGGTGTCGGCAGTTAGCGACGATCCGCGCGGCCTACGTCGGCACGCACGGTCAGGCCCGCTTCACCGTCATCGCTCTAGACGGAGCCCTTTAAGTGCCGTCCACCGAGCTGAGCGAGCCGCACACCGTCCCGATACATCCCGCCGAGTGCCTCCGTGCCCGGCTGTATTTCTCTGATGCGCGCCATCAAGAGAAGCGGCCCGCGTCACGTGCCCGCTCGCGACGGGTCGAAGAGACTTCGGTCCGCTGCGCAACTGCTCTCACATCTGGCCGCACCGTTGCTGGCGCTCGAGCACGACAATCACCGAGCCGGCCCAGGCTGCACACAACAGTGCAAGGACACCGATGACACGGCCAACGATTGAGCGGGAGAAGTTGGGTGCACTGGCCAAGATTGGTCAGGGCGGCCAGGGCGTGGTGTATCGCGCGCCGAATGCGAGGACGAAGTTCGCGGCGTCGATGGTTTATAAGGAATACAAGCCGCAGACGTTGGCCGATATCGATTTCACCGCGCTGGCGGCGATGCCGGCGCTGGTGGAGGAGTCGCTGTCCTATGGCGAGGCTGAGCGGCTGATCTCGGTGGCGGCGTGGCCTTGTGCCCTGGTGGAAAGCGGGGGAAGTACAACGGGTTTCGTGATGCCGGCGATTCCTGATGGTTTCTTCATTGCGCTCAAGACGGTCAAAGGTGTCTCCGATTGCGCCGCGGAATTCCAGCATCTGTTGAATCATTCGTCTGTGCTGGCGGCCCGCGGGATCGTTATCGACGACGCACAGCGCTATGCGTTGCTGCGTGAAGTTGCCTCGGGCATGGCCTTTTTGCACAAGCACGGGGTCTGCATCGGAGATGTCTCGCCGAAGAACCTGCTGTTCGCGCTGACGCCGCACGAGTCGGTGTACTTCATCGACTGCGATGCATGGCGCATCCAGGGTGTCTCGGCTCTGCCGCAGATGGAGACACCGGAGTGGACCGTGCCCGCCGGTGAGGAACTGGCCACCATCTACTCCGACTCCTACAAGCTGGGTCTGCTGGCGTTGCGGTTGCTGGCAGGTGACCACGACACTAAGAACCTTCAGCACATCCCGTCCACAGCACCGGGGATGTTACGCCAGATCATCACCGACACCCTGACCAAACCGCCCCAGCAGCGCCCGTTACCTGAGGCCTGGAACTACGTGCTGGGCAACGCAATCGAACAAGCCCAACACCAGAAAAAGACCGTGGGAGGGGCTTCGGCACCGGTTAGTACCGCACCGCTGCCACCCCCCACCCCCATCGTCCACTCCCGCCCCTCGACCCGCCCGTCGGCACCCCCACCCCCGCCGCCGCCGGTCACCCAATCCCGGCCGCCGGCGGCTGCATGGGCGCCACCACCAACCCAACCGGCCTCCTCGAACAAGTTATGGGCGGGGGTCGCCCTGGCCGCCGTAGTGATCGCCGCGGTGGCGGTTATCACTGTGGCACTGGTCATTCACTCAGACTCCCCGTCACCGAGCGCATCCCCGAGCGCATCGGAAGCGGCTGCCACGTCCCAACATTCGGTGGAGGCAGCGCCGTCTACCACCGACGCACCGCCGCCCGATCCCGAGGCGTTCGCCTACCAGCAGCTGCGGCAACTCGCGGACGGCGACAAGAATTTCGTCGACACTCAACTCGCCGATCATTGGATCCCGCAACTGAGTTCGAAGCACGCCATAGAACCATGGACGCACGACAGCGATGAGGGTCGAACCTATGACAGCGTGGCGATCTTGCAGGAGCACCAACAGCTGCGCCAGCAATACAACGCGAAGCTCATATGGGCCGGAGACTGGCCGTCAGCTCATTTCGCGGCGCCAGAATATTGGGTCACGGTTGCGCCGGTCTATGCCAACAACTCTGGTGACGTGCTGGCATGGTGCAACAGTCACGGTCGTGACTCAGATCATTGCTACGCACAGGAGCTTGACTCCGGAACTACCGCGCACAATTGATATTCGACCCTGATGGCAACTGATCGGTCCCGGCAACGCAGACGTCCCGGCCAGCACACACCCGGGCGGTGGGCACCACTTCTGGCGGGCGTCGCACTGACCGCGGTCCTGATCGCCGCTGGCGTATTCGCCGTCGTCCACTGGAACCACTCGCGCAACCCCGCGCCGCCGTCGGCGGCCACGCCGACCGGATCGCCGCACATGGCCAGCCCCACCGTCGCACCGGAGTCGCTGGGGTGCGGTGTGCCCGCGTCGCTGCTGACGACGATGTCCCCACGCGACAAACTGGCCCAGCTGCTGATGGTGGGGGTGACCGACGCCGCCGACGCGCGCAGCGCCGTCACCATTCAGCATGTCGGGGGCATCTTCATCACCAGCTGGACCAACCTGTCGATGCTGAGCGACGGCGAACTGACGGCCATCTCCCGTCTCGCCGGCCCGTTAGGACTTGCGGTCAGTGTGGACGAGGAGGGCGGCAGGGTGGAGCGACTGTCCTCGCTGATCGGATCGGCGCCGTCGGCCCGGGCGCTGGCTCAGAACACATCGCCCGATGCGGTCCACCAGCTGGCTATGGACCACGGCCGCAAGATGCGCGAAGACGGCATCACCATCGATTTCGCGCCTGTCGTCGATGTCACCGATGCACCTGACGACACTGTGATCGGCGACCGGTCGTTCAACGACAACCCAGCGGTGGTGACGCAGTATGCCGGCGCGTACGCCAGAGGGCTCCGAGATGCCGGTGTGCTGCCCGTGCTCAAGCACTTTCCCGGTCACGGGCGTGCGTCAGGAGATTCGCACAAGGGATGGGTCGTCACCCCGGCTTTGCCGGAACTCAAAAGCCTGGACCTCGGCCCCTATCGGACGTTGTTGGGGCAGCTGCCGGTAGGCGTGATGATCGGCCACATGCAGGTTCCAGGCTTGACCGGAAATGATCCGGCGAGCCTCAGTTCAGCTGCGGTGGCGTTGTTGCGCAAGGGATCCGACTACGGCGGCCCGCCCTTCAACGGCCCCGTATTCACCGATGACCTGTCGACGATGAAAGCGATCACCGAGCGTTATTCGGTTCCCGAGGCAGTATTGAAGGCACTGCAGGCCGGTAACGACACCGCGCTGTGGGTGAGCACCACCGAGGTTCCTGCGGTGCTCGACCGGTTGGAAGCCGCGCTCGCCCACGGTGAGTTGAGCCCGCCTGCGGTCGATGCGTCGGTGCGGCGGATGGCAAATGCGAAGGCGTTCAGCAACTGTGGGCACTGAACGCGGTGATCGACGGAGCCCGGATGCCGGCACACGCCGTCCGCAGCAACGACGCGGGGCAAGGCCGGCAATAACCAACATCGCGCGCCGTATGCCGCCGCACCAAGGATTTCCCAAGGCCACTGCCAAAGCCTTGACATGGAGGTCGCAGCGATCGGCCGCAGCGTCGCCGATGACGCGGTGCCGGCGCGTACCAGCGAGGTGGGTCAACATGAGGTTTGTCGAGTCGATCGCCATGGGGATCCTGTGCGTGGCGATCACGTCACCGGCAGCAGCGGTCGCTGACCCGACTCCCGGGCACTTTGTCACTGTCAAGACCCCATCGCCGCCGATGCGTTGCGTGATCGGCTCCGATGACAGCGATCGAGTGGGGCCCAACGTCGTATGCCAGACGGCCGGCTTCCCTCAAGCACCAATCGAGCCTCCGCCCGCCCCGGGCTGGCACGGCGATCCCGCGGTGCTGCATGAGGATCAAGCCATAGTCACTGCGTCAGGACAATTCTCTTGGCGGACAGCGAATCTTGGTGTGGCGCCACCGGGGCAGCCCGATATCAGCTTGGCTGAGGGGAGCGCCTACCGCTTTCAAGGGTGGGCGATAGCCGTGGCCGGTGACGGCACCACCTTCACCAATGATGCAACCCGGCATGGCATGTCGATTGCCACGGATTACCGCGTGACGACCTTCTGATCGACGGTGGATAGGAAATTGGAGGTTTCACTATGACCATATCCACACAGCCGGGCTGGTACGACGACCCCGAAGACCCGAACGCGCAGCGCTACTGGGACGGCCACGACTGGACGCCGCACCGCCAACGAAAGCCTGCTTCAGCCCCGTCGCCGACTCCGCCACCCCCGCCGAATTTGCCGCCGCCGGCTGTGGCGTATCAGCCCCCACCGGGTGCGCCACCGCCGGCGCCCAACGTGCAGTTCGATCAGCCAACCATGGGCTATCAGGCGGCAGGGCCGCCAGCACGGAAGCGTAATCCGATGATGCTGGCCGGAATCGCGTTGGTCGTCGCCCTGTCGGCAGGCGCCGGGTTTTTCGCCTACAAGCACTTCACCAAGAAATCGCCCGAGGATCAGATCAGGGCGACCGTTGAGCATGTGCTCGCCGATTACAACGCGTCCCATTTCGAGCACGACGCGCAGTGGCAGTGCAAGGCGAACGCGGGCCCAGACAACAACTCTGCGAAAGAGGGTCGCGAAGTTCGTATGCAAACCGGGACCGTGTCAGCGTCGGTCGCCAACATTCACGTCAACGGCGACAAAGCAACCGCCGACGTCACCATGACGTTCGAAAAGGCGCCAGGGCAAAACAAGGTCATGGCCATGCAATTCGTGAACGAAGATGGCCGATGGAAGGAATGCACTCCGCCGACTTCGGATTCTTCTGACGGCGGCAATTAGTGCATCTGTGGCGAACGAGGTGGCAACGGTCGTCCGATCATCTGCGGTGGGTTTAGACAACGTCGACGGCGAGGGTGAATCCTTGGGGTTTTTCGAATTGCAGTTCGGCGGAGCCGCTGGCCAGGGCTTGGCCGGAGCTGATCACTGATTGGGTCAGTGAGGTGAGGAATTCTGAGATGGCCGCGCCGGTGTCGACTCCGTGTGCGGCGACGAACGCGAAGTGGGGTTTGGTGGCGACTTCGCTGATGGTGGGGGCGTCGGCGTCGCCGATGCCGAAGGCCAAGATGTTGGGTGCGGCCGGTTCGGCGAGCAGGTTGGCCCGCACGGCGCGCCAGTCTTCGTTGCCGTTGGGTAGGCCGTCGGTCAGGAAGAAGACGGCGGCATAGGAGGTCAGGCTTTGCGCGGTCAGTACGGGCATGCCTTGCAGGACACGCAGATCGGCGGGTTCGAGGTAGGTGAATGCGGTGTCGGAAAAGCCGATCACCGACAAGCGCACTTTGGCGGCGGCGAACGATTCGCGCTGTAACGAGTCGTGCAGTGAAGCCAGGCCGTCGTTGAGCTCATCGATGTTGCGGCCCATTGAGCCGGACTCATCGGCAACGAAATAGACCAGCAGGATCGACCCCTTAGGCTCTACCACCACGCACCCACCTTCATTACTCGAATATTAGAATTCACAACGCATTTCGACTCACTGGATCCACACCTTGAAATCCTCGCCCCAGACGTCGGCGTGGGCGCGGATCATGTCCAGCACAGCCTGGATTGGCTGAGCCTGGCTACCGGCGTCTCCGCCGTCTTGTTCTTCGTCGCTGCTTGACGCTATCCCAACGAGTGCGTCGTCATTGGAGTACCAAGGGCAGCCGGAGTCGCCGGGGAGTTGGACTACGTTCGACGCCAGCAGTGCCAAATCCGGCCGCTTTCGGTCGAATTGAACGTTTCGTATGACACCGCTGGTCTTGCCTGTGCGTTGACCGAACTTGGTCACGTGGTCGCCGTCGTTGATCGCAGAGTCGACGCCGGTGAAGAAGGGTTCCAGCGAGAATCGTGGATACACCACAATCACGGTGTAACCGCGTGCGCCGGTCAACTTGCCGGACGTGGCCTCGTGGTCTTGCTTCCAGGCGACTACCTCGCCTATCTGCACTCCGCTATCGGCGTAGACCGGCTCGTTGGGTACCGCATCAGAGCAGTGCCCGGCCGTCACCGCCAGTCGATCCTGGCGGGCGTCGACCCCGAAAAATCCGAGCGAGCAGCCATGGCTGCCGATAGTGATGGGCATTCCGACGGCTAAATCCACACCCGCGTGAGCATGCGGCGCCCCGGCCAAGGCCGCGGTGTATAGCAAGCCTGCTCCCGCGACCGCGCCCAGCGCCGAAAACCGTTGCAAAATAGCATCTTTTACCATCGGGAGTGCTCGCCGAAGACTTCTCTCCCAGGGAAGTGCAGCACCTAGATTCATTAGTCCTCGCTAGTCGGGCGGCTGTAACGGCCGATTCTGCGAGAATGAGGGAGGCGGCTTGGAGGATTCTTGAAGGATTCGACGGCGCCGCCGGTGTCATCCCCGACGCGAGCGGCTCCGCGTGACTACCGGTAACGGTCTAGTGGTCGCAGTGTCCGACCGGCAGCTCAGACCGGTGCGACGTTAACCATGTAGCGACTTCAGTGAGATCGTGGGTGCCGTCGCTGAAGGCGCCCGATGCAGGCTGCGTCGCCACCGCAACGGCGGTGAGCCCCCCCGGTGACTTCAACACACCTAGCTGCCGCACCAGATAGCTGCCGGTGGTCGACGGTCCCCATCCGCCTTTGAACTGGGTGTCGGGAATGGTTCCCAGCCCCCAACTCTGGTCCCCTTCGACCTGACCCATCAGCGTGAAGATGGGCGCATTGGATTGGTCGCACACCGCGGCTGCGGTGAATCGGGCCTGATCGCTCAGCGACCAGATGGTTTGCCCGAAGGCGGTGAACTCCGGCCGCCTCTTTTGCCACTCCACGGTCGTTGGATCGCCGTACCTGCGCAGCACGGCTTCGACTTTGTGCTCGGCGGTGACCGGGTCGCCCAACTGCTCCCAAATGGACTCAGCGGCGGCGTTGTCGGACTTGGTGATGGCCGCCGTCATCGAGTCGGTGACCGTTGGCGGGTTCTGCTGACCGAGGGCAGTGATCATCAGCGGCACTTTTGACGTCGACCACGCAGGGCCGGTTGACCAGTCCCCGAACACGAGTTGGGTCGGATTCGTGCCCACGGCGCTGATGACGATGCCCATCGTGGCGTTCAGCGTGTGCTCCAACTTCGTGAACTCTCGTCCGAGCGCTGCGGATGCACTACTCGGAACGGATCCCGTCACCGTTGGGGTCGGTGTCGGCGCGGAGCCCGTGCCCGCGCGCGATGACACCGACGGCCCCGAGGTGGGCGCGGGAACTGAATGATGCTCGAACAAACCACAACTGGATAGAACGATCCCGACCACTGCCGTCGCGAGACTACGGCCAAGGACGTCTAACACTCGAGACCCGCCGAGGTAGCGTTGCCTCGCAGAATTCTCTGTAACATTGCACTCCATCCGAATCTTCAGCTGTGTGGGCTTTTCCCGCTGAGGTAGGCGACGATCCCCTCGGTGACGGCCGCGGCATACTTTGCCCGCCCATCCGGGCTGTGCATCCGGGCCGCATCGTCGCTGTTCTTCATGTTGCCGAGTTCGATGAGAACCGCGGGATACTCGGCCAAATTCAAGCCCGCGAGGTCGGCGCGGCCGTATAAGCCCTGAGAGCCAATGTAAGTGGACGGTTCGAGGCCTGACGAGGCCAGCGAATCGCGCACGAAGCGCGCCAGCTGCACGGTGGGGTCGCGCTGCGCGCCATTCAGCGGCGGATCGGAGTAGTTCACATGAAATCCGTGACCGGTCGGCGGTGCGCCGTCGGCGTGAATGCTCACGATTGCGTCCGGGTGCATCGCATTGGCCGATGCGGCGCGCTGGTCCACGCAGGGACCCACTGAATTGTCGTCTGCTCGCGAGAGTTCGGTGCGTGCGCCCAGCTGGTTAAGGGCGTCACGGATTCGCAGGGTCACATCCCACGTGAAGGCATGTTCGGGATAGCCGTCGTTGGTGGCCGTGCCGGTCGTGTTGCACGGCTTGGTCCCGCCTCGACCGTTCGGAACCTGCCGGGTGATCGAAGAGTCGTAGACGCCGTTGTGGCCCGGATCCAAGAAGATCGACGTCCCGGCGAGGCTGGACGCCAGCGCCGTCGGCGCCCCGATCGTCGAAGCGGACACACAACCAACGAGCAGGGCCGCTGCTCCGAAACAATGTGCGATTCCCCACCGTCGGTGTGACCGCGGCGCTTCGTCATCACCTGGCCGTGGCGGGGACACGGCGCGACGGTTGAAGTCGCGTCGCAGCGTGGGTTCCGAATCGGACACTCGCCGTTGACAAGTCATTGCTGCACCTCGGCTGCGACGAATGCTGCGGATCACATGCATTGCACTGGAAAGGACTACGGGGACTAGAAAAGGTAGATGATCGCGTCATGTCCTCCGGCGCATGTGATCCACGGGTCGTTGCCATTCACCGCGCAGGTCATGATGAAGTTGTCTCCGGAGCAGTTAGAGCTGACATTCGGGCAGGAGACCGTGCCGGGGGCTATCACCTGGCGTGAGTCGCGACTAGGGGAGGAGAAGCTGTTCCAATATGCCAGCAGGACATTGTTCGCGAACTGGCACGAAGTTCCGTCGGCGCCGCGACCTGCACTGGTTGCCCAACCCGAATGGCCCGGCACCTGGTACCCGTTCGGACAACTCACGCCGTAGGAATCAGGCGTCTCGACCAACGGGGGACGTACCGATACGGCCGGCGGCGCCCACGTGCTCGTCGGTGCGCTGGCATATGTATCCGAAGAATACGTTGACGTTGATGTCGCGGGTGTGCTCGCTGGTGCGGGGTTGTTTCGGTTGGCCAAGGCAACGACGGCCACGATCAACGCGATGATCGCTACCACGGCCACGCCGCCACCGATCAGCAACGGAGCGTTGCTTTTGAGGTGGTTGGGGGGGGTGGTGTTCAGCGGGGTGGCGGTGGCGGGGGCGGGGGAGGTGTGATGCGTGGGGGAGGTGGTGGTGGGCCGGTGGGTCTGGAGTGGACGACAGGTACTGGCGGAGCTCCGGGTACGACGCTGACTGGCGTTGCCGCTGCGGTCTTTTGGTTGTGTTGGGCGTATTTCGATGGCGTGGCCTAGGACGTAGGTCCAGGCTTCGGGTAGCGGGCGTTGTTGGGGTTGGTTGGTGAGGGTGTCGGTGATGATCTGGCGCAGCATGTCGGGCGTGGTCGGCGGGATGTGTGCGGGGTTGGTGGTGTCGTGGTCGCCGGCGAGCAGTCGCAGGGCGAGCAGGCCGAGTTTGTAGGTGTCGGAGTAGACGGTGGCCAGTTCCTCGCCGGCTGGTGCTTGCCATCCCGGTGTTTCGACTTGAGGCAGGACTGAGATGCCGTTGATGCGCATGGCGTCGCAGTCGATGAAATACACGGCCTCGTGCGGGGTGAGGGAGAACAGCAGGTTCTTCGGGGAGATGTCTCCGACGCAGACACCGTGCTTGTGCAGAAACGCCAGCCCCGAGGCGACTTCGCGCAGCAGCGAATAGCGTTGGGCGTCATCGATAGTGATGCCGCGGGCGGCCAGCACCGACGGAGTGATTGAGCAGGTGCTGGAACTCCGCGGCGGTGTCGTGACACGCCCTTGACGGTAGTGAGGGGGATGAAGAACTCGTCGGGGATGGCGGGCATTACGAAACCTGTTGTTGCGCCCGCATCTTCGACGAGTGCGCACGGCCATGCCGCGATCGAGATCAGCCGTTCAGCTTCGGCGTAGGACAGCGAGTCCTCGACCAGAGCGGGCATCGCCGCCAGCGCGGTGAAATCGATGTCGGCCAACGTCTGGGACTTGTATTCCTTATAGACCATCGACGCTGCGAACTTGGTCTTGACGTTCGGTGCGCCGTAGACCACACCCTGGCCGCCCTGACCAATCTTGGCCAGCGCGCCCAGCTTCTCGCGCTCAATAACCTGACGCGTCAACGTAAACCCTCCCACCAATCCTGCTCAGCACACCCAACTTCTCACGCTCAATGACCTGACGTGTCAACGCAAACCCTCGACCTCACTGGGTCCTCGTCGCCGACTGGTGGCCTCCCGGGGCGGCTGCTGACGTGGCCACACCGCGACAAGAGTCCGGTCGTCGTCGAATGTCTCACGGCTGAAGTCCACCGCGTGCGCAAATTCGATGAGCGACGGCGGGGACGGCTTGGTCAACACCTCGCGAAACAGGTTTCCCACGCCGCCATGCCCGTTCCCAAGGGGATCGCCAATTCCGTCGGTGGCGACCAACAAGACGTCGTTGTAGCCGAATTCGACGACCCTGGGCGTGACGTCGATCGGGAGACGGGGCAGGCCGACCACAGCGGACGACGCGACCCCACCGTCCGGCACCGATTTTCCCGCAACGATTTCGAGGAACTCTCCCGCGGATAGCAGCCAGGCCGCCGAGTCGCCCGCGCTCACCAGATGGGCCCGCAAGGTTCTGGGACCGGTGGGCTCAATCACCCCGCACACCAACGTCGTGGCAAGTTCCTCTTCTGCGCGCACGCGGGTCGGGCGCGTTAAGTCCCAGAAGGGCTTGGGCTCGCTCAGTGAGCGCCCACGCGGCGCTTTTGAGTAGGGCCGACCAATCGGTACCGGCGACGTCGCGACCGAGGTTGGTGTGCAACCATTCGGCAGCCTGCTTGATAACGGTGCTCGCGCCGATATGCGATTGCGGCGCTCCCGAAACACCGTCTGCAACAAGGACAATGATCCGCCCGTCGGGAAGGTGGTGCACCGCGAAGTCGTCTTGACGGGGCGCGCCGTTGTAACGGTGCAAGTGTCCGCGAAGCGACACGCCGCGGACGGTCATGGCGTCGGTGGACCATCCGTCGATAACTACATCGGGGCGAAAGGGCAACGAGCTGTAGGCTTTTCCGATCGTCGACGGTTCTACCGTGGGGGAGGGGGAACCGATGATGATCTGGGGTACCGCGGTCGGTCCCACGACCTCGGCAACTTCTGGCTCCTCGAAGACCGCTCCGCTGGTACGGACTCGACGCGGTAGTGGGTCCGGAATGTCAACGTTGGTCGGCGGAAACTGCCGCGGGTCGTAAGGATCCTCATCGCTGGGTGGCCCGGGTTTTCGGTGCCGTCGTCCGATCATCTGCGGTGGGTTTAGACAACGTCGACGGCGAGGGTGAATCCTTGGGGTTTTTCGAATTGCAGTTCGGCGGAGCCGCTGGCCAGGGCTTGGCCGGAGCTGATCACTGATTGGGTCAGTGAGGTGAGGAATTCTGAGATGGCCGCGCCGGTGTCGACTCCGTGTGCGGCGACGAACGCGAAGTGGGGTTTGGTGGCGACTTCGCTGATGGTGGAGGCGTCGGCGTCGCCGATGCCGAAGGCCAAGATGTTGGGTGCGGCCGGTTCGGCGAGCAGGTTGGCCCGCACGGCGCGCCAGTCTTCGTTGCCGTTGGGTAGGCCGTCGGTCAGGAAGAAGACGGCGGGCCGGTGCACGGTGTAGCCCTGGGCTTTGAGGCTGGGGATGTCGACTCTGATGCGGTAGGTGAGTTGGTCGAAGGCGGCGGCATAGGAGGTCAGGCTTTGCGCGGTCAGTACGGGCATGCCTTGCAGGACACGCAGATCGGCGGGTTCGAGGTAGGTGAATGCGGTGTCGGAAAAGCCGATCACCGACAAGCGCACTTTGGCGGCGGCGAACGATTCGCGCTGTAACGAGTCGTGCAGTGAAGCCAGGCCGTCGTTGAGCTCATCGATGTTGCGGCCCATTGAGCCGGACTCATCGGCAACGAAATAGACCAGCAGGATCGACCCCTTAGGCTCTACCACCGCACACCCACTCTCACCACTCGATCGAGCCGGTCACGACAAACTCGCAAACCTGCGTGAGTCTAACCGCCCGCTCGCCGGTAGACATGTTTTTCGGCACACAGCCTTCACCTATAAAAGCTGCTGGACGCCGCGTGTCGGTCCGATGAACACAGGGCGCCAACCGGCTGTGGCGCCAGTCATGTCCTGGGGCTGCGTTGACATATCGGCAAATACGGTCTCCGTGCGGTCTCGGGAACAAATGCACAACGCGTGGCCGTCGTGAATTCGCGTCGCCGAAGTGACCGGCAAACGTCACCGATTGCGGGGGACCGCGCTATTGTTTCGTTGCGCGGGGGACCTTAGTCAACCTGGAGGCTCTGCCCATGACGACACCCGACCAGCCCGGTTGGTACGACGATCCTCAGGACCAGAGCGCACAGCGCTACTGGGACGGCAATGACTGGACGCCGCATCGCCAGCGGAAGCCTGCGACGCCTTCCCCGCGGGCATCCGTTGGGTCCACACCACCGCCTCCGCCGAATCTGCCGCCGCCGTCCGCGGATGCGCCGACACAGCAGGCATATCTGCCGCCGCCGCCACCCCCTCCGCCGAATCTGCCGCCGCCGTCCCCGGCTGCGCCGACCCAGTACGGATATCCGCCACCTCCGCCACCCCCTCCGCCGAATCTGCCGCCGCCGTCCCCAGGTGCGCCGACCCAGTACGAATATCCGCCACCTCCGCCACCCCAAGGGCCGGGCGCGGTGCTGGCCTCTGACGGGCTCGCCACCGTTAAGAGTGTTGTTGGAAGTTTCTCGGTAACGGCGTGGATTCTTGTCGCTGGGCTTGTGATCACTTTGCTCGCAACCTTTTTCCCCTACGCCTCGATCGGCCTGAATGCACTCGGATCAAGTGTTGTTCTGCAGGAGGTGTCCGCCACTGGTCCCGCGCGGTTCGCCGTCCTCGTGTTGGTCGGTGCGGCCGCAGCAGCGGCATGGCCGGCCCTGGCCGGCTCGGCAGTCGTGCGCTGGCGGCTCATCGCACTGAGCGCGATCGTCGGCATCCTCGCGGTGCTCATGGTCATCTGGTTCACCAACGTGTCCGCCGGCGACAAGGAAGGCGAGGGCCTCGTGAGCGTCACGCCGGGATTTGGGCTGTTGTTGTACGGGGCCGGGGTCATCGTGATGGCGGCCGCCGTGGTCCGCCTCTGGATGTCGCATCCGCGGGCGCAGAACCAGACTTTTTAGCCGCGAGCGCGTCACAGCTCAAGAGGCGCCTACCGTCATCGGCGATTAGCGTGCAGGCGCTTCGTTGAAGGGGTCTGAATGCAGCACACTCGGCATCGTCGCCGCCGGGCAACGCCTCCGCAACCCAAGGAAGTGCGCGACGTGTGCCAAGAATCTCCCAAGCCGTGATCCGCAGGGTGGGGTGACCTATTCGTCGATCCAACAAGGCGTTCCACGTCCCTGCCAATGAACTCGATTGGCGAGGACGACAGCGCAGTCGACCACAAGTCAAGGAGATGCTATGACGACCCCCGGCCAACCGGGTTGGTACGACGACCCGCAGAACTCCAACGCGCAGCGCTACTGGGACGGCCAGAATTGGACACCGCACCGTCAGCGCAAGCCCGCGGGCCCGCCGCCGCCCAGACCACCGCTGCCCCCCGGACCGCCACCGCCGCCAACGCTTCCACCGCCGCCGCTGCTGCCACCTCCGCCGCCCCCGCGCGTTGGTGGGCCGACGCCGCGGGATCAGCTGGGTCCCTTTGTGGACAAGGTTCGGCCCGCCGCGGCGAAAGGTCTGCAGTTTTGGTCAGGACTTTCACGTAATAGCCAGATTGGTGTGGCGGTTGCGGCGGCGGCATTAGCGGTGACCGTTCTCGTCTTCACCTTCGGAGGGCACGCCTCCCACTCCAGCGGGTCAAGCTACGCCGGTGCCGACAAGTCTTCTCAGTCTTACCAAATGGGCCTCGAGGCTGGCACGAAAGGTCAAGCCGAGATCGAAGCGTACGGCGGGTTTAACGTCCTCAGTCACCAAAACACCGCGCCGGCACCGTTCGAGCAGGCTTGCATGGATCAGTTCAACCTCGAGAATGGCGCCGGTTCGTCCACGCTGGTCCAGCGCGACTACATGGCGGGATGCCTCGACGGACTGAACGGCCAATCAGAGCAGTGGAAGCAAGGTAGGAAGGCCAAGGACGGCACTTGAGGGTGTTACGCGAGCCCAGCATCGGGTGCGGTCCGCGCGTCTCAAAGTGTCTGGCTGAGTGGAAGACTCGGTTGATGACGCTCCCAGCGATCCGAATGACAGCGGGATGACGAAGGCTCAGTATTCGGCGATACAGTTCACCATTTCGAGGTAAACGGTCGACCGTAATTTACAGGCGGTACAACCAAAAGCTATCGAGCACAAAGCTTTTAAAGATCGGTGCCGACGATTGCGCCGAGGTGATGTCGTCAGTTGCTGGGCGAATCGCTGGGGCTGACAGTGGCACCGTGCTTGACGGCGGCCTCCGCACATCCTTGCAGAAACTCATTCTCGTTGGTGCCGCCCGGGGCCAGCATGTAGGCACCACCGCACGACGGCCCCGCCATTGCCAGCTGTATTTCGTTGAAGCCGTTGCCGGCCTTGAAGCCGAGATCGTAGGACTGGGTGTGGCCGCCACCGTTCCCACCGCATGCCGCGACGGCAACAGCAGTGAGCACGGCGGCGGTGATCCATGGGATACGGCAGATCGTCATTCGATGGCCCTTTCCTGCAGTCTTTCTCAGGTCCGCGGTTAAACCGCAGTCGACAATTACCTATCGCGCGAAGCTTGGGGCCGAACCCTTGGAACATCCTTGGCGGCTTGTCATGGCATAGCGGCAGGCGACCACCGCGCGATCAAACTCGCGAAGGTGCGCAGCCAGACATCTCGCGTTGGCGCCAGGATTGGTGAGGCGCCTCCGACCGCGGAATAATGTTCACCGGCAACGAGTCCGACGTTGGCGCCGGCTACGCGGCATGGGCTGCGGGGCAAGTATTTGCTGCAAAGGCGGGCGCAGGCATGGGTGCGTCTGCACCCCGTTTCTCTTCCATGGCGGACGGATACGGAGGGACACGACACGTGTCCCTTCGTAGGTTTGTGCGTTTCGGGGAGCTTTCTGGCTCACCTGGTGCGATGATGACTGCCAAACGTGGTCGCTGAACAGGCGGGAGATAGTCCAGGAAAACGCGTTCGCCGGTGACACCCGACGGGAGGGTGTCGCATCGCTGTATCCGGGGGATCCCTGCGCTCATGGGTGCGTCGTCGTCAGACGTACCGGCAACTCGACCGTCGATGTCCCGGTCCGCAGAGCCGAGTTGCCCGCCAGCACCAAGAATTCTCCAAGTCGTCGGCTGCAAGGTCGTCTCAAACGGTCATCGAGACCGGACGCAGCCCACGAATCGCCGTCGGGGCCGTCAGCCCCGACGTTGTCAGCAGAAAGACCAACAAGATGACGACACCATCAACGCCCGCCGGCTGGTACCCCGACCCGACCGGCAAGCCCGGCCAAATGTATTGGGATGGCCAGCAATGGCTTCAAGATCAGACCGTCGATTACGCCTCCAGCCTGGCGCCGTTGCCCGGAACTGAAACGCTGACTGTGCAGGGTCAGCAACCGCCCGGTGGCTACGCCTACAAAACTCCCGTCCTCTATGCGATGGGCGGCTTGTTCTTTCCGCCTTTGGTTCTCTTTCTCATGGGTGGCAGCAGGATGACTTGCCTGTGGATGATGGGTCTGTGGGTTGGCTTCTGGCTCTTCATCTGGCTGTTCTTCATCGGGGGCATCTTCATGCCCGTCCTCTACTTCTGGTCAGTGGTGGCCTGTTACCAGGAGGCTGTCAGGCAGAACCAAGCCCACGGGTTCGCGTCTTAGCCGCGAGCGCGTGACTCGGTGCGGTGAAGCCCTCGCCGAGTGCCGGGCGACGGTCGCTGTGGCTGTCCGCGCGAGCGGACGACTGGATTTCGACACCGCGTCTCGGGGCATTTCGTATTGCTTTGTAATCCGTTGTGCGTGAAAAGAAGTGACGTGGAGGCACCATGGCCGATGTGAAGCTCATACCGCTTCAAGTGCTGCTGGGCCATCCGGAACGGACGGCGCCCCAGATCTCGCCCGACGGCACCCGGCTGTCCTACCTTGCGCCACATGCCGGCGTGCTCAACGTGTTTGTCGGCGAAGTCGGCGCAGGCGATGCACGCCGGTGACACACGACTCCGGCCGTGGGATCCAGGGCTACCGTGGGCCACGACAACCGGCACATCATGTACATCCGGGATAGCGACGGTGGCGAGAACTTCCGCCTCTACGACGTCGACCTTGAGACCGGGGTCGAGCGCGACCTCACTCCGCTGGATCAGGTGCAATGTCGAATCATCGCCCATCAGAAACGATTTCCCAACGACGTGCTCGTCGCTTTGAACAAGGACAACCCGCAATTGCACGACGTGTACCACCTAGACCTGTCGACCGGAGAGCTCGAGAAAATCGTCGAGAACCCCGGCGTTCGTCGGCTGGGTGGTCGATGACGAATCTGAGGTTCGCGGCGCGGTGCAGCCCACGCCGGACGGCGGCATGGTGATCATGGTGCGCGATAACGAGGTGTCCGATTGGCGGCCGCTACTGGGGTGCCTGCGAGGATGCGGAAACAACTGGCCCCGTGGGTTTCACCAAGGACGGCAAGGGCATGTACATCCAGACCTCGTCGGCTCGAACACCGGCCGACTGGTGAAAATAGACATCGCGACGGAGACGGTCGAGGAAATCGCCGAGGATCCGACCTTCGACATCGCCGGGGTGATCATGAACCCTGACACGCGCGACATCGAAGGCGTGATGGTGTATCGCGATCGGTTGGAGTACAACATCTTCGACGACTCGATCCGCGACGACTGTCGATGCGCTCCAGCAGGTCGAATCCTGGCGATTGGTGATCAGCGGACGAGATCATGACGAACTGACATGGCTGGTGGCTTTCGACCGCGACTCGGATCCGATGAAGTTCTACAATGGAAGCGCACCGCCAAGAGCGCGACGTTCCTGTTCGACCACCGGCCCGAGCTCAACAGACTACCCGCTGGTGCCGATGGAGCCTTTCGCATTCACGGCCGAGACGGATGCCAATTCATGGCTATCTCTCGTTCCCGCTGGTGTTACAGCATCAGTCTGCCGGCGGTCCTCGTCGTGCACGGCGGGCCGTGGACACGGGACGGCTGGGGACTCGACCCCGAGGCGCAATGGCTCGCGAACCGGGGTTATGCATGTGTGCAGGTGAATTTTCGCGGCTCCAGCGGCTATGGCAAGGACTTCCTCAACGCCGGCGACCGCGAATGGGGCGCCAAGATGCACGACGATCTGCTCGATGCCATCGATCACCTTGTCGCACAAGGCTTGTAGATCTAGCCGGGTGGCGATCTACGGCGGATCCTATGGCGGGTACGCCGCGTTGATCGGTGCGACGTTCACTCCCGACGTCTTCAAGTGTGCGATCTCGATGGTCGGCCCGTCCAACTTGAACACCCTCATCGACTCGTTCCCCGAATACTGGAAGCCGATGATCGCGCTGTGGCACAAGCGAGTCGGCGAGGACCGGGACTTCCTGTGGTCGCGTTCACCGCTGTCGAGGGTCGACGACATCAGGATTCCGATCCTGATCGCCCAGGGCGAGAATGATCCGCGCGTGAGGCGCGCCGAGTCCGAGCAGATCGTCGCCGCCATGACGGAGCGAGGAATCGATCACGAGTACGTGATGTACGAGAGCGAGGGCCACGGATTCGTCAAGCCCGAAAATCGCCTCGACTTCTACCACCGGGCCGACCGATTCCTCGCCAAACATCTCGGCGGCCGAGCGGAGTGAACTAGAGGAATGCGCGCTTAAGCGCTGATATTGCTCGACCAAATGGTCCGGCGACGTCACAATAATAGGCTGACGTCGCCGAGAACCTGGAGGGCTGGAAGCGCGATGGACAGCAGTCGCCTCGGATTCGGCCTCTTGGGACCGTTGCTGATGACAGCGGCGGGCACGCCGATTTCACTGGGCACGCCGAAGCAACGTGCACTGCTGGCTGTGCTGCTGATCAACCGGAACCGTGCGGTGAGCACGGATTCGCTGGTGGACGCCGCGTGGGATGAGTCTCCAGCACCTGTGGTGCGCGCGAGCATCCACTCGTACGTGTCGAATCTGCGACGCATCCTGGCGAGCGCGGAGGTAGATCCGCATCTGGTCTTAGCCAGCGCGGCGCCCGGCTATCGACTCAGTGTTTCTGACGGCGCTTGTGACCTGGATCGGTTTGTCGCCCACAAGGTAGCGGGAATTCAAGCCGCCGCGACGGGCCGTTTTGAGCAAGCCAGTAATCATTTCGCGGCTGCTCTGGCCGAATGGCGCGGACCAGTGCTCGCCGACTTGCGCGGTTTCACGTTTGTGGAGGTGTTTGCCACCGCACTCACCGAAGAGAGGATCGGGGCTCGCATCGCGCATGCTGAAGCGGAGATCGCTTGCGGCCGTGCTTATTCTGTGATCGGCGAACTCGAACAACTCGCCTCGGCCTCGCCGTATCACGAACCGCTATGGGTGCAGTTGATCACCGCCTACTACGTTTCCGAACGTCAGTCCGACGCACTAGACGCCTACCGGAGATTGAAATCGGTACTCGCCGAAGATCTGGGGATCGATCCTGGGCCCACGGTCGAAAGCTTGCACCTGAGGATCTTGCGCCAAGAACCCATTGATGCAAAGCGCATGGCAAAAACCACTGCAGTACGCGCTCTTTCCGCGACCCGCACCGTCGTCCACACGCCTGCTGTCGCCGGACTGCTCGATGCCGACGGGATCTGGTATGCGCTACAAGCGCCCGCCACCGAAATAGGGCGCCTGGCAGACAACGACATCGTGCTCGACGATGCCGAGGTCAGCAGGCATCACGCGGTCATTGTCGACACCGGGTGCAGTTACATGATCACTGACTTGAGGTCAGCCAACGGCGTTCTGCTGCAAGGGCTGCCATTGCGCCCAAGCGGGGTACTTGCGGACGGCGACCACATCAGCATCTGCGGACACGACTTCACCTTTCAGATCAAACGGTGACCGATACGGTGCAGCGCTTTCAAGCAGAGATGGTCCCGGTCGCGAAAACCCTCGGCAGGCTGCGTGGGTCCAGAACCCTTCCAAGAACGTTCCAAGGCGTCAGGCAAATGCTGGCCTTCATCCAAGTACTCCGCTTTCTTTCTTACGGAAGTTGGAAGAAACGTGAGATGTCCGCGACTTGCCTTGAGGAGACTGGATGATTCCCTTTACCGACGATATTCCGGCGCGTCGGTTCCCAGTCGTCAACGCCGGCCTGATCGCCGCGAACGCGGTCGTATTTTTGATCTACGAGTTGCCGCATCTCGACGCGGCGATCGCACAGGCTTCGTTCTATCCATGCGATGTCACTCGTGGGTGTCACCTGGGGTTACCTTGGGGCATCAGCTGGCTCACGGCAATGTTCTTGCACGGCAACTGGCATCACATCTTCGGCAACATGGTGTATCTGCTGGTCTTCGGTAAAAACGTCGAGTGTGCACTCGGGCGGATCGGCTATCTGTGCTTCTACCTCGCCGGTGGACTCGCCGCCACGATTTTGCAGACCACGACGACACTTCTCTTCAGCCCGTCAGCCGACGCGCGGGAGGCGAATCTTGGCGCGAGCGGCGCGATTGCGGCAGTGTTAGGTGCCTACATCGTGTTCTATCCCAAGTCGCGCGTCGCAGGGCTGGCCGGTTGGAGACCTTTCGTCAGTCCGGCATGGTTGTTTCTTGGCTTTTGGTTCGTGTTTCAGCTATTCGAGGCTGTACTTGGAATGCGCCGCCCGGATGCCACAAGTGGTAGCGGTGTTGCATTTTTCGCCCACGTGGGTGGCTTCATGCTCGGGGTGCTCGTCGCGCTCGTGCTCACCCGGACTGGACGAATCACTCTCAATCCGGCCACGGAAGGGGTGCCGGGCAATTGGTTCCGAGAGGTCGCCCAGAATCGGGAGGCGAAGCCGCTGGTCCGGCAGGCCGACATAAACACCTCGAACGTGAAGTGTCCCTTCTGCTTACATGTCCAGGCGGTGCCGCAGGGTCAAGTGGCATTCGTGTGCAAGCAGTGCAAGGTGAAGCTCGAGCCCGACTGGTAGTCGGCAGTCACCTCCTTTGGCGGTCGAAGGAAGTAGGGGAAGCACAGGTTTTGGATGACGCCCCACCATCCAACTCCTCGGCTCGGATAACCCTGCGGCGTCGTACCGCACGACAGGTCTGCCGGTTAGGGCACTGATTTCAGCGGGCGCGACGAACGCGGCGCATGAGGCATCGCCAGTGGCGCATGCCGCTTCAAGAATTGGCCAGGGCACCTACCACAGCCATAGGGCAGACATATGATTTCGCCCTCGAGATAACGCTTTTGGCGGCGGTGTTTTGCCTGCTTGTCTTTGTGGGGGAGCGCCGGTGTCGGTGCCCAAGGGCGTGCAGCAGTAAATCCGTCGCGCGTATAGCGCCGGACCCAGAGGATGGGGGACGGCACGCCCGCTCGGGAATTCTCGAAGCGCTTGCCGCACTTTGTCGTTCGGCTTTTGCGTGAATTGCTTTCGGCGCTGGCGATGAAACCGGTTCGCTGCGCTAGCTTCTCGTGCCTTTGTGTGTCGCTACTGGTTGAGTGAGGACGTGTCGTGAGCCCATAGCGATCACCCCTAATTGCCCAGTCCTTAAGCGGGAGCGGCGAATGGCTGACTTGGGGATGGGTTCGCATCTAACGGGTCCGGTCCAAAGCGGTTTGGTCCGTGGGTACCTTGAGTGGCGAACCAGACGAGCAGAACCAGTCCGATCAGCGGGATTGCGGCGATGAGACTCCACCAACCCGAGCGGTCAGTGTCGTGTAGACGCCGAATCGAGACCGCCCAGCCGGGAATGATGAAAGGGAGCCCTACGAGTAAATTAACGAGTTGCGTATGCAGCATGTAGTCGCCAATGTTGCCTGCCACGGCGAAGATGATGGCAAAGAGAATCCAGTACCAGTATTCGGACCGACAGGCTCGGTCGCTGATATTGAAGTATTTGGCGAATCCAGTCGAAATCGCTGTCCTGAAGTTCACTTTACCCCCTGCCAGATATCAGTTGCGAGAACGAAATAACACACTCGAAGCATCGCTTTAAATGGTTTTTGGCCGCCTGGCTATCCTGCAACTCCAGCAAATTATTCAAGCCAACTAGAGCGTATGGCGCTAGCGCCGCAGAACCATTGAATATCCCCCACCTGGCGCCATTTTGGCGGCCAAACTCGCACCGTCGACTGTCACTCTGTATTGCGTGGTCATGCTATCGTCGAGCAGGTTGCAACAGAGCCTGATGCCAACGGGCTAGTTTTGCTGAAGCCGTATTCGCGGCAAGAGTCGTCGGTCTCGGAGTGGTCGGTCGAGCCAATGCAATTCGGGCGGTTCCTGCAGCAGGTCTTCGATGCTTGGGTGATTCAGGATGTCGGCCGCGTCTTTGTGCAGATCTTCGACGTTGCGCTGGAGTCTGGTCCGGCCTTCCGCAGAGCCTGTGCGTGTTTGCTCCCACATGCGGCAGCGCGCTGGCGGTGGAGCACAACGGCGATCTCTACTCCTGCGACCACTTTGTTTATCCCGATAATCGGCTGGGCAACATTATGGAGACGGCCTGGACGCCTGGTGGACTCAGCCGCAGCAGACCCGCTTCGGCAACCAAGAGCCGGGCTTCCCTCCGATTGCCAGCATGCGATGTGCGCTTTGCCTGCAACGGCGAGTGCCCCAAGCATCGCTTTACCAAGACCGCATCGGGCGAGTACGGGCTGAACTACCTCTGCGCGGGATACAAGCACTTCTTCCATCACATCGATCCGTATATGCGATTCATGGCCGAGGAACTCAAGCAAAACGGTGCGCCGGCGCGAGTGATGGAATGGGTGAGGACGCGTAGAGCCGGAACCGCAGCAGTTGCTACGAAGCCGCGTCCTGTTTACGCATCAGTCTGATTTTGGGGCGCCGGCGGCACAAATGTGTGGCCACGAGATCTGGCGGACACAACTAAAGGCAGTTTTCAGAACTTGATTTTATTTTGGAGAGTCTTCAATGAATTTCTCGCAACGAGTAGGACTGCTGCTGAGCGGAACAGTGGCTTTGAATTTTTGGAGTCCCGCATGGGCCAAGGACAAGGACGCGTCAGCCACCGGGCCTACCGTGCCGGTGCACGAGGCTCCGGCCCAATCCTGGCCAGAACCGCCCAAAGCGCCGGCTGGCGCGCCGAACGTGGTGTTGATCCTGATCGACGACGTGGGCTTCGGCGCGACCTCGGCCTTTGGCGGCCCAATCTCCACGCCAAACTTTGAGCGCCTGGCGGATTCGGGTCTTCGGTACAACTCATTCCATGTGAACTCGCTCTGCTCGCCCACGCGTGCGGCGCTGCTTACCGGGCGCAACAATCACAAGTCGGATACGGCTCCATCGCCGAGTGGTCAGCTCCTTTTCCCGGTTACAACACCGGTGATGCCGAAGAGCTGCAGCGACGATTGCCGAAGTATTAAGGGAGAACGGCTATAGCACGTCCGCCTATGGCAAGTGGCACAACACGCCGATGTGGCAGGTGAGCCCGGCGGGACCGTTCGACCGCTGGCCCACGGGTCTCGGCTTCGAGCATTTCTACGGCTTCATCCAGGCGGCTGACAGCCAGTACTATCCGCGCATCTATCGCGACATCACGCCGGCCGAGCCCGCGAAGACGCCCAAAGAGGGCTACCACTTCACGACCGACATCACCGATGAAGCCATTACCTGGCTGCATCAGCACGACGCGGTTGCACACGACAAGCCCTTCTTCATCTACTATGCTACCGGCGCCACGCACGAGCCGCACCACGTTCCGCAGCTTTGGATCGATCACTATAAGGGCCGGTTCGATAAAGGCTGGGACGTGATCCGGCAACAGGCGTTTGAGCAGCAGAAAAAGCTTGGCGTGATTCCGGCCAATGCGGAGCTGACGCCTCGTCCCGATGGGCTTCCGGCCTGGGATTCTTTGACGCCCGACAAGAAGGGATTGCTGGCCCACGAGGCCGAGGTCTACGCCGGATACGCCGAGCAGACTGACTTCGAGATTGGGCGACTCCTCGATGCCATTCGCGAGCAGGGTCAGGCAGACAATACCGTTGTCTTGTGTATCTTCGGAGACAACGGTGCGAGCGCAGAGGGCGGACTCGAAGGCCATGATGCGCGCGATGTGGATGGCAAGCCAAAGACTATCGAAGCGCGCGAAGATATCTCCGATCTGCTGGGCAGCGAGCTGTACATGAATCACTACGCGGCAGCGTGGGCCTGGGCTCTGAGCTCGCCTTTCCAGGGAACGAAGCAGGACGCATCCCATCTGGGCGGCACAACCGATCCGCTGGTCATCTCGTGGCCTGGCCACATCAAGGATGCTGGTGGCATTCGTGGACAGTTCTCTCACGTCAACGATATCGCGCCGACGATTTACGACATCGCAGGCGTCAAGCTGCCCGAGGAAGTCGACAGCGTCAAGCAGATTCCGCTCGAAGGCAAGAGCCTGATTTACACCTTCGATAATCCCAATGCTCCGACGCGTCACACTTTGCAGTACTTCACCACCAGTGGCAATCGCGCCATCTACAAAGATGGCTGGTGGGCCGGAAATCGCTATCACTCCACCTGGGAGGCCCCACTTCCGTCGACTAACACGGACAAGGACCTTGACGTTCATCCCTGGGAGCTTTACAACCTGAGCGATGACTATAGCCAGGCGCACAACCTCGCCGATAAAAATCCCGAGAAGCTGAAAGAACTGCTCAAGGTCTTTGATGAAGAAGCAGCGCGCAATCAGGCTTACCCACTTTTGCCGGCTCGCTCCATCTCCGCTCGACCAGCAACTGAGGAGCAAGAAGGTCTTCACCTTCCGCTCGGGTGTTGAGCGTCTGCCTTTGCGTTACTCACCCGGCCTGTATGGCCACGCCTACACGATCGATGCCGATGTTGTGGTGCCCACCGACGGTGCGGATGGCGTAGTTGTTGCCGAGGGTGGCGTGCTGGGCGGATTCAGTTTGTTCGTCAAGGACAGCCGTGTCTATTACGAGGTCAACGTCGGCAACGACCACTCCGATCAACTGGTCGCCCACTCGACGCTGCGGCCTGGACTGGCACACATCCAGTTGAGCGTCACTCCCGACGCGCCGTCGGCCCCAATCACCAGTAGTGCGCAACCGTTCGGTCCCCGCGGGCCGGTGGCCGGCGACGTCAAATTGTCCATCAACGGCCTGCCTGAAGGCGAGGCGCATTTCTCCGGCATCTACGGCGCGGGCGAGTCGCTCGACGTTGGCAGCGATCTCGGCTCACCGGTAAGCCTGGAGTACAAAACACCCAACCGCTTCACGGGGAAGATCGATCGGGTGACCTTCACGCTCCAGTAGGGCCCAATGAATGTTGAGCGCACCGGCCGACAACCCTCTAACCGAGTCATCTCAAAATGACCAAGATCAACAGGAGATCTATGAAAGAGAAACGCGTACTGAAATCGTTGACATCGTCCTTGATCCTTGGATTGAGCGCGAAGCTCCCACTACATGCTCAAGAGGCACAGCCGTATCAAGGAGTGGTTGGCAGGACCCTTGCTGAGTCCAAAGAATGGTGGCCTGAACCCGTGAAAGCCCCTGCCGGAGCCCCGAACGTAGTCTGGATTCTGCTCGATGACGTGGGCTTTGGCGCTTCCGGCACATTCGGAGGGCTCATCCAGACACCCACGTTCGACTACCTGGCGAACAACGGTCTGCGCTATACGAACTTCCATACCTGCGCCATCTGCGCTCCGACCCGCGCGGCGCTGTTGACTGGCCGTAACAGCGCATCCGTGCACGAATCAGGGTTCTCGCATACTGGTGCTGTCGGCCGGCTTTCCCGGATGGGACGGCAGGATTCCGCCACTGCCGGCACAATAGCAGAGATTCTTCGCGCCAATGGCTACAACACCTTCGCGGTGGGCAAGTATGGCGTGACGCCCGACGAAGAGGCGACCGATGCCGGCCCATTCAATCACTGGCCTACCGGAATGGGCTTCGATCATTTCTTCGGCTTCCTCGGTTCGCAGACCGACCAATATCATCCGGACCTGGTAGAAGATCAGGCGCATGTGCGTCCCGATGGCCGTCACCTGAGCGACCAGATCACCGACAAGGCGATCTTCTACATCGACCGGCATAAGAAGGTCGCGCCGAATAAACCGTTCTTTCTTTATTACGCGCCGGGTGCAACGCATGCTCCGCACCAGGTCGACAAATATTGGAGCGATCAATACAAGGGTAAATTTGACAAGGGCTGGGACGTGTATCGCGAAGAGGTGTTCGAGCGACAGAAGAAACTTGGCGTGATCCCCGCCGACGCCAAACTTCCCGATCGCAACTCGGACATCAAAGCCTGGGACCAGTTGTCACCGGATGAAAAGAAGCTCTATGCGCGCTTCATGGAGGTGTATGCAGGTTATTTGACGTACACGGACTTTGAAGTCGCCCGGTTGGTGAATCACTTGAAAGAGATCGGGCAGCTCGACAACACTCTGATCTTTGTCTCATCGGCGATAACGGCGCCAGCAAAGAAGGAACACTTGAATGGGGACATCGATCGCTCCATTGCTAGCAAGCCGTGTACGGAGCAGGAGAACATTGCACTATAACCTGAGCAAGATCGGAGAAATTGGCACACTCCGGCCACCAAGGAAACTATCCGCTGGGCTGGGCGCAGGCCGCAGATACTCCCTTCAAGTACTGGAAGGAGGATGCGAACAGCGAAGGCGGCACGCACAATCCTCTCATCGTCTTCTGGCCCAAGGGGATTAAGGACAAGGGCGGAATTCGCACCCAGTACGGCCACGTCATTGACATCCTTCCGACGACACTCGATCTCGTGGGCATCAAGGCTCCTGAAGAATTCGAGGGAATCAAGCAGCAGCCCATCGAGGGAACTTCTTTGGCTTACTCGATAGACGATGCCAAAGCGCCCACTCGTCACACGGTGCAGTACTACTACATCTTTGGCTCGCGATCGATTTATGACCACGGATGGAAGGCCGAATTAGCCTACCCGAACGCCTTCATGACCGGAAACGCGCCAGCAAATCAGCCCTTCAACGAAAACGCCTGGGAACTCTACAACCTCGAACGACGATCCGACTGAGACGCATCGATCTGGCGAAGAAGAATCCGGAGAAACTGGCTCAGTTAAAGGCTGAATTCGAAGAGCAGGCCCAGTAACACCATCTCTATCCCTACATCACCTTGGACGACATGTATGGCCAACGCATCCACCACACCTACCTGCCCCAGTGGTATCTTGACCGGCAAAAACAGGCGGCACAGAGCAGCAACAGCAAGTAGCCTTCTCGGCTTGTTTCGGTTGCGGGCAGTCCGCGGGTAGCCGCGAACTGTCTGCCAAATTCGTTAGGCAGCGGGTCGCCGAGTCATTACTGAATGATTGAAACCAACAGGAGCTCTATGAAAGAGAAGAACGTACTGAAGGCATTGACATCGACGTTAATCCTTGCGACGAGTGCGCAGACTTTCGCTGCACGCTCAGGAGGCACAGCCCTATCAGGGCGTCATTGGCAGAACCCTTGCCGAGTCGAAAGAATGGTGGCCGGAACCTGTGAAAGCACCGGCCGGGGCCCCGAACGTGGTGTGGATACTATTGGACGATGTGGGCTTTGGCGCTGCCGGCACATTCGGCGGGCCCATCCAGACTCCCACGTTCGACAGTCTGGCCAGCAATGGTTTGCGCTATACGAACTTCCATACATGCGCCATCTGCGCCCCAACCCGCGCGGCGCTGCTGACTGGCCGCAACAGCGCATCCGTGCACGAATCTGGATTTTCACACACGGTCATGTCCGCCGGATTCCCCGGCTGGGATGGCAGGGTTCCCTCCACGGCCGGAACCATCGCAGAGATTCTTCGCGCAGAATGGCTACAACACATTCGCGGTGGGCAAATATGGTGTGACTCCCGACGAAGAGGCGACCGATGCGGGCCCATTCGATCGCTGGCCAACCGGAAAGGGCTTCGATCACTTCTTCGGATTCCTCGGTTCGCAGACCGACCAATACCAGCCGGACCTGGTGGAAGATCAGGCTCACGTCCGTCCCGATGGCCGCCACCTGAGCGACCAGATCACCGACAAGGCGATCTCCTATATTGACCGCCAGAAGAAGGCGGCGCCGAGACAAGCCATTCTTCCTTTATTACGCACCCGGCGCCACTCATGCTCCGCACCAGGTCGATAAATATTGGAGCGATCAATACAAGGGCAAATTCGACAAGGGCTGGGACGTCTACCGCGAGGAGGTGTTTGAGCGTCAGAAGAAACTCGGCGTAATCCCCGCCGATGCGAAGCTTCCCGATCGCAACCCGGACATCAAGGCCTGGAATCAGTTGACGCCGGAAGAGAAGAAGCTCTATGCGCGCTTCATGGAAGTGTATGCAGGCTATCTGACCTATACGGACTTTGAAATCGGCCGCCTGGTCAATCACTTGAAAGAGATCGGACAACTCGACAACACGCTGATCTTCATCTCGATCGGCGACAACGGCGCCAGCAAAGAAGGTACCTTGAACGGGGACATTGATCGGCGTTTGTTCGGCAAGCCCTTACCGGAACAGGAAAACATTGCCTACAACCTGAACAAGATCGGAGAGATCGGCACGGCCCGTGCCACCAAGGGGAACTATCCGCTGGGCTGGGCGCAGGCCGCAAACACTCCTTTCAAGTACTGGAAGCAGGATGCGAACAGCGAAGGCGGCACGCACAATCCGCTCATTGTCTTCTGGCCGAAAGGAATCAAGGACAAGGGCGGAATTCGCACCCAGTACAGCCATGTCATTGACATTCTTCCGACGACTCTCGATCTGTGGGCCTCAAGGCCCCCGAAGAAATCCGCGGAATCAAGCAGCAGCCGATTGAAGGAACGTCGCTGGCCTACTCGATTGACGACGCCAAGGCACCCACCCGCCACACGGAGCAGTACTACTACATCTTCGGCTCGCGTTCGATTTACAAGGACGGATGGAAGGCCGAGTTGGCGTACCCAAGCAGCTTTATCACCGGAAACGCGGCAAGCCAACAGCCTTTCGATGAGAACGCCTGGGAGCTCTACAACCTGAACGACGATCTAACGGAGCGGATCGACCTGGCCAAAAAGTACCCCGAGAAGCTGGCGGAACTGAAGGCTGAATTCGAAGAACAGGCCAAAGCTCACAATCTGTACCCCTACATCACCTGGGACGATGTGTTCAACGGTCGAATTCATCGCACCCCGGGCTCAAAGTCGTTTCTCGATGCTGTGAAGGAAGTCACCAAGAGCAGCGATAACCAGTAGCTTTGGTGGCTTTCACGATCTTGCATTAGGGTCGGATAGTTGGCTGCAAGATCGAACTTCTAAAGTACCCCTTTGTTCACGTGCCTGTCCGGCATGGGTCATCGCCGGATGGGCGCGATTCTTTGTCGGCTACGCTGGTCCAATAAGACCGATTGCATCCCAGGCAGGTAAGGTCGCCTAATGCCAAAGACTCCCCGGTAACCGGGTTGGATTTCTTCCTGTAGACAATGACCCATGACGCGGCGTAGATTCTTGGGGAAGTAAGCGCTCAAGAGTTTTGAACGTTTAGCCGATGGGAAGTAAACCATGCGAACGGCCCGCCTCCTGCTTGCTCGATGTTGTCGCCTGGATCGATGTCGTGGCCTTGGACGATGTCTTCTTCTCATGCTTCCGCTTGCTCTTCCCGCCGCATTGCCAGCGCAAGTGCCGCAATCAAACGCCAAAGTCAAGTTCAGGCTTCTCGACGGGTACCTGATTCTCGTTCAAACCAGAATCAATGGCGTCGGCCCCTTAGATTTTTTGCTGGACACAGGGACGACACGCACCGTGATCGACCCCGAGCTTGCGCGGCAGTTGCAGGTCCCGGCCATTGGCGAGGTTTCGCTCACCGGTGTCTTGCATGTGCGGCAGGACCACCTGGTCCGTTTGCAGAATGTGCAATTAGGCGAGGCTTCGCTATCCAGCGTGGGGGCAGCCGTGGATACGCTGACACGGCAGAAAATGTCAGCCCCAGGAATTCGTGGTGTCCTGGGCGAAGATTTTCTCTCCAAATTCGACATCCTCATCGACTACAAGCAGCATTGGTTGCGCTTCGGAGGCGCGCCTCCCGCCGGGGAGCGATGTCGATTCGAGACGCTCGGCCAATATCGCGGTTCGCCCACGATCAACCGCCTGCTGATCCCCGTCGAGTTTGTGGGAGTAAGTGGAGCGAAGATGCAGCTCCAGTTGGATACGGGCGCCAGAATGCCCGAGTTGTTCCCAACCAACCATAATTCTCTTTCACCTCAGCCCTGGGGCGGGTCCATGGCGACCAGCAGCGGCTCAAAGATACTACCGTCTATTCCAGCGTCACAATCAAGATTGGCACAACGATGGTCCGGCGAATGGACGTGGTTCAGTCTCGGCGTGCAATTGCGTTCGATGCTGCCGGCTTACTTCCCGCAGCAGTCTTCCGGAGAATCTATATCAGCCACTCGGGCGGATTCGTGGTGCTGAATCCTCCTGATTGAAGAGCTGCCTTCGGGTAAGTGATTGATTAAAATTACTATTTTTGGCTTTCCGCACGGGAGTCTGATTACCTTCTGTCGTTGGTAGTGGCGCGCTTCTCTGCGCCTCATGGTATTCTCGATATATGAAGTTTGGCTCCCAGTTGACGGCGTGTTGTCCTGCATGTATGTGCGGCAGACATGTGTCTTCTGGCATGAGAAGATTGCAGAGCCAATAGGCTGACTCCAATCGAATCTTTCTCAACGACCCACCGCCAGAGGATGAACTGGCAGGTGGGTTTTGCGTTTTGTGCCAAATAAGGAGAAAAGACAAAGTGAGCGTCCCAGAAATCCAGGCAGAAGAGCTGAAGAGCCGTCTCGATCAAGGTGAAAATCTGTTCCTGCTCGACGTACGCGATGAATACGAATACGAGATTTCCAACATCGGGGGACACCTTATCCCGCTGCCGGAGTTGTCCAAGCGCTTGAACAAGCTCAGCCCCAGACAGGAGATTGTGACTCTCTGCAAGATGGGGCCACGAGGTGTGAAGGCAGTTGAGCTCCTACAGAAGCAGGGATTCAAGCAAGTGAGCAATCTTCGCGGCGGGATCCACGCCTCGTCGGATCGCGTGGACCACAGCGTGCGCAAATACTGAACCCACTCTCCGATCGGTCCTGAATTGCCTCCCGCAGGCAGGGCCGCTTCTCGCGTGTCAAGTTGGCAGGTTTTTCCTCCATACACTCATTTAGAATCACTGGGACTACACCACTGCTTTTGCAAAGGAGTTTCTCTGTGGCTGAAACAACGACGCGCGTCTCGCTGGGCGAACAGGCGGCTTCTCAACTTGCCAACGTCACGAAAACCGCTCCGATCTATGGCGCCATCACACCGCGCTGGGTTGTCCGTCTGCTCGACTGGAAACCGCTCGAAGCAGGCATCTTCCGACGCAATCGCGTGGTCGAGGACAAGGCGATCGAGGTCGTATGCAGCCACACCCAAGAATCCGCCATCCCCGGCACCTACGCCGAATACGAAGAGACTCCTCGCGAATACCGGTCTAAGCAGCATCAACTCCGTGCTCAACGTTGACACCCGGGTCAGCCGATCTGTTCAGCAATCCCTACGACCAGGTGCGCGAGCAACTGCGCGTCACGATTGAGAGCGTGAAAGAACGGCAGGAGAATGAGCTGCTCAATAATGCCGACTACGGTCTGCTCAACAATGTTGTCGACTCGCAGAGGGTTTCCACGCGTAAAGGCGCGCCGACTCCTGACGACCTCGATGAGCTCTTAACCAAGGTGTGGAAGGAGCCGTCCTTCTTCCTCGCCAATCCTCGTGCCATAGCCGCCTTCGGCCGCGAATGCACGCGCCGCGGCGTGCCGCCCCCAACAGTGACCCTCTTCGGCAATCCATTTCTCACTTGGCGCGGAATTCCGCTCATTCCGACCGACAAGATCCGCGTCACTGGCAAGACGCCCAAAACAAGATCCTGTTGGTGCGCGTGGGCGAGCGCAAGCAGGGCGTGATCGGGCTCTTCCAGCCAGGATTTGACTGGCGAGCAAAGCCCCGGCCTCTCGGTTCGCTTCATGGGCATCAGCGATCAGAGCCTGGCTTCGTATCTGATTTCGCTCTATTGCTCGGCTTCGGTTCTTGCCGACGATGCGATTGCCGCGCTCGATGATGTCGAGGTCGGACAATACCATGAGTACAAGTGACGCCGGGAGACCGGAAGAAGTTCCCGAGCCTGCAATTCCACGTGCTCCGGAGCTTCTGACCGCTGCTCCCTTCGATCCAACCACACTGGCTCGCATGGCGAACGAGTTCTTTTCCGCCATGCCTCAGGCTGATGCGTGGCTGAATCAGGCTGGCTCGGCAGCTCCCAGTGATACGGCCGCTCTCAGCTCGCCTCCGTCTGACAATTCCTGCGTTCCGGCCTGAAGTGTCGTTACCTAGCGACCCGCATCTTCCCGGAGTGCCCGCAAGTGTGGGACCTGCGTCCGTCGCGCCGGTGACATTTCCCATCCAGGCCGCTCCCTCCGTTCCTGGGGCCCTTGCATCAGTTGTTGCGTCCGAATCACCCACGAGCATCGCGCCTTTTGCGTTTCTGCAGGACTCCCGGCCTCTCTTTGGAGAGTCCTGAGGCTTCGCCGTCCGTGCCCTATCCCCATGCCAAACCCATCGCCGGCTTTGCTCGGCAAAGTCTGTTTCGCTGGCAACCCGCCCTCGCTCGACTTGACGTCACTCAGCCCGCTGCTGAATTCGGACAGCCACCATCGCCGACTCTGCCCAGCGGACTTGGCTTCGCCGACTCTTCCGCAGTGCCTGCTTTTCGTTTCTCGAAGAAGCTCGGCCGCTGTTCTCCACGTCGCCCACGATTCCCGGGCCTGTGCCCGCGTTGCCGAGTACGGACTTGTCGCGGAAAGGAGCGACCGATCCGATCCGAACTCGCACGATGATCTCACGGAATTCGAGGCGCTGCAGCCGTTCGCTTTCCTCCACGATTCGCGGTCGGTTACGCCATCCGGACCTGTGGTGGCTCGCGAGTCGGACGGTATCGAGCCCGATGTTCCAAGGGAAATGAATCTCTCGTCCTACTCGTTCGACGCCGAGGCGATCAAACGCGATTTCCCCATTCTTCGCGAGCGCGTGAATGGCCGGCCGTTGGTGTGGCTCGACAACGCCGCCACGACACAGAAGCCGCAAAGCGTCATCGACCGGCTCAAGTATTTCTACGAGCACGAGAACTCCAACATCCATCGCGCCGCGCACGAGCTGGCGGCGCGCGCCACCGATGCCTACGAGGCGGCCCGGGAGAAAGTCCGCGCGATTCCTCAATGCATCCTCGCGCGCGACGAATCATCTTCGTTCGCGGCGCGACCGAAGGCGATCAACCTCGTCGCGCAGAGCTGGGGCGGCAGAACAATCAGAAGGACGACGAGATCGTCATCACCTGGCTGGAGCATCACGCCAATATCGTTCCCTGGCAGCAGCTTTGCGCGGAAAAGGGCGCGAAGCTGCGCGTCGCGCCGGTGGACGACACCGGCCAGGTCATTCTGGAAGAATATGAGAAGCTGCTCGGCCCGAAGACGCGCCTCGTCGCCTTCCCGCAGGTCTCCAACGCGCTCGGCACGGTCACGCCCGCGCAAGAGATGATCGAGATGGCCCATCGCCATGGCGCGAGCGTCCTGGTCGACGGCGCGCAATCGGTGTCGCACATGCCGGTGGACGTGCAGGCGATCGACTGCGATTTCTTCGTCTTCTCCGGCCACAAGGTGTTCGGGCCGACCGGCATCGGCGTGGTCTATGGCAAGCCGGAGTGCTCGAGCAAAATGCCGCCGTGGCAGGGCGGCGGCAACATGATCCAGGATGTCACTTTCGAGAGGACGTCTATCAGCCGCCGCCGGAGCGCTTCGAAGCCGGCACCGGCAACATCGCCGACGCCGTGGGCCTCGGCGCGGCGATCGATTATGTCGATCGCGATCGGCATGGCCAACATCGCCCGCTACGAGCATGGGCTACTGGTATATGCGACCGAGAGCTTGCTGACGATTCCCGGCCTGCGCATGATCGGCACGGCGAAGGAGAAGGCCAGCGTGCTGTCCTTCGTGCTCGACGGCTAACGCACCGAAGAGGTCGGCAATGCGCTCGATCGCGAGGGCATAGCGGTGCGCTCGGGTCACCATTGCGCGCAGCCGATCCTGCGCCGCTTCGGCCTGGAGAGCACGGTGCGTGCTTCGCTCGCGTTCTACAACACCTTCAAGGACATAGATGCCCTGGCTTGTGCCTTGTGGAATCTTCGTCTTGGGAGAAACTCAATTGCATAGGGAAAATGCTGTAGCAGATGCGCAAAAACCACGACGCAGACTTTCAAACGTATCGAGCATGGCGCCCAGTCTGAATGACCGGAGAGAGTTCATACCACTGAGATCCGTTCTGTCCACGACCAGGTTTCCAGAAGCGGTTGGGTCATTGCGCGGTCGCGCTATGACCAAAGTTCAGATTGCAGAACTTCGCCGAATATTTCGCCGAATTCTGCGCCGAAAGAGGCTCCGTTCGTTCCTCTTCGCTCCTCTCTACTCCGTTGATTGCATTGATACTCCATGCTTCACGACTCGGCTGTTAACCGAAGGGTTGTAGGTTCGATTCCGTCGTCCCCGCCAATAATAGATATGCGAGTTCTCTGGTGCGGAACCTACGCCCGCCGGACTCGCTGGATCTTTGTCGTCGTCGCTGAGTGACTCGGCGATTTACCGCTCGTCGAGAAAGTCGTAGCGAGTCCAATCTGGGCCCCCGCAATCACAGGAGATCTTTCTGAACGCTTCGCGAAGAAGGTCGCGAATCAACGAACGCACCGAGTGGAGAGTGGCCTCTATCTCTCGATGCGATTCGATGGAGCACTCTGCCCCAGTAGCAAGTTCCTGAGCAGAGTATTCCGTATCCTGCCGTTTGGCTTTGCAGTTCAAGCCTAGAATCTGGGCTCATAGCTATGAGCGGCGTTGCACGCGGTGCAGCGCTCCAGTCCACCCCCGCATTGCTACTTGTCTCCTGTCCACCACACCGGCGGCATCGGAATATGGGGCAGATGTATCTTCCTCAGAAATCGGCCTAGTTCCAGGAGAGAACTCCTGAAGAACATTCTGCGCAGCTATGCCTCCAAAGGCGATCGCAGATCTCTGACCTGCATGTGTCAAATTATCGTAGCCTGCAGGCAAATATGCGTTACCAATAAAACCACCGGCGGCCGCACCTGTAAAGTTCGAAATAGCAACTGTAGTATGTCTCCCGTCGGTTTTGTCAACAAAGCTATAGAGCAACGAATGGCCCAGACGCGCTGGGAAGAATGTGCTTTCAGAGCGCTGATAACGAGGGTCTTCATGCAAAAGAACGGAAGCGGAGAAACGTCCAATGCCTTCAGCTCCGTTGCGGGCAAAGCTATCTCCGTAGAGCCGCCCGAATGCTTCGGCTCCGCCTCGCCATTCCGGAGGATAGTGGCTGGGAGGATTCGTCATGCGTATTCCGGCGTCGAAAGCGTTCGTGAAGAAGCTGCGAGGGCCGAACTCGGGCTCCACCAGATATTTGAACTTGTCTCCGAAGTCCATCGTCCGACTGAACCGGGGTGTCTGGAATGAAGCGCTTGATTGCGGACTTTGTTGAGGCGTTGGAAACGCTGACGGAGCCTCCGGCAGGTCCTGTTCTCCAGACTCTGAAGAGGAAGCGTATGCGGAAGCAGTCTGACCTTGCGCTTGCAAAACTGTTCCTGTTGAAAGAATGACCAATGCGCTTAGCAACATTGCCCGGAGAAAGAAGAACGTCTTCAGGAAAAAGGGAAGCAGCGACAATCCTGCCCTGCAGGATCGACTGCCAAAGAATTCCGTCAAATCAATGCCGGTTTGTGTCATATTACCCTCGAAATTTGAAGTTGTATTTCGTCCTGTTATCTGACTCGTAGGGACGATGAAATTCGTGTCAAGTTCTGTCAGTCGATCAGAGGTCCTTCGTCGCGAGCTGACTAGGGCTGAACGCTCGTTGGATCCGAGCCGCCTGGCGAACCGGGTTGGGGAACGTGCTTTA
>CAVTSP010000030.1:0-15609 GCA_963737375.1 uncultured Actinomycetota bacterium
ACCACGACCCGCGCTGGCGTCGGTGCAGTAGCGACGCGACGTCTGCTCAGACTTGTTGGGTGGCAAAGACGTTCTTGGGAATGGTCAAGGGCAGGTCGACGGCGCTCAGGAGCCCCGGTGCCGCGTTGACGACGTAGGGGACGGCGTTGACGACACGCATCGCGGTGGCCACCATCGCGCCGGCACCCGAGGTCATCGAGCCGATTCCGGCTCGGCCGGGGTCGCGCAGGGTTGCTGCCAGCGTGCAGTCGATGTCGGGGGCGCCGGTGATCACCACGCGGTAGGACAAGTCTCCGATGCCACGCGGCCAGTCCGGCGCGACGTTGTGCGCTAGTCGCGTGACGTGTTCGACGATGATGGCCTCGCGCCCGTCGACGACGCCGATGGCCTTCATGCGGATCGCGCCGCACGTTCCCGCCTCGACGGTTCCCATTGCGACTTCCAGGGTTTCGTTGGTCACGGCGCGATCGAAGTCCTCGCGTACTTCTTCGACCTCGACGCCGAACGCGTCGCCGATCAATCTGAGTTGGCCGGCCCATTCGCCCGCGATGGCTCCGGGGAATGAGATCCACGGCTGATAGTCGAGCGGCTGACCGAATCCCAGTCCATTGATCATGATGTCGGGCACCCCGTAGTCGTCGTACAACCCGATCTCATAGGAATGGATCGACTCGATCGACGACGATTGGGTGGACAAGACGAGCGGCAGGTAGTCAGCGGCGAAACCGGGTTCGATGCCCGAAGCGTAGAGCGAGACCTGCCCCTGTTTGGCCGCGGCCACCATCTGTTCGCGCCACTCGGCGGGCTGATACGCGTGCGGGTTCACCAGTCGGGTCGTGCTGGTCGTGACGACGTTGATCCCCGCCTCGAGTAATCTCACGTAATCGGGAATCGCCAGCGCGTCGCGTTCGGGTCCGCTGGCCGCATAGACCACGCAATCGGGTTTCAGGGCGATCAGGGCGTCAGCGTCGTTGGTCGCCTTGACGCCGATCGGAGCGCCGTTGGCGAGCTCCCCGGCATCCTTTCCCACCTTGTCGTCGGAATGGACCCAGACCCCTACGAGCTCGAGATCGGGGCGGTTGGTGATGGTGCGGATGGCGATCGATCCGATACCTCCGGTCGCCCATACCACTACGCGGTACTTGCCTGCGGTCATCGCTTCCTCCTCTATGCTGTTTTCACCGGCAGTCGGGCCCAGCCACGCACGCTGGAAGTTCTTGCCCTACTGGAATTCTCGTAATCGACGTCCCAGTCGGTCCACCGCTTGAACACTTCTTCGAAGGCGACCCGCGCTTCCAGCCGGGCCAGCGAGGAGCCGAGGCAGAAGTGCAAACCCTGGCCGAAACTCAAATGGCCTGCCTTGCGATGGATGTCGAAACGATCGGGTTCGACAAAGTGCGTCTCGTCGCGATTGGCCGACGCATTCAGCAAGAGCATGTACGACCCTTCGCTCAACGTTTGCCCATAGAGCTCGGTGTCCTGGGCGACGTATCGACCTTGCACCGGTGACGGCGGCTCGTAACGCAGCGTCTCCTCGACCGCCGACGGGATCAGCGCAGGGTCGGCGGCCAGTTCTCTTCTCTGGTCTGAGTTTTCACCGAGCAGCTCACCCATGAATCCGATCAGCCGAGCGGTGGTCTCACCGCCCGCGCCGGCGATCATCGCGGTATAGGCGATCACTTCACCGCGCTCGAGCGGACGCATCGTTCCGTCGGGTTCCTCGACGTGGGCGTTGAGCAGTTCTGTCATCAGGTCATCGGACGGATGCGTCGATCTCCATTCGATGTAATCGGCGAACTGCGCGATCGACTCCTCGAGCGTTGTCGCGGTGAGCAGGCTGCCTCCGGATTCGACTGTGATGCTCTTGTCGTTGCGCTCACGGATCTGCTGTTGCCCCTCTTCGGGGATGCCGAGCAGGTAGCCGATTGTCCGCATCGGCATGATCGCGCCGAGATCGTCGACGAAGTCGAAACCGTCCGAGTCACGAAACGGATCCAATGCGCGCGAACACAAGTCACGCACCAACCCTTCGACCGCCAGCATGCGACGCGGGGTGAACACCCGTGACAACAGACGGCGGTGCAAGTCATGTAACGGCGGGTCTTCCCACAGCAAGATTCCGGGCGGTATGTCGATGCCGCTGAACAAGACGTCGGCGGTGGTGCCGTGCCCTGAGCGGTAGGTCTGCCAATCGTGCAGCGCGGGCGAGACATCGTCATAGCGACTGAGCGCGTAGAAGTTGTGCTTGTCGTTGTAGTACAACGGCGCCTCGGCGCGCATCCGCTTCCACACCGGGTAAGGGTCGTCATCGATCGCGTGGTCGAACGGGTCGTAATACAGCTCGACTGTTGAATTGCTCAAAATTCGCCTTCTGCTAGCGGGGCTGGTTGGGCATTCCCGGGAAGAGCTGTTCGGTGGGTCCCGCGGTCACCCAACCGCCGAGTTTCGTAATCAGATGTGGCGCAAAGACCGAGCCGTAGACAAGATGTCCGACCACGACGACGGCGACGACGGAGAGGACCGACGACTGCACACGGGTTTTCGCCTTGCTGTCGGCCCACATCTCGATGACGTTGCGCCCTTCGGCGTCGGTGCGGCCGAGCAGGTAGGTGAAGACCATCATCTCGATGCCCATGGCCAGTGAGTCATACAGCGGGTACTGGTGTTTGGTTCCCTCGAAAATGGCCAGCCCCGGAATCACGTAGCCGTAGTAGAAGTTGCCGAAATGGGCACCGGTGATGGCATTGAACACGAATGCCCAGCTGAAGCCCACGACCAGACCAACGGTCAAAAGGGTAATCGGCCTGCGCCAGTGGAACTTTGCGCTCAACCAACGCCCGAGTGCGGCCCCGATCAGGGCCGGCAACACGAAGTAGGAGACGTAGCCGATGGGCACCGATGACGGCAGCCCACCCCACGTCACGTTCAGCGGCCACCACGACGGCATCCGGGGCAGGCCGGGCGGGAATTGGGCATACATCGCCCAGTCGTAGGGCGACTCGATCCAGGAGAACGACAGCGCCGAAATGCTCAGCAGAAGTAGCGGATGCACCCGTCGGCGGCGGTAGCTCAGATAGATCCCGATGAGAATGAACGCGATCCCCGAGACGTAGGCAAAGTACATCTGCCCCTCCAACAAGGGCGTTATTTTCGCGGTCACGGGCGGCCGTCGTTGCCCGGAGTGCGCCGCGCTTCCGGGTCAAAACGGAGAACGAGCCCGAAGGCCAGAGCGATCAATCCGAACAACGTGCCAAGCATGATGACAGCACCCACGCGCCAGACCTCTCCCTTGAGGATTCAACCTTTAGATAGTGACGACTATCTTATAAACAGTCAACCACCAAACGCGGTTTGAGTAGGGTGCAACCGTGCCCCTGCGCTCTTCCGCAAAAATGCCGGCCGAGGGCGAGCCCCCAGCCCAGGGTTCGCGCCGGCCGCGTGGCGCCCCCCGGAAACTTCTGCTCGCTGCCGCCCGTGACCTGTTCGCCCGTCAGGATTACCGCAGCACGACGACACGTGAAATCGCCGAAGCCGCAGGGGTTACCGAGCATCTACTGTTTCGCAACTTCGGCTCGAAGGCGGGACTGTTCCGGGAAGCCCTGGTCTTGCCGTTCACCGAATTTGTCGACGCCTTCGGCCACACCTGGGATGCTGTCGTCCACGAGGAAGCCGACGAGCAGGAGCTGACTCGGCGCTTCGTGGGGCAGCTCTACGACCTCTTCGTCGAACACCAGGGCCTGCTTTTGACGCTCATGGCAGCCGGAACACTCAGCGAGGACGAGCTTGCCGAGACTGGCATCGCCGACATCAGACGAGCGCTCACCCTGCTCAGCCAGATCGGCGCGGAGGGCATGCGTATCCGCGGCATGCGCACCAACAACCCCGACCTGCCAGCGCACTCGACCGTCGCCATGATCGCGGGCATGGCCGCATTGCGCTCGACCTACTTCGGGTCAAGGCCTCCGCCGCGACAAGCCATCGTCGATGAACTCGTCCAAGCGATCCTGCACGGATTCCTGCACCGGCAGGACTAGCGGCCTAATGCCTTTGTCACGCAAAGACTCAGGTGTCGGCGCGGGTCCAGAACGTGCGATTCTGCTGCGCGATGCAGATCAGAATGAGTCCATCGGGTGCCTGCGCGACATAGTTGAGGAACTGCGTGCAGTCGGCGTTCTCTTCCTTGATGCCCGCCATCGGAGGTGAGCGGAACCAACGTGGCTGGTACTTCCGCGGCGAGCCACAGAACATCAGCCGTCCGGGTTGGGTGGCAGGTACGTACCCGCCCGTGACACCGAACGCGTAGTAGGTGGTGTTCTCACACGGAGCGCCGAGAACCATGTTCGGGGCGATACCCGGTGTACAGGCCGGGTAGTCGCAGACAGTCGGACCTGCGGCAGCTGTCGGCGGCGTCAACGCGCCGACTACTCCGATCAGCGCAGCAAATACCGCCACGATGAGACGCACCAAAACAGTTTTACATGGGCGATAAGAAAATTCTCTTCTTTGGAGAAGATGGTGGATGACCTGCGGCAAAGCGCCTTCGAGCGTGGTGATCTCGGCGCGGCCGGGGCTGATGGCTGACGGTGATACTGTGATTCTCCGTGCACGGTTGGGAGCTACTAAGGGGTCACGGCGCTGTTGCGCTCAGGCCAGTCCTCCGTGGTCGACGCTGAACCAGGCGATGACGCTGCGGCGGCGGTCGAGCCCGGCCTGCCCACCTCGCTAGCGGAAGCAGAAGAAGCGCTCGCGCGAGCGGAGTCGCGCGCCGAGGAGGCCCGCGCCCGCGCAGCGGAGTTGCGTCGTCAGGCCGAGGCAGACGCCGACGAGGCTGGACGCGCACCAGGACGCTGGGCGCGGTGGCGACGATTGCCGCGGTGGCAGGTGCGCCCCCCTAGCCGAAAGACAGTGGAGATCGGCGCGGCGGCAGCGCTCATCTCTGCATCGCTGGGCGCGAGCGGATTGATGGTGTGGCAGCACGTCTCACTCATGCACGAGCACAAGCGCGCCGCCGAGTTCACCGAGGCGGCGCGGCGCGGGGTCGAGATGATGATGTCGATCGACCCCGATCACGCTCGAGAGAACATTCAACGCGTCATCGATAACAGCACGGGCGCGTTCCAAAGCCAGCTGCGGGTGAGTTCGACCTATCTGGTCGACGATGCAGAGAAAGCCAAGGTCACCACCAAGGCAACCGTGCAGGATGCCGCGGTGGAATCGCTGACCGACAACTCGGCAGTCGTGTTGGTGGTCGCCCAATCCGACACCACCAACGCGGACAAATCGAAACGCCCGCCGGTGTTTTGGCGACTCAGCATCACCGTCGACCGGGATGGCGGACAGCCCAAAATGTCGAAGTTTGACTTTGTCCAATGATGACTGACGACGAGCCCTCAGCCGAGGACACCGACACCGCGCCCGACAGTCGCGACGAGCCGACTCAGACCGCCGATGATGCGTCGGTGGACGACGCGCCTTCGCCTGTGATGGTCGCTGCCCGGTGCGCAGCCGGCTGGTCCCGGTCGAATGTGCGCCCAATCATCTTGATTGCGTTGGTTATCGCCGCGGGAGGCCTTGTCGCGGGCATCTTTTACTGCGTGCATCGGCCGGATCGTGAAATCGACCACGCCGCCGCCGATCAGGTCATCCGGGCCGCTTCTGACGGCGCCGTCGCAGCGCTGTCGTACTCCTCTGACAGCCTGGACCACGATATCGCCAACGCGAAGTTGCATCTGACTGGGAGTTTCCTGGAGTACTACAACACGTTCACGCGCGATGTCGTCGGGCCTGCGGTGCGGGAAAAGCATCTCGCCCAACAAGCCACCATTGTTCGAGCCGCAGTATCGCAGTTGCATCCGGACTCGGCGGTCGTGCTGACCTTCGTCAACGAGATCACGAAGAGCACCGAAAGGAAGGATCCGCTGACGACGCCGAGCGTGGTTCGGGTGACGCTGCAGAAGGTCGACGGCGAATGGCTGATCTCGAAATTGGACCCGGTCGGATAAGCAGACGCACTTTGCTCGAAGCGCCAACTCAGCGTCGGCGCCGATGTTATTCTCACCTGTCGAGAACGCCACTACCGGGTATCGGAAATTCCGGTCAGCAGAGTCGAATCAATACGCGTCAAGGAGTGAGCGATGCGTTCAAGGGAAGCAGTGGCCACCGCAATGCTGTTGGTCACCAGCACATTTGGCGTTGCGGGGCCGGCATCGCAGGCACCGCAGGCGCACGCGAAAGTCCCGGCAGACATCGCGATCAACGGAACCTACCAGGCGACCTCCATCGGCGGCTGGGCCAAAATCAACCAGCAGTTCAACCAGGAGCCGGAAGTCAGCGAGAAGTGGACCGTCGTTAGCACGTGCACCACCATGGAGGACTGCACCGGCACAGTGACGAGCGAAAAAGGCTGGACCGCGCCGATGAAAATGACCGACGGAACGGTGTGGTACGTCAGGCGCGATGTGCCGAACTGGGAGAAGTGCCAGGACGGGTCCGCATTCACCGGCAAACAAATGTTCTGGTTCTATCCGATCAATCCCCCGACCGGTCAAGTATTGCTCGGATCTCCCTTGCTGACCGGCAAAGACAAGACCATCGGCCCCAGCGGTGCCTGCGGGCAGAACAAGTGGCTCGAGATCGAACTCCCATTCCGGATGGACAAATTGAGCTGATCAGCGGCTCCCGGCTCAGCTCGGGAGCATGTCCTGCCATGTCTTGGGTGCGGTCGACGTCACGAGATCCGACTCCTGATACACCTTTCCGTCCGGTCCGATGTAGCGACCGGTAGCCGGGTCATAGTCCGCGGTCGCGACCGACGGCTTCGGTTCAGCCGGCCCACTCCCGAAAGAGCTTGGCGCAGTGTGCGGCCCATCGCCGTTCACTTGGCCGGGCGGCGTTGCCGGAGCAGCCGGTGGCGCGGGCACCGCAGGTGCAGGCGCCGCAGCTTGGGCTTCTGAATTGGGCACATCGAGCGGCGCGATCGGCGGGAAATCTTTCGCTTGCGTCGACATGTAGGCCGACGCCGGACTCGGCGACGACGGCGCCGGGGGCGTCGCGGCGCCCAGCGTGCCCGGCGGCGGATTGGCCCCCCGCGGCCCAGCGGGCGTTCCGCGCGGCACCGCGCCCAGCGGCAGCGGGGTGCCCTCGACGGGAGCGAAAATTCGTTTGTCGGCCGTCACCCGGTCGTCGGGCGGTACGCCTTGCGAGAGCAGATTCGGGTCCAGCGGGGACGGGCCCAGCGTGTGCTGCCGCATCGCGAGTGGCATGAACGGCTTGTCGCTATTGCAGATTTCGACAGTCGGGGCCCGCTTTCCAGGGTGTCCCATGCACGGGTAGTTACGGGCGCCGCGGACCGCGATCGGTGAATCCTGAGGCAGCTTGCAGTACAGGCCATCCGGTGTGTCGATGACAGTCTGGTCGGCAGGAGATCGCCAGGAACTGGGCGGCATGAAGCCGACCGTGCAGATCGGCGGATCCTCGACGGTCAACGCGAAATCGCCGATCGGCAAACCATTCACGTGGTTGAGGCCACTGGATGTCAGGAAGCTGCCCATGATCGGCGGGAGCAGCACCAACAATTGCTCGAGCGATGGGTGATAGGTCAGGCCGATCTGACCGATGGTGGTCAGGTTGGCAAGCAAGATCGGAAGTGTCGGTTTGACTTGCTGGAGCAGCCGGGACGTTTCATCCAGGGCGTCGGGGCCGTTGCGCAACAAGGTGCGGAACTTGGAGTCATCCGTCGCCAGCACGCCGGAGATGCCAGCTAGACTACGCGCCCAAGTTCGCACCTTGTCGGCGGTCTGCGCCTGCGAATTCAGCAATGGCCCAACGTCTTCGGTGAGCGTTTTGGCGCGGTCGGCGACGCTGTTGAAATCGGTGGAAAGTCGCGACGCCGAGTCGGACAACGACCCGAGGTCGTAACCGGCCCCGTTGAAGGCCTTGAACGACTCATCCAGCAACTGGCCGATCTTGTCTTTCGGAAAACTGTTGACCAGTGCGCTCACCTGATCGAGCATCGGCCCGACCGCCTGCGGAATCGTGGTGTCATGCCGGGGAATGACTGAACCATCGCGCAGGAACGGACCGGAATCGCTTCGTGGTTGCAGATCGACATACTGCTCACCGACCGCGGACACACTGCGCACCGAGGCTGCCAGATTCGCCGGGATCTTGGGTGAGGTGCCCAGGGACAGTGTCGCTTTCGCGCCATCGGGCGTGAGCCCGACCGCGGTGACCTTGCCGACCTGCACGCCGCGGTAGGTGACATTGGCGAACCGGTAGAGACCGCCGGTGGCCGGCAACTCGAGAGTGACCGTCATCCGGCCGATGCCGAACAGGGTCGGGACCTGAACGTAGAACAAGGCCATCGCGATGACGCCGATGATGCCGACGATCGCGAAGATCCCCAGCTGAATCCGGACGAAGCGGGTCAGCATTTAGCCGCCACCTCCTGCCGGTGCCGCAGCAGGACCTGGCAACGGACCGAAGCCAGGCGGGGGCGCTACAGAACCCGGAGCCGGACCGGCCGGACCTGGCACGGTGCCGCTGAAATTGAGGGGCGAAGGACCAGGCGCGGGTGCCGGCGCCGCGGGTGGTGGTGGAGGACCGGGCGGCAACGCGCCGGGTGGCAGCGGCGGCGCATTCACCCCGGCGTGCAGCGGGTCGAGGGTGTAGTTCAGCCAATACGGGTCACCGGGCGCAGCAACCTCCTCGGCATGGAGTTGACCCCAGTGGGTGCCCAGGAATAGACCCTTCTTGAGCTTGGGGATCGTGATATCCAGGTCGAAGAACAGGTTGAAGAAGTCACCCCTGACGCCTCGGTCGATGAGGTTCTGCGGGAACGGAAAGTGCGTCGCGTACTCGATGGTCGCGTCGAGATTGTCTCCGACGCTGGCGATCGCGTCGATGGTCGGCGCCAGGTTCTTCAGATTTCGCACCAGGTCGGCCTGGGTGTCGTTGACCAAGGCAGTGGCTGTATCACTGAACCCTCGCAGCCTGTCCAGCGCGGTCGTCAACCGCGGCCGCTCTTTCGCCAAAACCTCGAGCGCCGGTGGAATCTTTTGCAGCGCTCGGGTGAGGGTATCGCGCTGGTCCGCGAAGGTCGTGGCAAGTCGGTTCAACGCTTGGATTGACGCGACGATGTTCTCGCGCTCCTGGTCGAACGTCCCCACGAACTTGTCCAGCCGGCTGAGTAGATCGCGAACAGCTCCCGCGCGCCCGGACAAGGCGGCGTTGAAGTTGTGAATGATCTCGCCGATCTGGCCCAGTCCACCACCGTTGACCAGCACCGCCAACGACGAAAGTGTCTGCTCCGTCGAGGGATAGGTCGAGGCCCGGCTTAAGGGGATGGTGGCGCCGGGGCGCAGCCGTCCGCTGGCTTGCTGCCCTGGCGGCGGATTGAGCTCGAGGTGCATCGAACCCAGCAGGCTGGTCTGCCCAACGCTGGCCACCGCATTCGCCGGGACGACGACATCGCGCTTGACCGAAATCTCCACATCGGCATGCCAGTTTTTCACCGTCATCGGTCCGACGCTCCCGATGATGACGTCGTCGACCATCACCGGCGAATTCGATTCCAGTGTAACGACATTCCCGATCTCGACGTGGTACACGTCAGTTCCCGCCCCGCGGCCGACGGCACCGGGCAACGGGAGTGAGTTCAGCCCGTGGAAGGCGCATCCGGTCGACATCAGCATCACGCAGCTGCCGATGGCCAGCACTCGGCGAAGAGCTACCCGAAAGGTCATGGGTGACCACCTTCCGCCGGCAACAGCACGCCCGGCAGCCCTGGCGCCGGCGGAGGCGGCGGCGGGACTGAGGGGGGCGGCGGTTCCGGCATCGCTGCTCCCGGGATCCGGCCCAACGGCACCGACGGGGCGTTGCCGTTCGGAACCGGGTCACCGGGCAGACCTGTGTAGGCAGAAACGGCGGGCGGGATGTCCGGCGTCGTCGGTTTGACGCCTTCGCCACCGGGCGCCAACCGCGGCTCGCTGTACACGAGGTCTGAGGGTGCGGGAGCGGGCTGGAGGAGGAGGTTGATCGGGAGCGGCGACTGGTTGAAGTTGAGCACCCGCAACCCAGGGCCGAGGAACAAGGCACACAGTTTGCCCGTCTCGGTCGCGGTGACGTTCTCGACGGCCTCGACCATTCCGCAGCCGGGTACTGGTAAAGGAAGTAGAAGACCCGATTGGGTCGGATTGGCGAAGTTCATCAGACCGAACCCACCGACGATGCTTCCGGTGTCCGGGTTGTAGTCGCTGTAGAAGTTGGCCAGCGAGTTCGGCGCGGCGTGCAGAACGTTCTCGAGCGCCAAGTGCTTGTCGACGAGGATCTGGGTGAAGTCGGCCAATTGTGAGATCTGTTGACTGGTCTGCTCGCGGCTGCCCGCGATGAATCGCTGCACCTCCCCGACCGCCGTGGACAGATTGGTCAACGCCCCGTCCAGGTCCGACCTGCTGTCGTTCACCACGCTGGTCAACGTGGCCAGCCGGTTGTTGAACTGCACGATCTGAGTGTTGCTGTCGCGCAACGCGGTAACGAAGACTTGCAGGTTCTTGATGATGTCGACGATGTTGCCGCTGCCGTTGGCGAGCGTGCGCGCGACCCCGGACAGTTGAGCCAGCGCTTGGCGCAGCTTCTCACCGTTGCCGTTCAACGCGTTGGCGGCGCTGTCGATGAACTTCGCCACGGCTGGCGTGGAGACCTTGCTATTAGGGCCCAAATCGGTTGCCAGCCGCATCAATTGGGTCTTGACCTCGTCCCACTCGACAGGTGTCGCCGTGCGGTCGGCGGATATGACGGCGCCGTCCGCCATCTTTGCGCCGCTTGTTCGGTAGGCGGGGGTGAGCTGAACATAGCGGGCCGCGATCAGGTTCTGCGCGACAATCACCGCTTTGGCGTCCGCGGGGACGGGTACATCGCGGTCGACGTTCAAGGTCATCTTGACCTGAGTGCCCTCGGGCTGGATGGACTTGATGGTGCCGACCTTGACGCCTGCGACCCGCACCTCGTCGCCTGGGTAGATCGACGTGGCAGTGCTGAAATAGGCGGTGATGCGCTTCGGCCCGAAGAACACATCGCGCACGACCCACGCGGCCCCGACTACAACGAGTGCGACCAGGACGACGGCGCTCAGGCGAGCGAACTTGTTGCGGCGGATCACTGTTCGCCCCCGATCCGTCCACCCAAGGTGCAGCCCGGGCATTCTGGAGCTCCGTTGTACGGGAAGGCGATCAACGATCGCGGTACCGGCGAGGGGAACCCTGGGCCGCGGGCCGGGTCGAACGTGCGGAATCCGAAGAGGTAGTCCATGAACGGTTGAAAGAGCTGCGGAATAAGCAAGTTCGGAACGAATGCCGAGTAATAGAATCCGTTGGAGACGGCCTCACCGACCGTGATCTGGTATTTCGCGAGCGCCGGCAGGGCCTTGCTGATGTTGTCCTTGTTCTTCAGCAAGACCTCGTTGACCGAGTTCAGCTTCTCCAGCGTCGGCGCCAATTTGGCTTCGTTGTCATGCACCAGACCGGAGATCTGCTGGGCCACCGTCGAAGTGGCGGAGAGCAGCTCGACGATCTCTTGCCGCCGGGCCGCCAGGACCTGCAGCAGGTCGTCGGAGTTCAGGATCAGCCTGTTGACCTGTTGGCTGCGGTCGGCCAAGATCCCGGTGACGTCGGCAGCGCCCTTGAACAGCTCGCTCAGATTCGTGTTGCGGCCGTTGAGGGTTCGCGACAACCGGGTGACGGCGTCAAAGGTAGGCCCAAGCTGCGGGGCGATCTGATTGAGCGTCGTCGTCAGCGTGTCCAGTGACTGGTTGAGGGCCTCGGTGTTGGTGCCCTTGGAGTTTGTGGTCAGATCGGTGACTGCTTCGGTCAGCGAATACGGCGAACCCGTGCGCGACACCGGGATGACGTCCATCGGGTGCATGCTCCCGTGCCCGCCCGACTCCAGCGTCAGCACACGTTCGCCGAGCAGTGTGCCGGTCCTGATGTGCGCGGTGGTGTCAGCGCCGAGTGGGACGTTGCCCTTCATCGTGAACGTGACCAGCGCATCGCCGTTGTGCAACTCGACATCCGACACCGCGCCGACTTTGATGCCGGACACGGTGACCGGGTTGCCCGAAGTGAGGCCACCGGCTTCGGAAAACAACGCCTTGTATTTGACCGACGTCGCCAACGACACCAACTGATCTGGCGCCAAGCCGACGATGATCACCAGGATCATCAGCACAGCGCCGACGAATCCCGCCTTGATCAAGCTCGCTCCGCGATACTTAAGCATCAGGTTCCGTACACCTTCCGGCATCTGATCTGAACCACGGGGCGGCGACCGTCTTGCCCTGCAGGTCGGTGCCGCGCAGGTACGCGCCGCAGAGGTAATACGGAATGGTGGCGCCCATGGTGCCGAGTCGAATCAGCTTGCGGTAGTTGATCGGCGCCTTCTGAAGGGCGACGTCGATCCGGGCCTTGTCCTCTTCGAGGAAGGGCGCCAACTTGCTGAGTTCGTTCACCGTGTCGGCGAGTGGCCGCCGGACGTTGCTCAGCAGGCTCGCCAGCGACGCGGTTCCCTTACTCAGTGAATCGATCGCCGCGCCGATCGGGTCTCGATCCTGCGCGAGCCCGGTGATCAGCTGTTCGAGACGATCGATGGCACCGGAGAACTGAGGCCCGTCTTTGGCGACGGTCGCGACCACCGTATTCAGGTTCTCGATCAACTGCTGCACGGTCTGGTCATTGTCGGCCAGCGCATTCGAGAACGAGGACGTCTTGGAAAAGAGCGAGTCGATTGTTCCGCCCTCGCCCTGGAACACCTGAAGTAGCGCCGCGGAAAGCTCGTTGACATCACGTGCATTCAGGCCCTGCACAAGAGGTTTCAGCCCGCCGAGCAGCAGATCGAGGTCCAGCGCCGGCGCCGTGCGGTCCACCGGAATCTGCCCGCCGGCTCCGAGCCGCTTGGCCGAACCTGGCCCGTCGACGAGTTCGAGATAGCGGTCACCCACCAGGTTGAGATAGCGGACCGCGGCTCGGGTGCCGTCGGTCAGCGCAATGTTCTGGTCGGCGTCGAACTTCACCACGACCTTCTTGTCGGGCCGCAGCGAGACGCTGTTCACCGTGCCCACCCGGATCCCCGCTACGCGAACCGACTGTCCCTCTTTAAGCCGCGAGGCGTCGGAGAACACGGCCGAGTAGTCGCTGGTAGATCCGGTGCGGTACTGCCCGAAGATGAAGAAGAGGAACGCCGTCAACACCGCCATCACGACCGCGAAGGCGCCGAATTTGATCAGCGTGGGGCGTAGTGATCGGTTCATCCGGGCTGCCCTGTCATCGCGAGGTTGCGTGGTGGGCCGGCGATCGGCCCGTACAGCAACTGCTTGAGCGCGTCAGAGTTGATCAGCAACTGCTGGTTTCCGTATTGCGCCGGGTTGGCACCGTCATCGGTGACCAGAAATGGCGTCGTGGTGTTGAAGGTGTGGCCCGGCAGGTCGAAACAGTGCGGCCCCCCCGTCGCGGCAACCTTGGGGAGGTTGGTCGGGTACCGGAAACGCTCGGCACCGAACGTCAGACTGGCCACTACCTGCACACCCGGATCCTTGAACGGGATGGCGTTCGCTGCGGTCGACATCCCACCCAGTGCACACCTCAGCGCCGGGCTGTACTCGTTGGTCAGGTCGGTGGTCGGCACCAGCAGACGCAGATCCGTCGCCAGCGCTTTACGGTTCGTGCTCAGCACGTCGTTTCCGGTCTCTCCCAACCCGATTGCGCTGACCAACAGCGCGTCGAGATTGCGTTGCTCGTCGACGATCGTCTTGCTGAACTTCACCGTGTTGTCGACGGTCTTGATCAGGTCCGGCGCCGCGTCGCCGTAGGCGTTGGCCACCACCGCCGTCATCTTGATGTCATCCCTCAACGCGGGCAGCACCGGATCCAGCTTGGCCAGAAAGGAATCCAGGTCGCTGAAGGCTTGGCCGATTTTCTCGCCGCGGCCGCTGACCGCCTGCGCGAGCGCGCCGAACGTCTCATTGAGCTTTGCGGGGTCGATCCGGTCGAACACCGAGACCAGCCGCTGGAAGATGGTGTTGACCTCGACGGTGACGTGCTGGCTGTCGAGCACCTGACCGGCGTGCAGCGCATGCGTTGACGGTTCGGCCGGCGCTACCAGGTTGACGAACTTGGCCCCGAACACCGTCGGCGCAGTGATGTCCACGACCACATTGCTGGGAATCAGGTGCATCTCCGAGGGCTGCATCGCCAGGTGCAGGACGGCGCGACCGTCGGACTTCGACTCGATCGACGCGACCTGGCCCACTTGAACGCCGCGCATCTCGACCTTTGCGCCGGTGTTCATCACAAGTCCGGCGCGCGGCGAAATCACCGTCACCGGAGTGCTTTCGGTGAAGCTGCCCTGGAACAGGCCCACGGCGACGGCGACGATCGTGGCGAGGACCGCCACGGTCGCCAGACCGATCAGTGCGCGTATCCCGTTACTGGGCATGGACTGTGTTCCCTATCCCGAGAGGTTGAAGTTGCCGTTTGAGCCGTAGATCGACAGTGACACCAGCAGCGTCACCGAGATCACGACAATGAGGGACGTGCGCACCGCGTTGCCGGTCGCGACGCCGACCCCTTCCGGACCGCCGGATGCGAAAAATCCGTAGTAGGTGTGCAGCAGCAGAACAGCGAATGCCATCAGGATGGCCTGCAGGAACGACCACACCAGGTCCAGCGGATTGAGGAAGGTGTCGAAGTAGTGGGTGTAAAGGCCGCCCGACTGGCCGAACAGCACGACCGTGGTGAATTGACTTGCCATGAAAGACAATATGACCGCGATGCTGTACAGCGGGGTGATCGCGAGCATGCCCGCGACGATCCGGGTGCTGACCAGATAGGAGATCGGCCGGATCGCCATGGCTTCGAGCGCGTCGATTTCTTCGCTGATCCGCATGGCGCCTAGTTGCGCAGTCACACCGGCACCGAAGGTGGCCGCCAATCCGATACCGGCGACGACCGGCGCCGCGATTCGAACGTTGATGAACGCAGACAGCAGCGCGGTCAGCGCCTCGATGCCGATGTTGCCCAGCGAGCTGTAGCCCTGCACGGCGAGCGTGCCACCGGCGGCCAGGGTCAGGAAGCCGACAATCACGACGGTTCCGCCGATCATCGCCAAGGTGCCCGCGCCCATGCTGATTTCGGCGACCAGGCGAATGATCTCGCGACCGTAACGGGTGACCGCGAACGGGATGCCGGCCAACGCTTTTCCGTAGAACGCGGTGTGGTCGCCGATCGCGGCGAAAGTGCCGACAGGCCTGCGCCAGTAGCCGAGGACCCGGAAGGCCCGCGGATACGTCATCCTGAGCGTCTTCATCGTCGCCACGGCAGATACCCCATCACTTCGTCGTGAATCGGATGCCGATCGCCGTAACGACCACGTTGACAACAAACAGCGCCATGAAGGCGTAGACCACGGTTTCATTGACGGCATTGCCGACCGCCTTGGCCCCGCCGCCGGATACCGTCAGCCCGCGATAGCAGGCGACCAAACCGGCGATGATGCCGAACAGCGAGGCCTTGATGCAGGAGATGATGACCTCCGGCACGCCCGTCAGCAAGGTGATCCCCG
>CAVTSP010000031.1:0-130544 GCA_963737375.1 uncultured Actinomycetota bacterium
CTCACCCGGCGGTCGCGACCTTGACCTAGACCCTGAAAAATGTTGGGGCTAGCGGGGTTTCAGGAGTGCCGCGACTGACGACCGTCACTGATCGGTGAGAAGCTCCCAGGGCCGCATGCCGAGGAGACCAGCAAGGCGCCCCTGCATCTGGACGCCGGACGGCAGCGGGCGCCACCATATGGTCACCTCGGCGATCTTGCCGTCCGCGTCGAGCAGGATGTAGTCCATCCCGTCGACCACGGTGTCTTCGACCTGCAGCCGGAAGTACGCGGCGTGGTGCGTCTCGCCGCTGAGGACTTCTTTGTAGGTGAGGTCGGCCGCGCCCGCACCGACCCCGCGCATGGCTTCCAGGACTGCCTCTCGGCCAGTGGTTGGCTCATTACCGAGCGGGCTGTACAGCACTACGTCCTCGGCGAGGATGCCGGCGAGTGCGTCTTTGTCTGCGCCGCCGTGCATGCAGTCGACGAAGGATTCCACGGTGTCGCGGTGCGGGGCGAAGATCGTCATGGCTACTCCTTATGTGGTTTGTTGCCTGCCGTTGTCGCTCACTCAGATCACTGTGGTGCCGCCGTCGACCACCAACTCCATGCCATTGACATAGCTCGAGTCGTCCGAGGCGAGGAACAACGCGGCCGACGCGATCTCCTCAGGGCGGCCCATCTCTCGCCGTGGGATCACGGACTCGAACTGCGCCTTCGCCGCGTCATCCATCACCTCCGCCAACATCGGCGAGGCGACCTGGCCGGGGGTTAGCACGTTCACCCGGATCTTCCTGTCTCTCAACTCGGCCACCCACACCCGTGCGTAGGCGGGCAGCACGGCCTTGCTTCCCGCGTACACACTCCAATTCGGGTAGCCCCGCAGCGATGCGTTCGACCCGGTCATGAAGATCGAGCCGCCATCGTTGAACAGCGGCAGCGCCTTCTGGACTGTGAACAGCGTGCCGCGTGCGTTCAACCAGAAGGCGTCGTGGAAGTCCTCCTCGGTGATCTCGCCAAGCTTGGCCTGCTTGCCCGTCCCGGCACTTGCCCACAGCACGTCAATCGCGCCCTTTTCCTGTTTGACCGTGTCGAACAAACGGTCCAGATCGTCGAGGTCGGCAGAATCACCTTGCACGCCGGTGACGTTCTGCCCGATCAGTTCGACGGCCTGGTCCAGCTCGTCCTTTCGTCGGCCCGTGATGAAGACGTGAGCGCCTTCATCGACGAACAACTTGGCACCGGCCAGGGCCATACCACTTGTCGCGCCGGTGATTACCGCGACCTTGCCATCGAGTTTTCCCACGATCATCACTCCATTCATTGAGCACTGCGGATTTTATGTATACCGATCAGAGTGCTTAACGTATCGGACGACACACGCGAACGCAAGCTATGTACACCGATCTGTACCGAACTGGGCTAGGCTGGGCGCATGACGGAGTTGGAGAAGGGGCCGCGAGGACTGCGCCGCGGCAGGGGCGCACGAGAGCGCATCCTCGCCGCTTCGCAACAACTTTTCCGCGATCAAGGCATTAACTGCACCGGCCTGGACCAGCTCTGCGCGGTGGCCCAGGTGTCCAAGCGCACGTTCTACCAGCACTTCACCGGCAAGGACGAGCTGATCGCCGAACACCTACGCCGGTTTGACCCCGACGTCCTGCCCGAGGTGTTCGACCGCACCGACCTCACACCCCGCGAACGGCTCCTCGCTGCGTTCGACATTCACTCGCCGCTGTGCCCGTTCATCGCGGCGGCCGTCGAAATCCACGATCCGGCCCACCCGGCACGCGTACACGCCCGCGACTACAAGAAAGCGTTTGCCGCGCGGCTGACCGAAACCGCTCGCCAGGCCGGCGCCGCCAACCCCGAGCAGCTCGGCGAACAACTGGCGCTGCTCTTGGATGGCGCCTCGGCCCGCAACCGGGTCCTCAACACCGAAACCTTCGCCACCGCCGCCGCCATCGCCGCCATCCTCATCGATAACGCCATACCCACGGCAGCGGTATCGCCCGGCGGGTGATTTGGTTGGAGAATCCATCGCGCAATGTCTCTCGACGATCACGCAGAAATTGCACGATGACAGAAGACCAAGAGCGGCCAGACACTCGCCCCTGGGTGGATGTTTTGCACGCTGATTCGCAGCGGCTTGACGGCGGCGTCGTATTACCGGAAGCCGCCAGGAGTGGCCGCGCCGCTATCGGAGAATCACTCTCAAACCTGGGCGGCGTAGGCGGTTGAGAGCGGTGCGTAGGGGCATACGAAATCGCTTGTGAGACAAAGTCGCGGCGAGTAACGTAAGCGCCCCGAGCGCAGGAAGTCCCAACCCGACCTAGGGGTACGCCGTGCGACAACCTGAGCTAACCAGCCTCATCGGCCTGCGAGACCGTGTGGGCGATCGGCTCCTCCTCCTACGCTTGGACCGGGCTGACGGGACGCGCGGCTACCTGCTGAGGGTCGGAACGGGGAGCGTGTTCCTGACTGCCGGCGATTTGGAAGGGCTGGGCACCGCCATCCGGCTCGAGCTGGGCTCGGCGAATCATTTTCGATTGCTCGCCCAGGCGATCTGGCTTCTGATCTTGTGCGCACTGGTGTGGTTCCTCGCGTCCGCAGTCACCGGGCCCTTGTTTGCGTACCCCTGGTCGAACTGACGTCAGCCGGCAGCCACCCAAATGCCTTGTGCCATAACACTCTCACCAGTAGCTGAGGGTCACCTCTCCGGCAGCTCGGCGAACCGCTTCTTCACGTCTGTGTACCAGCTGATCGACTTGAGCGGGCGGCGCCAACGGCCCTTCATGTCTTCGCGGGCGGGCAGGTGGGCGTCATCGCCGGCCTTGACGAGTTCCTTGAGGTGTTGATCCTGCGCTTTGATGATCTCGTCGGCGCTCTCGCCGCGGTGCGCGAGGTCGCAGGGGCCACCGAGGTCCTGGCAGGTCATGGTCTTCACAGCGGTACTCCATTCTCTGGTCACACCGGGCGATCCGGGTGCGTCAGGATGGTGACGCAGCCGACGACGAAAGTGTGACCGCCATGGTGAGCGACGACCAACTACGCGACGGCTTTGAGGCCGAGCGTCCTCGCCTGCAGCGCATCGCCGCGCGGATCCTGGGCGACGCCGACGCGGCACAGGACGTCGTGCAGCAGGCGTGGCTGAGGCTGCACGCCACCGACGAGCTGATCGCCAACTTGCCCGGCTGGCTCACCACGGTGACTTCGCGGCTGTGCCTCGACCGGCTGCGGGCGCGCACGCCAGAGCCGACGGAGTCGATAGAGGTCGAGGCGACCGCACCCGACCCGGCCGATGACGTGGTGCTGGCCGACGCCGTGGGCATCGCGCTGCAGGTCGTGCTTGACCGCCTGACGCCCGCCGAGCGGGTGGCCTTTGTGTTGCACGACAGCTTCGGCGTCGACTTCGAGTCGATCGCCTCGATGCTCGACTCGACCCCGGTCGCGACGCGCAAATTGGCCTCGCGGGCCCGCGCCAAAGTACGCCTAGCCGCGCCGGAGGATGCCCTCGCCGATTGGGAGGTCGTAGACGCCTTCATGGCTGCAGCGCGCGAGGGCGACTTCACTCGGCTGCTGGAACTACTCGCTCCCGACGTGGTGGTTTCCGCGGACGCGGCCGCGAGCGCGCTGGGCACGCCGACACGCCTGGAGGGCCCCGATGAGGTGGCCAACTTCTTCAATGGCGCGGCTGCGGCTGCCTTCGCGGTCTTCGTCGAGGATCGTCCGGGCGCCGCCTGGATGCACCGAGGCGAGGTCAAGGTCGCCTTCGATTTCGCCGTCGAGGCTGGGCAGGTACGCCGTCTGCAGTTCCGCGCCGAAGCCGATGTACTGGCCGGCGTGCGACGCCGCGAGGGCGGGAGCCCGCGGTAGTGACGGATGAGATGACCGTTGAGATTGCGTGCGGGATTAGGCTTCTGACGAGATGGCGCTCGACGTGGAACGTCGACGTCCTGGAGACAGGGTAGCTATGGCCGATTTCACACCGTCGCCAACCCCGGACTTGGACAACGTCCCGTCCGCCGAGGGGCCGCTGCCCCCACCGTCGGATCTCGCCGGCCGTCCCTATGCGCTTCCGGTGGACATCCTCGGCGAGCGGCACGGACCGTTGTTCTACGCCGACTACAGCGGTTTCCGAAAGCTGTACGCCTGCTCCCTGGAATTGGTCGAGGAGTTATGCGATGAAAGCCGCTTCGCCAAGAACCTGACCCAGTCGCTGGCCCAGGTCCGCCCGCTGGCCGGTGACGGGCTGTTCACGGCCTATCACGGTGAGCCGAATTGGCAGAAGGCCCACGACGTCCTGATGCCGGGCTTCAGCTACGCCGGACTGCGCGACTACCACGGCGCGATGCTCGACATCGGCGGCCAGCTGGTCGACCGCTGGGATGCGTGCGTCGGACAGCGGCCGGTGGACGCGTCCACTGATCTGCAAAAACTCGCGATGGACACCGTCGCCCTGGCCGGTTTCGGGGCGCGATTCGACTCCTTCAGCTACGACGGTCTCGCACCGATCCCGCACAGCTTCACCGCGGCTGCCGATGAACTCGGAAAGGAGCCGACGACAACCGAATTCGACAATCAGCTGGCGTACCTACACCACGCCTTCGACGAGCTGATCGAGGAGCACCGCGCTGGTGCGGCCCACGAGCATGACGACCTGCTCTACGTCATGCTGGGGCGCGATTCCGGCGGCGAACCGGTACTGAGCTACGACAACATCCGCAACCAGATCATGACGTTCCTCATCGCCGGCCAGTTGACCACGTCGGAACTCATGCCTAATGCGCTCTACAACCTGATGCATCACCCGGCAGTACTGTCGCGCGTCCAGACCGAAGTCGACGCCGTGTTCGGCGTGAACGACGACTACCTGCCGACCTACGACGACATCGGCAAGCTCGCGTATCTGCGGCAGGTGATCGACGAAACGCTGCGACTCACTCCGCCGGTGCTCAGCTTCGACCGAATGGCATTGTCCGACACCACGATCGGCGGAAGATATCCGATCAAACAGGGTGAGGCCGTCGCCGTGCTCACCGGCGCGCTTCATCGTCAGCCCGAGTGGGGGGACAACGTCGAGTTCTTCGATCCGGACCGATTCGACACCGCCAGCGTCGCGGCCAGGCCCGGCGGGTTGTTCAAACCTTTCGGTACCGGGGCGCGATCTTGCATAGGCCGTCAGTTCGCCCTGCACGAGGCGACCATGGCGATCGCCCGGTTAGTCCACCGGTATCGCCTGATCGACTCGCAACACTATGTCCTGCAATTTGATAGCGAGCGGAGCCGCCGGCCGATGGGCTTGCGGCTCGACCTGATCCGGCGCACTGACGGGGACCGTCGCAGCGCCGCACCGCAGGACCCTGTGACGGCACTTCAGACCCCGTCGCACGCCACCACTCCCGTCAAAGCCGGCACCACGCTGACCGTGCTGCACGGTTCCAATCTCGGAACCTGCCGCGCGTTGGCCAAGCAGCTCGCCGAGGAGGCCACCGATCTCGGGTGCACCACCACGGTGGGGCCACTGGACGACTTCGCCGGTGCCCTCCCGCAGGCCGACGCGATTGTCATCGTCGCGTCGTCGTACAACGGGCAGCCAACCGATGACGCGCGGGAGTTCCTCGCCTGGCTACTCGGCGGGGATGCTGCTCGCGCCGGCGACCCGTACTTCGCGGTACTTGGCGTCGGAGACCGCAACTGGGCCGACACCTACCAAGCGGTGCCCAAACAGATCGACGAACGATTGACCGAACTCGGCGCGCGTCCGCTGGTTCCTCGGGCTTCGGGCGACACCTCCGGGGATCTCAACGGGGCGGTCGAGGAGTTCTCCACCGCCTTGTGGGCGGCGCTGTCGGAACACTTCGGTGACCCGGATGCGACGCCGCTCACCGACACCGACGAACCACTCTATGATCTGCAGCGCATCGTTGGCCCGGTGACAGCGGCGATCGACGCGCGGTTCGCGGTAGTGCCGATGACGGTGCTGGACAACACCGCGCTCGTGGGTGACGATGCCGCCCCAGGGCAAGCCAAACGTTTTGTCCGCGTTACCCTTCCCGAGGGAGTCGAGTACCAGACGGGTGATCACCTGACCGTGCTCGCGGACAACCCGCCAGATCTCGTCGCGACCGTGCTCGAATTTCTCGCCATCGACGGTGACCTGCGATTGTCCATCAATCCGCGGCGCACCTCGCGGCGGCTGATCGCGCTCGACCGCGAGGTGAGCGTGCGGGAATTGCTCACTCATTTCGTGGAATTACGAAAGCCGATTACCCGCAGCCAATTACGCTGTCTCGCAGGATCAAATCCGTGCCAGCCGGAACGCGAACGCCTCGAGGAACTCGCGGCATCCTCGGATCCGTGCGCGCTCAGTCCACTCGAATGCTTGCAGGAGTTTCGGGCATGCGCGCTGACAGGGGCGGAGCTGCTCGAGCTGCTGGAGCCCATGACACCGCGTCACTACTCGATCGCGTCGTCCTCCCGGCTGACACCGGGGCTGGTCGCGCTGGTGGTCAGCGTGCTCGATGCGCCCGCCCGGTCCGGCTCAGCGCTATCCGGAGGCATCTTCCAGGGCGTGGCGTCCAACCATCTGGCGTCCATCGCGCCCGGCACCCAAATCCGGGCGCGGGTCGATCCGGCCCGTCAGGCCTTCCGGGCGGGCGCCGACCCGGCAAAGAACGTCATCCTGGTCAGCGCGGGCACGGGTGTCGCCCCGTTCCGCGGATTCCTCGGTGACCGCCTGGCGGCCAAACAGGACGGGGCACCGTACTCGCCTGCATTGTGTTTCTTCGGGGTTCGAGATCCCAACGTGGACTACATCTTCCGCGAGCAGTTCGAAACTGCCGAGGGTGAGGGGATCGTCCGGATGCGCCCCGCCTTCTCCCGTGCGGCGCAAGGCGGGGTGCGGTATGTCCAAGACCGGATAGCCGCCGAGGCCGACGAAGTCTGGGAGTTGCTCGGTGACGCCGCGAAGGACACCCACGTCTACGTGTGTGGGGACGGCGCCAAGATGGCACCGGCCGTGCGGCAGGCCTTCATTGGCATCTACCGCGCGCACACCGGAAACGACGAAAGCCAAGCTCGCGATTGGCTCATCGGGCTGGTGGAGTCCGACCACTACGTTGAGGATGTGTGGGCAGGGTGACGAACGACCCCGACCGGATCGCGCGAGCTGTCAACGCTGCACACATCAAGTTCAAGAACAAGCGTGGCGGCAAGAACGCCGGCTACATTCCAGCCTTGGCGGAGGTCGATCCACACCTGTTCGGGATCTGCGTGGCAACCGTTGACGGTCAGACGTTTTCGGCCGGCGCTGCCGAATCTGAATTCGCGCTGGAGTCGATCTCGAAGGTCTTCACCGCCGCGCTCGCGATGGAGCAGGTAGGTCCGCGGGAGTTCCACCGCAAGGTAGGCGCTGACCCGACTGGTGAGGCGTTCAATTCGGTTATGGCACTGGAACTCCACAACAACAGGCCGATGTCGCCGATGGTCAATGCAGGCGCGATGACAGCAACCAGCCTGGTGTCGGCCACCGACGCCGACGACCGCTGGCGTCAGATCCTGGAGATCCAAAGCAATTTCGCGGGTCGTCCGATCGAGGTGAGCGAACAGATCGCCGCCTCCGAGCGCGCCACCAACTTTCAAAACCGCGCGATCGCCTGGCTGCTGCGCTGCGGCGGATACATGTACTCCGACCCGATGGAGGCCGTTGATATCTACACCCTGCAGTGCTCGACGCTGGTCACCACCGTCGATCTCGCCGTCATGGGCGCGACGCTGGCCAACGGGGGCGTCAACCCCATCACCGCCAAACGCGTCATCGCGAAAGCCAACGTGGCTCCCGTGTTGGCCTTGATGGCGATGGAAGGTCTGTACACCGCCTCCGGCGACTGGGCCTACACCGTGGGACTGCCTGCCAAGAGCGGCGTCGGAGGCGGCCTGGTGGCGGTCTCGCCAGGCAAACTGGCGATCGCCGCCTATTCACCGCCGCTGGACCAGGCCGGCAACAGCGTGCGCGCTCAGGCCGCGATCACCCAGATCGCGCACACTCTCGAGCTCGGGCTGTTCAATACATAACGTCGACGCAGTCAGTGAGTTTCGAGCTGATTGAGCGTGGGAGCAGGCAGGCGAAGTAACAATCGCGTTCCGCCTAACGGGCTGTCTTCCAAAGACGCTGTTCCTCCGTGTAGCTCTGCTTGTTGGGCTACGAGCGCAAGCCCGAGGCCTGAGCCTGAACGTGATGCCTTCGATCCCCGGGTGAAGCGTTCGAACATAGCGGTGCGTTCGTCTGCCGGTATTCCGGTGCCGTTGTCGTCGATGATGATGTCGACGCCGGCCCGGGAACTGTTCGCCGACAGTTGGACTTGACTGGCGCGGCCGTGCTTGAACGCGTTGGCGATGCCGTTGTCGATCACCAGACGTAGACCAGTGGGAAGGCCCAGCATCAATATTGCCGGTGAGGGGAGCAGGGTGACCTCGAGATCGGGATAGATCCGCATGGCGTCGTGAGCGCAGCGGTCGAGAAGCTCGGTGATGTCGAGGGGTACGTGATCATCCGTCGTGCTCAGTTCGCCTTGCGCGAGCCGCTCGAGCGCCGTCAGGGTGGCTTCAATGCGGGTCTGGGTGCGCATGGTGTCATCGGTGACTTCCTTGCGCTGTTCGTCGGGTAGTTCCAGGGTATGCAGCACTTCGAGATTTGTGCGCATGGCCGTCAGCGGGGTGCGCAGCTCGTGGGAGGCAACCGCAGCAAAGTCGCGAGCGGACTCGAGTGCGGCTTTGGTGCGCTGTTGCTCGGTGCCGATGCGGGCGAGCATCCCCTCGACCGCTTCGGCGATCTCGACAGCCTCCCAAACCCCATGCACTTGAACCTCTTTGGGGTTGGATTGGGCGTTGATGGCGCGGGCGTGTTGGGCCAATAGTCGAAATGGGCTGATCATGATCGACCACATCATCCAGCCGACGACGAAGGTGCCGACAATGAAGCCACCGCAGATCAGCAATACCCGCAGATGCAGTTGATTGATCGCGCGGCGTGCTTCTGCGACGGGAGCACCGACTGCGATGGACGCCCGGCCGGCGGCGAAAGTGTGAACTCGGTATTCAACACCGTTGAGAGTGGCGGTGGTGTAACCGTCGTCGAATTTCGGCAAGACGATGGTCTTGGGCTCCGCCGAGGTCACGTCGCCCATTCGTGCGGTTCGTACGATCCCCTCGGGCAGAGGGGGATTGGCTTCACCACTCCTCGCGTTGCGCAGGAGTGTGCCAACATCGCCCAGTGTGCTGACTGAATCCAGCTGCCGATCCAGCTGGCTGTATTGGTTGTTGGTGATCCCGACCCACACCCAGGTCCCGAGAAACATCACCGCGCCCACCACCGACAGCGCCGCAACGACGACGATGGTGCGTAGTGAAGCGACCGGGGTGGACAGCCGCAGCAGTCCGTAGCGGCGTCTGGCCTGAGTCATCTCTCAACCCCCAATACAAGTCCCGCTCCCGCTACGGTGTGCAGCGGGCCAGGTACGCCGGCCGCGTCAAACCTGCGGCGAAGGTTGCTCACCATCTCGCGATATAACGCCTGCTGACAACAATAGGGTGACCCCGCCGCTACGCCCGCGCCTATTGTGGCCGGGGTGGCTGAAACGTCTGTCGCAGATTTGCGTAACCGGCTTGACGGCCTGACCCTTCGGGACGCCGCACGCTTTGGCCGACGGCTGAAGAATCTCCGCGGCGCGAAGCCGGAAAAGCTCCGGCAACTAGCGGACCAGATCGCCGCAGCCGAAGTCCTTTTCGCGGCGAGGCAAGCCGCCGTCCCGACGGTGACGTATCCAGACCTGCCGATCAGCGGCCGGCGTCACGAGATCGCCGAGGCCATCCGGTCGCATCAGGTCGTCGTGGTGGCCGGCGAGACAGGGTCGGGCAAGACGACCCAGATACCGAAAATCTGCCTCGAAATGGGCCGCGGTGTCCGCGCCATGATCGGTCACACGCAGCCCCGGCGGCTTGCCGCCCGCACGATTGCCCAACGGATCGCCGACGAATTGGGCAGCCCGCTCGGCGATGCCGTCGGCTACTCGGTGCGATTCAACGATCAGGTCAGCGAGCGCACATTGGTCAAATTGATGACCGATGGCATTCTGCTGGCCGAGATTCAGCGCGATCGCCGGCTGATGCGCTACGACACCCTCATCATCGATGAAGCCCATGAGCGCAGCCTGAACGTCGACTTCCTGCTCGGATACCTCCACGAGTTGCTGCCCCGCCGCCCCGAGCTGAAGGTGATCATCACGTCGGCGACCATTGAGCCGCAACGCTTCGCCGCGCACTTCGGTGGCGCGCCGATCATCGAGGTGTCCGGTAGGGCCTTTCCAGTCGAGATCAGGTATCGACCGCTCGAAGTAGTGGTGTCCGCAGCTGCTCGCGATGATCCAGACGACCCGGACGACGAGGTAGTGCGCACCGAGATCCGCGACGAGGTCGAGGCGATCGTCGACGCCGTCCATGAATTGGAGGCCGAGCCGCCGGGTGACGTTTTGGTATTTCTGTCCGGTGAACGCGAAATCCGAGACACTGCAGATGCTTTGAGCGACCTGAAGAATACCGAGGTGCTGCCGCTGTACGCCCGGCTGCCGACGGCGGAACAGTACAAGGTTTTCGCGCCTCACAGCGGGCGCCGTGTCGTGCTGGCGACCAACGTCGCCGAGACATCGCTGACCGTCCCCGGCATCCGTTACGTCGTCGACCCCGGGAATGCCCGCATCTCGCGCTACAGCCGTCGCTTGAAAGTTCAACGGCTGCCGATCGAGCCGATCTCTCAGGCCTCGGCCGCGCAGCGGGCCGGCAGGTGCGGTCGCGTCGCACCTGGTGTGTGCATTCGCCTCTACGCCGAAGGGGACTATGCGGTTCGTCCGCGGTTCACCGAACCCGAGATTCTGCGGACGAATCTGGCGTCGGTGCTGTTGCAGATGGCAGCGTTGGAACTGGGCGACGTGGAGAGGTTTCCGTTCCTTGACTCTCCGGACCGGCGCACCGTCCGCGATGGCGTGCAGCTGCTGCAGGAACTTGGTGCGTTCGACCAGCACGGCGAGATCACCGACCTCGGTCGGCGCCTGGCGCGTCTGCCCGTCGACCCAAGGTTGGGACGGATGATCCTGGCCGCCGACGACGAGGCGTGCGTGCGAGAGGTCCTGGTGGTGGCCGCGGCGCTGAGCATTCCCGATCCCCGCGAGCGGCCCGCCGAGCGCGAGGAGGCCGCACGCCAGAGCCACGCACGATTCACCGACGATCACTCAGACTTCATGTCCTACCTGAACCTTTGGCACTATCTGCGCGAGCAGCGGAATACATTGTCGGGCAATGCGTTCCGCCGCATGTGCCGGAACGAATTCTTGCACTATCTGCGCATCCGTGAGTGGCAGGACCTGGTCGGACAGCTGCGCGGCATCGCTCGTGAGCTCGGCATCACCGAATCCGACGAGCCGGCCACCGGGGCTAGCGTGCATTCGGCGCTCTTGGCCGGGCTGCTGTCACACGTCGGTATGCGTCGTGAAGGCGCGAATGAGTATTTGGGTTCCCGTAATTCACAGTTCCTGATCGCGCCCGGCTCGGCTCTGTCCAAACGGCCACCGCGTTGGGTGATGGTGGCGGAGCTGGTCGAGACCAGCCGCCTGTACGGCCGCACGGCAGCTCGGATCCAGCCGGAGGTTGTCGAGCGGGTGGCGGGTGACCGCGTTCAACGCGCCTATAGCGAACCGCATTGGGATAGCAAACGCGGCGAAGTGATGGCCTTCGAAAGGGTGACGCTGTACGGGCTACCGCTCGCGGCGCGCCGCCGTGTCGGCTACGCCCGCGTCGAGCCGACGGTCGCGCGAGAACTGTTCCTCAGGCATGCGCTGGTCGAGGGCGACTGGCAGACACGGCATCACTTCCTCGACGACAATGCCCGGCTGCGGGCCGAACTCGAGGAATTGGAGGAGCGGGCCCGCCGCAGGGATCTGCTCGTCGGCGACGACGAGGTGTACGAGTTCTATGACGCGCGGGTGCCCGCCGATGTTGTTTCAGCTCAACACTTCAACGCGTGGTGGCGTAAGCAGCGGCGCGTGACACCGGATTTGCTGACGCTTACCCGCGAGGATCTGCTGCGCACCCCGGACACCGCCGACGCCGACCGGCCGGACGCCTGGCAAGCAGGTGACGTTGCCTTGCCACTGACCTACCGCTTCGAGCCCGGCGCCACAGACGATGGCGTCACGGTCCACATACCGATCGATGTGCTCGCGCGGCTGGGCGGCGACGAGTTCGCCTGGCAGGTGCCCGCGCTGCGCGAGGAACTGGTGACCGCGCTCATCCGCTCACTGCCCAAAGATTTGCGCCGTAATTTCGTGCCGGCACCGGACACCGCACGTGCGGTACTCGCGGGGATCGAAACAGAAGACGAGCCGCTGCTCGCAGCACTGCAGCGTCAATTACGGCGCCGCACAGGAATTTTGGTGCCCATTGAGGCTTTTGACCTGGCCAAGTTGCCGCCTCATCTGCGGGTTACCTTCGCCGTGGAGTCGTCCGCAGGCGCCGAAATCGCGCGGGGCAAGGATTTGCCGGCGCTTCAACAGAGACTGGCAGCGCCGGCCCGTCGCGCGGTAGCCGATGCCGTTGCCACTGAGTTGGAACGCACCGGCTTGCGAAGTTGGCCGGAAGACCTGGAGCAGTTACCGGCGAGCATTGAACGCACTGTCGACGGACGCGTGGTGCGCGGATATCCGGCCTTCGTTGATACGGGCAAGACCGTCGAACTGCGGGTGTTTGCGACGTCGGATCAACAGCGGCAAGAGTTGGGCCCCGGCATTGGTCGACTGTTGCGGCTGAGCATCTCGTCGCCAGTGAAAGCGATTGAGCGACAACTTGATCCACGAACGCGTCTCGTCCTGGGTATCAACCCCGACGGCTCGCTCGCCGCGCTGCTCGATGACTGCGCGGACGCCGCGGTCGCCGCCGCGGTCACCGCACCGGTGTGGGCGCGCGACGATTTCATCGCGCTGCGCGACAGGGTCGCGAAGTCTCTGGTGCCGACAACCCTCGACGTGGTCAATCGCGTGGAGAAGGTGCTGGCTGTGGCGCAGGAGGTGCACTTGCTGTTGCCCGCTCAACCGAACCGTGCACAAGCCGAGGCGATCGCCGATGTCCGCGCGCAGCTGGATCGCCTACTGCCGTCCCGGTTTGTCACCCGCACCGGTGCTGCGCAGCTATCCGACCTCGCCCGCTATCTGACCGCGATCCAGCGGCGCCTGGACCAGTTGCCACAGGCAATCAACGTCGATCGCGAGCGAATGGCACGGGTGCATGCGGTCCAGAACGCCTACCAGAACTTAGTGGGGGCGCTACCTTCCGCGCGCAGGGCGGCGGATGACGTCGGCGATATCGCACGGCAAATCGAGGAGTTGCGGGTCAGCCTGTGGGCGCAGCAACTCGGCACACCACGTCCGGTCAGCGAGCAGCGAATCTATCGTGCGATTCAAGTTGCGGGAGAGCGTGTTTGACGCCGCAGACATGTCCTCACGGATGTAGCTGCCACTGGCCGCAGTCCTGGGCCAGGGCGTCGCTGACGTCGACTTCGAGCCCGCCGACCACCGGACCTGGAGTCGACGCGGTGCTCACGATGCGCTGGTAGAGAACTGCGGCGGGGTCGACCTGACCGTGCGACCAGGACCGGGTCTGCCACGCCCACCGCTTGCCGGGCGTGCGCGAATTCCCGATCACGCCGTCGCCGGCGGCCCACTGGCACGCATTAATGCCGCCGTAGATGCCGGTGCGCTGCACGCCAAGCACCGAGTTGATTCCGCGAAACCACTGCAGCGCAACGTTGTTCCAGGTGTCGCGGTTGATGTCGTCGTCGACGGTGAAGAAGACCGGTGCACTCTGGCCGCCACCCGCGGCGGTATGTAGCTGCCAGGCGGTGTGAGCGTCAGAGACGCCACCGGCGAACCCACGGGTGAAATCCGATGGAACCGACCCGCCGGGCTTGCCGTATTGGTAGTTGCTGACGATGGCCAGCCCGGCAGCGGCCAGCGACTCGGCGTAGGGCCGGGTGATCGGTTTGGCGCCAAAGGACGAGCCAGGACGCGACAGCGAGACGTAGTTGACCACCCCGGCGTGGCCCGCGGCTTTGATGTCCTGCGCCGGAATCTGGCGCATGGCGAAGTCGATCAGCGTGGGGGCGGCTGCGACCGCGGGGGTAGCGGCACTAATCGATGCCGCGCCCAGCCCGGCCAGCGCCGACGCAGCGGCGGCGTACCGCAGAGCGTCGCGCCGAGAAACCGGGCGCGAGTTCTCCATCGCGCGATGTTAACAATGTGACTGCTGTTACCGGTGTAGCCTCGCGGGACGAATCGAGTTCCGATTTCGCCGGGAAGCCGGGCAGAGCGCCTGCTCGGGCCTACTTCGGTGGCATCCGGATACCGCCGTCCACCCGGACCACCTCGGCGTTCATGTACGAGTTGGTGAGCAACTCGACGACCATGGACGCCAACTCGTCGGGTTTGCCCAGGCGGTGCGGATACAGCACCGACTCGCCGAGCTTGGCCTTGAAGGCCTCCGAGGCCTCGCCCTCGCCGTAGATCGGGGTGTCGATCAGGCCGGGGGCAACGGTGTTGACGCGGATACCGACAGCTGACAGGTCGCGAGCAACCGGCAGGGTCAGACCCACGACGCCACCCTTCGACGACGAGTAGGCCGCCTGGCCGATCTGACCATCGAAGGCCGCGACGCTGGTCATGTTGACGATCGCGCCGCGCTCACCGGATTCGGTCAACTCGTTCTTGCTCATCTGGGTGGCCGCGATGCGGATGCAGTCGAAGGTGCCGACGAGGTTGATCTCGAGAACCTTCTTGTAGGCGCCGAGGTCGTGCGCGGACGAGAACTCGCCGTCTTTGCCGATGGTGCGCTGGGCCCAGCCGATACCGGCGGAGTTGACCAGTGCGCGCAGCGGCCCGAGGTCCGCGGCAGTCTTGACCGCGTCGATGATCTGGTCGGTTTTGGTGACGTCGACGGTGACGAAGACGCCGCCGATTTCGTCGGCGAGGGCTTCTCCCTTGTCGGCCTGAAGGTCGGCTACGACGACCCGGGCACCCTTGGCGGCCAACTGACGGGCAGTCGCGGCGCCGATCCCTGACGCGCCGCCGGTGACGACTGCGCTAGCTCCATTGATATCCACGTCGATAGATTATGCAATGGTTAAGCAGGCCCATCAGTCGGATCAGCCCTGGCGACCTAGGTCTAGTCGGGCGGCTCGTCTTCCGAGACGCGGACAGTCACGTCTTCGCGATCGCTGGGTTTGCCGGGAACACCTTCCGCTTCGCGTTCGTCGGCAACCTTCTCATCAAGCTCGTCGACGATGTCCGCTAGTTCATTCGACCGACTCAGCGGGTCTTCTTTTTCGGGTTCTGTCATATCGCTTCCGTTGGCTTCGCGACATTGGCCAGCGGCCACGTCGACGCGAAGGCATGACTACCCCGCCGCGCCGAGCCCAAACGGGTGCACAGTGGTAGACGGGGGACGTCGCCGGCGCGACCCAGGAGACGACGAGGGGAGCCGAACATGTTGGATGGGCTTGTGGGCTTGGCCCGCGGTGCGGTCGGGGCGGCGGGTGCGGTCGTAGGTGTGCGTCATGGCACTGAGGAACCGACGTACACCGCCGAGCCGGTGACCTCGCGGGTGGAGATCCGCCACTACGGACCGCGGATCGCCGCGCAGACAACAGTGACTGCCGACGAAGTCACCGCGCGCAGTGACGGATTCCGTCGGCTGGCGGGCTACATCTTCGGGGGCAATCAAGCCCGGCAGAAAATCGCCATGACGGCACCGGTCGCGCAGCAGGACCGCGCTGCTCGCGGTGAGAAACTCCCCATGACCGCGCCAGTCTCGGAGAGCGCTACCGGTAACGGCGAATGGCTGATCCGGTTCTTCATGCCGGCCGGGAAGTCATTGGATTCCCTGCCGCGACCCAATGATCAGGCGGTGCAGCTCGTCGCTGTCCCGGCAGAGACGGTCGCAGTGCGCCGCTTCTCCGGCAGCACGAGCTCCCAAGCGGTTGCGCGCGAGACCGCGCAGTTGAGGCGGACCTTGAGTGAAGCGGGTTTCGAACCCATCGGCGTGCCGGTCGCGTGGTTTTACGATCCGCCGTGGACTCTTCCGATGTTGCGGCGCAACGAAATCGCTATACCGGTAGAGCCTCAACCGTGATGGGCGACGTCGGTCTGACGGCCGCGAGTGATCTTATTCACCAGTCACGCAACTAGTTTGGCGCTACAGACGTCGACTCCCGGACTCGGCCAACCCGGGATGACCATGTAGCCGATGGCCAGTCACGTATAGCAGGCTGCGACTTGCAATCGGCCCCGGGCTCCGCTTTGTCTGCCGCGCTCCAAGGCTACGCGAGTACACGTCCTGCGAGCTCATCAGTTGCCCCGATTAGATATGTGGCCTGCGGCCAAACGGTTTCCCCGCGGGACTGCCGGGGTATCACTTGCCAAGTGACATCCCTATGGCTAACTGACCGAATCAAACAGCCGTGGGCTGCAAATGAGATTGACGACGGTGCCCGGCATGCCGACGTGATCGTGGCGGGTGCTGGGATCACTGGGTTGATGACCGCGGTTCTGCTGGCTCGCGCCGGCAAGGACGTGTTGGTGCTGGAAGCCCGCACGGTCGGTGCCTGCGCCACCGGGAATACCACCGCCAAGGTCAGTTTGCTTCAGGGCAGCCACCTTTCGAAGATCCTGTCTAAGCACGGCGACAGCGTTTCTCGCGCATACCTGGACGGCAATCGCGAGGGTCAAAGCTGGTTACTGAATTACTGCGCTTCACAGGACGTAGCAGTGCAACGCGAAGATGCCTACACCTATGCACAGTCCGGTGACGGCGTAGCAGCCGCCCGCGCTGAGTACGAGGCATGCCGGGAGGTGGGTTTACCCGCGACGTGGGAAGAGGACGCCGAAGTCCCGTTTCCGTATCATGGCGGCGTGCGCCTAGCCGAGCAGGCGCAGTTCGATCCGATTTCGGTCTTGGACGCTTTGGCCGTCGAGCTACTTCGCCACGGCGGGCGATTGGTCGAGCACACCCGCGTGCGCTCGGTGTCCGGCCATGGAAAGGAATTGCGCGTCCGCGTCAACGACGCCCTACAGCGAGAGACAGAATTTACCGCCGCACAATTGATACTGGCCACGGGGATTCCGATTCTTGATCGCGGTGGTTACTTCGCGCGGGTCAAGCCAAGCCGGTCCTACTGCTTCGCCTTCAAAGTCCCCGGCGACATCACTCGGCCAATGATGATTTCCACCGACTCGCCCACGCGCTCAGTGCGCTACGCACCCGTTGCCGACGGAGAGCGACTGATCGTGGGCGGTGCGGGCCACACCGTAGGTCGGGAGAAGAAACCGTCGAGCGCGCTCGAGGAGCTGTCCGCTTGGGCGCGCAAGCACTACCCCGGAGCGGAGCAGACGCATTTCTGGTCCGCGCAGGATTACACACCGATCGACGACCTGCCCTACGTTGGGCCTATCTTGCCCGGTAGCGAGAGTATCCTGGTTGCAACAGGTTTCAGCAAGTGGGGGATGACGAACGGCCCCGCCGCAGCGCTGGCACTGTCGAGTCGCGTTCTGGGCGGGCGAATGGACTGGTCGAGTGCGTTCGCCAGCTGGAGTACACACGAACTTTCCGGCCTGCGAACAGCGATGAAATCGAATCTCGAGGTCGGATTCAATTTGACGAAGGGCTGGATCACCCCCTCGGTTCGCACCGGCCGTCGCAGCCCCACCAAGGACGAGGGCGGCGTAGTGAGCGGCCCCCCTTGGCATCTCGAAGCCAGATGCCGGGTCGCGGGCGTCGAGCACCGCGTCTCGCCGGTATGCCCGCACTTAGGCGGAATCGTGAACTGGAACGACGCCGACAACGCCTGGGAATGCCCGTTGCACGGATCGCGCTTCGCTCCGGATGGCACGCTGCTCGAGGGACCGGCGACCGGCGATCTAACCGCCTCGTGCTGAACTGCGAATTCCGCACCGCCCAGAAAGAGCAAGCTGGAGCGGGTTGCATATATCCCAAATAAGTTGACGCCCAGACCATTTCGACGCGCAGCTGAGCTGCTGCTCGGTTGCCCCCGGCAGCTTCGAGCATGCGGAGTTGCAATAACCGATGCGAGACCGCTGAAACTTTTTCACTGAGCGTTTAGGTCAAACCGACCTGAATAGGTGTCTATGTACCCTCACCGCGAGTATCGATGACTCGCTGGGCAACATCGGCGAGCTTGGTCTGAGTCTCCTGAGAAATACGCCGCAACATCTCGAATGCGCGTACATCGTCGACGCCGTAGGACTGCATGATGATGCCTTTGGCTTGACCTATACGGTCTCTAGTCAAGAGCGCGGCTTGCATCTGCTCGCCTTGGCGTTGGGCCAAAATCGCGGTGGCTGCATGCGCGGCGAGGATAGCGCCGGTGGTTTCGGCGTCGGTGTCCCAGACACCGGCCTGGTGACCAAACAGGTTCAGTGCGCCTGCGGTGCGGTCGGCCGTATACAGCTTGAACGACAGACCGCTGAGCACTCCGAGCGCGACGGCGGCCGGCGCATACTTCGGCCAGCGCGGCTCACTCCGAAGATCATCGCTGCGGACAATAGTGTGGTGGAGAGCGGCCTCGGCACAGGGTCCTTCGCCGAAATCATGCTGCAGCTCATCGAGCTTTCCGGCCACACTGTCGGTGTCGGCGAGGGACTCGAAGTCGCCGCCCTTCTTCACCAGTAGCACTCCCGCAAGGTCGGCTCCTGGTATCAGCTCCACCGCCGCGGCAGTCACACCGTCGAGAATCTGGGCCAGCGTGCTCGGCGCTGCATTACTTCGTGCTAGCTCAGCCATGCGCGCCGCGAGCTCATGTTTGAGGCTCGAGTCCGAAGAGTTCATGTGAATCGATTGTGCCTGATGCGTTACACGCTGGGATCAACGACAGAGAACTGTTGCAATGAGAACCGCGCCGGTGAAGCGCGCAGTTGCCTAGAACCTGCTACGGCCGACTCCACGTCGCCAAGCACGTCACGGATTCGTCACGATCTTCATCACGGATTCTTAAGAGGCACAGCGCTTTTATAAGAATAGGGCGTAATCGAGCGACAATTTCTGTCGCGCACTTCACAAAACAGGCCCGCGGCCGGCAGCGGTCGCCCACCTAAGCCTCAGGGTCTTGGCTTCTCGACGATTCTCGCCGTGCTCGCCTGAGTACGTTGGATCCCAGGGACGAGCAGTGTTCCCCGCTATCAGTTCAGATCAATTCGAAGGACAACACTGATGATGAAAATCAGTCGTACCGTCGCGCGCCTGCAGACCGCAGGTATCAGCGCAGGCTTCATCGCTGGAACCGTTGCCATGGCAATCTCGGCAGCGCCATCGGCATTCGCAGCACCCGACTGCAGCTCCGCAGCAGTTAACACCACCGTTTCGTCGGCGACCGGCGCGGCGCAGCAGTATCTGGCCGCACATCCGGACGCCAACCAGGTCGTCATGGCGGCCTACGGCCAACCCCGCCCGCAGGCGGCATCCGACCTTCGTGACTATTTCACCGCGCACCCCAACGAGTACTACGACTTGCGCGGCGTTCTAGCTCCGATCGGTGACACCGAACGGCAATGCAATGTGAAGGCGCTGCCGTCGAATCTGGAATCCGCCTATCAGGAGTTCATGGCCGGCTGATGATGTCAGTACGGCCCGCCTCGATGCTGAGGCGGGCCGTACTGCTATCCGGATACGGCTTAGCTACCTGAAGCATCGGGCACATTTTGCTCGGCAATCATCGCCAACCGCCAAGTGCACTCTCGGTTGCGCGGCGCTACCCCTAGTAATTGCACACCATCTGGCACCCACCGCAGCGGAATACTGGTAGCCACCTCGCTCATCTCGACGCGACACCCGGGTCCCGGAAGATCACTCAGCCGCAGCGTAATTCGCGCCGTCGCAGCCGGCCGCACCTTCGCCAGCAGAACAAGCTCTTCACCTGGTACCCAGCTCTCCACAACGGTTTCGTCGTCGATTACCGCCGGCCACGTTCCGATGGAATGCAAAATGCGAGTGCCGGGCGCTGGCCAAGTCGAATCCACTGCGCGGATCCGACTGTTGCCTACTACCCAACCCGAATACGTCCAGCCGTTGGCGAGCACGTCCCAGACCCGTTGACGGGTGGCCGCTATGTCACGAGTTACGGTCATTGCTACGACCTCCAGTCCGAGAAATTGATGCGAGCCGGCCTAACTCGGCCAGATCTCGCTCGGCGTGGCTTTGGCGAATGTAAACGGTGAGGTCCGCGACCCGCTGTGCGTGGCCACTGTCCTGGCAGAGTGGGCCGGGTCCCAGGGCGCGACCAGTGCGCGTGATGGCCTCGTCGGCCGCTCGTTCCACCACCGCCCGAACTCGGCGAGCCAGCAGCTGAGCAGTTCCATTGCGGTCCAACGGATCCCGGTCGATATGTGCCGCCGCCACGTCGAGCATCGAACTCCCAGCTGCAAGCGCAGCGTCTACGGCGCCGAGGTGTGCCAGCGCGTGCGGATCAGCCGCGTCGTCGGCGGCACGACGATAGAGGGGCTCGGCCACCCGTCGCGCGGCCCCGAGCCAGCAGGCGGCCACCCCGATCGCGCCGTGCCAGAAACCGGGCCGCTCGAGGTAGTCGCCCGGATCGCCGAGGGCGACCGCAGGTGCATCGTCGAACCGCACTGCGCGGGTGTCACTTTCAGCCATCCCGATGTTGGCCCATGTGCTGGGCAGAGGCGTGACCGCGCAACCATCGACGGCGACGGCGAACAGACCGCGACGGGTCTCGGCCGCATCGTCCAGTGCTGCGGTGACGAGCGCGTGGCCGCACAAACCGGCACCAGAGCACCATTGTTTGACGCCGTTGAGAACGAAGGCGTCGTCGATTCGGGTGGCAACGAGGGAACTGTCGCGGGACTCGGCCGCCCACACACCCCACAACTGAGCGGCGGCGAGCGGCTTGGCGCCCAGCTCGTCGAGGATAGCGACAGCATCGAGATGTGCCTCCGCGATCCGGGCCGAAACCACGTCCTCTTCGGCGAGCGAGGCGAGTCGCTGCCAGCGTTCGGCGGTGTGTCCCGAGCCGGGTAAGGGCAATTCGAGCCGACCGGAACCGAGCCACTCCTGCACGAGCTGAGCTGTCATGAAGGGTCTCCGGAGCCGAGATCTGCTAGATAGCTGGCGAACCCACCTTCGACTCGTGATTGCGTGCGTGCCGACGTTCTCACATTGGTCCGATGCGTGGTTATCCAATATGTGGTGACCGCTTTGATGCGGTTGACGAGGTCAAGGTCTTCGTGCAGCGACACCTCCGCGAAACCACCCGCCTGCACGTAAGTGCTCGCCCGAAGTCCCAGGTTGGCTCCGTGCACATGGCTGTGACCCTCGGCCAGTTGGTGCCGTTGTCGCCAGATTCGCTCCGATCGGGAGTCGAGTCCGGCGGGCGTGACGGTTCCGATGACCGCGTCGAAACCTGCATTCGCCAAGGTGAATTGGGTGGCGAGCCAGGTGTCGGGCACCGTGCTGTCGGCGTCGGTGTTGGCAAGCCAGACCTGGTGGTCGGGAATGCCTGCGTGGCGAGAGCGTGTGATTGCATCAATGGCGCCCAGGTGTCGGGCACCGCCGACCCGTCCGGCTGTGCTGGTGATGGTGCGGTCACCGTAGCTGGCGACGAGGGAGCCGGTCTGATCCGCACAGCGATCGAGGACTACGACGACATCGCATGACACATAGGGGTATTCGCGCTGAACCCGATGGGTCGATGCACGAATGCTGCGGAGGCACAGCGCGATGCGCTCTTCCTCGTTGCAGGCCGGCACGACAACCGCCATGTGGCGCAAGCGCTTCACGCGGTGTCCGCGCATTCACGATAGACCGACAGCGGTTCACCCCACACCTGGATTGTGAGATCGGCGTCGTGGTAGCGGGCTCGCAGCGGCAGGTCGAAGACGGCGGCCGCTTGGGCGTGGGCCGTGGGCCCATCCAGGGGGATGTCGTCGGTCGGGGCGGACCAGTTCGCGATGAGGATCTCGCCGTGCGGACGCAACTGACGGCGGGCGGCCCGCAGGGTGGCCAGAAGTTCGGGGCCGTCGAGAAAGTAGGCGACTTCGGAGAGCACGACAAGGTCGAACTGCAGGTCGGGAATGTCGTTCGGGGCCGCCCCGAGTAGCCATTCGACAGCGTCGGTTCGTGCGCGAGCTACGTCGAGCGCCATCTCGCTGGCGTCCATGCCGATGACGTTGTCGGCGCGCTCACGCAACTGCGCGGAGAGTTGTCCAGTGGCGCAACCGATCTCCAAGACATTCGGATAGTGCTGCCGACCCAGGCAGGCGAGGGTGAGCGCAAGTCGCCGCTTTTCGTACTCTGACTCGTCAAGCCGCCAGGGATCTGTCACACCATGCTCGAGCATTGTGTCGAAGGGGGCGGCTATCTGCGCTCGCGAACGGTGCGTTGCGGTGTCGCCTGCGACGCGTGCAGCGAGGTCGAGCGGCAATGGCAGAAGAACAGTTTCCATCACTCGCCGGGCTCGGGTGACAACTGAGGGTCCGACGATGGGGTAGCCGTCGGGAGACGCGAGTTGGCTTGTGTAGCAGTTGATCGCGGCAGACTTTGCGGCCAATGCCCGCAGCGACGGAGCGACCGCGCGTAGCCGAGTCCAGTCGATGTCGTCGGGCGTGGCCCAGTGCCACAGCCAGACCGGGTAAAGCAGCAGTGCCGCGTCACGTTCACGCGCCACCGCTTCGGCCGACGCTGCTACCGCCTCGTGGTCCGAATGTCCGTCACATTCGACGGGCGCGATCAACAGGGTCTGGGAGTCAACGAGCTCCAGAAGGTGTTCGCCCATCTCGCCGACGGCGTTGTGCAGGTTGCCATCGGGCAGGTCCCACCAGACCGTTTTGATGTGTGCACCCAACGTCGAGATAGCGCGCTCTGCTTCAATGCGACGCTCGGTCGAACCGGGTCCGTGGCCGCCGTGGGTCGCGATGACGACCGTCACCGTCGCCGCGCTGTCGGCCAAATCGGCCAACGCGCCGCCCAGTCCCAGCGTTTCATCGTCAGGATGCGGTGCCACCAGAACGACGTGCGGATACCGCTGGAGCACAGAGTCGAGCCCAAACCGGGGAACGCCGTCCCATCTGGCGTCGAGGAGCCAGGTGGGCTCGTCGGTTCCGCTCTCACAATGCGTGAATGGTCGTGCGTCAGTCATCCGCTCGTCTCCGGATTCAGTCGGTATGTAGCAGCTCGGACCCCGTCCGATTCGTCAGTCGCCACGCCAGAGCGCGGATCTTTTGACGGTGCAGATTAGGCAGGTTGCGTGCGGGGCAATGGAACAACTTTGGAAGTTCGGCTCTGATCACCCGCGGGGCTGGAGTGGTGTGTTTCAACCGTCAATAAGTACCCGCTGTGCGGCTAACTAATCGCCGCGATGATGAGGACGGCCCGATCTCACGGTCTGCTGAAAGTCAGCATGCCCTCTTCGTGGTCGAGTGCCCGCCCGAGAGCACGAAGACCTTGATCAGGAAGCATGCCGGCGTCGCGCCAGCGCACGAGTTCGTCGCGCTGGGCATCGATGGCCGCTCGCCGCATCTCCAGGAGCGCCTCGTCCTGGGGAAAGGCGGGGATGTCGTCGGTGTCCGTCACTTCAAGCACGTCGAGTTGTTGTTGTCGAGACTTGAGCCGAGCCGAAAGTTGCGCGTGCACGGTGTCGATCGCTTGCCGCTCAATAGTGTTGTGGCTCTGCTGCTTCAGCGCTTCCATCCTGTCGATCGCGGCCTGGATTGCGGCTATGCCGGCCATTTTGCGCAGCCGTGACTCGTCGGCGGGCTTGGCGCGGATACCCAGGGCCCGTGCCAAGGGGGCGAACGTCAGCCCTTGTCCGATCAGCGTCACGAGTACCACGACCAACGTGCAGAACAGCAGCAGATCTCGGAAAGGGAACGGCGCACCGGTTTCGGTTACCAGTGGCACCGTGAAAATCGCGGCGAGGCTGACAACGCCGCGGGTGCCGGCCCAGCTCAGCACGAACACCTCACGGCCGTTGAGCCGCTGCGAATCCCGGTCGCGCGACGGCCGGGACGGGACGGAAGCCGAGGAGTCGTCGAGATCAGGGTTCGAAATATCTCCCAGACGGGTGTGCAGCGGTCGGGGCAGCATCTGAGTGACCAGTAACCACAGCGGGCGCATCAGCAGCACAACCGCGAGGGTGACACCCACTGCCATCAGGATGGTCGGTGTCGGGAAAGCATCGAGGCCCTTGAGGATTCGTGGTAATTGCTGGCCGATGAGCAAGAACACGAAGCCCTCCAGCAGGAAATTGGTCAGCCGCCAGACGGCCCGCGTCTGCAACCGGCTCGCGCCCGATTCCGAACGCGGTAGATCGTGTCCGACAATCAAGCCGCAGACCACCACGGCCAGCACACCGGAGGCCGAGACCTCTTCGGCCGCCAGGTAGGCCACAAACGGTGTGGCGAGCGACACCGCATTGGCCGTCAGAATGTCGGATGCCCAGCGGCTGACCAGACGCCGGAAGACGGCGATGACCACTCCGACCGCAAACCCGCCGGCGGCGGCCAGCAAGAACTGTCCGGCTGCCCACGGCGCGGAGAAGCCACCGCCGCTGGCGGCAGCGACGGCCACGGACAGCGTGGTGAGCGCCGTCGCGTCGTTGAGCAGGCCCTCGCCCTCGATCAAGGTGATGATGTTGGCCGGCAGTCCGACCTTGCGTGCGACGGCGAGGGCGGCCACCGGATCAGGGGGCGCCACCGCCGCACCGAGCGCTGTCCCGACCGCAAACGTTGCACCGCCGACCAGCACCGCGAACGCAATGCCAACCGAACACGCAGTCAGCAGAACGAGCACCACCGACAAACTGATCACCGCTCGCAAGTTGCGCCGAATTTCGACAAGCGACGACTCCAACGCCGCGTAATAGAGCAGCGGGGGCAGGATGCAGTACAGCGCGGGTTCAGGAAGAAGAGCGATATTGGGTCCCGGCAGGAACGCGTAGGCAACACCGCCCAGGGCCAGCAACGCCGCGCTGGGCAACCCGGTACGTTCAGCGATCCGATGTACCGCCACGATCACGGCGACGGCAGCCAGCAGCAACACCAGACCCAAATGCAGACTCACCGCACCATCATCCCGGCTTCTCAATGTGACCGGCACGCCCGACAGCTTTCTCAGGGCTAGTTCGTGGGGTTTCCGGGATGGGCGCCTGGGTACATTCACACCGGGCGGTGCGCGTGCCGCCCCCAAAGATCAGGCACGGAAGGCGGGCATAGACAACGTGGCTATGGACAACGTGGCTCGAGTGCGGCGGGCATCAATTCGGGTCGCGAAAGTCCAACGCCGCATCTGGTTGCTCCAAACGATCTTCTGGCCTGTTGTCGCGATCGGCGGCATCGCCACCGCGATCGCGGTCGGCAACTGGGCATGGCGCCGGCGGAATGCGACAGTCGAAGCGAACGATGGCGTGCTCGCGTCAACGAATGGTTCTGGCCCGACGAAGCCGACCGAGGGGCGATTGAACGGCGCCCCAAGCGGGAATCTCTCCGGTTGATCAGCGGCAGATGCCGCAAGCTGGATCGCGTCCTGAATCTCCGTCGCACCGAAGCGGGAGGAGTGCACGCGTTGCATGACAAGCCGTCTCTGCTGACGTTGGCCGAGCGACACGAGGGCGACGCGGTCGTGCTTTCCGCGGAGGGCATCGTCGACATGGCCGCCGCTCCGACTCTGACGGATCAGATCCGCGCGATCCTGCGCCAGCGACCCGCAGCACTGGTCATCGACCTCAGCGGAGTCACCTTCCTGGCGACGGCCGGCATGAGCGTTCTCATGGAGGCCTACCGCAAGAGCGAGGAACTAGCCATCTGTTTTCGCGTCGTAGCGCAAGGGCCGGTGACCGTTAAGTCTATGCAGCTCTTGGGGATCGACGACCTCTTGGCGATATACCCGACCGTGTCCACCGCACTGCAAGGCCTGCCGTGGAGCGGCACGTCAACCGCATAGGCCTCGCGTTTCGCGCGGGTTTCTCGGGGAGAAACGAGACAGCGGTGCCATTTACCCAGCCGCGAGAACCTACTCTAAATTAATAGAGTAGGTTCTCTTGTTTGTACGGCCCGGTGAAAGGATGAAGGACATTGAGTAACGCCATTGCGGTCTTCAACCCGTCCAACGAGGAGCAGATCGCGGAGGTCCCTGATTCCGATCAGGCGGTCGTCGATGCGGCGGTGGCCCGGGCCCGCGAGACCTTCGAGTCGGGCGTATGGCGCAAGGCGCCGGCCGCGCACCGCGCGAACGTGCTGTTCCGCGCTCACGAGATCATCAAGGAACGCACCGAGGAACTCGCCGAGCTCGAAGCCCGCGACAACGGCATGAACACCACGGCCGCCAAACACATCATTTCGGTGGCCAACGGCATCCTGCATTACTACGCCGGCTGGGTCGGCAAGATCCACGGCGAGTCGAGCAGTGTCGTCTCCGACGGACTGCTCGGCGGGTACGACGATTACCACAACTTCACTCAGCTCGAGCCGATCGGCGTCGTCGGCCTGATCATCCCGTGGAACGGCCCGTTCTTCGTCGCGATGCTCAAAGTCGCACCTGCCCTCGCCGCCGGCTGCAGCGCCGTGCTGAAACCCGCCGAGGAAACACCGCTGACCGCGCTCAAGCTCGAGGAGATCTTCCGCGAGGCGGGTCTGCCCGACGGCGTCCTCAATGTCGTCACCGGCTACGGCCACACCACCGGAGCGGCGCTGACCGCGCATCCCGGCGTCGACAAGATCTCGTTCACCGGCTCCACCGAGGTCGGAAAACTGATCGTCCAGGCGGCCGCCGGCAACCTCAAGCGGCTCACCCTCGAACTCGGCGGCAAGTCACCGCTGATCATCTTCGACGACGCCGATCTCGAGAAGGCGATCATGCTGGGCGGCATGGGCCTGCTGGCCGGCTCGGGGCAGAACTGCTGCTGCACCTCGCGCATTTATGTCCAGCGCCCCATCTACGAACAGGTGGTGGAAGGCCTTGTCGGCCTTGCCCAGATGATCCCGATGGGCGGCAGCGAAGAGCCCGATTCGATCATCGGGCCGCTGATCAGTGAGAAGCAGCGCCAACGCGTGCATGGCATCGTAAAAGACGGCGTCGCCGGCGGCGCGCAGGTGATGACCGGTGGCGACGCGCTGGACCGCAAGGGTTACTTCTATCAGGCGACGATCTTCACCAACACCACGCCCGATATGCGACTCATCCGCGAGGAGATCTTCGGGCCGGTCGGCAGCGTGATCCCGTTCGACGACGAGGACGAGGTGCTCGCCGCCGCCAACGACACTGACTACGGGCTCGCCGCCGCCTTATGGACCGAAAACCTCGGCCGCGCCCACCGCATGGCGAACGAACTTCGTGCCGGCCAGATCTGGGTCAACTGTGCAATCGCAACGGACCCCTCGATGCCGATCTGCGGACACAAGCAGTCCGGTTGGGGCGGCGAGCGTGGCCGCAAGGGCATCGAAGAGTACTTCAACACCAAGGCGGTCTACATCAAGCATTGACTTCGGCAGGAGACTAAGCACGATCGCTCGCGTACCGACTTTGCAGTTTGTTCAGCGTGGACTCGATGCCGGTCGCGTTGAACTTCGTGGCACCGATCAAGTGGTAGTAACCGATCGCATTCTTGATCTTGCCTGCGTCGTGGTAGTCGAACGTTTCCGTGACCCTGGCCGTCGTCGGTGACAGCGCTTCGAATTGCCAACGCCACAGGTGGCCCACCGGGTGACGCCATTCAACCAACTCGTCGGGCTTGACCGCGGTCACCGTACTGGTGATGCGGTAGGGGACACCCAGAACTTTCATGCGCGTCGAAAACTTCGACCCCACAGCCAATTCCGGCGGCGCTTCGATGTTGCCGCGGACCGTGCCCGAGCCGTCCAGGTCGTGGTGCCGACGAGGATCGACCGCCATCGCATAAAGCTCCTCGACCGGCGCGGCCACCTCGACCGACCGGCAGATCCGGCGCGGTCCCGCGTCGACGACGTTGACGGTCACGGTATTCCCTTCGGCTGCAACAACTCTGCACTCAACTGACTTCGATGACGACCTTGCCTCGCGCGTGGCCGACCTCGACGGCCGCCAGTGCGTCCGCGGCCTCGTCCAGCGGTCTGATGTCCTCGACGTGAGGATCCAGTTTACCGTCCGCGACCAGGGCTGCGACGATTTCGAGGACGCGACCGGTCCGGTCCCGTTCTATCCACTGCCCGCCAAGTTCCGCGACGCCTGGGTCTCCCGCGCTGACCAACTTGCTGCGGTCGGCGAGCAAACCCGCGACCGCGCGCAGGCCGTCCCCACCGGCCAGATCGAGGATCGCGTCGACCCCGTCGGGAAGGATCTGTCTGATGCGTTCGTCTACGCCGTCGCCATAGGTCACCAGCGTGGCGCCCAGCGCCTCCACCAGTGCGCGCTTGTCCTCGCTCGGCGGTACCGATGACATTGATGCCGAGATCGCGGGCAATTTGCGCCGCAGCGACCCCCACGCCACCGCTGACACCGTTGATGAGAAGAGTCTGGCCTTCCTTCAGATCTAGCTGCGCCACACCGTCATAAGCGGTGGCAGCTGCTACGGGCAAGGTGGCGGCGTCGTTGAACGAAACCTGAGGTGGCTTGCGAGCGGCCGCGGTTGCCGTCACGAGCGTGAATTCGGCATAGCCTCCCGAGCCGGGCGCTACCGACCCGAAGACCTCCTCGTTCTCGGCGAAACCCTCGACGTCCTTGCCGACTTCCCGGACGACACCCGAGACCTCTGAACCGAGCACGGCGGGCAGATCAGCGGCGCTCGTTTCGCCCAACATGCCAGATCGAATCTTCCAGTCGACGGGGTTGACGCCTGCACTGCGAACTTCGACGAGCAGTTCACCCGGCAACGGGGCCGGCATCTCCAGGTCGAGGAACTCTTGGACGTCAGGGCCGCCGTTGCTGCGGTATCCGAATGCTTTGACCATGCGCGTCGCGTACCCGGTCGCGGGATGGGTAAACCGGGCGCCTAACTGGCGACACCCTCGGCCGCACGTTTGAGCGCGTCCAGGGTTTTGCGGATGTTGATTCGCTGGAACTCCGGAAACGACATGCCTGAAGTGACAACCCGGTCGAAAACCGCAACCAGCGGATCAGGCCACGACGTCCGGTCGTCATTCCAGGTCTCGGTGACCCTGGTCTTGCCCGGGCCGGTCGGTTCGAACTGGTAGTCCCAGGATGCGTTCGCGCTGCGTAGGCGCGGCTTTTTGACCCCGATCGTGTGCACCGTGAAAGCGAAGCGTCGTCCGGGGTCGGCAGCGGTGACCGTGCACCGGGTGATCCAGGCGGCCCGGCCTCGCTTGTTGCGCCCCTCGAACGTCATACCGACGAACGCCGCCCCGTCGGCCGCCGGGTTCAAGACTGTTGCTCCGCGGTTCTCCGGACTCCACTGCGGCATCCGGGTCGGGTCGCTGATCAGCGTATAGAGCTCGTCTGCGCCCGCATCGATGTCGACGGTGTCCGACACCGTCAGGATTCGTGGCATGTCAAAAGTCCTCCTTATCGGATGTCCGTCGGGAGGGTACCCGGTACGGCAGAAAAGTCAGGCCGCCGGACGCGAGGTGTTGGCCGAAGCATCACCGGTGACTCTCGGTCCGACCCCGGGTATGGGCCGATGACTGTGCACCTCAGGGTGATTCGGGGTAGATCCAGAGCAGCTCCGTCAGGTCAGTGACACCGAACAGCAGTATCTGGTCGGTCGCGCGGATGTACAGCGATTCGGATATCACGCTGCGGACCGGAAAGCCCTCGGCGTGGTGCCAGTCGACGATGATGCTGTTGGCGTTGCGCAGTGCGGTGACGCAGTCAGGTGGTGGTGTCGCCGAATACCCGTCCAGCAGGGCAGGAAGACCGTAGCCGGCCAGCGCGATGTCGGGGCCGTGGCCGAGCATGGTGGCGAAAGCGGGGTTGTGGTAGACGACGACGCCGTCGAGTCCGATGGCGATCATGGGTACCGGTAGTCGGTCAAGCAGCACTGACGCGGGGAGCGCGCGGAGATACTCGTCCGAGCTGCTCGGCGCGGGTCGGCGGCGCCGTTCGGTGCGGCGCGCTTCCCCGTTGCTCAGCGCGGCAGAATCTTCGGCTGGACGCCCAGAGAAATTGGACGGAGAACTCATACATCATCCGTGCGTGTCGATGTTCACCGTGAACGCCGGGTCGTGGCGTGATGAGCCTAGAGTTCCGCGGCCACTTCTTGACGGCGCAACTGGTACCCGGACCAGCATGTTTTTCAGCCGTGAAGAAATGTACCTGAGCGAGTCAGATCGCGGGAGTCAGACGGACCAATTTCACCCGTTCAGCCGAATTGGGCAACCGCGAAGTAGCGCCATTGGCGGGCGAGCAACCGGTAGACGGCGACTGGGCCGGCCACACCCGTGGCTCCGCGGCCTACAGCCGCCTGCTCGCGGCATTGGCCTGCGCGGGCATCGCGACATTCGCGCAGCTGTACTCGCCCCAAGCCGTATTACCTTTGATCTCATCGGATTTGGACGTCGGCGCGGCCAGTGTCGCGCTGGTGATCTCGGCGTCGACGGTTGGTCTAGCGATCGGTGTCATCCCGTGGTCTGCGCTGGCCGACCGCATCGGCCGGGTGAAGGCGATCTCGATCTCGGTCACCGTCGCCACCCTGGTGGGGATGTTGGTGCCCTTCGCTCCGACGTTCTCGTTGCTGCTCGCTGGGCGTTTCGTGGTCATCGGCTCGCCGCCAACCTGCGCTCACTGCGGCAGTTGGTGTTGTTCGCGCAGGGATTCCTGCTGATGGGCGGATTCGTAGCGCTCTACAACGTCCTCGGTTTCTATGTGACTCGCGCACCTTTCCACCTGGCCCTCTCGGTCGTGAGCCTGATGTTCCTGGCCTATCTGGCCGGCACCTGGGCGTCGTCGCGGGCGGGCGCCGAGGTCACCCGCTTCGGGCGCAAACGAGTGCTGCTCATGTCGGTGTCGATCATGCTGGTAGGAATCGCAATGACGCTGAGCGGCAACGTGATTGCCGTCCTGATCGGTCTTGTGGTCGCCACCGCCGGATTCTTCGGCGCACACTCCACCGCATCCGGCTGGACCAGCCAAGCCGCACCTGTGGGTAAAGCCCAAGCGTCGTCGCTGTACAACCTGTTCTACTACGGCGGCTCCAGCGCCATCGGATGGTTGGGAGGCGTGGCCTTCGATGCCCACGGCTGGACGGCGGTTGCGGCGACGATCGCGGTGTGTGTCGGCGCCGCCGCGGAGCTCGCCGCGTTGTTCCTGCACGACACGTAGGCGCCGTGAAGTGCGGCGTGGTCTGCACTTCCGTACGCGATACTGTCGAGGTGCTCCAGCAAGCGATCGACGACGTCGTAGGCACGAGCGCCGACGTTGAGTGGGCGATTTCCGTTCGCGGTGCATCAGGCCGCGAGTTGGCCCACCGCAACGCCGATCGGGCGATGAAGACGGCGAGCGTCGGAAAACTGCTCTTGCTCATCGAGGTCGCTCGTCAGCGTGATGCGGGTGAGCTCAGCGGTGGCGCCTTGCTGCGTCGCGGGCCCGAGCTCATGGTCGCCGATTCCGGTCTCTGGCAACATCTCCGCGTCGAGGAGATGTCCGTCGACGATCTCTGCGTACTGGTCGCCAGCGTCAGCGACAACGTAGCGACAAACGTCGTCCTCAACAAGGTTGGCTTGCCGGCACTGCGCACCCTGGCCGAATCCCTCGGCCTCGTCCACACGGCGCTACTCGACTACGTCCGAGACCACCGCGGCCCAGAGAATCCACCGACCCTGTCGACCGGTTCAGCGTCGGAATTGTCGCGCCTGATGGGTCAGCTCTCGCGCAACGAGCTGGTATCTCCGGTGGTGTCAGAGCAGGTGAACACCTGGCTGGCAACAGGAGTGGACCTATCCATGGTCGCGTCCGCATTCGGTCTTGATCCGCTGGCGCATGTGCTGACCGATCGAAACTTCTTGATTCGCAACAAAACTGGTGCTGATCCGGGCGTTAGGGCAGATACCGGGACGATCGGGCGAGGCAGTGCGCGGTACTCCTACGCTGTGATCGCCAACTGGGATCCCTCGAACGCCGCGATCCGCGACGTGGTGCTGTCCGGAATGAACGGCATCGGCGCGCTGCTGAGGACCGCCATCGAAAGTGAATAGACGTGGAATTACGGTCGAAACGGGACGCGCCAAAGTAAACCCGCGTCTATTTTGCAGACCAGACGTTCCACAGCTTCTGTCGAGAGAGCGAATCCAGATGACCACACGTCGCGCGCTAACCAGACTTGCCTTTCTCGCAGTGGCCGGTTCCGTATTGATGGGTAGCGCCGGAATTGCGAACGCCATCACTCCGCAGGATCAGGCATACCTCGCGAAGCTGAGTGCCGTCGGCCTGACGTGGCCACCCACCACCGAAGAGGCGCTAATCGGTGAGGCGCACCTCATCTGCTATGACCTCACGTGGGGTTGGCAGCCCCAGCAGATTGCCGACGACATTCACGACCACCTGAACAAGAGGGGCGTCACTTTGCTCGATGTCGGGACGATGGTCAACGCGGCGCACAACATTTACTGCCCCGGAAACGTCTGCGACGCTCCCACTCTGTGCACCTAACTCAGGTTTGCAGCTCGCAGATCACCACCGGAATGTCGCGATCGGTCCGCTGCTGATAGCCGGCGTAACCCTTATACGCGGCAACGATCTTCGGCCATAGCTCGGCCTTTTCTGCGGTATCGGCGGTCCGCGCGTGAATCTTGTGACGCTCGCCATGGATCACCAGCTCGGCGTCGGGGTGCGATTGGAGATTCCGGTACCAGTCCGGATTGCGGTCGTCACCACCTTTGGATGCGACGAGGACCACGCGGCGCGCGTCGTGCACGGGTGCGGTCAGATAGCAGGACCGGGGAAGCCCTGACTTTCGTCCAGTGGTGTGCAGCTCGACTGCCGGCATTCCAAATGGGTTGGCCAGCAGCCTGTTACCGCTGACTTTGAGGATCAGCCGATGGCCCAGGTTCATCAATTTGGCGGACGCGTCGGCGAGGGTGTTGCGGTTCATGGCGAGTGCTTTCTCGAGGTGGTGTCACTCAGTTTTCAACGGTACTCCCGCGTCGCGGAAGACCTCTCGTATCGCGTCGAACAGCGTCCGCTGCCCGCGGTGGACCTCGTCGAGGTGGCGGCGTGACAGCGCGCTGTGTTGCCACACGAATTCGAAAGGCAGGCGCTCGGGGGTGCCGAATCCGCCCCGCAGACAATCCGCCAACGCGTCGAGATTGCGCCCGAAGTATCCACCGGGACCGTTGACGGCCGACCCGATCTCACGGTAGAAGTCGCTGGCGGACTTGATCTTTCGGCCGTCGATGCGGTAGATCACCGGCGTGCTCTCAATGGGCTCCCGCGTCATCGTTGCCTTCCCGCATCCACGACCAGACAAAACGAGTCGTAATGGTCGCCGGTGTAGAAGTACTGATTCGGATCGGCCAACGGTGCTCCACCGGTGACGATGCGTCGCACGGACCGGTCTCGGGCGCGCGGTGTGATCACGGTGTACTCGTGGTAGTACCCCCTACGCTGTTTGGGCAGGTGACCCTCGTGGTTGGTAAACACCGCTCCGTCGCTGCGCGGAAACGGAAACGGACCGCCTGCGTGGATGCGTCTCACGGTGTCGACCACCTCATGCGGCAGAGTGGCTATCGGGCAGGTTGATTCGCCGGCTTCGCCGACGGCCTGCGGTGCCGACTCTGAGTGATCAGTTCGCGCCAGCATCCACCCGCCGACGACGACGATCAGCGCGCATAGCGCGACGGCCGCCAGCCTGCGTCGACTCACCTGCGCTCCTTCGCTGCCGCACCGACAAACCGCGGCACCTGGCCGAAATGTACTCCAGCGCGTGCACCTTTCGGGCCGGGCGAATGATCGGGCAAGATGAGTCAGCATGGGTGCCACATTCAATGACGCCAAAGAAGACCTCAAACGCCGCTCCCTCGAAGCGATGGACCACCATTTCGGCGACAACGGGTGGACGCTGCGCCAGAAATTAGCGCTGACCTGCCGGGCATTGTTCGACGCCGGACACGACTCGGGGCTAGCCGGACAGATCACCGCGCGGGCGGAGCAGCCCGGCAATTTCTACACCCAGCAACTCGGCCTGGGGTTCGACGAGGTCACCGACGCCAACCTGCTTCTGGTCGACGAGGACCTCAACGTGTTGTCCGGTGACGGTATGGCCAACCCCGCCAACCGCTTTCACTCGTGGATCTATCGCGCCCGCCCCGACGTGCAATGCATTGTGCATACCCACGCGTTTCACGTCGCGGCACTCTCGATGCTCGAAGTGCCGTTGGTCGTTTCCCACATGGACCTCACCCCCCTGTACGACGACTGCGCCTTCCTGGCTGACTGGCCGGGAGTGCCGGTCGGCAACGAAGAGGGAGAAATCATCAGTGCCGCGTTAGGTGACAAGAAGGCCGTGCTGCTGGCACATCACGGACACGTCATCGCCGGGGCGAGCGTCGAAGAGGCCTGTTCACTGGCGGTCGTGATCGAACGCGGCGCCAAGCTGCAACTGGCCGCGATGGCCGCCGGCACGATCAAGCCACTGGCAGAAGAACTGGCTCGCGAGGCCCACGACTGGGCCCTGACTCCCAAACGCAGCCAGGCCAACTTCGCCTACTACGCGCGACGCGCGCTCGCACGGCACCCAGACACTCTCGCCGACTAGCGCCGCCTCGCCCAACGCTCAGGTCAGCTGAAGCGAATGCCCAAGGTGGCCATGCCAAAGATCTTCTTGCCGGCGGACTTCGCGGTGACGATGACAACGCCAGAGCGGGTCTCCGGGTCCAAAGACTTGATCTTGCCGCCGAATTCGATATCGCAGCCTTCTTTGGCCGATACGATCGCCGGAGCCGACAACCGCACCGCGTAGCGGGTGACTGCACCGGGGTCACCCGTCCAGGTGGAGGCGAACCCCGCACCCAAACCCATGGTGAGCATTCCGTGAGCGATCACGTCGGGCAGGTTGGCCAGCTTGGCGATGTCCTCGTCCCAATGAATGGGATTGGCGTCGCCGGCCACGCCGGCATAGTTCACCAGGTCCCCGCGAGTCAGCCGGGCGTGGTGCACCGGCAGCTCGTCGCCGACCTTCACGTCGTCGAACGATGCGGTCCCCGGTGTGCGGGTGAGACTTCCGTCGGCGATCCGAATCGCACCCTCGGGGCGAACCGTCTTCTGGTAGTCGTCTTCGCCGATCCCGAAAATGTCGACGTCGTGCATCATCGCGTTCTGCACCGCAGTCTTGATCGCCGGATCGATGTCTGCGGCGGTGACGCCCACGACGGTGGTGTGCAGGGTATGAACCCGCTCGCCGGCCGCGTCGGTGAAGGTGTTGGTCACGGTGATCAGGTCTCGTCCGGCCATTCGTCGGACCGACGTGAGCTCGACGTCAACCGTCAGTTCGTCGCCGGCCACGATCGGGCGGTGCTGCTCGAACAATTCCTCGGTCTGCATGTAGGTGTCGTAGCCGACCACGATCTGCTCGAACATCCGGCGATTGCAGGTCATACCCGGTGTCGAGGTGAATGTCAGCGGCGCCACCAGGTCGGAGTAGCCCAGTTCGATAGCGGCGTCGACGTCCCAGTGGGCGGGGTGATAGTCCTGCACCGCGCGGGCGTATTCGCGTAGCTTTTCGCGGCCCACCAGGTACGTGCTGTCCATCTGGTAGTGATGGCCGACCCGCGCCTCAAGTAACGACGCTTCTGCTGGTGCAGTCATGAATCTCTCAACTCTTCTATCGGCTTGTTCGCTGAAGCCAACCCAAGGACACTAACGTGCGCATACAGCGGCAATACAGCGCGTGTCACGAGTGCGCCGATCGGCCCAGCACCAATCCGGCCGCCATCCCGGCTGCGGCCTGGCGGAGAATCAGGGCGTGACGAACCGCATCCAATCGCTCCTTGGCGTCCAGTATCCCGTCGTCCAGGCGCCGATGACCTACATCGCCAGGGCCGAACTGGCCGCCGCTGTCTCTGAAGGCGGCGGCCTGGGAATGATCGAGACGCTGACCCCCGAAGGTCGCGCTGACCTGCGCAGGGTGCGAGAACTGACCGACCGCCCGGTCGCGGCCAACCTGATGATTCAGGGCTGGAAACGCGACCCGTCGATCGTCGACGAACTGGTGGCCGCCGATGTTCGACACGTATTCACCTCCGCCGGCGACCCGGCTCTGTTCACGGCACGGCTGCACGACGCCGGCATGACCGTCATCCACGTCATCGGATCGCTCAAGGGTGCGATGAAGGCCCTTGACGCGGGCGTCGACGCCCTGGTGGTCGAGGGAGTGGAGGGCGGCGGGTTCAAGTCGGCCCTGGGTGCTTCGACGTTGGTCCTGCTTCCACTCGTCGTCGACAGCGTCGATCTACCGATCATCGCGGCGGGAGGGATCTGTGATGCCCGGTCCGCCGCGGCCGCCGTCGTCCTGGGTGCCGAGGGTGTGCAGATGGGCACCCGGATGCTCGCCAGCCACGAAGCGGGTGTGCACGCCAACTTCAAGAACGAAATCATCGCGGCCGGCGATGACGGCACCGTGATGCTGAATCTGCCCGGCAACCCGACGATGCGGGTGCTGCGAACCGGCCTCGCGGCCCGTGCTGCGGCCGCCGATCCCGGGGTACAGCTGCTCGGCCGGATCACCGACCTGTACTTCGACGGCGACATGGAAGCCAGCGTCGCCAACACCGGTCAGGTGTCCTCTCGGATCATCGACCTGCAGCCGGTGTCACAGATCGTCAAGGAAACGTGGGCGCAGATCGAAAATGCCTTGAGCGACAGCCGATCCCGGCTGAGTTAGTGAGCGGCGAACCACTCGAGTAGCAGGTCGGCCAGCTTGTCGGGTTGTTCGTCAGGTATCCAGTGCGAAACGCCGGGCAGAATCTCGAACCGGTATTCCCCGTTGACGTATCGGTGGGTGTTGTGGGCTGATTTAGGCATCAGCGCGGTGTCCCCATCGCTCCATACGTAAAGCGTTGGCACAGAGACCTTTTGGTTGATCGCACGCGGATTGGACAGCGGCATAGCGCGGTACCAGTTGATCGCGGCGGTCAGGGCTCCCGGTTCGCGCATCGCCTGCGCATCCCGCGCGGCCGCCGCCGGCGTCTGCCCCGCCTGCTGTAGCAGCTTGGACATCATGGCGCCGTTGCGCCACTTCATCGACCACTCCGGCACGCGCGGCAACTGGAAGAAGTACATGTACCACGACGCCAGACCTTGACGACTGTTCGCGAATGACTTGATGAACGCCGCGGGATGCGGCACGGACACCGGCGAAACGGTCTTGATCCGTTCGGGCATCTCCGCGGCCGCGGCCCACGCCACCGCGGCGCCCCAGTCGTGTCCGACCAGATGCACCTGCTGTGCTCCGCTGGCGTCGATCAGTGCGCCGAGATCGCCGACCAGTTCGGGGATTCGGTAGTCACGGCGACGGGGCGGGCGGGCGCCCGATGAGTAGCCCCGCTGGTTGGGTGCCAGACAGCGGTAGCCCTGCGCGGTCAAGCGGTCTATGACGGCGTCCCAGCTGTCGTTGTGCTGCGGGAAACCGTGCAGCAGCACGACGACGGGCCCGTCAGCGGGCCCGGCATCGCGGACATCGAAAGTCAGGTCGTGGTGGCGGTAGTGGTCCATTGGTCAAGACTGCATGCGTGTTCGAAGGAGTTGTACGCCGGGTCCGTCGAGCTCGTCGGCATAGGGTGCGCGACCGGCCATGCTCATGACCAGGGCGAGTGTTGACCCGGTGACCAGCGGACCGCTTCCCGCGGTGAACGGACCGTCGTTTGCCTGAACCTGCAGATCGGCAATGCGGCTGCTGCTGGGCACCGCGAAGTTGCGGCGGGCGAAGAATTCGGCCACCGGCGTCAATGCGTCGACGCTGGGTGCCTGCGTCAGTCCCAGCGGGCGCCGAATGTCCTGGGCATGCACCACAACCTCACCGAGGTAGGCCGGGACGTGGCCGGAGGGCGCGGTTGTGCTGTTGATGACGGCGCGAAATCGGTCGAGGGTTTCGGCCGGGTTGTCACCGCGGTGCTCTGCCAGCCGTCGCCGGTTGTGCACGTGTGGGCGAAAGCGCGCGCCGACCATGCTGCGCAACCACTTCCCCTGCGTCAGACTCGCCGCGGCAGTCAGGTGGGCCACCACTTCCTCCACATCCCATTCGTCGCACAAGGTGCGGTGTCCCCACTGCTCAGCGCTGAGGCCGGCGAGGTCGTCCGCCAGCGTGGCGCGCTCGGCGTGCGCCAGTGGCCATAGGTGGTCGTATTGAGGTTTCGCCATATCGCTGCTCTCCGTCACTCTGATGTCGTCACTCAGCATTGACCACTGGCGGCCGCAAAGCTCATCGATTGTCGCCGGGGCTTGTCGGCCGTGCTGCGAACCCGGCATCGAACTCAGGGCAGCGATGCATACTCACCGGTGTGGGTACGGGGCCAGCTCAGCGGATATGTCTTCGCCGCGTGACGATCGCCGTGAGCGGCTGATCGACGCCGCCTTGGAACTCTTTGCGCGCCAAGGGTATGACGCCACCGACGTGGAGAGCTTCCACGAGGTCCTGGGCAGGGACCCGACGACGCCGGGATGACGCTACGGCTGCGGATCCGGCGGGACCGCGTTCCGCGGCTGGTACAAAAGTGCACGAACCAGCGGGCGCGGCCCGACGGACCGAAGCATCTGGCTGGCTGGGCGTACGCGCACCCGCTTCGGCCACCAGAACCAGCGCCCCATCAACGTCATGATCGACGGCGTGATCAGCGTGCGAACGACAAAGGTATCGAACAACAGTCCGATGCCGATCGTGGACCCGAACTGACCGATCGCCCGCAGGTCGCTGCTGAGCATCGCGGCCATCGTGACGGCGAACACCACACCGGCGGCGGACACCACTGGGCCGGTCACGCCCACGCCGCGGATGAGCCCGGTGTTCAGGCCGGCGCCGATCTCTTCCTCGATTCGGGACACCAGCATCAGGTTGTAGTCGGACCCCACTGCCAGCAGCACGATCAACGCGAATTCCGTTGCCACCCAGTGCAACTGGAAATGGCCCAGATGCTGCCAGATCAGCGTCGAGAATCCGAACGCCGCGCCTAGCGATAGCACGATCGTGCCGACGATGACTCCCGCGGCGACGAGAGCGCGGGTGACGAGCACCATGATGATGAAGATCAGCACGATCGACGCCACCGCGGCGATCAGGAGGTCGTACCAGGCCCCGGTGGCGATGTCATTGAACGTCGCGGCGGTGCCGCCGAGGTAGATATCCGCGTTCTCCAGCGAGGTGAGTTTCAGCGCCTCTTTGGCCGCGTTGCGCTCCTGATCGACCGACTTGATTCCCTCTGCGGTCGCCGGATCCACGGCGTGGGTGATGATGAACCGCGCGGCCTTTCCGTCCGGCGACACCATCAGGCTCAACCCGAACTGGAAGTCGGAGTTCTGGAAGATCTCTGGCGGCAGGTAGAACAGGCTCTCCACCCGAGCGTCGTTGAACGACTTGCCCATCACGGCGTTAGTGTCGGTCAGCCGGTCGAACTGATCGATCAGGCTGTTGAACGAGCTGTAGATCGTCAGCGTCGTATCGCGGATCGCTTTGGAGACAGCGATGTTCTCGGGAATGATCGCCAATAATTCGCGCGTGGCCGCAGCCGTGTCGTTGAGGTCGGTGGTGAGGGCGTGGAACTTCTCCGCCAATTTATCGAACCCGTCCAATGAGTCGAACAACGATCTGGTGGACCAGCAGATGGGAATGTCGAAGCAGTGCTTGTCCCAGTAGAAGTAGCTGCGGATCGGCCGGTAGAAGTCGTCGAAATTCGCGAAGTTGTCCCGGATCTCGTCCGTGATAGCCGCCGTCTCCCCAGTGGTTTTTGAGCTGTCATCCGCGGCGTTCGCGAGCTTCTGGGTAATCGTGTACTGGCGCTCCAGCAGGGCGATCTGGGTGTCGAGGAATTCGGTGATCTTCTTGATGTCGCCGGTACGGGCCTTCAGGTAGCTGAGGTTGTCGCGGATCGGGGCACTCTGCACGCTGAGCTGGAACGGGATGGAGCCGTCTTCGATCGGTGGGCCGAGCGGTCTGGTGATGCTCTGCACCCGTTCGATGCCGGGCACCCGGAAGATGGCTCCGGCGACCTTGTCCAGCACCAGCATGTCTCGGGGATTACGCAGATCGTGGTCCGACTCGATCATCAGTAGGTCGGGGTTCAGGCGGGCCTGGGTGAAGTGTTGGTCGGCCGCGTCGTACGCCTGCACCGACTTGGCACTGTGCGGCAGATAGTAAAGGTCGTTGTAGCGCGGGGTGAATCCCGCCAAGCCGAGGGCGCCGACGATCGCCATGATGACCGAGATGGCGAGGATGGGCGCCGGCCATCGCACGATGGCGGTCGCCAGGCGGCGCCACCGGGTGTAGTTGAACTCGCGCTTCGGATCGAAAAGACCGAAGCCACTGGCGAATACGATGAGAGCGGGCGTCAGCGTGACCCCAGCCGCCACCACCACCAGCAGTCCCACTGCGCACGGGAACGCCAGCGAACTGAAGTAGGGCAGCCGGGTGAACTTCAAGCAGGCCAGCGCCCCGACAATGGTCAGACCGGAGCCCAGGACCACCTTGCTGACACCAGCGAACATGTCGTAGTAGGCGGCTTCACGGTCCAAGCCCCGTTCACGGCCCTCCTGGTAGCGGCCGACCATGAAAATCGCGTAATCGGTACCCGCCGCGATTGCCAGTGAGGTCAGCAGGTTCACGGCGAAGGTCGACAACCCCATGATGCCGGTTTCGCCCAGCAGCGAAACGACGCCGCGGCCGGTCGCGAGTCCCACGAAGAGGATCACCATGGTCAGCAACACGGTGCTGACGGAGCGGTAAACGAACATCAGCATGAGCGCGATGATGACGACCGTGATGAGCGTGATTTTGGCCAGGCTCGCATCTCCGACGACGATCGTGTCGGCAGTCAGGGCCCCCTGGCCGGCGACGTAGGCCTTCACCCCCGCCGGCGGCTTGGAGTCCGCGACGATTTTGCGAACGGCGGCAACAGATTTGTCGCCTTCGGCACCGCCCTGGTCACCCTTCAGGTTGACCTGAACGTAGGCGGCCTTATGGTCGTAGCTCTCGACACCCGAGGACGTGAATCGCTGGCCCCAGAAGTTCAGCGCGTGCTCGACGTGTTCGTGGTCAGCCTGGATCTTCTTGACCAGTTCGTCGTAGAACTTGTGGGCGTCCGGCCCGAGCTTCTGGTCTCCGACCAGAGTCACCAGGACGAGGTTGTCGGAGTCGTACTCCTTGAACTTCTCGCCGATGTGCTTCATCCCGGTCACCGACGGTGCATCTGACGGCGACAGAGGTACCGAGATCTCCTCGGCGACCTTCTCCAACTGTGGGACGAAGACGTTGACGCCGACCGCCAGCAGCACCCATACGATGACGATCGGTAGTGCCAGGACGCGGATCGTGCGGGCTATGCGCGGTTTGTGCTCGACTCCGCTGCGCTGCGCGACGGGGATTTTGTCCGTGTCGCTCGTGTCGTCGCTCACGCGGACTTGTCCAAGCAGGAAACCTGCGCGTCTCGCGTGTTGGCCTGCTGTTGATCGACCAGTTTGCCGTCGACGGTGATCCGGCAGCCGATCGAGGGGCCGTCACCTTGGGCGACGACGTAAGCGAAGATGCCGGGCATGGCGGCGACGATCGTCTTCGACCACGGCAACGTGGTGAAGTCGGCCTTCTGCGGTAGTGACTCCGCGTCCATCCAGTTCACAACGCCGGTCGTTCCGGGCGGTCCCAGGATTTCGTAGATGGCGGTCTTGGGCGCGTACGGCGGGGTCGCATCCCGGGGGTCGGGCTTGGGCAAGCCGGGCCCTGGGAAGACGCCATTGAGTCGGGAAACCGCGACGCCGCCGATGATCAGTGCCACGACCACGACGAGCGGAACCCATGCCCGCTTGAGAATCGTCAACACCGTGTCCCCCTGTCTCAGGAATGCTCGATTGGGCTGATATTAAGGCAAATCGTCGCGTGCGCCACCGCTAGCCGAACGCCATAGCGGTCGGGTTCATTCCTGCCAGGGTCCGGCGCTCGCGTGCGGACAGCACAAAGCAGGCTCGGCCGAGGATGCGTGCGGTCGTTTCTGTACGGTGAAAGGCCCTCGGAGACGGTTGTTTTGAGTCGGAAACACTGAAACGGCATGCGCTACAGGCAATTTCGCTGCGCGGCGCTGATTTTGACGTGCCGCGATAGCAAGAATCGTAGACGGCGGAGTTAGTTTCAGAAAGTAACTATTTCAACGGGGTGAATGAATTGCACGTCATGTGTTGGGGGCGATGTTAATTGTTCGCTGTCGACCCGAAATCACCACCGATTTAGGGGCGCTGCGAGTAATCTAGAGCGGTATGGCGACCAAGACCAAGGTCAAGACTTGCGCACATTGCGGCCACACGTTCGATCCGAACGACCGATGGCGTGACCTGTCCGATCCGCAGTGGCTTCCGGCCGCATCAAGTTATTGTTCGCCTTATTGCAGTGACCGGTACCACTGCGACATGACGCATTGCTGCTCGACCCAAAAAGCGAAGGCTCGGCGCGAAGCCGCCCACTCTGCGCGATGATCCGCACGTTGCTGAAAGATCGCGGACGACCCGTAGTTTAAGAAAATATACTTTCGGCGCGACTGGCCCGTCTTGACGTCCTAATCTGCACTGAGCAGCAGCTGCTATTGAATGCTGCCGATTGAAGGCCGGGGCGGATGGACAATGACCTCAGCGCGGAGCCAATCGCCGGGTTACTTGAGGCCGCGACCGGCGATTCAAACGCGTCATTGGGGTCCGACGCTGAACAGCGCTACCGATGGCTACTCGATCACAGTCCCGTTGGTATCTGCGTTCACGTCGACGGGCGTTACGTCTACGTCAACGAGGCGCTGGTGCGCAATCTCGCGGCCGAGTCCGCCGATCAGCTGTTGGGGCGCCGAGTCGCGGATTTCCTGCATCCGGACTCGCAGATTGCGGTGCGCGACTTCATTGCCGCGCGCCGTCACGAAGGCGACGCGACCCCGGCTTTGGAAATCACCGTTCTACCGCTGGACGGGACGACGCTCACTGTCGAGGCGCTTGGTGTTCGCACGCGGTGGGAAGGCAAGCCGGCTCACAAGGTGATCTTTCGGGATCTGAGCGCGCAGAAGGCCGTCGAGTCCGGTCTGCGTTTTCAGGCAGCGCTGGTGAGTCATGTCAGTGATGCCATCATCGCGACGACGGAGCACGGCGTCATCACCAGCTGGAATCCCGCCGCTGAAGCGATCTACGGTAGCTCCGCAGCGCATGCGTTAGGGCTGCCGATCAGCGAAGTGGTCGACGCTGCCCTGGATCCGGCGAGCGTCGTCGCCGGCGGGGGAGTCGAACACGCAACCCACCGTTCCGCTGATGGTTCCGCGCTGACCATGCGGGTGTCGGTCTCGTCGATGGGCGACGGGTATGTCGTGCTGTGCGCCGACCAAACCGCGCTTCGGCGCGCAGAAAAGCACTTTCAGACGGTCGTCCGCTCTCTGGAAGAAGGCGTGGTCGTGATCGGCGCGGACGGACGCGTGGAATTTGTCAATCCCGCCGCTCTGCGAATCGTGGGAGTGTCGGAGACCGGAATCGATGCCATCGAGTTCGCCAAGCTCGCGTCGGTGTCGGTCTACGACGGTGACGGCGCGCTGCTGAGCCCCGACCAACAACCTGTCCTGGAAACCCTCACCTCCAGTCCACGTCACGCCACCACGTATGGCATCGATCGACGTTCCGACGGCCAGCGGATATGGCTGTCGGTGAATTGGTCGCTCCTGGACCCGACCGATCCCGCGCGTTCGTCAGTGCTGATTTCGTTCGTCGACATCACCGAAAGTCACAATGCCCACCGGCAGCTCCTGCATCAGGCCACCCATGATGTGCTGACCGGGCTGCCCAACCGCGCACGCGTGCTCGCGTTGATGACCGAGTACATCGGAGCCGGTCATTGCCGTCTGGGCGCGGTGCTTTTCATAGACTTCGACAACTTCAAAGCGATCAACGACGCATTGGGGCATCACGCCGGAGACACCGTCCTGCAGATCGCGGCGCAACACCTCAATCAAGCAATGCGTCCCGGCGACGTGGTCGGCCGTGTCGGGTGGCGACGAGTTCGTGGCGCTGTTGGCCGCCCCCCTACAACCTGCAGAAATCGACGATCTGGCCAGGCGCCTGCACGCGGCCCTGGCCGAGCCCATTGCCGTCGATCACCACGTCGATCCCACTGCTACACGTTATGTCTGGATCAGCGCCAGCATTGGCTTAGTCAGCGTCCGGCCCGACGACAGCCGTAGCGCCGAAGAGATTCTGCGCGACTCGGACCTGGCGATGTACCAAGCCAAAAGAACGGGGCAGGCGACGAGCCGCTACGAACGCACCCCTGCCCGCAAGTCGCTGGGGCGGGCCGCGATCGATCGACTGCGCGCTCGAGGTCGCCGGGCCACCGACCAGCCCGGTTCGTAAGCCGCTACCGCGCTGCGTCCGCCGCGTGAGCCAAATCCGCGGTGACAGAGCGTAATTGATCAGCGGAATGCAGCGGTTCCGGGAAGCCGACGCGGGTATAGGCGACTCCGCGGGGGGTGTGCACGCGCACGTCGAGGCCGTAGCGGTCGATGCCGGTACATACCGCCTTCTCGGCATCGGGATAGCCGCCGAAGGCTTGGGTCATCGACGCCAGTGCGTCGGCGTGATCGGCGTTGAGGTGCGCGATCGCGCGCGCCGCCGCGGGAGTCACCGGATCAGGCTCGGCGGCAAGGTAGTTCGCGCCGGTGGCGGAGTCCATCCGGCCGTATCCACCGACCCATCGCACCCGGTCGACCCGCAGCACCCACAGGGTGAAATCGCTGTATTCGATGTAGAACCGCGCAGCGGGCACCGCGGCCAGGTATGCCGCTCGCGCCGCGTCCCGATCGGCGCCAACCGGTGATGCGACAACGCCGGCCAGCGTGATCCTGCCGGTTGCCAGCGGGTCGGGGTCGCTGCTCGCCGTCACGATCGACAGGCTGGCGCGCGGGTCGCCGGCCAGGTTGCGGCCGTGCTCGGCGAGATTCGATACGCACAGCACCGGCGCGCCACCCACGAGTCCGTACGCCACCAGTGACGCCCAGGGATCTCCATCGGCGGTCAGGGTGGCCAGCGTCGACGCGTTAGCCCCGGCCGCGATGGTGCGGGCCTGCTCTGCTGCCGACGGCTGCGCGGCAATGGTCGGCGGCCGCAGCGGCGGAGGCACTGAAGGCGCGTCTCCGACGTCACCGTGATCGCGAATCACCACAGCCCGCAGCCTACGGAATAAGGCCGCCCGTCGGCACGGTTGCACTGCTCCGCGCTGTCAAAAACTTGGCCGGCGCTCGGGTGCGGAAGGAAGCGTCGATGCGTCTAGGTGTGTTCACATTTTTCAATGCCTCAGGCATTGGGCCGGTCGATCTCGCGGTCGGACTCGAGACGCGCGGGTTTGGGTCGCTGTTTGTTGCTGAGCATTCCCACATCCCGGTCGACGCCAAGACTCCTTACCCGATGGGCGGCCCGATTCCGCCGCAGTATTACCGAACGTTGGATCCGTTTGTGTCGTTGACTGCTGCCGCGGTAGCTACCGAGTCACTGCTCGTGGGCACCGGCATCGCGTTGGTCACGCAACGCGACCCGATCCAGACGGCCAAAGAGGTCGCCTCGCTGGATCTGGTGTCGCAGGGTCGCTTCCTCTTCGGCGTGGGAGTGGGCTGGTTGCGCGAGGAGATCGCCAACCACGGCGTCGATCCGCGGGTGCGTGGTCGCGTCATGGACGAGCGGCTGCGCGCGATGATCGAGATCTGGACCAAGGACGAAGCCGAATTCCATGGCAAGTACGTCGACTTCGACCCGATCTACAGTTGGCCCAAGCCGCTGACAGAGCCGCACACACCCGTGTACATCGGCGGCGGTCCGGCAAACTTCTCCCGCATCGCCGACCTCGGTGCCGGCTGGCTGTCCCTGAGTCCTTCTGCCGACGCGCTCGCCGGTGACCTGGCGGCGCTGCGTGAGGTCGCCGGCGCAGGAGTGCCGGTGATCGCGTCTCACATCGGGAAAGTGACGGCTGACGTCTTGGCGGGCTACCGCGATCTCGGCGTCGAGCACGTCACCGTCGAGCTTGCCGACCCAGCCTCGCGACGAGTCGCTGCGCCGCCTTGATGCCTTGCACGCGGAATACGCCAAGCTGCGCTAACTTTTCGCGGGCGCCATGCCTGCGTGATATAGTTAATTAGGCTAAGTAATTCACACGCAGAAAGGAGCCATCGAAAATGGCTCGTACTGACAAAGACTCGTGGGATCTGGCATCCAGCGTCGGCGCGACAGCAACCGCAGTCGCCGCATCACGCGCAGTGGCCTCACAGAATCCCGATCCGCTGCTGGACGATCCGTGGGCCGACCCGCTGGTCCGCGCCGTCGGCATCGACACGTTCGTGAAGCTCATCGACGGACAGCTCGAGCAGAGTGACGATCCGCTGCTGAATCGTCGCGCCATGAGCGAGCAGATGGCAGTGCGCACCCGATTCTTCGACGACTTCTTCGTGCAGGCGACTGAGGCGGGCATTCGCCAGGCCGTGATCCTCGCGTCAGGCTTGGACACCCGGGCTTACCGCTTGCCGTGGCCGAGCGGCACCACCGTCTTCGAAATCGATCAGCCCCAGGTCATCGCGTTCAAGACAGGCACTCTCGCTGACCTCGGTGCTGAACCGACCGCTCAACGGACCACGGTCGCCATCGATTTGCGCGAAGACTGGCCCGCGGCACTGCTCGAAGCCGGATTCGACCCACAGCAACCGACGGCCTGGAGTGCCGAAGGTCTGCTGGTGTACCTGCCGCCGGAGGCCCAAGACCGCTTGTTCGACAACATCGCCGCACTCTCCGCCCCCGGCAGCCGGATCGCCACCGAGCACATGGACTTGCGGGATGTTCCGGCGGACTGGGCCGAGCGGCTCACCGAGCGTTCGCGGCGGATCGGCTCGAACATCAACCTGGCCGAGTTGTTCTATAGCGGCGACCGCAACCCGGCCGCCGACTATCTGGGAGCGCAAGGCTGGCGAACGGACATCAAGACGACCGAACAGGCATACGCCGCGAACGGTTTCGAGGTGCCCAACGACGAGCTGGCGTCGTTCGGACGTGGATCCGGTTACCTGACAGCCGCTTTGGGCTAGGAGCCGCGACGGATACCGTGCAGGGATGGCCGTCGAAGAATTCGTCTACGCGGACCGGGCCACCGGCCCGCTGAAGTTGCGGGTCTTCCGGCCCACTGGGTCGGCCCGCCTCGCGATCGCGGTGCTGCATCTACACGGCGGCGCGTGGCGAGTGGGAACGCCGGCCATGCTCGATTCCCGGTCGGCCGCGCTCGCGGCGCGCGGATACACCGTGATCCAGGTGCAGTACCGCTTGCTCGGTCACGCCCCGTGGCCGGCGCCGGTCACCGATGTCCGGTCGGCACTGCGATGGGTCACTGGCCACGCGGATGAATTGGGGGTACGGCCGGATTCGCTTGTGCTGTGGGGACATAGCGCCGGTGGGCACATCGCGCTGACGACGGCTGCGACCCTCGCCGACAGCATCCTCGATCACCCCGACGACGACCCCAGTGCGCCGATATCCGTTGCCGCGCTCATCGACTGCTATGCACCCGTGAGTTTCCGCGCGGAGGACGCCTCGCTGCTGCAGATCGGGCCCACCGGAATCGATCTCGCCGCAATACTGGCCAATCAACGAAGCGATGGAGCGCTGCCGGCCGTCGACCTGCTCGAAACGACATGCACCCAGGCGCAGGCCGACGCCATCAGCCCGCTGGCGCTCGTCGGTCCGGATTTCCCGCCGACCATGATCGTGCACGGCACCGCCGACGTGTTGATCCGGCCGATCAACTCCCGGCGGCTGGCGGACGAGCTCGCCCGCCTCGGCGTGATTTCCGAGCTGGTGGAATTCGCCGAATGTAACCACGAATTCGACGCCGCGCCCAGCTACGGCGCAGCCGTCGTCGCGCACGCCGATGTCTTTTTGCGGCGAGTGCTGCACGAACCCACGCTCGCTACGGAAATGCGGCAGTACTCGATGTTTCGCTGACAAGATAGGCCCATGCCGTTCGCACCAGTCAATGGCCAAAGGCTGTTCTTCGAGGACGGCGGAGGCGACAAGCCAGTCGTTATCCTCAGCCACGGCAACCTGATGAACCGCTGGATGTGGGCCCCGCAGATCGAGGCTCTGCGCACCGAGTTCCGTTGTCTGGTATGGGATGAGCGCCTGCACGGGCACACCGAAGACGACCACGGTTTGTACACCTACTGGGACTCGGCCACCGACCTACTGGGCCTGATGGATCATCTCGATATCGACCGCGCGGCGTTGGTCGGGCATTCGCAGGGCGGATTCTTATCGCTTCGCGCGGCCCTGCTCGCGCCCGAGCGGGTCACGGCGCTGGTCTTGATCGACACCGCGGGGGTGGCCTGGCCGCCTGAGGCCTTGGCTCAGATGCAAGGCATCAGTGACGGATTCCGTACCGGCGGCCCGGATGCCGTTGCCGCGGGACTGCTCGACATGCTGCTCGGCGACCCGGACATTCACGACGATTGGCTCCGGTCCTGGCGTCAGCAGCCCAACGATCGACTGGCGGACGCGGTGAGGGTGCTGATGGGCGTCGACGACATCGCTGGCCGTCTCGGCGAAATCTCCCAGCCGGCGTTAGTCGTGCATGGCGAAGCCGACCAGCCCGTGCCGCTGCAGCTCGGGCGCATGCTCCGAGACGCCCTACCCCACGCCGGTGATCTGATCGTGGTACCCGGTGCCGGTCATACCCCAAGCCTGACGCATGCCGAACACGTCAATCCAGCATTGGCGGCGTTTCTGCGCCAATATGCCTGAGCTGCAACGCAATTCGGCCTCAGTGATCGCAGCGTGTTCAGCCTGTCCTCCACCTGGAGTGCGCGCAGTGCCTGCGACGCCGTCTCGTAGCCTTTCACGACACCCTCCAACCGCGCGGTCGAGCCGTCGAAGCAAGCCCAGTCGAAGACGGCTTGGCAGACATGGTCAGCCAGGTTGCGCAGGATCCCGTCTCGAGGAGGGTTGTCGATGACCCTGATCGCGGCCGCGCACAGTGGCCCCTTATCGGCGTCTATCGCTTCGTAGAGCCTGGTGAGCCAGCGACATGAGTTCGCGGGCATTGTCACCCTCGAAGTCCATAAAACTCCTTGCCCGTCATCGATTCTCGGTCCTGTGCGGTCAGGCGTGCTGTCGATCAGCCGAGTGGTAAACGTAGCCGAGCAACGGGCACGTACCGGCCACGGTCAGGTCACAGAGCTACATCGGAAGTCGCCCGCCAGGCAATGCAGCGTCGTACGGTAAGGCCATGCCTGACGATGTCGCGGAGCTGGAATCGGTCGGTGCCTGGCAATTTTTCCAGGACATGCTGCGCGACATGACCACCGTCGTCACAAAGGACGCGGAATCCGAACGCGAATTGCTCGAGGGACTGCGGGTCATCGCGCGAATCTCTGCGCTGTGCGCGCAGCTTTCGGTGGAAGCCGATCCCGACCACCCGTCGTTCTTCGATATGTGTACGCCGACTCGGATGGTCGGCGGGCCGAACCCCGACGGCAACTACTACCTGGCGATGATCCGCGGCGACCGCAGCTACCGGATCACCGGCCGGCGCGGTACGAGTGCCTATCTCGGACTTCAGATCCTCGCCGGTACCGGCCTCACTCCGCGCCGGATGGCCGGCTATGTCAGTGACCGCGACTTGATTTTGGTCGCAGGACAATTCGAGCTGATGCTCTCTGCGCAGAAACCGGCCCACCTGGGCGGCGCCCACTGGGTGCAGATTCCCGAGGACGCGTCCTCGGTGGTCGTGCGTGAATACATCGGTGACCGGGACTCCGAGCAACTGGTCGAACTCGACATCGCGCCGCTTGACGCTGATCCGGTCGTCGCTCTCACCGACAGCGCACTGGCGGCGCAGTTGACCGCGATGGCATGGACGTTGGTGAAGCTGGCCACCCTGCATCGCACGATCAAGCCCGAACTACTCGACCAGCCCAACAGTCTGGTGACGGCACAGGCCGCCGACCTCGGAGCTGCCGACACCACGCCGGACAACCTGTACATGATCGGAACCTTTCGGCTCGAGCCCGACGAAGCGCTCCTGCTCGACATCGAGCCGCCCCACACCCGGTACTGGAATGTCACGTTGGAGAATATCTGGCACGAGTGCTTGGAGCCGCGCCGCCGGCACAGCTCAGTGACGAACAAGGGAGTCACGGCAGACGCGGACGGACATGTGCGCATTGCGATTTCGGCTCGCGACCTCGGCGTGGGTCACTGGCTTGACACCGGTGGCCGGCATCGCGGCTTCATCGTTCTGCGCTGGCTCGACAACCCCGAACCGCCGGCGGTCACGACGTCGATTCATCAGGAACGGCGATGACCACAGCGGAAAGGTTTGCCACCGAGCACCTCCTCGCCACCGCGTGTGCGCAGACCGGATTGGACGACTTCGGCGACGACGGCTGGCAACCCGCCTTGGAGTTGCTCGTCGACGGGCTTGTCAACGAGGCGCGACTGTCGATGATCGGCGTCGAAGTTGCCTACGGCGATCTCATGCGTGCGCTGTCGAACCGGCTCGGTGTAATCGATTGGCGCAAGAGGAGTCCCGATGTTGTCCGCCAGCAGATCGCACGGCCCATCTTCATCGTCGGCCAGCCACGCACCGGCACCACGATCCTCTACGACCTGCTCGCCCAGGATCCAGATCTGCGTGCGCCGCTGACCTGGGAGGTCGACGAGCCATGCCCGGTACCGCAGCCCGAGACGTACCATGACGATCCGCGTATCGCCCAAATACAGTCGAACATCGAGCTTTCCGAGCAGATCGTTCCCGGCTTCCTCAAATTCCACCCGATGGGCGCCCTGGTCGGGCAGGAGTGTGTCCGGATCACCGCCGGCGAATTCGCCAGCATGATCTACAGCGTGCAGTACCGGCTTCCGACCTACTACCGTTGGTTGCTGTACGACGCCGAGTACGCCGGCGCCTATCGCTACCATCGAAAGTTCCTGCAGCACCTCCAATCCGGCGTACCCGGGCAGTGGTTGCTGAAATCGCCGGCGCATCTCTGGCAGCTCGACACCCTGCTGGCTGAATATCCTGACGCGCTGATCGTGCAGACCCATCGTGACCCGCTGAATGTGATCTCCTCGATCGCCGCATTGACTCACCACCTGCGACGGATGAGCACCGACGAGTCCACCGTCGCCGAGTGTGCAGTGCAGAGCTACGAGGAGATCATCGTCGGGCTCGAGCGGGAGATGGCGCTGCGCGATAGCGGCACCGTCCCGGCCGGCAAGATCATCGACGTCAAATACAACGACTTCATGAACGACCCTTGGGCCACCATCGGGGGGATCTATCAAGCGTTGGGTCGCGAGCTGCGCCCGGACACCATGCAGCGGATGCGTGATTTCCTTGCGGCCCACCCGTCAGACGGCGGTCATGGTCGCTACACCTGGTCAGACACCGTCCTCGACGCGGGCGAGGTGCGGGAACGGGTACGCGCTTACCAGGACCACTACGACATACCCACCGAGCAACTGCGATGAGCGGGCCTCGCGCGGCGGAATGGATCGCTGAGAACGACACGCTGATCACCAGACGCGGCCACCGCATCGCGTACCGGCGCCGCGGCACCGGTCCCACTGTCCTTCTGCTGCATGGGTTTCCGACATGGTCCTACGACTACGCCGAGATGGCGGGCGACCTGGCCGTCGACCACGACGTGGTGACCATGGATTTCCTCGGCTATGGCGCCTCGGACAAGCCCAGCAGCTATACCTACTCGGTGGCCGAATCCGCGGACACCGTCGAGGATCTCGTCGCGCACCTCAGGCTCACATCGGTGCGGCTGGTGGTCCACGACTACGGCGGAATTGTCGGTCAGGAACTTCTCGATCGCGCCAATCGAGGACAGCTGCCCTTCGCAGTCGATGACGTCACGATGCTCAATTGCGGGATCGTCTACAGCGCCTACCGCCCGACCCGGATGCAGAAGTTGTTGATCCTGCCGGTGGTCGGAAAACTGATTGCCGGTCGTGTCAGCGCGGCCCGGGTCCGCTCCGCACTCGACGCAGTGCGTGGAACGCCACTGAGCGCCGACGAGTTCGACGACCTATGGCTCGGCATGTCCAAAGACGACGGGCACAAGCTGTCACATCTGTTGATCAAGTACAACGCCGAACGCGCCATTCACTATCAGCGGTGGGAGTCGGCGCTGGCTGAGTGGACGCGCCCCCTGCATCTGGTGTGGGGACTGGCCGATCCAGTTTCGGGCCGTCACGTTCTGGAGCAGGCGGTGAAGGTCTTGCCGCGCGCTGCGGTGACCGAACTGCCCCGGGTGGGCCATTATCCGTCGTCGGAAGCGCCACAAGCGGTCGCCGCGGCGGTACGAAACCGCGGCTGACCTAGCGGCCCTGCTCCTGCAGCTTGGTGACTAGCTGGAAGGGCACCGCAACAAACAGGGTGCCGCCGATGAGGTTACCCAGCGTGGTGATCGCGATGTTGGTGAGCAGTCCGTGGGCGCCCAGGCCCCACGTCAGCGCCGTGTGCGGCGCTTCCGGGTGAAACGCCGACAGCAGCAGGGGCAGCCCGAGAAAACCGATGTTGGCGATGACGTGCTGGGTTGCGCCGATGACGAACGCGAAGGGCCCATAGAAGGCGAATCCCATTCGCGCAACGTCGGTTCGGGCCTTGAAGAACAGGCACATCGATGTCTGCAGGAACCAGGTGCACACCACAGCCAGCAGGATGGCGGTCGGCGTCGGCTGCGAGGTCTTGGCGGTTGCCACGACGGCGGCGCGTTGCGCGAACGCGCCCAGGTAAGGACCGCCGGCAGCGGCGCACACGGCGACGAAAGTCAAAGCGCCGGCGCAGTTTCCGACCAGGCCGATCAGCAGCAGTCGGAAGTAGCCGAGAACAGACATCCGGCGCTGCAGGATCGCCATGGCTCCGGCCGCCATGTCGGCGGTAATCAGCGACATGCCTGACACCAGGATCAGCGCGAACGACATCCCAAATGCCAAACCCATCAGCAGGCTCGCGATGCCCGGTGACGAGACGCCGGTGCTGACCATCAGAGAGAGCAGGACTCCGAAGGAGACCATGGCCCCGCCGACCAGCGAGCGAACCAGGAAACTCCAAGGGTGGGAGGCCTTTTCAACGGCTATCTCGGCGACCCGCGTGGTCATCTCGCCGATGGTGAACAGTTCAAACGGATCGCGGTCGCCTGCCGACGCGGATTTCTCGGTCAGCGGCTCGGCGCCGTTGTCGATCAGTGTAGGTACGGACACGGTTGTCTCCCAGTGAAAGTCGTCTGAGCTCAGCGGCCGGTGCGCAGTTCCCAGCGAAGCTGGGCTTCTGACGGGGATTGCACCGGGATGAAGGCGGCCTCGCGGAAACGGCGGCTCGACCATGAGGGAATCGGGATAGAGGTTGCTGGCCCAGCGCAGTGTGCCGGTGAGCCGATAGCCACCGTCGGCGGGCGTTGCCAGCAGGTCCAGGGAGCCGCAGCCGGCGGCGTCCTTGAAGGCCGAGGCCATCCCCGTCACGCCCAGCGCCCCGGTGCCGGTCAGGTCGGCGGCGGTGCGAAGCGACCAGGGCGTCGCCGCCGCGGTCAGATACTCGACGGTCATGCGATGCGCCCACACCGAGAACGCAGTCGACAGGCAGTGACCCGCCACCTCGGCGATCACCGCGGCCATCGCGGGCAGCGCGTGGTCGCTGATTGCCGGGAGCTCCCAATCCGAGCAGGCCGCGCGTGCTAGCAGCCCGAGGTTTTCACGCGTGTCACGGTCGCCCTGGTCCAGATCTGTAGCATTGCTGGCGATCTGGCTGAGGACATCGGACGTCAGGATCGCGGGGCGGATCTCGAGATGGTCGAGTTCGGTGGTCATCGGTGTCCTCGAGTCGGATTATTCGACGGTCAAGGTGGAATCGACGGATACCGGGCGGCGCAACGTATTCACCACGGGCGACCAATGGATAGCGTTGTCGTGGATTTCCTGCAGGACGGCAGCGTCGGCGTCGCCGGCCAGCACCACCTGACTGCGGACCGCGGTGAAGCCGGGGACCTTGTCGTCGGGAGTGTCGCCGACGCCCCAGACCGCCGAGATGTCGATGTCGCCTTCCATGCTCACCTCGATCTTGGTCAGTGCGACACCCCGGTGAGTGGCGTTGGCCAGCAGGCCGACGGCGATGCATGAGCCCAGTGCTGCCAGAACGGTTTCCGACGGGTTCGGTGCCGCGTCGTCGCCCAAGAGCGCCGGCGGCTCGCCGACCAGCATCGGCGCCAGATCGCGCACGTAAGTGAGGTTGCGAAAGTTGGATTCGCACAAGGTTTTTGCTTTGAGGGTCTTCCTGCCGGTAGCCGGGTCGGCCTTTGCGCTACAGGAAAGTTTGTCCAGGCCGGCTGCGGCACTATGGGTGTGACTCGAGGGCTGCTACTCAGCGGCAACGATTTTGGCGATCTGCCCGGCGACTGCCGCACGGATCTCGGTGTCATCGAGATCCTGCAGCCCGAACGCAACCCGCAGCGTCGGTCCCATCAGACCCCATCCGACCTGCAGGGCCATGCCATGCGCGGCCAACAGTCGCGCTGTCCGATCATCGCTGTGATCGGCTCGCACCTGCTCCAGAAACGCCTCCATACCCGGAAAGCGCTGCTGCAGTTCTTCGACCGGAAAGCCGTCGAGGGTGGAGCGCACCATGACACGCGCCTGGAACTCGTAGGCGGCTTCGATTTGCGATTGCGAGGCCCCGGACGCACGCAGTTCGGCCGCGGTGTCGGCGAGATGCTGCAGCGTGGCCGCCAGAAGTTGGCGCTTGCTCCCGAAGTGTCGGTGCAGGAGGCCGTGGTTGACGCCGGCTCGGGCGGCGACCTCGCGGATCGACGTGGCGGCGGGGCCTTTCTCGGCGAACAACTGGCCGGCCGCTTCGATGACGGCCGCACTGACCTCGTCTTTGCCAATTGGCTTCGCTGTGGTCGAAACGGTTGCCTCCGCTGTAGCCATCTGTGTACGGTATCCCATAATGGCCGGTGTAGACGTCCGCCTACATTTAGGTGTCGAAAGGGAGCAGCGATGAGTAGTGACATACGTGTGGTGCAGTTAGGCGAGAACATCGGGGCGCGAATCGATGGAGTACGTCTGGGCGCTGTCGATGCCGAGACCGCAGCAGCGATCAATCAGGCGCTGATCGCCCACAAAGTGATCTTTTTCCGCGGACAGGATCACCTCGACGACGATTCTCATTACGACTTCGCCCAAAGTCTCGGCGTGCCCACCACTCCGCATCCGACGCTCAAGTTCGACGGAAGCCGCGTGATGAAACTGGAAGCCATCGGAGGTGGCGGCGCCAACCAGTGGCACACCGATGTCACGTTCGTCGACCGCCCGCCGAAGGCGTCCATCCTGCGTGCCGTCGAGCTGCCGCCCTATGGCGGCACGACCACGTGGGCTTCCACCGTCGCCGCATATCAACAGCTTCCCCAGCCGTTGAAGGAGCTCGCCGAAAATCTGTGGGCCGTGCACAACAATGCGTTCGACTACGCCCAGATCGACCCGGCCAAGCTGGCGGCGGCGCAAGCCGACCCCGAGGCGATCGTGAAGTACGCCGCCCAATTCCACTCGACGCATTACGAAACGCAGCATCCGGTCGTCCGGGTGCACCCGGAATCGGGTGAGAAGTCGCTGTTGCTGGGCTCGTTCGCCAAATCCTTCGTCGGACTCAACGGGGCCGAGTTCCAGTCGCTGTACCGGCTCTTCCAGGATCGGATCACTTGGCTGGAGAACACCATTCGGTGGAGCTGGCAGCTCGGTGACGTCGCAATCTGGGACAACCGCGCGACCCAGCACTACGCCGTCTCCGATTTCGGCAATCAGCGCCGCGAGGTACGTCGCATCACGCTCGCCGGCGACATCCCGGTCAGTGTCAACGGAGAGCGCAGCCGCGTCGTCGCCGGCGATGCCAGCCGATACTCGATCGTGGACACGCCGAAACCCCTTGTCGCCTAAGTGCGACGCCCCAGTGCCCGGCCAGCCGGGGTCTGACGACCCAGCGCCCGGCCAGCCGGGGTTTCGCGCTGCTACGGTGACGACGGCTAAGTAACAATTATTAGAGTCAGGTGCTGATGGGGCTACTCGACCACAAGACCGCCGTCATCACCGGTGCCAACTCCGGCATCGGGCTGGCCACCGCCGAGCGGTTCATCGCCGAGGGCGCCGAACGGGTGTTCATCACCGGCCGTCGGCAACGCGAACTCAGTTCCGCCGCCGCTCAATTGGGGCCCCGAGCTACCCCGGTTCCTGGTGACGTAGGAACACCTGCGGACCTCGACAGGCTCTATGCCGAGGTCGCCGCGGCCGATAAGGGCCTCGACATCGTCGTCGCCAACGCCGGTTCGACGAGAGTTGCGCGACTGGGTGAGATCACCGACGACGACCTCGACACGTTGCTGACGACCAACGTCAAGGGCGTGGTCTACACCGTCCAGAAGGCGCTGCCGCTGCTCAACGACGGTGCTTCCGTCATCCTGCTCGGATCCACCACCGCCGACCGCGGCCGGCCAGGGCTGAGCATCTATGCCGCGTCCAAAGCCGCCGTGCGATCACTGGCGCGCGCCTGGGCCAACGAACTCGCCGATCGCGGTATCCGGGTCAACGTCCTCGTCGCGGGCTCGACCGTGACGCCGGGAAGCGACAACTTGGCTGTCCAGACCAACCCCAACTCCTCGATCGAAGAGTTCCGTGCCGCACGCGTCTCGACCATCCCGTTGGGCCGCTTCGCCGAGCCTGTCGAAATCGCCAACGCGGCAGTGTTTTTGGCCAGCGACCTGTCCAGCTTCACCACCGGTTCCACCGTCACCGCCGACGGCGGATTCAACCAGGTCTGACCGGTCGGCCCCTACCGCGCAAGCAAATTCACGATACCGGTGAACACCGCCGGCATCGCCGCCGCGGCCGGCACGATGCGTGACCGGGCCGGAGGGTAGGCGCTGGCCTGCAGCAGCGCAGCGGTCAGCATCCGATAGCGCCGCGTCAGTTGACGCCACCGCCGGTCGTAATCTCCCGGTCGGCCCGCGAGGACGCAATCCACCAACGCTTCGGCCGCGCCGAAGGCCAACCCGAGGCCTTCGCCGGTGAGCGCATCGACGTAGCCGGCGGCGTCGCCAACCAGCAGAACTCGCCCGGCTGCCCGACTCGAAACCTTCTGCCGCAGTGGGCCGGCCGCACGGTCGGGTTCGTGCGGGTGACCGTCGATCCGTTCACGCAGCGCGGGGAACTCCTCGAGGTGCGCGTCGAATCCGCCCCGGCTCGCGCTGAGCAGCGCGACACCCACGCAGTCGTCCGCGACCGGTGTCACATACGCCTCGGCGCCGGCCGCCCAGTGCACCTCGACGTGGTCGGTCCACGGTGCGGTCTGCACGTGCCGCCGGATGCCCCAGCGCCGCGGGCCGGGACTGTTCTGTTCCAAACCCAGCGACCGGCGGATGGGGGAGTGCAATCCATCGGCCGCGGCCAGGTATCGCGCGTGCCAGCGCCCAGCGTGGACTCCGTTGGCGTCCTGACTTATTCCGCGGATCTCGTCACGGACGATGTCCACGCCGGCTTCGGCTGCCGCGTCGATCAGTGCACTGTGCAGCACCGTTCGGCGCACACCGCGGCCGGTACCGCGTTTGAACTTCGCGTCGACCTGGCGATCGCCGTCCCGGTAGCTGATGCCGCGGATGGGTTTACCGAGTGGATACACCGCGAGCTTCTGCAAATGGCCCAGGGTATGCGGCATCAGGCCTTCGCCACAGGCTTTATCGATCGGTCCGCGACGCCGTTCGGCGACCACCACGTCCATCCCGGCTCGGGCACCGTGGATCGCGGTAGCCAGTCCTGCGGGTCCGCCACCGACCACCAGAAGGTCGATCACGCCAGGCTCGCCAACGCGGCGTTCTCGACTCTGACCCGGGTGCTGAGCAGCCACGCGTTGAGCAGCGAAAAGACCAGGGCGGTAAGCCATGCGGTGTGTACCAGTGGCAGCGCCACACCTTCGGTGATGACGGCGGCGTAGTTCGGATGGGGCATCAGTCGGTAGGGCCCACCGGTGACGCGACTGGCTCCCGGGATAACGATGACGCGAGTGTTCCACTGGTAGTCCAGCGTGGTGATGCACCACCAGCGCAACCCCTGCGCTGCCAGCACCAGTGCGAACATCGGCCAGCCCAGAGCTGGAATGAAGTTGCGGTGCAATGCGATTGGCTCGACGAGACAGCCGACCAGCAGGCTGAAGTGCAGCGCCACCATGGCCGGGTAGTGGCCGGCGCCGAACTCGATGCCGCCATGTGTCTTGCTGACGTCGCGATTACGTTCGGCGACTCGAACTTCGAAGAGTCGTTCGATGGCCACCGCGCCGACCAGCAGTGCATACCAGGTCATCGCTGCGTCACCGCCAGCGCAGCATGACGAGCTCGGAGCAGAAGCCGGGGCCCATGGCCAGCATGATACCCGGGCTGCCGGCCGGCATCTGCTCGTCGATCGTGTCGCGGAAGACGTGCAGCACCGACGACGACGACAGGTTGCCGACCTCGTTCAACGAGTGCCACGTCAATTCCAGTGCGTCGTCGGGTAACCCGAGCGAAGACACGATCGCCTCGATGACCTTGGGGCCACCTGGATGGCTCACCCATGCACCGACGTCCGCGATGTCCACCCCGTAGCTGGACAGCAACCCCGCGACGTCGTCGGCCAAATACTGTTCGACGACGTTGGCCACATCCGGGGAGAGGATGAGGCCGAAACCGGTGGAGCCGATCTTCCAGCCCATGGTGTCGCGCGAGTCGGGGTAGAGGTGGCTGCGCGAACCGAGGACCTCCGGACCGCGGGCGCCGATCTGCTCGGCACGGCGCTGCCCGACCGCGACAACGGCGGCGGCGCCATCGCCGAATAGCGAGCTCCCTACCAGTGAAGCCAACGACGGCGTCATCGCGGGGAAGGTGAGCGAGCACAGTTCGACGGACAGCAGCACCGCGACGTCGTCGGGCGCACCGCGCAGGTAGTCGTTGAGCCGTCCGACTCCGGCGGCACCGGCGACGCACCCCAGGCCGAACATCGGAACCCGTCGTACATCGGGGCGAAGGCCCAGCCGCGTGGCGATACGGGCTTCCAGCGAAGGCACCGCGAGGCCGGTGACGGTGGTCGACATCACCACGTCGACGTCCTCGGGCCGCAACCCGGCCTCGTCGAGCGCGGCGGACATTGCCGCGCAAGCCGAGCTCGACCGCATTCTCGATCCAGATGTCGTTTGCACCGCCGAAGTCGGTCAGCGAGGCGTACTGCTCGAGCGGCTGAACGAGGTAGCGGCTGTCGACTTTGGAACTTGCGTGGAACTTACGCAGCAGATCCGCGTGATCCTTGAACGCCGGAAGCGCGGCGAGCATCTCAGTGATCTCGCTCTGTTCGTAGCGATGCTCGGGCAGAGCGCCCTGGACGCCGGCTATGACGCTGCCGGCCTTGTGGGTCCAAATCCGTTGCCGCTCAGACATGCGCTCATTTTCCTGCCTCTCCGTGGACGACGTGGTGTGCGGCAACACTGCCGTTTCTGAAGCTGGCGGCCGCGATACACTGGGACCGCCCATCCTGTCGTTCATCAACAGTCGATGACTTTTGTCAACGATTGGTGACTTGAACTTACGCGTGGCGGCGCACCTAGTCAACAGCTGATGACATAAAGTTGATTGACCATGACGAAGCGACCGCGCAATGCTGCGCAGACCAGGGCAGACATCCTGGCTTCCGCGCGCCGCAGGTTCGCTGCAGATGGGTATGACCGAACCACGCTGCGTGCGATCGCGTCGGACGTCGGCGTGGACGCCGCGATGGTCACCCGCTATTTCGGGAGCAAGCAGGATCTCTTCGCGACCGCCACCGAGTTCACTATCGATCTGCCCGATCTGACCGACGCGGATCCCGACGACATCGCGGACATGTTGTTGCCGCGCTACTTCGCCGTGTGGGAGGAAGACCACTCGTTCATGGCGCTGCTCCAGGCGGCGATGACCAGCCGTGTCGCCGCCGACAAACTCAACGAGACTCTCGCTGTCCACGTAGCGCCGACGTTGAAGGCCGCCACCCCCGACCACGACCAGCAGCGCATCGCGCTGACCGACGCCTTCGTCATCGGACTGGCCGCAACCCGGTCGGTGCTGGGCAATGTCCCGGCGGCCGACCTCAGCCGAGAAGAACTGCGGCAGTGGGCAGCTCCGGTGTTCCGGTTGCTACTGGTGGGACCGGCGCCGTCATGAGGGTGACCCGGCCGCGCAACGCCGCGCAGACGCGCGCGGACATTTTGTCCGCCGCACGCCGTCGCTTCGGGTCTGAGGGATACGAGCGGACGACCTTGCGAGCCGTGGCCGCGGACGTCGGGGTGGACGCGGCGTTGGTAATTCGGTACTTCGGCAGTAAACAGGATCTGTTCGCGGCCGCGGCGGATTTCGAGATCGATCTGCCCGACTTGTCGGATGTCGATCCCGACGACGTGGCCGCCATCCTGCTGCCACGTTTCTTCGCGGTATGGGAAGAGGACGAGACCTTCTTGGCGCTGCTGCGTGCCGCGATGACCAGCCCGCTGGCCGCCGAGACGTTACGGCGGGTGTTCGCCGAGCAGGTGGCGCCCAAGCTGATCACCGCCACTCCTGACCATCCCGTACAGCGGATCGGGTTGATGGGCGCCTTCGTGATCGGGCTGGCGATCAGCCGGTACGTACTGCTGAATCCGCCGATTGCCGGCCTCGACCGTGAGGAGCTCAGCCGCTGGGCGGCACCGATCATTCAGCAACTCCTGGTGGGCCCGGCGCCACCGTAGTCTAACCTGGTTCGGCGCCACGGTACTCGATCACTCAGTGATGCGAGCGAGAAACGAGACTGTTAGTCTCGTAGACCTGGGGGTAGGGCAGCTGGATCGCTGAAGGGGGTGGCGCGTGGTCGACGCGATGACTCACCCCACCCAACGCGGCGACTTCGCTCTTGGCGGCTTGTCGAAGCGGGCCCGGCTCTGGCTGCTCACCGTCGCCTGCTTCGGCGTGCTGGTGGTGATCTCCTCGATGGTGGCGCTGAACACCGCGCTTCCCGACATTGCGATCGCCACCTCGGCCACTCAAACCCAGCTGACCTGGATCGTCGACAGCTACACCTTGGTTCTGGCCTGTCTACTGCTGCCTGCTGGCGCGCTTGGCGACCGATACGGCCGGCGCGGCGCGATGCTGGCCGGTCTGGCTATATTCAGCGCGGCGTCTCTGGTGCCGGCCGTCTCTCCGACCCGATGGTCGTCATCATCTCCCGCGGGGCCGCCGGTGCGGGCGCGGCGTTGATTATGCCGGCCACGCTGTCGTTGATCACCGCCGCTTACTCAAAAGAGGAGCGGAACAAGGCCGTTGGCATCTGGGCGGGTGTTGCCGGGTCGGGTGCTGTTATCGGGATGCTCGGATCCGGAGGACTGCTGAACTTTTGGTCGTGGCATTCGATCTTCTGGGCCTTCGCGGGTGCGTCGCTAACCATTTTTGTTCTGACGTTGACCGTTGCGAGTTCGCGCGATGCCGACGCGAAGCCGTTGGACTGGCGCGGCGCTCTGGTGATCGGCGGCGGGGTAGCGACCCTCGTCTTCGGCATCCTCGACGCGCCGGAGCGCGGGTGGACCCATCCTCTGGTGCTCTCCAGCATCGGCATCGGGCTGTTACTGGGCCTGGCTTTCGGCTTTGTCGAAGTGCGGCAACATTATCCGTTGTTGGATGTGCGGCTGTTTGCGATTCCCGCATTCGCCACCGGCGCTGCCACCATCACGGTGTTTTTCCTGTCGATGTTCGGTTACATGTTCCTGCTCATGCAGTACATGCAGATGATCCTCGGCTACAGCCCGAACAAGACCGCGCTTGCGCTTGCCCCGATCATGGGCCCGATGCTGGTGTTGTCGGTGCTGTCGTTCTGGTATCTGCCCCGACTCGGCCTGCGCGCGGTCGTGTTCAGCGGACTTCTGCTGATCGCGGCCGGCGTGATCTGCCTGCTCGGCGTCAACGTGGGTTCAGGCTATTGGCAAGCAGCCTGGCCGATGCTGGTGATGAGCGTCGGTATCGGATTGTGCACCGCGCCAACGACGTCGGTGATCATGACGACCGCTCCCGACGACAAGCAGGGCGTCGCGTCAGCGGTCAACGACGCCAGCCGGGAAATCGGTGCCGCACTCGGTATCGCGCTCGCCGGGTCGATGCTGGCCGCGCAGTATTCGAAGACGTTGCTGCCCAACCTCGTCGGCTTCCCGAAGTCGGTAAGCGACGCCGCGTCCACGTCGCTGGCCGAGGCGCTGGAAGTCGCACGACGGCTGGGGCCGGCGGGTGACCGACTGGCCGACGTCAGCAAGACGGCGTTCATCGACGCCATGCATTCGTCGCTGTTGGTGCTCGGAGTCTTGATCGCGGTGAGCGCCGTGCTGATCGGACTGTGGGCACCGGGGCGCGATGACCAGCAGTTGCGGCCAGTGCGAAGACTTCTGGAGTGGCGACGGTCTAGGTAGCCGCCACGCAATAAACGTCCGGTGAACCGGTCATTGCGATCAGGCTGATTTACACAGCTGTCTTTCAGGGACTCGCTAGCTACGCTCCAAATCTCGTTGCTGGTGCGAACAATCAGCGCGCACAGCGGTCTATCTCCGGGTGACCGGCGACCCCAACGAATCCGAGACTATGGAGGCGGCAATGACGGAGCCAGCGCAGCCGAAAAAACGCCGCATCAAACTGCCGTTTGCACTGTCGCGGATCAATACGCTCGGCATCGCCGCGATCGTGGGCGCGGCGAGCCTGATCGCCGTCCACAACCTGCACCACGACAATTCGCCGAACCAGATCCTCAACGTCTCCTACGACCCGACCCGCGAGCTGTACGCCGCGATCGACAAGAACTTCGTCGACGAGTTCCGGAAGAAGACCGGTGTCACGGTGGAAGTCAAGCAGTCGCACGGTGGTTCGGGCCGGCAGGCCACTGAAGTCATCAAGGGCCATGAGAAGGCGGACGTCGTCTCGCTGGCATTGCCGAGCGACGTGGACGCCCTGCGCAAGCGCGGCCTCATCGCAGGCGACTGGCAGAACCGTCTGCCGAACCATTCGGTCCCGTACACGTCGACGATCGTCTTCGTCGTCGAGAAAGACAATCCGCTGGGGATCCACGACTGGCCGGATCTCATCAAAGACGGCGTTGACATCATCAATCCCAATCCCCGCACCTCGGGCAACGGAAAGCTCAGCGTTCTCGCGGCCTGGGGTTCGGTGACGACGCGCGGCGGCAGCGAGCAGGAGGCCAATGACTACGTCCGGGCGTTGCTGAGCCACGTCAAGGTCGCTGACAGCGGAGCGCGCGGCGCCGCCACCACCTTTTCGACCGAGAAAATCGGCGACGTCCACTTGACCTGGGAGAACGAAGCCCTGCGTGAAGTGGCGGAGAACAAAGACCAATTCGAAATCGTTTATCCGCCGGTCAGCATCCTCGCCGAACCAGCGGTCACCTGGGTCGACGCGAATCTCAAGGACAAGAAGCGGGCGTCCTACGCCAAGTCTTACCTGGAGTACCTCTACACCGACCCGGCACAGGAAACCGTCGCCCAGTACGGCTATCGGCCGCTGAAGCCGGAAATCTTGGCCAAGCATGCGGATCGGCTACCGCCCATCAATCTGTTCCCCATCACTGCGATCGCCAAGAGTTGGTACGACGCGCAGGAGAAGTTCTTCGGCAGTAACGGCATCTACGACGTGGTCTCCTCGGCTCCGGCCAGAGTCCCGTCGGCACATTCGCGGCGAAAGACGAAGACCTCATGAGCCGCGCCGACGACGATGATGCCGGCGTAGCCGGGATAGGAGGAGTGGCGCCATGAGCGTCGCGGAGAAAGCAAAAAACCCGAACTACGGCAGGGACAAACTGCGTAGCGATCTGATAGCGGGCCTCACGGTTGCTGCGGTGTCGCTGCCGCAGGGCATCACCTACGCGTTGGTGGCCGGTGTGGACCCCAAATTCGGTGTCTACTCGGCGATCGTGGTGACCTTGGTCGCGTCGATTTTCCAGTCGTCGTCGCATCTGGTCAACGGCCCGACGAGTGCCATTTCGCTGCTGGTATTCAGTTCGCTGGCGTTCATCGACCCGGAGAACCGGACGGTCCTGTTCGAGGCGCTGTTCCTGCTCGGCGTCCTGGTTGGCGCTTTCCAGATTTTGATTGCGGTCTTCAGGCTCGGTGATCTGACGCGGTATATCTCCGAATCCGTGATACTCGGCTTTTTGCTGTCCGCGGCCGTTCTGATCGCGCTGGGCCAACTCGGCAATGCGCTGGGCGTGAAAGACCAAGGCAACGCCCGGCAGTCGGTGATAAAACGCACCTACCTCACCTTGTTCCATGGCGAGGCCTTCAATTATCGCGCGCTGATCATCAGCGTCGCGACGATCGTCCTCGCCGTCGTGCTACGGCGGGTGGTGAAGCGATTCGGCCTGCCCCAACTCGACCTGCTGGCGACGCTGGTCTTTGCGGCCCTGATCGCGTACCTGGCCGGATGGGCGACCGAAGATCACACCGGCAACACCGCGATCAAGCTCACCACGAAGATCCCGCAGAGCCTGCCGCACCCGCACATCCCGTCGGTGCAACTCAGTGAAGTGACCCAATTGGCCCCGGGCGCGTTGGCCATCGCGTTCATCGGACTGCTCGAAGCGCTGTCGATCGCCAAGGCCATTGCGTATCAGAGCGGGCAGAAGATCGACTACAACCGGCAGATCATCGCCGAAGGTTTGGCGAACCTCACCGGCGGCTTCTTCCAGGCCGTACCGGGCTCGGGTTCGGTGACCCGCTCGCCGATCAACTACCAGGCCGGCGCGAAGACCCGGTTCTCCGGCGTGATCGCTTCCATCGGCGTCGCGATCATCGTGTTGTTGTTTGCGCCGCTACTGCACTACATGCCCCGGGCGGCGCTGGCGGGACTACTGCTGATCACTGCCGCGCGACTGATCGACATCAAGCGCTTGAGCTACGCGATCAAGGCGTCGCGCTACGACGCGGGGCTGGTAATCCTCACCGCGCTCGTCGGCGTGTTCGTCGACCTGGACACTGCGGTGCTCCTCGGTGTCGCGCTGTCGATCCTGCTGTTCGTGCCGCGGGCGGCCAAGCTCAAGGCGCGGGAGTTGGTGGTCGCGCCTGAGCGGGTGGTCCGCGAGCGGGTGCCGTCCGATCCGTCCGATCCGTCGACGCTCATCTACGACTTCGAGGGCGAACTGTTCTTCGGCGCCGCACCCGACCTCGAGCATTATCTGGAACTGCTGGGCCAGCGAATCAAAGACGACGACATCAAATACCTGGTCCTGCGGCTCAAGCGGGTGCGCCACCCGGACGCGGTTGTGATCCAACGGATCGAGAAATTCGTTCGCGAAGAAACCGACCGTGGTGTCACGGTCCTGCTCGCCGGTGTGCAGGACGACTTGTGGAAACTGTTGACGAACGTCGGATTCGACACGTGGTTCCCGTCCGAGCGGGTCTTCCCGGAAGAGGCCGAGGAATTCTCGGCCACGCTGAAGGCGGTGCGCTACGCCCATGCCCTGCGGGGGTTCGACGAATCCGGCGAGGCGGTGTCGGCTGCTGCCGCGTCGGCACCAACGGAGATGCCAAGCACTACTACTACCTGGTCTGATCCAGCGGGCGCGAGCGGCAGACGTACTCTCGCCCAGTGGCATTGGAATCCTCGGGTCAGGGCGCGCGCCGGTATGTGATCGTCGGTGCCGGTGCGATCGGCGGTACCGTCGGCGGCGTGCTGGCGCGGGCCGGCATTCCTACGGTGCTGGTGGCCCGGGGCCGCCACGCCGAGACGCTGCATTCTGCCGGCTTGATGTTGCGAACGCCGGACGGCATTTTCCACACGCCGGTCACCGCGGTGTCAGAGGCCGAGCAACTGCGGCTGACCCCCGACGATGTCCTGGTGTTCACCACCAAGACCCAGCAACTCGACCTGGCCCTGCAGCAGTGGGTGGACCAGCCGGTTCACGGCCCGGACGGCGTCGTCGGCGCCGCGGGCGATCTGTTGCCGGCGCTGACCGCGCTCAATGGTGTTGTGGCCGAGGAGAAAGCGCTGCGCTACTTTCGGCGGGTCTTCGGGATCTGTGTGTGGCTTCCGGCCGTGCACCTCGAAGCCGGTGAGGTGATCGTCCGCTCGTGGCCGGTGGCTGGTCAATTTCATGTCGGACGGTGGCCGGCCCAGTTGCGTACATCTGCCGACACCGAACTGCTGGGTGACCTGGACGCCACATGGACCCCGGCGGGAATCCGGATCAATGTCGTCGACGATGTCGCTCCGTGGAAATACAACAAGCTGCTGAGCAACCTCGGCAACGCAGTGGGCGCGCTCGCCGCCGGCGGGACCGATCTCGGCATACTGGTGGCGCCGTTACATGACGAGGCCGAACGCGTATTAGCTTATGCTGGGATCGAATTCGTGCCGTTCGAGGTGTCCACCGCAGCCCGGGTCAACGGACCGACGGCGCGGGCGGTGCCCGGTTCGGATACCGGAGCGAGCAACTCCACCTGGCAGTCGCTGAGCCGCAATACCGGCGACGTGGAGACCGATTTCTTCAACGGTGAGATTGTCCGCATCGCCCATCAGCATGGGATCGACGCACCCATCAACGGCGCGTTAGCCCGTGCGGCACGCGAAGCTGTCCGGGATCAGGTTGGGCCAAGCCATTATTCGGTTGCTCAACTTGCCGACGTGCTGGGGATAGCATGACTGACGGGCCCGAGCCGCCGGCCCGCTCAGAGCTGCAGCGCCGACTCGGCACCGGCGACGCGGTCGTCGTGGGCCTGGGTGCGATGATCGGTGCCGGTATCTTCGCCGCACTGGCACCTGCCGCGGCTGCCGCCGGAAGCAGCATGCTGATCGGTGTGGCAGCTGCGGCACTCGTGGCCTACTTCAACGCAACGTCGACGGCACGCTGCGCCGCACGCTACCCGGAATCCGGCGGCGCGTACGTCTACGGGCGCAGACAGCTCGGCGAATTCTGGGGCTATCTCGCCGGTTGGGGCTTTGTCGTCGGCAAGACGGCCTCGTGTGCGGCGATGGCTTTGGTCGTCGGTTCCTACGCCTGGCCGGCGCACGCCCACGCGGTCGCGGTAGGTGCGGTGCTGACGCTGACCGCGATCAACTACACCGGCATCCGAAAATCATTGCTGGTGACGCGGGTCATCGTGGCCGTAGTGCTGGCAACGCTGGCCGGCGTCACGGCCATCGCGCTAACGGCTCCGCAGTCCGACCTCGGCCGGATCGAGCTTGGTGTCGACGCAAGTGCCCACGGAGTACTGCAGGCAACGGGTCTGCTCTTTTTCGCGTTCGCCGGCTACGCGCGTATCGCGACGTTGGGCGAGGAGGTGCGCGACCCGCAGCGCACCATCCCCCGCGCGATTCCGATGGCGTTAGGTATCGCGTCGATCGTGTACGCGGTCGTCACAATCGCGGTGCTCGCTGTGTTAGGCAGCCGGCGGCTGGCGCAGTCCGCCGCACCGATTGCCGATGCGGTACGCGTAGCCGGTGCAGCGGGGTGGGAGCCAGTCGTGCGCATTGTCGCGGTGCTGGCAGCGCTGGGATCGTTGCTATCGTTAATCCTCGGCGTCTCGCGGACGACTTTTGCCATGGCGCGTGATCACTATCTGCCACAACAGCTTTCCGTTGTGCATCCCACCTTCGCGACCCCGTATCGCGCAGAGATCGCCGTCGGCATCGCCGTAGCGGTACTGGCCGGCACCACCGATATCCGCAACGCCATTGGGTTCTCGTCATTCGCGGTCTTGGTGTACTACGCAATCGCCAACGCCTCAGCATGGACTCTTGGCGCCAGGTTCATCCCGGCGCTTGGCCTCGTCGGTTGCATCGTCGTAGCCCTCGCGTTGCCGCTGCTGTCGGTGGCCGCAGGGCTGGCCGCACTGGTCGTCGGGGCAGTCGTCTACCTGTTACGCCGCCGTCGATCAGCGTGAACGTTGACGTGTCTCGATGGCGAGGCCGTCAGAAGAAGAAACCTGCGTACGGGGCGTCTCGCGTCGCGAACAGTTGATCGGCCGCCGCGAGATGCGCCGGGTCATCGGCGTGGGTCACTCCCGCTATGGCCAGACTGTGCCACGTCGCGCCACCGAGCAGGACCGCAGCGAGTCCGGCGATACCGATGCGGAGTTGCGCGCGCCGGTCGGTTCGTTCGGCGCCGTCTCCCGTGATCGCCACGGTGACCGAATTGTCCGGCAGCAGTGGGTCATCGACGGCGATGGTCACCGTCCCGTCACCCACGTACTGCCTTGCTGCCAAAGTCTTCTCGACGTCGACAATGCGGAGCCAGGTTTCGTCGTGGGTGGCGGTCACCCGCGCCGCGCGCTGATCGAGCAGCAGCCACGGCAGCGGATCGTCGAGCGGAAGCATCCAGAACACCACCCGATCGATCAGGTCGAGTCCGAGGAGAAAACGCAACAGGCCGAGATAGGAGTCGACGTCGGAGGCGAAGAAGTCTTCCACCACGATGGTTCGCTGATCACTGACGAACCACTTGTCGGTGTCGATCGGGCGGTAGCGGACGAAGCCCGTCTCGGATCCAGCCACGCCGTGAACCGCGACATACCAAGGGCCGGGGCCGGATTCAGTGCGCAGCCGAGCGCCGGACCACCACACATCGGGGCGATCGATGGTTCCCGGACGCGACGGCCGGTGGTCGGCGTAGATCCGCGGCAACACATCCCACACGTCGGTGGGTTCCAACAACCGCACCGGACCGCCCGCACCGACGCCTGGACGAAACGCGGCCCGCGCCGTCTGCACCTCGACGGTCTGTGACGAACTTGCCACGCCGTAGCCGTAGCGCTCGTAGATCGTGGCTTCCGACGCGCGAAGCGTCGCAACCTCCTCGCCCCGCGCGGCGACGTCGCGCAACTGGTGGCGAACGAGATCAGTGGCAACGCCCCGTCGGGTGAACGACGGCAGAACCCCGATGTGCGTCACGGCTGCGTGGCCGACCAGGGCGCCGCCCGGAAGAGTGAGCGTGCTCGTCACCGCGTCGGCGGTGCCGACCAGTTGGTCGTCGACGAATGCACCGATGGTGCGGCCCGGTTCGAGCAACTGAGCGATGTGTCCCGGTGCAAGGTCCGCCAGACGCGGAAACCCGATCATGGCAGTGCGGAACACGTTGGCCGCGGCGACAAGGTCACCTTCGCTGTCGAGCACGCGGATATCGGTGGTCATCCCGTCATCATGTATCGCGAAACGGTCCCGATGACAGACGGGGCTAGCCGGATCGCAAAGCCGCGAGTGCTCGCTGCTCGGCCGCGCGGTGGGCTTCGCCGAGCGCTGCGTCCTCGACGGCCGGATCGGCGTGCAGGAAGCTGCCCGAGCCGGGAGATCCACCCGAGCCGAGCTTGTTCATCGTGACCGGGACCGGGGCGCCTTGGTACTCCAGCGGCAACGGTCCGAGTGGCTGGTGTACCTCGACGTAGGCGCCGTGCGGAAGCCGCTTGAGGATCCCGGTTTCGATGCCGTGCTCGAGGACCGCGCGATCGCTGCGCTGCAGTCCCACACATCGGTAGGTGACGAAGTAGACGATCGCCGGCAGCACGACCATGCCGATGCGCCCGATCCAGGTGGTCGCATTGAGCGAGACGTGGAACTTCAGCGCGATGATGTCGTTCATCGCTCCCAGTGTCAGCACCACAGAGCGTAGTACTTGTCGACGAGAGCGAGTCGATCCGGGACTTATTTGCCGGTGCGTTCGCGGTGCTTGCAGCCCGGCCAGCAACACGGCCGTCGCTGACCTTCCTCGAGCTCTTCCTGGGTGCGCCGGATGCGACGCTCCCGGGTGGCCTCCTGCTTGGCGTCGTCGACCCAGCAGATGAACTCGTTGCGCGCCAGCGGGGTGATGTCCTTCCACGCCGCCAGCGCGGTGGAGTTGGCCAGCAGCGCCGTACGCAGGTCCGCGGGAAGCTGATGGACCACCCCGCCGGGCACCCGGTTACCGCTCATGGCGCCAGATTAATCGCCGATCCGCTGAGGCTGAGCCGCTAGCGTGGATGCAGTGACCGCAGATCCGCCGACATCATCCGGCCGCTGGCCGAAACCGATTGCGGTGCAGACGAATTCGCTATCGAGAAGGGAAAGCCAGGCAAGCCACGCAAATATTCGCCAACCTACGAGTTGCGGACATCGACGCCGCGAAAGGTTTCTACACCGGTTACCTGGGGCTTCCCAACGAAGAGTTCAACATGGGTTGGGTGGCCCGGTACTCCTCGCCTGACGCCGAGGCGCGGTTGCAACTCGTCACGAGTGATCGCACGGCCGCTGAAGACTCGGTGATCTCGGTGTGCACCGACGACATCGACGCCGCCTACGCGGAGGCGCAAGAACTGGGCTACGACATCATTCATCCGCTGACGACAGAAGCCTGGGGGCTGCGGCGTTTCTTCGTCCGCGCACCGGACGGCAACGTCGTCAACATCGTGAATCATCACGACTGAAACTCGATGTTTTGGACATGTGCGGAAGGGGTAAAAATTTCTACATGTCCATAATCAGTGTGTTGAAACCGTTTGTTGTTGGTGGGGCTATTGCCACAGCGATGGCTGTAATGCCTGTGGCGGCAGCCGAAGCGAGTGCGGGCCAGACCGGCGCGGCCCCCACTCACGTGATCTTCAAGCTGGACCCGGGTGGCAGTGGCTGTGACGCCAATGGCACCTGTGGCTCCGGTGGTCAAAATGGCGGCCCGGGTGGCGGTCCCGGCGGCCAGGGTTGCGTTCCTGGCGTCGGCTGCGGCTCAGGCGGACAGTTCGCAGGTCCAGGCGGCGTGCCGGGCGGATGCCTCGCAGGCGTCGGCTGCGGCCACGGCTGATCCATCCAACTAGGAATGTTGACTCGTGCGGCCTGGTTACGCCCAGGCCGCACGAGTCGTCCATCGGCTGAACGTTATTCGCCCTTGAGGCTGCCGATGCCCAGCGAGTAGTCGGTGCGTGCCGGCTTCGTCTCGCCTTGTTGCTCCGCGACATATGCTGCCGGGTCGCGGTCGACGATCTTCAGTCCACGCGTGGTCGGGTGTTGGTTCATGAATTCGCGGTACTGGAGTCCGAGGGCCTCGCGGAGTCCGATCGGGGCGTTGCGGCGAAAGTCGGCCAGGCCTTCGCGTTCTTCCTCGGCCATGTGTTCGTCGTTGGCCACTCGGGTTCGACCGACTGCCGCCCACCACTCGTCGGTGGCTATCCCCGCCTCGCCGGAATCGCGCACACCGTCGCGAATGTCGTTGTGATCGCCGATCGCGTCGAGCGTCTCGCCCTCGGCCTCGTCGCTGCCGCGGGTGAGTAGCTGCGGGTAGAAAATCTTCTCCTCGATATAGGCGTGCACGTCGAGTTTGTCGGCGAGTGGACGCCAGACCCGTTCGAGGGCGCGCTGGTCGACGGGCGTCTGCGCCTGCAGTTCGTCCAGCTTGGCGAACTGTTCACGAAACCAGTTGTGGTCGTCGAGGATCAACATGGTGATGTCAGCCATTGAGTCCAGTAAATCAGCAGTGCGGTGAGCGCGCTCCGCTCTTGCACCTCACGCAACGTCAGGTCGTAGGTTGACGGCGATGACGGAATCGGAAATCGGTAGCGGCAACCGGGAATGGAGCGTGGGTGAACTCGCCGACGCCGCCGGTGTCACCGTGTGGACGCTTCACCATGACGACCAGGTCGGGCTGCTGGCGCCGGCCGCGCGGACGGGTGCGGGCCATCGGCGGTACCGGGCCGAGCAGGCAGAGCGGCTCTACGAGATCACTGCGATGCGGAGCCTCGGCTTCGACCTCGAGGAGATCCGGCGGGCAGTCGACGGCGGCGAGGGTCTCTCCGCCGTCGGCCGGCTCCACCTGCAACAAGTGCGGAATCGTATGCGGGAGACCTCGGAGTTGAATCACCGGCTCGAGCGTCTGCTGGCGGCACTCGACTCCTCCGACCATCCGTCGACTGAGGAGATCTTTCAAGCAACGGAGGCGACCGTGAACGTGAACCTGACGACGATCTACACCCGCCACGGCGACCGGGGCGAGACGTCGACCGGCAGCCGGGCCCGGGTCCCGAAGGACGACCCGCGGCTCGAGGCCGGCGGTGACGTCGACGAGCTCAACGCCCAGCTCGGGGTGGTTCTTGCCCATCTGCCGGAACAGCCCTTCGCCGGGTGGCTCAGTGAGATCCAGAACGAACTCTTCGATCTCGGCGCCGACATCTGCCGACCGGTGGACGGCCCGGGGCTCCGGATCGACGACGGGTACGTCGATCGGTTGGAGAGGCGCTGCGACGAAGCCAACGCGCAGCTTTCTCCGCCGGCGTCGTTCGTGTTGCCCGGCGGCGGCCTGGCCTCGGCGGAGCTCCACGTGGCCCGCACCGTCTGTCGCCGGGCGGAGCGGCGAGCGGTATCCGTCGAGGATCTGAACCCGGAGATCGTCCGGTACCTCAACCGCCTGTCCGACCTGCTGTTCATCGTCGCCCGGGCCGTCGCGGTCGAGCAGGAGACCTGGGCGCCTGGGGCCACCGCGGGTTGAGAAACCCGGCTAGCACCTAGGTGTAGCGGTCGGCCGGATACCGCTACACGAGTTGAATAGATCACTACGCTCGCGGTCATGACCATCCCGTACGACCACGGGCTGCGTGAGCAGATCCGGGACCGGCTCAGCGCCCATGACCGTCGCGCGGTGACCGATCCGACCAAACGGCACGCGGCCGTCGCGGTGCTGCTGGTCGACTCGGAGGTCGGAGAAGACCGGATCGACCCGGCGCCTGTCGAGGATTGGATCGCGGGACGCCCGATGCCGGAGGCGCTCGACGGTCGCATGGTCGGCGTATCTGGGGGTGCCGCATTCCTGTTGTGCCGCAGAACCTCTCGCCTCACCTCTCATCCCGCTCAATGGGCGCTCCCGGGTGGTCGTCTCGACCCGGGGGAGAGCGCGGTCGACGCGGCCCTTCGGGAACTCGATGAAGAGGTCGGCATCAAACTCTCCCCGTCCAATGTGCTGGGCTTGCTCGACGACTATCCGACCCGGTCGGGATACGTGATCACCCCGGTGGTGATCTGGGGTGGCGGGCGACTCGACCCGCAGCCGGCGCCCGACGAAGTCGTGGCGGTGTACCGCGTCGGGCTCCACCAATTGCAGCGGCCGGACTCACCGCGATTCATCACCATCCCGGAGAGTCCGCGGCCGGTCGTCCAGATACCGCTCGGCAATGACCTCATCCACGCCCCGACCGGTGCCGTGCTGTTGCAGCTTCGCTGGCTCTGCCTCGATGGCCGCCATGATCGGGTCGACGAGCTGGAGCAGCCGGTGTTCGCCTGGAAGTGACGGCTCGATGCGCAGGCCGCAGTAAAGGGCGCCTGATTTCCTTCCCGGTGGTCGTCGCCGATTACCAGGGGCCGGCGATACCTGATCAGCATGCTCGGCCACGACGCGAACTGGGTGCGCAACCTGCGTGCCGACGGCCATGCGGCGCTGCGGCAAGGCGAGCGCGAAGAGGTCGAGTTAGTGGAAGACGCGTCGGAGCACCGCGCGGGAATCCTGCGTCGGTACCTCGAACTGGCACCGGGCGCGCGTCCGTTCTTCCCGATCGACCGCCGTGCACCGCTCGAGGATTTCGAGCGAATCGTGGATCAGTACCCCGTCTTTCGCGTCGTCTGAGCCTTCGCCAGCGCGGGTTCCCGGAAGCCGGGTCCGGGTTCAGGCGTGACGTTGTGTGCGGTGATCTCCCGCCGGCAGTGCGCACAGACCAGCATCGGCTCGGCGGTCTGATCACACGGTTGGTGATGCAGCACGATCGGCGGGCCTTGGGGATGTGGGAGATGCTGGTCGCCCCACTGCATCAACACGACGATCGCCGCGAACAGGTCTCGACCGCTGTCGGTCAGCCGATACTCGTGACGGTCGGGATCGCTCGCATAGAGCACCTTGTCCAGGAGCCCCTTGTCGACGAGGGTCTTTAGCCGGGTGGACAACGTGGGCCGCGGAATCTGCAGGTTGCGCGCCAACTGACCGAAGCGCCGCACTCCGAAGAATGCCTCGCGCAGGATCAGCAGAGTCCATCGCTCGCCGACGATCTCCAGGGCCCGCGCGACGGATTCGCCCTCGAAGCGATGGGACAGATCGGGGTAATCCATGGTGCAGCAAATGTACCGGTTCAAAAACTAAACCGGTAGTGCTAACGTGGCTGAACCACCCACACCGTCGTGCGAAGCGAGGACGTATGGACACCGACGTCACGACCGCGCCTGTGCTGGCCCGCGCGCGGGAGATCGCCGAACTGGCCCGCAGCATGGCCGATCAGATCGACTCCGCCCGCAGGCTGCCGCCGGAACTGGTTGAAGCACTGCGTGACTCAGGCCTGCTGCGGGCGGGCGCGCCGGTCGAGGCCGGTGCTCTGGAGCTGCCCGCGGGAACCGCTCTGCGGTGCGCCGAGGAGGTGGCGCGCGGCGACGCGTCAGCCGGCTGGTGCGTGTCGATCGGGATCACCGCCACCCTGCTGGTCGGGTATCTGCCGCCGCAAAGCCGTGACGAACTGTTCGGCGACGGCCGAGGCCTGGCTGCGGGGGTATGGGCACCGCAGGGCAAGGCCACGCGGGTTCCCGGAGGTGTGGTGGTCTCGGGCCGCTGGGCATTCTGCAGCGGCATCACCCACGCCGACGTGCTGTTCGCCGGCTGCATGCTGGATGACAAACCGGCGGTGGTGGCGCTGCCCACCGAGCAACTGCAGATCCTGGACACCTGGCACACCCTCGGCCTACGCGGCACCGGCAGCCATGACACCGTCGCCGAGGAGGTCTTCGTTCCCGACGAGCGGGTGCTCTCGATCTTCGACGGTCCGGTGATCGACCGTCCGTTGTACCGGTTCCCGCCGTTCGGGTTCTTCGCGGCCTGCATCACGGCGGCGGCAATGGGTAACGCGCGCGCCGCGATTGACAACTTCGTCGACCTCGCCGGCACCAAGAAAGGTGTGGCCGCCAGCCGCACGCTTGCCCAGCGTTCCACCGTCCAGGTGGCCGTCGCCACGGCCGAGTCAGCGCTCGAAGCCGCGCGGGCCGGCTACTACCAGGCCATCGAAAGCGCATGGCAGGCAGCCGAAGACGGGCCATCGGTGCCGCTGGCGGCGCGTACCCGGCTGCGGCTCGCCGCGACTCACGGGGCGCGCGTCTCGGCCGATGTCGTTCGATCGATGTACGACCTCGCCGGAGGCAGTGCCATTTACGACGGCGCACCCTTGCAACGACGCCTGCGAGATGCGTTCACCGCCACCGCCCACTTTCAGGTGAACGAGGCATCGCGCGAACTGCCCGGCCGCATCCTGCTCGGTCAGGCCAGCGAGGCGGCGATGTTGTGAGGTCGCCGATCGAAGCGGTCTTACCGTTCTGGTTGGACCGGCCGGATCTGGAGGCGATAGAGATCGCCGAGGCCGTCGCCGCCGCCGGAATCGGCGGGCTGTGGATCGGCGAGATGGCGACGTTCGATGCCTTCGCATTGGCCACCGCCATCGGTATTCGCGCGCCTGGTGTAGGGCTGCGGATCGGACCGTTGCCGATCAGCGCGCGGACTCCGGCATCAATCGCGTTGGGCGCCAGCTCAGTTGCCGCGATCACCGGTGCTCACGTCGACATCGCGCTGGGCGCCTCCAGCCCCTTCATCGTATCGGGGTGGCACGACCGGGACTGGTCGCACAGCGCCGCGCGGATGCATGAGACGATCGAATGCCTGCGACCGATCCTGCGCGGGGATCGCAGCGACTACGATGGCCGCTTCGTCCGCTGCAACGGATTTCGGCTGCGGAACCCGTTGCCGCACAGCCGCATCGGCGTCGGTGCGTTCGGCCCGTCGATGATGAAGCTCTCGGCTCAGTTCGCCGACGAAGTGGTGCTGAATCTGGCTTCGCCGCAGCGGGTTTCGCAGGTCCGCGAACAGATCGAGCAGGACGCCGCCGCCGTCGGGCGGACGCCGCCGCACATCACGGCGTGGGTTCCGGTTGCGGTGCAACCCGGTGAGGCCGCGTTGCGCCAGCTGGCCGGGCAAGTCGCGGTGTACCTCGCCCCGCCCGGATACGGTGAGATGTTCTGCGAACTCGGATTCGCCGATCTCGTCGAACGTGCCCGCGCGGGTGCACGGCGGGCGGACCTGGCTGCGGCGATTCCGCTCGAATTGGCCCAGCAATTGGCCGCATTGGGCACACCGGATCAGGTCGCTGACCGGATCCGGAGCTATCTGGTTGCCGGCGCCGACACCGTCGCCGTGATACCCGTGACCGCCGAAGACCCGGCCGGCCGGATCGCCCTCGGCTGCGCCGCAGACATCTCTCGCACCACCTCGTCAGCTCAGGAGACCGCCTCATGACCACCGTCAACATCCAGTGCCGACTTGCCGCCCGCCCGACCGAAATGCTCACGGCGAGCAACTGGACGATCGTCGAGGAACCCAAACCCAATGCCGCCGAGGGACAATTCGTCGTTCAGGTGGACTACCTGTCGATCGACCCGGCAATGCGCACCTGGTTGAACGCCGGCCGCAGTTACGTGCCACCGGTCGAGATCGGCGAAGTGATGCGGGCCCTCGGCGTCGGTCACGTCGTCGAATCGCGGCACCGAGGCTTCGCGGTGGGAGACGACGTGTCGGGGATATTCGGCGTCCAGCGCTATGCCGTATCTGACGGCACCGAGGTCAACAAGGTCGACACCGCACTGGCGCCGGCGCCGGTGTATCTCAGTGCCCTCGGTATCAGCGGTCTGACCGCGTACTTCGGCCTGCTCGATGTCGGCAGGCCCGAGCCGGGCCAGACCGTGCTGGTCTCTGGAGCTGCCGGCTCGGTGGGCAGCATCGTCGGGCAGATTGCCCGGATCAAGGGGTGCCGCGTGGTGGGCATTGCCGGTGGTGAGGACAAACGCCGCTGGCTGGTCGAGGAAGTCGGCTTCGACGCTGCGATCGACTACAAGAGCGCCGACCTGCGTAAAGAGCTCAAGGCCCACGCCCCGGACGGTGTCGACGTCTATTTCGACAACGTCGGCGGGACAACGCTGGAGGCCGCCCTGAATCGGCTCGCTCACGGCGCTCGCATCGTGCTGTGTGGGGCGGTGTCGCAGTACAACGACACTCCTCGGGGCCCCTCCAACTACATGCAATTGCTGGTCGCACGCGCATCGATGACCGGGTTCGTCATCTTCGACTACGCCAAGCGATACCCGGAAGGGGTTGCGCAACTGGCGAACTGGTTGCACAGCGGCGAGCTGAAATCGCATGAGCAGATCGAGCACGGCGACGTCGCCGCCTTCCCTGACACCCTGCTCAAGCTGTTCCGTGGCGAAAACACCGGCAAGCTGATTCTGGCGTTGGGGGAATAGCCGGGATGTGCGAACTCGTTGAAAACAGCCATGGCTGCTTTTAGCGAGACACAGCGTGAAGAGTTTCTGGCCGGCGCACACGTCGGGGTGCTGTCCGTGGCGGCGACCGACGGCCGTCCGCCGGCCAGCGTCCCGATCTGGTACGGCTATACGCCCGGCGGGAACATTCTGGTCAATACGGGTGTGAAATCCCGCAAGACCAAGCTGATCGAGCGGGCCGGCGTGGTCACCCTGGTGGCACAGCGCGAGGAACCGCCGTACCAATACGTGGTCGTCGAGGGCACCGTCGTCGACACCGCCTCGCCCGCGCCGCTGGATGTCCGCGAGGACATCGCGATCCGCTACCTCGGCGAAGAAGGCGGCCGCGCGTTCGTCCAGGGAATGGCCGATCAGCCGGGAATCCTATTCACGATTCGGCCCGACCGCTGGATCACCGCGGACTTCTCCGGCGAACTGTAAGTCCTTACGGGGTTTTCCCATTTCGAACACACTGCCGCTCGTCGTGTCGCGGCCGTGGACGGCCTGACCTGTCATAAGATCACTGTTTCTAGGTCGTTGAGCTCGAAAACCCTTAGGAAGCAACTCAAATGGACGTGGACCGGATCACCAACCCGTTGCGAGTAGCGAGGGGATCGCACCAGCCCGGATCGGGTAAAGGGTGCGCGATGAACGTGATCTCGTACATCAACGGCGACGAGCAGATCACCGACTTCCCAGCAACGTCGGCCCGTCCGTTGGCGTCGTTCGTGCAGTTGTGCAACGACCTGCTGGCCGAGCCGGACGGCTACCTGTCGCCACAGAACAGCGTGCTGGTGCTCGATCTCGGCTGGCTGACCGTCGGGACCGCCGACGTCGCCGACGCGATCATGCACATCTGGGTGACCAAACTGCTGACCAGCCCGCCGTGGGGCGTCCTCCGCTATGCCGGTGACGCAGCGGCCAAGGCGATCGCCGATATCGCGGACCTGCATCGCACGTTCGCTCCCGGCGACGTGCCGTCGATCGTCAACTGGGACGGCGCCGCGCGCGCCGGCCGTGCCGCCGCTGAGGCCTCGGAGGGCGCCGAGTTGTACGCGGTGCGGGCCGCGTGCCAGTCCACGGCCCTCGTCGAAACCGACGACTGGGACACCCTCGACGCCGTCACCGGCAACGCGCTGCGCGCGCACCGACTGGCCAACGGAGATACCGGGGCCGCACGAATTATGGAGGTCACGCGCAACGCGATTCGCTCCTGGCGTCGCCTCGCCGGGTTGAGCGTGGTGAGTAACGACCCGATCCCGGTTACCGGCGTTCGGACGCGCAAAGTCGTTGCCGCTTGACTCAGCTCTGCCGGTGGCTATCTCGCCGTAGCCGTACCGTCCTGAAGATTGCTGCCGACGCCGCGAGCACCGCCATGCCGACCAGGATGATGGGTGCCCGGCTGAACCCGACGGTGGTCAACAGCAGTGGCAAGCCGAAGCCGATGTACGTCAACGCATAGAACGCCCCGGTCAACGCGCCCCGGACATGTTGTGGCGCAGCGGCTTCCAGGTCTATCAGACCTTCGCGTAGCGAAAGGCCGGACGCGCAACCGAGGATCAGCAGCAGCGGCAACGCCAGCGTGAGCGCCATCGTCCGCGGCGCCACCGCGATGAGCGCGTAGGCGAGCGCCGCCAGCGCCGCGCCGACGGTGCCGGCCCGCGGGCCCCACGAGCCCACGCGAGCGATGACCTGGATGACGCCGCTGGACCCGTTGACGAGCAACGCCGCTATGCCCGCGGCGGTAGGTGCCGCGAGCCCGGTGTGCACCCGCGCGGGAATGGTGATGAAACCCAGCGTCGCCGACGCGAACACCCATGGTGCCAGCGGCATGGCCCAACCCAACGCCCGGATGGCCGAAAGGCCTTCTGCAACGGACTTTTTAGCATCGAGAGAAGCCGATGGCGCCGCCGTGCGCCGCGCCGCCATGACCACGACGACCATCGCGATCACAACCAGGACCGCGGCCAGCGCGAACGAAACCTCAACGCCGGAATCCCCGGCCCCGGCGATCAGTCCACCGGCGAACGGCCCGATGGCGAACCCGGTGATCAGCACCGCCCCAGCGGTGGCCGCGCCGGCGGGGCCGCGCAGGTCGGACGCCCACGCGGTGCCCGACGTCATCGCCAGACCCACACCGGCGCCCACGACCAGGCGTCCCACCAACAACACGTCGGGCTGCTGGGACAGCAACATCGCGACCGTGCCGATCACCGCAGTCGCCGAACCCGTCAACGCCACAGCCTGGCGGCCGAACGCATCCGAGGCCCGGCCGCCGATCAGCAGGCCGGGCAGCAATCCCACCGCGTAAATCCCGAAGATCGCATCGAGTGTCGCCGTGCTCAGATGCTGACGGTCGCTGATGCTGGGCATCAGCGCGACGAAATGGTTCGCGACCCAGCCGGTGACCAGCAGGACAGCCAGCACGGCCCCGAATTCGAGGCTGAATCCATCACCCGCGCGCGAGCGCGGCCCTGGCAGCAGGCCCGTAGCTCCCTCCGGCGCGATCATGGAATCCCATTCCTCCTTATAGACGCGATCAATCACGACCACGACGAATGGAAAGTTATTCCCGGTCGGACGGCGATCGCAACGCAATTAACTCGATGTTCGGCTCGGCGAGCAGACGCTGCCGAGGCCGATGCGGCCCGCGGAGTCGGGCTCCGGTTCTATGATCCGCACGTGGCAACCAGCGGCGATGCGGCGAGCTACGCGCCGATACCCGGCAAGCCTGCACTGCTGTTGGGCGCCTTCGATATCGCCGATGTGGGATATGTCGCAGCGGAGTTCTTCATCTCCGGATCGGCGCGGTCCTACCGTCCTGCGGCCGACCTCGGATCCGACGGCTGCTGGACCGTGTCACCGGCGGAAGCCGCTGACTACACCACCCGGATCGTGGTGCTGACGCCTGATCGATCCCACTTCAACGGCACGGTGCTGGTCGAGTGGCTCAACGTGAGCGGCGGCATCGATGCGCCGGCGGTGTGGATGATGGCGCACCGCGAGATGGTGCGCTCCGGCTACGCCTACGTGGCGGTCTCAGTGCAACGCGTCGGCGTCGAGGGCGGCGCGAATCTCATGGGCATCGACATGTCGCTGAAACGTCAGGACGCGGAACGTTATTCGTCGCTGCATCATCCGGGTGACGCGTACTCCTACGACATCTTCTCCCAGGCTGGCCGGCTGGCCAGAGGCGACGAACTTCTCAACGGGCTGCGTCCCGAACGCGTCTTGGCGCTCGGTGAGTCGCAGTCGGCGTTGTTCTTGACGACCTACATCAACGCCGTCGACCCCATCGCCGAGGTGTACGACGGCTTCCTGGTGCATTCACGCTTTGGATCGGCTGCCCCACTGGACGGTAGCTCGATATTCGAGGTATTGGACAGCGACTCGTCTCAGGCAGTGAGGTTTCGTCCCGACCTACGCGTCCCGTTGCTGACGATCATCACTGAGACAGACCTCTTCAGCGGCCGGCGATTGGGGTACTACAGCGCGAGACAGCCTGACAATGAACAACTTCGGGTGTGGGAGATCGCCGGCACGGCGCACGCCGACAACTACACGATTCAGGTGGCGCCGATTGACAGCGGGTCTGCGGCACTAGCCGACGTGGTCGCCGCCTATGCGCCGACGGATGTGCTGATGGGTCAGGAACTAGACCACTGCATCAATTTCGCACCCCAGCATCACTACGTCCTGCAGTCGGCACTGGCGGAGTTGAACGGCTGGGTGAGCACCGGACTGGCCGCGCCCAGCGGCGCACCGATCGACATGACCGGTGATCAGCCCGCGCTGGACTCGCTTGGCCTGGTGCAGGGTGGGGTCCGGACGCCGTGGGTCGACGTGCCGATCGCTCGGACATCCGGCGTCGGGGGCGGTGAGAACACAATGTCATCGATCTTCGGCTCCGGCGAACTGTTCGACGCCGCGACTGTACAACGCCTTTATCCGGACGGGCTGGAGGACTATCTGAAACGCTTCACCGCGTCGCTGGATTCGGCGATCAAGCTGGGCTTCTTGCTGCCCGCGGATCGCACGGAGATTCTCGATCTCGCCGCCGTGACGTTCCCCAGCGCGGGCTCGAGGGTCAGAGCGGCGCAGCCTCCAGCGTCAGGCTGAACAGGGCGTAAGCCAAGCAGAATAAGAAATTCAGCGTGACGAGAACCATGCCGACGACGAGCAGTGAGCGGGTGCCGCGGCGCTTGAGGCGCCGAATCTTCGCACTGAACTGATCTCGCCTGAACTGCGTCGCGATCAGCGCGAAATTGAAGTCAGCGACCTCGGCGCAGGCGACCGGCGAACCGGCCAGCATGTGCCGGAGCCGATCCGGGGAAGTGGTCACGCCGACCCGGGCGAAACGCCGGCTCAGTCGTCGCGCTTGCCGACGGCCGGCGACCTGGTGACTCACTCGCAGCAGCTGCCCACGCTCGTTCCCCCACGGGGTCGAGGGCGTCATCACACGCCGAAGTGTAGCCAGCCGGAGTCGAAACCGGGCCCTGTCCGGGTAATGATTACACGTGTAATCTTTCTGCGGCGGGCTGTGTGCGCCGACGACGCCGATTAGCAAGGGGCAGTGATCATGGGTGTGCTCGACGGCAGGGTCGCGATCGTCACCGGAACCAGCAGGGGTGTCGGCGTGGGCATCGCTCACGAATTGTTACGCGCCGGGGCCACCGTCATCGGGTGCTCACGGTCACCGCTCGACGCTATCCCCGGCGTGGACGCTGAGCCGGGATGGGCGGAACGTTCTCACCAAATGGTCTGCGACCAAGGCGATTACCATGCGATCGACGCCATGGTCACCGCGGTTACCGAGCGCCACGGTCGGGTCGACATCCTGGTCAACAACGCCGGCGGGACAGTTCCCGCGCCGCACGCCGAGGACATTCCCACACTGGTGTCGCGTATCCAGGGGGCGCCCCGCTCCGACGACGACTTCGAACGCACGGTGTTGTTCCACGCGTTCGCCATCCAGATGAACCTGATCAGTCCGCTGTGGTTCGCGATCCGGGTCTACCGGCAGATGCGCGAGCAGGACGGCACCGGTTGCATCATCAATGTCTCCAGCGGCGCCGGCCACCCGGCGGGCTCGCCGACCCTGGTGTCTTACGGCGCGGCCAAGTCGGGACTCAACCACATCACTCGGTCTCTCGCCGAGGAGTGGGGTCCGGCGGCCCGGGTCAACTGTGTGGCGCTCGGACCGACGATCACCGACAACTTCCGCTCGTTCGTGCTGCCCAAAGATGACCCGACGGGCTCGACGTATTTCGATGCGCTGCCGCTCAAGCGTGGTGGCGAACCGGCAGAGGTGGGCCGCACCTGTGTCTTTCTCTGTTCTGGCGCAGCCGATTTCATCAACGGCACGACGATCGAAATCGACGGTGGCATGCTACCGGGCGTGCTCTACGAGGCCGGCCTGAAGACCATCACCGACCTGCTCTGACCGCTCGAAAGGACTCACATGACCCGTCGGATCATCCAGTTCTCCACCGGCAATGTCGGGGTGCATGCTCTGCGCACCATCATCGAGCGTCCTGATCTGGAACTCGTCGGAGTCCACGCACGCGGGCAGGACAAGATCGGGCGCGACGCCGCGGACCTCTGTGGGCTCGACCGGCGCACCGGAGTGTTGGCCACCGACGACATCGACGCGCTGATAGCCCTGAACGCAGATTGCGTGGTCTACACCTCACAGGCTGAGACGCGTCCGCGCGACGCGCTGGCCGAGATAAGCCGATTTCTGCGGGCGGGCACGAATGTCGTTGGGACATCGTTCGTCTGGTTGGTCGCGCCCGAACAGGCCGACGATTGGTTGCGCGTGCCGTTGGCGCGGGCCTGCTCCGAGGGCGATACGACGTTGTACATCAACGGAATCGACCCGGGGTTCTCCGGCGATACCCTGGTCTACACCGCGCTGACCCTCACGGCCCGGGCGACCGCAATCACCGTGCAGGAGGTCTTCGACTACGGCACCTACGACGACGCCGAATTCACCGGTGTCAGTTTCGGTTTCGGGACCGCGCCGGATCACACTCCGGTGATGTTCTCGCCGGGTGTTCTCACGTCGATGTGGGGCGCCCAAGTGCGCAGCCTGGCCGTGGATCTCGGCATCGAACTCGACGAGGTCCGGGAGCGAGTCGAGAAGTGGGTCACGCCTGCCGCAATCCAGTGCACCATGATGACGGTCGAACCGGACACCGTGGCCGCGGTCCGCTTCGCGGTCGAAGGCGTGCGCGGCGGCGAGGTGATCATCACGATGGAGCACGTCAACCGGCTGACTGATGCCGCCGCGCCGGATTGGCCGTATCCGCCCGACGGGCATCCCGGCGTACATCGCGTGCGCGTCGAGGGCAGTCCCGGCGTCGAGATCAACACCCACGTAGGTATATCGGGCATCGACCACAACCAGGGCGGTGTCATCGCCACCGCGGCCCGTGCCGTCAACGTCATCCACGCCGTGTGCCAGGCGCCGAGCGGAATCCTCGCCGCGCACGATTTGCGGCCGACCGACCACGTGCGTGGCGTGCTGTGGTGACTCCGACGCCATGACCGCACCCCGCCGGCCCCCTACCGGCGCCCAAGCCCGCGCTGAACGCACTCGCGCAGCCGTCATCGACGAGACGGTGCGCTGCATCCTCGACGAGGGATTTGCGCCGCCCAGCGTCCGGCACATCACCGACCGCGCCGGCGTGACCTGGGGCGTGGTCCAGTATCACTTCGGCGATCTGGATGGCCTGCTGATGGCGGTCGTGGACAAGGGTTTTGGCGAACTGCTCGAGGCGCTGGACGAGCTGCCCTCTCAGGCGATCCGTGAGGGGAGCGTGCGGGCGCGCACGGAATTCGTCATCGACACGATTTGGGACGCGTTCTCCAGCCCCACGTCGATGGCGGCCCTGGAGATTCTCATCTCGACCCGCGGCCTTCGCGGCGCCGTCGCCAACACCCATCTCGCCGACCTGATGGCCACGCTGACACGCCTCGGCAGGCATCTGGGCGAAGGCCTGTCCGCGCCACACGCGGGCCGGATCGGCAACCTCATCTGGGCCACCCTGCGCGGACTGGTGGTCGCACAGATGGTGTGGCCAGAACCCGTGGACTCCTCTCGCGACCGCCAGGCGCTGATCGAAGTGATCACCGCCTACGTCGAGTCGCGTGGCGGCTGAACCAGGCTAAGGCAGATCGGTGGACAGCAACGTCAATGGGAGCCCCAGCACGGAGATCTCGATCTCGTCGAGCTCGAATCCATCACCGCCGCGGTGCTGCTGGAACTGAGTTCGTGAACCGTATCGCTGCGCTACCTGCTCAGCGGCCGAGGCGTCGCCGACCCGGATCACCACCGAATACACGCCGGGTCCGTTGCGCTGCAGGAACTGAGCCACTTCGCCAGTGTCGTCACGCCCCAGCGGGGTCACCAATTCCAGGCCGCCGTCCCAGTCCAGCAGCACCAGTAGGCCCACGTCCTCGAGCTCGATAGTGTGGAAGCGAAAGCCCAACTCCGAGAAGAACTCCGACGTCTCGTGCAGCTGGTCGGCCATCACTGCGAACACCACATGATGAACACTCGTTGCTCGAGTCGGTTCGTTGGTGGATTCGACCACAAGAAAACATTACAGGTTTCATCGTTTGGGCGTTTTGATAACTTCCAGAGAGCTGCGACGTCGATTGCTGACAACTAGAACCTGTTACAGTTTTTTCGCATGAGCCGCAAACGCGTCGTCGTCGCGGGGTTGGGTGATGTGGGCGTTCTCGCCGCGATCCGGCTCGCCAAACATTTCGACGTCGTCGGCGTCTCGGTCAAACCAGGCCTGGTCAGCGGCCAAGAGCTCGGTGTCCGGTTGGCCCGCCCCCGCGACTGGGCCCGCGACTACTGGATCCCCTTCGATCGATTCCGCCGATTGGACGGGGTGCGGATCATCCAGGGCGCGTTGACCGGAGTGGACCTGGCCGCGCGGAAAGTGTCTGGTCACGGAGACGACGGCACGCCGTTCGTCGAGGACTACGACGCGCTGGTCATCTCGACCGGGGTCAGCAACGGCTTCTGGCGCCGGCCGACCCTGCAGTCGGCCGCCGACGTCGGCGCTGATCTGCACGCCGCGCACGATCGCCTGGCCACCGCCGCATCCGTGATCGTCGTCGGTGGTGGGGCCGCCGCGGTCACCAGCGCGGTGAACCTCGCAACCACGTGGCCGGACAAGCGAATTGACCTGTATTTCCCCGGCGATCGCGCGCTCGGCGATTACCACCCGCGGATCTGGCAGCGCATCCAGCGCCGCCTGACCGGGCTTGGTGTCGGCCTGCACCCGGGCCACCGAGCCGTACTGACCAACGGCTTCGCCGGCGACGAGATCACCAGCGCGGGCGTCGACTGGAGCACCGGACAGCCGGCGGCTTCGGCGGATGCGGTGCTCTGGGCGATCGGGCGAGTACACCCCAACACCGACTGGCTGCCGCGAGAGTTGCTCGACGACAGCGGCTTTGTGCGCGTCACCCCCGAACTGCGGGCGCCCGGTCACCCGGACGTATTCGCGGCCGGTGACGTGGCGGCCACCGACCCGCTGCGCAGCTCCGCCCGCAATCGTGGCGACGCGCTCGTCGCGCGCAACGTCCGCGCCGAGCTGACCGGGGGGCGTCCGGGCACTTACCGCGCGCCCGGCCGCCGGTGGGGCTCGGTCCTGGGCATCCAGCCCGACGGGTTGGAAGTCTTCCTGCCCACCGGACAGGCATTCCGCTTGCCATCCTGGCCGGTCGAACGGCTGGTGATGCCGTTGGTCGTGCGCCGCGGCATGTACGGCGGGGTGCGGGAAAACCGGCCTCCGGTCTGACGGTCAGCCGCGCTTGGCCCGCACCCACTGAAAAGTGCCGACGCTCTTGACCCGCACGCTGGTAAAGCCGTGGGTTTCCAGGATGTCGCCGACCTCGTCTTCGTCGAAGATGTGTGCTCCGCCGGTAGGCAGCGCGCGCCACAGGTCAACCGGCGGACGCAGGGTCGGGACCATCACCGCCAGTCGTCCACCAGGCTTCAGCACACGGCCGATCTCGGCCAGCGCGGCAGCGGGGTCGGGGATCAGCTGCAGCACCGCAAGCGAGATTGCGGCGTCGAAGCTCCCGTCGCGGAACGGCAGCTTCTGCGCGTCGGCCCGCAGGAAGCCGACCTGGGGTCCCGCCGCGGCGCGCACCGCCCGGCCCAGCATCGGCTCGGAGATGTCGATGCCCAGCGCGAGCCCGTCGGGTCCGGCAGCGTGTGCCAATGATGTGGTGACATTTCCGGGCCCGGAGCCGACGTCCAACGCGACACCGCCGTCCGGGAGTTGAAGCCAGTCGATCGGAAGCTGCATCGCGGCGATGAACCGCCGCGTCAGCGCCTGCGCGTTGTCGTAGACGAACGATCCGATCGGCGACGCCCAGGCCGCCTGAATGGCGCCGCTGTTCTTGGCGACATCGTCGTCGGCGGCAGCGCCCAGCAAATCCAGGTAGCCGTTGCTGACGTTTGGCTCGGCAGGTGGGTCGACGAGTAGATCCAACGCTCTACTCAAGGCCGGCGGCAGCGTCGTCTTCAGGTCAGTCATCATTGTTCCTTCAACGAAATCCCAAGTTTCACAGGCGTTTACGTGTTGAAAACCTCAAGTCGCAGAGCCCGTGCTTCCGTCCGCAGCCTACGCCGGGCTGCCAATCCTCTCCACCCGCCGAGGTCGCAGTCCCGGCGGGCGGGCTAATGTCGCAAGGTGACTACATCGTGGTCGCCGAGCCGACTCGGCAACCTGTCCGGCAAGCGCATCATGGTGACTGGGGCAACCAACGGGGTGGGGCTTGGCACCGCACGCCTGCTCGCCCGCGCGGGAGCACACGTGATCCTGGCCGTCCGCAACACCGAGTTGGGCGCCCAGAGAGCCGCCGAGATCGGCGGCTCCACCTCGATCGCCAAACTTGATCTCGCCGATCTCGCGTCGGTCCGAGCATTCCCCGACCAGTTCGACGGCGACGTCGACATCTTGATCAACAACGCCGGGGGCCTGAGTCAGCATCGCACCGACACCGTCGACGGCTTCGAGATGACGATCGGCACAAACTTTTTGGGCCCGTTCGCATTGACCAACCTGCTGCTGGACCGGGTGCGCTCCCAGATCATCAACGTCGGATCCGACGCCCACAAGGGCGCCACGCTGCGGTTGGACGACATGCACCTGCGCTCGCACAAGTGGGCGGCCTACCCGGCGTATGCGCGCTCGAAGCTCGCGGTGATGCTCTGGACCCTCGAACTCGACCGTCGGCTGCGCGCCGCGCACTCGCCAGTGATCGCCCAGCTCACCCACCCCGGCTGGGTGTCGTCGAACTTGTCGAACGTCTCGGACAAGCGCCTGATGGCGGGTTTCCATCACGTGGTAGCGGCGTTGGCGGACAGATTCGGCAACGACATCGAAGAGGGCGCCGCCCCGACGTTGTATTGCATCAGCGAGCCGATACCGCCGGGCAGCTACGTCGGTGTCGACGGACGTCTTGGCCTCAAGGGCGGCCCGGTGCTGATCGGTCGGTCGGCGCTTGCCGCCGACTACGAGATTGCCGGCAAGGTCTTCGAGTTCGGCGAAAAAGAAACCGGCACAACGTCTTCCGTCTGACTACTTCGGAGTGGCGAAAATCGCCACCGCGTCTCCACCCACCGACACGCCGGCCGGGCCGATTCGCTCGATCAGCCGCGCCCGCAGTTCGTCGGCCTTGTCGGCGGGGACCAGCAGCTGATTGGAGAACGTGAACGCGATGTCGACCCACTGCTGTGCGGAGTAGTGCAGATCGTGCGGGTATTTGCGCTGTGCCACGGTCGAAACCCGACGCGGCGATCATGTCGACGACCTCGCCGGGACTGCCGTCGCCGCTGCGGGTTTCGACGTCCATGTAGTCGGCGTAGATCTGTTCAAACTCCGCGCGGGTCGGATTGGTAGGGCGCAACCGGTTCCAGATCAGCGCCAGTTTCCCGCCGTCGTCGAGGATCCCGCGGATCTTCGGCAGGGCCACAGCCGGATCCACCCAGTGGAACGACGCGGCGAACACCACTAGGTCGAACCGGCGGCCTGCCGGATCCCAGTCTTCGAACGTCGCGATTTCGACGGGGACGCCCTTGGACCGCGCCACGGCGGCCATCCGGGCGTCAGGCTCGACGGCAAGCAGGTCGGCGCCGCGTTCGATCAGCTGCACCGAGGCAATCCCGGTTCCGGCGCCGCCCTCGAGGACGCGATGCGCATGGGGTGCGAGCACGTCGTCGATCAACTGGTCGGGATAGCGCGGACGAAAAGCGTCGTAGTTCTCTGCTGCACCACCAAATGAGTTGGCGCGCTGACGATTAGTGTGAAGATTCAGTCGCGGCGGCATGCAGTCGAGGATATCGAGGCAACTTGTGACCTGGCTGTGAAGGAATGCTCATTGGGACATGCACAGCAAGGGTTTTCGTACTACGGCTTGACGGTGGCGTGCGCTCGTTCGAGAGCGCACACAGACCAGTGGCCCGGCACGCCTTTCAATGCGTGTTCGCCGCGGTCGGCGAATCGGTGCCGAGAGCCGGTGACGATGTCGCGCACCGTCGAGGACACCAGCACCTCGCTGGGTCCCGCCAGCGCGGCGACGCGCGCGCCGATGTGAACCGCCATCCCGGCGACATCGTCGCCGCGCACCTCGACCTCGCCGGCGTGAATACCCACCCGAATCTCGATGCCCAGCAACCGAATCGAGTCGATAAGGGAGTCGGCGCAGGCGATCGCGGCGCTCGGGCTGGGGAAGGACGCGATGAATCCGTCACCGGCGGTGTTCACCTCAAAACCGCCGAACCGTTCGAGTCCGTGACGCACGATGGTGTCGTGGTTTTCCAGCAGATCCCGCCACCGGCCATCGCCAAGCACCGCGGCGCGCTCGGTCGAACCGACGATGTCGGTGAACATGATCGTGGTGAGGACCCGCTCCGCGGCGCCGAATCCGCCCCGCACGCCGGTGACGAACTCCTCGATCTCGTCGAGCATCGGCGCGGTGTCGCCGACCCAGTACAGGGCATCTCCGCCCGGCAGTTCGACGAAGCGTGATCCGGCGATGTGCTCGGCGAGATAACGCCCGTTGGCGATCGGCGTGAAATCGGGGTTGTCGCGATGCATGATCAGCGTCGGCGCGGTGATACGGGTGAGGGTGTCGCGCACATCAGACTGGCGCACGGTCTCGATGACGGCGCGGGCCATGCTCGGTGAGGCGGCGCGGTTGCCGGCCATGTCCCACCAGGATCGGAAGGCGGCATCGCCGGCGACGCTAGGCGCGATGACGCCCAGGATGTCGACGCCCTGGTCGACGGCATCGGGCTCCATCGCGACTGTGGCGAATGGATCGGTCTCGGCGATTTCGTATCCGATCGGATAGTCGTCGGCGCGCAGGGTGCGGGCTGCCCCGTTGATGATCACCAGGCTGCTGACCCGCTCGGGATAGTCGGCCGCCAGAACCAGTCCGGTCATCGACGCGAAGTAGGGGGCCAGGATCGTCGCCCGTTCGCAACCGATCGCATCCATCACGGAAATGGCGTCTTTGGCCCAGAACTTCGGCCCGATCATGTCCAGCGACGGGACCCGTGACGACATCCCGATGCCGCGCTGGTCGAGCCGAATCACCCGGGCGAACGACGCCAACCTTCGGTGAAAGCGGTACATCGACGGCTCGGCATCGACCGTGTCGATCGGGATGGACGGGCCCGGTAGCACCAGTAGGTCGGTCGGCCCATCGCCGAGGACCTGGTAAGCGATGTCGACCTCGCTGCAACTGGCGTAGCGAGTCCGCGGAAACTGCGCCACGGTTACAGGTTAGAGCAGGAAACCGACACGTTTAGCGGTTCTTCTCCGTGGTAGTCGCTTCCTGGCCGTGCGGCCACGAGTATGCAGTTATATAGACAGCGACGAGAGGAACGACGCATGCAGTTGACGGGGAACACCGTGCTGGTCACCGGCGGGGGTACCGGGATCGGTCGCGGCCTGGCCGAGGCCTTTCACCGCTCGGGGAACAAGGTCGTCATCGTGGGCCGGCGCGTCGAACTGCTGAAGAAGGTCGCAGAGGCCAACCCGGGCATCGAGTATCTGCCGTTGGATCAGGGCGATGCGGGTGCGATCCGGCGATTCGCGATCGAGCTGAAAGACCACCATCCCGACATCAACGTGCTGGTCAACAACGCCGGCATCCAGCGGGTCGAGGACATCACCAGCGGTGGCCCCGGGACAGCGGAGCTGACCCTGGCCATCAATCTGCTCGGACCCATTCGGCTCACCTCGGCCGTGCTGCACCAGCTACTCGGCAAGCCGCACGCCGCAATCCTGAACGTGACGTCTGCGCTGGCGTTCATTCCCAGCGCGCTCACGCCCACCTACTGCGCGAGCAAGGCGGCGCTGCACTCCTACACGCAGTCGCTGCGCTATCAACTGCGCGACACCACGGTCCAGGTCATCGAGATCATTCCGCCGCACGTGCAGACGGCGTTGCAGGGCGAGCGTGGATTCGATCCGCGGGGAATGCCGCTCGAGGACTACATCGCCGAGACGATGACACTGCTGCAGACCACGCCGGACGCCGAGGAGATCGTCGTGGAGGCCGCCAAGGCGTTCCGGTTCGCCGAGCGGAACGGGTCCTTCGACGAGGTGTATCCCATCCTCAACGAGCGGATGACCGCGGAAGCCAACTGAGGCAGCAGCGCCGAGTGTGCAGTCTATTAACGTTTTCGATGCGGCGATTTACCTTGCGTAAACTGCACAGTCGGCGATCAAGTGAGCGCGAGCTCAATCGCGGATGAAGCCTTTGTTCCGCATCAGGAAGTCGGCCAGGAAACCGTCGTGCGGGATCTCCGGCGCTGTGTGGTGGGTCGGGTGATGGCCGCCGTACACGTTGGCGATGCTCGGCTCGGCGAGTAGATCGTCGATCAGGTCGTCGTCGTCGGTGATCGCACTGATCACCAACGAATGCCGCAGCGGCTCGAGACCGTCAGCGCGCGACCACGGCGCCACCCAGACGCACGGGAATGGCAACTCGACGTTGAGCTTCGCCACGTCGGGCCTGGCCAGCAGGTGTACCGCCGGGCGCAGCGCCGCGTAACCGTCGCCGAGTGCGGCGACGACTTGATCGGCGCCCAACAGGGCAGTGCTGCCAGCGGCTACGCCGGCCAGATGGCTCGCCAAAGCCGTTGCGGCGTCGAGGTTCTGAGTGGGCAGAGCCGCGTTGTCGATGGTCGACAAGCGTTCGGCTATCGCTGCGGCCAACGGCGCGGGATCGCCTTCGTAGAGCACGGCGGTGGTGTTGACGCATGCCACTCCGCCCAGGTCGGCGATCGAATCGACGATGGTGTCGAGGTAGTCGCGCCAGTCGTGGTCGGCGGTGATCAGGATCTTCGCCCGGCCCGGACCGTTGACGAACACCGTTGCATCGCCGGCGTATTTGTCGACGACGTCCTGGCCGCCGTAGACCATGGCGAGATCGGCCGACCGGACCATCTCGTCGGCCCCGCGATGGTCGGTGGGTAGGTAGACGGCGTCGTGCGGGCGAAATCCGGACTGGCGCAACGCCTGGATCAGGCGGTGGGCGGTGAGCGGTTCGCGGCGGGACGGTCGCACAGCGACCCGGTATCCCAGCGCCAGCGCTTGCGGCCAGAGGCCGTGCACACCCGGGCCGTTGCCGGACGCCAGGACAGCGAACACGTTGCCGCGCCGGGCCCAGACCGCGCCACCTTCTCGGGCCCGCTCGTCGTGCCAGTCGAGCACCGCGCCCGACGGCCGGGCCGGCTGCACCGCACCGAATGCCGATGCGACACCGTCGGCGACGGCGCCCGCCCCGGCTCGGGTCACCGAGATCGGCACCCCCGAAATCCGGCTGGCCAGATCGGTATAGGCATCGAAGTCGAGCCCGGCGATCACACCGTGGGCGAACGCGTCGGCGGCCTTGGCAAGCGCGGCCTCCCGCTCATGGGCGGGCAGCGGCCGGACACCGCGTTGAGCGCCGATCGCGCGCGAAACATACAGCGGCGGCGCAAGAGTGAGCTCGGCGACAGCGACGCCGTCGGTGGTGCGGACGGCCTCTCGGTTACGGGTGCGATAGGTCCCGTCCGGGCCGAGTGCATCGATCGCGATCAGATCGGTTGCCTCGGAGGTCATCTCAGTAGACACCTTCGATGACCGGCTCGCCTTCGAACGCGGCGACGGGCCGCACCTCGCTGAGCGAATCACCCACCTGGCCTTCGAGTCCCGGTAGCCGGATGGCGCTGTCGCGCTCCAGGTTGTTCGGCAGGAACATCCCTTTGCTGATGTGGTTCATGATCACCTGGCCACGTTGCCCGTAGGGCACTTCGTCGCCGGTGTCGGGGTCGACCACCCAGAAGGTCGCGTAGGGGCTGCGCGGGTGGAAGACGAAGGGCCCGTCGCCGTCGAGGCGGTGGGTGATCGCCTGGGAAAGGATCATCGTGCTGCCGAACGCCATCGTGATCGTCGTGTTCGGGAAGATCCCGCCGAGCAGGTCCAGGGTGTCGATGTCGACGTGCGCGCCGCTGAGCAACAAGAAGCGGACCTTCTCGTTGACCAGGTTGACCACGTCGTCGGCACGGGCGATGGCCTCGAGCAGCGGCGGAGTGGTGTGCAGATTCGCGATGTGCTGGGTCTGCAGCACGTGGACAGCCTGCTCGACGAGGTGGTCGACGTAGCCCGTCATCTCCGCGGCGGCGTTGCGGGCGACCAGCTTCTTCACCCAGCGGGGGTCCAGGTCGATGGCGTGAAAGGTCGAGCCGAGTCGCTCGGAGACCAGACGCGAGAAGTAGCCCACTCCGTGCGGCCCGCTCGGCATCATGCAGAGAAAGCCACCGCCCCGCACGAATCCGCCGTCGGCGAAGTCCTCGGTCTGCCACTGCACCACCTGCGCAACCCAATCCGGCAGCTGCACAGTCCTTTTCGGTGCGCCGGTGGTGCCGCCGGATTCGAAGATCTGCGGTACCGGCGGCGGTGATCCATATCCGCGCGGAATCAGGTCTTCGACGGGCTCGGTGCGCAACTCGCTGAGCAGATTGGGAAACAGCTTCAGGTCGGCGAAGGTTGTGACGTCGGTGAGCGGGTTGAACGGCAGCGTCCGGGCCGCCCGCAACCAGAAAGCGCTGCCGGTCTCTTCGCCGAAGTGCCAGGCGATCGCGGCACGCAGATAGGCCGCCGGGTCGCCTACCGGCTCTGATCTCGGCACGTCCAGCAGCGAGAAATCGATGTCGGCCATGGGTCCGATCATGTCGCAGGCGTGAGCGCCCGGGCAAACGCCATCCCACGAATCCGCTTTACCGAGAACGGTTTTCGCACGCTATTAACCGGTTGTAGCCGAAGCGTTCGCTACCCGGACATCTCGCGTAGCGAGTCAGCCCCGGTACGGCTGCCAGCCGCCTTCCGGCTGAGCGAGCCGATCGGCGATCACCGACAGGGTCTGCACGTTGTGCCCGTAGCCCAGGTGGCTGCTGCGCACTTCGATGTTCTCGGTCCGAGGAGCAGGCACGCTGGTGCAGCACTGCCAGGCCACGATGCCGTCGGACTTGCTGTAGATGCAGGTCGTCGGGACTGACAGCGGTTGGGCGCGGCGGTCGAGGGACCGCTCAGAAACCGACTCGGTGGCGTCCGCGCCGCGGTTCACCAGCCGCCAGACCCGCCAGGCGGTGCTGGCCTGATGGTTGCCGCGGAACGGTGAGCCCAACGTGATCACCGACCGGACATCGTCGGGCAGCCCGCGGGCGAGTTCGCGGGCGTAGATCCCGCCGGCGCTCCATCCGATCAGACTCACCCGTTGGCCGTCGTTGCGTTCGCGAATCTGATGCAGCCGCGCCGGCAACGATTCCTTCATGCTGGCGCGGTAGCCCATGTTGGTGCCCAGCCCCCAGTCGTAGACTCGATAATCCAACTGGCGCAGCACATTACGCAGCAGATCGGTCGACCGTGCGCCGGCCAGGAACCCGGGCAACACCAGCACGGGATGACCGTCTCCAGGTTGCCAGCCCGCGATGCGCCGCATCGCCAGCCGCGCGGAGAGGTACTCCACGCCGGTGCGCCACTCGAGCGTGCGGAGTAGGTGCCCCGGTGGTGCCGCGTTGGCGGCGTCGGGAATCTGAACCGACTGCTTGGCGAGCGGCTCAGGAATAGAAGCCATCCAGGGTCTCCTTGTTTTGCTCAGCGACCACCCCGCGCTTCACCTTCAGCGATGGAGTCAACTGGCCGCCCTCGACCGAGAGGTCGTGGTCCAGCACAGCAAACTTCTTGATCGTCTCCCAGCGGTTCAGGCTGGCATTGAGCTTCTTGATGTCCTCGTCGATCATGTCGTGCACCGCGTCGGACTTCGTCAGCTCCTCGTAGTCCTTGCCGCTCAGGCCGTGGTCCTTGGCCCATCCGCCGATCGAATCCTCGTCCAGGGTGACCAGGGCGACGGCGAAGTTCTTCCCCTCGCCGAACACCATGAACTGACTGGCGTACGGGCACAGCGTCGCGAACTTCGCCTCGATCGCCGGTGGGGCGACGTACTTGCCGTTGGACAGCTTGAACAGTTCTTTGATCCGGCCGGTGATGGTCAGGAAACCGTCGTCGTCGAGCTTGCCCTGGTCGCCGGTGGACAGCCAGCCGTCTTTGAGAGCGTCGGCGGTGGCGTCATCGAGGTGGTGGTAGCCGGCCATCACACAGTCACCGCGGAACTGGACTTCGCCGGCGTCGCTGATCCGGACCTCGGTGCCCTCGAAGGGCAGGCCGACGGTGCCGAGCTTGTAGTTGTCCGGGCGGTTGATGAAGCCTGCGCCGGACGACTCGGTCAGCCCGTAGCCCTCCAGGATCAAAACGCCTGCGGCTTCGAACCATTCGGCGATGTCGCGGTTGAGCGGCGCGGAACCGGAGATGAAGAACCGGATCCGCCCACCGAACACATCGCGGATCTTCGAGAAGACCAGCTTGTCGAACAACTTCTGCTGCGCCACCAGGTGCGGCCACACGAACTTGCCCTCGCGTTTGCGGCGGGCGACCTCTTTGCCCACCGCGAACGCCCACCCGAACAGGATGGCTTTGGCGCCCTTCTGCTGCGTAATGATCTTGGAGTAGGCCTTCTCGAAGATGCGCGGGGCGGCACCCATGAAGGTCGGCTTGACCACCCCGGTGTTCTCGACGATCTTGTCGACCCGGCCGTCGATCGCGCTGGCGAAGCCACATGCCAGCTGGGTCGAGATCAGCACTTTGCCGAAGGCGTGGGCCAAGGGCAGCCAGAGCAGCTGTACGTCGTCCTCGCTCAGCAGCCCCATGCTTTCGATCACGGCGCCGTCGTACACCCAGGCCTTGTGGCGCAGCCGCACACCTTTCGGCTTGCCGGTGGTCCCCGAGGTGTAGATCAGCGTCGCCAATTGGTCCGGCTTGGTCTCTTCGGCAACCTTGCTCACGCAGTCGGCATGCTCGGCCAGGTATTTCGCACCCTGGTCGGCGAGGTCGTCCAGGGTGATCACCCAGTCCTCGTCCGAGTCACCATCGAAGAGCACGACCTTGGTCAGATTGGGCAGCTCGCTGCGCTGCTCGGTGAGTTTCTCGAGCTGACTTTCGTCCTCGGCGAAAACGATCTTGGAGTCGGAGTCGGCCAGGATGTAGGCGGTGTCCTCGGAGTTCGTACTCGGGTAGACGGTCGTCGTCGCTGCGCCGGAGCACAGGATCGCCAGGTCGGCCAGAATCCACTCGAGCCGGGTGGTCGAGGCGATCCCGATCCGGTCCTCGGGTTCGACACCGAGCGACAACAGTCCGGCCGCCAGCGGCTCGACTCGGTCAGCCGCCTGCTTCCAGCTGATCGAGGTCCAATCGCCGTTCTCCGGGATTCGGAACGCCTCTTTGTCGCCGGACTTCTCAACGCGCTGCAGGAACAGCTGCGCCAGGTTGGCAGCCTCGATATGGGTAGCACTGCTCTTGCTCATCGGACTTCCTTTTGCTCTCAGCAATCTCGCACGACGAACGTCACGCTTTGCGATCTCCTCTTCTTTTCACCCTAATGACGACCCGCTGCACCCGGCTTCGCCGCGTTTGCGATCGCCTCGTTCTTTTATGACGACCCGCTGCACCCGGCTTCGCCGCGTTTGCGATCGTCATGATGATCTTGCTGGGAGTGCCCACCTTCGGAAGGCCAAAACGTAAATTTGCCGTCTGGTTAGGCGTTCGCCGTGGCCTCCGCCAGCTCGGGCTGCACCATTCCGGCGGTTTTGGCCAACCAGTTGGGCGCGAGCACCGATAGCCCGGTGGCCCCCGCGGTTGCTCCGGCGACGGCGGTCCAGGCGACCGGCCCGAGCGGCGTGCAGCCGAAGAAGTGGCTGACACCCGGCGTCTGAACGATCGCCACCAGCACCGCCGAGCTGCCCAGCGCCGTCGCCACGACGAGCGGGCTGTGCCGGCGGGTCAGCAGCGTCTGCGCCAGCTGCGTCATAACGAGGGCGGTCAATCCCATTGTCGAGGTTCGCCTCTCGGTGCCCGGTGTCCAGCGCCCGACGGCCCAGGCCGCAGTGGCGCCGGCCGCGGTGACCGCGCCACGGGTGACGATCTGGCGCATGAGTTCCACGTCCAACGACGGCGTCGGCCCGGTCAGCACCGACCGCTGATACGCGCGGCGGGCTTCGAGCGCCTCTTCTTCGGTCTCGTATTCGTCGGCGTCGGGTTCCTCGAACTGCGGCGTGACGGCGACCGCAAGGGCCGGGAACATGTCGGTCAACAGGTTCACCAGCAGCAGTTGGCGGGTTCCCACCGGCGCCCGTCCGCTGCCCAAGGCCGTGCCGATGATGGTGAACAGCACCTCGCCGACGTTTCCGCCGACCAGGATCGTCACCGCGTCGCGCACGCCAGCCCACATGCTGCGGCCCTCGACGAGCGTGTCGAGCAGGACGCCCAGGTCCTCGTCGGTCAACACGATGTCCGCGGCTCCGCGCGCAGCCGACGAGCCTCGACCGCTCACCCCGATGCCGACGTCGGCCATCCGGATCGCGGCGGCGTCGTTGGCTCCGTCACCAACCATTGCGGTCACCCGGCCGCACCGCTGCAAGGCTCCGACGATCTGCACCTTCTGTTCCGGGCTGACCCGGGCGAACACCTGGACATCGGCGACGAGTTTGGCGGCGGCGTCCTCGTCGAGGCCGATCAGTTCGGCGCCGGTGATGACCCGTGCATCGTCGGGTAACCCCAACTGGCGGGCGATCGCCCGCGCGGTCACCGGGTGGTCGCCGGTGATCAGCACGACGTCGCGGCCGGCGTCCACCAGGGCTTCGATCAGTGGGCGCGACGACGGGCGTGCGGTGTCCGCCAACCCGACGTAGCCGATCAATTCCAGATCGTGGGCGGCAGCGTCGACGGCGTCGGCGTCGGTGCCGTCGTCGTCGGTGGCATGTTTCCAGTTGCGCTGCGCGACGGCCAGCACCCGCAGGCCTTGCTCGGCGAGGTTGTGCACCAACGACTCCGCGTGATCCAGATCGGCCTGCGGGTCGTTGAACCGGCAGCGCGGCAAAACGACTTCGGGAGCGCCCTTGAGCATCAGCACGGGTTGCGTGGGATCCGCCTTGAGCGTGCCGATCGAGGCGGCGAAACCGCGGCTGGACTCGAACGGGACCTCGGCGAGTAGGTCCCATTCCGAATCGCTGTTGCCGGCATAGGATTCCGCGGCCTTGAGGATCGCCTCGTCGGTGGCGTGCGCATGCCCTTGCGACTCGTGCGGTTGGGACGATGCGCGCCCGGCGGCCCGCAGCACCCGGGTGGCCTCCGGGTCGGCGACACCGGGGAACGGTCCTTGCGGGCTGGTGGCGGCCGGTACCGAAAGCACCAGGCGCAGGCGGTTTTCGGTGAGTGTGCCGGTCTTGTCGAAGCAGATGGTGTCCACGCGGCCCAGAGCCTCGATCGTCCGCGGAGCGCGAACCAGCACGCCGCGCGTCGAGAGCCGCTGCGCGGCGGCCAGCTGGGACAGCGTCGCCACCAACGGCAGACCTTCGGGCACGGCGGCCACGGCGATCGCGACGCCGTCGGCTACGGCTTGGCGCAACGTGGCACGTCGCAGCAATGCCAGACCGGTCACCGTGGCCCCGCCGGCCAGGGTCAGCGGCAGCACCTTGCCGGTCAGCTCGCGCAGCCGGGCCTGAACTCCGGCCGACGACTCGACGTCGATGACCGCCGAGATGGCGCGGTGCGCGGCGGTGCCCACGCCGGTGGCGACCACGATCGCCCGGGCGTGCCCCGCGACGATCGTGCTGCCCTCGAACAGCATGCTGGCCCGCTCGGTGTCGGCGGCCGCGACCGGATCGACCTGCTTGTCGACCGGCAACGACTCGCCGGTGAGCAGCGATTCGTCGACCTCGAGATCCTCGGCCACCAGCAGTCGGGCATCGGCGGGCACCACGTCGGGCGCCGCCAGGTCGATGACGTCGCCGGGACGCAGGGCGCTCGCGGTCACGGTGACCAGTCGTTCGGCTTTGCGGGCCGACTCCAGCCGACGTCGCGCGGTGGCAACGGTCGGGATGACCACCCGACGGGCGAACTGGTCCTGCTCGGCGAAGAGTTCAGCGGCTGCTGCCTCGGCTCGCAGCCGCTGCGATCCACCGATCACCGCGTTGACGGCCATGACGCCACCGACCAGAAGCGCGTCGACGTTGCTGCCCAAGATCGCCGAGGCGGCCGCGCCGACCGCCAGGATCGGGGTCAGCGGATCGGACAGTTCGGCCCGGGTCGCGGACAGCAGCTTGCCCGCCTGACGCGCCGGTCCGCGCAGCGGCGACACGATCGGGCTGTCGGACAGGTCTGAAAGGACGCGGCGCCAGCCCGGCAGGCCGGGCTCGATGGCCAGCGGCGAGACCCGCCCGGCCAGCCGCGCGTAGACGATCTCCGGGTCGAGGGCGTGCCAGGCGGTCAGCGGTTGCGGAGTGGGGTCGGGTTGGCGCAGCACCCTGGTGGCGGCGAATGCCCCGGACATCAGTGCGCTGGCCGCGGCGGCGTTGACTGGGTTGAGCCAGCGCCGCAGCGCCATCGGGTTGGTCGGCCCGGCCGGATTGCCGGTGACCAGCAGCAGCCCGGCCAGCGTGGTGCCGCCCTTGGCGAGGTTGACCGACGACTCGCTGGCCTGACGGGCGGCCGGCAGCGCCGACAGAATCCGCACCGCGGCGGCCAGGTCGGTGCCGGTGATGATGTCGGCACTCCACGGGGTCGCGGCCTTCGGGTCGTCCAGTGCGACACCGACGTCGGCGATGGCCAGCGCGGCCAGGGTGTCCGTCGAAGCGAAGTCGGGATGCAGCGCGGTGATCAGCAGCACCGGTCCGCGGTCGGCGCGCAGGTCGCGGACCAGCTTGAGCAACGGTGTGCCACTCGGGTGGCTGGCGGCGACGCTGGCGGCCAGGTCCTGAGTGCCGGCCACGTGTCGGAGCACGACGCGGGCGCCGGTGCGGTTGGCGATTTGGAGCAGGGGAATGGCGAACGGGTCGACCTCCCAGCCGACCTCGACGTGGCCGACGGTTTCGCCGTCGACGACCAGGTCGGCGTGTTCGAGGCCCTGGGCGGGAGTGGCCGAGGGCCCCTGCGGCCGCAACCAGCGCAGCCGCGCCGTGTTGGCCGGCAGTTCGTCGGGGTCGGGCTCCGGCGGCTCCTCCGAGTGCAGCAACGCGTCCGCGACTTCGTACACCCGGTCGTCGTCCCAGCCCTGAACGTCACCGCGGGCGAGCAGCACTGCGCGGTGGTCGCCGCGCAGTGCGGCACCGTCGATGACGACGACCTTCACCCGATCCAGCCGGCGCAGCGCGCCGGGGTCGAGGATCATCTGTCCGTCGTCGGCCAGTCCGCGGCCCAGCACTGCGGCAAACGACTGCCGGCCCATGTGTGCGGCCTTCGGGATCCCGGCCAGCACCGCGCCGGCCGCGTCTTCGGGGCCACCGCCGGCGACCAGCGCGCTTGCGGCGGCGATCAGCGAGCCGTTGGCGGCCGAGTCGGTGTACTCCTCGATCGGTCCGGCCATCGATCCCTTGGCGGTGTCGATCGCGGCGTCGATCGATCCGTCGACCACGACGTGTGATGCTTCGCCGGCCGATGCTGCGGCCCAATTATGCTGCGCTGCTTGAGCTTTGGCGACTCCAGTCGAAGAGATCACCGGGACGACGGGAGCTTGCGGCCGGTTAGGGGAGGCCAGTTGCGGCTCCCGGTCCCGCCAGCGGCGGCGGTGCGCCTCGGCTTCGGAGATCTGCAGGACCCGTTCCGCCAGGTTCAGCAGCGGCGTGCCGACCGCCTGGGTCAGCCCGTTGGCCGCTGCCGTGGTTGCCGCGAGCGTGAGGTCGGTGCCAACCCGGCCCAGCCGCGATTCGAGTACCGCCACTATCCGCGGCTGGTCTTTCAGTAGCGCGGCCGCGGCCCGGGTGGTCTTCGGAGCGGCGGGCAAGTTGACGACCCAACCGGTCACCGCGGCGACGATCGCCACCGCGTCGAAGGCCGCTGCGGTCAGCGGCACGAGAACCGCGAGCGGGTTGCCGGGATCGGCGAACGGCGCGATCCGGATCTGCGGCTCGCGCCCCACAGCGAACAGGTCGGACGCCGCGGAGTTCACCACATCGCGGACCGTTTCCAGCACGACGTCAGCGTCGGCGTCGTCATCGAGTTCGACCACCAGGCGGCCCAGCGCACCCTCGACGTGCGCGCTGGCGACGCCGGCTACGGCGCGAACCGGCCCTTCGACCACCGCGGCGTGCTCGTGCCAGCGCGGGAACGGCAGCAACGGGTCCAGATCCAGGTGCACACGTCGCCCGCTCTGCCACCGCACGGTTGCCGACGCGTCTTTGGTCGCGCGGTCGGTGCCCAAAACGCGCGCCGTCGAATGACTCACCGTGTCGATCACCGGCGCGGTCAGCGTCTGCACGGCATCGGCGGCACTGGCGACGCTCTGCGCACCGGCCTGCAACATCTGGACTGCTCCACCGGCCACACCGCCGACCAAGGCGGTCACACCTGGAACCCTCATCACACACCCTTCACACGTCTGCTGTGTCGATCAGCGCCGCCTGGGCAACGCGGCGGCATTCGACGAAATGGGGACAAGGCTGACGTCCCCGTTATTAGACGAGCGTACGTGTTACGTCAGCACCCGGCCGTGTGAAGAAGTGGTGCTGCGGCTTAGTTACACCCGCTGACGTGGATCCGCCGGCCGACACCGACACAGACACTGACCGGCGGCGGCGGAGGCGGCGGCGGCGGGAAATCCCCAGGCAGCGGCGCGTAGTCGCCGGGCGGTGGAACGTAGCCGTTGACGGTGTCGGCTACGTTGGTGCATCCGCTCACCGAAATACGCCTGCCGACGCTTGCGCACACGTCTGCGTTGGCTATACCGGCGGGCAGCACGAGGCAACCCGACGTGATCGCCGTCACCGCTGCTCCCGCGGCTATCCACGACCGTGATCGGTGTCGGATCATGCCGCGCCCTGGCCAAGCAGCGGCGTCCACTGGCAACGCTCCCTGATGTCGGTCAGTGGTTGCCGGATGCCCTCGAGCTCCGCTTCTTCTTGCGGATTGGCGCCGAAGTAGTTCTGCACCTCGGTACTGATTTGATCTTTGGGTTGGTCCTGAAGGCCGGTATAGAAGCCGTTCACGTCCGGGTGAGTGAACAGGTAGGTCGTGAGCGACGTCGCGACGCCCGCCGCAACACCGGCGACGTCCGCGGCCGAGCAGTTGGGTGGCCGGGGCGCCGGGTCAGCGGTGGCTTGTCCGGCGGCACCGGACATCAACGCCCCGGCGCCGATCACGCCGATGATCACCCGACGCGAAATGAAATCTGAAAGGGACATACCTTGCTCCTTCGTGCAGCGATCGATGGCGGTCGTCCCCCGGTAAGAGCTAAACAGACACAGCCGATCGATCCGGGGGATTAACCAATACAGATCAGCGTGTCGGCGGCAGGCCGAACGCGGAAAACAGTGCGGGATCGAGGAAGACGACGATTCCGGCGATCGTTGTGCCGCCGGCGGTGATGACGTGGATGGAATGTGCCCTCAGCACGTTGTCGGCGGCTCGGCGATATTCCGCGACCGCGGGCTGCCCGTTGGCAGACGTCGGGATCAGCACCATGTCGCCCGGTTCGGCGAACGCCCGTTGGGCCAGGAATCGGGTCACGGCGTCCCGGCCGGTGAACCAGACTGGCAGCGGCGGCATTTCGAGCCTGACGTCGGTTTGCAGCAGTTCGGTGAGCGCCGCGAGATCGGCGTTTTCGAAGGCCGCGCAGTAGCGGTCGAGTAGTTCACGACGGTCCGCCTCGTCGGGCTCGGCTATGTCGTCTTCGCTCGGCGCGGTATCGGCGAGATGGGAGCGCGCCCGCTGAAGCGCGCTGTTGACGGCAGCCGGAGTGGTCTCGAGCAGTTCCGCGACCTCGGCGGCGCTGAACTGCACGACGTCCCGCAGGATCAGCACCGCGCGCTGGCGGGCCGGGAGTTCCTGCAGGGCCGTGGCAACCGCCAGCCGCACGCTGTGCCGGGTGTTGAACGCGCTCTCGGGTGTCAATGCATCCGGCAACGGCTCGAGCCAATGATGACTACCGCCGGGCGCGTCGAGGTCGATATCAGGATCGTCCGAACCTGCTCCCAGGCCTGCGGGCAGCACCCGACGGGCCCGATTCTCCAGCGCACGCAGGCAGGCCGTGGTGGCGATCCGGTACAGCCAGGTCCGTAGCGCGGCGCGTTCCTCGAACGCCGGGTAGCCCCGCCAGCCGCGGACATATGTCTCCTGGACGAGATCCTCGGCGTCGTGCACCGAACCGAGCATGCGGTAACAGTGCGCAATCAACTCGCCACGAAACGGCGCAGCCTGCTCGATGAAATCCTCCTGGGCCGGCACGGTTGTTCTCCTGTCTCAGCGATGGGCCCTCATGAGTACAGAGACGTCCGGCCCGCAAAATTCATCGGTCGCGCCGCGATGAATTCCGGCCTCGGGACGTATCGAACCACCATGACCCTTACCCAACCCATCGAAAACCAGACCAACGACCTGGCCGGCACGACCGCGATCGTCACCGGCGCCAGCCGCGGATTCGGACGAGCCATTGCCGCCGAGCTGGCCGCCGCCGGTGTCCATGTTGTCGGCGTTGCCCGCGGTAGCGCGAAACTCGACGAGCTGCAGAACGAGCTCGGCGACACGTTCACCCCGGTGGCTGCCGACGCCGCCGACCCCGAAGTGGCCGCGCGTCTGATCCACGAGCATCACCCGCGCACTGTGGTGTTGTGCGCGGGCGCGACCCCGACCATGAGGCCACTCCATGAACAGACCTGGGAGAGCTTCAGCCAAACCTGGGACGTCGACGTTGCTCAGGCGTTCCACTGGAGTCTCCTGGCGCTGCGGACTCCGCTGGCGCCGGGCAGCTCGGTGATCGCGATCTCCAGCGGCGCGGCCGTCAACGGCTCCCCGCTGAGCGGCGGCTATGCGGGGGCGAAGGCCGCGGTCAAGTTCATCGCCGACTACGCCGCGATCGAATCGCAGCTGGCCGGACTGGGTATCCGATTCGTCTCGGTGCTGCCGAGGTTGACGCCGGTCACCGAGTTGGGTGCCGCAGCGGTGGCGGCGTACGCCGATCGACAGGGGGTCGACGTCGCGTCGTTCATTCGCGGCGGCGGGCCGCCGCTCACCGCGGAGCAAGCCGGCCGGTCGGTGTGGGAGCTGGCGGCCGGACGCCACAAGGATCACGGCTCGTACCTACTCACGGCCGCAGGCCTGTCAGCACTGGCCGCGGCGAACTGAAATCGAAAGGCGGACAACACATGAACACACCCCCGATCGTGTCGCCTCAGGAGTGGGAGGCGGCGCGGCAACAGCTACTTGTCCAGGAGAAGGACGTGATGCGGGCCCATGACGCGCTTGCGGCGCAGCGACGACGGATGCCGTGGTTGCCCGTCGACAACGAGTACGAGTTCCAGGGGCCCGACGGTACGGTCAGCCTGCTGGACCTGTTTCAGGGTCGGCGTCAGCTCCTGGTCTACCGGGCCTTCGTCGGGCCCGACATCGACGGCTGGCCGGATCACGGTTGCCGTGGCTGCTCGATGATCGCCGACCACATCGGCAACCTGGCCCACCTCAACGCCCGCGATGCGACGTTGGTGTTCGTCTCGCGTGCGCCGCAGCCGGGCATTGCGCGTCTCAAAGAGCGGATGGGCTGGCGGATTCCGTGGTACTCGATCACCGACAGCTTCGACAAAGATTTCGGGGTGGACGAATGGCACGGCACCAGCGCGTTCATCCACGACGGTGACCGGGCCTACCGCACCTACTTCATTAACGGTCGCGGCGACGAAGTGCTCGGCAACACCTGGAGCCTCCTGGACCTGACCGCGCTCGGCCGGCAGGAGGACTGGGAAGACTCGCCAGACGGCTACCCGCAGAGCCCGCCCTATGAGTGGTGGGACTGGCACGACGCGTACGGGGATCACGCGCCGTCGCGGTGGTTCGGCGAGCCCGACCCCGACGATCCCAACGACCCGCGGCCACCGCGCAGGTGAGGTCCGGCGGCTGAGTCGTCGGCAGTAAGTTCTTCCGGACAGGAATCCAGCAGGGACTGAAACGGAGTTGCCATGCCGGGAGCGACCAGTGACGTCTGGGAGGCGATGTCCACCGCGCGGACGATCCGACGGTTCACCGACGACCCGGTCGATGACGCGACGTTGGAGCGTTGTCTGCAAGCGGCGATGTGGGCACCCTCGGGTGCCAACGCGCAGGCATGGCGTTTCGTGGTGCTGCGCTCCGCTGAGCAGCGGGCGGTGGTGGCCAAGGCCGCGGCCCACGCCCTGGAAGTGATCGAGCCCGTCTACGGCATGAGCCGGCCCGCTGCCGACGACGACAGCCGGCGCGCCCGCACCAACCGCGCGACCTACGAGCTGCACGACAGGGCCGGTGAATTCACGTCGATTCTGTTCGCGCAGAGACACTTCCCGACAGCCTCGGAGCTGTTACTCGGCGGCTCGATCTTCCCGGCGATGCAGAATTTCCTGCTGGCCGCGCGTGCCCAAGGTCTGGGCGCCTGCCTGACCAGTTGGGGCGCGTACGGCGGAGAGCAACTGCTGCGGGATGCGGTCGGCGTGCCCGACGACTGGATGCTGGCCGGGCACATCGTGATTGGCTGGCCCAAGGGGCGACACGGGCCGGTGCGGCGCCGGCCGTTGAGTCAGGTGGTCAACGTCGACCACTGGGACGTGTTCGAGGGCTGACAGCCTTGTCAGCTCTTGATGCCGGCCGTGAACAGGTCGGCGATCGGCCGAGTCCATAGCGGCCGGCGCACCCGGCGTTGCTCGACGATGGTGAACCCGGCGTCTTCGAACAGCTTTCGCATCTCGGCCTGCGTCGGATTGTGCGCCGGTGTCCACGTGCTGCTCGCGGGCAGCAGTGGTTGCCGGGCACTCATCGTCGATACGGCGGCGAGCCCACCCGGGGCCAGCACGCGGTGGAATTCACGCAGCGCTGCAGGCTGATCGAAGAAGTGGAATGCCGAGGTCGTCACGACCGCGTCGAGGCTCCCGTCGTCGAAGGGCAGCCGTTCGGCCGGGCCGCGCCGCCAGTCGACTTCGCTCGATCGGGAGTGGGCTTGTTTGAGCATGCCCTCGGACATGTCCACGCCGTAGACCGCCGCTGGATGCAGTTCGCGCTGGATGCGGTCGGCCAGAATCCCGGTGCCACAGGCGATATCGGCCACCCGCGCCGACTGGTGGTCACGCAGTTGCGTGACCACCTCGTCGTGCGCCGGGCGGTAGACCCACTGCTGCAGGAACGGCAGGTTGTAGGCCGGGGCCGCTACGCCCCAGAACCGCGTGACAGCGTCATTGAAACCGCGACGTTGCGGTGCCTGCTGCGTCACTTGGTCGAGGTGTAGTAGATCGTGTCGGCCATCGACACCGAGTCGGTGGTCTGCGGGACCGGCGGAAGACCGTGCTCGGCCAGCAGCTGGCTCATCGGCTGTCCGCTCGAGCGCCAGCCCAACCCGTTCAGATACTCGGCGACGTCGTTGCGGTCACCCTGGTAGCCGAGTTCCTCGAAATTCAGGTCGAAACCGTGCGCGCGCCACTGGTCGGTGGCCTGCTGCATCAACGCGCGCGCCTTCTCCTGATCGACGTCGGGCATGTCCGGGATGGCCTCGGTGGCCAGCCGGCTGCCGTTGGCGCTGAGCGCAGCGATGTTGTCCAGCAAGCGGTCCTGTGCCTCCGGTGGCAGATAGCCGAGTAATCCCTCAGCGATCCAGGCGGTCGGCTGGGTCCGGTCGAAACCGGCTTCGGTCAGCGCGGCCGGCCAGTCGTTGCGCAGGTCGATGGCGACCGTGCGACGGTTGGTGGTCGGGCTGGCACCCAGATCGGACAGCGTCTGGGTCTTGAACGCGATCACCTCGGGCTGATCGACCTCGAAAACGGTTGTGCCGGTGGGCCAGACCAGTCGGTAGGCGCGGGCATCGAGACCGGAGGCCAAGATGACGGCCTGCCGAATGCCGGACTGGGTCGCCTCGGCGAAGAACGCGTCGAAGAACCGTGTCCGGGCGGCCATCGCGTCGGGCATCTGCTGGAGTTTCCAGGTGGCATCGTCGGCGTCGACGTCGGCGGCATCGAGATCTCCAGAGGCCCAGCGGGTGAGGAAATCGACGCCGACGGCGCGCACGAGTGGCTCGGCGAACTGGTCGTGGATGATCGGGTTATCGGCCTTGGTGGCGACGGCCCGGGCTGCGGCCACCATCGTCGCGGTGGCCCCTACGCTCGTGGCGAGGTCCCAGGTGTCGTTGTCGGTGCGCGGCATTGCGTGCTCCTTGTGTTAGTCGGGACGGTATTTAGTTAGCATAGCAAGTAATTAGCTGAGCTATCAAGTTTGGTGGCGATTTCCCAGCTCGAGTGGCCAGTTATGGCGGTCAGACGGCCTGATATTATAGATAGGGGGTTCTGCAGTAGAGTGGAGGCGGAGTGTCGGCGGAGGGTGGAGTTGGTATGCTGATATGGAGGGGTGAAAACAAGTGAGACTGATGTGGACGGAGACGGCGGCTACGGCGGTAGAGTTTTGAAGAACGAGAGGAGATCTGGTAGGAGTGCCGCTGAAGAATCGGTCCGCCACATTGCGCGCCGGCTCGGGGGCGCCGTCGACGATTTCGCGAGAGATCAAGCGCAACAGCCGACGCGGACGCAACCACTACGGGCCGCAGTACGGTCGGGGCGCGGTGGCGAGGTGGGCCGTTGCGGCGTCTCAGTACCGCGCCAGCGCCGCTCAGGCGCAGTCAGCGGGCTGCCGCCAAAGCTGGGTAAGTTGGCAGGCTGCAAGCGGCTGCGCCGGGAGGTGCAGACTCGGTTGGACCAGCAACACAGCCGGAGCAGATCGCGGTGCGGTTGCGGTTGGACTTCCCGACGATCCGGAGATGTGGGTGTCGACGAGACGATCTACGAGTCGATCTACCTGCAGGGACGTGGCCAATTACGACGTGAGCTGCACCGGTGCTGCGTACCGGGCGGGCCGTGCGTCGACCTCAACGACGGGTGGCACAACGCCGAGGGCGCATCCGGGCATGGTCACATCAGTGAGCGACCTGCTGAGATCGCGACCGTGCGGTGCCGGGCATGGGAAGGCGATCTGATCGTCGGTGCGGATCGAAATCGGCCAAGGGACCCTGGTCGAGCGCACCACGCGTTCGTCATGCTGCTGCACCTGCCCGACGGTCACGGCGCCCTGGCGGTGCAAAACGCCGTTGTCGACAAGATGACCCAGTTACCTGATCACTTGCGTGGCTCGTTGACCTGGGATCAAGGCAAGGAAATGTCCAATCACCTCGCGATCGCCGAAGATGCCGCACTCGACATCTACTTCTGCGACCCGCACTCCGCATGGCAGCGCGGCAGCAACGAAAACACCAACGGACTGCTGCGCCAATACTTTGCCAAAGGCACTGACTGTCAGCGTTTCCGGCCGACTATCTCGACTTCGTCGCCACAAACTCAACACACGACCCCGCAAGACACTGGCCTGGAAAACACCAGCAGAAGCGCTCGACGAACTACCTCACAACCGTTCAAACCACCCGGTGTTGTAACCACCGCCTGAATCGCCGGCCGAAATCGATACATAACTGGCCACTCGGCCGGGTCAGCGCCCGTTGATCGCAGCGGTGACCTGGGCAATACGCCGTCCGACGGCGTCGATGCGCCAGCGCGACAGGGCCTGCAGCGGGTGGACCGCGACGATCATCGGCACCCGGCCGCGGTGATCGAAGACCGGCGCGGCGATCGTCGCGACCGGCCGCTCTTGGCGTGCGGTGTCGTCGTCGGGCAAAAATCCGATGGTGGTGAACTCCATCAGCAACTGATCGGTGATCTCGCGGACATGATCGGGGAGTCCGTCGCTGGGCAGTGTCTCCATGACACGGGCGGCGTGGGTCAGGGCCGGCGTGGTGCAGTCCACATCGAATCCGCGCTGCCGGGTGCGGGCCAGTACCTCGTGGAGGCGACGGGCGAGCACCGGGTTGGTGGCTGCGCTGCGGCCGATCCAGGCCTGCTGTTCCTCTGCCGTATCCCACGCGGCGAAGGCGACTCCGAAGGGCGGGGCGTAGCGGATCTGCTCGCCGGGTGCGCCGATCGACCGCTGGCCGGCGTCCTCGAACGAGGTGATCACCAGCGAATCGCTGACTCGTTCGACAACCGAAGTGGGGTAACCGAATTCGTTGGCGAGATCGAGCGCCGCCGTTCGGGCGGCGTGCGCCATCGGCCGGGCCGTCTCAACCCGCGACGCCACCACCGCCATCGCCGGGCCCAACGAGTAGGTCTTGTCGACCGGGTCGCGGCTGATCCAGCCGCGCTCGCAGAGAGTGGCCAGGATGGCGTGGGCGGTTGCCTGGGTCAACCCGAGTTCGCGCACCACATCGGAGAACCGCAGTCGGTGTTCGCTGGAGCCGGCGAGCAGTTCGACGACGTCGAGAACCCGCGCGGTCGGAGGTGACGGTGGAATGGCTTGACTTCCCTTCCGAATGCTTCCTACTCTGAGCCTCAGATTATCGAGATAATATCTCGAATAATCGAGAATACCCAAAGCACAAAGGAGTGCGCGGATGCGTGCGGTGGTGTTGCGTGACGGCCGGCTCGACGTTCGGGAAATAGCGGATCCGCTGCCCGGGCCGGGTGAGTTGCTGCTGCGGACGCTGAGCACCGCGATCTGCGCGTCGGACGTCCATTTCATGGATCACCCCGAGATGGGGATCGACGACCCGACGGGACGTTCGCTGTATGACGCGGACCGCGACATCGTGCTCGGGCATGAATTCGTCGGCGAGGTCGTCGGGTACGGACCCGACTGCACCGAGCAATTTCCGATCGGCACCCGCGTCACTTCCATTCCCATTCGCGCGGTCAACGGCGGCGCCGACGGCGTGCGAATAATCGGTCAGCACCCGGAGGCTCAAGGCAGCTTCGGTGAACTGGTCGTTGTCGGTGAATCACTGGCCAAACCGGTCGACGGCAGTGTGTCCAGCGACGCCGCAGCCCTGACCGACGCGTTCGCGGTCGGCGAGTTCTATGTGCGCTCGGCGCGGATGGAGCCTGGCGAGATACCGGTGGTCATCGGTGCGGGCGCGATCGGGTTATCCGCTGTCGCCGCACTGGCCGGCCGCGGAATCGAGCCAATCATCGTGTCGGACTACAACTCTGAGCGCCGAGCGTTAGCGTGCGACAGCTTCGGCGCGCATGTCGCGGTCGACCCTGCGGAGCGGTCGCCGTTCGACGTCTGGCGTGAGCTGCGGGTCGAGCGCGGACAGTGGGGCCCGATGGTCGTCTTCGAATGCGTCGGCGCCGCGGGCCTGATCCAGAAGATCGTCGACTCCGTCGACATCGGGACCCGGATCTATTGCGCTGGAGGCTGGTACACCGGCGATTCGCTGAATATCACCGACGCCACCCGTCAAGGCGTCACCATCCAATTCGGCGGCGGCCCGCACCCGCAGGACTGGTACGGCACGCTCGACGCCATCGCTTCGGGCCGACTCGATCCGATGCCCAGCGTCGGGGCGATCATCAGCCTCGACGAGGTGCCCGACGCACTGGACTCGGCCCGAAAGTCCGACGGTCCAGCCGCGAATAGTCGTCCATCCGAACGGAGACGTGAAGTGAGTGAACGCGAAGACCGCCAAGATATTTCGGAAGTTCTACTGCGCTACGCCACCGGCATAGACCGTCGGGACTGGCCGTTGTTCCGCACGGTCTTCACCGACGACTGCGAACTGAACTACGGCGAAATCGGCTCGTGGCATGGCGTCGACGCGATCACCGAATTCATGGAGCAGGCGCATGCGATGGCAAGCCACACCATGCACCGGTTGACCAATCAGGTGATCACCGTCGACGGCGACAAGGCGCAGTCGCGAACCTACGTCGACGCACTGATCATGGTGGGCGATAACAACTCCGGCGTGAACGCGGCCGGCTTCTACGACGACGAGCTGGTCCGCGGCGACGACGGGTGGCGGGTTGCCCGCCGCCAATTCATTCAGGTACGGATCGCGCCGGTCGGAGGTCCGTCATGACGTTCGCCGCCAAGTACGGTCCGTGGGCGCTGGTGGCCGGCGCATCCGACGGCGTGGGCGCCGCGTTCGCCGAGGGCCTTGCCGAGCGGGGGGTCAACGTCGTGCTGCTGGCGCGGCGGCAAGCCGTGCTCGACGAGGTCGCGGCCGGCATCGCCGAGCGCACCGGTGCGCAAACCCGCACGCTGGCAGTCGATCTCGCGAGACCGGACGCCTCGGCGCAGGTGGCCGCCGCGACCGCCGACCTGGAGGTCGGCTTCCTGGTGTACTGCGCCGGTGCCGATCCGAACTTCGAGCCGTTCCTGGCCAACCCGATCGAGACCGCGGAGGCGATGGTGCATCGCAACTGCGTCGTGCCGATGCAGCTGTGCCACCATTTCGCGCCGGCGATGGTTCAGCGGGGAAGCGGTGGGATCGTGGTGTTCGGCTCGGGCGCAGGACTCGCCGGCGGCCCGAACATGGTGGCCTACGGCGCCAGTAAGGCGTTCGACATGGTGTTCACCGAGGCGCTGTGGAGCGAACTGCATGACAAAGGTGTCGACGTGCTCGGCCTCATTCTCGGCAAGACCAACACGCCCGCACTGCGCCGTCTCGAACACAGTCGCGGACATCTGAGCTCCGAAGACGCGGCACCGCCCGATGCCGACAGCGTCGACCGGGTGATTGCCGAAGCCTTCGAAAACCTCGGCAACGGGCCAACTTTGATGGTCGGCGAGATGATGCGCAGACGTCGCACCGATACTGGCGTCGCTGAGCCGCAACGAAGCCGTCAACCTCATCACTCAAGCCCAGGCCGCGGCCATGGGCGCCGACAGCTAGGGAAGGCAACGATGGATGCCGCCACCGAGCTGCGGGAGATCGAGGCGATCAAACAATTGAAGGCCCGCTACTGCCGATACCTGGACACCAAGGATTGGGTGGCGTGGCGCACCATCTTCGCCGACGACTTCGTCAGTGACACAGCGGAGTCGGGCGGCCAGGTGATCGTCGGGGCCGACGAATTCGTGACCTACATTCGCAAGACGCTCGGAAAACCATCCCAGCCCACGGTGCACCAGGTGCACGCGCCGGAGATCGAGCTGCTGTCGGAGACGACTGCCCGCGGTGTGTGGGCTCTCGAGGATGTGGTGCGCCTGGCGCCCGGTGTGAATCTGAACGGCTACGGCCACTATCACGAGACCTACGAAAAGATCGACGGGCAGTGGCGGATCAAGTCCTCGAAGCTCACCCGGTTACGGGAAGACATCTTCAATCCGGTTTTCAGTCTGCGTGTTTCGGAGCGGATGCGGAACGTCGGAGCCAAAGTGGCGCAACGCTTCTTGCCGTCATGAGAGCCTGAACGCCAAACATCCCAGGCCCCTTCGGACCTGGGATGTTTGGGTGTGCTGGTTGGCCTTACAGGCCGAGGAACGCCAGCGGGTCGATCGCGGTGGCCGCGCCGGCCGCCGCTTCGGATGCGGCCGAGGTCGAGGTCCAGTCCGGCACCGAACGCGTCGCCCGGGTTCAGCACCGCAGGATGGCGTCGATACCGGCGAACAGATCGCCCAGGTCGAGGTTTCCGAACGGCGTCATCAAGATGTCGGTGACGGTGTCTGCCGCGCCGTCCAGACCTGGGATCGCGGTGTAGATGTTCTCGAACCCATTACCGAGGTTCAGCACGTCGTAGACCGATCCATCCGTCGGCAGATTGCCGCGCCGGTCGGAGCGATCTGCCAGTGCAACGAGCCGCCGGTGACGGTGAACTCGGTGTTGGTGAAGCCCAGCAGGTTCGGTCACCTGGTCGTTGGTGATGATGCTGCCGATCTGATCGGCTGCCGTGCTGCCGTCGTAGACGTTGAAGTCCTGCGACGCCAGCGACAGTGTGACGCCGAAGATGGTCGGGGTGCCGCCGCCGAGGTCCAGCAGCGGTGGAGCACCGACCAGTTGCGTCGACCGGGGTGAAGCCTTCGCCGCCGCCGACCAGGAGTGCGGGTCGAAGGTGAACCCGCCGAGGCTGAAGGCGTCGGCGCCGATGGCAGCTGTCGCCGGCCTGCAGACCGGTGAGAGCGTCCGCTGGGTCGAGCGGATTGGCGACGTTGATGTTGCCGAACAGCGAGTCCAGGTTGATGTTGCCGTACGGCGTCACCAGGGTGTCGGTAGACGGTGCCGTCGGTGCGCCGGGAACGGCGGTGTAGACGTTCTCGTATCCGTTCCCGAAGTTCGATCGCATCGTAGATCGATCCCACCGTCGGCAGGCCCGATGCGTGACGCCGTCGGCGGCGGTGGCGCCCGTGACGATGAGCTGAGTGTTGGTGAAGGCCGAACAGGTTTGTCACATCGACGCCGGTGTTGATGGTGCCGATCTCGGTGGCAGCAGACCCGCTACCGCTGTACACGTCAAAGCTCTGGGTCGCGAGGTCGTTTCCGCCGTCGGCCGGGTCACCGAGTGACGAGCCCCCGATCTCCAAAAACGGTGCGGCGGTTGCAAGCGGGGCGATGGTGTCGAAGCCCTCGCCGCCGGCTGCCAGTGTGGGGTCGAGCGTGAGGCCGCCGATGCTGAAAGCGTCCGCGGCGCCGCTGATGTTGCCCACTTCGAGACCGGTGAAGGCGTCGCCGGGGTTGAGCGGGTTCGCGGCGTTGAAGTCGAACAGCGAGCTCAGGTCGATGTTGCCGGTCGGTGTCACGAACGTGTCGGTGACGGTGCCGGGCGTCGTAACGCCGTCGACGGTGACGTCCGGGGTGGCGACGTAGACGTTCTCGTACCCGTTGCCCAGGTTGAACACGTCGTAGACCGAGCCGAGCGCTTGGCAGCGCACCGAGTGCGCGCCGCCGGCGGCAGGATGCCGCTCGCGACGGTGAACTCGGCGTTGGTCAAGCCGAACAGGCTCAGGATCGTCTCGTTGCCCTGAATGCTTCCCAACTCAGTGCCGCTGGTCGGGGTCGTAGACATTGAAATCCTGAGTGGCGAGCGGCAGGCCGAGCGCTGTTCCGCCGCCGAGCTCGAGCAGCGGGGGCGAGGTGGTCGAGCTGGGACGACGGGGTCGAAGCCCTCGCCACCGGCCGCCAGTTGCGGGTCAAAGGTGTAGCCACCGATGGTGAAAGCGTCCGCACCAGCGGCCGCGACGGCGCCGGTGTCTGCGGCAGCGACAGCCACCTGCAGAAACGCGGTCGTCAACAGCCCGCCGGTGGCCGCCAATCCAGCCAATATCAAGCGATTATGCATAGGTCTTGCTCCTACTTGGTCGTATGTGTGATGCAGGGCGGGCGTGTTGTTACTTGTGAGTAACGTCACGGGAGATTACTCAGCAGTAATATAGGAAGTCAATACAAAATCTTGGGCTGCTCTCAGGTTGACAGGTAACTGCCAGCTTATTGACAGTGTGTCAGCAGGGCTAAAGCCGCAGTTCAAAGGCCTGAGTTCCGGCTTATTGGACCTTTGAGCTGGTGTTACGTACTGCTCACAGCCTGAGTCGATCCGTACCGGCACTCAGGTCGCGCTCAGCCCAGAAACCCAGTTTCGGGAGTGGCGGCGGCCCTATACTTCGACCAGCCGGAAACAGCATTCTCTATAACGGAGAAGCCGTGTCCGCGCGTGGAGGAAGTGGGTCGGACGATGGCAGGAGCGTGCGACGGCAAGGTCGCTCTGGTGACGGGCGCCAGCCGTGGGTTGGGCAAGGCGATCGCGCAGCGACTGGCTCGTGAAGGCGCGACGGTCGGGCTCACCGCGCGGACCATGGAGCCCGATTCCAAGTACCACGGATCGTTGCAGCAGACCCTCGACGAGATCACGGCCGACGGCGGGGTGGCCGTCGCGATCCAGGCCGACCTGTCCCACTCCGATGACCGGGAACGCTTGTTCACCGAACTCATCGAAAAGGTCGGTGCGCCCGACATTCTGGTGAACAACGCCGCCGTGACGTTCCTGCGCCCCCTCGATGAGTTTCCGGAACGCCGGGCGCGCTTGATGATCGAAATGCACGTCCTGGCTCCGATGCATCTGACCCAATTGGCGATCCCGGCGATGCGCGAGCGAGGTCGCGGGTGGGTTCTCAACGTGACCTCGGTCGGCGGCGACCTGCCCGAAGGGCCGCCGTTCTCCGAATTCGACCGCACCGCCGGTTTCGGGGTCTACGGCACCGTGAAGGCCGCGCTGAACAGGCTCACCAAAAGCTTTGCGGCAGAGCTGTACGACGATGGCATCGCGGTGAATGCCGCGGCCCCGTCGAACCCGGTGGCCACTGAGGGCGCCGGCGCGCTCGACCTGGCCAAGACCGACACCGAAGACATCGAGCTGATCACTCAGACCGCACTCGCACTCGTCACCGCCGACCCCAGGTCGATGACTGGGCGGATCGCCCACACGCAGCCGTTCCTGCGTGAAATCGGGTGGTTGCACTGATCGACCCACCACTGGACCAGCTCACCGAGCGGCTTGCGCCGCAGCACATTTCCGAGTTGAGCCCGTTGGCCGGTGGTGCGTCAAGCCTCACCTTCGTGGGAAAGCGCGGGGATCAGCGCGTGGTCATCAAAGTCGCTCCGCCGGGAGTTCCACCGATCGCCCACCGCGACGTGTTGCGCCAAGCGCGCATCATCAAGGTACTGGGTCCGACGCCGGTGCCAGTTCCCGAGATTCTCTGTGAAGACCCGGGTGATCCGCCCGACGTGCCGCCATTGTTCGTGATGTCCTTCCTCGATGGAGTCAGCTACGAGCCGCTCTTCGACGATTCTGACGGCGGCCCCGAAGATGTTGTCGGCGAACGCTTCCGGAATGCGGCAGTGACGCTGGCTCAGCTGCACAGCCTGCACCCGGGCGCCGTTGGGCTGGCCGCGGAGCCGGGAATTGGGCCGCTCGACGAAGTCGAACGGTGGTGCCACACGCTGGAAACGGTCGACCCCGCGCTGGCTCCCGGGTGGAACGACGTCGCCGCCGCATTGCGCACCGGCGCACCGGCGCCTCTGCCGTCCGCGATCGTGCACGGCGACTTCCGGCTCGGCAATCTGCTGGCCGACGGCCACTCGGATCACCGCCGTGATCGACTGGGAGATCTGGTCGATCGGGGATCCCCGCGTCGACGCCGGATGGTTCCTGATCAACTGCGACCCGCGCACATACCGGCGGCCCACCCGCTATTCCATGGCGGCGCCGCCGCTCGATGAGCTCGCGGCCATTTACCGTGAAGCGATGGGCGCCGCAGTGCCCGAATTGGATTGGTTCTGCGCATTGGCGTGCTTCAAGTCGACGGCCACGTGGTCACTGATCGTCAAGCACAACCGGCGCCGGAGTAGGCCGGATCCCGAGCTGGAATCGATGGCGCCGGTGCTACCGCAGTTACTTGCGCAGGCCGGCGAACTGCTCGGCTAGCGCGGAATTTCGCCGGACTTCGTCTCCAACAAGCCTTGCTGTAGCCCCTGATCGATCGGGTCGGTGAGGAACGGACCCAGCAGGGACGGGATGGGTTGCTGGACCGGCGCCTGGCATGCGCACGAGAGGTCGCCGAACGAAGCGGGATCAGCCGATGCGGGCACCGCCATCGCTGCGCTCGCGAACACCGCGATGCCGGCCGTGACGAGGATCTTTGTGATCAAGGCGATTCTCCCAATATGGATGTCCCGATAGTACCTGCCGCGGCCGCTGGTGCACGGCGCCAAAAGAGTCCGCGGTCAGGGCCCCGCATACTGCGGGCAATAAGCACCCACGCTGGCGCCGACGAAGTATCCGGCGTGGTAGGGGTCGAGGTCGCCGCCGATTTTCCCCGCGGGTGCAACTCTCAGCTAACCCCGCGATAACCCCGCGAGCCGGTCGGCGAATTTCTCCTCGGCCGCCTGCCGAAGCCGAAGGATGTGCTCGGACGGAAAGGTGTCGGGGGCGGGCTCGACGTTCTTCAGCAGCAGCCGCGCGAGAGTCACTTTGTGCACTTCGGTCGGGCCGTCGGCCAGCCCCAGCACAAACGACTCGGTGAGGTACTGCACGAACGGCATCTCGTGCGACGTCCCCAGCGAGCCGTGGATCTGCAGCGCCCGCGCCGACACGTCATGAAGCACCTTCTGCATCATCGCTTTGACGGCCGAAATATCACCGCGCACCGCCTGATAGTCGTTGAACTGATCGATCTTCCAGGCGGTCTGAAGGGTCAGCAGCCGAAATGCCTCGATCTCCATCCACGAGTCGGCGATCATCTCCTGCACCATCTGCTTGTCGGCCAGCACGCTGCCTTGCGTGTAACGCGATACCGCGCGCTCGCAGATCATGTCGTAGATGCGACGCACCAATCCCACGGTGCGCATGGCGTGGTGGATGCGCCCGCCGCCGAGCCGGGTCTGTGCCACCGCGAACGCGCCACCGCGTGGGCCGAGCATGTGGTCGTTGGGTACCCGCACGTTCTCGTACCGGACGTAGCCCTCTCGGCCGCCGCCGCCGAGCGGCTGATAGCCGAGCCCGACGTCGCGCAGCACGTTGATGCCCGGAGTGTCGCCGGGTAGTACGAACATCGAATACCGTTGGTATGGAGAAGCTTCCGGGTCGGTCATCGCCATCACGATGATGAACGACGCCATCGACGCAAACGACGAGTACCACTTCTCGCCGTTGATCACCCAATGGTCGCCGTCTTGCGTGGCGGTCGTGGTGAACACCTTCGGGTCGGCGCCGCCTTGCGGCTCGGTCATCGAGAAGCAGGAGATGATCCGGTTGTCCAGCAACGGTTCCAGATAACGTTGTTTGAGTTCGGGTGTGCCGTAGTGGGCGAGGATCTCGCTGTTGCCGGAATCCGGTGCCTGGGAACCGAAAACGATCGGCGCGCATTCGGACCGGCCGAGGATCTCGTTGAGCAACGCGAGTTTGACCTGACCGTAGCCGGGTCCGCCCAGGTGTGGGCCCAGGTGGGTAGCCCACAGCCCGCGCTCCTTGACAATCTTCTGCAGCGGCGGAATCAACGCCTGGCGGACCGGATCGTTGAGGTCGTGAGACTCCTTGACGATCAAGTCAATCGGTTCGCACTCCGCGCGCACGAACTCGTCCACCCACTTCAGTTGCACCGCCCACTCCGGGTCGGTTGAGAAGTCCCATGCCATCGATCGTCCCTTCGCTACTCAGTTGTCGCCGCGCGCAGCGGGCCCGTCACGACTTCCACGATTGCCGGCGCGCCGCCGCTTCCTCGGTCGCGTGGCTGAGCACCTGGTTGCGGTTCTCGAGTTCAAGGGCGGGACCGAGTCCGGCCGCGTCGGCGTTGACCTGAAGTGCGCGCTTCGTCAATTGAACGCCTAGCGGAGTGAGTTCAGCTATCCCTGTGGCGATTTCGAGTGCCCGGTCCGCGAGTTCCTCGGGTTCGGTGACCTCGCTGACCAGTCCGCGGCGGTCGGCTTCCTCGGCAGAGACGGTGCGGGCGGTCAGCATCCAATCGGCGGCCACGCTGGTCCCGACAATCCGCGGCAGGAAGTAGCTCATCCCCATCTCGGCGCCAGACAAGCCGAGCAGGATCGCTCCGTTGCCGAAAGTTGCTGCGGTCGAGCAGATTCTGATGTCAGCGGCCAGGCAGAGCGCCAGGCCCGCGCCGACGCACGGACCGTTGACCGCGGCGATCACCGGTTGCGGGACGTCGCGGATCGCCTGCGGCAGCGCCGCCATGGTCTCCTGGAAACGTAAGCGGTCGATCGCGGGGTCGGTGGCCTCGGGTAGTCGCGGGCCGAAGTTGCGCATGTCGATGCCCGAGCAGAAGCCGCGGCCGGCGCCGCTGATCACGACGGCGTTGACCGAGGCGTCGGCGCCCAGGCGCGCGAGCGTGCGGGTGAGCTCGTCGACCATGACCTCGTTGATCGCATTCAGCCGCTCGGGTCTGTTCAGGTGCAGCACCACCACACCTTCGTGTGGCCGCTGCTGGCTCAGCGTCTCGGTCGCCGTCAATCGAGCCCCCTCCGTCGCGAGCTCTGGAACACTCATTCGCAGAATAGGAGAATGCTATTCTTCGCGACCGCTCCCACGCAACGGGCCTAGACGAAGTCCGATCCGCCGTCGACGTTGACCGTCGCACCGGTGACATATCCGTTCCGCTTGGACGCCAGGTAGGTGGTGATCGACGCGATCTCCTCAGGGAGCCCGGCCCGCCCGAGGTCGCACGGCTGGTGGAAGTTGTTTTCGATCCACGTCATGACGTCGTGCGGGTCGGATGCGTTGAGCCCGTCGGCGGCGAGAATGTCGTTGAGGTTCTCGGTGAAGCTCGCGGTCACAATGGTGCCCGGGCAGACGCAATTCACCAGGATGCCGTCTTTGGCAAGGCTTTTCGACAGGTTTTTGGTGATGCTGGACAGCGCGGCCTTCGATGCCGTGTACGCGACGATGCGCGGGCTCTGCCGCTGAATGGAGTGCGCTGAGAGCGTGACGATGCGGGCCCAGTCCGCCGCGCGCAGCAGCGGCAACGCAGCCCGCACGGAGCGGACGCCGGACATCGTGCCGAGCGTGAAGGCCGCATCCCAGTCGGCGTCGTCCATCTGCTCGAAGAACCCGTCACCGGGGCCGATCGTGTGCACCAGGCTGTTCAGCCGGCCCCACCGCGTGGACACCTCATCGAAGCCGGCCGCGATCGACGCGGCATCGGTCATATCCACGCTGATCCCGACGGCATCGGGAGCGCCGGCCGCGCGCAGTGAGTCGACCGCGGCGTCCAAGGCTGCCTGGCCGCGCGCCATCACCGCGACGCTGGCACCGTCGGCCGCCAGAGTCTGCGCGATCGCCAGACCCATACCCTTGCTGCCGCCGGTGACGACGGCCGTCGATCCGGCCAATCCCAGGTCCATTTCTGCTCCTTACAGTCGGTCGCACGCGGCGATGTCGTCGATGGTTGTGTCCTTGACCCCGAGTCCGCGCAGGCAGAACCGAAGAGCGTGGCTGCGGACCTGCGCTCGTTCGCAATCGCCGGTGGCCCAGTGCCGTTCGGTGCTCGCCCACACCACACCTTGGATGGACCGGGCTTCGGTCACCGGGTCGATGTCGTGGAAAACGCCGCTGCTGACCCCACGGCCCAGTTGCTCGATCAGCGGCTTGAGCATTTCTTCGAACGCGGGCTGAATCAGCTCGGGTGCGGCGAAGATCTGCGACTGTGCCTCCAGTGACAGTCGGCGCAGGTCGGATTTGATGTTCTCGTCGAACGCCAGATCGAGCCGGCCGTCGATCCAGGCGCCAACCGCCTCGACCGGGTTGGCGGCTTTCGTCATTTTCCTTTGCAGTCGGCGCTTTTCGGCCTGCGCCATCTCGAGAAAGACCGCGCCGACCACGTGGTCTTTCGACTCGAAATGCCGGTAGAAGGCGCGGGTGCTCAACTCGGCGCGGTCGAGAACGGCCGCGACGCTGAGCCCTCGAACTCCTTGTTCACGCAATGCCTCGGCGGCGGCGGCCACGAAGGTGCGGCGCACGTCGGGATCGGGTGCCAGCTTGCTACGCCGCCGCGTACGGGGAGCGGTCATGCGGCGCCGTCGCGTCGCTGCTCCAGCGCCCTGGTTGCATAACCACCCTTAAGTGAGAACAGCATTTTCGTTTAGTGTCCGATCACTACACAGCGGATCGCCGAGATTGTCAATGGCCGGTCGACCCTTCTGTGCCGAGGCAGCAGACAGGGCTGTAAGAATCACAAGGTCACGACCGTGACGTCTGGCTCGCGGCAAGGAGGGCGACGTTGACAGATCTCGACACGGCCGACGGTGTGACGATCGTCCGGTTCGACAACGCGCCGGTGAATGCGCTCGACCTGGACTTGCTCGAGGTCATCATCGCCTCGATGAGAAGCGTGCACGGCCCGGTGGTCCTTACCGGTGCCGGCCGGGCTTTCTCGGCCGGGGTCGACCTGCGAGCCCTTATCGACGGCGGCACCGACTATGCCGAGCGTTTTGTCGCGGCGTTGTCGAAGGCTTTTCTCGCGATCTACGACCACCCCGCGCCGGTTGTTGCGGCGATCAACGGGCATGCGATTGCGGGCGGGTGTGTGTTGGCCATGTGCGCCGATCTGCGACTGATGTCGGGCGGCACGATCGGACTCACCGAACTCTCCGTCGGCGTCCCCTTTCCGGTGGCCGCCCTCGAAATATGCCGCGATGGCATGGGGGTGTCGGCGACCCGAGCGGCGCTGGGAGCCAAAACGATCGACGCCGATACCGCGTTGGCCCGCGGATGGGTCGACGCGGTCATTCCGAAGGACGACTTGATCTCCGAGGCGCTGGCGATCGCGCGTGAACTCGGTCAATACTCGCCGGCCGCCTACGCCGCCACTAAAAAGCAGTTGCACAAGCCGGTTCGCGCCGCGATCAACGACGGTGCGGCGGCGGATGCTGACGTGCGGGCCAGCTGGATATCCGAGGAGACCCGCGGCCGGATCGCCGGATTCCTCGAGTCGATGGCCCGAGGTCGCTGAAACACCGTGAGCCTCTGGATCGCCCACGCCGAGCGGACAATCAGCGAAGAGATCCCCGCTCCGCCGGAGGTGGTGCGCGACTTCTACGTGGACCTGGACAACATCAAAGAGTTTCATCCCCTGGTGGTTTCGGTTGAGGTGCTCAGCGCACAGCCGGACCGACGACGGCTACCAGAAGACGTATCGGGTGCGTGACCGTATTCCACTGGGGCCGTTGACGATGCCCATCACCTACTGGGCGCAGGTCCAGGTCCCGACGCATGGCGACGTGATCACCGAGGCGCGCCAATTCCCCAGGGTCCGGCTCAACGGGGTGGTGAGCTTCCAGCCGACCGAGACAGGCACGCGTCTCACGGAACGGCTGACCATCTCAGCGCCCCGCCTGCTTGCCGCGGTGACCGAACGCGAGGCGGTCGATGCTCACGCCGTCATGCTGGCCGGCATCCGCAGCCACTTCGAAAGTCGTTGAGCGTCAGACCAGTTGCTGGCGCAGGTCTTTCTTCAGCACCTTGCCGTAACTGTTCTTCGGTAGTGAGTCCACCACCAGATATCGCTTCGGGCGTTTGAAGCGGGCGATACGCGTCAGCAGATGCGCGTCGAGGTCGGCTGTGTCGATCTCGTCGGCGGGGCCGATAACGATGAACGCCACCACGACCTCACCCCACTCCTGGTCGGGTGCGCCCACCACACACGCTTCGGACACCTGGGGATGTTCGAGCAGCGCTTCTTCCACCTCGCGCGGATAGATGTTGGAGCCGCCACTGATCACGACGTCCTTCGAGCGGTCGTGCAATGTCAGGTAGCCACGCGCATCGAAGGAGCCCATATCGCCGGTGCGCAGCCAGCCGTCCCGCAGGGTCTCGTCGGTGGCCGCGGGATTGCGCCAGTAGCCGGACATGACAACGTCACCGCGACAGACGATCTCGCCGATCTCACCGACCGCCGCCGGCGTGCCGTCGGCACGGAGCACCGCGACTTGCGTGCCCGAGCGCTGGTAGCCGACCGAGCCGAGGACGGCGTCGTCGGCCGCCTCATGGTCGACGCGACGCAGGCCGGTGATCGTCATCGGTGATTCGCCCTGGCCGTAAATCTGCGCGAACACCGGACCGAACGCCGCCAGTGCTTTCTTGACGCTGTCCACGTACATCGGGCCGCCGCCGTAGATGATGGTCCGCAGTTGGTCCGGACGCGCGCGTCCCGTCTCGACCACCCGCTGCACCATGGTCGGCGCCAGAAACGCGCTGCAGCCTGGGTGGTATTCGCAGAGATCGAGGAATTCGGCCGGCTCGAATCCGCCCCGCTCCGAGATCACTTGGCGGGCGCCGCGGGAGACATAGGCCGGGATGTAGAGGCCGGAGCCGTGCGACATCGGTGCGGCGTGCACCAGGCTGCACTCGTGGTCGGGGTTATCCATGTCGGCCAGATGCGCGACCGTCATCGCCATCAGGTTGCGGTGGCTGAGCATGGCGCCCTTGGATCTGCCGGTCGTTCCGCTGGTGTAGAACAGCCAGGCCAGCGTCGACGGGTCGGTGCTCGGCGCCGCGACCGGCTCGGCGCGTAATCGTCGTGAATACTGTTCTGAATCAACGACGTCCACCGCATGGCTAGAATCCAGGTGGGCGGCGATCGAGGCTGAGGCGAAGACGTGCGAGGCTTCGGCGTCGTCGAGGATCTGCGTCATCTCACGGGGATGCAGCTTGTAGTTGATCGGCACTGCCACACACTCGGCGGCCCAAATCCCGAACAGCAGCTCGACGATCTCCGGCCGGTTCTCGCTGGCGATCGCGATCCGCGCGCCCGCCGGGTAGTCGCGGCGGATCGAGCCGGCCAGGCGCAGCGCCCGCTCGCGCAGTTCGCTCCAGGTGCAGCAGCGTCGCCGGCCGTGGTACACCGCGCCGTGGTCGGGAAAGCGTTGCGCGGCTTGGTCCAGCAACGCAAACAGATTCACTGCGCCGTCCACTCCGATGTCAACGCATACTTCGACAGGTACTTCGTCGAACTCCATCCGCCGTCGACCACGATCGTCTGCCCGTTGATGAAACTGCCGCCCGGCGAACACAAAAATGCCACCGTGCTCGCCACGTCGTCGACCGTGCCCAGCCGCTGGTGTGGGGTCATCTCGACCTGCATCCGGCGAAACCGGGGATCCTGTAGCCGTTCTTCGGTCATCGGCGTCTGAATCACGCCGGGGGCGACGGCGTTACAGCGGATGCCGTGTGCCCCGTACTGGCAGGCGATATGGGTAGTCAATGCCGTCAGGCCGCCTTTGGCCGCCGAATACGGACCGCCGCGCAGCCCGCCCACGACCGCGAACGTCGACGTGATGTTGATGATCGCCGATCCGGCCTGCATGTGCGGCAACACATCTCGAGCGAGCCGAAACGGTGCACGCAGCATCACGTTGAGAAAGCTGTCCAACGTCTCGTCGTCGGTGCCGTGCAGCGGGGTTGGGCTGCCGACTCCGGCGTTGTTGATCAGGAAGTCCACCTGACCCCAGCGCTCGACCGCAGCCGACACGATGCGCGCGGGCCCATCGTCATCGGTCACGTCGACCGCCACCGTCGCGACCCGATCGGGATCTCCGATCGCTGCGGCCACTTCGTCCAACCGGGTCTGATTCCGGCCGGTGGCCAGCACTGCCATCCCGGCTTCGGCGAGCTTGGTCGCGCAGCCGAATCCGATTCCACCGGTCGCGCCGGTCACGATCGCTACCTGCATGTCATCCGTCCGTCGTTGTCAGGGCCGCCCGGATTCGGTGTTTGAGCACCTTGCCGGCGTCGTTTCTCGGTAATGCCTCCCAGATGACCACCCGCTCGGGCGCTTTGAAGATAGCGACTCCGTGGGATTGCAGGAAGACGCGAAGGCTGTCCACGTCGGGATGTGGTTCATCGTTGGGCACGACGACGGCACAGGCCCGCTCGCCGGTGCGTTCATCCGGTAGGCCGACGATGGCGATTTCCGCGACACCGGGATGGCTGATCAGGATGTCTTCGATCTCCTTGGGTGCGATGTTCTCGCCGTTGCGGATGATGATGTCCTTGGCCCGCCCGGTGACGACGAGGTAGTCGTCGTCGACCCAGCGGGCCAGGTCGCCGGTGCGGAAATAGCCTCCCGCATCAAATGATTCGGCGTCGTCGGCAGCGTGGAGATATCCGACCAGCATCTGCGGGCCGCGGGCGTGAACTTCGCCGCCGTCGCCGCGCAGCGCGATCTGCGCGAATCCGGGCCGTCCGTCGGTGTCCGCGGCATGGTCAGGATCCAGCGGCGCGCCTACCGTGGTCACCGGAACTTCGGTGGAGCCGTATACCCGGGTGACGGCGGCGCGGTCGAAATAATCTGCGGCTCTGCGGATCAGCGACGGCGAAACCGATGCGCCACCGCAGACGAACAGTTTCAGCTCGGGCAGTCGGGTGCCGGCGCGTTCGGCTGCCGAGAGCAACTGTTCTAGAAACGGTGTTGCACCAGCGATGTGAGTGCACCCCCGTCGTTCGATGAGGTCGACCGCGGCGGCGGCATCCCAGCGGTCCATCAGCACAGCCGACGTACCGAGCAGCAGCGGACATTCGAATGCGTAGATGCTTCCGCCGATATGAGCGATCGGCGACGGCACCAGGAACCGGTCACCGGGTTGCACCTGCCAGTGGTCGCGGAGTTGGGTGATCAATGCGTGTATTGAGTTATGGCTGTGCAGAACGCCTTTGGGCCGGCCGGTGGTGCCCGACGTGTAGAGAATCATCCGCACCGCATCGGGATCCAGCGTGGGCAGGTCGATGGTCGGCGAGTTCGCCGTGGGCAACGGTGCGCCATCGCGCACCACGACGACCTCGGGTGGGTCCGCCATCTGCGCGACGACCCGGGCCAGCATCGACGCGTAGTCGTGCCGCCCGAACACCGACGGCACGAAGATCATCCGGGTGTTCGCGTCGCCCAAGATGAACAGCAGCTCATGATCCCGCAGTGAGGGGAGGATCGGGTTGACCACCATTCCGGCGAGCGTCGCCGCGAGGTAGATGACCGCGGCCTCATGCCAATTGGGCAGCATGAACGACACGACGCTCCCGATCGGCATCCTGTCCAGCATCGCTGCGGCCAGCGCTGTGGCCTGCTCGTGCAGGCTCTGGCAGTCGACCTCGCGGTCGCCGTCGATCAGTACCACTCGCTGCGGGGTGCGTTGCGCGGCGTCGGCGAGTGAATCAGCCAGCGTGTCGCCCACCCACCAGCCCCGCGCGTACGCTTCCGCGGCCCGCTCGTCGTCCCAGCGGACCGTTCGTCCGCCGATCAGTTTGGTGTTCGACATCGCCGCATGTGAGATTAGCCGCGGACCCGTCGCATCGTCATCGTGTGACGGAAACGGGACGCTGGATGGGTGTTGATCGTCAGCTGCGCGACTTCACCGTCGGAGGTCGCATAGGTGCGGTGCACTTCGAGTCCGGGGCTGCCGATGTCGACGCTGAGCTGCTCGGCCAGCGTCGGTGAGATCAGCACCGCGGCGATCTCCTGGCGAACCTCGACGATGCTCAGCCCGAAGATGTCTTCGATGAGGGGAAAGATCGGACCGGTGTGTCGTGGCAGCAGGCGGCCGACCCCGGCGAATGCCCGGTTGATGTAGTACTCGGTCCGGCAGACCGGATAGTCGGCGGCGTCGACCCGGCGAAAGCCCTTGACGGCCAACCACTCTTCACCACTGCCGAGTCCGGTCCGGGCGGCCAACTCGTCGTCGATCAGCGTCATCCCGGTGGATTCGATCGCGAACTGCGCACCGGTGGCAAACGCCAGCAGGTCGTTGATCGAGACGACGTCCTGGACGTAAGAGTCGGAGGACGGACGCGGTACCACGAGTGTGCCGGCCCGCGGCCGCGATGCGACGAGGTTGTCGTCGCGCAGCCGTCGCAGCGCTTCCCGGACGGTATACCTGCTGACCGAAAAGCGCTCGCACAGTTGATGTTCGGTGGGAAGTTGTGATCCAACCGGGTACACGCCGTCGACGATCTCTTTCCGCAGCGCACGCGCTACCTGAAGGTAGCGGTGGTCGGTGGTGTCAGCCATCGTGACCGCCCTGCCGAAACGCCAGCAGGCTGCCGTCCGCGTCGGCGGACACATACAGCGTGCCGTCGGGTCCGGCGGTGATGCCGGCGAACGGTCCCTGCGGCCCGGAGAACGGCGGCATGCCCTTCAGCGGCTTGGGCACCACACCGGGCGCGGCGCCGAGCGGCAACCCGGAGGCGATCGTGCGCCGCGACCCGTCGTCGAGATCCACCGCGACCAGCGCCTTGGCCCCGGCGTCGACGACGTACAGCTGGTTACCGTCGACGAGAATGCCTTGCGGCCGGTCGAATTCGGCCGCCACGGTTTTTCGCCCCGACCCGGTGAGCGCGACCACCCGGCCGGCGCCGGCCTCCGACACCAGCCACCCGCCGTCGGGCGCGACGGCGACCCCGATCGGATCGGCCAACCCCGACGCGATCACATCGACCCGGCCGCTGCGGATGGCCACCACCCGTCCCGTCCCGAATTCGGCGGCCGCGATCGTCCCGTCGGCGGCGATCGCCACGCCGTAGAGTTGATCGAAACCGTCGGCCAGCACGTCGCTTTCGCCGTCGGCCGGCCGGTAGCGCGAGATCTGGCCACCGGATGTTGTGACGACGAACTCGCCCGGTCCAGCGGGCGCAAGCCCGCGAAGGAACCCCGGATAGCCCGGCGTGAACAGCATGCCCACTGTGTGCAGGGCGCGGTCGGGACCGAGCACGTAGAAGTAGGTGCCGTCAGCGACATACAGCCTGCCGTCGGCGCCTACGGCCAGATCCAGTGGCCAGTTCAACCCGCCCGGCAACAGCGCCTCGGTCGAGCCGTCGGCGAGGATCTCGGTGATCTCGCCGGTGAAGTTCGAGACAAACAGCCGGTCGCCGACGAAGGTCGAATTGTCCAGCCCCGGGCTGAGATTCGCCAGGACCGTCTGCTCGCCGGAGCGCGGGTCGATGCGCAACACCTGACCGCTGTGCACCTGAGTCGAGACGATGAGGCCGGCCGAGTCGAATTTCACCGAGTCCGGCACGCCAAGGCCGGACGCGACCGTCTCGGGCTCACCCCCGTCCAGACCGATCCGCCAGATCTCGTTGGCGCCCATCACCGGGAAGTACAGCAGGCCGTCCGGGCCGACTTCCATCGCATTGGGCGACGGGAGGTTCTCCGCAAGCACCTTCGGCGCGCCGCCGTTGAGGTCCAGCTCGAGAAGCCTTCCGCCCTCGCGACATTCGCCGATGAACAACCGGCCCTGATAAACGGTGATGCCGTTGGCCGAGGGGATGTCCGCCCGCAGCACGCGGGTGTGGCCGTCGGCGCCGCGCACGCTGACCCGACCGTCCATCACCTCGGTGGCGTAGAGATCACCGTGCGGACCGAACGCCACATCGTCGGGCGCGACGATCTCGCCGCCCTTGGCGCTGATGGTCTCGAGTTGACCGGTACCGACGTCGAGCGCGCTGATCTGGCTGCCGGTCACCTGTGCGATGTAGATCCGGCCATCGGGCCCGGTCCGCAGGCCGTTGGCGCCGAACAGCCGGCTGGGCGCGGTGAGCCGCTCCATACGCCAGCCCGCCGCGAGGGTTGGTGACCCCGCTGTACCGGAGCGACCTTCGTGCAGCAACATCGGTGATGCACTCCCGTGGGACCTGGTTACCAAAACTTGGCGGCTGTTTCAGCCGGTGACGTTAGCAACCGAGCCTGGTCCAGACAATAGTCAGCCGCGGTTCCACCAGCGCCACTTGACGCTCAGCCATTTGCAGAGAATCATATTCTCAATTATGCGCATCTCGATATCTTGTCCGGACAATACGTAGGCGAATTCGGATAGTGGTCAATAATCTGCTCGATCTGCAGGGGCGCGTGGTCATCGTGGCCGGCGCCGCCGGCGGCGGTATCGGCACCACCGTTGCCCGCATGGTCGCCGAGGCGGGCGCGACGGTCATCGCGGTCAGTCGAGGCAAAGACAACCTCGACACCCACATCTCTCCGCTGGTCGAACGCGGGCTGCCCATCGTTCCCGTCGCTGCCGACGTCGCCACCGAGGACGGCGTGGCCGCCGCGATCGAGCAGGCGCTGAGTGCTGACGGCAACCTCCACGGCCTGGTCAATGTGGCAGGCGGGGCAGCGCCGGAGACCTGGATGCCGTCGACCCGGGTGACCCGCAGCGACTGGCGCGACCTGTTCGCCCAGAATCTGGAGACCGCATTCTTCATGAGCCAGGCCGTGGCCGCGGAATTGAAAGCCGGCAGTCGCCGCGGATCGATCGTGTCGATCTCCTCGATCAGTGGGATGAACACCGCGCCGTTCCACATCGCCTACGGCACGGCCAAGGCGGCGATCGCGGCGATGACCCGCACCATGGCCGTCGAACTCGCCGCCGACGAGATCCGGGTGAACGCGGTAGCCCCCGGCGTCACCGCGACCCCGGCTTCGCTGACGTACGTCGATGACGACGCCGGACGGGATCGCCGTGCGATTGCGATGGGCCGGCGCGGCCGTCCCGAGGAGATCGCCGGGGCCATCCTGTTCCTGTTGTCCGATCTGTCCAGCTACGTCACCGGCCAGACCCTGCTGGTCGACGGCGGCCTGGACCTCAAGTGGACGCACCTCGACGCCGACAACACCTCACTCTTCCTCAAGGACGACTCCTTCCGAGCAGCGATAAGGAGCACGGAATGACCGATGTTAAAGCGAAGCCGAAGCGCCCGAGCAGCTTTCCGCTCCGGTGACCATCGGCGTCGAGGCCTACCTGTCCGAGGACTACGCCCGCGCGGAGCGTGACAAACTGTGGCGCAAGGTGTGGCAACAGGTCGGGCGGGTCGAAGACCTGGCGAAGACCGGCAGCTTCCTCACCTACGACATCCTCGACGACTCCGTCATCGTGGTGCGTACCGGTCCGGACACCTTGAAAGCCCACCACAATGTGTGCGTGCACCGCGGCCGGCGACTGGTCGACACTCCCGAGCGCACGAAAAGCGCGTGCGGGCACAAGAAGTCGTTCGTGTGTGGCTTTCACGGCTGGACCTACGGCCTGGACGGCGACTGCACCCACATCCCGGAGCAACAGGACTGGCAAGACTCGCTGACGCCGCAGAACACCCACCTCGCCCCGGTGCACGTCGACACCTGGGGCGGCTGGATCTGGATCAACCTGGATCCCCACTGCGAGCCGCTACGCGACTACCTCGAGCCGGCCGCCACCATGCTCGACCCGTTCGGGTGTGAGAACATGCGGGTCAAATGGCGCAAATGGCTGACTTTCCAATGCAATTGGAAGGTGGCGATCGAGGCGTTCAACGAGACCTACCATGTCGCCACCACCCACCCGCAGTTCAACAAATTCGGCACTTTCCGCGGTTGGGCGAAGGCGCAGGGTAAGCACAGCAACATCGGTTACGACGCACCCAAGGACCTGACCGAGACCAAGTCGAAGATCCGGCTCGGTACCGGAGATCCGCGGATCTCGACAGCGGAGATGCAGGTGTACACGCTGGAGGAAACCAACGCCACCACCACCAAAACGCTGGTGGATGCGGCGAAGCGACTGGCCGATGAGCTGCCCGAGGGCACCCCGCCGGAGAAGGTGCTCAGCCATTGGCTGGCCGCCGCGCGCAGCGACGACGCGGCCCGCGGCGTGACCTGGCCGGTCATCGACCCCGAGCACTTGGCCCAAAGCGGTACCGCCTGGCAGATTTTCCCGAATTTCCAGATCGGGCAGGGCCTGACGACAGCGCTGTGCTACAGCGCGCGGCCCAGCGGCTACGACCCCAACAGCTGCATCTTCGAGGCGGCTTGCTACGAGCTCTACCCCGAAGGCCAAGAGCCGCAGACCGAGTGGGCATATCTCGAGGCCGACGACCCCGACTGGCGCACGGTGTTCCCGCAGGACTTCTCCAACATGGCCGCCGTACAGCAAGGCATGAAATCGCTTGGCTTCACCGGTACCAAGCCTAATCCCTACATGGAACGCAGCACGGTCAACCTGCATTACCAGCTGTCGAAGT